>NZ_VFEU01000005.1 GCF_007858255.1 Pseudomonas rhodesiae | reverse complement strand
TTTCCCCATGTGAGAGTAGGTCATCGTCAAGATTAAATTCCGAAACCCCAATTGCGAAAGCAGTTGGGGTTTTGTTTTGCGCGCTCGAAAAGCCGTGGGCATCATCAGCGCCGACTTCGGTGCTAAAGTCCATACCCCCGATTTTGCTTTCCCAAGGAAGCTGTTATGCCGGATGCGATGTCCCTCAGCGCTGGATTCATGGTGGTTCACGGTAACCGCTTGGATGAGTTGCGCAGCCTGGTGGTTAGCTGGATGCGCCGGTATCCCCTCGCGCCCCTGGAAAATGAAATTGCATTGGTACAAAGCAACGGTATCGCCCAGTGGCTCAAGCTGGCATTGGCTGAAGATCCGGAAGACGATGACATGGGCGGCTGCGGCATCGCTGCTGCCATCGACGTACAACTTCCCGGCAGTTTTATGTGGCAGCTCTATCGCATGGTCCTGGGGCGTGACGAAATCCCCCCCAAATCCTTGCTCGATAAAGCCCCACTCACTTGGCGGTTGATGCGTCTACTGCCAGAGCTCATTGACCAACCGCACTTCGAGCCGTTGCAGCGCTTCCTGACCCACGACACCGACCTGCGCAAACGCTATCAATTGGCCGAACGCCTGGCCGACCTGTTCGACCAATATCAGGTCTACCGCGCCGACTGGCTTGAAGATTGGGCCGCCGGTCGCCATCAACTGCGCAATGGACGAGGTGAGGCCAAGCCCCTCAGTCCGGCGAACTGCTGGCAGGCCGAGTTATGGCGTGCGTTGCTGCTGGATGTCGGTGAGGAGGGCATGGCCGAAAGCCGTGCCGGCGTGCATCAGCGTTTTATCGAACGCATCAATACCCTCGAGGAAGCTCCACCCGACCTACCTTCACGGGTCATCGTGTTCGGTATTTCGTCATTGCCCGCCCAGGCTCTCGAAGCACTCGCCGGTCTGGCTCGTTTCAGTCAAGTTCTGTTATGCGTACACAACCCCTGTCGCCACCATTGGTCCGACATCGTGGCCGACAAAGACCTGCTTCGAAACGTATACAAACGCCAGGCGCGTAAAGCCGGCATGCCGATCAGTATCGATCCGCAAACCCTGCACCAGCATGCCCATCCGCTGTTGGCTGCTTGGGGCAAACAGGGGCGCGACTACATCAGCCTGCTGGACAGTTACGATGATCCCAATAGCTACCGCGCCGCATTCCGCGATGGACGCATCGATCTGTTCAGCGAGAGCACCCCGACCACACTGCTCAATCAGTTGCAGGACGATATCCTCGAACTGCGCCCACTCAATGAAACCCGCGATCTATGGCCCGCTGTCGACTTGGAGCGTGATTCGTCTATCCGTTTCCACATCGCCCACAGCGCGCAACGTGAAGTCGAAGTGCTGCACGACCAACTGCTGCAGCGCTTCAGTGCCGATCCCACGCTGCGTCCTCGTGACATCATCGTTATGGTCCCGGATGTCGACAGCTACGCGCCGCATATCCGTGCTGTGTTCGGTCAGCTTGAGCGCAACGATCCGCGCTTTATCCCGTTCACCCTGACGGACCAGGGCCAACGCGGCCGCGATCCGTTGCTGATCGCAGTCGAGCATCTACTTAAACTCCCCGACAGCCGCTTCCCCGTCAGCGAAGTCCTCGATCTGCTCGACGTCCCCGCCCTGCGCGAACGCTTTGCAATCAAGGAACGCGACCTGCCGACGCTGCATCGCTGGATCGAAGGCGCTGGTATCCGCTGGGGGCTCGACGCGCAACAACGTGCCGGCCTGGGCCTGCCTGCTGAGCTTGAACAGAACAGCTGGCGCTTCGGCCTGCGCCGCATGTTGCTGGGGTATGCGGTAGGCAGCGGCGCGGCCTGCGAAGGCATCGAACCTTACGACGAAATTGGCGGCCTTGACGCGGCGCTGATTGGCCCGCTGGTTGCCTTGCTCGATGCGCTGAGTGACGCTCATCAGGCCTTGTCCGAGCCAGCAGCGCCGCAGCAATGGGGCGAGCGCTTGCAAGACTTGATGCAGCGGTTCTTCCTGGCCAGTAGTGAACACGATGACTATCTGCTGAGCCAACTGGAACAGCTGCGAGAAACCTGGTTGGAAACCTGTGAGTCCGTCGGCCTGCAGGACGAGTTACCGCTCACCGTGGTCCGCGAAGCCTGGCTCGCCGGTCTGGATCAAGGCCGACTGTCCCAGCGTTTCCTCGCCGGAGCTGTCAATTTCTGCACCCTGATGCCCATGCGTGCCATTCCCTTCAAGCTCGTCTGCCTGCTGGGTATGAACGACGGCGATTACCCTCGCGCCCAGCCACCGCTGGACTTCGACCTGATGGGCAGCGACTACCGCCCAGGCGACCGGTCCCGTCGCGAAGATGACCGTTACTTGCTGCTCGAAGCCCTGCTCTCTGCCCGAGACCAGCTCTACATCAGTTGGGTCGGCCGCAGCATCCGCGACAACAGCGAGCGTCCGGCTTCGGTGCTGATCGGTCAGTTGCGCGATCATCTCGCCAGCGGCTGGAAGCACGCGGCAAACGACGCCCCCCTCATTGACGCGCTGACCCAGGAACACCCATTGCAGCCGTTCAGCTCCCGCTATTTCCACGCAGGCGATCCGCTGTTCAGCTACGCCCGCGAATGGCAGGTATTGCACGAGGACGTGCCCGTCACCGGCACGGAGCCGGAATTGGCGCAGCATCAGCAAGAAGAACCTCTAAGTCTCGGTCAGTTGCAAGATTTCCTACGCAACCCGGTTAAGCATTTCTTCAGTCAGCGTCTGAAAGTGTTCTTTGAGGCCGCTGAAGTACCTCTGGCCGATGAAGAACCCTTCGTCCTTGATGCTCTGCAACGCTACAGCCTGAGCGACAGCCTGCTCACTGCGGCGCTGAGCCAACCGGAGCACCTCGACCAGGCGCTCAAGGCGCAGGCCCAGCGCCTACAAGGCAGTGGCCTGCTGCCCATGGTTGGTTTCGGCGAATGCCTGCGCAACGAACTGATCGAGCCTTTGCCCGGCCTGCTGCAACGCTACCAGCAACTACTGGCCCTATGGCCAATCCCGTATACCGCGACGGAACCGGTCAGTTTTGAGCATCAGGGGATCAGGTTGGAAGGCTGGATCAGTGGGCTGCATCGGCGCAGTGATGGCGGGTTGCTTAGCGTCAGCACCATCCCTAATAGCATCGGCTCGATCAAGACACGCAAGTGGCATCGTCTGATCCGCCCATGGGTCAATCATCTGGTGGCCTGCGCTTGCGGGCTGCCGTTGAGTACCGGCTTGGTGGCCAGTGATGACACCTTGCTGTTGGCCCCCCTGGACCCAGCGCTCGCCCAGGATATCCTCGGCCACCTGCTCCTGGCCTGGCACAGCGGCATGCGCAAGCCGCTGCCGGTGGCGGTCAAGACCGCATTCGCCTGGTTGGGCCAGACCGAGCCGGCCAAAGCCCATGCTGCGGCGAGCAAAGCCTACGAAGGCGACGGGCTGACCACCGACGGCGAACGCCGGGAAACCCCCGCACTCACGCGCCAATTTCCGGATTACGCAGCCTTGGTGGCCAGCGAAGAATTCGAAGGTTGGTGCGAAACACTGTACCGACCCATGCTTGATGCGCCGTGGCGATCACTTACTGGCGAGGAGGCCGGCGCATGAGCAGCACACCTTTGGCCCTGGCCTTCCCACTCAAAGGTAGCCAGCTGATTGAAGCCAGCGCTGGCACCGGCAAGACCTTCACCATCTCCGCCTTGTACCTGCGCCTGGTGCTTGGCCACGGCGGCGATGCGTGGGGTTTTGGTCGTGAATTGCTGCCGCCGCAGATCCTGGTGGTGACCTTTACCGATGCCGCCACCAAGGAACTGCGTGAGCGTATCCGCATTCGCCTGGCTGAAGCTGCGCGGTTTTTCCGCGATGAGATCCCGTCGCCCGACGCTCTGATCGCCGACCTGCGTGTGCACTATGCGCCTGAGCAGTGGCCCGCCTGCGCTAACCGCCTGGACATCGCTGCCCAGTGGATGGACGAAGCGGCTGTGTCCACCATCCACAGTTGGTGCCAGCGCATGCTGCGCGAACATGCGTTCGACAGCGGCAGCCTGTTTACCCAGACATTGGAAACCGATCACAGCGACCTGCTCGGCGAAGTACTGCGCGATTACTGGCGGCTGTTCTGCTACCCGATGCACGACGATGCCCTCAACTGGGTGCGCACTCATTGGGGCGGCCCCGCTGCGCTGATGCCGCGGGTGCGCGCGCTGTTCGGCAGCGAGCGTCCCAGCGACGAAACCCGCGATCCCGCCGAGTTGATCAACGCCTGTTTGCAGGAGCGCCGCGAAGCGCTGGTCGCCCTCAAAGCGCCATGGCAGCAGTGGGCCGCCGAACTGCGCGATCTTTGCCTGCAGGCCGTGGCTGCCAAAGCCGTCGACGGTCGCAAGATGCAAGCGCGCTATTTCGAGCCCTGGTTCGAAAAGCTCAGTGCTTGGGCAAGCGACGAAACCCAGGAGCAACTGGACATCGGCACCGGCTTCACACGCCTCACGCCCGAGGGCATGGCCGAAGCCTGGAAGGGCGAGCCGCCCCGGCATCCCGCTATCGATGCCATGGCCAACCTCAAAGCCAGCCTTGACGCCTTGCCCACCCCCGACGCCGCCGTGTTGCAACACGCCGCCGCCTGGGTGGGTAAACGCTTCGAAGAGGAAAAACGCCGACGCGCCGAAATGGGCTTCGATGACATGCTGATCCGCCTCAACGCGGCCCTTCAAGCAGAGGGCGGCGAGCGCCTGGCCAGCGTGATCCGCGAGCAATTCCCGGTCGCGTTGATTGATGAATTCCAGGACACCGATCCGGTGCAATACAGCATTTTCGACAGCATCTATCGCATCGAAGAAAACCACCTGGATAGCGGCCTGTTCCTGATCGGTGACCCCAAGCAAGCGATCTACGCTTTCCGTGGCGCCGACATTTACACCTACCTGCGCGCACGTAAATCCACACTCGGCCGCCATCACACCCTGGGCACCAACTTCCGCTCCAGCCATGCAATGGTCGACGCAGTGAATCATGTGTTCCAGCGTGCGGAATCCGGGCGTGGCGCGTTTCTGTTCCGCGAGCCGAATGGCGATAACCCGGTGCCGTTCCAGCCGGTATTGTCCCAAGGCCGCAAAGAGACCTTGCTGGTCGACGGCCAGCCTGTGCCGGCGATGAACCTCTGGCACTTGGCAACCGACCAGCCGATTTCCAATGCGGTGTACCGCCAGCACCTGGCTGCTGCTTGTGCTACGCAGATTGTTGAGCTGCTCAATGCCGGGCAACAAGGCAAGGCCGGTTTCCAACAACCGAACGCCAGCTTCAAAGGTGTATTGCCGTCGGATATCGCCATCCTGGTCCGCGACGGCAAGGAGGCCCAAGCCGTGCGTGCGGAATTGGCCGCTCGGGGTGTGCGAAGCGTGTACCTGTCCGATAAGGACTCGGTGTTCGCCGCCCAGGAAGCCCATGACCTGTTGGTCTGGCTCAAGGCCTGCGCCGAGCCGGATATGGAGCGCCCCCTGCGTGCCGCCCTGGCGTGTGTCACGTTGAATCTGTCGCTGCCCGAACTGGAGCGTCTGAATCAGGACGAATTGGCGTGGGAAAGCCGCGTTATGCAGTTTCGCGGTTACCGTGCGATTTGGCGCACCCAAGGCGTGCTACCGATGCTGCGGCGTTTGCTGCACGACTTCAAATTGCCGCAAACCCTTATCGCCCGCAGTGACGGCGAACGTGTGTTGACCAACCTCTTGCACTTGAGCGAACTGCTGCAACAGGCCGCCTCGGAGCTGGACGGCGAACAAGCGCTGATCCGTCACCTGGCCGAGCATCTGGCGCTGTCGGGGCAGGCTGGTGAAGAGCAGATCCTGCGTCTGGAAAGCGATGAGCAATTGGTCAAAGTGGTCACCATCCACAAATCCAAAGGTCTGGAATACGACCTGGTGTTCCTGCCGTTTATTTGTTCGGCCAAACCCGTGGACGGCAGCCGCCTGCCGCTGCACTACCACGATGAACATGGCAAATCCCAGGTCAGCCTGCGCCCGACCGCCGAGCTGATTGCCCAGGCTGACGACGAGCGCCTGGCCGAAGACCTGCGCTTGTTCTACGTCGCCCTGACCCGCGCCAAGCACGCGTGCTGGCTGGGCGTCGCCGACCTCAAGCGCGGCAACAGCAGTAGTTCGGTCCTGCACTTGTGTGCCCTGGGCTATTTGCTTGGCGGCGGCAATGTGCTGCGCGAGTCGACGGGCCTGGCCCGTTGGCTGCTGGATTTGCAGGACGGTTGCCCAGCCATCCATTACGCCCAAGTGCCTGAGGCGCAAGAGGTGCTGTTCCACCCGCCGCGCAACCAGGCCACGCTGCTCGCGCCGTTGTTGCCCAGCCGCAAGGCGGCGGAAAACTGGTGGATTGCTTCCTACAGCGCGCTGCGTATTGGCGACAGCCTGAACACCGCGACCCTCGAAGCGCCCGAAAACCCACAAGCGCAAAAGCTGTTCGATGACGAACGCCTGGACCCGGATGCACCGCGTGAAGTGGCAGCGTCTGGCGGCGACATTCACCGTTTCCCACGCGGCCCCAACCCCGGCACCTTCCTGCATGGTTTGCTGGAGTGGGCGGGTGAAGAAGGCTTCAACGTGACGCCACAGGCCATCGAAAAAGCCGTCGGCGCGCGTTGCAATCGGCGCAACTGGGAGGGTTGGATCGTCACCCTCAGTGCCTGGCTGGGCCATCTGCTGCACACGCCACTGCCTGTGGATAACGGTCGCGTGGCCTTGAGCGGCCTGCGGCACTATCAGATCGAGATGGAGTTTTGGTTCGCCAGTCATAATGTCGATGTGCTCGCCCTGGATAAACTGGTGTGTCAGTACACCCATGACGGCGTCGCCCGGGTGGCTGCCGAACCGGTGCTGCTCAACGGCATGTTCAAGGGGTTTATCGACCTGACGTTCGAACACGATGGCCGCTACTACGTGGCCGACTACAAATCCAACTGGCTCGGGCCTGACGATTCGGCCTACACCCCGCAAGCCATGGAACAGTCGATCCTTGAGCATCGGTATGACCTGCAATACGTCCTCTACCTACTGGCCCTGCATCGCCAGCTCAAGGCACGTTTGCCCGACTACGATTACGACCGCCACATTGGCGGCGCACTGTATCTGTTCCTGCGCGGCACCCAGTCTGCCAGCCAAGGCGCGTATTTCACCCGGCCGCCACGGGCGCTGATCGAAGGCCTGGACCTGTTGTTCCAAGGCAAACCGCTGCCACCCAAAACTGAGCCGGCCTGGGAACAAGGAGTGCTGTTATGAGCCTGTCGCCGTTACCGCTGGAGGCACTAGCGCCGCTGGAACGCTCCGCCGATCTGGTGCAATTACTGGAACGCTGGGTCGAACGCGGCTGGTTGCGGGCGCTGGATAAGGCTTTCGTTGGCTTCCTGCACGAACTCGATCCCCAGGCCGATCCTCTGGTGTTGCTCGCTGCGGCGTTGACCAGCCACCAATTGGGTCACGGGCACGTCTGCCTTGATCTGTTCGAAACCCTAAAGGCGCCGGATTTTGCCCTGTCCCTGCCGCCCGAAGGCGACCTGCAGACCGGCGCGATGTTGCTTCCGTCGCAGTTGCTCGATGGCCTCGATGGCGCCCATTGGTGCCATGCACTGGCCGCCAGCTCGTTGGTCGCCCTTGCACTCGACGGCAGTGAAGCGGCACAAAGCCGGCCTCTGGTGCTGTCGGGGAAACGTCTGTACCTGCGGCGCTACTGGACCTACGAGCGACGTATCGATTTCGCATTGCGCCAGCGCCTGGCGACGCAGGAAAACTTCACCGCCGATTTGCCCGAGCGGCTCAATGGCCTGTTCGCTCAACCCGCGCCCGACGGCGTAGTGGACTGGCAGAAACTCGCCTGCGCCCTGGCTACCCGAGGGGCGTTCAGCATCGTTACCGGCGGCCCCGGCACTGGCAAGACCACCACTGTGGTGCGCCTGCTCGCGCTGTTGCAGGCGCCGGCCGTGGAATCCGGCAGCCCGCTGCGCATTCGCCTGGCCGCTCCCACTGGCAAAGCGGCGGCGCGCCTGACCGAATCCATCAGCCAGCAAGTGCTGTCGCTGAGTGTTCCCGATACGGTGCGGGAAAAGATCCCGACCCAAGTCACCACCGTCCACCGTTTGCTGGGCAGTCGCCCGGGCACTCGGCATTTCCGTCACCACGCGGGCAACTTGCTGCCCCTGGATGTACTGGTGGTGGATGAAGCCTCGATGATCGACCTGGAGATGATGGCCAATCTGCTGGACGCGCTGCCGCCTCACGCCCGTCTGGTATTGCTGGGCGACAAGGATCAACTGGCCTCGGTGGAAGCCGGTGCCGTGCTCGGCGATTTATGCCGCGACGCCGAAGCCGGTTGGTACAGCCCCGACACGCGCCAGTGGCTACAAGCCGTCAGCGGTGAAGACCTCAGCACCAGCGGCCTGAGCGAAGACCTTGACCACAGCCACCCCCTGGCGCAACAAGTGGTGATGCTGCGCTATTCGCGGCGGTTCGGCGAAGGTAGCGGCATCGGCCAACTGGCGCGCTGGGTCAACCAGCAAAATGCCGAAGAGGCCCGCAAGCTGCTGGCCGCGCGCAGCCACAGCGACCTGTTCTGCGTCAGCCTCAAGGGCGAACACGACCACGCGCTTGAGCGCCTGGTGCTGGACGGGCAGGGCGGCGGTGCCGAGGGCTATCGCTATTACCTGAACCTGCTGCAATCGGCGCGTCCGTCACCCGCCACCCCCCGTGACGACCACGCCTGGACGGCCTGGGCGCAGCAATTGTTGCAGGCCTTCGACGCGTTCCAATTGCTCTGCGCCGTGCGCAAAGGTCCGTGGGGTGTGGAGGGGTTGAACCTGCGAATCACCGCGGCGCTGCGTAAAGTGCGGCTGATCGAAGGTGACGAGCAATGGTACGAAGGTCGCCCGGTGCTGATGACGCGCAACGACTACGGCCTGGGCCTGATGAATGGCGATATCGGCATCGCCCTCAAACTGCCCGAAAGCGACGGTGGCCCTCAGGTGCTACGGGTGGCTTTCCCACGTAATGACGGCCAGGGCGGCGTGCGATTCGTGCTGCCCAGCCGCCTGAACGATGTGGAAACCGTGTACGCCATGACCGTGCACAAATCCCAAGGCTCGGAATTCACCCACACTGCGCTGATCCTGCCCGACGCCCTGAACCCGGTGTTGACCAAAGAATTGATATACACCGGCATCACCCGCGCCAAGCGCTGGTTCAGCCTGATCGAGCCGCGCGGCGGTGTGTTTGAGGAAGCGGTGCGGCGCAAGGTCAAGCGCTTGAGTGGGTTAATGCTGGAGTTGGATCAAGGCGCCTAAAAAATTGACTGATAGGTCATCTAATATTTCTGATTCTACTGCCTGAATTTTCTGAAAAAATAGCGGACCTCGCGAAGGCACTGCCTCGCGGGGTTTTCCGCCGCTGTGCTATCGTTGCGGCATCACCCCACGAAAACACCTGAGAGAATCGCAGCATGAACGTGGCTGTCTCGCCCACAGAGTGCCGTTGGAGCTGGAGACGCCTGCTGCTGATGGCGCTGCTGTGTGCGCTGGCGCCATACGGGTTTGCGGACGTCCCGGCCACCGAGGGTATGGCCGCGCAGCGTGCCCAGGCGGTCACTCAGGTGGTACTCGGTATTCTCAGTTACGCGCGGTGGCCGGTGGAGCCAGCGCAATTGCGCCTGTGTATCGTCGGGCCCACCCAATACACCGATGACCTGATCAAAGGCACCACCCAGGCGACCGGCCGTCCGGTGGTGGTGCAGCGCCTGTTGGTCAACCATCCCGATATCGTCAACGCCTGCGACGCGGTGTACATCGGCAAGCTTACCGCCGATGAGCGCAGCCAATTGTTTGCCTCGTTGATCGGCCACCCGGTGCTCAGCATCAGCGAAGGCGGCGACCAGTGCACCGTCGGCAGCTTGTTTTGCCTGCGCGTAAGCGATGAACAAGTGTCATTCGAGGTCAATCTCGACTCGGTGGCACGCAGCGGCGTGCGCATTCACCCCAGCGTGCTGCAACTGTCCCGCCGTCGGGCGCCTGCTCCATGACCCATGTGAAAGTGCGACCTAGCCTGCGCTCGGTTATCGGCCGTGGTCATTTGATCCTGGCTCTGGTGGCGGTGACCCTGGCCAGTGTGTCCCTGACCCTGCTCGGCGTGCTGGCGCTGCGCGTCTATGCCGAACACAACTTGCACCTGATCGCACGCTCCATCACTTACACCGTGGAAGCGGCGGTGGTGTTCAACGACCGCGCCGCAGCCACCGAGGCACTGAGCCTGATTGCGTCCACCGAAGAGGTGGCCGATGCCGACGTTTTCGACGCCAACGGCAAGTTACTGGCCCACTGGGCACGCCCCGAAACCGGCATGCTCTCGCGGGTGGAACTGGCACTGGCGCATGCCCTGCTTGAACAGCCGATCAACCAACCGATCCTGCACCAGGGCCGCACCGTCGGCAGTATCCACCTGACCGGCCACGGCGGCAGCCTGCTGCGCTTCCTGCTCAGTGGTCTGGCCGGGATTCTGATCTGCACCGCCCTCAGCGCCTGGGTCGCATTACACTTGGCCCGGCGACTGCTGCGCGGGATCACCGTGCCGTTGCAAAGCCTGGCCGCCGTGGCTCACGCCGCTCGTAGCGAGCGGGATTTTGATCGACGTGTACCGCCCGCGCGCATCGCCGAACTCGACAGCCTGGGCAGTGACTTCAATGCCTTGCTCGGCGAAATGGAAGCCTGGCAAAGCCACCTGCAAAGCGAAAACGAAACCCTGGCCCACAAGGCCAACCACGACAGCCTGACCGGCCTGCCCAACCGCGCGTTCTTCGAAGGTCGGCTGATTCGAGCCCTGCGCGGCGCGGCCAAGCTCGACGAGCGGGTCGCGGTATTGTTCCTCGACAGCGATCGCTTCAAAGACATCAACGACAACTTCGGCCACGCCGCCGGCGACGCGGTGCTGGTGGCTGTCGCTGCCCGTGTGCGCGCGCAACTGCGTGACGGTGACCTGGTGGCGCGCCTGGGCGGTGACGAGTTCGCCATCCTGCTTGCGCCGTTGCACAAGGCCGAGGACGCGCAACGCATCGCTGACAAGATCATCGCCAGCATGGACATGCCGATTGAGGTGCCGGGTGGCACCCAAGTGCTGACGTCGCTCAGCATCGGCATTGCTATTTACCCCGAGCATGGCGCCACACCCGGCACCTTGCTCAATGCCGCCGACGCGGCGATGTACCAGGCCAAACGCCTGACCCAGGGCGGCCAGCACACGGCGGAGTCGGAGCACTCTGCTGTTAACGTTCAACACAGGAGTTGATCCCTTGTTCTCGACTGCACGCGTTCTGTTTCTTACTATGCTGGTGGTCTTGATGGCCCTCGGCGGCTGTCAGACACAACCCCCTAAAGGCCTGACCCCGGCGCAAGTCGCGGTACTCAAACAACAGGGCTTTGAACTCACGGATGACGGCTGGGCATTCGGCCTGTCGGGCAAAGTGCTGTTTGGCAGCGACATCGAAACCCTCAACCCGCCGAGCACCGTGATCGTCCAACGCATCGGCAAAGCCCTGCTCGGCGTGGGCATAGAGCGCGTACGCGTGGACGGCCACACTGACGTCTCCGGCAAAGAAGCCTACAACGAGCAACTCTCCCTGCGCCGCGCCAAAAGCGTGGCCACGGTGCTGACGGGCGTGGGTATGAAAGAAGAAAACATCCAACTGCGCGGCTTGGGCAGCAGCCAGCCCGTGGCGTCGAACGATACAGCCGCAGGGCGCACCGAGAATCGACGGGTGGCGATTGTGGTGATTGCCGACTGAGCGGTTTCACGCGCTTCAACCTGAATGCCGATCAAGTATGAGCTCACCCCCCGATAGCGGTGGGTCTGCAACACAGGTATCGACTGAGCAGGCCCCATCGGGGGCAAGCCCCCTCCCACCTCGAATGCATTGCAGGTTGAATACCTGGCTGACGAAACCAGATCAAATGTGGGAGGGGGCTTGCCCCCGATGACGGCGTGGCTGAACCACGGCGAGTCCCTGCCTACCGGTTGGTCTGGCTTCGGCCGATTAATTTGCAAACCGCATCTCCCGCGTTTCCCCCATCAACAACCTCCCGGTTTTGCTAGGTTAGCTATGACTTGCGTAGGGCTGGTAGTGCCTTAATGGGCGGCGAGCAGGTGGCTGAGGCGCTGACAAAGGTGCTCTGAACCGTGGCGTTCAAATCGTGGCTCAGTTGGAGAGCCTGCCAGGTGTTGGTATCTGCATCATTTTCGCGCTGAGCATTTTCTCAACTCATAGCCCGCGTTAAGCAGTCAGGAAGCAGAGGGGTGTCGGTTGTCGGATTGTTGATGAATAAAGGCCATTAAGCGATTTCACATTGACATCATCAGCAGGGATCACCGACACTGAAGCGAATAACCATCGCATCTATAGGGATATCTGCAATGAAAAAGCGTTCCTTTCTGGTTCCCCTGGCCACTCTGGCTGCAGCCGTTGCTACCGAACAGGCCTCCGCTCTAACTACTTATGAAGTTATCGAGCCCAGCCCGGAAGCCAAGAACGCATTTCAAGCTGAAGCCCAAAGCGAGAACCTTTCGGTTCGTGGTGGCAACGATCTGTTCGCCTTTGTTCTCAAACGCGGGGACCAGGGGCAGATGATGGCTTATCACAGCTCCCATAGCTCCCACTCTTCGCACAGTTCCCACAGCTCCCACTATTCGGGACGATAATGGATTTCTCTCATAAGCTCCTTTTTGATGAGCGGCTTTATGACGCGCAGGTTTTGCAGAAAGCTGCATATCGATCGATCAATGTCCTGACCGTTGATATCACATCCGATGGGAAGCAGTTTGTCTGCGCTTTGTCATCGAATATCGGCATGGACGAGCAGTCCTTTCTGTCTGCGGTCCAAGAGTTCAAGAAGGATGCGCTCGATTATCAGCTTCGTCACCGACTGGCAGTTGAGACGCAACCGATCAAGAACCTGATACTCGGACTGGCCTTTTCAAAAACCGGACTGATTAGTGAGTAAATTCCAAAAGCTGGAGTTCTACGCGCAGCAACGTCCCTACGAGTTGCTGCCCTTTAAGTTCGACCGTCTGAATGACAACGAGTACGTCATTACCAACATGGCAGGCGAATTTCATGTCATACCGGTGCCGATGCTTGAATCGATCATTAGCAAGACGCTTCCGCTCACATCAGAGCTGATCCCTACGCTTAGATCCAAGCAGTTCATTCGCTTCACCAATGAGCAAGCGCCACTTCAGCTTCTGGCTCTCAAAATTCGTACGCGATTGTCCAGGCTGGCCGAGTTCACCAATCTGCATATCTTTGTAGTGACTCTTCGGTGTGACCATAGCTGCCCGTATTGCCAGGTTTCAAGGCAGTCGGAGAGCAAAGGCGAATTCGATATGACCACGGAGATGGCAGACAAGTCGTTGGATTTCGTATTTATGTCTCCCAATCCCGCCATCAAAATTGAATTTCAGGGTGGAGAGCCGCTGCTGAACTTCGAGATGGTGAGGTACGTTGTTCTTAAAGCCAAAAAACGTAACGTCAAGGAAGGACGTGACCTACAGTTCGTCATTGCGACCACGCTCTCGCTACTGAACGATGATGTGCTCGACTTCTGTAAGCAGCACAACATCGTTCTTTCATCTTCGCTTGACGGGCCAATGGATCTGCATAACGCAAATCGCCCACGCCCCGGCAGAGATAGTCATCAGCGTTTCGAGGAAGGCTTGAAGAAAGCACGTGCAGCCCTCGGCTATGACCAAGTGTCAGCCCTGATGACAACCACAGATAAGAGCCTGCCACGAGCACGCGACATCATTGATGAATACTTGCGCCTGGGCTTTGATGGCATCTTCCTCCGCACGCTCTCCCCTTACGGCTTTGCGATCAAGACCAAAAAATTCATGTCGTATGACACGGAGCGCTGGCTGGAATTTTACAAGGAGGGCCTTGAGTACATCATTGATCTAAACAAGTCCGGCATACGATTTGTAGAGCAATATTCTTCGCTCGTGCTGACAAAAATGCTGACATCAGAAGACCCTGGGTTCGTTGATTTGATGAACCCTGCCGGTGCTGGTATCGCAGCCATCGTGTTCAACTACGACGGATCGGTCTACGCCTCAGATGAAAGCCGTATGCTTGCCGAAATGGGAGATCAAACGTTCCGTCTGGGCAACATTCTTGAACACTCATATGAGGAGATCATCCTCTCTGATCAGCTTCTGGATGCACTGGAAAACTCTTTCACCTTAAGCGCTCCTATGTGCTCTGACTGTGCATTTGAACCTTACTGTGGAGCGGAGCCTGTCTACCATCACGCCATTTACAAAGACGTTGTAGCAAGAAAACCTGAGTCCTCTTTCTGCAAGCGAAATATGGCGATTTTCAAGCATCTCATTGAGCTGATGGAAAGCGATGAGCAAATAAAACGGATTTTTATGGGTTGGGCCAACCGATGCTGAAACTCGGCGGAAAGATTATCCGCATCCATGCGGTTGATGTTCATAGGGACCTTACTCTGCTCAAGGTGTCGACCAGCCGGAATTTGCCAGAAGTCTTGCGACGGGAAATAGCCTACTTGGTTTCCGATCAGGAGATCCCCCGAGGATTCGCGCACTACCTTCTGCTTGAGAAACATAAACACTTGGTTGAGGTACTGCTTTCCGACTCTGATTACTCGCTCCTACCGGATGACTACAGCTACATCGATGATGGTGACATTATTCGGCTTTCAGCTGATCGTCAGAGCATTAGCGTACTGTTCCGAGCATCGTCGCCGCACAACAGCATCCTGGTCACCGAGCAATGCAATCATTACTGTCTTATGTGTTCACAACCGCCTAAGGCAGCTGATGACTCGTGGATACTTGACGAAATCGAGAGTCTGATTCCGCTTATTCCAAAAGATACCCGCGAGCTGGGGTTTACTGGGGGCGAGCCGACGACCAATCGAGAGCGCTTCCTTAAGATCATTAGCCTGACAAAAAGTTATCTGCCGAGAACCGCAATCCATATTCTCTCGAACGGGCGCAGCTTCAAAGACCCAGCGTTCGCTGAAAAGTATGCGCGGATTGAATTGCACGACGCGATGATAGGAATCCCTGTCTATTCAGACGATCCGACGCTGCACGACTACATCGTCCAAGCCCAAGGCGCGTTCGATGAAACCATTCAGGGCATCCTCAATCTGAAGCGCTTGGGTCAGAAGGTTGAGATCCGAGTTGTCATTCACAAACTTTCGGTGCAGCGCCTGCCTGAACTGTGTGAGTTCATCGCTCGCAATCTGCTGTTTGTTGACCATGTGGCGCTAATGGGCCTTGAGATGATGGGCTTCACCAGAGCCAATCTTGATGAGCTGTGGATCGACCCGGTCGAGTACAAAGACACGCTCAGCAAATCGGTTAGTATCCTGGCCAGATACGGTATGAACATCTCTGTCTATAACCATCAGCTGTGCTTGGTGAATCGGGACATCCAGCCCTACTACCGTAAGTCAATCAGCGACTGGAAGAATGAGTACGCGCCTGAGTGCCTGAGCTGCACAAAACAGAGTGAGTGCGGAGGGTTTTTCGCATCAGGTGTTAAATTCGGCTACAGCAAGCACCTAACCCCATTCTGAATTTGGCTTCAAAATCTATAAGCCGCATAACGTCCTTGATGCAAGCAACTGGCTTATTCTAGGTACTTGCACTGGCAATTTTTGGGCATGCTTTACCATTGAGAGGATCACTAAAGCGTTTCCTAATGCCATGCGCTGACTGCCAGAAAATTGATCTAGGATAACGCTCACCACGCGACAGATCTGGACTGCCCCCGGCACAGTAACAAGTGTTGTTGTCACAATCGCTGTTGCAGTAGCCAGTAGTCTCTTGAAATCGTTGGGATGAGTCTTCCTTTGGTCTTGCAGATTCTCAATCCGCAAACCGCATCTCCCGCGTTTCCCCCATTAACAACCCCCGGTTTTGCTCGGTCACTTCCCTGATGTAATCCCACAACAACGTAATCCGCTTCAGCTTCCTTAAGTCCTCCCGGCAATACATCCAAAACTGGCGCGTGATCGTGATTTGCTCCCCCAGCACCGGCAACAAGCGTGGGTCTTGTGCCGCCAGGAAGCACGGCAGTATCGCCATCGAGCGGCCCTGTTGTGCCGCGACGTACTGCGCAATCACGCTGGTGCTGCGCAGGCTGGCGCTGGCGCCGGGGACTACGTTGGCCAGGTAGAGCAGCTCGGAGCTGAAGGCTAGGTCATCGACGTAACTGATAAACGGGTGGGTGGCCAGGTCCGCCGGGCGTTGGATCGGCGGGTGTTGGTCGAGGTAATCCTGGGTGGCGTACAGCTGCAGGGTGTAGTCGCACAGTTTGCAACACACGTACGGCCCGTGTTCCGGGCGTTCCAGGGCGATGACGATGTCGGCTTCGCGCTTGGACAGGCTGATGAAGTGGGGCAGGGGCAGGATGTCGACGGAGATCGCCGGGTAGGTGTCGACAAAGTGGCTCAATTGCGGCGTGACGAAGAAGCTGCCGAAGCCCTCGGTGCAGCCCATGCGCACATGCCCGGACAGTGCGACACCGGAGCCGGACACCTGCTCGCAGGCCATGTGCAGGGTGCTTTCAATGGACTCGGCGTAGCCCAGCAATCGTTGGCCTTCGGGGGTGAGTACAAAGCCGTTGGTGCGGGATTTTTCAAACAGCAGCGTGCCCAATGACACTTCCAGCGAACTGATGCGCCGCGACACCGTGGTGTAGTCCACCGCCAGGCGCTTGGCGGCGACGCTGGCCTTGCGGGTGCGGGCCACTTCGAGGAAAAACTTCAGGTCATCCCAGTTCAGGGAGCCCAGAGACGTGATGTTTTTTTGCATATTGGTCCGGCTTTTATGTGCGTTCTTATTAGAGATTTGCACATCTATACTCCAAAAACAGTCCGAACGCCTCATTCTTCAAGGCGGTTCAACGCCTTGGTTCTCTGCATATAAATAAGAATTGGAGACCACATGAACGCATCTGCCGAAATTTCCGTACAACCGGTCAAGTTGCTGATCAACGGTGAGTGGGTCGAGTCCAAGACCACCCAGTGGCAAGACATCGTCAACCCCGCCACTCAGCAAGTGCTGGCCAAAGTCCCGTTTGCCACTGCTGATGAAGTCAACGCCGCCATCGATGCCGCCCATCGCGCCTTCCAGACCTGGAAGCTGACGCCGATCGGCGCGCGCATGCGCATCATGCTCAAGCTGCAGGCGTTGATTCGCGAACATTCCAAACGCATCGCCGTCGTGCTCAGTGCCGAGCAGGGTAAGACTATTGCCGATGCCGAGGGCGATATTTTCCGTGGCTTGGAAGTGGTGGAGCACGCCTGTTCCATCGGCACCCTGCAAATGGGCGAGTTCGCCGAGAACGTCGCCGGTGGCGTCGATACCTACACCCTGCGCCAGCCCATCGGCGTGTGTGCGGGCATTACCCCGTTCAACTTCCCGGCGATGATTCCGCTGTGGATGTTCCCGATGGCCATCGCCTGCGGTAACACCTTCGTCCTCAAGCCGTCCGAACAGGACCCACTATCGACCATGCTGCTGGTGGAGCTGGCGCTGGAAGCCGGCGTACCGGCCGGTGTGCTCAACGTGGTGCATGGCGGCAAGGACGTGGTAGATGCACTGTGCACTCATAAGGACATCAAGGCGGTGTCCTTCGTCGGCTCCACCGCCGTCGGCACCCACGTGTATGACCTGGCCGGCAAGCACGGCAAGCGCGTGCAATCGATGATGGGCGCCAAGAACCACGCCGTCGTGCTGCCGGATGCCAACCGCGAACACACCCTCAATGCCTTGGTCGGCGCCGGTTTCGGTGCGGCAGGCCAGCGCTGCATGGCCACGTCGGTGGTGGTGCTGGTGGGCGCGTCCAAGCAATGGCTGCCGGACCTGAAGGCGCTGGCACAGAAGCTCAAGGTCAACGCCGGCAGCGAAGCCGGCACCGATGTCGGCCCGGTGATTTCCAAGCGCGCCAAGGCACGCATCCTGGAGCTGATCGAAAGTGGCGTGCAGCAAGGCGCCAAGCTCGAATTGGACGGTCGCGACATCCAGGTGCCGGGTTTCGAGCAGGGCAACTTTGTCGGCCCGACCCTGTTCTCGGGCGTGACCACGGACATGCGCATCTACACCGAAGAAATCTTCGGCCCGGTGCTAGTGGTGATCGAAGTTGACACCCTTGATGAGGCCATCGCCCTGGTCAACGCCAACCCATTCGGCAATGGCACCGGCCTGTTTACCCAGAGTGGGGCGGCGGCGCGTAAATTCCAGAGCGAAATCGACGTGGGCCAGGTGGGTATCAACATCCCGATCCCAGTGCCGGTGCCGTTCTTCAGCTTCACCGGTTCCCGTGGTTCCAAGCTCGGCGACCTCGGCCCCTACGGCAAGCAAGTGGTGCAGTTCTACACCCAGACCAAAACCGTCACGAGCCGCTGGTTCGACGACGACACGGTCAACGATGGCGTCAACACCACCATCAACCTGCGCTGATTCCGGGAGACCCTCATGAAGATTGCATTTATCGGTTTGGGCAACATGGGCGCGCCCATGGCCCGCAACTTGATCAAGGCCGGCCACGCGCTGAACCTGTTTGACCTCAACCAGACTGTGCTCAAGGAACTCGCCGAACTGGGCGGTACTATCAGCGACTCGCCACGCCATGCGGCCCAGGGCGCTGAGCTGGTGATTACCATGCTCCCGGCCGCCGCTCATGTACGCAGCGTTTGGATGAATGACGATGGCGTACTCGCCGGTATCGGTAGCGGCGTGCCGGCGGTGGATTGCAGCACCATCGACCCGCAGACTGCTCGTGACGTGGCCGCAGCGGCAGCCAAACACGGCGTGGCGATGGCCGACGCGCCCGTCTCCGGCGGCACCGGCGGCGCCCAGGCGGGTACGCTGACCTTTATGGTCGGCGCGACCCCTGAACTGTTCGCTACCCTGCAACCGGTACTGGGGCAAATGGGCCGCAACATCGTGCATTGCGGTGAAGTAGGTACTGGCCAGATCGCCAAGATCTGCAATAACCTGCTGCTCGGCATCAGCATGGTGGGCGTCAGCGAAGCTATGGCGCTGGGCGATGCGCTGGGTATCGATACAAAGGTGCTGGCTGGAATCATCAACAGCTCCACCGGGCGCTGCTGGAGCTCGGATACCTACAATCCGTGGCCGGGAGTGATTGAAACTGCACCCTCGTCGCGTGGCTATACCGGTGGTTTTGGTGCCGATCTGATGCTCAAAGACCTGGGCCTGGCAACAGAAGCCGCACGCCAGGCACACCAGCCGGTGATCCTCGGTGCAGTGGCGCAGCAGTTGTACCAGTCTATGAGCCAGCGTGGGGAAGGGGGTAAGGACTTCTCGGCGATCATCAACAGCTACCTTAAAAACAATTAAGGGGGCGGGGGGCAACTTTAGGTTGCCTCCCGGCTTTTACGTCATCGTTTACGTGTTCAACGACGCGACGATTGAAATGCCCGATGGGAAATAGCCAATTATTCTGCCGACAGCTTTTTTAGCTCCCTTGTTTAACTCGGAAAGATTTTTTTGGTTTTCGCCTGTTGCGGGGTCCATATAACTGCCATCCGCCCGGTTCAGCACCCAGTGCAATCCGATGGGTACGCCTACGCATGACACCGCCATGGCTTCCAGTTTTACCTCATTGCTCCTGAGCGCAGGACCAGGCAGGTCAACAGGGCAGCCAATCCCTTTGAGGTTTTTTTCGATCGTTGGGTAAAGCCATTCCAATGCAGTCACGAACAGGCCCGGGCACTTTTCCACTCTCATGTTCAAGCCCAAAAGCCTCCCCGCGATGACGATATTGTCCGGCATCGAGTAACCAGCCTCTAGCAAATTGCTCTGCCCCTGCCTGATGCTTGTGCTGCCGCTGGTGATCCTATACAGGTCGTTTTCACAGCGATTGTCCAGCTCAAGTGTGTCGACACCTAGATGCTCAGACATAGATCCGGCAAGAGCCGGTATTTTATTGACCCCAAGTTCTTTTGCCGCACATAGCAATGCGGCTGCACCGCAGGAGTTGGGGAACACCTGTTTCTTTGCACTTAGGTTGCCTGGCTCTAGGGGCTGGTAGATGGTTAAGGGCGAGGCAACTTGGGACGAGATAGGGATCATTGGCTTCCTCTGAATTGTTCAATTCGTAGATTGAAACCGTTCAGATCTTGCCAATCGCCGACGAAAAAACTGTAGGTCAGGGCTTAATGCGTACCGTGAAAGTGCACTGGGCTGAGTTCGTGCCCAGTGCGTTACACCATCGCCCGTCAAGCAAACACAAAATACTTACGCACCGTCTCGACCACTTCCCACGTCCCCTTCATCCCTGGCTCCACCACAAAGATATCCCCAGCCCGCAAGTGAATTGGCTCCATCCCCTCAGGCGTGATCACGCAGTAGCCTTCTTGGAAGTGGCAGTACTCCCACTTCACGTATTCCACGTACCACTTGCCTGGGGTGCAGATCCAGGTGCCCATGATCTTGCTGCCGTCTTCGCTGGTGTAGGCGTTAAGGTTGACGGTGTGCGGGTCGCCTTCGAGCTTCTCCCATTTGCAGGCATCCAGGACCGGCAAGGGATGGGTGTCGCGCAGTACGGTAATGGGCTTGGACATGATGACTCCGAGGCAAGGAAACGAGAGTCGAACCCTATAGCGTCGCCAGCACCCTCAGTGGTCTGAACTCGACATCGGGATGTCCAGAAGCGCAGATGAATAGGGTGTTATTGGCACGGCGAGGTCAGTGTGGGAGGGGCTTGCCCTTGATGGCGGCGTCACAACGGGCACCTGGATCAACTGGCCCACTTAATCGGGGGCAAGCCCCCCTCCCACATTAGGCGACATATTCGAGCGTGAATAAGCCTGTTTCTCGCAGTAAGTGCGAAAGAACTCACCTCTTACGCCAGAATTTGCAAGAAAATTCACAGCAGGCCCTCGTATCATTCACCCCAGTAACGACCGAGAGCCTTGAGCATGAACCCAATAAAAACGTGGTGGGACATCAGCCCGCCCTTGAGCGCGGCCACGCCCACCTGGCCGGGCGATACGCCGTTTCAGGAAGAACGCGTATGGCAGTTGGGCCCGGAGTGTCCGGTGAATGTCGGGCGCGTGACCTTTTCGCCGCATACCGGCGCCCATGTGGATGCACCGCTGCACTACAGCGCCGACGGCGCGCCGATTGGCGAGGTTTCGCTGGATGTGTACATGGGCCCGTGCCGAGTGCTGCATTGCCTGGACAGTGGCGCGCTAGTGCAGCCCCATCAGCTCGACGGTCGTGTGGATAACTTGCCCGAGCGGGTATTGCTGCGTACTTATCCACAAGCGCCGCTGACCGAGTGGGATGAGAATTTCACCGCCATCGCCGCGCAAACCATCGAGCGGCTTGCCAGCCTGGGGGTGCGGCTGATCGGTATCGACACCCCGTCCCTGGACCCGCAACAGTCCAAGACCATGGACGCTCACAACGCCGTGGCCCGGCATGGCATGGCGATTCTCGAAGGCATCGTGCTCGACGACGTGCCGGAGGGCGACTACGAGCTGATCGCCTTGCCGCTGCGCTTTGCCCACCTCGACGCCAGCCCGGTCCGCGCAATCCTGCGCCCGCTCAAGGAGCCCACGCGATGAGCCAATGTCCCTTTTCTGCCGACTACCAAGCCCCGGAAGAATGGCATAACGCCGAGCTGAATTTTTCCGAGTCCATGAGCTACGGCGACTACTTGGACCTGGGCAAAGTGCTCAGCGCCCAGCACCCTCTGTCGCCGGACCACAACGAAATGCTGTTTATCATCCAGCACCAGACCTCCGAGCTGTGGATGAAGCTGATGCTCCATGAACTCAAGGCCGCCCGCGAACACGTGCGCCTGGGCGAGTTGCCGCCGGCGTTCAAGATGCTGGCGCGGGTGTCGCGAATCTTCGACCAACTGGTGCATGCCTGGGCCGTGCTGGCGACCATGACACCGTCGGAATACAAGGCCATTCGCCCATTCCTGGGGCAGTCGTCGGGGTTCCAGTCGTTTCAGTACCGTGAGATCGAATTTATCCTCGGCAACAAGAGCCCGGCGTTGTTGCGGCCCCATGCCCATCGACCGGAATTGTTGCAGCAACTGCAAGTGGCGATTGCCACGCCGTCGCTGTATGACGAGGCGATCAATTTGATGGTCAAGGCCGGTTTGTCGATTGACCCGCAACGCGCCGAACGCGACCCAACGGCCGCGACCGTACACGATGACTCGGTGGAGGCGGCATGGCGCGAGGTGTATCGCGATCCGAGCCGTTACTGGGACCTGTACCAGTTGGCCGAGAAGTTTATCGACCTGGAGGACTCGTTCCGCCAGTGGCGCTTCCGCCATGTGACCACGGTGGAGCGCATCATCGGCTTCCAACCGGGCACCGGGGGAACCGAAGGTGTGGGTTACCTGCGCAAGATGCTCGACACGGTGTTGTTCCCCGAGCTGTGGCGAGTGCGTTCCACGCTGTAAACAAATATGGGAGGGGGGCAAGCCCTCTCCCATATGGCTATCACTGCGCAGCGGCGACCGCTTTCGCCTTACTCATTCGCAACCGGTAGGCCACATAGATCACCCCCACCCACACCGGCATCGCAAACACCGACTCGCGAATCCCCGGAATGGCCAGCATCACGCTGACGATCATCAACATGAACGCCAGGCACAGGTAGTTGCTGAACGGGAACCAGAAGGTCTTGAACGACGGCTCCACGCCTTGCTGGCCCATGGCCTTGCGGAACTTGATATGGGTGATGCTGATCAGCGCCCAGTTGATCATCAACGAGGCAACCACCAGGGCGAACAGCAACTCCAGCGCGCTCTGCGGCGCGACGTAGTTGACCACCACGCACAGCATCGTCACCAGCGCCGAGATCGCCAGGGCTCGCAGCGGCACGCCTTGCTTGTTGAGCTTCATCAGCGCTTTGGGCGCATCGCCTTGCTCGGCCAGGCCGAACAACATGCGGCTGTTGCAGTACACACCGCTGTTGTACACCGACAGCGCCGCGGTCAGCACCACGAAGTTGAGGATGTGCGCAGCGGTGTCGTTACCGATCAGCGAGAAGATCTGCACGAACGGGCTGCCGCTGTAAGCGTCGCCCGACGCGCCGAGGGTTTGCAGCAATTGGTCCCATGGATACAGCGACAGCAGCACGGTCAGCGCACCCACGTAGAAAATCAGGATGCGGTACACCACCTGATTGATCGCCTTGGGGATCACCTTGCGCGGTTCGCTGGCCTCGGCGGCGGTGATGCCCACCAGCTCCAGGCCACCGAAGGAGAACATGATGAACGCCATGGACATCAACAGCCCCATGCCGCCATTGGGGAAGAACCCGCCGTGGCTCCACAGATTGTCGATGGAGGCCTGGGGGCCGCCGCTGCCGCTGAACAGCAAATAGCAGCCGAGCACGATCATGCCGACAATCGCCACCACCTTGATGATCGCGAACCAGAACTCGGCCTCACCGAAGAACTTCACGTTCAGCGTATTGATCAAGTTCACTGCGACGAAGAACACCAACGCACTGACCCAGGTCGGAATCTCCGGCCACCAGAACTGGATGTATTTGCCCACCGCCGTCAGTTCGGCCATGCCCACCAGCACATACAGCACCCAGTAGTTCCAGCCTGCCAGGAAGCCCGCGTAACCGCCCCAGTATTTGTGCGCGAAGTGGCTGAAAGAACCGGCCACCGGCTCTTCGACGATCATTTCGCCGAGCTGGCGCATGATCAGGAAGGCGATGAAACCGGCGATCGCGTAGCCGAGGATCATCGACGGCCCGGCAGACTTGAGCACCCCGGCCGAGCCGAGGAACAACCCCGTACCGATGGCGCCGCCCAAAGCGATCAGCTGAATATGCCGGTTCTTCAAGCCACGCTTGAGGCCCACCGGGTTAACCATGTCATCCGCCATTAACGTTCCCTTCTACTTGTTTTTCTTAAGGGTGAGTGCAGGCCGCATCAGCCCCTCAGAAGTGCTGGGGTCAGATATTACTCTGCGTGAACTGTTCGTAATACAGCTGAACGCCATCAAGTGCCTGATCCAACAGCCATTGTTGGGCGGATTCCACCATCGTTGAGGTCGCCGTGCTTGCCGGGCTAACGCCCTCTCACATTTGAATGGGGGCGTGGCTGACTATTTGCGCACGACCAGATCCAACACCTCATCCCGATCCTTGATTTTCTGCAGCACGATCTCCGAGCGAATATCCGTCACCCCCGCCGTGCGGTTCAGGTGGTTCACGATAAAGTCCGAAAAATGCTTGAGGTTGCGCGCCTGTACCCGCAGCACATAGTTGCTGGCGCCGGTGATCACATAGGCGCTGGCCACTTCCGGCCAGCCTTGCACTTTCTTGATGAACGTCTCGTGCCAATCCTCCACGTCCTGGCGCAAAGACAGGTGAACGATGGCCTCCAATTCGATCCCCAGTTGCTCGGCATTCAGCACCGCCCGGTAGCCGCTGATCACGCCTTCGCTCTCCAGCAGGCGTAAGCGGCGCAGGCAGGCAGAGGGCGACAGGGCGACTTTTTCCGCCAGTTCCTGGTTGCTGATACGGCCATCCTGTTGCAGGAAATGCAGGAGGCGCAGGTCGGTGGGGTCAAGAATCATGCTTAGAATAATTCCGCGTATTTGGAGGTTTAATTCGAATTTCCTACAGCTTAATTAGCTTGTTGCCCACCACTTTGCACGAAAATTCTCTAAAGCTTCGTTAATAATTTGGCTCATCTTCTCTTATAAAAACCAGGATCGCCCATGCCCCTTCGAAGCCATTGCCAAACCCTTGATGCCCAGGACCCATTGGCGCCTTTGCGTGAGCAGTTCGCTCTGCCCCACGGCATGATCTATCTGGATGGCAACTCCCTGGGCGCCCGCCCCGTGGCATCGCTGGCACGGGCGCAACAGGTGATTGCCCAGGAGTGGGGCGAGGGCTTGATCCGCAGTTGGAACAGCGCGGGCTGGGCGGATCTGGCCCTGCGCCTGGGCGACCGGTTG
Organism: Pseudomonas rhodesiae; assembly: GCF_007858255.1. Taxonomy (GTDB): domain Bacteria; phylum Pseudomonadota; class Gammaproteobacteria; order Pseudomonadales; family Pseudomonadaceae; genus Aquipseudomonas; species Aquipseudomonas rhodesiae. The sequence continues at coordinate 381,237 of NZ_VFEU01000005.1, read as the reverse complement.
GCCCCGCTGATCGGCGCACGCGATGGCGAAGTGGCGATCACCGATACCACCTCGATCAACCTGTTCAAAGTGCTCAGTGCCGCGTTGAGTGTGCAGCGCCAGCGGGCGCCGACGCGCAAGGTGATCGTCAGCGAGGCCGGCAACTTTCCCACCGACCTGTACATCGCCGAAGGCCTGGCCGAGTTGCTGCAACAGGGCTATTCGCTGCGCTTGGTGAGCAGCCCCGACGAGCTGACCCAGGCCATCGACGCCGACGTGGCCGTGGTAATGCTCACCCACGTCAACTACAAGACCGGCTACCTGTACGACATGCAGGGCGTGACCACCCTGAGCCACGAGTGCGGTGCGCTGACGATCTGGGACCTGGCGCACTCGGCGGGCGCGGTGCCGGTGGACCTACATCGGGCCGGCGCCGATTACGCAATTGGCTGTACCTACAAATACCTCAACGGCGGCCCCGGTTCCCAGGCGTTCGTGTGGGTCAACCCGGCGCTGGTGGACCTGGTGCGCCAGCCGTTGTCGGGCTGGTTCGGGCATACGCGGCAGTTCGCTATGGAGTCCAGCTATGCGCCGAGCGCCGGCATCGCTCGTTACCTGTGCGGCACCCAGCCGATCACGTCGCTGGCGATGGTGGAATGCGGTCTGGAGATTTTTGAACAGACCGACATGGCCAGCCTGCGCCGCAAATCCCTGGCGTTGACCGATCTGTTTATCGACTTGGTGGAGGCTCGCTGCGCGGCCCATAACCTTGTGCTGATTACCCCGCGTGAACACGCCCGGCGTGGCAGCCATGTGAGCTTCGAGCATCCTGAAGGCTACGCGGTGATCCAGGCCCTGATCGCCCGAGGCGTGATCGGCGATTACCGCGAACCGCGCATCATGCGTTTTGGGTTTACCCCGTTGTACACAAGCTTCACCGAAGTCTTCGACGCCGTGGAAATCCTCGGTGAGATTCTCGATAACCGCACCTGGGACCAGCCGCAATTCAAGGTCCGCCACAGTGTCACCTGAAATGTGTGAGGGCGCTGGTTCCCGATAGGTCGGTTAGCCCACATGTCACTGACGTACCGTTTTCGGGGGCAAGCCCCCTCCCACAGGGGATCTTGCCAGCGCCTCGAACAAGGCCTTGGCGTAACCCGGCAGTTGTTCGAACGAGCGCGCGCATAACAGCAGTCGCCGACAGGCCCAGTCCTCGCGCAGGGGCTGGGCTTTAAAGTGATGCTCCCCCGGCCAACGGTCCAACGCGGCCTGGGGCACGATCCCCAGGCCGGCGCCGCGGGCGACCATGCGCATCACCCCATCAAAGCTCTCGGCGCGGATGCGCGCGTGCAGGCGAAAGCCGGCGTGCAACGCTTGTTCGTCCAGGTACACCGCCAGCGCACTGTGGGCGGCCAGGCCGACGAAATCGTGTTGCAGGCTGTCGACAAAACTGACCGGGCCTGCCGCCAACGTATGCTCTGTCGGCATGATCAGTAGCAGTGGGTCGTCGCGAAAGGGCAGGGTCTGCAAGCCGTGGGTGTCGACGGCGTCGGAGATAATCCCCAAATCGGCCGTGCCCTGGCGTAACGCCTGGGTGATGCGCAGGCTGGGCAGTTCCTGCATGTCGATATCCAGGTTGGGATGTTCGCGCAGTACATCCGCCAGCAGTTCAGGCAAGTATTCACTCAGTGCGGTGGTATTGCAGAGCAAGCGCACCTGGCCTTTGACGCCGTTGGCGTAGGCGGCCAGGTCCTGTCGCAAGTGATCGGCCTGTTGCAATAACAGCCGCGCGTGGCGAGCCAGGGCTTTGCCGGCGGGCGTTGGGCTGACGCCGCGGCGACCGCGTTGCAGCAGCTCGATGCCCAGCGACGCTTCCATGGCCCGGATGCGCGCGCTGGCGGCGGCCAGGGACAAATGGCTGCGGGATGCGCCAGCGGTGATATTGCCGGCGTCCAGGGTGTGCAGGTAGAGACGCAGGTCGATCAGGTCAAAGTGCATGACTGGTTTCTCGGGTGGCTCAGCGGGCCTAATCGGCGGCAAGCCCCCTCCCACATTGGCGTTTCGAGGGGCGCTAAGCCTCAAGCTAAACAAGAGGCTGGCTCAGTATATGGCGAATTTTCGAGCCCATCGGAAAACGTCATTATCGATCAATGACGACTTTCCTTACGTTTTACCAAAATATCGGCCTGGCCTTGTCTTTGCTGGTGATCGGCACCTTTATGCTGGCAGGCACCGTCAAAGGGGTGATCGGCCTGGGCTTGCCCACGGTGGCCATGGGCTTGCTCGGTCTGGCTATGTTACCGGCGCAGGCTGCGGCGTTGCTGATCATTCCTTCGACCGTTACCAACCTCTGGCAATTGGCGTTCGGCGGCCATCTGAGTGCGCTGTTCAAGCGCCTGTGGCCGATGCTGCTGCTGATTTTTCTCGGCACCGGGCTCGGTACGCTGTGGCTGGGCATGGACAGTGGTGACTGGGTGACGCGCGCATTGGGCGCAGCCTTGCTGATGTATGCATTGAGCGGCTTGTTCTTGCCCACGGCCAAGGTCGGCTCGACGACGGAACGCTGGCTGGGCCCGTTATGCGGATTGCTCACCGGCATCGTGACCGCCGCCACCGGAGTGTTTGTGATCCCCGCCGTGCCGTATCTGCAGGCGCTTGGCTTGCAGCGCGATCAACTGGTGCAGGCGTTGGGGTTGTCGTTCAGCGTGTCTACCCTGGCTTTGGCTGCCGGGCTGGCCTGGCGCGGCGGGCTGGGCGGCGCCGAACTGAATGCCTCGCTGCTGGCGCTGGTGCCGGCGTTGTTGGGCATGTGGCTGGGTCAGTGGGTACGCCAGCGCATCAGTGCCGTGGTGTTCAAACGGGTATTTTTTGTTGGTATGGCGCTATTGGGCGGGCATCTGCTGATCAGTGGTTAACAATGGCTGTTTATTCGTGCCTGTAGGTCAAATGTATTTTGCCGGTTCATGGCTTATTCAAAGGGAGCCAGATGGATAGTCTGCGTCCAGACCTTTCAACCTTCTGGAATCTCCCATGAAAAAAGTCCTCTTGCTCAACGGCGGTAAACAATTCGCCCACTCCGATGGCCGCTACAACGCCACCCTGCATGACACGGCGGCGGCGGTGCTGGACCGTGCCGGTATCGACGTCAAGGTCACCCATATCGACGCCGGCTATGACGTGGCCGAAGAGGTCGCCAAGTTCCTGTGGGCCGACGTGATCATCTATCAGATGCCTGGTTGGTGGATGGGCGCGCCGTGGATCGTCAAGAAGTACATCGACGAAGTCTTCACCGAAGGCCACGGCAGCCTGTATGCCAGCGATGGTCGCACCCGTTCCGATGCGTCGCAGAAATACGGCAGCGGCGGCCTGATCCAGGGCAAGCAGTACATGTTGTCGCTGACCTGGAACGCACCGCAGCAAGCGTTCGACGACCCCAGTGACTTCTTTGAAGCCAAGGGTGTGGACGCGGTGTACTTCCCATTCCACAAGGCCAATCAGTTCCTCGGCATGACCGGCCTGCCGACGTTCCTCTGCGTGGACGTGATGAAGCGTCCGGCCATCGAGGCGGATGTGGCGCGCTATGAGCAGCATCTGGCGCAGGTGTTCAACCTCTCGGTGTAAGCTGCCCCTCTAGATGAGAGAGGAGCGCCCGTGAAAGCCCGGTCCGATGAACTACAGATCTTTGTCAGCGTGATCGAGTGCGGTTCGATTTCCGCGGCGGCGGAGCAGGCCGGGCAGACGCCGTCGGCGGTCAGCCGGACCTTGTCGCGCCTGGAAGCCAAGCTCGACACCACGCTGATCAACCGCACCACGCGACGCATGGACCTGACCGAAGAGGGCAAATACTTCTTCGAGCGGGCCAAGGTGATCCTGGCGCAGATGGATGAGCTGGAAGAACGCTTGTCATCGCGCCAGCAAACACCGGCCGGGCGCTTGCGCATCAACGCGGCGGTGCCGTTCATGCTGCACGGGATCATTCCGTACATCGCCGAATTCCGCCGCCTGTACCCGCAGATCCAGCTGGAGCTCAACAGCGATGACCTGATCATCGACCTGCTGGAACAGAGCACCGACATTGCGATTCGCATCGGTGCATTGGCCGATTCGAGCCTGCATGCGCGTTCCTTGGGCTGCACGCCGTTGCATATCCTCGCCAGCCCCGACTATTTGGAACGCCACGGCACCCCGCGCACGGTCGCTGAACTGGCGAGCCACACCTTGCTGGGCTTCACCCAGACCGAAACCCTCAACCACTGGCCGTTGCGCCACGCGGCAGGCGACCGCTGGTTGATTCAGCCGAGCATCGCCGCCTCCAGTGGCGAGACCTTGCGTCATCTGGCATTGGAGGGGCAAGGCATAGCGTGCCTGTCGAACTTCATGACCTTCGACGATATCGACGCCGGGCGCCTTGTGCCGCTGCTGGAAACGTTCTACAGCGGCTACCGCCAACCGATCCACGCGGTGTTTTATCGCAACTCCCAGTTGGCGCTGCGCATCCAGTGCTTCCTGGACTTTATCCAGGCCAAGCTGGCGCGGTATGCCTGCTGATTCGACTCCCACAGTCATGTGGGAGGGGGCTTGCCCCCGATGGGCCCCACTCGGCCTTCAAGACTAGCCCCACCCCGCTCAATTCCGTACCATTCCCGGCCTTATTCCCCGCAATACCTTGGTACTTCATGAACCTCACCCGTCTGCGCGCCGATACCCTGGCCGGCCTCACCACGTCCTTTGCGTTGCTGCCCGAGTGCATCGCCTTCGCTCTGGTCGCTCACCTCAACCCGCTGATGGGCCTGTACGGCGCTTTTATCATCTGTACCCTCACGGCGCTGTTCGGCGGGCGGCCGGGGATGGTGTCGGGGGCGGCCGGTTCGATGGCCGTGGTGATCGTCGCGCTGGTGGTGCAGCACGGCGTGGACTATTTGCTCGCCACCGTGCTGCTGGGCGGGCTGATCATGGTTGCCTTCGGCCTGTTGCGCCTGGGCAAACTGGTGCGCATGGTGCCGCACCCAGTGATGCTGGGGTTCGTCAACGGCCTGGCGATCATCATTGCCTTGGCGCAGTTGGAACACTTCAAGAACGGTGAAGCCTGGCTCAGCGGTACGCCGTTGTATGTGATGGCCGGCCTGGTGCTGGTGACCATGGCGATTGTCTATGTGTTGCCGCGCATCACCCGCGCAGTGCCACCGGCGCTGGTGGCGATCCTCGGCGTGGGCCTGGCGGTGTACCTGCTGGGTTTGCCGACGCGCACCCTGGGCGACATGGCCCACATCGCCGGCGGCTTGCCGAGCTTTGCGCTGCCGCAGGTTCCCTGGACCCTGGAAACCCTGGGCATCATCGCGCCCTACGCGTTCCTGATGGCCATGGTCGGTCTGCTGGAAACCCTGCTGACCCTCAACCTCACCGACGAAATCACCGAAACCCGTGGCTACCCCGACCGCGAAAGCGTGGCCCTGGGCGCGGCGAATATGGTCTCGGGTCTGTTCGGCGGCATGGGTGGTTGCGCGATGATCGGGCAAACCGTGATCAACCTCAGCTCCGGCGGGCGCGGGCGTTTTTCCGGGGTGTTTGCCGGGGTGATGATTCTGTTGTTCATTCTGTTTCTGTCACCGCTGATCGAGCGGATCCCGTTGGCGGCGCTGGTGGGGGTGATGTTCGTGGTGTCGCAGCAGACCTTCGCCTGGGCGTCGCTGCGGGTGATCAATAAAGTGCCGCTCAACGACGTACTGGTGATTATCGCGGTGACGGTGATCACCGTGTTCACCGACCTGGCCACCGCCGTGCTGTGCGGGATCGTGATTGCGGCACTGAATTTCGCCTGGCAACAGGCCCGCGAGTTGTATGCCGATGAACACCTGGAAGCCGACGGCAGCAAGCTCTATCGCCTGCACGGCACCTTGTTCTTCGCCTCGACCACGCCGTTTCTGAACCAGTTCGATCCGGCCAACGACCCGGCCCAGGTGACGCTGGATTGTCGCCACCTGAGCTTCGTCGATTATTCCGCGATTGCCGCGTTGATGACCTTGCGCGAGCGCTACAGCAAGGCCGGCAAGCACCTGCGGGTGCTGCATTTGTCCGAGCGCTGCAAGAAACTGCTCAAGCGCGCGCGGGTGCATCATGACTGACCTTCAACTCTGAGCGAGGGGTTATGGCCCGACCAGGTCTTCGAGTTCCTGGGCGCGGGTCTGGGTCATGTCCAGCACGCAGCCGGAGCCGTTGACCCGATCGATGGAACCACCGGTTGCCGAACCGGCGAAGGCGCAATTAGCGTCGCGATACTTTATCCACAGGCGCTGCACGTCCTGCAGTTGCTGTTTACGCGGGCCTTCCTGGGCGGCGAGGGCGGTTTTGTAGGCGCGGTTCAGGCGTTCGTCCTGAACCTTGGCCGCTTTGGTGTTGCAGGTGACCATGTCGAACGTGGTGGTGGCGCTGTCCATGCATTTTTCCAGCGCCGCGTTATCGGCAGCCGATGCGTGGCCGCACAAAGCCAGAAGCACGGCGCCGGTGGCGAGAGAGCTACGAATCATCATCGATTTTCCTGGGCATGAGTGGATGCGCATTCTAAGACCCAACGGCGCGGTTTGAGTTTCCGGCAGCGTCCGATCCTCATGTAAGAACACCCCCCTGATTTTCATCCGATGGCGCCGGGCATGCCCGATGGCGACAGCGCTTATCCGTGGACGAAAGTTACTTTCATGCAGTTTGAAAATGCCGTGCGGAAATGATTTATGACTTTCACAACCAATTCGACGTGACCCTTTCCGAGGAGTACCGCATGGCCGCATCACCGGGCTTCGGGCTGTTGGCATACGCTGCCATCGCCATCATTGCTTTGATCGTGCTGATTGCACGTTACCGACTCAACCCGTTCATCGTTATCACTCTGGTGTCCATCGGCCTAGCGCTGATGGCCGGGATGCCGGCGGACACCATCATGGGGTCCTATGAAGCGGGCGTCGGCAAAACCCTGGGGCACATCGCCCTGGTGGTGGCACTGGGCACCATGCTTGGCAAGATGATGGCCGAGTCCGGCGGCGCCGAGCAGGTGGCGCGCACGTTGATCCATCGCTTCGGCGAGCGCAACGCGCATTGGGCCATGGTGTGTATCGCGTTCCTGGTGGGGCTGCCGCTGTTTTTCGAGGTGGGCTTTGTGTTGTTGGTGCCCATCGCCTTTACCGTGGCGCGGCGCGTGGGGGTGTCGATCCTCATGGTCGGTTTGCCGATGGTGGCCGGGTTGTCGGTGGTGCACGCGCTGGTGCCGCCGCACCCGGCGGCGATGATGGCGGTGCTGGCGTACAACGCGTCGGTGGGGCAGACCGTGCTGTATGCGATTCTGATCGGCATTCCGACGGCGATCATTGCCGGTCCCGTCTACGCCAAGTACATCGTCCCGCGTATCCACCTGCCAGCGGAAAACCCGTTGGAGCGCCAGTTTATCGAGCGCGAACCGCGTAGCCGTCTCCCGAGTTTTACCCTGACCATGGCCACCATCCTATTGCCGGTGGTACTGATGATGATCGGCGGTTGGGCCAATGTGATTTCCACGCCGGGCACAGGGTTCAACCAGTTCCTGTTGTTTATCGGTAACTCGGTGATCGCGCTGCTGGTGGCGACCCTGGTGAGCTTCTGGACCCTGGGCCTGGCTCAAGGCTTCAATCGCGAGTCGATCCTCAAATTTACCAACGAATGCCTGGCACCGACCGCCAGCATCACGCTGCTGGTGGGTGCGGGTGGCGGTTTGAATCGCATCCTGGTGGATGCCGGCGTGACCAACGAGATTCTTGGCCTGGCCCATGCCTTCCACCTGTCGCCGTTGGTGATGGGCTGGTTGTTCGCCGCATTGATGCGCATCGCCACTGGCTCGGCGACAGTGGCCATGACCACCGCCTCCGGTGTGGTGGCGCCGGTGGCCCTGGGCCTGGGTTATCCACACCCGGAATTATTGGTGCTGGCCACCGGCGCCGGTTCGGTGATCTTTTCCCACGTCAATGACGGCGGCTTCTGGCTGATCAAGGAATACTTCAATATGACGGTGATCCAGACCTTCAAGACCTGGACCGTGCTGGAGACCCTGATTTCGGTGGTTGCCTTCGGTCTGACCTATGGTCTGGCCTGCCTGCTGTAATTCGGAGACGCCATGGACATCCTCTACCAGATCCGCGCCCGCCAGGCGTCCTTCAGCGCCGGCGAAGGGCGCATCGCCCGGCTGATGCTGGAAGACGTGGGGTTTGCCGCGTCGGCCAGCCTGGAAGCGTTGTCCCAACGGGCGGAGGTCAGCACCACCACCTTGTCGCGCTTTGCCCGCAGTGTGGGGTGTCGCGACCTGCGTGATCTGCGCCTGCAACTGGCCCAGGCCAGCGGCGTCGGCAGCCGCTTCCTGGACCCGGCGGGCACACCGGAGCAGTCGGCGTTTCACCGGCAGATCCTGGGGGATATCGAAGCCACTCTGCGTCAGCATCTGTCGGGCTTCGAGCAGGCAGGTTTCGCTGATGCCGTCAGCCTGTTGAGCCGGGCGCGCATGGTGCACGCGTTTGGCATGGGCGGGCCGTCGAGCCTGTGCAGCGACGAGTTGCAAGTACGCCTGGTGCGCCTGGGTTTTCCGATTGCGGCCTGTCATGACCCGGTGATGATGCGCGTCACCGCCGCCACGCTGGGCCCGCAGCATGTATTGATCGTCTGCTCGCTGACCGGCCTGACGCCCGAGTTGCTCGATGTGGTGGAACTGGCGCGCAACTACGACGCACGCGTTATCGCCATCACTCTCGCCGACTCTCCTTTGGCGCGCCTGGCCAACGTGGTGCTGCCGCTGCAACCGGCCGAAACCAGTTTTATCTACAAACCCACGGCGGCGCGCTACGGCATGCTGTTGGCCATTGACCTGCTCGCCACCGAGCTGGCGCTGGCCATGCCGGACGATAACCAGGAGCGCTTGCGCCGCATCAAGCTGGCCCTGGACGACTACCGCGGCGGCCCCGATGCCTTACCGCTTGGAGATTGAAATGAAGTACGACACGTTGATCCGCCAGGCGCTGATTATCGATGGCAGCAACACCCCGGGATATGTCGCCGATGTAGGACTGTTGGCCGGGCGCATCGAATCGATCGGTGACCTGTCGGCTGCCGTGGCCGAGCATCACCTCGAGGCTGCCGGCCGCGTGCTGGCACCAGGGTTTATCGACGTGCACACCCATGACGACACCGTGGTGATCCGCCAACCGCAGATGCTGCCCAAACTCAGCCAGGGCGTGACCACGGTGATCGTCGGCAACTGTGGCATCAGCGCCGCGCCGGTCAGCCTGCGCGGCGATCCTCCGGACCCGATGAACCTGCTGGGTCGGCGCGACGCCTTTGCCTACCCGCGCTTTACCGACTACCGCCAGGCGGTGGAAAACGCCCAGCCGGCAGTCAACGTCGCGGCGCTGATCGGCCACACGGCGCTGCGCAGCAACCATCTGGATGACCTGTACCGTACGGCCAGCCCGGCGGAAATCGCGGCCATGCGCGCGCAGTTGAAGGAAAGCCTCGAGGCGGGCGCTCTGGGTTTGTCCACCGGTCTGGCCTACGCCAGCGCGTTCAACGCCGAGACCGATGAGGTGCTGCAATTGAGCGAAGAACTCACCGCCTTCGGCGCGGTGTACACCACGCATTTGCGCAGCGAATTCGAACCGGTGCTGGAGGCCATGGACGAGGCGTTCCTGATCGGTCGGCATGCCCAGGCGCCGGTGATCATTTCCCACCTCAAATGTGCCGGCGCGGGTAACTGGGGGCGTAGTCCGCAGTTGCTGGCGTCCTTGGAACACGCCGCGAACACCCATCCGGTGGGCTGCGATTGTTACCCCTACGCCGCCAGTTCCTCGACCCTGGACCTCAAGCAAGTCACCGATGCTTTCCCCATCACCATCACCTGGTCGACGCCGCACCCGTCCATGGGCGGGCGCGACTTGCAGGACATTGCCGCCGAGTGGGGCGTTTCGCTGCTCGACGCAGCACGTCGCCTGCAACCGGCGGGGGCGGTGTACTACGGCATGGATGAGACAGATGTGCGGCGCATCCTCGCGCATCCGTTGTCGATGGTGGGCTCTGACGGTTTGCCGGAAGACCCGTTCCCCCATCCGCGCTTGTGGGGTGCGTTCCCACGGGTGCTCGGGCACTTCAGCCGGGATGTGGGGCTGTTCCCACTGTATACGGCGGTACACAAAATGACGGGCCTGTCGGCGGCGCGGTTTGGTTTGTCGGAGCGCGGTCAAATTCGTGAAGGGCACTGGGCAGATCTGGTGTTGTTCGATCCTCTGCGGGTGCGCGACGTGGCCGATTTCAAAGCGCCGCAGCGGGCGGCAGAAGGCATTGAGGGGGTGTGGGTCAACGGCGTTTTGAGCTACCACGATGGGCAGGCCAACGGTCAACGACCGGGTCGCTTCCTGGCGCGCAGCGGGGATTTGCGCGGGGGCTTTTCGTCTTTATAGTGGGCGCCTTCATACACGGAGCGAGCGCCATGCACTTAGGAAAAGTCACCCCCATCCTGCGGATTTTCGACGAGGCCAAGGCCTTGGAATTCTACGTCGACTTCCTGGGTTTCAAGGTGGATTGGCAGCACCGTTTCGAGGCCAATTATCCGTTGTACCTGCAAGTGTCACTGGGCGAGTGTGTGCTGCATCTGTCCGAGCACCATGGCGATGCCTCGCCTGGCGCCGCTGTGCGTATCCAGGCACAAGGCGTGGACGGTTATCAGCAGCAATTGTTGGCCAAAAATTATCGCTACGCTAAGCCAGGGGTCGAGGAAACGCCATGGGGCTCGCGGGAGATGAGCATCAAGGACCCGTTCGGCAATCGGCTGGTGTTTGTGGAGGAGGGCGAGGGCTGAGCGGTAAATCGCAGGCAATAAAAAACCGTCTTGGTTAAGACGGTTTTTTTGCAGTCCCGGTTTGCGGCCAGGGCTGCGGCTCACAGGAGCACTGACGTGCTGGCGATACTACTGCGGCTTCAAGGCTTTATGCAACACCTTTTGAGGATGCCGTAGACGCCAGTTTTCCGCGTTCATATCTGCAAAAAACGGCAACAACTTTTAAGGGTAAATGGCGGTTTCTCGTCACACCTTGGCGCGGTGGGGTGAGCTAGTATCGCCCCGTTCTGCATCATCGTGAAGAGGTTGGCTGGGTTCGCGCGCAGATATTTGGACCGACTGCCACGGGCTTGCAACCCGTGCCGGATTCACGCACGAGGACCTTAAACCTGGCCGCCTCACAGGAGCACTGACGTGCATCCGAAGGCCCACATGTTCCGGTAAGTGCGCTGGAGGTAAGGCCCAACTCACGGAGGGCCGAGTATGTCTAAGTTTGCACGACGTATGTGGAACCTCGTAGTGAACTGCCTGCGTGCTTATCACGTATGGAAGTTCCTGCGAGACAGCTTCGATGACCGCTAAGGTCTGAAAAGCGGAGCCGCCTCGGTGTATGCCGAGGCGGCTTTTTGGTTTCTTATACCCGGAAGTGACTCACCATCTGCTGCAACTGGCTGCCCAGTCGGGCCAGTTCCACGCTGGATTTGGCGGTCTCCTCACTGGCGGTGGCGGTCTGCTCCGATACATCCCGTACGTTGACGATGCTGCGGCTGATCTCTTCGGCCACGGCGCTCTGTTCTTCGGCGGCAGCCGCGATCTGCTGGTTCATCGATTGAATGTTGGACACCGTCCGCGTGATGTTCTCCAGCGACACTCCGGCCTTGCGGGTCAGTTCCACGCTGCTGTCGGTGAGGCTGCGGCTGTTGTTCATCACCGTGGCCACTTGCTGGGTGCCGTTCTGTAAACCGGCCACCAGACCTTCGATTTCTTCGGTGGATTTCTGTGTGCGCTGGGCCAGGCCACGTACTTCGTCCGCGACCACGGCAAACCCACGACCGGCTTCACCGGCACGCGCTGCTTCGATGGCGGCGTTGAGGGCCAGCAGGTTGGTCTGTTCGGCCACGGCCTTGATCACGTCCATGACGCTGCCGATCTTGTTGCTCTCTTGCTGCAGGTGCGTCATGGCGTCGGTGGAGCGTGCCACTTCGGCGGCCAGTCGCTCGATCTGGGCGATCGCCTCGGCCACCACCTTGTCGCCTTCACGGGCCTGGCCATCGGCATCGGACGCGGCTTGGGAGGCCTGCTCGGCGTTGCGCGCCACTTCCTGCACGGTGGCGGTCATTTCGTGCATCGCGGTGGCGACCTGGTCGGTCTCGATTTTCTGGCTATTCACGCCGGCGCTGGTTTGCTCGGTCACGGCCGACAACTCTTCGGCGGCGCTGGCGATTTGCGTGACGCCGTCACGAATCCCGCTGATCAGTTCACGCAAGGTCGTGCCCATGCGCTGGATGCCTTGTTGCAGTACGCCCAGTTCGTCGCGACGGGTGACCTGGATGTTATGGCTCAAATCACCGGAGGCAATACGTTCCACTACGGCCAGGGTGTCCTGGATCGGGCGGGTGATCTGGCGGGTAATCACCAGCGCGGCGATGATGCCAACCAGCAGTGCCAGCAAGGTGCTGATCAATTGCAGGCTGCGGGCCTGGGCGCTTTCGGCGTCGCGGCGCTCAAGCTGAATGTCGTAGAGCTTGTCGCTGATGGTGACGATATCGGCACCCTGGGTGGTCATCTCGGCCCGGGCGGCGACGATGTTGGCGTTGGCGGCCTTGTAGTTCTGCACGGCACTGCGATAGGCGCTCAGCGCGGTTTCAAGGGCGGTCAACGCACTTTGCTGGCTGCTGCCGAACACCGCGCTCAAGTCTTTCAAGCCGGTGATGGTTTTCTCGATTTGTGCCGCGGCACGGGCTTCAGTGTCAGGGTTGACGTTGTTGGTATAGCCGCGCACTTCGTAGCGCGCTAACAGGAATTGCTGTTTGGCATTGGTCAATGCCTGGAACTGCGTGAAGCGTTCCGGGCTGTCCGGCATCTGCTGCACATTGGTGTCCAGTGCTTCGATCTGAGCGTTGGCAATGTCGGCCTTGTCGCCCATGACCTGGCGTGAAGCGTTGCCGTTACGGTAGGCCTCGCGCATTTTGTTCAGGGACTGCTGATAGGCGGTGATCACGGCCTTCTGGTCGGTCAGCAGCTTAACGTTTTCCGGGCTCTTGAAACTGTCTAGCAACTTCTGCTGTTGCGCGGCGAACGCATCCAGGCTGGTCTGCACATTCTGCGCCACGGCTTCGTCGCCATTGGCCAGCATGTACTGCAAACGCACGATGCGCAGTTTGGTCAGTGATGCATTGAGCTGGGTGATATCGCTCATCCAGTTACTGCGGTTGATCAGGCTGCCGAGGCTGGTCCAGCCAGTGAAGGCCAGGATGGACGTAAGGACCAGCACCAGACCGAAGCCCAGGCCGAGTTTGAGGTTGACGCTGATGTTACCGAACCAGCTGTTCATCGAATGCTCCGCAAAAGTGATTTGTCTGCTGGACGGTGTTGTTGTTTGAGCCAGCCAAGTTGAGAAGGAATGTATCGGCGGCAAGAGACGATTCTGTAGTGCTTTTATTGCGCGGGGCGACGAAGGGTCACCATCGCCAGGCAGCGATGGCGCCCTTGTGCGTTTACGCTGTGGTGACGGTGGACACGATGGTCAGCCTCAGGCAAGACGCGGCGTCGCGACTCAGGTGCAGGGTATTGCGCGCTACCCGTGGGTGGTTAGCCTGGCCGCAGGGTTCGCCGCTATTGGGGTTGACGTCGAAGCGCGGGAAGTTACTGCTGGCAATGTCCAGGCGAAGTCGGTGGCCACGCTTGAACAGGTTGCAGATAGCGAAAGGCTCGATCAGCACCTTGACCCGCTCGCCCGCTGTGAGTGGCTTCGGTTGGGTCCACGAATCGCGATAGCGACAACGCCGGATGCCGTCGGTGATGTTCATCGCAAAGCCCTCGGGGTAATCGGCGCTGGGCGGGTATACATCGATCAACTTGGCGGTGAAGTCAGTGTCGGGGGCGTCGCTGTCGATCCACAGCTCAATCTGTACGTCACCGGCGACGATCAGGTCTTCCTCCAGAGGCTCGGTCTGGAAACTCAGCACATCGTCGCGTTCGTTCAAGGGGCGGTCGTTACCACAGGTGCCGAAGAAGTCCGCGCGTTCACGTTGGTCGAAAGCCCCGCCCACGAACACCGGAGCGCCGGAGGTCAGCGCGCCGCCGATGGTCGGGACCGGGTGTGCCGGGTCGGCGAGGTAGCTCAGGCTCGCGCTGTCGGCCTCGGGTGCTGTGTGGCTCAATTGCCCGGGGGCATTGAGGTATAAGGTCAGCACCTGGCTGTCCGGCAGTGGCCATTGCGTCGATTGCAGCCAGCGCCCGCCATGCTCCAGGCGGCCGTTGCGGTCGCGATGACCACTGCCGCCGCCCATCAAAAATACCTGCACGCGGGTCTGCGCTGCTTGGGCCGAGGCGTTGAGGGTTTGCTCGAACCATGCCAGGCGGCAGCTCAGCCAGTCCTGCTCGACCTGCCCGTCAAACACCGCGGTGGGTCCGAATTCCACGTCGCCGCTGTGGCTGATGTTGCGATCACCATGTAGCCACGGTCCCATGACCAGTCGGGACTTTGCCGTGCCGTTTTGCACGAAAGCACGGTAGTTGGCCAGGGTCGAACTGACGTAGGCGTCGTACCAACTGGACATGAATAGCACCGGAATATCAGGCAGCCGGCCATAGTGGCCTTCGGCATAGAGACCGTTCTTGCGCCAATATTCGCTGAAGCTGCCTTGGGCCCACTGGTCCAGTAAGTACGTCTCGTATTCCGGCACATGGCGCAAGGGCGACTGGCCGGGTTGCCACGGCATGCGTGTGAACCACTGATGAATGTCTTCCTGCTCCAAGGCCTGGCGAATTTGCGGATCGGCCAGTGCCGTGGGGCTTTCCTTGGCCTGGCGAAAGGCCCAAGTGGCTTGCTTGAGTTCGAACGCGCCACCCTGGCGTATCCCGCACTGATAGGCGTTGGCGAAGCCGCCGCTGTCGAGCGCCATGCTGCTCAAGCCGGGCGGATGCAGGCACGCCATCGCCAGTTGGGTATGGGCCGCGTAAGAAAGACCCATGCTGCCAAGCTTGCCGTTGCACCAGGGCTGCCGGACGATCCAGGCCAGGCTGTCGAAACCGTCTTGGCCCTCGGCGGTGTATTTGGTGAACACCCCTTGCGAGGCATAGCGGCCACGGCAGTCCTGAAAGATCGCGACAAAGCCTTGATCGGTAAAGCGCGCGGCCATTTGCTCGCGGGAGATGTGTTGGCCGTCGAGCTGTTTTTCCGAGCGCGAGGGTTTGCTCTTGTCGTAAGGCGTACGTTCGATGACTACCGGAAAAGGCCCCTCGCCCTGTGCGGGCAAGTAGATGTCGGTGGCCAGGCAAATGCCGTCGCGCATCGGGATCATCTGGTTAAGCAGGGTTTGCATGGGGGAAATACGTCCTCGCAAAGCAGTCATTGACTCAGTACCCACTCGTGACCGCGATGGCCAGCAGCACCATCGCCAGTACGGCGTAGATCAGGAACAGCGGCAGGATGTAGCGCGCCCATTGGCCCCAGCCGACATTGGCCGTGGCCAGCAGTACCAGCAAGCCGCTGGAGGTCGGGGTGATCATGTTGGTCAGGCCGTTGCCCATCAAGAACGCGAACACCGTGGTTTGTGGACTGACGCCGGACAGTTGGCCCAACGGGCCGAAGATCGGCATGGTGACGGCGGCCTGGCCTGACGTGGAGGGGATCAACACATCCAGTCCCAGTTGTGCGAAGAACATGCCGTAGGCCGACACAATCGGGCCGTGGTCACCCACCAGATTGGCCAGGCTGTTGACGATGGTGTCCAGTACCTGGCCGGTACTCAGGATGATTTCCACGGCGGTGGCCAGGCCAATCAGGACGCCCGCGATCAGGACTTTTTTCATGCCATCGACGAAGGCGCTGGCGGCGACGCTTGCCCCTAGCCCAGCGACAACGCTGAACACCACCGTCAGGAGCAGATAAAACGCCGACAGTTCGTGGTATTTCCAGGCCCAGCGGTTGGAGGCATACACCAGGAAGCCGATGCCCGCCATTAAGACGGTCAGGTTGATCAGGTGGCGTATGGGTAGGGGTTTGCGTTCGAACGTGATTTGCGCGCTCGCATCGAAACCGTGCTTGCGAATACTCCACAGCACGAAGGCGATCCCCACCAGCAGGAAGCTACAGTAGGCGAGCACGCGCATGCTCAGCCCGCTGAATATCGGCAGCCCGACCATTGGCTGGGCGACGGACAACGCCACCGGGTTAGAGATCGACGCGAGGTAACCGATCTTCACGGAGATTGCGACGATTGCCAGGCCGATCAGGTTCGACAGTCCCAGACGATTGGCCATGGCGACCATCAGCGGCACGATCAGAATGAATTCCTTGGCCAGCCCCATGAATGTGCTGCCGGCGGAAAACACCAGCATCAGGCTCGGCACCAGCACGTAGATATTGCCTCGAGTCAGCCCCAGCAGGCGCTCCAGCCCGGCGTCGATCACCCCGGCTTTGTTGAGCACGCCGAACATGCCGCCGATGAACAACACCATGAAGATCAGCGCCGCACGTTTCTCGATGCCCTGGGGAATCGCCATGAAACCTTCCACCAGCGACACCGGGCGGGCCACCGGATCGCTGACCTTGCGCGGCTCCAGTGAAAACAGTTGGCCCAACGCATCGTGTTTTTCCAGCACTTGGTAGGACCCCGGTACCACCAGGCCGTTCTGGCGCTCGAACTTGCCCGCGTTCACCGCGTAGGTGAAGGCGACCGCGAGCAAGACGATGCATAGGAGGATGATGGTCGGGTTGATCTGTTTGCGCAGTGTCGGTTTTTCTACCCCTGCTTGAGGGGAGGTGATCTGTGGTTCGCTCATGCTGGCTGCCCCGGCGTTCGCCGTTTTTGTTATGGGGGAGTGACGTGTGTTGGGCGGACACTAGGGCAAAGTTTTTGCGCCGACAACGTTATGCGCAGGGTGGGTTGGGCTATGCGTTTTGTGGCGCCAGGCGCTGTTTGAGATGCTCGGCGAACGCGGTCACCACTCGTGAGCGGGGTTCGTTGACGCGGTAGGCCAGGCCGAATGCGTAGGGCAGCGCCGGCCGAAAAGGTCGTGTGACAATCGGCAAATGCAGGAAGTGGCTGGCCAGCAGACCATTGACGATGGACACCCCCAGACCTTCGGCGACAAAGCTGCACGCCGCGCCTACGGAATGCACTTCGACACGCACTTGGGGGGTGAGGTTGGCGGCGCGGAACACCTGGTTCAGTTGCGCCCGTAAAGCGCGTTGCCGGCCCAGCATCACCAGCGGCACATTGCGCAGGTGCTGCACTTCGATGCAGGCGTGACGAGTCAGAGGGTGGTCGGCCGGCATCACGCAGACGCCTTCGGTTTGCAGCACCGGTTCGATGTCGAAATCGGGCATTTCCGTCGGCAGGCGTACGAAGCCCAGGTCGGCGGAACGGTCGAGTACGGCGCGCTCGATGGTGTCGTAGGAACCAGTCAGCAGCTCCACGACGATGTCCTCATGGTCTTTGAGAAACTCCGCAACGATAGGTGGCAACAGCTCCTGGGTCATGCTGGTGGGCACCCCGACCTTGAGCAGGCTCTTGCGCGAGCGACCTACGCGCATTTCGTCGGCCAGGCGCTGAATACGCTGCATGCCGTCCACCAGGCCGGTGACCTCCATCAGCATCTCTTCTGCTTCCGGGGTGGTTATCAGGCGGCCTTTCTTGCGTAGAAACAACACGAACCCCAAGGCTTCTTCCAGTTGGCTCAGCAGACGGCTGACCGCAGATTGCGACAGGCCCATGCGCGTTGCGGCGCCGATGGTCGAGCCGGTGGACATGATCGCCTTGAAGGCTTCGAGTTGCTTGAGATTCACCATGGTTTTCCTGGCGGTTGCGAGCGGCAATTGCTGCTTTGCGCATAGCCTGATGCGCATCTCGCATAACGTTGTAGGGCTTTCGACGAGCCGTTAGTGTCCGCTCCATCGCGACATTCCGTCCAGTGTGTCGCGCCATCGAACTGCCCATAAAAAACCATAAAAAGGCATTGAGGAAGCGGCCATGCGCAGACTGATCAGCAGGGGAAAAATAGTCTCGGCGAGCCTGATGGCAAGCCTGTCACCGGCGCTTATGGCGCAAGGCTTCTGGGAGGATTCCCACGGGCGATTGACCCTGCGCAATTTCTATTTCAACGACGGTTACCGCGATGGCGGCGAAGATCGCAAAGAGTGGGCGCAGGGTTTTCTGCTCAACCTGCAGTCCGGCTATACCGAGGGCACCGTGGGGTTTGGCCTGGATGCACTCGGCCTTGCCGGGCTGCGCCTTGATTCCAGCCCCACCCATGCCGGAACCGGCCTGTTGCCGGTGCACGACGATGGCCACGCGGCCAGTGAATTCTCCAGCCTGGGCGTCACCGCGAAGCTGCGCTGGGGCGATGCGGTGGTGAAAAGTGGCACGTTATTGCCCAAGATCCCAGTGTTGGTGCACAACGATGGGCGCCTGTTGCCGCAAACGTTCCAGGGCACCCAGTTGGAATACACCGGCATTCCTGACCTGTACCTGCACACCGGGCATCTGGATCGGTTCAAGCAGCGCAACTCCACCGACAGCGTGGCTATTTATCCTCAGGGCTACACCGGCAACCGTGGCAGCGACTTCGACTTCGCCGGGGCCACCTATGCTTTGACGCCGAGCCTGAGCGCAACGTGGTATTACGGCGAGATGCGTGAGTTCTATCGCCAGCAATTCTTCGGCCTTGTCCATAAACAACCGGTTGGACGTGGCTCGCTGACTAGCGACGTGCGCTACTTCATCAGCGGCGAGGCGGGGGAGGCGCGTAATGGCAAGGTCGACAGTGACCTTTTCAGCGGGCTGTTCACTTACCGACTGGGCGCACAAGCGTTCGGCGTCGGCTATCAGAAGGTGCGGGGCGATACTGCGTTGCCGTATGCCAGCGTATCGACGGTGTATTCCTTCAGTAATGCCGGTGTGGGCAAGTTCATCCAGGCGGGTGAGCAAACCTGGATGCTGCGCTACGACTACGATTTTGCCAACGTGCTCCCCGGCCTGAGCTTTATAACCCGTTACTACAAGGGTGAGAACGGTGACTACAAGGGGCGTGAGGCCCGCGAATGGGAATCCGACACCAATCTGCGCTATGTGATCCAGGACAGCACTTTCAAAGGTCTTGGGGTGGAGGTGCGCAAGGCGACCTATCGTTCGACCTACGCCAGTGACCGGGACAATTATCGGCTCTATCTCACATACGACCTGGCACTCTGGTAGTCGGGGCGGGGGCTGATCACAGGGCTGTCTTGTGTGCTAGTCTGCGGGCCCTTTTAGTTTTGGGCGGTGCGGGAGACAGTGTTTTCAGTACCGCCCTACAGCGGAGCCTCTTCATGTCCGAAGTTAATCTGTCCACCGACGAAACCCGCGTCAGCTACGGTATCGGCCGTCAGTTGGGCGACCAACTGCGCGACAACCCGCCACCGGGCGTGAGCCTGGACGCAATCCTGGCCGGCCTGACCGACGCTTTCGCGGGCAAGCCAAGCCGTGTTGATCAGGAACAAATGGCTGCCAGCTTCAAGGTGATCCGCGAAGTCATGCAAGCTGAAGCAGCTGCCAAGGCTGAAGCGGCCGCCGGTGCCGGCCTGGCCTTCCTGGCTGAAAACGCCAAGCGCGAAGGCATCACCACCCTGGCTTCCGGCCTGCAATTTGAAGTGCTGACCCAGGGCGACGGCGCCAAGCCGACCCGTGAAGACCAAGTGCGTACCCACTACCACGGCACCCTGATCGACGGCACTGTGTTCGACAGCTCCTACGAGCGTGGCCAGCCAGCCGAATTCCCGGTCGGCGGCGTGATCGCCGGTTGGACCGAAGCTCTGCAACTGATGAATGCCGGCAGCAAATGGCGCCTGTACGTGCCGAGCGAGCTGGCTTACGGCGCTCAAGGCGTTGGCAGCATCCCGCCGCACAGCGTTCTGGTGTTTGACGTCGAGCTGCTCGACGTTCTGTAAGACTGTTGGCTGATCACCTGTAGGAGCGAGTTTGCTCGCTCCTACAGTGTTGGGTGGCGTAGCTCATGGATGAAACTTGCCATTGAGCTCAGTGGCCGGGCGCAAGGCTCGGGCATAGCAGAACAGAAACAGGTTACGCACCACCTCCTTGAGCACACCGGGTTCGCTCGAACTCAGGCCGTTGACGTCCAGGTCGCCCTGGTCTTGCAGTTCATTCAACGCTTCTTCTTCAAGCACCGCGCAGACTTCGCCGGTTTCCCGATGCAGGATCCGCAGGTAAGGGTGTGGGCGATCCAGCCAGGCGTCGATCAAATAAGTCATGGTCAATTCTCCTTGATGAGTTTCAATGAGAATAATTCTTATTCGCTGAATAGCAAGTGCCTATTGGCGATTTTCTGTTTTTTCTGGAAGGGCATTGCGTTCGGTCAACGCAGAGGGCGAAACGCCATCCCGCGGCGGGCGCGGGATGGAAGCAGCAGATTCAGACTTTGCGCACGAACTCGGACTTGAGTTTCATCGGGCCGATGCCGTCGATCTTGCAATCGATATCGTGGTCACCGTCGCACAGGCGAATGTTCTTCACCTTGGTGCCGACTTTTACTACCAGCGAGGTGCCCTTGACCTTGAGGTCTTTGATCACGGTGATGGTGTCGCCGTCCTGCAGCACGTTGCCCACGGAGTCCTTCTTAACGGTTTCATCGCCGGCTGCTTCGGTCTCGCCATTGGCGGACCACTCATGGGCGCATTCCGGGCAGATCAGTTGAGTGCCGTCTTCGTAGGTGAATTCGGAATTGCATTTCGGGCAGGGTGGCAAAGTGCTCACTTGCGCTCCTTAAAGGTCAGGATGGCTAAAGTCGCACATTGTATAGGGATTTATGGTCTTACAGGTTGAATGAAATCTAAATGTGGAAGGAGACAAGCTCCTCCCACATTGGAATGACTTAGTGCGTACGGGCTACCGCGAACTCACTCAGCTCAACCAGGGCGTCCCGGTATTCGCTGGCGGGCAGGGCGTCCAGGCACTGGATGGCACGGGCTACGTAGTCACGGGCCAGTTGCGCGGTGTATTCCAGCGAACCAGACGCCTCGACGGCCTCACGGATGCTTTCCAGGTCTTCGATCCCGCCTTTCTGGATGGCTTTGCGCACCAGGGCAGCCTGCTCCGGCGTACCTTCGCGCATGGTGTAGATCAGTGGCAGGGTGGGCTTGCCTTCGGCCAGGTCGTCGCCGACGTTCTTGCCCAGGGTTTCGGCGTCGCCACGGTAGTCGAGCAAATCGTCCACCAACTGGAATGCCACGCCCAGATGATCGCCGAACGTACGCAAGGCTTCGGCCTGCTCGGCGGTCGCGCCGCACAACGCGGCGGCGCTGTGGGTGGAGGCCTCGAAGAGCATCGCGGTTTTGCCGCGAATCACTTCCATATAGGTTTCTTCGGTGGTGCTGGCGTCGCGCACCTTGGACAGTTGCAGCACTTCGCCCTCGGCGATGATGCGCGTGGCCTGGGACAGGATTTTCATCACCGGCATCGAGCCCAGCTCGACCATCATTTCGAACGAGCGCGAATACAGGAAGTCACCCACCAGCACACTGGGCGCGTTGCCCCACATGGCATTGGCGGTCTCGCGGCCACGGCGCATGCCGGACATGTCGACCACGTCGTCATGCAGCAGGGTGGCGGTGTGCAGGAATTCAATGGTGGCGGCCAGCAAGCGCAGGTCATCGCCTTCGCGGCCCAGGGCCTTGCCGCACAGCAACACTAATAAAGGACGCAGGCGTTTGCCGCCGGCCGACGTAATGTAGTCGCCAATTTTGGAGACCAGCGGCACTTTAGATGTCAGCTGCTGCTTGATGATGCCGTCGACGGCGCTAAAATCGTCCGCGACCGCGCGGTAGAAAGCTTGGGGTTGCATCAGCGACAGTCGCTCCAGAAGGGTTGCGCGGCATGCTAGGACCCAGGCCCCGCAGTGTCAAGGCGCGATGGACGGCCTCTTGCAACACCCATTTACCTTGCGTACAATCGCGCACCCTGAACTTCCTGGGCAGCACCTGCCTTACGCAATTGCATTCGGGACGTCCATCCCATGCAGCCATGCCAGCCAATACCTCTTCTTATAAAGCGCTGGGTGAGCAGGATTATCGGAGAAATACCATGTCGTACGCAGTAATTGTTACTGGTGGCAAGCAATACAAGGTCGCCCCAGGTGAATACCTGAAGATCGAAAAACTGGAAATCGCTACCGGCGAATCCGTGACTTTTGATCGCGTTCTGTTGGTCGCCAATGGCGATGACGTGAACATCGGCGCTCCAGTCGTTGCTGGCGCTACCGTTGTGGCTGAAGTGATCTCCCAAGGTCGTCACGATAAAGTCCGCATCATCAAGTTCCGTCGTCGTAAGCACCACATGAAGCGTATGGGCCACCGCCAGTGGTACACCGAGATCAAAATCACCGGTATTCAGGCTTAATTTCAGCCTAATTCCTCACTAGGAGAATTGACTCATGGCACACAAAAAAGCTGGTGGTAGTACCCGTAACGGTCGCGACTCAGAAGCCAAACGCCTTGGCGTGAAGATGTATGGCGGCCAGAAAATCATTCCGGGCAACATCATCGTGCGTCAGCGCGGCACCCAATTCCACGCTGGCTACGGCGTTGGCATGGGTAAAGATCACACCCTCTTCGCTAAAATCGAAGGCGTGATCAAGTTTGAAGTAAAAGGCGCGTTCAACCGCCGTTACGTGAGCGTTGTCGCAGCTTAATTGCGAGATCGCTGGAAAAGCCCTGTCTTGCGACGGGGCTTTTTCGTTTGTGGAGTGAGTCTCTTGCAAAGCTGTTTGTGATGGGCAAGAGCAGCGGATTTTGCGGATGTTGCTTGAGGTCGCTGCGCTCATTTTTGCAAGAGTCTTATGTCTTGGTTTCTTAAGCTCGTCCATGCGACGAGAGGCGTTTTGTTATGAAGTTCGTTGATGAAGTTTCCATCCGAGTAAAAGCAGGCGACGGCGGTAACGGTTGCATGAGTTTCCGTCGCGAAAAGTTCATCGAAAACGGTGGCCCCAACGGCGGCGACGGCGGTGACGGCGGTTCCATCTACATGATGGCCGACGAAAACCTCAACACCCTGGTCGACTACCGTTACACCCGGCACTTCGATGCCGAGCGTGGCTCCAACGGCGGCAGCACCGACTGCACCGGTAAGAAGGGTGAAGACCTGGTCCTGCGCGTACCCGTAGGCACCACGATCATCGACTCGGCGACCCAGGAAGTGATCGGCGACCTGACCAAGGCCGGTCAGAAACTGATGGTGGTACAGGGCGGCTGGCACGGTTTGGGTAACACCCGATTCAAATCCAGTACCAACCGTGCGCCGCGCCAGACTACGCCGGGCAAGCCGGGCGAGCAGCGTGACCTCAAGCTGGAAATGAAAGTACTGGCGGACGTGGGTCTGCTGGGTCTGCCGAACGCTGGCAAGAGTACCTTTATCCGCTCGGTATCGGCCGCCAAGCCGAAAGTCGCCGACTACCCGTTCACCACCCTGGTACCTAACCTGGGCGTGGTCAGCGTAGACCGCTGGAAAAGCTTCGTGATCGCCGACATTCCCGGCTTGATCGAAGGCGCTTCCGACGGTGCTGGCTTGGGTATTCGCTTCCTCAAGCACTTGTCCCGCACCCGTTTGCTGCTGCACCTCGTCGACATGGCGCCGCTGGATGACACCAGTGCACCAGACGCCGCCGAAGTGATCGTCAGCGAGCTGACCAAGTTCAGCCCCTCCCTGGCCGAGCGTGATCGTTGGCTGGTGCTGAACAAGTGCGACCAGATCCTCGAAGAAGAACACGAGGAACGCGTCAAGGAAATCGTCGATCGCCTGGAATGGACCGGTCCGGTCTATGTGATCTCGGCCATCGCCAAAGAAGGCACCGAGCGCCTGACCCGCGACATCATGCGCTACCTGGAAGACCGCGCCGACCGCCTGGCGGCCGATCCGGTGTTCAAGGCCGAACTGGCCGAACTCGACCAGCGTATCGAAGACGAAGCGCGCGCCCAACTGCAGGCTCTGGATGACCAGCGTGCCCTGCGCCGTAGCGGCGTGAAGTCGGTCCACGACATCGGCGACGATGATTGGGACGAAGAAGACGTGGATGACGAAGACGGTCCGGAAATCATTTACGTGCGCGACTGATTCGTTGCAGTAAACTTAAGCGCCGCTCACTTGAGCGGCGTTTTGGTATCTGTAGTCTTTAAAGTAGCCACGAATAACGTTATGGGCCGCGCTGGGTCGCGCAGCCCTCACTCTAAGGTTGAAGATGATGCGGAGCAAAGTGACAGGCGCGCAGCGCTGGGTCGTAAAGATCGGCAGTGCGCTGCTGACGGCGGATGGCAAGGGGCTCGATCGCGCAGCCATGAGCGTCTGGGTCGAGCAGATGGTGGCCTTGCATGAGGCCGGTGTTGAATTGGTACTGGTGTCGTCCGGGGCGGTTGCCGCCGGCATGAGCCGCCTCGGCTGGACCGCGCGACCCAGCGCGATGCACGAGCTGCAGGCGGCGGCCGCCATCGGCCAGATGGGCCTGGTGCAAGCCTGGGAATCCAGCTTTGCCGAGCACGGCCGTCACACCGCGCAGATCCTGCTGACCCACGACGACCTGTCCGACCGCAAACGCTACCTGAACGCCCGCAGCACCTTGCGCGCCCTGGTGGAGCTCAAGGTGATCCCGGTGATCAACGAGAACGATACCGTGGTCACCGACGAAATCCGCTTCGGCGACAACGACACCCTGGCCGCCCTCGTGGCCAACCTGGTGGAAGCCGATCTGTTGGTGATCCTCACCGACCGCGACGGCATGTTCGACGCCGACCCGCGCAACAACCCCGATGCCCAGCTTATTTACGAAGCGCGCGCCGATGACCCGGCGCTCGATGCCGTGGCCGGCAGTGTCGGCGGTGCTTTGGGCCGTGGCGGTATGCAGACCAAGCTGCGCGCTGCGCGCCTGGCGGCGCGTTCCGGCGCGCACACCATCATCGTCGGTGGGCGCCTGGAGCGTGTGCTGGACCGTCTCAAGGCCGGCGAGCGCATCGGCACGTTGCTGTCGCCGGAGCGCGGCATGTTGGCGGCACGCAAGCAGTGGCTGGCGGGGCATTTGCAAACCCGTGGCACCCTGGTGCTGGACGACGGCGCTGTGGCGGCGTTGTCCCAAGGCAACAAAAGCTTGTTGCCGGTAGGCGTCAAGCAAGTGCAGGGCAGCTTCCGCCGTGGCGAGATGGTGGTCTGCGTGGCGCCGGACGGTCGTGAGATCGCCCGCGGCCTGGCCAACTACAGCGCTCTGGAAGCGCAAAAAATCATCGGGCAGCCGTCCGACGCGATTGTCGGTCTATTGGGTTACATGGCGGAGCCGGAACTGGTGCACCGCGATAACCTGATCCTGGTTTAACCAAAGGAATACACGATGCGCGTAATGAAAGGATTGCTCGGCCTGCTGTTGGCCATGCCGCTGCTGGCGTCTGCCGAGGAAGTTGGCCAGGTGTCGACGGTGTTCAAATTCGTCGGCCCCAATGACCGGATCGTGGTCGAAGCGTTCGATGACCCCAAGGTCGACGGCGTGACCTGCTACCTCTCGCGCGCCAAGACTGGCGGCGTGAAAGGCGGCCTTGGTCTGGCCGAAGACCGCGCCGAAGCCTCGATCGCCTGCCGTCAGGTCGGGCCGATCCGCTTCAAGGGCGAACTCAAGGATGGCGATGAAGTGTTCAAGGAGCGCACCTCGCTGGTGTTCAAGACCATGCAGGTGGTGCGTTTCCTCGACAAGAAGCGCAATACCCTGGTGTACCTGGTCTACAGCGACCGCCTGATCGAGGGCAGCCCGCAGAATGCCGTCACGGCGATTCCGATTTTGCCGTGGCCGACCGCTCAGTAACCCGCAGGCGGGTTTTGTAATCGCCGTCTATGATTGCAGGCTTGCGGTCTGTACTCTCGAACAGCCGCAATGCATAGAACATGGGATATCTGGAGTTCGTCATGAGTGCTTTCCACGACCTGAAACTCAAAGCTTTAGACGGACAGGAGCTGCCGCTGGCGCCTTTCAAGGGGCAAGTTGTGCTGGTGGTCAACGTTGCGTCCAAGTGCGGTTTGACCCCGCAATATGCGGCGTTGGAAAACCTCTATAAACAATACAAAGGCCGCGGATTTACCGTGCTGGGCCTGCCGTGCAACCAGTTTGCGGGCCAGGAACCCGGCAGCGAGGAAGAAATCCGCGCGTTCTGCAGCCTGAATTACGGCGTGACCTTCCCCCTGGGTAGCAAACTCGACGTGAACGGCCCTGAGCGTCACCAGCTGTACCGCTTGCTGGCGGGCGAGGGTGCCGAGTTTCCTGGGGATATCACCTGGAACTTCGAAAAATTCCTGCTGGGTAAAGATGGCCGCGTGCTTGCGCGCTTCTCGCCGCGCACGGCGCCGGATGATCCGACGGTCATTCAGGCCATCGAAAAAGCCTTGTCCTGATCCCCCTCACCTGCGGGCGCAAGCATGTTTGCGCCTGCAGGTGTTCGGCGTTTCTAAGCCTTAATCACTCAGATCAATAGTGCTACTCCACACACGATGCTGGCCATATTATCCGCATCATAAATCCAGCCCTTTGTGGAGTGCTCCCATGCCTGCCCAAGCCTTGTTCAAACCGTTCCAGCTCGGTGCGCTGCACTTGCCGACCCGTGTGGTCATGGCGCCGATGACCCGTTCGTTCTCGCCCGGCGGCGTGCCCAATGCCAAGGTTGTCGAGTATTACCGCCGCCGTGCCGCCGCAGGCGTGGGTCTGATCATTACCGAAGGCACCGTGGTGGGTCATAAAGCCTCCAACGGCTACTCGAACGTCCCGCATTTCTATGGCGAAGCTGCTCTGGCCGGTTGGAAGAAAGTGGTGGACGCCGTGCACGCCGAGGGTGGCAAGATTGTCCCGCAGTTGTGGCATGTAGGCAGCGTACGCCGCATAGGCACCGAGCCAGACGCTAGCGTACCGGCCTACGGCCCGATGGAAAAACTCAAGGATGGCAACGTGGTCGTCCACGGTATGACCGCCCAGGATATCCAGGACGTCATCGCCGCCTTCGCACAAGCGGCTAAAGACGCGCAGCGTATCGGCATGGACGGCGTGGAAATCCACGGCGCCCACGGCTATCTGGTAGACCAGTTCTTCTGGGAAGGCAGCAACCAGCGCACCGACGAGTACGGCGGCAGCCTGGCCAACCGCTCGCGGTTCGCCATCGAGCTGATCCAAGCAACCCGCGCCGCTGTGGGCCCGGACTTTCCGATCATCTTCCGTTTCTCCCAGTGGAAACAACAGGACTACACCGCGCGTCTGGTACAAACCCCCGAAGCGCTGGGTGAGTTTCTCAAGCCGCTATCTGACGCGGGTGTGGATATTTTCCACTGCTCCACGCGGCGTTTTTGGGAGCCGGAGTTCGAAGGTTCCGACCTTAATCTGGCCGGCTGGACTCGCCAGCTCACCGGTAAACCCACCATCACCGTCGGCAGCGTCGGCTTGGATGGCGAGTTCCTGCAATTTATGGTCAACACCGATAAGGTCGCCCAACCGGCCAGCCTGGAAAAACTGCTGGAGCGTCTGAACAACGATGAGTTCGACTTGGTTGCCGTAGGTCGTGCGCTGCTGGTGGACCCGGATTGGGCCGTCAAGGTGCGCGAAGGCCGCGAAGCCGACATCCTGCCGTTCAGTCGTGAGGCGTTGACGACCCTGGTGTAAGCGGCGACAGGGCGGGTGCCAGGTGCCCGCCCTCGCAGACACCGCGCAATTGGCGCTCGAACTGCTCAATGATCGCCGGCCAGCCTTGGCGGCTCGCATGCTGGCGTGCATTCAAGCGTGCCCTGCGCAAACTTTCGCGTTCTTCGAGTAGCCAGTTGGCCGCATCGCAAAACGCGTCCTCATCTCCAGGCATCGCCAGCACACCGTTATAGCCATGGCGGATGTGCTGGGTCGCGGCCGCCTGATCGTACGCCACCACGCCCAATCCTGAGGCCATGGCTTCCAACACAACATTGCCGAAGGTTTCTGTGAGGCTCGGAAACAGGAACAGGTCCCCCGAGGCATAGTGCCTGGCCAGGGTCTCGCCGCGCTGGGTGCCGCAGAAGATTGCGTCCGGGAGGTCGCGCTCCAGTTGAGGCCGCTGTGGGCCGTCGCCGACGATGATTAATTTCAGTCGGCGCTGTGGATAAGTGGTCTGCAAGGACTCGAAGCAACGTTTGAGCAACCCGAGGTTTTTTTCCTGGGCCAGTCGCCCGACATGCAGCACCGCCACATCCTCGTTGCCTAACCCCCAACTGTCGCGCAGTGCATTGTCGCGTTTGGCCGGGTGGAAGAGTTGGCTGTCGACGCCGCGCGACAGCATGCCCAGGCGCTCGAAATGCCGGCGTTCCAGTTCCAGGCGTTGGCTGGCGCTGGGCACCAGCGTCAAGCTGGAACGGTTATGGAACCAGCGCAGATAGTGGGTGACCATCCGGCTTAACAGGCTCAGACCATATTGGTTCGAGTACTGCTGGAAATTGGTGTGGAAACCACTGACCACGCTGATCCCCAAACGCCGCGCCGCGCGCAACGCCGACAACCCCAAGGGGCCTTCGGTGGCGATGTACAGCACATCCGGGCGCTGACGTGTCCAGCGTCGTAGTAACTTGTGCATCGACGATTGGCCCCATTGCAGCCCCGGATAACCTGGCAGCGGCCAGCCACGGCACAGTAGCAATTGGGCGTCGCTCGGGCGGCTCTGGTCAACGCTCTGGCGTGGGCGCACCAGTTCGACTTGATGGCCACGGGCGCGCAAACCATCGCACAAGCGGCCGAGGGTATTGGCCACCCCGTTGATCTCTGGCGGGAAGGTTTCGGTAATCAGGGTGATGTGAAGCGAAGCTGTCGTCATGACCCACAGTCTCACTGTGGGCCATGTCGTCAATGTGTCATCGGGATGATGGATTTATGACGGGTGTCGCTTTGTGTTGCTGCGCCATGGCCTCGGCCCCCTGCTCACGCACCCAGAACAGCGTTGCGCCGGCCACCGCCGCCGGCATCATCAACAGGTTGACCACCGGCACCAATAGCACCAGATAGACGACGCCGCCGAAGCTCATGCTCTGCCAGCGTTTCTGGCGCAGCCAGGCGAGCATTTCGTTCCAGCCCAGTTTGTGGTTGTCCGCCGGGTAGTCGATGTACTGGATCGCCATCATCCATACGCCGAACAGCAGCCACAGCGGTGCGGCGACCAGGTTGACCACCGGAATGAACGACAGGATAAACAGGCCGATGGCCCGTGGCAGGAAGTAACCCAGCTTGCGCATTTCCCGGGCCAGGGTGCGGGGAACCATGGCGATCAGTTCGCCCCAACTGAAGGGCGGGAAGTCATCGGTGCCCCGCACCACCACTTCGACCTTCTCCGCCAGGAAGCCATTGAACGGTGCCGCGATGATGTTGGCGAGCATCGTGAAGGTGAAAAACACCATCAGCACCACCAGCACCACAAACAATGGCCACAGCAGATAATTGAGAAAACTCAGCCAACTGGGCAGGGTCGGCATCAAGTGATCGACCCACAGGCTGAACTGATGGCCGGCAAAATAGATCAGGCCGACGAACAAGATCAGGTTGATCGCCAGCGGCAGCAGCACAAACAAACGCAGGCCGGGGCTCAACACCAGTTTGAGGCCCTCGCGCAGGTATTGCGGGCCGGAAAGTACAGGGGCGGGCATGATGAACTCCGAGCAGAATGACGAACGCGCCGACCTTACCGGCTTTGTCTTCAGGGCGAAAGCGTGGTCAGCGCGACGACATCAAAGGTAACAAACGCGTCGATCAAGGGCGTCGACTGCATAGAGACCGCCTATGAGCTGGATTGTTAATCCGTATTTCCTTAATCTTGCCCCCCTCTATACGCTGCACCCATTATTTTTCAGGATCTGCGAGTTCAAGCCTTCCCCAAGTGCTTCGCAGTCCTTTTTTTATTCCAGCCGTCTTGTGGTTCGGGCGGTCGATAGGAGCGAGTCATGTCTGATACCCGTCATTCGCGAGTGATTATTCTCGGTTCCGGCCCTGCCGGTTACAGCGCTGCCGTCTATGCGGCCCGCGCCAACCTCAAGCCGCTGCTGATCACCGGCATGCAGGCGGGCGGTCAGCTGACCACCACCACCGAAGTCGACAATTGGCCGGGCGACGTCCACGGCCTGACCGGCCCGGCGCTGATGGAGCGTATGAAAGAACACGCCGAGCGCTTTGAGACCGAAATTGTTTTCGACCACATCAACCAGGTCGATTTCTCGAAGAAGCCTTACAGCCTGACTGGCGACAGCGGCGTGTACACCTGTGATGCCCTGATCATCGCCACCGGTGCCAGCGCCCGTTACCTGGGCCTGCCGTCGGAAGAAGCGTTTATGGGCAAGGGCGTGTCCGCCTGCGCCACCTGCGACGGTTTCTTCTACCGTAACAAGCCGGTCGCCGTGGTTGGTGGCGGCAACACTGCCGTGGAAGAGGCGCTGTACCTGGCCAACATCGCCAGCACCGTGACCCTGATCCACCGTCGTGAGACCTTCCGTGCCGAAAAGATCCTGATCGACAAGCTGCACGCCCGCGTCGCCGAAGGCAAAATCATCCTCAAGCTCAACGCCACCCTGGACGAAGTCCTGGGCGACAATATGGGCGTGACCGGTGCTCGCCTGAAAAACAACGACGGCAGCTTCGACGAGCTGAAAGTCGACGGTGTGTTCATCGCCATCGGTCACACCCCGAACACTTCGCTGTTCGAAGGCGTGCTGGAAGCCAAAGACGGTTACCTGGTGGTGCAGGGCGGTCGTGAAGGCAATGCCACCGCCACCAATATCGAAGGTATCTTCGCCGCCGGTGACGTGGCTGACCACGTATACCGCCAGGCCATCACCTCGGCCGGCGCCGGTTGCATGGCGGCCCTGGATGCCGAGCGTTACCTCGACGGTTTGAAGAACGCTTCGTTCTAAAGTGCCCATATAAAAAAACCGGCTGCGAGGCCGGTTTTTTTTGGACACCGCTATCGGGGGCAAGCCCCCTCCCACACTGAATCTGCGTTTGCCTTCAGCTTGGCGCATTGTGGAGGCATGGACCCGATCAGATTTGTGGGAGGGGGCTTGCCCCCGATGCAGATGTACCCGCTGCAGAATAGTTGGCTGACCTGACCCTATCTGGGCAAGTCTATTACCTGCATCTGACTCAGGACTTGCGCGTCAGGGGCGGTGCCGCAAATTTCACCCCGGCCAACCCATGGGCCATCAACGCGCGAATATTGCCATGGTCACTGCCCTCCGGCGTGGCCACCACCGCACGGTAGTGCTCCCCAAACGCCAGTAGCGCTTCCTGAACGCTCAAGCCTTCCAGCAGGGCCAATCCCAGGGTCTTGCACGAACCTTCGTTCTGCAAAGCGGCGTTTTCCACGTTGCCATTGGTGAACGCTTGGGGCTGGTAATCGTAACCGGCCGCGACAAACGCCAGGGTATCGGCAAAAACGTGCTCGCCACTGTTAAGGCTGGCGCGCAGAGTGTTCAGATCAGTCATGGGGTTTTCCTTGAGCGAACGCGGCCTGTTGCTCGGCGCTGGCTTCTTTCTGGTATTGGGCTTTCCACTCGGCGTACGGCATGCCGTACACCACTTCACGGGCGTCATCGAGGCTCAGCTCGATCTGGCGCTCATCGGCCTCGGCCTTGTACCACTTGGACAGGCAATTGCGGCAGAAGCCGGCGAGGTTCATCAGGTCGATATTCTGCACGTCCTTGCGGCTGTCCAGATGCGCTACCAGTCGGCGGAAGGCGGCGGCTTCGAGTTCGAGGCGTTGTTGATCGTTCATAGTGGGGCTCTTCGAGGCAGCTTCAAGCGGGTGAGCTTCAAGCTGCAAGTTGGAATGGGGTTGGCCTTTAGCTTGCAGCTTGTAGCTAGCGGCTTGCAGCTAACGTTATCGACACCGACTCGGCAAACCGCAGCGCGTGGGGCTTGTCCACTTCGACTTCGGCATACAGCACCGATGCGTTGCTCATCACCAGGTCCAACAGT
This sequence comes from Pseudomonas rhodesiae, assembly GCF_007858255.1. Classification (GTDB taxonomy): domain Bacteria; phylum Pseudomonadota; class Gammaproteobacteria; order Pseudomonadales; family Pseudomonadaceae; genus Aquipseudomonas; species Aquipseudomonas rhodesiae. The sequence goes on along the minus strand of NZ_VFEU01000005.1, from coordinate 349,217 downwards.
TCCTGAGTCAGGCGCTCCAGCAGGGCAAAGCGGTTGCCCTCCACATGGGCAATGATGGCCTTGGTGATGGTGCGGTAGTTCAGCGCGTGGTCGATGTCGTTGTCGCGCACGGCTTCCTGGGCGGCATACAGGATGGTCAGGTTGATCAGCACGTCCTGCTTATTGAGGATTTCGTCCTCATTGATGCCGATATAGGTACGCAGGCACAGGTCCTTGACCCGGATGCGCGCCATGCCTGGTTGAAGTTGTGGCATTGCTACTTGCTCCGTCCAATCAGTTGCAGGAACTCCATGCGCGTGGTGTTCGACTCGCGAAACGCGCCGAGCATCACCGAGGTGTTCATGGTTGAATTCTGTTTCTCCACGCCGCGCATCATCATGCACATGTGCTGGGCCTCGATCACCACGGCCACGCCAGCGGCCTGGGTGACCTCCTGGATCGCATCGGCGATTTGCCGCGTGAGGTTTTCCTGGATCTGCAGGCGTCGGGCGAACATGTCGACGATGCGCGCCAGCTTCGACAGGCCCAGCACGCGGCCGGTCGGGATATACGCCACATGGGCTTTGCCGATAAAGGGCAGCAGGTGGTGCTCGCACAGCGAATACAGCTCGATGTCCTTGAGGATCACCATCTCGTCATTGTCGGAGGCGAACAGCGCGCCATTGACGATCTCTTCCAGGTTCTGCTCGTAGCCATGACACAGGTATTGCATGGCTTTGGCGGCGCGCTTGGGGGTATCGAGCAAGCCTTCGCGTTCCGGGTCTTCGCCCAGGCCCATGAGGATCTCGCGGTAATGGTGGGGCAGGGAAAAGGTCATACAACATCCTCAAAACGGCTTACTTGATATGCCGCCCGCCATTGACGGTCAGGGTGGTACCGGTGACATAAGGGTTATCCAACAGGTAACGCACGCTCTGGTAGATCACGTCGGGGCCGGGCTCGATGCCCAGTGCCGATTTGGCCAGGACTTTGGCGCGATAGGCCGCGTCATCACCCTCGTTGAACATCACCATGGCCGGCGCAATGCCGTTGACCTTGATCCGCGGCGCGAACTGCGCGGCGAACGACAGGGTCAGGCTGTCGAGCCCGGCCTTGGTGGCGCAATAGGCGATGTGCTGGCGGCTGCCCTTGCGCACCACGTCATCGCTGATATGCACGATATCGGCGGGTGAAGAGCGTTGCAGCAAAGGTGAACAATGCAGGTTGATCAGGTACGGCGCAAGCATGTGCACATTGAACATGTCGATAAACGCGCGGCTTTCATCACCCGGGGTTTCCGCGATCCAGGCCGAGGCGTTATGAATGATCGCGCGCAGGCTTTGAGTGCGGGTGTGCACTTGCGCGATAAACGCCAGCACCCCGGCCTCGCTGGAGAAGTCAGCGAAGATGCCGATCGCGCCGCGTTCGCGCAAGGCCTGCACGCCGGGGCGTTCGCTGCGGTAACTGAAAATAACCGGTTGACCCTCGTCCAGCAGGCGATGGGCGCAATGCAGGCCGACACGCTGGCCGGCGCCGGTGATCAGGATCGGGGCGTTCGTTGCAGTCATGGGAGGCTCGCGTCGCTGGCAGGCTCGAATCATACCAGCGACACGCCGCCTCTGTATTTACGCCGCCGCTTCGGTGGCCTTGCGCGGTGGCGGGGTGGGGTGCAGCCAGTTCGCCAGCAGGTGGGTCGACAGCGGGATGAACAGGTAAACCATCAGTGGCGTCAGCGCCAGGGTACTGACCAGCACCCGAGGCACCAGCTCCAGCCCGTTGAGCAGCGGCCCCAACACAAAGTTGAACAGCAGCGACACCGGGAAAAAGGCCAGCCAGATCGCCACGGCCTGCTTCCAGCGCGGTGGACGTGCACCTACTGCGCCGAACCAACCGTCGATGCCACGCACACGGTGCTCGGACGGGTCGGCAAACAAGTCGCTGCCCCGGCTCAGCCATGCACTGCGCGACGCCGAAAACTCCCAGGCGTGCAGGGTCTGTTCATCGGCGAACCGGAAAATGATCTGGAACTCATCGTCGTTGGGCGGTGGCGCGAGTACGCCCGAGCCCAGGTAACCAGGGAAGTCGGTGGCCAATTGCTCGCCTTCGCGCAGCCAGGCCATCAGTTCTTCGTAGCGTCCCTTGGCCACACGGCGGGCGACCATCAGGGTGACGGGAGAGGTAGACATTGTGTATCTCCAAATAGACAGGTGCGCTTGACCGGGTAGGTGGCACACAGACGAGGCTGCGGGGTAATGCAGCGACGTGGAAAAAACAGGCAAGGATTATTCCTGAATTCAGCCAATACACCAGCGACATTGGTCTGAAAAGCACAGGCCTTGAAATAGACAGCTTTAAAGGCGTTAAATGAGGCCCCGCTTACCGTTGGTTCTTTGGTCTTAAATGCCTGTGATCATTGCCCCTGTTGATAGTATTTCGCATTCAGATTCGACGGATTCCCAAGAGCTGTTTCCGATCCGCGAAGTGTCCAGAATGACAGGCATCAACCCCGTCACCCTGCGTGCCTGGGAGCGACGCTACGGTCTGATCCAGCCAATGCGCACCGAAAGTGGGCATCGGTTGTACTCTCGGCACGATATTGAGACGGTCAATCGCATTCTCAGTTGGGTCGAGCGCGGGGTGGCGGTCAGTAAAGTGGGCAAGATTCTTGCCCGCGATGCTCGCCAGGCCGAAGCGGTCCGCGCCGAAGGGGTTGCGCCGCAAGAGAATGAATGGCTGCAGTTACAGGCAAGGCTAAGGCAGGCCATCAGTGCCTTCGATGACCGCCAACTGGAGAGCCTGTACGGCCAGGTGCTTGCCACTTATCCGATCAGCGTCGCATTCCAGGACATCCTGATGCCGTTATGGAGTGAGCTGCTGCGCCATCAAGGGCGCTTCGGCCAGGCCAGTGAATGGTTGTTCTTCGACGCCTTCCTGCGCATGCAAGTATCGCAGCGTCTGCAACTGGCAAGCGCCGCAGCACCGCGTCGGGTTTTACTGGCGGCTCTGCCGGGCGAATGCCGTAAGTTGGAATTGCTGGTGGCGGGCTTGCTGATAGCGCGCGACGGCCTAGCCGTGAGGGTGCTCGGGATGGGCCAGCCTTTCGACGAGTTGACGCTGGTCTGCCAGAAGATCCAGCCCCAGGCGCTGGTGATCTTCTCCAATCATGCCCATAACCACGACCTGGCTGCGCGGTTGAACCGCCTGGCGCAAACCCTGGATTGCCCGCTATTTATCGCCGGGGATGCTTCGGACCTAGCCGAAAACGACCTGGCGGGTTCTTCCATCGGCTGCTTGGGCAATGACGGGCCGGTGATGCAGCGCCGTTTGCAGCAGTTTCTCAGCGGCAGCCTCGATACCTGATTTCAGGCATGCACGTGCGGGTGCGCCAGGCGGTGCTGGTGCAGGATGAAGTGGCGCAGGCGCTCGGTTTCGTCCACGTTGCTCTGGCTTATGCGATAGGCGAACAGGCCCCGCGCGGTTTCCCGTTGCAGCGTGCCGCGCAGGGCGATGCGCTCGTAGCCGGAAGGGCTGAACCACAACGCAAAGGTTTTCGGCGGCTTGAAGCGCCCGCGGATTTCCACCAGCACGCCTTTGAATGACACCTCATGCACCCACAGGGCGCCAGGGATGCCCCGGATATTCTCCAATGCCACCGGCGTTTCCAGCGCCAGCCGCCACGGGCGAATCATGGGCCCGTCTTCGAAAATACTCGGCACGCCTAGCCGCAGATGCACCGCGTTGAACTCGTCCTCTACCAACTGCAAAGGGAAGGTCAGTTGCTGGTTGTCGAACTGCGCCTGGATGGTCACATGGTCATGAGCCGCGAGGCGGGTGAGTAAATCGCGAATCTGCGCGCCGCCGTTGACGGTCAGGCTCGACGAAGAATCCCGCAGGTTGAGTTGCGGGTTGTGCTGCATGTTCTGAATGAAGTCCAGTTCATCCTGGGTCAGAAGTGCGTTGCGTGGCATCGCCGTTGCTCGGTAGGAGGTGCTAAAGCGCCATTATCCCCTTTAGTGACCCTGTTTTCTAAATTTTGTTTGTTCCGCTGGTCGCGCGAAGGGCGGCCAGCTCGGCCTTGACCTGGGCCAGTTCGGCTTCCAACTGGGCCACGCGCTGTTGGGCCTTGACCTGCTGGGTGACGTCCTTTTGCACACCGACAAAATACGTCTGCTTGTCGGCCTGGTTATAAACCGTCGACAGCGACAGCTCATTCCAGAAATGACTGCCGTCCTTGCGGTAATTACGCAGGATTTCTCGGCAGGCGCCGCCGCTCTCCAGCGTGTCGCGAATGGCCATCAGCGCGGGTTGGTCGCGATCGCCCGATTGCAGGAAGCGGCAGTCCTGATAGAGGATTTCATCCAAGGTGTAACCGGTCAGCCGTTCGAATGCCGGGTTGACGTAAATCAGCGGTTTGTCTTTGCCTTCGCGTTCCGCGACGACGATACCGTCGTTCGACGCATTGATGACCAGTTGCATCAGCTTGGCATTAATCATTGAGCGGTCCATGGCATGTCGGTGGAATGTGCAGTTTATGGCAAGTGCTGAATCTTGCACGGGGCGCCGCGAAATTTTTGCGCCAGCTGTTAATATCCCAGGCTTTCGCTCAACTACAGGATCAGATTGATGAAAGTCGCCATCCTTTCCGGCTCGGTGTACGGCACCGCAGAAGAAGTGGCCCGCCACGCTGTCAGCATCCTCAAAGCCGCAGGCTTCGAGGCCTGGCACGATCCTCGCGCCACCCTGGCGGACGTGCAGGCGTATGCCCCCCAGGCGCTCGTGGCCGTGACGTCCACCACCGGCATGGGTGAATTGCCCGACAACCTCCAGCCTCTGTACTCGACACTTCGCGATCAACTACCTGCCGCTTTGCGCGGTTTGCCTGGCGCGGTAATCGCCCTGGGCGACGCCAGCTACGGCGATACCTTCTGCGCCGGTGGCGAGCAGATGCGCGAGCTGTTCGGCGAGCTGGGCGTGAGCGAAGTGCTGCCGATGCTGCGCCTGGATGCCAGCGAAAGCGTGACCCCGGAAACCGACGCCGAACCGTGGCTGGGCGAGTTGATCACGGCACTGCGCGGTTGAGTGGGTACTCACGCAACAGTGCCAGCCAGGCTTGGGCGGCTTTCGACAGATAAGCGCCTTCGCGCCAGATAAAAGCAATGTCCCAACGCAGATAATCCGGCGCTTGCAGGGGCACGCGCACCACCCCTGGACGCACCAGCCCACGGGCGACCACGCTGGGTAGCAGCACCACGCCCTGGCCGGCCGCGACCAGGGCCGCAAGGAAATCCGCCTGGCCGCTGCGCCCGGCTTCCTTGGGGGTAAAGCCCAGGCTTTGGCAGGCTTGCAGCAGCCGATCATTCAACACGAAGCTGCGCTGATACATCAGGAACGGCGTGTCGGCCAGCGCCTCCAGGTGTACCTGTGGTTGTTGCGCCAAGGGGTGATCCACGGGCAGCAACGCGTCCAGCGGTTCATCGCAGAACGCCTGCCAGGCGAACGCCGGGTCGCTGGGCATCAGGCTGCCGCCCACTTCCAATTCGCCGTTGAGAATCGCCTGTTCGATGCTGCGCGTGCCGCCTTCCAGCAATTGGATGGTCACGTTGGGGTAGCGTCGGCGGTATTCGGCAAATAGCTCGGCGAACAAGGTATCGCCGCCTAGCTGCGGCAGGCCCAGGCGTAACTCGCCACGGGTGAGCTGTTGCATGTCGTCCAGTTCGCTCTGCAGTTCGCTTTGCAAGCGCAGCATGGCTTCGGCGCGTTGCAACACGACGCGGCCAGCGGCGGTCAGGCGAATGTGCGAACCGGTGCGCTCCAGCAGCGGCGTGCCGAGGCTGTATTCCAATTGTGCGACCTGCTTACTGACCGCCGATTGGCTGATATGCAGGGTTTTACCGGCCTGGGTAAACCCGCCGCGATGAACCACTTCGACAAAACTGCGCAGCTGCTTGAATTCCATGGGTCCGATTCCAGTCTGGAATGGCTGGCAGTCTAACAATTCGCTTCGGGGATAGGCATGGGCTCTTTAAAATAGAAGCCCTGCGAGGACTCCAACCATGAATCGTCTTACCTTTAAACCCCTTGGCCGCCTGCTGACCGAACTGGTGGTGCTGCTGGCTATCTACCTGCTGGGATGCCAATTGGCCGCCTGGCTGGCCTGGCCGATTCCCGGCGGCGTGGTGGGCCTGGGCCTGTTGCTGGTGGCCTTCGCCAGTGGCTTGGTGCAACCGGCCACGCTGCAATTGGGCGCCGGTGTGTTAATGGCGGAAATGCTGCTGTTCTTTATTCCTGCATTGATGAGCCTGTTGGACTACGGCGGCCTGGTACGCAACGAAGGCTGGCGCATCCTGCTGGTGATCGGTTGCAGCACCTTGGCGGTGATGCTGGTCACGGCGTTTACCGTGGAGCTGGTGTGCCGCTGGAGGTTGCGCCATGAAGTTTGAACTGATGCCGTTGTTCTGGCTTGCGCTGACCCTCGGCGCCTATGTCTTCAGCCGTTGGTTGTATCGACGCACCGGGCGTTATCTGTTGTCGCCGTTGGTCCTGGTGCCGGTGTTGCTGCTGGCGGTGGCGGTGCCGATGCATACCGCCTATGCCGAATACGCCACCGACACCCACTGGTTGATTGGGGTGCTAGGCCCGGTCACCGTGGCGTTCGCGGTGCCTATCTGGCAGCAGCGCCGTTTGTTGGCGCGCCACTGGTCGGCGTTGTTGCTGGGGATGGTGGCGGGCAGCGCGGCCTCCATCGCCACCTCGTTTGGCCTGGCCAAAGCGCTGGCGTTGGACAGCTCGGTGGCGTTGTCGCTGGTGCCGCGCTCGATCACTACGCCGTTCGCCATGCCGGTGTCATCCGACCTGGGCGGGGTGCCGGAACTCACGGCTGTATTCGTGATGTTCACCGGGGTGATCGGCGCCATGCTCGGCGGCGTGTTGCTCAAATGGCTGCCGTTGCGCACGCCGTTGGCGCGTGGCGCGCTGTTCGGGGTAGGCGCCCACGGTGCGGGTGTGAGCCGCGCCCATGAGGTGGGTGGCGAAGAAGGCTCGGTGGCCGGCCTGGTGATGGTGCTGACCGGCCTGCTCAACCTGTTCGCCGCGCCTTTACTGGCGGCGCTTCTCTGACGGCGCTTGGACGAATTTCAACTATTCTCAAAGCTGACTCGCACAGTCATCAAGCTGGCTGCCAAGGCGACTCCGCCAGCCAAGGCGCCTGACTAGACTGGCCCATCCCAAAAAAAAAACAATAAGAACGTGCGCCAAGGAGGTCATCACCGTGAGCCTAGCCCCGGTTGTATCGCCACACAATGTCCAGGCCCAGGTCAGCGCTGCCGAGTGGCAAACGCGTGTCGACCTTGCCGCGTGCTATCGCCTGGTAGCGATGCATGGTTGGGACGATCTGATCTTCACCCATATCTCGGCCAAAGTGCCGGGCACCGACGATTTCCTGATCAACCCCTACGGCCTGATGTTCCACGAGATTACCGCGTCGAGCCTGGTCAAGGTCGACCAGGCCGGCAACAAGCGCATGGACAGCCCCTATGACATCAACCCAGCCGGCTACACCATCCACAGCGCCATCCATGAAGTGCGCCACGATGTGACCTGCGTGCTGCACACCCACACCGCCGCCGGTGTCGCCGTGGCTGCGCAGAAACAGGGCGTATTGCCCATCAGTCAGCAATCGATCTTCGTGCTCTCCAGCCTGGCCTATCACGCTTACGAAGGGGTGGCGCTGAACCACGAGGAAAAGGCCCGCCTGCAAGCCGATCTGGGCGACAGTCAATTTCTGATGTTGCACAACCATGGCCTGCTGACCTGCGGCGCCAGCATCGCCGACACGTTCCTGATGATGTTTATCTTCCAGCGCGCCTGCGAAATCCAAGTACTGGCGCAAACCGGCGGCGCCGAGCTGATTGGCATCGAGCCGCAGATTCTCGCGGGAGCGAAGGCCATGAGCGCGGCCGTCACCAAGAGCGCTCAAGGCATGGGCGGCGCGCTGGCCTGGCCGGCGTTGCTGCGTAAGCTGGACCATCAAAACCCTGGGTATAAAACCTGATGCCAATCGCCGAGATCCCGCTTCGAGCCTGGCGCAAGCGTGGCCAGGATTTCGACTTTCATGGCCGTACCATCCGCTACTGGGTAGCGGGGCAGGGCGAGCCGCTGTTGCTGATCCACGGTTTTCCCACGGCCAGTTGGGACTGGCATTACCTGTGGCAAGCCCTGGCCCAGCGCTACCTAGTGATCGCCTGCGACATGCTCGGTTTTGGCGATTCGGACAAGCCTCTGGACCATGGCTACTGCCTGTTGGAACAGGCGGATTTGCAGCAGACCCTGCTCGACCATCTGTGTGTGGATCAACCGGTACATGTGTTGGCCCACGACTATGGCGACAGCGTCGCCCAAGAACTGTTGGCGCGGCACTATGAAGGCCGCTTCCGCATGGCCAGTGGGGTGTTTCTCAACGGTGGGCTGTTTCCGGAAACCCATCGCCCGGCGCTGGTGCAGAAACTCTTGCTCAGCCCATTGGGTTGGATGATCGGGCGGGCCTTCGGGCGCAATGCCCTGTCGAAAAGCTTCAGCCAGATTTTCGGCCCCTCCACCCGCCCCAGCGAAAGTGCCCTGGATGATTACTGGAGCCTGATCAGTTGCAACGATGGCCCGCGCATCCTGCACAAATTGATCGCTTACATCCCCCAACGTCGGCGCCTGCGCGAGCGTTGGGTGCAGGCCATGCAAAGGGGGGGCGTGCCGTTGCGGATGATCGACGGCGAGATCGACCCGATTTCCGGTGCCCACATGGTGGAGCGTTACCAGCAGTTGATACCGAATGCCGACACGGTGCTGCTGGCCAATATCGGCCATTACCCACAGGTCGAGGCGCCGGTGCAGGTGCTCAAGCACTACCTGGCATTTCGTGACCGGATCGGGCGGCCAGCGTCGCAGGTGGCCTATTCCTGAGGCGCGCAATTATCCCTCAGCCTTATCGCGCACCATTCAGCCGCGACCGTATTTATTGTGACCAAAGGCCCTGTGCCTGACACTCCAGCCATTCCCATTGTCGCCATTGGAGTTCGGTATGAGTGAGTCAGTGCAGTTTCAGGATAAGGTCGTGATCGTCACCGGTGCCGGCGGCGGCTTGGGCCGGGCCCATGCGCTGTTGTTCGCCCGGCATGGCGCCAAGGTGCTGGTCAACGATCTCGGCGGTTCGACCCAGGGCGAGGGCGCCAGTGCGTCGGCCGCTGACCGTGTGGTGGCGGAGATTCGTGCGGCGGGCGGTATCGCCGAGGCCAACCATGACTCTGTCACCGACGGTGACAAGATCGTGCAGAACGCTCTCGATGCGTTTGGCCGTATCGACGTGGTGGTCAACAACGCCGGCATTCTGCGGGACAAGACCTTTCATAAAATGGACGACAGCGACTGGGACCTGGTTTACCGGGTGCATGTCGAAGGCGCCTACAAAGTCACCCGCGCCGCCTGGCCCCATCTGCGCGAGCAAGGTTATGGCCGGGTGATCTTCACCGCGTCCACCTCGGGCATCTACGGCAACTTCGGCCAGTCCAACTACGGCATGGCCAAGCTCGGCCTGTACGGCCTGACCCGCACCCTGGCGCTGGAAGGCCGCAAGAACAACATCCTGGTCAACGCCATCGCCCCGACCGGCGCCACGCGCATGACCGAAGGCTTGATTCCGCCGCAGGTGTTCGAACGCCTCAAGCCGGAGCTGGTCAGCCCGCTGGTGGTGTACTTGGGCAGTGAGGCCTGCCAGGAAACCTCGGGGCTGTTCGAAGTGGGCGGCGGCTGGATCGGCAAGACCCGCTGGGAGCGCAGCCTGGGCGTGGGCTTCGACCCCGAAGCCGGGTTCTCCCCGGACGATGTGGCCGCCCATTGGGCGCAGATCTGCGACTTCGAAGGCGCCGCGCACCCCAAGGACAATATCGAAGCGTTAAAGGAGATGATGGCCAACTTGCAGAAATACAGCCTGTGATCATTGCCTGAACATGCTTGAATCCCACGGGGCGCTGATGGCGCCCCGTTTTGTTTCGCGCATAAAAAAGGCCGCTGCACAGGCAGCGGCCGAAGTAAGACGTTTGATCAAGGAGCAACAAATCAACGTCAGTGAACACCGGTAACAGATTGAAAGAAGGCATCAATCTATTGAACTTCAGCTTGTCTTCCAAACCTGGAAGCGGGCGGTTTGCCCTGAAAGCCCGGTCAGAATAGCGGTTTGTAACAAGATGAGTAATAGCGGTTCAGGACAAGGACTGTTACGTATCCGGAAACAGTCATAAGTTCGCCATCCATGCTCCTGATAGTGCCCCATCCACCCGGCGCATACCCGCGCCCGCACCCAGCCAGAGCGGCCTGTAATCCTTTCGAGCGACAACACGAATCCCTCCTTGGTGCGCTTATCGCTCCTGATTCGCGGCAGTAGGGTGGGGCCTTCTGTCACTCACCGGGGAAGACGCATGACAAAAACAACAATGCGCGCCATCTTCACGCCACAGGCGCTGGCCGCTGCGGTTGCGTTGGGTTGCTGTGCTCAGGCGCAGGCTGTTTCGTTCAACATTGGCGAGATCGAAGGGCAATTCGATTCGTCGCTGTCGGTCGGTTCGAGTTGGGGCATGCGCGATGCCGACAAGAAGCTCGTGGGCACCGTCAACGGCGGCACGGGCCAGGCTTCCACGGGGGATGACGGACGTCTCAACTTCAAGAAGGGCGAGACCTTCTCCAAAATCTTTAAAGGCTTGCACGATCTGGAGCTGAAGTACGGCGATACCGGCGTATTCGTGCGCGGCAAATACTGGTACGACTTCGAACTCAAGGACGAAGACCGCGAGTTCAAACCCATCAGCGACCACAACCGCAAGGAAGGCGCCAAATCCAGCGGCGCAGAGATCCTCGATGCGTTCGTCTACCACAACTATTCCCTGGGCGACCTGCCGGGCACCGTGCGCGCCGGTAAGCAGGTGGTCAGTTGGGGCGAAAGCACCTTCATCGGTAACTCCATTAACAGCATCAACCCGATCGACGTGTCAGCGTTTCGTCGGCCGGGCGCCGAGATCAAGGAAGGCCTGATCCCGGTGAACATGCTGTTTGCGTCCCAGAGCCTGACCAACCAGCTGACCGTGGAAGGTTTCTATCAGCTGGAATGGGACCAGACTGTGTTGGACAACTGCGGCACGTTCTTCGGTGGCGATGTGGCGGCGGACGGTTGCACCAATAACTACACCGTCGGCAACCCGGCCATCCGCCCTTTGCAACCGGTAGCGGCGGCGTTCGGCCAGGGTTTTAGTGTGGCCAATGAAGGGGTGATCGTACGGCGTGCCGGCGACCGCGATGCGCGGGATTCCGGCCAGTTCGGCGCCGCGTTGCGCTGGTTGGGCGACGACACCGAGTACGGCCTGTACTTCATGAACTACCACAGCCGTACCCCGACCGTGGGCACCATCACCAACAACACCAGCTTGGCCACCCTCGGCGCCATCGCCGGCGCGGCCAATGGCCTGGCCCCCGGTTCCGGTGCGGGTCTGGTGCAAAGCCTGATGCTCGGGCGTGGCCAGTACTACCTCGATTACCCGGAAGATATCCGACTGTTCGGCGCCAGTTTCTCCACCACGTTGCCCACCGGCACGGCCTGGACCGGGGAGATCAGCTACCGGCCGAATGCGCCGGTGCAACTGAACACCACCGACCTGACCCTGGCCTTGATCAACCCGGTCGCCGGCCAGGCGGCCTCGCCGATTCGCAGCAACTTCGGGGATGACAACACCGGCTACCGCCGCAAGGAAATCACCCAGATCCAGAGCTCCATGACCCAGTTCTTCGACCAGGTGTTGGGCGCTGAGCGTCTGACGGTGGTGGGCGAAGCGGCCGTGGTACATGTGGCGGGCCTGGAAGACAAATCCAAACTGCGTTACGGCCGCGACTCGGTGTATGGCGCTTACGGATTCCAGGGCGACACCGACGGTTTCGTCACCTCGACGTCCTGGGGTTACCGCGCGCGGGCGATCCTGGACTACAACAACGCGATTGCCGGGGTGAACCTCAAACCCAACCTGTCCTGGTCCCATGACGTTGCCGGCTACGGCCCCAACGGCCTGTTCAACAAAGGCGCCAAGGCCATCAGCGTGGGCGTCGATGCTGACTACCGCAGCACCTACACCGCCAGCCTCAGTTACACCGACTTCTTCGGCGGCGACTACAACACCCTGACCGACCGTGACTTCCTCGCCCTCAGCTTCGGCGTGAACTTCTGATTTGGCTTAAAGAAGGACAAGAACGTATGCGTAAGACAATTGCAGTGTTGGCCCTCAGCTTGTTGGCCGCCAACGTATGGGCCGCGGTTTCCCCGGAAGAAGCCGCCAAGCTTGGCACCACCCTCACTCCGGTGGGCGCGGAGAAGGCCGGTAATGCCGACGGTTCGATCCCGGCCTGGACCGGTGGCATCCCTAAAAACGCCGGCGCGGTGGACAGCAAAGGCTTTCTGGCTGACCCGTTCGCCAATGAAAAACCGCTGTTTGTGATCACCGCCGCTACGGTGGACAAGTACAAGGACAAACTGTCCGACGGCCAAGTGGCGATGTTCAAGCGCTACCCCGAGACCTACAAGATCCCGGTCTACCCCAGCCACCGCACGGTGAACCTGCCGCCTGACATCTATGAATCGATCAAACGCAGCGCGCTGAACGTCAAGGCGATCAACGACGGCAACGGCCTGGAGAACTTCACCGGCAATCGTTACTACGCGTTCCCGATTCCCAAGAATGGCGTGGAAGTGCTGTGGAACCACATCACCCGTTATCACGGCGGCAACCTGCGTCGCATCATCACCCAGGCCACCCCACAGACCAATGGCAGCTACACGCCGATCCGCTTCGAGGAAGAAGTGGCGGTGCCCCAGGCCATCCCGGATATCGACCCGGCCAAGGCGGCTAACGTGTTGAGTTACTTCAAGCAATCGGTGACCGCGCCGGCGCGCCTGGCGGGTAACGTGCTGCTGGTGCACGAAACCCTCGACCAGGTGAAAGAGCCGCGCCTGGCGTGGATCTACAACGCCGGTCAACGCCGCGTGCGGCGGGCGCCGCAAGTGTCCTATGACGGGCCGGGCACCGCGTCCGACGGTCTGCGCACCACCGACAACTTCGACATGTTCTCCGGCGCGCCCGACCGCTATGACTGGAAGCTGGTGGGCAAAAAAGAGATGTACATCCCCTACAACAGTTACAAGCTCGACTCGCCGTCGCTCAAGTACGACGACATCATCAAGGCCGGCCACATCAACCAGGACCTGACCCGCTACGAGCTGCACCGCGTATGGGAAGTGGTCGGCACGGTCAAGCCGAGCGAGCGCCACATCTATGCCAAGCGTCACATGTACATCGATGAAGACAGCTGGCAAGTCGCGCTGGTGGATCACTATGACGGCCGTGGTCAACTGTGGCGGGTTGCCGAAGGTCATTCGCAGTTCTACTACGACCATCAGGTGCCGGCGTATACCGTCGAGACCCTGTATGACTTGATCGCCGGGCGTTATATCGCGCTGGGGATGAAGAACGAGGAGAAGAGCAGCTTCGTGTTCGGGTTCGCGGCCAAGGCGGCGGACTACACCCCGGCGGCGTTGCGAGCCGAAGGCGTGCGCTGATCCCGGAGCAAAGGTGGGAGGAGGCTAGCCCCCTCCCACCTTGGGTTTTATGCATGGCCTTCAATCACCCCGCTGAATACTTCTTCAACAATCGCCCGCCACGGGTCTAGGGTACGCGTCAGGTTGCATAACAATAAAAACGCAGGATGCAGCAATGACCGCCATGACTCGCTGCCTGGACCGTCCTGGATTCATGCCTCGGCTGTCCGCCCATCATCTGCTGCGCCCGCGACTGGCTGAGCCGTTGCTGGCGTCTGCCGCGCGGGTAAAGTTGGTGTGTGCCCCCGGCGGCAGTGGCAAGAGCGCGCTGCTCGCCGAGTGCGCGTTGCAGGCGCCTGAAGGCTGTCAGGTGTACTGGCTGCCGCTCAACGGCGTGGCGCTCGACCCCCTCGATCTCTGCCAGCGCTTGGCGCATAACCTGGGGTTGCCCTTCACCGATGAAGCCACGTTGCTACAGGACCTGGGTCGCTGGCAGGCGCTGGCGTGGTTGTTCCTCGATGACTTTTGCCGCTTGCCCGCTCCCGCAACCGATGCCTTGCTCGACCGCCTGTTTACCGCCAGCAGCCCGGCGCTGACCTGGTGGCTAGGCGCGCGGCGGCGGCCGGCGTGCAATTGGCCGCGGCTGCTGCTGGACGACGAACTGCTGGAATGCGGCGCGGAGCTGGCCTTCAGCGCCGCAGAGATCCAGGCGCTGCTCAACCATGCGCCGGGGCAGTCCGTCGAGGGCGTGCTGCAATTCAGCGCCGGCTGGTGCGCCGGTGTGCGCATCGCGTTGCTGGGCGACGGTCATCCCGACAAGACCCTACTCGATTACCTGCAACACGAACTGTTCAGCACGCTGCCCCCTGAGCTGGCCGACGCGTGGCGCGTGCTGGCCCACCTGCCGCGTTTCAACACCGGACTGTGCGAGCACCTGTTCGGCGCGGGCGACGGTGATCAGTACCTGCGTGACCTACAGGCCCTCGGCGCGTTTATCCAAGCGTGGGAAAGCAGCGATTGGTTGCAGGTGTTCCCACCCCTGGCACGCTTGATACGCGACGAGCCCTGGCCGACCAAGCGCTCCTGGCACCGTCGCGCCTGCCAATGGTTCACCGCCGAGCAGGACTGGCAGGCGGCCTTCGAACAGGCGCTGCTGGCCGAAGAATACGAAGTGGCGGTAAGCCTGTTGCAGCATTTCAGTTTCGAAGACCTGTTTCGTCAGCAGAACGCGGTGTTGCTGTTGCGCCTGCACGAGGAGCATGGCGACGAACTGATGCTCGGTTCGGCCCAGTTGGTGGGGCTGGTCACGGCGGCGCTGCTGTTTGCCGGGCGCTTCGAGCAGGCGGCGGTGTGCATCGACCAACTTGCGCGTTTCGCCCCGCAACCCACGGCTGCGCAACAGCGCCACTTGCTGGCGCGCTGGCAGGCACAGTGGGGGTGGTTGCTGCATTTGGACGGCGACGCCGAGGGTTCGCGCGCGCACTTTATCGAGGCCTTGCAAGCCTTGCCCGACAGCGCCTGGACCTCGCGGTTGATGTGCCTGTCGGGGCTCACCCAGCAAGCCTTGCTGCGCGGTGAATTGGATGTGGCACAAACCCTCAATCGCGAAGCGCTGTGCCTGGCGCGCGCCCATGGCTCATTGCTGTTGGAAGCGTTGTTGGAGCTGGATCACGCACAGTTACTGGAACAGCGCGGCGCGCCGCATCGGGCGCAGAGCCTGCTGGAACATATGCAGGCGATGTTGCTCAAGCAGCGGCTCAAGGCCGGACCGTTGCTCGGGCGTATCGCCTTGCGCCGCGGGCACCTGGCGTTGCGCCAGGGGCAGGATGCCTTGGCCGCGGAGTGTTTTGAGAGTGGCTTGCCCCTGTGCCTGCACAGCCAGGACAAGCGCGTGCTCTACGGGTTTCTTGGCCTGGCGCTGCTGGCGGCCAACCGAGGCGATTACGCCCAGGCGTTCATTCAACTGCGCGAGGCCGAACGGCTGATGCAGCAACGCCAGGTGCCGGACACCGTGTACCGCGCGGTGTTGCTGCTGGTCAGCGGGCATTTCTGGTTGCAGCAGGGCCGCGCCGAGTTGACCGTGGAAGCGCTGCGCCGCGTGCTGCGCCACTTCCGTGGGCCGCTGGCCAAGCAAGCGCCGCCGGCCACTCTGGAGTTGATCCCGCGCCTCGAATACTTATTGGTGCTGGCCGAGGTAAAACTGGGTTGCGCCGAACAGCCGCTGGCACGCCTGCAAGCGCTGCTGGACGCCACCCACCAGCGCGGCATGCTCTGTCTGGAAACCGAATTGCAACTGGTGCTGGGCGAAGTGGCTTGGCAACTGGGCGACGCCGGCCTGGCGCGTCGTTCATTGCACGCCGGGCTTGAATTGGCGGCGCGCTGCCAGGTGCAGCAAGCGATTCGCGAATTGCGTCTGCGCTCGCCGGGGCTGTTGAGCGAACTGGGGATGGAGCCACAGGCCTCAAGCCCGGGCACGGTGGAAAACCCACTCAGTCAGCGCGAGCTGGAAGTGCTGCAATTGATTGCCCTGGGCAACTCCAACCTGGAAATCGCCGACCGATTGTTTATCTCCCTGCACACCGTCAAGACCCATGCACGGCGCATCCACAGCAAGCTCGGCGTGGAGCGGCGTACCCAGGCGGTGGCCAAGGCCAAGACGTTGGGCTTGATGACCTAGGCGCAGAACGCCTGGCGATATTCCCCAGGCGTGGCGCCCATGGCCTGGCGGAAGCGGTGAGTGAAATGGCTGGCGCTGGAGAAGCCGCATATCAGCGCAATCTCGCCAAGGGGCAGGGTGCCGCCCCGCAACAGGCTCTGCGCACGAGCCAGGCGGCGCGCCAGCAGGTATTGATGGGGCGGCAGGCCGAAGCTTTGACGGAACATCCGCGCAAAGTGGTATTCCGACAACGCGCACAACCCGGCCAATTGGCCGAGGCTGAGCGGAGCCTCCAAGTGGTAATCGATGTAGTCCACCAACAACCGGCGTTGGTGCGGCGCCAGCCCGCCCTTCAAACGCAACCCGTCGCGCAGGCCGACCTGGCTGAGCAAAGTGTGGTTGAGCAGTTCGTGGGCCAGGCTGCTGGTCAGCAAACGCTCGGCGGGTTCCTGCCAGTTCAGGGCGATCAACTGGTGAAAGCGTTGGGCTTGCGTGGGGTCTTCCAGAAACGTGCTCTCGTGCAACTGCACAGTGCGTGGTTCGCGGTCGAGCAGGGTCACGCAACCGAGGGCGAATTGTTCCTGGCTGAAGTACACATGGGCCAGGCGGATCTCGCCGTTGATCACCCACCCGGACTGATGCTCGGCGGGCAGGATGCACAGCTTGTCGGGGCCGCCCTTGGTGTCGGGCCGGTCGCGCCGAAACGTACCGGTGCCGCCGCCCACATAGCACGACAGGGTGTGATGCCCCGGCGCTTGGTAGTCCTGGGAGTCATGATGATTGCTCCACAGCGCCGCGGCGAGGCCGTCACCCAGCTCGGCGCAGGCTTCCAGGCGGGCGTGGGGCGAGCGGTTGAGGGCTTGGAAGACTTGCAGGGATTCCAGATCTGACATGGCGTGTACTCTCCGACGCCTTGCATCCTACTCCGCGCTGCCGGTGCTGTGCGCTGCTCACCCGACAAAAGCGCAAGAATGTGCAAGAGCCGGGCGCGCCTTGGGGGCGACACTGAGGCTCAATCGATGGAGCCTGTCATGAACCTTTTCCTGTACTTACTCACCGTGCTGATCTGGGGCACCACCTGGATCGCCCTCAAGTGGCAACTGGGCGTGGTAGCGATTCCCGTGTCCATCGTCTATCGCTTCGCCCTGGCGGCGTTGGTGTTGTTTGCGTTGCTATTGCTCAGCCGCAAGTTGCAGGTGATGAACCGGCGCGGGCACCTGATCTGCCTGGCCCAGGGGTTGTGCCTGTTTTGCGTCAACTTCATGTGCTTTCTCACGGCCAGCCAATGGATCCCCAGCGGCTTGGTGGCGGTGGTGTTTTCCACCGCGACGCTGTGGAACGCGTTGAACGCGCGGGTCTTTTTCGGCCAGCGCGTGGCCCGCAACGTGTTGATGGGCGGTGGCCTTGGGTTGGCAGGGTTGGGGTTGTTGTTCTGGCCAGAACTGGTGGGGCATACCGCCAGCCCGCAGACCTTGCTGGGCCTGGGGTTGGCGCTGTTGGGGACGATGTGTTTCTCGGCCGGCAATATGTTGTCGAGCTTGCAGCAGAAGGCCGGGCTCAGGCCACTGACCACCAATGCCTGGGGCATGGCGTATGGCGCGGCCATGCTGGCGACCTGGTGTGTGCTGCGTGGCATTCCGTTCGAGATGGACTGGAGCGCGCGGTATATCGGCGCGTTGTGGTACCTGGTGATTCCGGGGTCGGTGATTGGGTTTACCGCGTATTTGACGCTGGTCGGGCGTATGGGGCCGGAGCGTGCGGCGTATTGCACGGTGTTGTTTCCGGTGGTGGCGTTGAATGTGTCGGCGTTCGCCGAGGGCTATCAGTGGACCGCCCCGGCGCTGGTGGGGTTGGGGTTGGTGATGGCGGGGAATGTGTTGGTATTTCGCAAGCCCAAGATTGTGAGTCCGGTCTTGAAGGCGAGAACAGTCTGAACAGGGGGCAAGTCACTGATGCCCATCAGTAAAGGACTCAGTGAATGAATTTCTGCCCTGGACGGGACCAAATGTGGGAGGGGGCTTGCCCCCGATTACAGTGTGACAGTCAGCCCAGCTATCACTGACGCACCCTTATCGGGGGCAAGCCCCCTCCCACTTTTGATAGTCATTGCCTGAGGTGGATCGGACTGGCATCAGGACTTTCCCCCTCATTTTTGACCGAGTTCAGCGAGCTATTTTATCCCCAGGCGCTTGGCCAGGCGGGCGAGGTTGGCGCGGTTGAGGCCGAGTTCGCGGGCGGTGCTGGCCCAGTTGTGCTGGTGGCGTTCCAGGCAGGTATTGATGATTTGCCGTTGGTAATCTTCGGTGGCCTGGCGCAAGTCGCCGGTGATGGGCGTCGATGGTAGCTGGGCTTCGATTAGCGGCGCGCTGACGTCGGGCAGGTCGAGGTCGGCGGCGCTCAGGCTGAGAATCCTCGGACGTTCGCGACAGTTTCCCAGGGCCTTGAGCGCGCTGCGCCCGATCAAATGTTCCAGCTCCCGCACGTTGCCTGGCCAGTTGTAGGCCAGCAGGGCTGCCTGGGCATCGCCGGTCAGGCGTAGACTGCCCAGGCCCATGCGTGAACGGTTCTGTTCGAGGAAGAAACCCGCCAGCAGCAGCACGTCGCGACCGCGTTCGCGCAGGGCCGGTACTTGCAGCGGGTAAACACTCAGGCGGTGGTAGAAGTCGGCGCGATAGCGGCCATTGCGCACCTCATCGGCCAGATCGCGGTTGGTGGCGGCGATCAGGCGCACATCCACGTGGTGTTCCTTGTCCGAGCCCAGGCGCTGCAACTGACCGCTTTGCAGCACCCGCAGCAGTTTGGCCTGCACCGTCAGGGACAGCTCGCCCACTTCGTCGAGAAACAAGGTGCCGCCGTTGGCCAGCTCGAACTTGCCCCGACGCTCGTTCAGCGCGCCGGTGAAGGCGCCACGGACATGGCCGAACAGCTCGCTCTCCACCAGGGTTTCCGGCAGGGCCGCGCAGTTGAGGCTGATCAGCGGTTTGTCGGCACGCGCCGAAGCGGCGTGAATCGCCTGGGCCACCAATTCCTTACCCACCCCGGTTTCCCCGGTGATCAGCACGGTGAGGTCGCTGCCGCCCACCAGTTTGATTTCTTCCACCAGGCGCTTGTGGCTTTTGCTCTGGCCGATCATTTCCTTGTGCTGTTGGCCGCTGGCCTGACGGTAGATTTCCGCGCGCTGGTGTTCGTCTTCAGCGCGCAGAGCCAGGCGTTCGATGCGTTCGGCCACATTGACGGTGGCGGCGGCCAGGCTGGCGAAGGCTTGCAGGGCGTCCAGCTCGACCCGTTCGAAGCGCTCGGTGTCGAGCGCATCGAGGGTCAGCAGGCCCCAGGGCCGGTCGTCGACAAACAACGGGCAGCCCATGCAGTCGTGCACTGGCAGGTGCCCGTGCAGGCCGTCCACCAGGCCGTCATAGGGGTCGGGCAATTCGCTGTCGCTGTCGAAGCGCGTGGGGCCGGGGCTGGCGAGCAACACCGCAAACCGTGGGTGTTCGCTGACCTTGAAGCGTCGGCCCAGGGTATCGGCGCTCAGGCCGTCCACCGCCAGCGGCACCAGCGCTTCACCGTCCAGGCGCAACAGCGCGGCGGCATCGCAGGGCAGCAGAGTGCGCATGGCTTGCAGCAAGCGGCGGTAACGCTCGCCCTCGGGCAGGTCGCGGGACAGGTCGGCCACGAGAGGCAGGAGGGTGGTGAGCAGTGAGTGCGCAGTCATAATGACTCCTTGTAGTCCTTATGACTCTAGCGTGTAGGAAGTCATACTGACTACATCTATTTCAACTACCTGATAAATAACGAATTTTTAGTTGGCACGAATGCTGAGTACACAAGGGTAATCCTTAAAGAAGCCCTGGAGGCTCTCATGCTTAGTGCCCAAGACCGTGCCATCGTCAAATCCACCGTGCCTCTGCTGGAAAGTGGCGGTGAAGCGCTGATCACCCATTTCTACCGCATGATGCTGTCCGAGTACCCCGAAGTTCGCCCGCTGTTCAACCAGGCCCACCAGGCCAGCGGCGATCAACCCCGCGCCCTGGCCAATGGGGTGCTGATGTACGCGCGACATATTGACCAGTTGGATCAACTGGGCGATCTGGTGGCCAAGATCATCAATAAACATGTGGCCTTGCAGATCCTGCCGGAGCATTACCCGATTGTCGGCGCCTGCCTGCTGCGGGCGATTTCTGAAGTGCTGGGCAGCGAGATCGCCACGCCGGAGGTGATGAATGCCTGGGGCGCGGCCTACGGGCAATTGGCGGATATCCTGATCGGCGCCGAAGCGGCCATTTACGACGAGAAAGCCCAAGCCCCTGGCGGCTGGCGCGGTGCGCGGTCGTTCACGCTGATCAAGCGGGTAAAGGAGAGCGCCGAGATCACCTCCTTCTATTTCGCCCCGGTGGATAACGGCCCGATCCTGGCGGCAGCGCCAGGCCAGTACATCGGTATGACGCTGGTGTTGGACGGCGAAGAGGTGCGTCGCAACTATTCGCTCTCGGCGTTGAGCGATGCTGGCCAGTACCGTATCAGCGTCAAGCGCGAAGCCGGCGGGCGAGTGTCCAATTACCTGCATGATGAGTTGCAGGTAGGCGCGACCCTCGACCTGTTCCCGCCGGCGGGGGAGTTCACCCTGGCCGCCAGCGATAAGCCGTTGGTGCTGATCAGCGGCGGCGTAGGCATCACCCCGACCCTGCCGATGCTCGAAGCGGCGCTGGCCACCGAGCGCCCGGTGCATTTTATCCACTGCGCGCGTAACGGCGGCGTGCACGCGTTTCGCGACTGGGTCGACGCCCTGGCGGCCAAGCACCCGCAGCTCAAGCGTTTCTATTGCTACGCCGAAGACGACGGCGTGAGCCCGGCGGCGGACAAGGTCGGCCTACTCAGCCAGGAACAACTGGCCGCATGGTTGCCTGAACAGCGCGACCTAGATGCTTACTTCCTGGGACCTAAAGGCTTTATGGCCGCGATCAAACGCCACCTCAAAGCGCTGGGCGTGCCCGAAAAGCAAAGCCGCTACGAATTCTTCGGTCCGGCTGCCGCGTTGGAGTAACCGCCTTTGGAGTAGTAGGAAGCTGCAGCTTCAAGTAAAGGCCGGATCGAAGCCCGCTTTTTTACTTGCAGCTTGCAGCTTGCAACTTATCGCTACCCCCCCAATTAATCCCCTGTTAACCCCTCTCTGTTTAAACCACTCCCTGTGTGTAAACTCGCGCCTACAGGCACAACCAAACAAAGGGAAACGGAGATGAGTGACGAATTGCGTTTAGGCAGGGAGCGGCGCTTTCTGGTGTTGCTGGGCATCATCTGCCTGGCGTTGATCGGCGGGGCCTTGTACATGCAGGTGGTGTTGGGCGAAGCGCCTTGCCCACTGTGCATCCTGCAGCGTTATGCCTTGTTGTTGATTGCCATCTTCGCCTTTATCGGCGCCGCCATGCCCCGCAAAGGCGCCCTCACGTTTTTCGAAGGCTTGGTGATCCTCAGCGCCCTCGGCGGGGTCGCAGCGGCGGGCCATCATGTTTATACGCAGTTCTTTCCCCAGGTGAGTTGCGGCGTCGATGTGCTGCAGCCCATCGTCGATGACCTGCCGCTGGCCAAGGTCTTCCCACTGGGCTTTCAGGTCGATGGTTTCTGCAGCACGCCTTACCCACCGATCCTTGGGCTGTCCCTGGCGCAATGGGCGCTGGTGGCTTTTGTGCTGACCGTGATCCTGGTGCCGCTGGGCATTTACCGCAATCGCCGTCACGCGGCCTGAGCCACTGCACGAAAACGCCCCGGTTCCTCCTCTGGAGGGCCGGGGCGTTTTCGCAGGTAGGCTTTTATGAACAGAGCATGACGCCGGACAATTTCCGCTGCGCGCGGTGTGCGACATGTTGTCACACGGAAGCTGTCGCAGGACGTTTCTGACCCCCCGCAACCCCGCTTAAATTTGCACCGAACGGTCAAATTGTGCTGTCACTTCATCGTCTGGCCAATGTCAGGAACCACGCGCCGTCCGCGCCATTCGATGATGTACGAATGCCTTGTTTTATGGGGACTTGGATGGCTTTGGCAAGCCCTTACAGAGGGTAAGGGATGTGGCGGATTGCCCTATAACACGGCAATTTTTGTGGTTTTTGTTGAGAATCGAACACGATAAGATCCCCGACCTTTGCAATTTTGGTGAAGGATTATTGCTGCTTTCGATAAAAATTATTTCTTTATAAGACATGGTTTATACATCGCTAGCTAACTACAATCGCCCGCACTGAATGTCCGGTGCTGTTCAATATTTGAGCATTGGAGCGGTCGAGGGGCAGATGGATGGCTCTGTGCGACCCCAGGTTCCGGCAGCCTTTCAACTATCCGCACCAAATGGAATTGGTCTGTAACAAGGCCTTTAACCACGAAATCGAATAAGAACTCACCGCAGGCTCGTAAATCGTCCATTCATGGCGTGCGAGCAGGCTCTTATTCAATCGAAGAGAAATGCCAACCCTTGGCAGGGTGAAGTGTTGGCGATCAAAACCCAACTGCATTGCGCAAGCTGCTTTAGAGGTCGTGAGATGAGTAAAAACAGGTACCCCCGATTACTAGGCTTTTTGCCGCTGCTTGGCATGATGTTAATGCTGGGAGGCTGCAAGTGGACCTTGCTCGACCCAAAAGGACAGGTCGGTCTGGATGAACGAAACCTGATCATCACCGCCACCCTGCTGATGCTGCTGGTCGTGGTCCCTGTGATCATCATGACCTTCGCCTTCGCCTGGAAATACCGCGCGTCGAACACCAGCGCCACCTACGCGCCGAAGTGGTCGCACTCCACCAAGATCGAAATCGCGGTGTGGCTGGTTCCGATCCTCATCATCATTGCCCTGGGTTATGTGACCTACAAGTCCACCCACGCGCTGGACCCGTACCGTCCGCTGGAATCGGACGCCAAGCCGATCAATATCGAAGTGGTCGCGCTGGACTGGAAGTGGCTGTTCATCTACCCGGACCTGGGTATCGCCACGGTTAACCAGATCCGCTTCCCGGAGCACACTCCGCTGAACTTCAAGATCACCTCCGACGCCGTGATGAACTCGTTCTTCATCCCAGCCCTGGGCGGCCAGATCTACGCGATGGCAGGTATGCAGACCAAGCTGCACCTGATCGCCAACCAGAAAGCTGAAATGGAAGGCATCTCCGCCAACTACAGCGGCGCTGGCTTCACCGGCATGAAATTCAAAGCGATCTCGACGACCCAGGAAGACTTCAACGCCTGGGTAGCCGAAGTCAAGGCCGCACCTAAACAGCTTGATCAAGCTGAATACGACGCCCTGGCCAAACCGAGCCAGAACAACCCTGTCGCGCTGTACTCCTCGTACGAGCCGAACCTGTTTCAGAAAATCGTCGACAAGTACGAAGGTATGAAGCCAGGCAAGCCGGTCAAGCACGAGAAGAAAGAAGTGGCCGCGGTTGAAGGTTCTGAGACGGGCGCGCATTCAACTGCTGGGGCAGAGGAGTAAACGATGTTTGGTAAATTAAGTTGGGATGCGGTCCCGTTCCACGAGCCGATCGTGATGGTGACCATCGCCATGATCGCGCTGGGTGGTCTGGCACTGTTCGCGGGTATCACTTACTTCAAGAAGTGGACCTACCTGTGGACCGAGTGGCTGACTTCGGTCGACCACAAGAAAATCGGCGTGATGTACATCATCGTCGCCATGGTCATGCTGCTGCGCGGTTTTGCCGACGCCATCATGATGCGTACCCAGTTGGCCATGGCCACCGAGGGTTCGCCTGGCTACCTGCCACCTGAACACTATGACCAGATCTTCACCGCTCACGGTGTGATCATGATCATCTTCATGGCGATGCCATTCTTCACCGGCCTGATGAACCTGGCAGTGCCGCTGCAGATCGGCGCGCGTGACGTGGCCTATCCGTTCCTGAACTCCCTGAGCTTCTGGCTGCTGGTTTCCGGCGTCGTGCTGATCAACGTATCCCTGGGCGTTGGCGAATTCGCCAAGACCGGTTGGGTTGCGTATCCGCCGCTGTCGGGCATTCAGTACAGCCCTGGCGTGGGGGTGGACTACTACATCTGGGCGCTACAGCTATCAGGGCTAGGGACGACGCTGACGGGGGTCAACTTCCTGGCCACCGTCCTGAAAATGCGCGCCCCTGGCATGAAACTGATGGACATGCCGATCTTCACCTGGACCTGCACCTGGGCAA
This sequence comes from Pseudomonas rhodesiae, assembly GCF_007858255.1. GTDB lineage: Bacteria > Pseudomonadota > Gammaproteobacteria > Pseudomonadales > Pseudomonadaceae > Aquipseudomonas > Aquipseudomonas rhodesiae. The sequence continues at coordinate 324,783 of NZ_VFEU01000005.1, read as the reverse complement.
ACGTCCTGATCGTGGCTTCGTTCCCGATCCTGGCCGCTACCATGGCGCTGCTGTCGCTTGACCGTTACCTGGATTTCCACATTTTCACCAACGAACTTGGTGGCAATCCAATGATGTACGTGAACCTGTTCTGGGCATGGGGTCACCCTGAGGTGTACATCCTGATCCTGCCAGCGTTCGGTATCTTCTCCGAAGTGATCTCGACCTTTACCGGCAAGCGCCTGTTCGGTCACCACTCGATGGTTTACGCATCGGGCGCAATTTCCGTACTTGGCTTCATGGTGTGGCTGCACCACTTCTTCACCATGGGTTCGGGGGCCAGCGTCAACGCCTTCTTCGGCTTGGCGACTATGCTGATTTCCATCCCGACGGGGGTGAAGCTATTCAACTGGCTGTTCACCATCTACCACGGGCGTCTGCGTATCACCAGCCAGGTGCTGTGGACCCTGGGCTTTATGGTGACCTTCGCCATCGGCGGCATGACCGGCGTACTGCTGGCCATCCCAGGTGCTGACTTCGTGCTGCACAACAGCCTCTTCGTGATCGCGCACTTCCACAACGTGATCATCGGTGGTGCGGTATTCGGTTACATCGCCGGTTTCAGCTTCTACTTCCCGAAAGCGTTCGGCTTCAAGCTGCACGAAGGTTGGGGCAAGGCTGCGTTCTGGTTCTGGATCTCGGGCTTCTTCGTCGCGTTCATGCCGCTTTATGCACTGGGCTTCATGGGCATGACCCGTCGTCTGAACGCCACCACCAACCCTGAGTGGGTGCCGTACCTGTACGTCGCCATGTTCGGTGCGGTGATGATTGCGGTGGGTATCGCCTGCCAGCTGATCCAGCTGTATGTCAGCGTGCGTGATCGCAAGCAGAACATGTGCGAATCCGGCGACCCATGGAACGGCCACACCCTGGAATGGTCGACTTCGTCGCCACCACCGTTCTACAACTTCGCCGTGATCCCGACTGCGAACACGATCGATGCGTTCACCGAAGCCAAGGAAGACGGTACGGCGTACCAGAAGCCTAAGCACTACGAACCGATCCACATGCCAAGCAACACCGCCACTGGCGTGGTGATGGGTGCGCTGTTGACCGTGTTCGGTTTCGCGATGATCTGGCACATCTGGTGGCTGGCGATCGTGAGTCTGGTGGGTACCATCGGTTACTTCATCGTCCACGCCGCACGTGATGATCAAGGCTACATGGTGCCGGTCGAAACGATCGAACGCATCGAAGCCGAGCAGCACGCTCGCCTGGTCGCCGAGAAGAAAATCCCGGCCAACCGTGTAGAAACCTCGTTGGAACAGGCTTAAACCATGTCGAACTTAGTGACCAATGCTGGACACGCCCATGTCGATGACCATGGGCACGATGACCATCACCACGACTCGGGGCCAATGACCGTCTTCGGTTTCTGGCTCTACCTGATGACCGACTGCATCTTGTTTGCGTCGATCTTCGCGGTGTACGCGGTACTGGTAAACAACGTAGCGGGTGGCCCGTCGGGCCACGACATCTTCGAACTGCCTTACGTGCTCGGCGAAACCGCCTTGCTGTTGTTCAGTTCGATCACCTACGGCTTCGCCATGTTGGCCTTCTACAAGGGCAACAAGAAAGGCGTGCTGAGCTGGTTGGCCCTGACCTTCCTGTTCGGCCTGGGCTTTATCGGCATGGAGATCAACGAGTTCCACCTGCTGATCTCCGAAGGCTACGGCCCGCACCGTTCCGGTTTCCTGTCGGCGTTCTTCACGCTGGTCGGCACCCACGGTCTGCACGTCTCGGCCGGTCTGCTGTGGATGGCGGTGATGATGTATCAGGTCAATAAGCACGGCCTGACCAACACCAACAAGACCCGCCTGAGCTGCCTGAGCCTGTTCTGGCACTTCCTGGACGTGGTCTGGATCTGCGTATTCACCGTTGTCTACCTGATGGGGACTCTGTAATGGCTAATGCACACTCCCATGACAGCCACGATGCAAGCCACGGCAGCGTCAAGTCTTACGCTATCGGCTTCATCCTGTCGGTCATCCTGACCCTGATCCCGTTCGGCCTGGTGATGTACCCGACCCTGCCGAAGTCGATCACCTTGATGATCGTCCTGGCGTTCGCAGTGATTCAGGTACTGGTTCACCTGGTGTACTTCCTGCACCTGGACCGCTCCGAGGCCCAGCGCGAGAACGTGATTGCGTTCGTGTTCGCCGGCCTGGTGATCGTTCTGCTGGTTGGTCTGTCGCTGTGGATCATGTTCAGCATCCACACCTACATGATGGCGAAGTGAGGTAAGACCCGATGTCGCTTAAGCACTTTATCCAAATCACCAAACCGGGGATCATTTTCGGTAACGTGCTTTCTGTGGCGGGCGGTTTCTTCCTGGCCTCCAAGGGACATGTCGATCTGGCCATCTTCCTGGCTGCAATGATCGGCACATCCCTGGTGGTAGCTTCCGGTTGTGTCTTCAACAACTGCATCGACCGTGACATCGATATCAAGATGGAACGCACCAAAAACCGTGTGCTGGTGCAGGGCCTTATCTCCCTGAAACTGGCACTGGTCTACGCGACCGTCCTGGGTGTTGCCGGTGTGGCCCTGTTGTACAAGGTGGCCAATCCGTTGGCGGCGTTGTTTGCCGTGATCGGCTTTGTCATCTACGTCGGCCTCTACAGCCTGTACCTCAAGCGCAAGTCGGTTCACGGCACGCTGGTGGGCAGTCTGTCGGGGGCGATGCCGCCGGTGATTGGTTATGTGGCTGTGACCAATAGCTTCGACATGGCCGCGCTGACGCTGCTGGTGATGTTCAGCCTGTGGCAGATGCCGCATTCCTACGCCATCGCGATTTTCCGCTTCAATGACTACCTGGCTGCGTCGATTCCGGTTTTGCCGGTAAAGCGTGGCATCCAGGTGGCCAAGAAACACATCCTGCTCTACATCCTGGCCTTCCTTGTGGCGACCTTGATGTTGACCTTCAGCGGCTACGCCGGCATGAGTTACCTCGCCGTCGCCGCCGCCATGGGCATGTACTGGTTGTACATGGCCTGGACCGGCTACAAGGCGGTAGACGACACCGTCTGGGCGCGCAAGCTGTTCGTGTTCTCGATCTTCACCATCACCGCGCTGAGCGTGATGATGTCCCTGGATTTCCAAGTACCGAAAGAGCTGTTGCTGACCTACGCCCACTGAGTGGTCCGAGCAGTAAAAGGCCCCGCCTTCGCAAGAAGCGCGGGGTTTTTTATGGCATGGCCTCTAAACTATCCCCCATTCCACGCATCCAGGAAGCACAGCGATGAGTAAAAAAGCCGTAATGGTGTTCAGTGGCGGGCAGGACTCGACGACCTGCCTGATCCAGGCACTGGCGTTGTATGACGAAGTGCACTGCATCACGTTCGATTATGGCCAGCGCCATGTGGCGGAAATCGAAGTGGCCCGCCAGCTTGCCAAGCAACTGGGCGCCACGGTGCACAAAGTGATGGATGTGTCCCTGCTCAACGAGTTGGCCATCAGTAGTCTTACCCGCGACAACATCCCCGTGCCCACCGTGAACAGTTCCGGCGAAAGCCTGCCGAGCACCTTTGTACCGGGGCGCAATATCCTGTTCCTGACCCTGGCGGCGATCTACGCGTACCAGGTCAAGGCCGAGACGGTCATTACCGGCGTGTGCGAAACCGACTTCTCGGGCTACCCCGACTGCCGCGATGAGTTCGTCAAAGCCCTGAACCAGGCGCTCAAGCTGGGCATGGAGTACGACGTACGGCTGGACACCCCGCTGATGTGGTTGAACAAGGCCGAGACCTGGGCCCTGGCCGATTACCACCATCAGTTGGACCTGGTGCGCGAACACACCTTGACTTGCTACAACGGCGTGATCGGCACCGGCTGCGGCGAATGCGACGCCTGCAACCTGCGCGCTCGCGGCCTGAACGAATACCTGCAGAACAAGGCGCAGGTCATGCACAGCCTCAAGCATAAGTTGCAGCTCAACTAGGGCTATTCGGCTTTAGCGTGGGGGAGGGTGCGCAATGCTCCTCCCCACTGCGACCCTGTTCCTGCTCTGCGGTGATGTGGGTTTTTCTCGGGCGTCAGGTTAAATCTGCCCACGCTTATCTCGTCATACCCCTCTGTACGCACTGTGCGAATCCATCACCCGCCTACAAGGAGTAGTCACCATGGTCAGCGTGAGTCGTCGGTCCCTTCTCGCCTTCAGCGCCGCCTTGCCCTTGCTGGGGCGCTTGGACTGGGCGGTCGCGGCGACGCCGCCGGCCAAGGCCGACAAGGTCCGTCTCAACTACAACGAAAGCCCTTACGGTCCAGCCCTGGCGGCCCGTGAAGCGATGCAGCGCGGCATCGCCACTGCCGGGCGCTACCCGTACAACCACATGTACGCATTGGCCGCATTGTTCGCTCAGCAACAGGGCATTGCCGAAGAACAGGTGGCGGTGTTTTCAGGCTCCATGGCGGCGTTGCGTTATGCGGTGCTGGCGTTCACCAGCGATACCCGTGGCCTGGTAATGGCCACGCCATCCTACGAAGTACCGCGCCAGGCCGCCGAAGCGCACAAGGCGCCGGTGCATGAAGTGAACCTCGACGCCCACCACGCCCACGATATCCCCGCCATGCTCGCCGCCGACCCCCAGGCCGGCATGCTCTACCTGTGCAACCCCAACAACCCCACCGGCACCCTGACTCCCACCCAGGCCATTCGCGACGCACTGGCGAACAAGCCCAAGGGCAGCGTGCTGGTGGTGGACGAGGCTTACATCGACTTCGCCGACGCCCCGAGCGTGGTCAGTTGGGTCAAGGATCACGACGACCTGCTGGTGCTGCGCACCTTCTCGAAAATCTACGGCATGGCGGGCGCACGCCTGGGCCTGGCCATCGGCCACCCAACGTTGCTGGAACGGCTGGCGGTGTTTGGCGGCGACAATGTGCCGGCGGGCTCGTCGTTGCTCGGCGGCCTTGCCAGCCTGGAAGACGTCAAACTGCTGCCCCAACGTAAAGCCCTCAATGCCCAGTTGCGCGATGAAACCCTGGCCTGGCTCAAGGGCCGTGGTTTCACTTGCACCGCTTCCCACAGCAATTGCTTCATGATCGACGTCAAGCAGCCCGCGCAGCAGGTCATCGAAAAGCTCGCCGCCGAAGGCGTATTGATCGGCCGGGTGTGGCAGAACTGGCCGCAGTGGGTAAGGGTGACAGTGGGGAACAAGCAGGAGATGGCGCGCTTTCGTGAGGTGTTTGCCGCGCGGGTCTAGCGCAGGACTCCATGAGGGAAGGCGACGCTCCTCCCTCAATGAAGTCCCAGGTGTTATTGCTGTGCGATGCTGTACCCATCAAATGCGGTTTTCTGTTGCAAGGCGTTCACCACGTTCTTGCGGTTGACCGGCAACTCAGCGCCGTTGTTGTCGGTGAACGACTCACGTTCCAGCTCGGCGTCATCCCCTTCGCCCACAAAGCTGAACCCTAGAAACTCGAACGCTTCGCGGTCCACGTTCAGCTTGGAGCGTGGCGTGCGCAGCGGCAGGGTGACGCTGATGCCGTCCTTGCTGATCACGAACACTTCGGCGTCTTTCTTGGCGCGTGCCGCCTTGCCCTTGCCGGCGCTCGGGTTGCTGATGGCTTGATGGGTCTGGTTCAGCACCTTGAGGGCCAGGCCGTAGACCAGTTCCTGAAACTCGGGGTCGTCCTTGAAGCTGGACAGGATGCGGCTGATGGAGAACTTGCTGCTCAAGTCTTCCAGGGCCAGGTTGTCGGCGGCTTCGGCGTCCTTGAGTTGCTTGAGCTGGCCCATCAGGTCGTAGGCCTTGTCGTCGTCGAACGCATCGTGGGCCTGGCGGATGGCGACGCGCAGTTCGCGGATCTGGTCGCTCTCCTTGGAAGTGTGAAACGCGTCCAGCACCATCTCGCTGATGGTCTTGGCCGCTGGCACATGCTGTGAAAGATTGATGGCGTTTTCGTATTCAGCTTTGGAGGCCAAGGCGACGACGGATTCTGCGGTGTAGGAATCGGACATTAATAGTTCACTACTTCAATAAACGGAGACAAAAAAGCGTCGCGCATTTTCAAGGGGCAGGGGAGTCAGGTCAAGGCGGCACACTGCCTTCGGCGTTCCGCTGATCCATATCAAAAGGCCATGCCGGAGAGTGGTTTACAACAACCTCGGGGCTGACTGCGCCCCCGACTATTTGCCTGATAACGCATAAAAACAATTGCAGACCTGCGCCGAGGAGACCGCTCCACGCCAGGTCCTTAAAGGACTATTGCGATGATGTTTGCCCTCTTACGCGTCAGCTTCATGGGGATGCTGATGTGCCTGTCCCTCTCGCTGCACGCCAGCACGCCCGACGCCCCTCTGCTCGAACGCGGCCACTACGTCGCTCAACTCGGCGACTGCATTGCCTGTCACACCGCCAAGCCAGGCGCGCTGATGGCCGGCGGCCTGGCGTTGAGTACGCCGATGGGGACGATCTACTCCAGCAATATCACGCCCGATGCCGAGACAGGCATCGGGCGCTACACCTTCGAGCAGTTCGACCGCGTCATGCGCGAAGGCGTTACCCCCAGTGGTATGAACTTGTACCCGGCGATGCCGTACCCGTCCTACGCGAAGATCAGCGAAGAGGACATGCGCGCGTTGTACGCCTACCTGATGCAGGGCGTGCCGGCGGTCCGCCAGGACAACCTGCCGGCGGACATGGGCTTTCCGTTCAATCAACGCTGGGGCTTGGCATTGTGGAATTTCGCCTTTCTCGACAAGCAACCCTTCCAACCCGATCCTGGCCGTGACGCGGGGCTTAACCGTGGTGCCTACTTGGTTCAGGGCCTGGGGCATTGCGGCTCGTGCCATACGCCGAGGGGCATCGCGTTCCAGGAAAAAGCCATGAGCGAAACCGAGCGTGGCGGCCAGCACTACCTGGCGGGGGAAACCGTCGAGCATTGGCGCGCCTTGAGCCTGCGCAACCTGTGGACCGTTGACGACACCGTGCAGCTGCTCAAGACCGGGCAAAACCGTTTTGCCACAGTGTCGGGCAACATGGCCGATGTGATCCACCACAGCACCCAGCATTTTAGTGATGACGACCTGATTGCCATCGCCCGTTACTTAAAATCCCTGCCGGCGGGCCAGGAGGATCTGCCGATGCCTGCCGTGGCCAAAGCCCCGGTTGGCGTGCCTGACGACCTGTTCAGCAGTCGTGGCGGCCTGGGCTACACGCAGTTCTGCAGCGACTGCCACCGCAGTGACGGTGCCGGCGTGAAGGGCCTGTTCCCGCCGTTGGCCGGCAACCCGAGCGTGGTCGCCGCTAACCCAACATCTCTTTTGCATATCACCCTCACCGGCTGGGAAACCGCGCAAACCGCCACCCACCCGCGGGTCTACACCATGCCTGGGTTCGCGCGGCTGGCCGACCAGGAAATCGCCGAGATCCTCAGTTTTGTGCGCACCCATTGGGGCAACCAGGGCACACCGGTCAGCCCCGCGCAGGTGAAAACCCTGCGCGAGCAGCTCAACCCGGCCAGCAGTGACATGTCCGCGTTCCAGACTCCGCGTCTGGCCGAGTTGCTGGCCGCTCCGAATGCCGACCAGGTGCTACGTGGTATGCGGTTGCATCTGCAGACCAAGGCACTGCTGCCGGACAATGTCGGCAACGCACTGAACTGCACCAGTTGCCATCTCAATGCAGGCACGGTGGCCGATGGATCGCCGTTCTTAGGGGTGTCGGCGTTTTTCCCCGGTTATGCCCCGCGTGCCGGCAAGGTGATCACGTTGGAGGAGCGCATCAACGGCTGTTTCCGCCGGTCCATGAACGGCAAGCCGCTGGCGCCGCAATCGGCGGATATGCAGGCGATGGTGGCGTATTTCGACTGGATGAAAAACAACACCCGCCCGCAGGACAAAGTCGCCGGGCGCGGCGTGGGCAAGGTCGACCCGACGCTCAAACCCGACCTGGCCAATGGCAAAGCGGTGTACGCCAAGCAATGCGCGGTGTGCCATGGCGACAATGGCCAGGGCCTGACCCGTGCCGACGGTGAATGGATCTACCCGCCGCTGTGGGGTGAGCAGTCGTTCAATATCGGTGCGGGGATGGCGCGCACCTACACAGCCGCCGCGTTCGTCCAACGCAATATGCCGATTGGCTTCCACGAACGCTTCCCGCTGGGGCAGGGTGGCTTGACGGAACAGGAAGCGGTGGACGTCGCGGCGTACTTTTCCGGGCAGCCGCGTCCGGACTTCCCGGACAAGGTCAAAGACTGGCCGAACGGCGGCAAACCGGTGGATGCGCGCTACTGATCCAGGCGCTTGAAGCAGGCTTCAAGGATATCCAGCCCTTCTTCCAGCACCGCTGGCTCTGTGGTCAGCGGTGCCAGCAGGCGGATGATGTGCCGCGCCTTGCCGCTGGGCATCAGCAGCAACCCGGCGTCCCGCGCCAGGCCGAGCAGTTGCGTCAATTGCCGGGGCGCCGGCGTGCCGTCGGCGTTGGCCAGTTCGATGCCGCGCATGGCGCCGACGCCGGTCAGGCGCCCGAGGTAGGGCGACAGCGCTTGGTCGCGCCAGGTCGCGTACCTGCGGACAATCGCGGCTTCCTGCTGCGCGCCCCACGCGTGCAAGTTTGCGTCCGTCATCACCTCCAGGGTGGCCAACGCCGCCGCGCAGGCGATGGGGTTGCCGGAGTACGTACCGCCCAGGCCGCCTTTGGGCAAGTTGTCCATCAGGTTCTTGCGCCCGACCACCGCCCCCAGCGGTACACCGCCGGCAATGCTTTTGCCCAGCAAGATCAGGTCCGGCTCAATGCCCAGGCGCGAAAACGCGAAGCGTTGACCGGTACGGCCGAAGCCCGATTGGATTTCGTCGGCAATCAGCAGGATCTGTTTCTCGTCGCAGAAACGCCGCAGCGCCTGGGCAAATTCGACGTCCAGAGCCAGGAAGCCACCTTCGCCCTGCACCGGTTCGATGATGAAACAGGCGACGTCTTCCACGTCGATTTCCACGCTGAACAAACGCTCCAGGGCCTTCAGTGCGTCGGCGCAGGTCACGCCGTTGTCGGCGCTGGGGTACGGCAGGTGATACACCGAGCCGGGCAGGACGCCGACCTTTTGTTTGTAGGGCGCGACCTTGCCGTTAAGGTTCAAGGTGGCCAGGGTGCGGCCATGGAAGGCACCGTCAAAGGCGATCACCGCAGTGCGGCCGGTGGCGCCGCGCACGATCTTCAAAGCGTTTTCCGCCGCTTCCGCGCCGCTGTTGGTGAGCATGCCGCTGACCGGGTAGCTCACAGGGATAAAATCACTCAGGCGTGCCATCAGCTCGATGTAGGGCGCGTGCGGCGCGGCGTTGAAGGCATAGTGCGTAAGCCGAGTAGCCTGCTCGCGAATCGCCTCGACTACCCGCGGGTGGCAATGGCCGAGGTTGAGCACACCGATGCCGCCGACGAAGTCGATATAGCGCTTGCCTGCGGTATCCCACACTTCGGCGTTCTTGCCGTGGCTGAGGCTGATGGGGTGGACGATGGAAATCGACTGGCTGACGGTGGCGTGGCTCATGAATCCGGGACTCGGCAGTGGTGGGGCGTTTTTTATCTAAGCCGCCCGCCGGGGCCTGTCGCAAACGAAATAAAGTCTTTGGGTCATTCCAAATCGGAAGGAGCTACTGCCGAAGGGGGCGCGGACAAACCGGTCGACACTGCTCAAGTGCGCGCCGCTGCGCTGACGCCTCCGGTTATTCCGACACCCCGGCCTTGCCCGCGGCCTTGGCGCGATACAACGCTTGATCGGCGCGCTCCATCAGGGCGGCGGGGGATTCATCCGCGTGGCGCTCGGCCACGCCCAGGCTCAGGGTGACGGCGAAGTCGCCGGGTGCCTGGATGGTGCGTATCTTGCGGCAGATCTGCTCGGCCAACGCCTTGGCCGTTTCCAGGGTGCTCTCGGGCAGGATCACCATGAATTCATCGCCGCCCCAGCGTGCCAGTAGGTCACACGGGCGAATGCAGCTCTCCAGGCATCCACCACCCGCACCAGGGTCTGGTCGCCAGCGCCGTGGCCATAGCGGTCGTTGATGGGCTTGAAGTCATCGATGTCCATGGCGATCAGCGCCAGCGGCAGGCGGAAGCGCTGGGCACGCTCGCACGCTTGCAGCAGGGTTTTTTCCAGGCGATAGCGGTTGGCAACCAGGGTCAAGGCGTCCCGCTCGGCCAAGGCGCGGTTTTCGTCCAACTGCAATTTGAGTTGCTGGTTGACCCGAGCCAGTTCACGGGTGCGCTCGGCCACCAGCGCTTCCAGCGACTGGTTGCGTTGTTCGAGTTGGGCGACTGAATATTTGCGCGCTTGAATGTCGCGATGGGCGCCGACCATGCGCGCCACCGAACCGTCGGGGTTACGCGCGATCACGTAGCCGCGGTCCTCGATCCACAGGTAGCTGCCATCTTTTTTTCGGCAACGGTATTCGGTCTGGTAGTGCGGCGCGCGGCGGTTGATGTAGTCATCGAACAGCGCCATCACCTGGGGGTAGTCCTCCGGATGAATGATGTTTTCCCAGGTGAACAGGGTGTTCTCCAGCGCATGCCGCGGGTAGCCCAGCATTTCGTACCAGCCCGGATTGCGGTAGACGAACCCGGTGTTGGCGTTCCAGTCCCAGATACCGTCGCTGACCAGCTCCAGGATGGTGTGCAGCATGTCGGCGTTGAGGTGCGAGAAATCCTGCTTCGCCGGGTTGCTGCCTGAGGTATCGCCCATTGCTTTTGCTCCTTGCATGCGCACTGCGTTCGCCGCCGCGCGCTATGGCGTGGGCGCAACCATCTGTGTGCGAGCCTTCCCGTTCGCATTGTGTTGGTAAATTGCGTCCGGTTGACCTTGTTCGTTGAAAAACACCTGACCGATGCCCGCCGAGTTCCATAACCGTTCGCCGGCCTCGGCATGTTCCGGAACATGCGGTACGACCTGCATGGTGCGACGGCGTGTCAACCAGTTGAGCGGCGAACGGGGTGAGTATAGCCAGCGGTTGAGACGGTCGAACCATTCCAGCAGGCGCCGGGGAAATTCGTTCTTGATGCCGCTGCTGGTGATCTGCCAGATCCGGGGGCCGGCATTGCGGTGGCGGATCAGCACGGCATAGACGAACGAGTAATGCACGTCACCGGAGAGAATCACGTAGTTACCCGGCGTACGCGAGTGGCGGAAAATATTGAGGATCACCTGGGCGGCGCCCCGGTGGGCCATCCAGTTTTCCGCGTCCACCAGCAGCGGGTAGCCGCACCAGCTGAAGACCTTCTGCACTGTCTCGATCAGCTTGACGCCGAAGATCGGCGCGGGCGAGACGATGATCGCCGACGGGTGGTCCAGCAGTTCCTGTTGCAGTTCGCTCAAAGCTTCCCAGTCCAGCAGGCCGGAGGGTTGCTTGAGGGTGAACTCACTGCGCCAGCGCCGGGTGCGGGTGTCGAGCACCACCAGAGCGGGGGTGCTGGGCAGCACGTAATGCCATTGTTGAAATTTGAGCAACGTGGCCAGCAAGGCATCCTGGGCAGCGGCGTCGAGATGGTTGTCGGGGACGTGAGCGGTCAGCGCCTGGATGGGCGGCAACAGTTCGACGAAGGCATCCGGGTGGTTGCCCCAACCCTGGCACAGCAGATAGGCGAGCAGGGCATTGCCGATGATGCGCTTGGAAAACGGGTGGCCGTAGGCGGTTTCTTCCCATTGGGCGCTGAGGTTCCAGTCGTCGGTGATGTCGTGATCGTCAAAGATCATCAGGGTGGACAGGTGCGCGAAGACTCGCGCAACGCCGGGCAGGCCGTCGCGAAAGCGCTCGATGTGCACGTGCTCACGCGCATAGCGCGCCGATTCGTCCGGGCTCAGTGGTGGCGCTTGGGTTTCGATCAAGGTCCAGGGCGTGGGGGACCATACCAGCAGGTACATCGCCATGACTTCGGCAAAGGTGACCAGATGGTTGTCGGCGGTACTGCTGGTGAAAATCGGCTTTTTAACGCCGCCGAAGAAGCGCTCGCGCAGGGTCTGATTGCTGTCCAGCGCCGGTAGCAGGTCCGCGCGATGGTAATAGCTGGCGCGGTGCCCGTAGAGACTGGCGCTGTCGTCCACCACGGCGCCTTCCAGATGTTCGTCGAACAGGCCCAGGCGCGCGATCAGTGCGTGGATTGCCCGAAGCATCGGCCCGGCCACATCGTCGGCGTAAACCTGGTCGCCGCTCATCATCAGCAAGGCCGGACGCTCATCGAGCGTGTGCGCATCGGCGAGCAGGCGATCGACGCAGAGCAGGCCGTCGTCTGCGGCGTGGTGAGGCTTGCGGCAGGAGCCGTGCACGAGCTGGTGGATGCGACTGTGCAGGACAAAATGCGGTGATGGCGCGTCGGCATACAGCAGATGCGCCGCCCAATAGGCGATACCGAGGCCGTCGATCAGCAGGTCGTAGTGGATGACCTCGTCCTGGGGCAGCGCTTCGTCCAGCGGCACATCAATCAGATGCACAAAGGCCTGGCGGCCTATGGGGTTGACTTGGCACTGGCCTTGATCCAGCGGGATGTGCAGCGTGTGTCCGGCCCATTGCAGCTTCAAGGTCAGGTCCAGGGGACGACTGCCAGTCAGCCACAGCACCAGGCGCCTGGGTTCGAGACGTCGTAGCAAAGGGCCGGCAAGTACGGCGGGCAGGTTGTCGGGGTGCAGCATGCAGGGAAGGGCTCCGGCCAGGCTAGAACCGGCAAGGTTAGCGCAATGAATGTCAGTGTTTTGTTAAGGCATGGGGTGTACGAAGGGCAGCGGGCTGCCCTCCGTAGGTCGCTCTAAAGCAGGTTGCCCTTGCCGAGGCTGTCCAGGCTGCCGCTGCCGCGGCGCCGATTGTGACGTGGGGCGTTGTCGGTTTGCTGGGGATCAAGTGGGAGTGAGTGGCTGTCCAGGCTGCGCTTCTTGCGTTGCAGGGCTACTTCATCGTGTTGTGGGGTGGGGAGTTGCAGATGGCCTAGGAACGGACTGATAGCTCCAAGCATAAAAATATCCTTCTGTAAGTTAGATGGGCTCCGCGTCTGCGAAGCCGGGCCAAACTTATAGAGGCGCGAGGTGTTGGAGCTATAAACACCTCGTGGCAACGTGTAACGGCAATGGCGGTTTAGGGCCATCGAGCCCTTCAGCCGGACCGATCAGGTATGGGCGTCCTGCATCACCTTCGGCACCGTGAATCGGAACTCACTGCCACGGCCTACTTCACTTTCGGCCACGATCTTGCCGCCGTGGGCCTGCACGATGCCTTGGGTGATATACAGCCCCAGCCCGCTGCCGGTGGGATTGTTTTCGGTCTGTGTCCAGTAGCGGTCGAACACATACGGCAACAGCTCTGGGGCAATGCCTTCGCCGGAGTCGCGCACCGAAAACACAATTTCCTCGCCGTTGCTCATGGCACTGATGCCGATATTGCCCTGGCGCGGGGTGAACTTGATGGCGTTGCCGATCAGGTTCGACAGCACTTGGAACAAGCGCTCGGGGTCGCCTTTGATCTGCAGGCCAGGTTCGGCGTTGAACGACAGGTCGATGCCTTTTTCCATCGCCAACGGTGCCAGCAAGGAGTACGCCTCCTCGAACATCTGGTTCACATCCAGCGCCACGGGCTTGACCACATAGCGGCCGGCCTCGATTTTCGAGGTGTCGAGCAGGTCTTCCAGCAGCACGTTCATGCGCCCGGCGGCTTGTTGCATGGTGTCGATGGCCGAGGAAATACGGCGCGAGGTGTGTGGGCCTTCGGAGCTGAAGGCTTTTTGCATCATGCCGCAGAGCATCGAGATGACAGTCATCGGGTTGCGCAGGTCGTGGGACACCACCGCCACCAGGTCATCACGGGCGCGCACGGCCTGTTGCTCGCGCTCGACCTGGCGGGCCAGGTCGTTTTCCAGGGCGGAGCGGCGCAGGTCGTTGGCGGCGAACAGGTCGCCGTGGCTCCACTTGGTGGAGATGCCGGCCATTTCCACTTTCCAGATTTCAAACGACGTGCGTGGGCGCAGGCGCATACCAGCGTCGGAATTTTCCAGGTCCAGCGGTTTTTTCGGGTCGCCGCTCCAATTGATGTTCTCTTTGACCTCGGGGCGGAACCACAGCACACCGTTGTCCACCGGCTTGGGCAGGCCCATGGCCAATACGCCGCTGGCCACTTGCTGAAACTCCGCCGCCGGAGGGTAAACCGAGGCCAGGTTATGGCTGGCGAACACCGGTTCGCCGCTGGCTTGCAGCCACTTGTGCAACGCCCGGATCTGCGCCGGTTCCGGGCAGTTGCCGTAGCGGTGCAGTTGTTTGTCTTCGATGATCGCCACGCCGCCGGCCAGGGTCAGGTCCATGAGCAAGCGCGGTTGCTTGGCCAGGCCGTCGAACACGTTGTGGTCCGAGGCTTTCATGGCTTTGTCCAGTTGGGCCAAGGCTTCGACTTTTTCTTCGCGCTGGTGGCTCAGGTCCAGAGCCTCCATGGCGCTGATCTGCAGCGAGAGTACCTGGCCGATGGTCTGGCAGGCGGTACGCAGTTCGTTCGGTACCAGCAGCGGGGTGCGGTTGCCGCAACTGATCAGGCCCCAGAGTTTGTCGCCTTTCATCAGCGAAATGCTCATGGACGACAACACGCCCATGTTCTGCATGTACTGGCAGTGAATCGGCGACACACTGCGCAGCGTCGCAAAGCTCAGGTCCAGCGGTTCGCCGGTATCCGGGCGCAATTTGGGCACCAGCGGCACCGGCGTGTAATCGGCGTTCGGGATAATCCGCAGCCAGTTGGTGCGGTACAGCTCGCGAGCCTGTTCGGGGATGTCAGATGCAGGGAAGAACAGCCCGTTGAACAATTCCATGGACGGAGCGGATGCTTCGGCAATCACCTGACCATGGCCTTCTTCTTCGAAGCGGTAGATGAGCACGCGGTCGTAACCGGTCATGGCCTGGATTTCCGTGACGCTGATGTCATACAGCGCCGCCAGGGTTTTTGCCGACTGCAAGCGGCGCAGCATCTTGCCCAGATCACTGGTGCGACCGTTGGGGGCCCGTGGTTGAAAATCCTTGAGGTGGGGTTCGAACTCCAGCACCAGCACATTTTGGTGGCGGTGCAACAAACCTTCGAACTCAGCGCCGTTGAGCGTCACGTGCAGCGGCGGCGCATCGATAAACGTATTGAGTTCGGCCATGGCCTGCACGGCCTGGGCGTGCTCGGGGCCGATCAGGCTATGTAGCGGCTGGCCCAACAGCGCCTCGGGCGTGCGGTTGAACAGCGTAGCGACGTTGGCGCTCACTTGGATAATCTTCAGGTCTGGCTCGGACAGCGTCAGCAGCACACCGTGAGGCTGAATCGCCCCAGGAAAGCGGATGGGTTCGTCGGCGCAGTTGGCAAGCAGCTGTTCAAAATCTTGGGGTTTCATAGCAGTACCTCCTGGCTGTCGAGCCATCGCTCAAAGCCGCTGAATGTCGAACGGGCGGCATGTACCGCGCGCTGTTGGGCTTCGGCGTCCAGCGCCTGGCTGCCCAGATAATCGAGAAAGTCTTTCCAACGCCGGCCCGTCTCAGGGCCATACACATCAAGAAACGCGCCACCGTTGGTGGCATCGATGCCAAAGCGCTGGGACATTTCCCGGCGCAGCACCTGGCCGCCCAACGTTGCGCCTTCAAGCACATACAACACACCGAGGCAGGCCGCAGGGGTGTCGAGGCGCGGCAGGGCGGTGCAGTGGGGCAGGGCGTTGATAGCGGTGTCATCCAGGCCAAGACCGTGCAGGTCGCTGACCAATGTCGGCGTTTTCACACGCAGGGCAGTATCGAATCCCGCCGGGATCAGCCCACTGGCATACAGCGCCGCTTCAATGGGGGCGTAAAACCCGTGATAGGCCTGTAGCAGGCGCCGGTACCCGTCGGCATCCAGGCGCTCGGAAAAAAACGGCAAACGCTTTTCCAGCGCAACGTGCAACAGGCTGGTGCCTGTGCGTAACGCATCAAGCAATGAGGGCGCACCAACGTCATGGGCCTTTGAAAGCATGCAAATAGCTCGAGCTGTGGGCCTGCCGGCCATGAATGACGCGTGGAAATGGGCGACGATTCTACACAACTCATGGCCATTGACTGTACGCACAAGGCGAAAGGCCTGACCAGCGGATCAGAAAAGTCGCTCCTTGCCTTATGACTGACCGTGCAGCGTACCGTGAAGTTCGGTTTAGGTGATATTGCGGCGCTATCAGTGCAGTGACGAACCTTGCTGAGTCAGCGCCGTTTGCACGCATTCGATCAGATGCTCAGTGCTCCATGGCTTGGGCAGGAAACGCACGGAACCGCCTAGCTCTTCAGCCATTTTTGTATTGCCCGAGGTTAGCAGCACCCGCACTGATGGCCAGCGATGGGCAACCACGCGGCTCAAGTCATAACCATTGAGCAGGCCAGGCATTTGTATGTCGCTGACAATCAGGTCCACGGGGTCGTCCTCGCGTTCCAGGTAAATCATCCCTTCATCCGCTGAGGGAAACGACGTCACAATCGCGCCGAAATCCTCCAGTACATCCACCATCAACGCCCGAATAATTTCGTCGTCTTCCAATACCAAAATCGATGGCTGAGCCATGATCCTTACTCCACCATCAGGGTTCAGTTAGGTGGAGTGGAACGCAGCGGTATAGGTTCGATTGGATGTGTCCCAGGCGATGGGTGGTCGTTCAGGGTGTCTAGGTTGCGTGTTTGCACCCGTGGCATTGCAGGCGGCGGTGATCCGGATGGAGATGCCAGGCATAATTCCCGCAACCGCCGATGTGGAGTCGCCCATGAAGTACGCCTTACTGACCCTCGCCCTGATTCTCAACACCGCCCCAGCCTTCGCCGCTGGCGATGCCGAAGCCGGCGGTAAGCTCTTCACCAAGACCTGCGGCGGCTGCCACAGCATCGGCGAAGGCGCGCGCGGCGGTTTCGGCCCGCAACTCAACGGCATCATCGACCGCCCCGCCGGCACCACCGAGGACTACCAGTATTCCGACGCGATGAAAAACTCCGGCGTGGTCTGGACCCGCGAAAAACTCGCCGCGTACATCGAAGACCCCAAGAAGGTAGTGAGCGGCACGCGGATGATCTTCTGGGGTATCAGCGATCAGGAGAAGATTGAAAATATCCTGGCGTATCTTGAGACGTTCCCGTCCAAGTAAGCACTCCTTCGCCAGGCGATACTTCTGGCCGATTGATCACGTCAGCAAATGCTTGGAAATCAGCCGCGAGATTTCCACAATCGAGGTCTTCCCAGTGAACTCGAATTTCACTTTGCCCAGGGATGAAAAGTAAATCTCCAACTCCGAATCCAGGTCGAAGGTCCCGGACGTTTCCACCGAATACGCCACGATGTTTTTGTACGGCAGTGATGTGAAGTCCTTCTTGCTGCCGGTGATGCCTTGTACGTTTACCGCGATGATGCGTTTGGTGGTGAACACCACGCCGTCGCGCATGGCCTTGTAGGCGTCCACCACTTCTTCGCCATCGAGCAGCAAGGCCGAGACGCGTTCGGCGTATTCATTGTTTTGTTTGAGTTTGAAGAAGCCTTTGTTGTTGAAGTCGATCATGTAACGGTCCTTGTGGTCGGTCTGTGACGCCGCATAAGTTGACACTCATCGTGGTCAGGCTCGTTCCTTCAATGGAAGGTGTCACTGGATAGCTTTGAGGTAATGCTTGAGTGCGTCGAGCGGGGCATCGAGTTCCTCCAGCGTAGAGGCTTTTCGAGTGTCGGCGGCCAGTCTCTCCAACTCACGCCCCAACACCGTCTCCGTTCCGCCCAACGCCTGCAGCGCCTGCATCACGCATTCATCGAGCTTACGTTGAATCTGGCGCAAGTCCCCTTGGCGCACCAGCAATCCAAACACTTCACGCTCATACGCGGCCATCGCCGGGTCGTCGCGCAATACCGGGCTGCCGCCGTCGGTTTCATGCACCAGTTTGAGTGCGAAGAGCGCAACAGCTTCCAGCGTCAATTCCATGGTAGGGCTTCCTCGGTGTGCGGGCGGAGCGCGATAATCACTGTTCTGCGGCTGAAAAAAAAGACTTCAAACGCTTGCACCTCAAGCTCTCCGCGGAACGATATTAATTAGCCATGTTCCAACCCGCCGTGCACAGCTCGCGCAGCCAGCCAATGGACCGGTGCGATGTTGAATCGGCACGTTTGACTCACTTACAGGGACGCAAGTACTTATGCAGCCATCCTCCACACCTGATTCATCCGCCACCGGCGAGCTGATCGCGAGCTTTCGCCATGGCAAAGGTTTTCTCATTTTCAGCCTGATACTCGGCGTTGTGCTGTTGGCGCTCGCGGGATTTGTGCTGTATCTGGGTACGATCCTGCCGCCGGGTAATGAAGGGCCTATCGGTGTCACAACGTCCCGGGGCATGACGATTAACTTCAGCAGCGGGCAGTCGCTGATCAATCTCACCAGTGGCTTTCTGGCCATTCTTGGGCTGTGTGTATTCGGCCTGTACGGTTGGCATAAGAAATTGCGCAGTACCGCTTATGATGTGTACGAGCATGGCATCGCACGCATCAACCAGGGCCAGCGCGACTACACCCCGTTTATCGAGATCCAGGACTTGTATCTGTTCAGCTCCGGGCAAACGGTGATGACAGGCTTGATCACCAACCTGGCCTACCGTCGCACGGCCGCCGAGCCGTTTCATCGCGTGATTGAAAGCCTTAAGGGTTTTCAAAAATTCCAGCAATTGGTGCGCGAACTGCACGTCCGCGCGCGCATGCCGGGAGTGCTCAGTGTGCTGGAGTCGGGCGGGGCGGTGACGTTTAATTGCATCAGCTCCGGCCAAGTGTGGGGCAAGCGCATGAGCGGTAATTTCCTCAAGATCACCACGGCGCCCATCCTGGTGAGCGCTCAGTGCCTGGAATACCAGGGCCGTAAGGTGCCGATGTCGTCATTGCGCAGCGTCGACCTCAACGCCTGGAGCGAAAAAGTGGTAATCAAAGGCGACAGCGGCCAACCGGTCCTGTCGACCATCGCCACCGGCATCCTGAGCCACGACCTGTTCCTGCATACGCTGGACACAGTGCTCACGGCTCAAACTCAAACGCGCGAGCTGGCGTGAACCGCTCGCGTAATCGTTGATTGTGCATAAAGGGATTAAACGATGATCTATCGCGGCGCAGGCTGGCTGACGCTGTTCACACCGGTGGCCATGATTTTGTTGCTGATGGTGTTGTGGCCCGACCCCAGCGTCAAACCGGGCAACACCTCGTTGACGCAATTGCTGATGGGCGTGGGGATCGGCTCGGCCATCAACACGGTGCTGGGTTTTGTGCTGAATAGGGAAGTGCATGAAGATGGCGTGCGCCACCATTTCTTTTTCTTGCCCATGCAATGGCCGGCACTGGCGATCACACTGGTGTGCGTGGTGATTGCGCTGTTCAAGTAAGGTTACCGGCCGCCCGGCCAGGGCGGCCGGGTGTGTAATCGGGGGCCGATTACGACTTTTCCCTCTGCCGCTTCAAACCTGGCTCCCACAGTGAACTGTGTTTCAGCTGAAAGAGGCGCTGAGCAATAAATCAGCAGAGTGCCCACTTTTCGACAGGCGAAAAAAAAGACCTTGAATTTCAAGGTCTTTTTTTAAGATGGTGCCCCGAGGGAGACTCGAACTCCCACTCCTTTCGAAAACGGATTTTGAATCCGCCGCGTCTACCAATTCCGCCATCAGGGCTCAATGGCGGCGAAGTATAGAGAGGTGATTACCGTTGGTCAATCACGTTTCATGGTCAATTTTGACTATTTCCGCTAGACTTCCCGGCCCTGCTAGACGAACCCCATCATGCGCGTTGCTGACTTTACTTTTGAGCTCCCTGATTCGCTGATCGCTCGCCACCCTTTGGCCGAGCGTCACGCCAGTCGACTGCTGACCCTGGACGGGCCAAGCGGTGCCCTCGCACACCGTCAATTCACTGATTTGCTTGAGCATTTACGCCCAGACGATCTGATGGTGTTCAACAATACCCGGGTGATTCCGGCGCGGCTGTTTGGCCAGAAAGCCTCCGGCGGCAAGCTGGAAATTCTGGTGGAGCGGGTGCTGGACAGCCATCGCGTGCTGGCCCATGTGCGCTCCAGCAAATCACCGAAACCGGGATCGAGCCTTCTTATCGATGGCGGTGGCGAAGCCGAGATGGTGGCGCGTCATGATGCGCTGTTCGAGCTGAAGTTCGCCGAAGAAGTCCTGCCATTGCTGGAGCGCGTCGGCCATATGCCGTTGCCTCCTTATATCGACCGCCCGGATGAAGACGCCGACCGCGAACGCTATCAGACCGTGTATTCCCAGCGCCTGGGTGCGGTGGCCGCGCCTACGGCCGGGCTGCATTTCGACCAGCCGCTGCTGGAGGCGATCGCCGCCAAGGGCGTCGAGACCGCCTATGTGACCCTGCACGTGGGGGCCGGCACGTTTCAGCCGGTGCGTGTGGAGAACATCGAAGACCACCATATGCACAGCGAATGGCTGGAGGTCACTCAGGATGTGGTGGACGCGGTCAACGCGTGCAAGTCGCGCGGCGGGCGGGTGATTGCGGTGGGTACCACTAGCGTGCGCTCCCTGGAAAGCGCGGCGCGCGACGGCGTGCTCAAGCCGTTTAGCGGCGACACCGATATCTTCATTTACCCAGGCCGACCGTTCCATGTGGTCGATTGCCTGGTCACCAACTTCCATTTGCCGGAATCCACGCTGTTGATGCTGGTGTCGGCATTTGCCGGTTATCCCGAGACCATGGCCGCTTATCAAGCCGCCATCGAAAATGGATACCGTTTTTTCAGCTACGGTGATGCGATGTTCATCACCCGTAACCCGGCGCCGCGCGGCCCAGAGGAACAACTATGAGTCGTATGTCGTTTGAATTGCTGGCCACCGACGGTAAGGCCCGTCGCGGTCGCCTGACGTTCCCGCGCGGCACCGTGGAGACCCCGGCGTTCATGCCTGTCGGCACCTACGGCACCGTCAAGGGCATGCTGCCGCGCGATATCGTCGCCACCGGCGCCGAGATTATCCTCGGCAACACCTTCCACCTGTGGCTGCGCCCGGGCACGGAAGTGATCAAGAAGCATGGCGACCTGCATGACTTCATGAAGTGGCAGGGCCCGATCCTCACCGACTCCGGTGGTTTCCAGGTGTTCAGCCTGGGCGCCATGCGCAAGATCAAGGAGGAGGGCGTGACCTTCGCCTCGCCGGTGGATGGTTCCAAAGTGTTCATGGGCCCGGAAGAATCGATGCAGGTGCAGCGTGACCTGGGTTCGGACATCGTGATGATTTTCGACGAGTGCACGCCGTACCCGGCCGACGAAGACGTCGCGCGCGTGTCCATGGAGTTGTCGCTGCGTTGGGCCCAACGTTCGAAAAACGCCCATGGCGATAACACTGCGGCGTTGTTCGGTATCGTCCAGGGCGGCATGCATGAAAGCCTGCGCAAGCGCTCGCTGGAAGGCCTCGACAAGATTGGCTTCGACGGCCTGGCCATCGGCGGTCTGTCGGTGGGCGAGCCCAAGCACGAGATGATCAAGGTGCTGGATTATCTGCCGGGCCTGATGCCGGCTGACAAACCTCGTTACCTTATGGGCGTTGGCAAACCGGAAGATCTCGTAGAGGGTGTGCGCCGCGGTGTGGACATGTTCGATTGCGTGATGCCAACCCGTAATGCCCGCAATGGGCATCTGTTCATCGATACAGGCGTGCTGAAGATCCGTAACGCGTTCCATCGCCATGATGATTCGCCGCTGGATCCCACCTGTGATTGCTACACCTGCCAGAACTTCTCCCGTGCTTATCTGCACCATCTGGACAAGTGCGGAGAAATGCTGGGTAGCATGTTGAATACCATCCACAATTTGCGTCATTACCAAGTCCTGATGGCTGGTTTGCGCGAGGCTATTCAACAGGGTACATTGGCCGCCTTCGTCGATGCCTTCTATGCCAAGCGCGGGCTCCCTGTGCCGCCCTTGGACTGAGTTTCCCGACCCTAAGATTCACTATTTGCAACTGGAGTGCTAAATGAGCTTTTTTATCTCTAACGCCATGGCCGACGCCGCTGCGCCTGCCGCTGCGGGCCCTATGGGCGGTGGTTTCGAGTGGATTTTCCTGGTCGGCTTCCTGGTCATCTTCTACCTGATGATCTGGCGTCCACAGGCCAAGCGCGCCAAAGAGCAGAAGAACCTGCTCAGCAGCCTGCAGAAAGGCGACGAAGTGGTCACCACTGGCGGTATCGCCGGCAAGATCACCAAGGTTTCCGATGCTTTCGTGGTACTGGAAGTCTCCGACACCGTTGAAATGAAGTTCCAGAAGGGCGCCATCGCCGCCACGCTGCCTAAAGGCACGCTCAAAGCGATCTAAGTAACAACCTTTACCAATCGACGGGGCGCGCAAGGCGCCCCGCGTTATAAGCGGGCGGCGTGATGCTGAACAAATACCCTCTGTGGAAATACGTACTGATCCTGGCGGTGCTGGCGATCGGTTTTATTTATTCCGCTCCCAATCTCTATCCTGATGACCCGGCGATCCAGATCACTGGCGCCAGCACTTCGCTGCAGGTCAATCAGGCTGATCTGGACCGCGCGAGCAAGGCGCTCACCGACGCGGGTATCCAGGTCAAGGCGGCAACATTGGCGGCTGGTGCGAAGGGCGGCTTGTTGCGCCTGGCCAAGCAGGAAGACCAATTGCCGGCCAAGGATGTCGTGCGCAAGGCCATGGGTGACGACTATGTGGTCGCGCTCAACCTGGCGCAAACCACCCCGCAGTGGCTGCGCAGCATTGGCGCGCACCCGATGAAGCTGGGCCTGGACTTGTCCGGTGGCGTGCACTTCCTGCTGGAAGTCGACATGGACAAAGCCCTCGACGCCCGCCTCAAGGTCTACGAAGGCGACGTGAAGAGCCTGCTGCGTAAAGAAAAGCTGCGTTATCGCAGCCTGCCGCAGCTCAACGGTGCCATCCAGCTGGGCTTCTCTGACGAAGCGTCCCGCGAACAGGCCCGTGCGCTGATCCGTAAGAACTTCAACGATTTCGACATCGTACCGGCCGACCTGAATGGTCAACCTGTACTGCGTCTGGCGATGAGCCCGGCCAAGATCGCGGAAATCCGCGAATACTCCATCAAGCAGAACTTGACCACGGTGCGTAACCGCGTCAACGAACTGGGTGTGGCCGAGCCGATCGTGCAGCGCCAGGGCGCCAACCGTATCGTGGTTGAGCTGCCGGGCGTGCAGGACACTGCTGAAGCCAAGCGTATCCTGGGCAAGACCGCCAACCTGGAATTCCGTTTGGCGGCTGAGCCGGGCGCTACCCGTGCTACTGCCGAAGAGTTCGAGTTCCGCGAAGGCAACCGTCCTCCGGCGCTGATCGAGCGTGGCTTGATCATCACCGGTGATCAGGTGACCGACGCCAAGGCCGGTTTTGGCGAGCACGGCACTCCTGAAGTGAATATCCGCCTGGATGGCCATGGCGGCGAACTGATGAGTCGCGCTACGCGCAGCAACGTCGGTCGCAGTATGGCGGTGATCTTCATCGAGCAACGCCCAATCACTACCTACACCAAGCAAATGGTCAACGGCGTCGAGAAAGACGTGCCGGTGCAGTCGTTCAAGGAAGAGAAGAAGATCATCAGTCTGGCGACCATTCAGTCGCCGCTGGGTGCTCAATTCCGCATCACCGGCCTGAACGGCCAGGGTGAATCGTCCGAACTGGCGCTGCTGCTGCGCGCCGGTGGCCTGGCCGCGCCGATGTACTTCGCCGAAGAACGTACCATTGGCCCGAGCCTGGGTGCGGACAACATCACCAAGGGTATCGATGCAGCCTTGTGGGGCATGCTTTTCGTATCGCTGTTCATCATCGCCATCTACCGCTTCTTCGGTGTCATCGCCACTGTGGCCCTGGCGGGCAATATGGTGATGCTGCTGGCTTTGATGTCGCTGCTGGGGGCAACGCTGACCCTGCCGGGTATCGCTGGTATCGTGCTCACCATGGGTATGGCGGTGGACGCCAACGTGCTGATCTTTTCGCGTATTCGTGAAGAGATCGCCGCCGGCATGACGGTGCAGCGCGCAATCAACGAAGGCTTCGGCCGGGCATTTACCGCGATTCTCGACTCCAACCTGACCACGTTGCTGGTCGGCGGGATTCTCTTTGCCATGGGCACCGGCCCGGTCAAAGGTTTTGCGGTGACCATGTCCCTCGGTATCTTTACCTCGATGTTCACGGCCATCATGGTGACCCGCGCAATGGTCAACCTGATCTTTGGCGGACGTGACTTCAAGAAGTTGTGGATTTAAGGGGCTGCCATGTTACGTACAATCAACTTCATGGGCGTTCGCAACATTGCGTTCGGCGCCACAGTGCTCCTTACCGTTCTGGCATTGTTCAGCTGGTTCCATAAGGGCCTGAACTACGGGCTGGACTTCACCGGCGGTACGCTCATCGAGCTGACCTACGAGAAGCCGGCCGACGTCACCCTGGTGCGCAACGAACTGGTCAAGGCCGGTTATCACGAAGCCGTGGTGCAGAACTTCGGCGCTACCACCGATCTGCTGGTGCGTATGCCTGGCGAAGACCCGCAACTGGGTCACCAGGTGGCCGAGGCTTTGCAGAAGGTCGGCGGCGATAACCCGGCGTCGGTCAAGCGCGTCGAGTTCGTGGGGCCGCAAGTGGGTGAAGAGCTGCGCGACCAGGGCGGCCTCGGCATGCTGATGGCGCTGGTCGGCATCATGATCTACCTGGCGTTCCGCTTTCAGTGGAAATTCGGCGTCGGCGCCATTGTGTCGCTGATCCATGACGTGATCGTAACTGTAGGCATCCTGGCTTACTTCCAGGTCACGTTCGACCTGACGGTGCTGGCGGCGGTGCTGGCGATCATTGGTTATTCGCTCAACGACACCATCGTGGTATTCGACCGGGTCCGCGAGAACTTCCGTGTACTGCGCAAGGCGACGTTGATCGAGAACATCAATATCTCCACCACCCAGACCCTGCTGCGGACCATGGCCACGTCGATCTCCACCTTGCTGGCGATCGCGGCGTTGATGATCTTCGGCGGCGACAACCTGTGGGGCTTCTCCCTGGCGCTGTTCATCGGCGTTCTGGCGGGCACCTACTCGTCGATCTACATCGCCAACGTGGTGTTGATCTGGCTGAACCTCAACAGCGAAGACCTGATTCCTCCGGCCATCACCGACAAGGAAGTCGACGATCGTCCTTGATGGGCGCTAGTTGATCGTTGTTACAAAGAAGGCACGAGTATTGAACTCGTGCCTTTTTTTTTGCTCCAAGGCTGGGTATAGCGCGGACCTTTCGGTCCGTTTGTGATGGTCAGGAGGTTCAACGTGAACAAGTCGTTACTGGTTGGTGCGGTATTGGGTGCTGTCGGTGTAACTGCCGGGGGTGCTGTCGCCACCTACAGCCTGGTAAAAAGCGGCCCTGAGTATGCGCAAGTACTGGCGGTGCAGCCGGTCAAGACCCAGATCAAAACCCCGCGTGAGGTCTGCAAGGACGTCACCGTGACCCGGCAGCGTCCGGTGCAGGATCAGCATCAAATCGCCGGTACCGTCGTCGGCGCCCTCGCAGGTGGCCTGCTGGGCAACCAGATCGGCGGCGGCAACGGTAAGAAACTGGCCACCGTGGCCGGTGCGGTCGGTGGTGGTTACGCCGGCAACAAGGTGCAGGAAGGTATGCAGAACCGCGATACCTACACCACCACACAAACCCGGTGTAACACCGTCAACGACATCAGCGACAAGGTTGTCGGCTATGACGTGCGGTACACCTTGGATGGCAAGGAAGGTTCGGTGCGCATGGATCGTGATCCAGGCGGCCAGATTCCGGTCGACAAGGAGGGTCGTCTCGTCCTCGGTCAAAACCAGCAGTAATACTCGTCCAGACGCAGGTTCAACGGCGTGTGCAGTTCAAAATGCGGGAGGGGCTAGCCCCCTCCCGCATTTTATTTGTGGTGCTCTTGGCATTTAGACTCGCACCAAATCCCAGGCACAAAAAAAGCACCCCGAAGGGTGCTTTTTTTTGCTCGCTCGCTTAACGCTTCAGCGAGGCCGGCAGGTGCGGCTGGATCGCCGTCAGAACTGCCTTGAAGCATTTGGTGTTACCGGCAACGACATGGCCTTTTTCCAGGAAGTCGTGACCGCCGGTGAAGTCGCTCACCAGGCCGCCTGCTTCTTGAATCAGCAGTGCGCCTGCGGCCATGTCCCACTCGGACAGGCCCGACTCCCAGAACGCGTCAAAACGACCGGCGGCAACGTAGGCCAGGTCCAGGCTGGCGGCGCCGGCGCGGCGGATGCCGGCGGTCTGGCCAACCAGGGCGCGGAACATGCCCAGGTAGTTTTCCAGGTTATCCATCTGGTCGTCGCGGAATGGGAAGCCAGTGCCCAGAAGAGCGCCGTCCAGGCTGGTGCGACCGCTGACGCGCAGGCGACGGCCATTGAGCTGGGCGCCACGGCCACGGCTGGCGGTGAATTCTTCCTGGCGAACCGGGTCGAGTACAACCGCGTGTTCCAAACGGCCACGGTATTTGCAGGCAATGCTCACGGCAAAGTGCGGGATACCGCGCAGGAAGTTGGTGGTGCCATCCAGTGGGTCGATGATCCACAGGTAGTCTTCGCCTTCGCCGCTGCCTTTGTGCAAACCGGTTTCTTCGCCGAGGATGCCGTGGGTAGGGTAGGCCTTGCGCAGTGCGTCGATGATTTTCTGTTCGGCGGCGCGATCCACCTCGGATACATAATCCTTGGCGTCTTTTTCGTCGACCTTGATGGTATCCAGGCGCTCGATGGAGCGGAAGATCAATTCACTGGCGCTGCGGGCGGCGCGCAGCGCGATATTCAGCATGGGCTGCATGGATGTGTCACCTAAGGTTGTTAAAGAAAGCCGGGCATTCTAGCAGAAACTTTCTTCAGGTGAAGGACGACGTTCGCTTTCATGGCATAACCTTAGGCTGTTCTGTAAGATTTGCTCCCCTTTCCTGTGTCCGAGAGCGCCTCCCTTGCTGCAAAACATTCGTGTCGTCTTGGTCAATACCAGTCATCCCGGCAATATCGGTGGGGTGGCGCGAGCCATGAAAAACATGGGGCTGACGCGCCTGGTGCTGGTCGAGCCGCGTGTGTTCCCGCACCACGAGGCTGACGCGCGCGCGTCGGGCGCCAATGACATCCTTGAAAAGGCCCAGGTCGTCGCCACCTTGGAAGATGCCTTGGTCGGCTGCAACCTGGTGCTGGGCACCAGTGCCCGTGACCGTCGTATCCCGTGGCCATTGCTGGACCCGCGAGAGTGCGGGGCCAAGGTGGTGGAGGAAGCGGCAGGCGGCGCTGAAATCGCCTTGGTATTTGGCCGTGAAGACTCCGGCCTGACCAATGAGGAGCTGCAGCGATGTCACTTTCATGTGCACATTCCGTCAGACCCCGAGTTCAGTTCGCTGAACCTGGGGGCGGCGGTGCAGGTGTTGAGTTATGAAGTGCGCATGGCTTGGCTGGCCGCCGAAGGGCAGCCGAGCAAGGTCGAGAAGGATGAAGTGGCGTCCACTAAAAGTGGTGAGTTGGCCACCATGGACGAGCTGGAGCGATTCTATGAGCATCTGGAACATACTCTGGTGGCCATCGAATTCCTCGATCCTGAAAAGCCACGGCACTTGATGGCGCGCCTGCGTCGCCTCTACGGCCGCAGCTCGGTCAGTCGGGCGGAAATGAATATATTGCGTGGCATCCTCACGGAAACCCAGAAAGCGGCCCGTGGCGAACTCCTTAAGCGGAAGGATTAAAAATGTTCGAGCGTTTGCGAGAAGATATCCAGAGTGTTTTTCACCGTGACCCGGCGGCGCGCAACGCCTTTGAAGTGCTGACCTGCTACCCGGGCATGCACGCGATCTGGATCCATCGTCTTTCCGGTGCGCTGTGGAATATGGGCTGGAAATGGCTGGCGCGGCTGGTGTCGAATTTCGGTCGCTGGCTGACCGGGATCGAGATTCATCCGGGCGCCAAGGTGGGGCGGCGCTTCTTTATTGATCACGGCATGGGCATCGTTATTGGTGAAACCGCTGAGATCGGCGACGACGTAACGCTTTATCAAGGCGTGACCCTGGGCGGTACCAGTTGGAATAAAGGTAAGCGCCACCCTACGTTGGGCGATGGTGTGGTGGTCGGGGCGGGCGCCAAGGTGCTTGGTCCGTTCACGGTCGGCGCTGGTGCCAAGGTGGGCTCCAATGCTGTGGTGACCAAGGCGGTTCCGCCTGGCGCCACGGTGGTGGGTATTCCGGGGCGCATCATCGTCAAGCCGGAAGTCGGTGATGAGCAAGAGGCCAAGCGCAAGGCCATGGCCGAGAAAATCGGTTTCGATGCCTATGGCGTCAGCGAAGACATGCCCGACCCCGTGGCTCGCGCCATCGGGCAGTTGCTCGACCATCTGCAAGCGGTGGATGGAAAGTTGGATGGTATGTGCGGTGCACTGAAGGAGCTGGGTAGCACTTACTGTGCGAAAGATCTGCCTGAGCTGCGTGAAGAGGACTTCGCCGAAATCAAGGACGAAGCTGTCACGAAGGCCGGCTGAAGCCACCAAACCCCATGGGAGGGGCGAGCCCTCCCAGATTTTTGGCTCCATTGGTCTCGGAATTCCTGGTCGGTCCTGTTCTCGCTGTTCGATCCAACCCCATCCTGCTATGATTCGCGCGCCCTTTTTACGGGTAATCCTGACTAAAGTACTAGGTCTTATAGTTGACTTAAATACTCGGGAATCGCATACTTGCTCCCATTCTGAAACACCTTGGTACTTGTCCATGAGACTGACTACAAAAGGCCGATACGCGGTGACTGCCATGCTCGACTTGGCCTTGCACGCGCAAACTGGGCCGGTGTCCCTGGCCGATATTTCCGAGCGTCAAGGCATTTCCCTGTCCTACCTTGAGC
Source organism: Pseudomonas rhodesiae (assembly GCF_007858255.1). Taxonomy (GTDB): domain Bacteria; phylum Pseudomonadota; class Gammaproteobacteria; order Pseudomonadales; family Pseudomonadaceae; genus Aquipseudomonas; species Aquipseudomonas rhodesiae. The sequence goes on along the minus strand of NZ_VFEU01000005.1, from coordinate 295,909 downwards.
AACTGTTCGCCAAATTGCGCCGCAGTAATCTGGTCTCCAGTGTGCGTGGGCCGGGTGGTGGCTATCAATTGTCCCGCGACATGCAGGGCATTCAGGTAGCCCAGGTGATCGATGCGGTCAACGAATCGGTCGATGCCACAAAATGCCAGGGGTTGGGTGACTGCCATGCCGGCGATACCTGCCTTACACATCACTTGTGGTGTGATTTGAGCCTGCAGATCCATGAGTTTTTGAGTGGTATCAGCTTGGCTGATCTTGTGACTCGCCGTGAGGTGCAAGAAGTAGCCCAGCGTCAGGACCAGCGCCGTTGCAATACCAAGGCGCCGCGTCTGGACAAGATTGAAGCGTCCGCCGTCGAGTGACAGCCGCAGAGCTAACGGCACGCCAGCCAGCCTGATTTAGGAGAAAGTCCATGAAATTGCCGATTTACCTTGATTACTCAGCGACCACCCCGGTTGATCCGCGTGTCGCACAAAAGATGAGCGAATGCCTGCTGGTTGACGGAAACTTCGGCAACCCGGCCTCCCGTTCCCACGTTTTCGGCTGGAAAGCCGAGGAAGCGGTTGAGAACGCTCGTCGCCAGGTTGCTGATCTGGTCGGCGCCGATCCGCGTGAAATTGTCTGGACCTCCGGTGCCACCGAGTCCGACAACCTGGCTATCAAGGGTGCCGCGCATTTCTACGCGACCAAGGGCAAGCACCTGATCACCACCAAGATTGAGCACAAGGCTGTCCTCGACACCATGCGCCAACTGGAGCGTGAAGGTTTCGAGGTTACCTACCTTGAGCCCACTACTGACGGCATCGTCACTCCGGCCATGATCGAAGCTGCGCTGCGTGAAGACACCATCCTGGTTTCCGTGATCCACGTTAACAACGAAATCGGCACCATCAATGACATCGCCGCGATCGGCGAGCTGACCCGCTCCAAGGGTGTGTTGTTGCACGTCGATGCGGCGCAGTCCACTGGCAAGGTCGATATCGATCTGTCGAAGCTGAAAGTCGATCTGATGTCGTTCTCTGCGCACAAGACTTACGGCCCCAAAGGCATTGGCGCGCTGTACGTGAGCCGCAAGCCGCGTGTGCGCATCGAAGCCACCATGCACGGCGGCGGTCACGAGCGCGGTATGCGTTCGGGCACCCTGGCGACTCACCAGATCGTCGGCATGGGTGAAGCGTTCCGTGTGGCCAAGGAAGACATGGCTGCCGAAAACGTGCGCATCAAGGCGTTGAGCGATCGCTTCTTCAAGCAGGTCGAGAACCTTGAAGAACTGTACATCAACGGCAGCATGACCGCCCGCGTCCCGCACAACCTGAATTTGAGCTTCAACTACGTCGAAGGCGAGTCGCTGATCATGGCGCTCAAGGACCTGGCGGTTTCTTCCGGTTCGGCCTGCACCTCGGCTTCCCTTGAGCCGTCCTACGTGTTGCGTGCCCTGGGCCGCAACGATGAACTGGCGCACAGCTCGATCCGCTTTACGTTTGGCCGTTTCACCACCGAAGAAGAAGTCGATTACGCCGCGCAGAAAGTCTGCGAAGCGGTCAACAAACTGCGTACCCTGTCGCCGCTGTGGGACATGTACAAGGACGGTGTCGACATTTCCAAAATCGAGTGGGCGGCACACTAACTATAGAAGCCGCCACCCCAGCTCTGTAGGAACGTGGCGGAAAACGCAGGCGTTTCTACAGGGTTCCAGAGCGGCCCTGATGAGTGAGGATTCAGTACCATGGCTTACAGTGAAAAGGTCATCGACCACTACGAAAACCCGCGCAACGTCGGCAAGATGGACGCGCAAGACCCGGATGTCGGCACCGGCATGGTCGGCGCTCCCGCGTGCGGCGATGTGATGCGCCTGCAGATCAAGGTCAACGATGCTGGCGTGATTGAAGACGCTAAGTTCAAGACCTACGGTTGCGGTTCGGCCATCGCCTCCAGCTCCCTGGCGACCGAATGGATGAAAGGCAAGACCCTGGATGAAGCTGTCACCATCAGCAACACCCAGCTGGCTGAAGAGCTGGCCCTGCCGCCCGTGAAAATCCACTGCTCCGTGCTCGCTGAAGACGCCATCAAGGCCGCCGTTCGCGACTACAAGCAGAAGAAAGGCTTGATCTAAGCATTTGGCGACGAGTAAGGAGTCAACGATGGCTATCAGCATGACAGAAGCGGCTGCGCGGCACGTGCGACGCTCCCTGGATGGGCGCGGTAAAGGTGAGGGGATTCGTCTTGGTGTTCGCACCACAGGCTGTTCCGGCCTTGCCTACGTGCTGGAGTTTGTCGACGAGGTAGTGGCGGAAGATAAGGTGTTCGAGAGTCACGGCGAGAAAGTGATCATCGATCCCAAAAGCCTGACCTACCTGGACGGCACCGAACTCGATTTCGTCAAGGAAGGGTTGAACGAAGGCTTCAAGTTCAACAACCCCAACGTTCGCGGTGAATGTGGCTGCGGCGAAAGCTTCAACATCTGAGGCTATTCGTGGGCACTCCTTGTCATTTCGCTTTATTCGATTTGCAGCCGAGCTTTCGGCTCGATCTTGAGCAGCTTGCCACGCGCTATCGAGAGCTGGCGCGTGGGGTGCATCCGGACCGCTTTGCCGACGCTTCCGAACGTGAGCAGCGCCTGGCGCTGGAGCAATCGGCCAGCCTCAACGAAGCCTATCAGACCCTCAAGAGTCCGCCGAAACGCGCACGCTACCTGCTCGCGATGAACGGGGGCGAGTTGCCGTTGGAAGTCACCGTGCATGACCCCGACTTCCTGATGCAGCAGATGCAGTGGCGCGAGGAGCTGGAAGACTTGCAGGACGACGCTGATCTGGCGGGCGTCGCGGTCTTCAAGCGTCGCCTGAAAACGGCCCAGGATGAGCTCAACGAAAGCTTCGCAGCCTGTTGGGATGATGCAGCGCAACGCGAACAGGCCGAACGCCTGATGCGGCGCATGCAGTTTCTCGACAAGCTCACCTATGAAGTGCGCCAGCTAGAAGAGCGCCTCGACGATTAACCCAGCGCTGCCCCGTTGCACGCCTGATAGACAGATAAGACCTGATTACCATGGCTCTACTGCAGATCGCCGAACCCGGCCAAAGCCCACAACCGCACCAGCGACGCCTGGCGGTGGGGATTGACCTGGGCACCACCAATTCCCTGGTCGCTGCCTTGCGCAGCGGCCTGTCTGAGCCATTGCCCGATGCCGATGGCCAGGTGATCCTGCCGTCCGCCGTGCGCTACCACGCTGACCGCGTCGAAGTAGGCGAATCGGCCAAGCTCGCAGCCTCGGCTGACCCGCTCAACACGGTGCTGTCTGTTAAACGCCTGATGGGCCGTGGGCTATCCGACGTCAAGCAATTGGGCGATCAACTGCCGTATCGCTTTGTTGGCGGCGAGTCCCATATGCCGTTTATCGACACCGTCCAGGGCCCAAAAAGCCCGGTGGAAGTGTCGGCGGAAATTCTCAAGGTGCTGCGCCTGCGCGCGGAAACCACCCTGGGTGGCGAGCTGGTTGGCGCGGTGATTACCGTGCCCGCGTACTTCGATGACGCGCAGCGCCAAGCCACCAAGGACGCGGCGAGGCTCGCCGGTCTGAATGTGCTGCGTTTGCTCAATGAGCCGACTGCGGCCGCAGTAGCCTATGGCCTGGACCAGCACGCCGAAGGCTTGGTTGCCATTTATGACCTGGGTGGCGGCACCTTTGATATCTCCATCCTGCGCCTGACCGGCGGTGTGTTCGAAGTGCTGGCCACCGGCGGCGATAGTGCCCTGGGCGGTGATGACTTCGATCACGCTATCGCGGGTTGGATCATCAGCGGCGCGGGCTTGTCCGCCGATCTCGATCCGGGCGCGCAGCGCAACCTGCTACAAACCGCCTGTGCGGCGAAAGAGGCGTTGACTGACGCCGCGTCCGTTGAAGTTTCCTACGGCGACTGGTCGGCTCAACTGACTCGCGAGACCTTCGATGCGCTGATCGAGCCGATGGTTGCTCGCAGCCTCAAGGCATGCCGCCGTGCCGTACGCGACTCCGGTATCGAACTGGAAGATGTAGGGGCTGTGGTGATGGTCGGTGGCTCCACCCGTGTTCCGCGCGTGCGAGAGGCCGTGGCTGAGGCGTTTGGTCGTCAGCCGTTGACTGAAATCGACCCGGATCAGGTAGTCGCCATCGGTGCAGCCATCCAGGCCGATACTTTGGCCGGTAACAAGCGCGATGGCGGCGAATTGTTGTTGCTCGACGTGATTCCGTTGTCGCTGGGTCTGGAAACCATGGGCGGCCTGATGGAGAAGGTGATTCCACGTAACACCACCATCCCCGTTGCCCGTGCCCAAGATTTCACCACGTACAAAGACGGCCAAACGGCCATGATGATTCATGTGCTGCAAGGCGAGCGCGAGCTGATCAGTGACTGCCGCTCCCTGGCGCGCTTCGAACTGCGCGGCATTCCGGCGATGGTTGCCGGTGCGGCGAAGATTCGCGTGACGTTCCAGGTCGACGCCGATGGATTGCTCAATGTGGCCGCGCGCGAACTGGGCTCGGGTGTTGAAGCCAGCATCCAGGTCAAGCCGTCCTACGGCCTGACCGACGGCGAAATCGCCAAAATGCTCAAGGATTCGTTCCAGCACGCCAGTGACGACAAGGTCGCCCGGGTGTTGCGCGAACAGCAAGTGGACGCCCAGCGTCTGCTCGAGGCGGTGCAGGGCGCCCTGGATGTCGATGGCGAACGCCTGCTGGACGCTGAAGAGCGCATGGTCATTGACTTGCAGATGCAGGAATTGGCCGAACTGATGAAAGGTAACGATGGTTATGCCATCGAACAGCAGACCAAGCGCCTGTCGCAAGTCACCGATGCCTTTGCCGCCCGCCGTATGGATCAGACGGTTAAAGCCGCGCTGGCGGGCCGCAACCTGAATGAAATTGAGGAATAACTGATGCCGCAGGTCACTTTTCTACCGCACGCCGAGCATTGCCCGGATGGCATGGTCGTGCAGGCTGAGACCGGCAAGTCCCTTCTTGAAGTTGCCCATGACCACCACATTGAGATCGAAAGTGCCTGTGGTGGCGTGAACGCCTGTACCACCTGCCACTGCATCATTCGTAAAGGTTTTGATAGCCTCAACGAGGCCGACGATCTGGAAGAAGACTACCTTGACAGGGCGTGGGGCCTTGAGCCGACATCGCGCCTGAGTTGCCAGGCGAAAGTGGGAACTGAAGATCTCACCGTGGAAATCCCGAAATATTCGCTCAACCATGCGGCCGAAGCGCCGCATTGATTCAAGGAAATGTCATGAGTCTTAAATGGGTTGATGTACGAGAGATCGCTATCCTGTTGGCCGATGGCAATCCGAATCTGGATCCCTATTCCCTGAACTTTGTAGCTTTGCGTGACATGGTCATGGCATTGCCAGGGTTCGACGACGAGCGTGATCGGGGGGGAGAGAAGGTTCTCGAAGCTATCCAGACTGCCTGGCAAGAAGAACAGGACTGACGCCTCCCTTACGCAGTTAGGCAATACCCAATAACCCGCGTATAATTCGCGGGTTTAATTTTTCGTAAATTACCGTTTCTGGAGTTACACCATGGCTGTTCAACGTACTTTCTCCATCATCAAGCCTGACGCTGTTGCAAAAAACGTCATCGGCGAGATCACCACTCGTTTCGAAAAAGCCGGCCTGAAGGTGGTAGCTTCGAAACTCAAGCAGCTGTCCAAAGCTGAAGCTGAAGGCTTCTACGCTGAGCACAAAGAGCGTGGTTTCTTCGGTGACCTGGTTGCTTTCATGATCTCCGGTCCTGTTGTCGTTCAGGTGCTGGAAGGCGAAAACGCTATCGCTCTGAACCGTGAGCTGATGGGCGCGACCAACCCTAAAGAAGCCGCTGCCGGCACCATCCGTGCCGATTTCGCTGAATCCATCGACGCCAACGCTGTACACGGTTCGGACTCCGAAGCCGCTGCCGCTCGCGAAATCTCGTACTTCTTCGCAGCTACTGAAGTAACCACTCGCTAAGCATCGGCTTAAGAGTGAAGGTGAATCCATGACTACATCGACTGTAAAAACCAACCTGCTGGGTCTGACTCAACAGGAAATGGAAAAATTCTTCGACTCAATCGGGGAGAAGCGTTTCCGTGCCGGTCAGGTAATGAAGTGGATTCACCACTTTGGCGTCGACGATTTCGACGCCATGACGAACGTCAGCAAAGCCTTGCGCGACAAGCTCAAGGCCATTGCTGAGGTCCGTGGTCCCGAAGTGGTCAGCGAGGACATTTCCAGCGACGGCACCCGTAAGTGGGTGGTGCGTGTGGCGTCCGGCAGCTGCGTCGAGACCGTTTACATTCCCCAGGGCAAGCGCGGCACATTGTGCGTTTCGTCCCAGGCAGGCTGTGCCCTGGATTGCAGTTTCTGCTCCACCGGCAAGCAAGGTTTCAATAGCAACCTCACGGCCGCCGAAGTCATCGGCCAGGTGTGGATTGCCAACAAATCCTTTGGCAGCGTCCCGGCAACCGTCGACCGTGCCATCACCAACGTGGTGATGATGGGCATGGGTGAGCCGCTGCTGAACTTCGACAAGGTCGTTTCGGCCATGCACCTGATGATGGACGACCTGGGCTACGGCATCTCCAAGCGCCGTGTGACCCTCTCGACCTCCGGCGTGGTGCCGATGATCGATGAGCTGTCCAAGCACATCGACGTCTCCCTGGCGTTGTCGCTGCACGCACCCAATGACGCATTGCGTAACCAATTGGTGCCGATCAACAAAAAGTATCCGCTTAAGATGCTGCTCGAATCTTGCCAGCGCTACATGTCGTCCCTGGGCGAAAAGCGCGTGCTGACCATCGAGTACACCTTGCTCAAAGACATCAACGACAAGGTCGAACACGCGGTCGAGATGATCGAGTTGCTCAAGAACATCCCATGCAAGATCAACCTGATTCCGTTTAACCCGTTTCCCCATTCTGGCTACGAGCGGCCGAGCAACAACGCCATCCGTCGTTTCCAGGATCTACTGCACCAGGCCGGTTTCAATGTCACCGTACGCACCACCCGTGGTGAAGACATCGACGCCGCCTGTGGCCAATTGGTAGGACAGGTGCTGGATCGCACCCGTCGCAGCGAACGTTATATTGCGGTGCGCGAACTGAGCGCCGCCGACGATATGCCGCAAAGCGCTGTGAATCGAACCTGAGAGAGGATCTCTATGCCCTTGCGCCTTGCGCTGCTTCTGCTGATTACCGGTCTTGCCGGGTGTGTTTCATCGGGCCATGAGCACCCTTTGCAAACCGGCAAGGGCCGTGACGAAGCGCGAGTCGCTTATGTTCAGTTAGGGTTGGGCTATTTGCAGCAGGGCATGAGCGAACAGGCCAAGGTACCGTTGAAAAAGGCCCTTGAGCTGGACGGCGATGATGCCGATGCTAACGCAGCGTTGGCGCTGGTCTTTCAAGCCCAGGCCGAGCCGGAGCTGGCTGACGGTTATTTCAAGAAGGCCCTGGCTGCCCGTCCTGACGACCCACGGTTGCTGAACAACTACGGTAGCTTCCTGTTCGCGCAGAAACGATATGAGCAGGCCGCCGATTATTTCCAACGAGCAAGCGTTGATACCCTCTATCCTGAGCGCTCGCGGGTATTCGAAAATCTCGGGGTTACTGCGGTGCGCCTCGGCCAGCGTGAAGACGCCCGCAGGCATCTGGAAAAGGCTCTGCATTTGAACGCTCGCCAGCCGCGTGCCTTGCTCGAAATGGCTGAGTTGTCTTATGAAGACAGGCATTATGTGCCGGCCCGCGACTATTACGAACGTTTTAGCCTGCTCAGCGGGCAAAATGCACGTAGTCTATTGCTCGGCGTGCGCCTGGCGACGGTTCATGAAGAACGCGACACGGCCGCACGGTTTGGCCAGCAACTCGAACGACTCTATCCCGGTACCCCGGAATATCAGCAATACCTGTCGGAGCAATGATGAAAGCGGCGCACCCGGAAGTTGTAGCAGCTAATCGCGTAAACCCAGGCGAGACCTTGCGTCAGGCCCGCGAAAGCAATGGTTGGTCGCTGGCGGAAGTGGCCCTCAAGCTCAATTTGACCACTACGTCCCTGGCTAACCTTGAAGCAGGCGCGTTCGACAAGTTACCTGGGCATACCTTCGCCCGTGGCTATATCCGCGCTTATGCCAAATTGCTGGGTATCGACCAGGCCGTATTGGTTCAGGAGTTCGACCAGTACACCGGCACCGACTCCCAAGGCAGCAGCGTGCATGGGCTGGGACGTATTGAAGAGCCGGTACGCGTTTCTCACACTATTTTGCGAATTGTCAGCCTTTTGCTGCTGATCGCCGTGATTGGCGGCGGTTTTGTCTGGTGGCAAGACCAGACTTCCCAGCGCACCAAGGACATGACCAGTAACGCCATGGAGCATGTCGAAGTCGAAAGCGCCGATGGCACCACCCAGATTCATCCGTTGGATGAGCCGGAAGACCAGGCCGTTGTCGAGGGGCAGACCACGCCTGAGGCGCCACTGGCCACTGAGCAGCCGCTCGCATCGGAAACCGCGCCGGCTGCGACCGCGCCTGCGGCCCCCGCAACACCAGCTGCGCCTGCCGCCCAAGCCCATGTGCCTGCCGTGCCCGCACAGGCTCCGGCAACCACCGCCCCGGCTGCTCCGGCCACCCCGGCGATTTCGCCGCCCACCACGCCTGCGTTGATTGCCGGTGACGGGCGCGTACAGATCACTTTCATCGCTGATTGCTGGACGCAGCTCACCGATGGCAATGGCAAAGTGCTGTTTAGCGGTCTCAAGCGCAAGGGCGATACGCTGGACCAGGGCGGCAAGCCTCCTTTGACGCTGCGTCTGGGCTACGCCCGAGGCGCACAAGTGGCCTATAACGGCCAGCCTGTGGACGTGGCGCCGTTCACCAGTGGCGAGACCGCTCGCCTCAAGTTGGGACAATAGTCATGCACGGCGAATCTCCAATCAAACGTCGCGTATCGCGCAAGATCTGGGTCGGCTCGGTGCCGGTGGGCGGCGATGCTCCCATCGCGGTGCAGAGCATGACCAACAGCGACACCAATGATGTGGCCGCAACCGTTGCCCAGATCAATCGCCTGGAAGCTGCCGGTGTGGACATCGTGCGGGTGTCCGTGCCGGACATGGATGCCGCTGAGGCATTCGGTCGTATCAAGCAATTGGTCAAAGTGCCGTTGGTGGCCGACATTCACTTCGACTACCGCATTGCGTTGCGCGTTGCCGAGCTGGGTGTGGACTGCCTGCGCATCAACCCGGGCAACATCGGTCGCGAAGACCGCGTGCGTGCGGTGGTGGATGCCGCGCGTGATCGTGGGATCCCTATCCGTATTGGCGTCAACGCCGGTTCCCTGGAAAAAGACCTGCAAAAAAAATACGGCGAGCCAACCCCGGCGGCGCTGGTTGAGTCGGCGTTGCGCCACGTTGAACATCTGGAGCGCCTGAATTTCCAGGACTTCAAGGTCAGCGTAAAAGCCTCCGATGTGTTCATGGCGGTAGAAGCCTATCGTTTATTGGCCAAGGAAATCGTGCAGCCGCTGCACCTGGGTATCACCGAAGCGGGCGGTTTGCGCTCAGGCACAGTGAAATCTGCGGTGGGTCTCGGTATGCTGCTCGCCGAAGGGATTGGCGATACCATCCGCATCTCCTTGGCGGCAGACCCGGTAGAGGAAGTGAAAGTCGGCTACGACATTCTCAAATCCCTGCATTTGCGTTCCCGAGGCATCAACTTCATCGCCTGCCCGAGCTGCTCGCGGCAGAATTTCGACGTGGTGAAAACCATGAACGATCTGGAAGGGCGCCTCGAAGATCTGCTGGTACCGCTGGATGTCGCGGTGATCGGTTGTGTGGTCAACGGGCCGGGTGAAGCCAAGGAAGCCCATATTGGCTTGACCGGCGGTACACCGAACCTGATTTACATCGACGGCAAACCGTCGCAGAAGTTGACGAATGACAATCTGGTGGATGAGCTTGAACGGCTGATCCGCGAGAAAGCGGCCGAGAAGGTCGCGGCTGACGCAGCGCTGATCGCACGCGGCTAAGAACGAATTTAAGGATTTGATGTGAGCAAGTCTCTGCAAGCCATTCGTGGCATGAACGACATCCTGCCCGACCAGACGCCACTGTGGCGCTATTTCGAGGGGACTGTCGCGCGCCTGCTGGATAACTACGGTTACAAGCAGATCCGCATGCCCATCGTCGAGTTCACCGAGTTGTTCAAGCGCTCCATCGGTGAGGTGACCGACATCGTCGAAAAAGAGATGTACACCTTCGAAGACCGCAACGGCGACTCCCTGACCCTGCGTCCGGAAGGTACTGCCGCCTGCGTGCGCGCAGTACTCGAACACGGCCTGACCGGTGGCGGCCAGCCGCAGAAACTGTGGTACATCGGCCCGATGTTTCGTCACGAGCGTCCGCAGAAGGGCCGTTATCGCCAGTTTCACCAGATCGGCCTGGAAGTGTTCAACCTCGATGGCCCGGACATTGACGCCGAATTGATCGTGCTGACCTGGCGCCTGTGGGGCATGTTGGGCATCCGCGATGCAGTCAAGCTTGAACTCAACAGCCTGGGCACCAGCGAGTCCCGTGGGCGCTATCGCGAAGCCCTGGTTGAATTCCTGTCCGCGCGCCTGGATCAGTTGGATGAAGACAGCCAGCGCCGTCTGAAGACCAACCCGCTGCGCGTGCTGGACACCAAGAACGCCGATACCCAGGCGGTCCTGGTCGACGCGCCGAAAATGGCCGATTACCTGGACGACGAATCCCGCACGCACTTCGAGGGCCTCAAGGCTCGCCTGGATGCGGCCGGTATTCCCTACGTGATCAATCCGAAATTGGTACGTGGCCTGGATTACTACAGCAAAACCGTATTCGAATGGGTTACCGACAAGCTCGGCGCCCAGGGCACCGTGTGTGCCGGTGGCCGTTATGATGGCCTGGTCGAGCAGATGGGCGGCAAGCCGACCACCGGCGTAGGTTTTGCCATGGGCATCGAGCGCTTGATCCTGCTGCTGGAAACCCTGGAGCAGGTGCCGGAAGAAATTTCCCGTCAGGTGGATGTGTACCTGTGCGCCTTTGGCGAGGCCGCCGAGTTGGCTGCACTGGCCTTGAGCGAAAAGGTTCGCGACCAACTGCCAAACCTGCGCCTGCAGATCAACGCCGGCGCGGGCAGCTTCAAGAGCCAGTTCAAGAAAGCCGACAAGAGCGGTGCGTTGTACGCATTGATCCTGGGCGATGACGAGTTGGCCCAGCAAGTGATAGGTTTCAAACCCCTGCGTGGCCAGGGCGAGCAACAGAATATTGCCTTTGATGCGCTCGCAGCGCACTTGGCCACCTGCGTCGTGCAGGGTTGAAGCTGTCGAACAGCCGAATTTAGCGATTAAGGAGTATTGGGGTGTCGAGTACTGATGATGAGCAGTTGGCCGAGTTCAAGGACTGGTGGCAGCGTAACGGCAAGCCCCTGGTTACCGGCGGTCTGCTGGCTTTAGTGGTGGTGTTCGGCTGGCAAGCCTGGACCAAGTATCAGGCCAACCAATCCCAAGGCGCCTCGATCGTTTATCAGCAATTGCTGGAAACCACCCTGACACCGGACGGTAAGCCCGATCCGGCGCGCGTGGCCGACCTGGCCGGCAAGCTGAAGAACGAATTTGGCGGCAGCACCTACGCCCAGTACGGCAGCTTGTTCGTCGCGAAAGTCGCGGTCGATACCGGCAAGCTGGACGATGCAGCCACCGAGCTGAAAGCCATCGTCGACAAGCCGACCAACCCGACCCTGGGTGAAATCGCGCGTCAGCGCCTGGCTCAGGTGATGGCGGCACAGAACAAAGCTGACGAAGCACTCAAACTGCTCGACGGCGATGCTGACAAAGCATTTGTAGCCACTCGCGAAGAGCTCAAGGGCGACCTGCTGGTCCAATTGGGTCGTACCGACGAAGCGAATGCTGCGTACCAAAAAGCCAAGGCGGCGCTGTCTGATGAAGCGGCGGTCGGTGGCTTACAAATCAAGCTGGACGACTTGGCCAAAGGGGATGCGTGACGTGATCCGTTGGAAACATGCAGCATTGCTGGCTCTGGCCGTTCTGGCCGCGGGTTGCAGCAGCAACAGTAAAAAAGAACTGCCTCCGGCCGAGCTGACCAGCTTCAAGGAAGAAGTGGTCCTGCAAAAGCAGTGGAGCCGCTCCATCGGTGACGGTCAGGGCGAAACCTACAACATGTTGGTGCCGGCTATCGACGGTGAAAACATCGTTGCCGCTGACGTGACCGGCGTTGTGATCTCGATGGATCGCATGAACGGCGACGTCAAGTGGAAGAAAGACCTGGAACTGCCAGTGTCCGGCGCCGTTGGCGTGGGTTATGGCCTGGTAATGCTCGGCACGCTCAAGGGCGAAGTCGTGGCGCTGGATTCCAGCACCGGTGAAGAGAAATGGCGCGCTCGCGTGACCAGTGAAGTACTCGCACCCCCTGCCACCAATGGCAATGTGGTCGTGGTGCAGACCCAGGACGACCGTGTGATTGGCCTGGACGCCAGCACCGGCGAACAGCGCTGGTTGTACGACAGTACCCCGGCGGTGTTGACCTTGCGCGGTACCAGCGGTCCGGTAGTGACCAATAATCTGGCCGTGGTAGGTCTGTCGACCGGTAAAGTGGTCGCCCTTGATACGCTTAACGGCGTACCGGCCTGGGAAACCCGCGTGGCCATCCCACAAGGTCGTTCCGAGCTGGACCGCGTTGTGGATATCGATGGCGGCTTGCTGCTGTCGGGCGAAACCCTCTACGTCGCCACTTACCAAGGCCGTGTCGCGGCACTGGACCTGCAGACCGGTCGGGTGAACTGGCAGCGTGATGCTTCCAGCTACGCCGGTGTCGCGCAGGGGCTTGGCAGTGTCTATGTCAGCCTGGCGTCGGGAACCGTGGAAAGTGTCGACGAGCGTACTACCACTGCGTTGTGGAGCAATGACTCGCTGGCTCGCCGTCAGTTGTCGGCGCCGGAAGTATTCTCCAGCTATGTGGCGGTCGGCGACTTCGAAGGCTACCTGCACCTGCTGAGCCAGGTGGACGGTCGTTTTGTCGGTCGCGAGCGTATCGACAGCTACGGCCTGCGTGCGCGTCCGCTGGTGGTGGGTAACATGCTTTATGTGTATGGCAACAGCGGCAAGCTGGAAGCCCTGACCATCAAGTAAAGGTTTGACTATGCTTGGGGTTACCCCCAGGCGGCCCTGCTTTGGCAGGGTATGCGGCATGAATATGCTGCCCCGAGCACCAGCCGCTGCCCTGCAGCGGCTTTTGTATTTTCTGAAATAACGAAGTGGAGAGCCGCATGGTTCCCGTAATCGCCCTGGTGGGCCGACCTAACGTCGGCAAGTCCACCTTGTTCAACCGCCTGACCAGGACTCGCGACGCCATTGTCGGCGACTTGTCCGGTCTGACCCGTGATCGCCAATACGGTGAGGCAAAGTGGCAAGGGCGCTCCTACATTATCGTCGACACCGGTGGTATCTCCGGTGACGAGCATGGCATGGACGAAAAAATGGCCGAGCAGTCGCTGCTGGCCATTGAAGAAGCCGATGTCGTGTTGTTCCTGGTGGACGCCCGCGCGGGCTACACCGCTGCCGACCAGATGATCGGCGAGCACCTGCGCAAGCGCAACAAACGCTCCTACCTGGTCGCCAACAAGATCGACAACATCGATCCTGAGCAGGCCCGTGCCGAATTCAGCCCGATGGGCCTGGGTGACGCGATCCCGATTGCCGGTGCCCACGGTCGCGGCATCACTCAGATGTTGGAGGTCGCTCTGCGCGACTTCCCGAAAGATGATGTCGAGGAAGAAGAGGGCGAAGAAGAGATCGTCGCCGAAGGCGAGGAAGCCAAGCGCATTCCTGGCCCGAGCGAAAAAGACGGTATCAAGATCGCCATTATCGGCCGCCCCAACGTGGGCAAGTCGACCCTGGTCAACCGCATGCTCGGTGAAGACCGCGTCATCGTCTATGACCAGCCAGGCACCACTCGCGACAGCATCTACATCCCGTTCGAACGCAACGACGAGAAGTACACGCTGATCGATACCGCCGGTGTGCGCAAGCGCGGCAAGATCCATGAGGAAGTTGAAAAATTCTCCGTGGTGAAGACCCTGCAAGCCATCAAGGACGCCAACGTGGTGATCTTTGTGATGGACGCCCGTGAAGGCGTGGTGGACCACGACCTCAACCTGCTGGGCTTCGCCCTGGAGGCCGGTCGGGCACTGGTGATCGCGATCAACAAGTGGGACGGCATGACGCCGAGCGAGCGCGACTTCGTCAAGGTCGAGCTGCAGCGTCGACTGTTCTTCGTCGAGTTTGCAGATATCCACTTCATCTCGGCGTTGCACGGCACTGGCGTGGGTAACCTCTATGCCTCCGTACAGAACTCGTTCAAGTCTGCGGTCACCCGCTGGCCGACCAACCGTCTGACCCAGATCCTGGAAGACGCAGTGGGTGAGCACGCGCCGCCGATGGTCAACAACCGCCGGATCAAGCTGCGTTATGCCCACTTGGGTGGTGCCAACCCGCCGATTATCGTGATCCACGGTAACCAGATCGAGAAGGTGCCCAAGTCCTACGTGCGTTACCTGGAAAACACCTACCGCCGCGTCTTGAAACTGGTCGGTACGCCGATTCGTATCGAGTTCAAAGGTGGTGAGAACCCATACGAAGGCAACAAGAACACACTGACTGACCGTCAGGTGAACAAGAAGCGTCGTTTGATGACTCACCACAAGAAAGCCGACAAAAAGCGCCGCGACAAGCGCTGATATCGACTTCGCAGAAAGGGCTCTTGATGAGCCCTTTTTTGTGCGCGCCGGTTTGTGCCTTGACCCAACCGGGTTGGCAGCTTAAAACTTGGGGCTCATCCGCAGGGGCCTTCGATGATCACCAGCAAGCTGCCAACGGTCGGCACGACCATTTTTACCACCATGTCGCAACTCGCCGCTGAAACCGGCGCCCTCAACCTGTCCCAGGGTTTCCCCGATTTCAACGGGCCTCAAGGTTTGCTCGATGCGGTGGGCAAGCATGTTGCCGCCGGCCATAACCAATATTCGCCTATGACGGGTTTGCCGGCTCTGCGTCAGCAAGTGGCGGCCAAGATCGCCCGCAGTTATGGGGTTACGGTCAATCCCGACACCGAAGTGACCATCACGCCTGGCGCGACTGCCGCGATCTTTTGCGCCATCCAGGCAGTAATTCGCAGCGGCGACGAAGTCATCGTGTTCGACCCGTGTTACGACAGCTATGAACCCTCGGTCGAGCTGGCCGGCGGCCGTTGCGTGCATGTGCAACTGAGCCTGCAAGGCTTCGCGCTGGACTTTGAACGGATCAAGGCCGCGCTGTCGCCGCGCACGCGCATGATCATCCTCAACACCCCCCACAACCCGACCGGCGCGTTGATCAGCCGTGCTGAGCTGGACCAATTGGCTGAACTGATCCGCGATCGCGATATTTACCTGGTCAGCGATGAGGTTTACGAGCACTTGGTATTCGACGGGGTCTCTCACGTCAGCGTGTTGGCCCATGAGGAGCTTTACCAACGTGCGTTCGTGGTCAGCTCCTTTGGCAAGACCTATCACGTCACCGGCTGGAAAACCGGCTATGTCGTCGCCCCACCAGCGCTGACGGCTGAACTGCGCAAGGTGCACCAATACGTCAATTTCTGTGGTGTGACGCCGTTGCAGTGCGCATTGGCTGACTTTATGGCCGAACGCCCGGAGCATGTCGACGAACTGCCGGCGTTCTATCAGGCCAAGCGCGACCTGTTCTGCGACTTGCTGGCGCCGTCGCGCTTGAGCTTTACCCGGGTGACCGGTACTTACTTCCAATTGGTGGACTACTCACAGATACGCCCGGATCTGGATGACGTCGCCATGTCGCTGTGGATGACTCGCGAACATGGCGTGGCGAGCATTCCGATCTCGGTGTTCTACCAGCACCCACCCCAAGGCCAGCGTCTGGTGCGCTTGTGCTTTGCCAAACGTGAGGACACGCTGCGCCAGGCAGCCGAAAAACTATGCGTGATCTGACTGCACTGCCCGATCTGACGATTGCCCTGATCCAGACCACCCTTGCCTGGCACGACCGCCAGGCCAACCTTGAGCATTTTGAACTGCTGCTGGAGCAGGCCAGGGGAGCCGATCTGATCGTACTGCCCGAGATGTTTACCACGGGTTTCTCCATGGAGTCCCAGGCCCTCGCCGAACCGGAACACGGTCCCACCCAGCAGTGGTTGCAATCCCAAGCGGTCAAATACGACGCAGTGATCACCGGCAGTGTGATCATCCAGGCCGCCGATGGCAGCCACCGCAATCGCTTGCTATGGGCACGGCCGGATGGCGAGGTGTTGCACTACGACAAGCGCCATCTATTCCGCATGGCCGGCGAGCACAATCACTACACCCCCGGCGAGCGCCAAGTGCAGTTCGAATTGAAGGGCTGGCGTATACGCCCGTTGATTTGCTACGACCTGCGCTTCCCGGTATGGAGCCGCGACGCTCAAGATACTGACCTGCTGTTGTACACCGCCAACTGGCCCGGCGCCCGGCGCCAGCACTGGAACCGCTTGCTACCGGCGCGGGCCATCGAAAACCTGTGTTATGTAGCCGCAGTGAATCGGGTCGGCACCGACGGTAAAGGCTTTGCCTACACCGGCGACAGTCAGGTGCTGGACTTCCAGGGAGAGACGCTGCTCAGTGCAGGGGAGGCTGACGGGGTGTTTCAGGTGAAGCTGGAGGCGGCGGAGTTGGCGGCGTATCGCGCCCGGTTTCCGGCGCATCTGGATGCCGATAGTTTTCAGTTCGTCTGACTGACCGCTATCGGGGGCAAGCCCCCTGCCACAGGTTGATTTGTGAAAACATTCAAAAATGTGGGAGGGGGCTTGCCCCCGATGAGTGCCTGACGGTCAACCCAAATCCGATACTCAATAAAAAGGCCCCTGGATTCACACCCAGGGGCCTTTGGCACTCAGCGGCCGGCGTTTACGCCGCCTTAGCTTCCAACTGGCTCAACGAGCGGTTCAGTGCACTGAACAATGCCTTGAAGCTGGCCGTGGTGATGTTTTCATCGATGCCCACGCCATGCACCGGGCGTTCGCCGTTCACACGCAGTTCGATGTAGGCCGCCGCCTTGGCGTTGGTGCCCGCGCCGATGGCGTGTTCGTTGTAGTCCATGATCTCGACCGCCACCGGCAGGCCGGCCACCAAGGCTTCCAGCGCGCCGTTGCCTTTGCCTTTCCAGTGCAGGTTGGTCTCGCCCTGGCCTTTGCCGGAGACTTCCACCTCGACGAAGCTGTTGCCGTTCTCTTCCTGCAAACGATGGCTGACCAACGCATACGGTGTGTTGGCTTGCAGGTATTCACGTTGCAGCAACGCATAGATTTGCGGTGCGGTCATCTCCAGGCCCACGCGGTCGGTTTCGGCCTGCACCACTTGGCTGAACTCGATCTGCATGCGACGCGGCAAGCTGATGTCGTATTCCTGTTCCAGCAGGTAGGCGATGCCACCCTTGCCCGACTGGCTGTTGACGCGGATCACGGCCTCGTAGCTGCGGCCGATATCGGCCGGGTCGATCGGCAAGTACGGGACTTCCCACAGTGCGTCGGATTTCTGCTGGGCAAAGCCCTTGCGGATCGCGTCCTGGTGGGAGCCGGAGAACGCGGTGTGAACCAGGTCGCCGACGTACGGGTGACGTGGGTGGACCTGGATCTGGTTGCACTCTTCAACGACTTTGCGCACGCCGTCGATATCGGAGAAATCCAGCTCAGGGTCCACGCCCTGGGTATAGAGGTTCAGGGCCACGGTGACCAGATCGACGTTACCGGTGCGCTCGCCGTTGCCGAACAGGCAGCCTTCGACACGGTCGGCACCGGCCATCAGGCCCAATTCGGTGGCAGCCACGCCGGTACCACGGTCGTTGTGGGTGTGCAGGCTGATGATCACGCTGTCACGGCGGTTGATATGGCGACCGAACCACTCGATCTGGTCGGCATAGATATTTGGCGTGGCGCATTCCACGGTGGCCGGCAGGTTGAGGATGACCTTGTGCTCCGGTGTCGGGTTCCACACCTCGATCACGGCGTCGCAGACTTCCTTGGCGAACTCCAGTTCGGTGGCGCTGAAGGTCTCAGGCGAGTACTCGAAGGTCCATTGGGTTTCCGGTTGCTGGGCGGCGTATTTGACGAACAGCTTGGCGGCGTTGACCGCGATCGCCTTGATCCCGTCCTTGTCCTGGTTGAACACGATGCGGCGGAACGACGGCGACGTGGCGTTGTACAAGTGCACGATGGCCTTCTTGGCTCCGCGCAGGGATTCGAAGGTACGTGCGATCAAGTCTTCACGGCCCTGGGTCAGCACCTGGATGGTGGTGTCCTCGGGGATGTGGTTGTCTTCGATCAGGGTGCGCACAAAGTCGAAGTCGGTCTGCGAGGCCGCCGGGAAGGAGGCCTCGATTTCCTTCACGCCCACTGCGACCAGGGTTTTCCAGAAGCGCAGTTTTTTTACCGCATCCATCGGTTCGATCAGCGATTGGTTGCCATCACGCAAGTCGGAACTGCACCAGATCGGCGCGGCGGTGATGGTTTTCGATGGCCAGGTGCGGTCCGGGATATCGATGGTCGGGAACGCGCGGTACTTCGAAGACGGGTCTTTGAGCATGCTCATCGGGAAATCCTTTGTGTAGGGGCCGAGAAGAGGCGGCCTGCCGTGGAACTGTTATTGGGATAAAGCACAAGACGAGGCAGATCGATTCAGCCTGGCAGTCGTGCGCTGACAAGGCACAGGCTGCGGTGCTGGCGGAGCTGAATGAGGGTATGAGAGGTTTTCATAGGTCCAACCCTAACCGCCGAGGTGAATGATGGCAAGCAGTCGAAAAAAATTGATAGAAGTTCTTTGTTGTGCAGTATTGTCGAGATTTTCTGCCATTTATTCGGGTATGACATGGATTTTATTGCGCGCCAATTCTTAGGCGCGCAATCGCGGGCATCAAGGTTGGAATGCGCCAATAAAGATCGCTGGGTCCACCCGCGCATCGTTAAGGCTGACGTTCCAGTGCATGTGCGGCCCCGTCGCGCGGCCGGTCGAGCCGACCTTGCCCACCACCGCGCCTCGCACCAGTTGCTGGCCGACCTTCACGTCGATCGTGGACATGTGGCAGAACATGCTGATAAAGCCTTGGCCGTGATCGACGAACACGGTATTGCCGTTGAAAAAGTAATTGCCCACCAGAATCACTTTGCCGTTTGCAGGCGTTTTGATCGGCGTGCCGGCGGGCACCGCGAAGTCCAGGCCCGAATGCGGGTTGCGCTCTTCGCCGTTGAAAAAGCGGCGCACGCCGAACTTGCTCGACAGCGGACCGTTAACAGGCTTGTCCAGCACCAGATTGCTCGGCAGGTTCGGGCTGAAACTGCGGTAAGCCTTGATCTGTACCGCCAGCTCGGCCTCGATGCGCTTGAGCTGCGCCGGGGCAGGGTTGACCTGGCTTTTGTTCTTCAAGGTGATGCGCTGTTCCGGGTACTTTTTATAGCCGACGATAAAGGGCAGGCTGCGGCCGCCGCTGCTGATGCGCTCGTTGCCGGGTTTGACCGTCAGCGGAATGCCGACGATCGCCAGCCAATTGTCCTGTTCCTTGACCACCAGCACCGGCTTGCCTTGATACGTGGCCTTGGGCGCCGTTGCCGAAGGGCCCAGCTCGACCACTGCCACGCCGCCCGGCACCGGTTTGTTCAGGGTGCGGCTGATGTAACTGTCGGCGTGGGCGTTAAAGGTCAGGCATAGCAGCATCAACAGGCTAAAAAGACGTGGCATCGATCAATCCAGTAACGAAAGGGTAACGGGTGTCAGGTGGTTGTCTTCCACCCTCACTTGCAATTGGCCTTCACCAAGTCGCGCGGTCAGACGCTGGCCAGTGTGGGTCTGCGCGGCACTGCGAATGGCTTGGCCGCGCTCGTCCAGCAGGATGCTGTAGCCGCGGCCCAGGGTGGCTAGCGGGCTGACCACCTGCAGCGTCTGCACCTGGCTTTGCAATTGCAGACGACGCGCCTTGAGGCCTTCGCGCATGGCGCGCGGCAGGCGTTCGGCGAGGCTGTCCAAGCGCTGGCGCAAAAGGGCCAGTTGACGTCCCGGATGCTGGCCGGCGAGGCGGGTTTCCAGGCGGATCAAGCGCTCGCGACGGGTGTTGAGGCTACGCTCGAAGGCACGGCGCAGGCGCATGTCCAGGTCGTCCAGGCGTTGGGCCTGTTGGCGCAGACGTTCGCCCGGATGACGCAGCCGGCGGGCCATGCCCTCAAGTCGCAAGCGGTCGTGCCGCAGGCGGTTGCGCATCAGCATCACCAGGCGCCGATGCAGGTTCTCCACCTGGCGCACCAGATGGCTTGAATCCGGCGCCAGCAGCTCGGCGGCAGCGGACGGTGTAGGCGCACGTACGTCAGCCACGAAGTCGCTGATCGACACATCGGTTTCATGGCCGACGGCGCTGACAATAGGGGTTACGCAGGCATCCACCGCACGGGCCACGGCTTCTTCGTTGAAGCACCAGAGGTCTTCCAGCGAACCGCCGCCACGGGCCAGGATCAGTGCGTCGAAGCCGCGCGCATCCGCCAGTTTCAGCGCCCGTACAATTTGCGGGATGGCTTCGCGGCCTTGCACGGCGGTGGGGATCAACGTCAGTTGCACCTGCGGCGCACGGCGACGGAATACGCTGATGATGTCGCGGATCACCGCGCCGGTGGGCGAGCTGATGATGCCGATGCGCTGCGGGTGGGCCGGCAGCGGCACTTTGCGCTCGGCGCTGAACAGACCTTCGGCGCTGAGTTTTTCTTTCAGCGCATCGAAGGCCAGGCGCAGCGCACCGTCGCCTGCGGGCTCCACGGTGTCGAGAATCAACTGGTAATCACCACGGCCCTCAAACAACGAGACCTTGCCGCGCACCTTCACCGCCAGGCCATCCTTCAAGGCCTGCCGAACCCGTGCGGCGTTACTGCGAAACAATGCGCAACGCACCTGGGCGCCGCTGTCCTTGAGGGTGAAATACACGTGGCCGGACGCCGGGCGGGCGAGGTTGGAGATTTCGCCTTCGACCCAGATATTGGCGAACACGTCTTCCAGCAACACCCGCGCACGGCCGTTGAGCTGGCTGACAGTCAGAACTTCGCGGTCCAGGCCCAGACGGGCAAACGGGTCTTTAATCATGGCAACAGGTCTTTAATCATGGGCGGCAGTTTATAGGCATTCGCGCAGGGTTTGGCAGAATTGCTCGACCAGCGCGCTCGGCCCTTGCGCGCAGGCCAGGGCCACGGTGCTGAGGCTGTCCGGCTCGGCCAGAGGTAAAAAACGCAGGTTGGCAGGTGCAATGTCCTGCATGGATTTTGGTAACAAGGCAATACCGAAACCGGCCTGGATCAACTGCAACTGCGTGGTCTTGCGCGACATCACCCGGGCCGCCTTGGGGAAAAAACCGGCGCGCATGCACAGCTCGGCGGACAGATAACTCAAACCGCCGCGCTGAGGATGGGGGATCGAAATAAACGCCTCATCCCGCAACTGCGCCAGCTCTATGGGCGCATCACGGCCAGCCAGCGCATGGTTCGGCGGCACCGCCAGCATCAAGGGTTCGCTGTATAAAGGCTGTACGCGCACGCCTTCGCGCTGGCGCAACACCGGCAAGCGCAGCAGGCCGATGTCCAGGCGGCCGTCGGCGATCTCTTCCAGCTGCGCTTCGGAGGACATCTTGGCGATATCCACCGACACCCCAGGGCAGCGCTCCAGCCAGGCACTGATGCCGCGCAGCAGCACGCCGCTCATCGGCACGGTGCTCGAATGGCTCAGACGCAGGGTGCCGACCTGGCCGCTGCCGATCTGGGTCGCCGCTTCACTGGCCTTATGCAGTTCGCTCAGCAGGTTGCGCGCCCGAGGGTAAAAGGCTTCGCCCGCCGCCGTCAGCTTCGGTTGACGCGCCGTGCGTTCGAACAGCGGCGTTTGCAGTTGGTGCTCAAGCGCCTTGATTTGCCGGCTCAAGGCCGATTGCGCGACGAACAGGCGCTCGGCCGCGGCACTGAAACTGCCGCTGTCGGCGATTTCAACGAAGTAGCGCAATTGGCGGGTGGAGATCACGCGTTATGCCTTTTTAAGATGGCTTGAAGGATTTGAAGATATTAGTCGCAACGCTCGTCGATGGCTAAAGTGAACGCCATCTCTTGCAAGGAATCACCCATGGGCCCGGTTGAGCTGATGAGTCAGTGGTCGTTTAGCGGTTTGGAGTGGCTCGTGATCGGCCTGGGCGTGGCCGTTGCCTATATCGTGTTCGGCATCGCCGGCTTTGGCACGGCGCTGGTGGCCGGGCCGGTGTTGATTGTGTTTATGCCGCTGTCGAAGATCATCCCACTGCTGGTGCTGTTGGATTTTGTCGCGGCATTTGGCGGTTTGCTGCAAACCCGACGAGACGTGAGCAAGCCCGAGTTATTGCGCCTGCTGCCGTGCATGGCCGTCGGTTGCACCTTGGGCGTGGTGTTTTTGCTCAATCTGCATTCCGACCTGCTGCTGCTGTTGATGGGGTTGTTTATCAGTGCCTACGCCCTTTATAGCCTGGCGATAAAGGCCCGCCCGACGCAGTTGGCTGCGGGTTGGTCGATCCCGATGGGAACGATCGGCGGGCTGTTTGGTGCGCTGTTCGGCAGCGGCGGTTTTTTATATGCGATCTACCTGAACAGTCGTCTGCCCAAGGACGCGGCGCGCGCCACCCAAAGTGCGTTGATCAGTTGCAGCACTGTGGTGCGCTTGAGCCTGTTCCTGGTCGCCGGCGTGTATGCGGACTTACCGCTGTTGCTACTTGCCGTGTGCTTGTTGCCGGCGATGGCTGTGGGGTTGTGGGCAGGGCGCAGGTTGACGATGCGCCTGTCGCGGGAGGCATTCGTGCGCTTGGTGACTTGGCTGGTGCTGGCCAGCGGCATTGCGTTGATTGGACGGTATTTGAGTACTTGACCTGATTTCTTCAGGGATTAAGCTGCCGTCCTCCCAGGCGTCAGAAGCCACACCGCAGGACTCCCATGAATTCCCAAAGCATCCTTGTTCCGAAAATCTCCACTTTGCCCGTGCACGAACCCCGCGCTCGGGCAATCGTGCGCTGGCTGGTGCGCAAGAATATCGTCCAGGAAGAACTGACCACCTGCGGCCGCACCGGCAACCGCATGGGCTATGCCCTGGCCGACGGCGCCCGCGCCGTGGTGTTGTATCCCGAAGCGCTACCGTTCAACGAGCCGGTCAATGGGCTGGAAATTATCTATAAACGCTGTATCTACACGCCCGCCAAAGGCTTTCTTGGCGAGGCCGGCTGCCCGGAGTGTCGGCGGGAAGTGGGGGAGGCGTTGTTCGAAAGCCTGGAAGACTGGATGCCCGGCCACACCGACAACTTCACCTGCCCACTGTGCGGGCATGAAGATGACATCAACGGCTTTCTGTTCTTGCAGGAGTGCGGGTTTTCCAACCTGGGATTTATCTTCAACAACTGGGCCGAAGCGGGCTTCAAGCAGAGCTTTATCGACGAATTTGCCGATTGGCTGGACCAGAAGATCAGTTGGGTCAAGGTCGAACTTTAATCCATCTATCAGTATTACCAAGTTTGTCAGAGTTTTACATTGAGCCAGGCAGGGTGCATGTATATAATGGCGCGCTTCCATTTTCCCGCTCGGGAGCCCCCGCGATGCTGCGTATCAGCCAAGAAGCTCTGACATTCGACGACATTCTCCTAGTGCCTGGTTATTCCGAGGTGCTTCCTAACGAAGTCAGTCTCAAGACCCGCCTAACCCGTGGCATCGAGCTGAATATTCCCCTGGTCTCCGCTGCCATGGACACCGTCACCGAAGCCCGTCTGGCCATTGCCATGGCTCAGGAAGGCGGCATCGGCATTATTCACAAGAACATGACCATCGAGCAGCAAGCTGCCGAAGTGCGCAAGGTCAAGCGTTACGAAGCCGGTGTGGTGAAGGATCCGATCACCATCGAAGCCGACGCTACCGTGCGTGACCTGTTCGACCTGACCCGCCTGCACAACATCTCCGGCGTTCCGGTACTGCACGATGGCGACCTGGTCGGCATCGTTACCTCCCGTGACGTGCGTTTCGAGAACCGTCTTGAAGTCACCGTCCGCGAAGTGATGACGCCTAAAGAGCGTCTGGTCACGGTCAAGGAAGGCGCCGACAAGAACGACGTGCGCGAATTGCTGCACAAGCACCGCATCGAGCGCGTGCTGATCGTCGACGACAAATTCGCCCTCAAAGGCATGATGACCGTCAACGACATCGAAAAAGCCAAGGCTTACCCGCTGGCCAGCAAGGATGACCAAGGTCGTCTGCGCGTCGGCGCCGCCGTCGGCACCGGTAAAGACACGGGTGACCGCGTTGCGGCCCTGGTCGCTGCCGGTGTGGACGTGGTGGTGGTCGACACCGCCCACGGTCACTCCAAAGGCGTGATCGACCGCGTACGTTGGGTCAAACAGAATTTCCCTGAAGTGCAAGTGATCGGCGGCAACATCGCCACCGGCGCTGCCGCCAAGGCCCTGGCCGAAGCGGGCGCGGATGCGGTCAAGGTTGGTATCGGCCCTGGCTCGATCTGCACCACCCGTATCGTCGCCGGTGTGGGCGTGCCGCAAATCAGCGCCATCGCCAACGTCGCCGCTGCCCTTGAAGGCACTGGCGTACCGTTGATCGCCGACGGCGGCATCCGTTTCTCCGGTGACCTGTCCAAGGCCATCGTCGCCGGTGCCTCCTGCGTGATGATGGGCTCGATGTTCGCCGGTACCGAAGAGGCGCCAGGCGAAATCGAACTGTTCCAGGGCCGTTCGTACAAGGCTTACCGCGGCATGGGTTCGTTGGGCGCCATGTCCCAGGCGCAAGGTTCTTCCGACCGTTACTTCCAGGACTCCTCGGCTGGCGCTGAGAAGCTCGTTCCGGAAGGTATCGAAGGCCGTGTGCCGTACAAGGGCACCCTGAGCGCCATCATCCATCAACTGATGGGTGGCCTGCGTTCCTCGATGGGCTACACCGGCAGCGCCAACATCGACGAAATGCGCACCAAGCCAGAGTTCGTACGGATCACCGGCGCCGGCATGGCTGAATCCCATGTCCACGACGTGCAGATCACCAAGGAAGCGCCAAACTATCGGGTCGGCTGATGCCGACAGCTATAAGCCACAAGTTATAAGCTGCAAGCGGGGCTGTATTCGTACAGCTACCGCGCGGCTTCCGATTACTTGCAGCTTGCAGCTTGAAGCTTGCAACTGCTCTTCAGAGTTTCTCTCATGGCCCTCGACATTCACGCCCACCGCATCCTGATCCTCGACTTCGGTTCCCAGTACACCCAACTGATCGCCCGCCGCGTGCGTGAAATCGGCGTGTATTGCGAACTGCATCCGTTCGACATGGACGACGAAGCGATCCGCGAATTCGCCCCTAAAGGTGTCATCCTCGCCGGCGGCCCCGAGTCCGTGCACGAAGCCAACAGCCCGCGCTGCCCACAAGCCGTGTTCGACCTGGGCGTGCCGGTCTTCGGTATTTGCTACGGCATGCAGACCATGGCCGAGCAACTGGGCGGCAAGGTCGAAGGTTCCGAGTTGCGTGAGTTCGGTTACGCCCGTGTGGACGTGGTCGGCAAGAGCCGCCTGCTGGACGGCATCGAAGATCACGTCGACGCCGACGGCCTGTTCGGCCTCGACGTATGGATGAGCCACGGTGACAAGGTCACCAAAATGCCGGAAGACTTCCACATCCTGGCCAGCACCCCGAGCTGCCCGATCGCCGGCATGTTCAGTGACGAGCGTCGCTACTACGGCGTGCAGTTCCACCCGGAAGTGACCCACACCAAGCAAGGCGGGCGCATTCTGTCGCGCTTCATCCTCGATATCTGCGAGTGTGAAGCCCTGTGGACCCCGTCGAAAATCGCTGAAGACGCCATCGCCCAAGTACGCGCCCAGGTCGGTACCGACAACGTGCTGCTTGGTCTGTCGGGCGGCGTTGACTCCTCCGTGGTTGCTGCGCTGCTGCACAAGGCCATCGGCGACCAACTGACCTGCGTGTTCGTCGACAACGGCCTGTTGCGCCTGCACGAAGGCGAGCAAGTGATGGCCATGTTCGCCGAGAACATGGGCGTCAAAGTGATCCGCGCCAACGCCGAAGAGCAATTCCTGAATAACCTGGCCGGCGAGTCCGACCCGGAGAAGAAGCGCAAGATCATCGGTCGCACCTTCATCGACGTGTTCGATGCCCAGTCCAGCAAACTGGACAACATCAAGTACCTCGCCCAGGGCACCATCTACCCCGACGTGATCGAGTCGGCCGGCGCCAAGAGCGGCAAGGCCCACGTGATCAAGTCCCACCACAACGTGGGTGGCCTGCCTGAGGAAATGAACCTCAAGCTGGTCGAACCGCTGCGCGAACTGTTCAAGGACGAAGTCCGTCGCCTGGGCCTGGAACTGGGCCTGCCGTACGACATGGTCTACCGTCACCCCTTCCCAGGCCCGGGCCTGGGTGTGCGTATCCTTGGTGAAGTGAAGAAGGAATACGCCGACCTGCTGCGTCGCGCCGACCATATCTTCATCGAAGAACTGCGCAAGGCCGACTGGTACCACAAAGTCAGCCAGGCGTTCGTGGTGTTCCAGCCGGTCAAGTCGGTTGGCGTGGTCGGCGATGGCCGTCGTTACGCCTGGGTCGTGGCCCTGCGCGCAGTGGAAACCATCGACTTCATGACCGCCCGCTGGGCACACCTGCCGTACGAACTGCTGGAAACCGTCAGCGGCCGTATCATCAATGAGATCGAAGGCATCTCGCGCGTGACGTATGACGTGTCGAGCAAGCCGCCGGCGACGATTGAGTGGGAATGATGGGACGTCCGGCACTGTCCGGCACCCACTAGCAAAAAATGCCCTGGAGCCCGCGTAACTGCGGGCTTTTGGCTTTTTGGGGCTGGCAAATTCTGGCAGCTTTGTGCATCGCCAGGCAGCGTGTCTGTGTGACGTCAGCTCCGGTCGTTACGGCTTAGGCGGGATCACCCTGGCTCAAGCGTGTGAGCGTCTAGGGGAGGCGAAGAAGATGATCGCCGCGGGCAAGTTCTGTTCCCTTCTTTGCTTCGTCGAGCAGCCATTGAGCAAAAGCTTGTATTGGCTCTCTACCCAATTCGATGGGCTCAGGGAGGATGAGGCAGAAGGTTTTAGAGATGGTTTTTCCGTCCGGCCACGGGGCGATCAGGCTTCCTGACGCCAGTTCGGTCTCAACGTACAGGCGCGGTACTAGCGCAACGCCGAGGCCGGCCAATGCGGCTTCTATCAACATTCCATGGAGATCAAAGCGTGCGCCAATTGCAGGATTGGTCAGCGGGCTTCCCACCTCTTGGGAGTAGTGTTGCCAAGCGTCAGGGTTCTGTCGTCGGTGAAGGCGCGGTAATTCGTCCAATGCGGTTGTTCGATTGCGTCCTGTCAGAAGTCCAGGATGGCAAACCGGAACCAGCACTTCATGCAAAAGTTGGTGAGTTTGCATGCCCGTCCACGCCGGGTGTTCGAAATGGATGGCAGCATCGAATCCGCTGCCGGCCAGGACGAAGGGCTCCATGCGCTCGGCCAAATGCACAGTAATGTTCGGATGCTTCTGCTGGAAGCGTCCCAAGCGAGGGATGAGCCATCGCATCGCGAACGTTGGGATAGTGGCAATGTCCAGGCTTGCGCCATCGTTCGGCTGCCCCATCAAGTACTGACTGTCCCGATCCAAGCGGTCAAGTGATTCGCGAACCTGCGCCGCGTAACGCTCTCCGTTAGGAAGGAGTCGGACACGATTGCCGATCCGCTCAAACAGCGTGACCCCGAGGAAGGCTTCCAACCGGCCGATCTGGCGACTGATAGCTCCTTCAGTCAAAGACAGTTCCTCTGCTGCGCGCGCGAAACTGCCGTGGCGGGCGGCGGCTTCGAATGCTGTCAGTGCCGTGCTGCTGGGGATCTTCCTTCGCATGAGCGTTCCCTTTGTGATGATGGTGATCCAGCTTAGCTTGATCTTTTGTCACTGAAGCATACCGATTAATCGTTTTATACGCCGAGATCAAGGTCATAGCATGACTAGACATCAATAATTAGGGCCGGACCTACGAAAAGGCCGGTAGCAAGCTATCCATGATCTATACCGTCGAGTGCAGCTTTGCTGACCCAGTCAGCGAAGCACTGTGGAATGATTTCTATAGCTTGGAGAAGTTACCCGCGCTTATTTCCGTAAGTGGGTTCCATACTTCGCAACGCTTCAAAGCGATTAGCACTGGTTGCCCTGTGTACCTGGCCATGCACTCGATCGACGGTCTGGCTGTGCTTGAAAGTGATGAGTATCGCCAGAAGGGCGGGGGCAACTTCGCGCGCTGGCAGCAGTACATTACCGATTGGCACCGCAATCTTTACGGCGGCCTTGAGCGCGCGCCTGCCATCGGTGAAGGCGAGTATCTGATCGTGAGCGCAGTCGGTCCCGAGCCGCTCATCGAGATGGGGCTCACGCCTGAGCAGATGTGGGCGGTCGCATTGGAGAAATGTCCTGAAAACAGGTGGCTGGCGAAGCTGGATAGCGCCATTAGTCTTGGTGCAAATACCCTTCCAAAGAACGTGCACCTCTATGCACCGATGACCGCGCAATTGACCGGTGGCAATGGCGCAGTGCCCCTGACGCAGGGGCGGAATCGACATGCCTAACCTGACGATCTTTATCCAGGCGCAAAAGATGCCGCCCGAAGCGAATCTGGCGGAACTCACCGAACGATGCACCCTGCTTTGCACGGACGTCCTCCAGGCTGCGCTGGACAACGTGCATGTCATCTATGTCGCTGCTCGCCAGGGGCGTGGGCATCCTGCTTACGCGCAAATCAAGTACCGCCTCGAACCGTTCAGAACGCCATCGGTCATGGACGATTTCATGGCGCGACTGGATGAGGCAATAAAACGCCATGCCGGGCTCACGGCACGCATCCGTTGCTTTGGCTATCCAGCCGATACCCTCTACGCGCGGAACTGATGATCCGCAAGGAGTGCCGCAATGAACGACATGAAATTTCCGGGCCAGCAGATCGGCGACTTTTCGATTACGGCCATCAGTGATGGATACCTTTGCGCAAGTCTGGATCTTCTCTCCAACATTAATCCTACGCAGGCGTACAAGTTGCAGCAGGACGCAGGTGTGAGCGACCCGTCCTCGATTCACATCAACTGTTACCTGGTGCGTGGAAGGGGCCGCACGATCCTCATCGATGCGGGGGCTGGTGGTTTCAAGCAGTGGGGCGGCAAGTTAAAGGCGAATCTCGCGCTTGCTGGGGTGCAACCCGCTGACATTGACACCATTCTTCTGACCCATGCTCATCCCGACCATGTTGGGGGCCTGCTTGACTCTTCAGGGGAAGCAGCCTTTCCCGATGCAGAGTTAGTCGTCCACCAGCGCGAGGTTTCTTTTTGGAAGGATGATGGCAACCTCAGCCGATCGAGTGAGCGGGCTCGTGGCAACTTTCTGTTTGCTCGCAAGGTGTTCGATCAGTATCGGGAGAAGACGCGCACGTTTACTGATAACGAAGTTCTGCCTGGCATCAGTGCGATGCCTCTTCTGGGGCATACCGCAGGACATTGCGGTTATCGTCTCGATTCCAATGGTCGTAGTCTGCTGGTTTGGGGGGATATCGTTCATTTCCCCCAAATTCAGATTGCTCGTCCCGATGTATCCATTGCATTCGACCAAGATCCGCTTCTTAGCGCCGAAACACGATCCAAACTATTGAGTGTTGTTAGCTCGGATAAGATTCTTATCGCGGGTATGCACCTTGGCGAACTCGGGTTTGCACGTGTCGAACGGCTAGGCAAGACCTACAAAATTTCCTACGAAACTTAGCGGCTGTTGGCGATGCCTACGATGCGTCGGCTACGGCGCCCACCCGCCGCAAACCACCAGCCTGAAACAACAAAACCCGCATGGGCGGGTTTTGTTGTTTCTAGCGAAGGGGTTTATCAGAAGTCGTAACGCACGTTCGCGCTGAAAGTGTCGGCGTCGAAACCACTGCTGGTCAGGTAGTTGTATGTCCCTCCCACGCTCCAAGCGCCCACTCGGTAGTTTGCACCCAGGCCCAGCTCGTAGCTGTCGCGCGCTGGTGTGGCGCCGGTGGTGGTGAATGGGGTGCCGCCGAGCACGAAGGTGGAGGTGGTGCCGGCCTTGTCGCCGATGAAGTCGTGCCAGGCCATCAGCTTGGCTTCCGGTTCCAGGCTGCCTGCACCTAGGTCAAAAGCGGCCGCCAGGCGAGCGCCCAGGCCCATTTCGCCGATTTCATAGCGCTGGCTGCCGACGTTGAGGGCGGCTGAGCTGCCTTTCTCGTGGTACGAATCCATCGACACATTGGCATAGCGCGCACCGACCTGAGGTTCCAGCAGCCACTGCTTGTTGAGCTGCAACGTGTAGCCGGCCAGTGCGTTGACGCCAAAGATCTCACTGTCGTAGTCGGCCTTGGCACGGGTGCCGGCGATGTAGCGTTTGGATTCGTTGTCGTTCCAGCCATACATCAGCGAGGTGTCGACAAAGAAGTTGTCACGGGCCCAGTTGCCGTACAGGGTCAATGCGTGGCCACTGACATCGGTTTTGTTGCCCAGGTCGGATTTGACGTCGCTGGTCAGGTAGCTGTAAGCCAGGCCCACGGTGGTCTCGGCGTTGACCTTGCCGTCGGCGCCCACGGCGATGCCGTTGGTGTTGGCGTCGTAGCCCGCGACACCGTGGCGACTGTCTTGGTCGGCATCGCTGGACAGCGCTTGCAGCCATACGCCTTGTTCAGCCAGCACGTCACCGGAGGACAAACCGCTGCGCGCTTTGCTGGCACGACGGTTGATGGCGCTTGCGACCAAGTTCTGGCTGTTGGTGGCAGCGTTGATCGCCCCACGGCTGACATCCGGCGTCAGGGTTTCGGCCAGTTTGGCCAGCTCTTCGGCGGTGGCGGCGTTGGCGAAGCTTTGGAATACCGGGTCGCTTTCGTCCAGTTGGCCCATCACCGTGTTCTTGAACGGCTTGATGGCATTCACCGCATTACGCGAGCCGTGGGCACCCAGCAGGTCTTGTGTGACGACCTCATCATTGCGGGTGGCAACCAGTGCTTTCACGTCCTGGCCTTCAATGCCGAAGTTCTTTACCTCAAGCAGGGCCGAGGAGGAAACCACGGACAGGTTCTCTGGGTCTTCCCACGTACCGGAATTGATAAGGGTGTAGCGGTTGCCCGCGGCCGAGGTGCGGAAGTCATCGGAGCGGGCCTGCAATTCGATCTGGCTGCCTGCCGAGAAGAAGGTATTGCCGGTGACTTTCAGGATCGGCGCGTTGGGCAGTGTGTCGTTATCAAGCAGCAGACGCAGGCGCGCAGTGTCGCTGTCCATGTCGAGGTCGCCGACGATGGTGGTCTGCGGGCGAAGCAGCGTCAGGCGGCCACCGTCGATATCGACGAAACCGGCGCGGATGGTCGAGCCATCGAACATCGCCTCGCCTTGCACCAGCACGCCACTGAGGCCCAGCAGGTCACCCTTGACCTGACCACCTTGCCAGTAGAAATACGAGGGTGAGGCGTTGTCGTTCACCAGAATTGCCGCAATGCCGCCTTCGATCAGGCCACCTGTCTGCCTGATGGAGAGGGTGTCGAAGCCCCCGGAGGTGTCGAGGTTGACGAAGTGGATACCCATGCCTTCGCCGGAGATAGTCCCGCTGTTGTTGATATCGCTTGTGAAGGGCGCGCCTGTCATCTGCCCGGTGAAGCGCGCGTTCTCGATCTCGATGCCCGCTGAATCGAGGCCGCGAGCGGTGATCGTGCCCGAGTTATTGATGCGCGCCTGAGTCGAGGTGATCATCATGCCGTTGGCGTTTTGGCCAGTCACACTGATCTTGCCGTTGTTGTTTACATTGCCCGCGATATTCGCCTGATACAGGTCCAGCCCCATCGCGCCGTTGCCGCTCACCGTAATGTCGCCGTTATTGACCAGGTCGCCCGCGATGTTGGAATTAAGGAGTACGGCGATGCCGGATGGGACGTCGCTGGGGCTGGTGGTCGTCAGGTTGATGTTGCCCTGATTGATCAGATTGCCCGCCAGGGTCACGTTGAGCAGGCCGACACCTGCGTTTTGCGAGGTCCCGGTCAGGGTGGCGTTATTGAAAACATCGCCGTCGCTGTTGTAGGCCCCGTTGTTCAGGTCATGGTTGAAGTCGGGTGCGGGTGCGGCATGGACCGTGGCAGTGGCAGCCGCAACGGACAGTGCCAACAACGAGCGGCGCAGGTGGGAAATGTTCAAGGCAGTATCCTTACAGGGCGGAAACTGACAGGGAATAACGCGCGCGTCAGCGTCCGTCTTTTAGGCATCCCTGCCAGCTTGTCAGTGAGTGCTGATTCAAGCGCGGCCGAATTTACACGATGCGTGTAGGACAATTCATCAAGAAAATGACTAGGGCCGGGAAAAAAGCTAAAAAATGCGACGTTTCAGTTATTTTTTTTAACTTTGCGGAATTAATCAGCAATAGCTGGAACTTCAGGGTTATTGGCGCTGTCACGCGCCGCGCGGAGCCTGATGGGGGAGGTAGTGGGTTGTTTCAAAGGGATCTGCCTACTCTCAGCCTCAAGACGCTGATGCGCCAACGGAGTTTTAGCCCAGCGGCTCCATGCCGCTTCCCACCCCTTGTCATGACTTGCCCCTGGTACATGCACGCATTGGGAGAGGGGCGAGCCAAGTGCCTGTTGGTACTGATCGGCTAAATGACTCGGAATGATTGAGTCAGCTTCTGCGATGAAATGACGCTGGGGTATTAAGACGAGTCGATCACGGTAGTCCAGCGGTTCCAGTGAACCGTCGAGCGGGGACAACCCTTTCATCGCCGCCCACAGACGTGGGCTGAGATTGCCGGCAAGGGTTTGCACTTGGGTCACATCATTGCGCTGCGCCGCCAGCAATAATGCCAGCGCGGCGCCTCCTGAATACCCCACCAGTTCGAACTCACGATTGCCATATCGCTGTTTCAGTTGGTCCATGGCCTGGCTGAGACGGTCGACCACTGCCTGAGAAAATCGTCGATCGGTCCAGAGTGAGGTTTGACAGGTTGCGGCCATCACGAACTGGCAGGGGCGTGCCAAGTAAACGTTCGGCGTCGGATCGTCGACCGCCAGCCGTGGCACCAAGAGATTATGCGGGCTTGGGTCCAGGCTGGGTTGTGTGGCCGTGGCCCAGGAATGCCCATCGCCTTCCAAATAGACACGCAGGCGAGTCATTTTTTCGGCAGTTCGCGGTGCAAGGATGAAGAGGGGGAACTCATGTCCCGGCAAGACCTCCCAGTGTCGGCCATGCTCTTGAGCCAGTTGTTGCAGCGCCTCACGCGGCGTCTGGCAGGCGATGAGCAGCACGCTGAGCATCACCAACCAGGCTTTACAGACGCCGGCCAATGGCCGACGGCAGGAAAAGTCTCTACTCAACATAGGGGGGAGTTCGTAGCAGATGACTTAACGCCATTGCTTTTTCCTGACTCGGCTCACCGCCGCGCAATATCCGAAAAATAAAACTTATCCAACGTATGCCGCGACTCGGTGTACTCGAACTGCCGTCCATCCTGGAAGAATGTCTGGTTGCTCACCACGATCACATGGCTCTGGCCGTCGAGGTCCAGGTGGGCCTGGTCGTCTTTGCTGCGTGGCAGGGCTTTGATGGTGCGTTGGGCGTAGCTGATTTGCAGCTGCAACGTCTGTTCGATGAACGCGTAGATCGACTGCTCGGCAATGGTGCGGTCCAAGCCTGGGATCAGGTCGGCGACGAAGTGGTTGATGTCGAGGATCACGCGTTTGCCATCGATGTGTCGTACCCGTTTGATGCGGGTGATCAGCGTGCCGGGTTCGGCTTCGATGTGTTGCAGCAGCGAACCCTCCAGCGGGATCTGGGTGAATTCGACCACTTCGGTCAGGACGTCATCGCCGAGGTCGGCGTGGGTTTCGTGGAAGCTGACGATGCCGCCCAGTTGAAACTCGATCGGGTTGGGCGACAACACGAACGTGCCCTTGCCGTGGATCTTTTGCGCAAACCCACGCTCCTGCAACTGTTCGATGGCGCGGCGCACGGTGCCTCGGCTGGCCTGGTAGCTGTCCATCAATTCGGTTTCGGAGGGGAGGCGCGTACCACGTTGCAGGCGTTCAGTGGTGATGCTGGCAAGCAGATCGCTATAGATCTGGTTGTATTTGCTCATGGGGATGGCTCTGTGCCCGGCTTATTCAGGCTCGAACCTTAGTGCTACCGATAGGGTTTGTCCATTGAGCCCTTGGTTGCTGCGGCTTCCATGGGGCTCAGCAGATTCCTACAGAAAATCAGGAAAAAACAATTTCAAACTCGTACAGACGAGTTGTTGCTTTAACTCGTCTGTACGAGTACTTTTGCTTTCGGCGTGCTGCCAATAACTGCCCCCAAATAAAAAAACCAAAGTGGAAACCAAGCATGAGCCACGACTATTCGAATATCGCCCGCGAGATCCTCGAGCACCTCGGAGGCAGCGACAACCTGGAGCAAGCCGCACACTGCGTGACCCGCCTGCGCCTGGCGCTCAAGGACCCCAGCCGGGTCAATGGCAGCGCGCTGAACCAGGTCGATCTGGTCAAGGGGTTGTTCTTTACCGGCGGCCTGTTTCAAGTGGTGATCGGTCCGGGTGAAGTGGAAAAGGTCTACGCCGCCCTGCGCGAGCAAACCGGCCTTGCCGCCTCGACCATCGCCGACGTCAAGAAAGCCGGCGCCGACAAAACCAACCCCATGCAGCGCCTGGTCCGCGTGTTCTCCGATGTGTTTATGCCGATCCTGCCCGCGCTGATCATTGCCGGCCTGCTTATGGGCATCAACAACCTGATGGGCGCCAAGGGCATGTTCATCGAGGGCAAGACGCTGCTGGAGGCCTATCCGAACCTGGATGGCCTGTGGAGCCTGATCAACCTGATGGCCAATACCTCGTTCGTGTTCCTCCCGGCGCTGGTGGGTTGGTCGGCGGCCAAGCGCTTCGGCGGCAGTGAAATCCTCGGCATCGTACTCGGCTTGATGCTGGTGCATCCGGACCTGCTCAACGCCTGGAACTACGGCAAGGCCGTCGCCGGTCTGGATGGCCAGAGCCTGCCGTACTTCGACATTTTCGGCTGGTTCAGGATCGAAAAAGTCGGCTACCAGGGGCAGATCCTGCCGATCCTGATGGCCGCCTATGTGATGAGCGTGATCGAGAAGTGGCTGCGGGCACGGGTGCCCAATTCGATTCAATTGCTGGTGGTGCCCATCACCACCATCGTGGTCACCGGTGTGCTGGCCTTGGCGATCATCGGCCCGGTGACCCGTCACCTTGGCATCCTGATCACCGAAGGCGTGGTCACCCTGTTCGACCTGGCGCCGATGGTCGGCGGGGCGATTTTCGGCCTGCTGTATGCGCCGCTGGTGATCACCGGCATGCACCACATGTTCCTGGCCGTGGACCTGCAACTGATCTCTACCCAGGGCGGCACCTTTATCTGGCCGATGATCGTGATGTCCAACCTGGCCCAGGGCAGTGCCACACTCGCCGTGTTCTACACCACCCGCAATGCGCGGGACAAAAGCATGGCCTCCACCTCCGCGATTTCCGCGTATTTCGGCATCACGGAACCGGCGATGTTCGGGGTGAACCTGCGCTTCAAGTTTCCGTTTTATGCGGCGTTGGTGGGGGCGGCCCTGGGCAGCATTTTCCTGTCGCTGAACAAGGTGCAGGCCTCGGCCATCGGAGTGGGCGGCTTGCCTGGGTTTATTTCGATCGTGCCGCAATCCATCACGATGTTTGTGATCGGGATGGTCATCGCGATGGTCGTGCCGTTTGTTTTGACCTGCGCGTTGAGCATGAAGATTGTTCGGCCGGGTTATCGCGTCGCCTGAACTATCGCTATCGGGGGGCAAGCCCCCTTCCCACAGTTGGAATGCTTACACCCTGTGGGAGGGCGGCGCGACGGTTCGATTTGCTCGCGATGAGGCCTGAGAGGCCAGCACAAAACCCTACTAAAGGAACCCACCATGCAAGACTGGCAACACTCGGTGATCTACCAGATCTACCCCAAAAGCTTCCACAGTCACGCGGGTAACGCCACCGGTGATCTGCTGGGCATCGTGGACAAGCTCGACTACCTCCAATGGCTAGGCGTGGATTGTTTGTGGATCACGCCGTTCCTGCGTTCGCCGCAACGGGACAACGGCTACGACATCAGCGACTACTACGCCATCGACCCCAGCTACGGGACCATGGCCGACTGCGACCTGCTGATCGCCGAGGCGGCCAAGCGCGGCATCAAGCTGATGCTCGACATTGTGGTCAACCACACCTCCATCGAGCATGAATGGTTCCAGCAGGCACGCAGCAGCCTCGACAACCCCTACCGCGATTTCTATATCTGGCGCGACCAGCCGAACAACTGGGAATCCAAGTTTGGTGGTTCGGCCTGGGAGTACGAGGCGCAAACCGGCCAGTATTTCCTGCATCTGTTCGATCACACCCAGGCCGACCTCAATTGGGACAACCCCAAGGTGCGCGCCGAAGTGTTCAAGCTCATGCGTTTCTGGCGTGACAAAGGCGTGGGCGGTTTCCGCCTGGATGTGATCAACCTGATCTCCAAACCCGCCGATTTCCCTGAAGACAGCAGCGACGGCCGCCGTTTCTACACCGATGGCCCGAACGTGCACGCCTACCTGCAGGAAATGCACCGCGAAGTCTTCGAGGGGCATGACTTGATCAATGTCGGCGAAATGTCGTCCACCAGCCTGGAACATTGCATCCGCTACTCTCGGCCCGAGTCGAAAGAGCTGTCGATGACCTTCAACTTTCACCATTTGAAAGTGGATTACCCGAACCTGCAAAAGTGGGTGAAGGCCGACTTCGACTTCCTGCAACTCAAGCAGATCCTTTCCGACTGGCAACTGGGCATGCAGGCCGGTGGCGGCTGGAACGCGCTGTTCTGGTGTAACCACGACCAGCCGCGAGTGGTCTCGCGCTTCGGTGATGACGGCGAGTACCGCGTGGTCTCGGCCAAGATGCTCGCCACTGCGCTGCACTTTCTCCAAGGCACGCCGTTTGTGTACCAGGGCGAAGAACTGGGCATGCCCAATCCGGGCTTCGACAGGATCGAGCAGTACCGCGATGTGGAGACCCTGAACATCTTCCGCCTCAAGCGCGATGCGGGCGAATCCGAAGCGGCGAGCATGGCCGCGATCATGCAGAAGTCCCGCGACAACGGCCGTACGCCCATGCAATGGAACGCGCAGCCAAATGCGGGTTTCAGCAGCGGCGAGCCGTGGATCGGCATCCCGGTCAGTGCGGCGCATATCAATGTCGAAAACCAACTCGATGATCCCGACTCCGTGCTGCACCACTACCGCGCGCTGATCGCCTTGCGTCGTCACGAACCGCTGATTCAAGAGGGCGTTTACCGGCCACTGCTGCAAGACCATTTGCAGGTCTGGGCCTACCTGCGCGAAGGCCTCGGCGAGCGCCTGCTGGTGCTGAACAACTTCTACGGCCAGCCCTGTGAGATCCAACTGCCTGACCAGGTGATTGGTGCGGCGACCGAGCAACGCCTGCTGATCAGCAACTACCCCGACTGCCCGCAACGCACCACCACGGTGGTGTTGCGTCCGTACGAATCTTTTGTGCTGCATTTGAAGGACTGAGACCCGCTGTAACCCCTGTATGGGAGTGCAGGGGCGCTGCAAAAAAACATAATAAAAATATTGGAGTGCTTCATGAAAACCACCGTAAAGCTCGGCCTCGTTGCCTCCTGCCTGAGTCTGCCATTCGGCGCCCAGGCCCTGGAATTCGCCGGTTACCTGCGCAGTGGCGCGGGGACTTCCACGGGCAGTGGCCCACAGCAGTGTTTCCAGTTGCCGGGGGCGCAAACCAAATACCGTCTGGGCAACGAATGCGAGCAGTACGCCGAACTGGAACTGCGTCAGGACTTGTTGACCTTCGACGATGGCTCGGTACTCAGCGTCGATGCGATGGCCTCGCTCTACAACAAGTACGACCGCGCCCTTAAATTCCAAGGCGAAGACAACGGCTCGGCGCGCATGCCGCAGATGTATGCGCAATGGTCGAACCTGCCTGCCCTCAACGGCGGTTCGCTGTGGGCCGGTCGGCGTTACTACAAACGTAACGACATCCATATTTCCGACTTCTACTACTGGAACCAGAGCGCCACGGGCGGCGGTATCGAGGACGTGCTGATCGGCGACCTCAAGTACAGCTATGCGATTTCCCGCAAGGACAACCTGTACCAGAAGGAATACGCCACCCGTCACGATTTCAACGTCGCGGGCTTCAAGACCAACCCCGGCGGCGAGCTGGAGCTGGGCTTGAGCTATATCGAAAAGGCCGGTGGGCGTGATACCCACAGCGGTTGGGCGCTGAC
The DNA here is from genome assembly GCF_007858255.1 of Pseudomonas rhodesiae. Lineage (GTDB taxonomy): Bacteria > Pseudomonadota > Gammaproteobacteria > Pseudomonadales > Pseudomonadaceae > Aquipseudomonas > Aquipseudomonas rhodesiae. The sequence goes on along the minus strand of NZ_VFEU01000005.1, from coordinate 257,463 downwards.
CGCGCAGCATGTGCAAAAACCCTTCCTGGGCGGCAAGAACAAATTCGCCCTGCAGTACGGCGAAGGCCCCGGCACCGGCCTGGGCTACACCGGCAATACCTTCCTGGACAACAGCAGCAAAAGTTATCGCGCCGTGGAGTTTTTCGACTGGCAGGTGACCCCGCGTTTCGGTGGGCAGATCGAGGCGGTGTACCAGAAGGACATTCGCCCCGGCAGCCAGGATCAGACCTGGATGTCCATCGGCGTACGACCTGCGTATGCGCTCAGCGAACAATTCAAACTGGTCACCGAACTGGGGCACGATCAAGTCGACGCCACCGGCGGCACGCGCAAACTGAGCAAATTCACCTTCGCCCCGACCTGGTCGCCCAAAGGCCCGGATTTCTGGGCGCGACCGGAAGTGCGCTTGTACTACACCTATGCGACCTGGAACGAAGCGGCCAAGCGTGCGGCGAATGAACTGGCGGCGGGCTCGGCGTTGTCCGACACCGGTTCCTATGGCACGGCGCGGCATGGGTCGAACGTGGGCGTGCAGGTTGAATACTGGTGGAAGTAAGACACCCCTGGCATACGCATCCACCCCGTGATTTTTACAGAACAAAACTGCAGGTGAAGTCATGATCGCAACGCAACCCCTGGAATTGCGGGCGCCCTTGTCGGGTGTACTGCTGGCGCTGGACAAGGTGCCCGACCCGGTATTCGCCAGCCGCATGATCGGCGACGGCCTGTGCATCGACCCAACATCGCAGACCCTCTGCGCGCCGCTGGCCGGGGTGATCAGCAATATCCAGGACACTGGGCATGCGGTCAGCATCACCGATGACAACGGCGTGCAGGTGCTGATGCATATCGGCCTGGACACCGTAAGCCTGGCCGGCAAGGGCTTCACCCGTCTGGTCGAGGAAGGCCAGCGGGTGGAGGCGGGGCAAGCCCTGATCGAATTCGATGCCGACTATGTGGCGCTCAACGCACGCAGTGTGCTGACCCTGATGCTGGTGGTCAGCGGCGAGCCCTTCACGCCTTTGGCAAACGGCCTGGTAGAACTGGGCCAGCCCGTGTTGCAGGTAGCCCCTGGCAATCGGATAGAAGAGGCCGATGAGGAGGAGGGCGACGCCCTGTTCTCCAAGCCCCTGACCTTGCCGAATGCCAACGGCCTGCACGCCCGCCCGGCGGCTGTATTGGCCCAGGCCGCGAAAGCGTTTAGCGCAAGCATCTACCTGCACAAGCAAACCCAGAGCGCCAATGCCAAATCGCTGGTGGCGATCATGGCCCTGCAAACCGTGCAGGGCGACAGCTTGCAAGTGAGTGCGGCGGGGGAAGACGCCGAGGCCGCGATCGCGGCGTTGGTTGCGTTGTTGACGCAAGGCTGTGGTGAGGCCGTTACGACACCGACAGCGGTGTTGCCGGCCACGCTGCTAAGGGGCGTGTGTGCATCGCCGGGGGCGGCGTTCGGCCAAGTGTTTCAAGTGGCCGAGCCTGTGTTGAACATCACCGAGCAGGGCGCCGGGCAGGCCGTTGAGCAGGCAGCGTTGGCCCGTGGTCTGGCGGCCGCGACCCAAGCGCTTCAAGCCTTGCAGGACGATGCCGTCGGCAGTGCCCAGGCGGAGATCTTTCGTGCCCATCAGGAACTGCTTGAAGACCCGACATTACTGGAACAAGCCCACGGATTATTGGCCGAGGGCAAGAGCGCAGCCTTTGCCTGGAACCGCGCCACCGCCGCCACCGTGGAACTCTTCCAGGGCTTGGGCAATGCGCTGATCGCTGAGCGGGCAGCGGACCTGGCGGATGTCGGCCAGCGTGTGTTGAAACTGATCCTCGGCATTCAAGACAGCGCCTGGGACTTGCCCGAGCGCGCGATCCTGATCGCCGAGCAACTCACCCCTTCGCAAACCGCCAGCCTGGACACGCGCAAGGTGCTGGGCTTTGTCACGGTCGGCGGCGGCGCCACCAGCCATGTCGCCATCCTCGCCCGGGCCCTTGGCCTGCCGGCGATTTGCGGCGTATCGCCTGAAGTGCTGGCGCTGGCCAACGCTCGGTATGTCTTGTTGGACGCCGATCAGGGTACGTTGCAGTTGGACCCGGACCTGGCGCAAATCGAGCAGTTGGAAACGGCGCGCGCGCAACAGCTACTGCGTCATCAGCGGGACATGGCGCAGGCCGGTGTTCCTGCAATCACCCGCGATGGGCATCATGTCGAAGTCACCGCCAACGTTGCTTCGTTGCCGGAAGTGGAGCAGTCCCTGGGCCTGGGCGGCGAAGGCGTCGGCCTGCTGCGTTCGGAATTTCTCTACCTGGACCGCAACCGCGCCCCCAGCCCCGACGAACAAGCCGCCACCTACACCGCCATCGCCCGTGCCTTGGGCACCGAGCGCAATCTGGTGGTGCGCACCCTGGATGTCGGCGGTGACAAACCTTTGGCCTATGTGCCGATGGAGGCCGAGAACAACCCATTCCTCGGTCTGCGCGGCATTCGCCTATGCCTGGAGCGGCCGCAATTGTTGCGCGAACAGTTCCGCGCGATTCTCGCCAGCGCCGGTTTCGCGCGGCTGCATATCATGCTGCCGATGGTCAGCCTGCTCTCTGAGTTGCACCTGGCTCGGCGGATTCTTCAAGAAGAAGCAGCGACGCTCGGGCTCGCGACGCTACCGAAACTGGGCATCATGATCGAAGTGCCGTCCGCTGCATTGATGGCGGACGTCTTCGCTCCCCATGTGGACTTTTTCTCCATCGGCACCAATGACCTGACCCAATACACCCTGGCCATGGACCGTGACCATCCGCGCCTGGCCAGTCAGGCCGACAGCTTCCACCCGGCGGTATTGCGGCTGATCGACACAACGGTCAAGGCTGCCCATGCCCACGGCAAGTGGGTAGGCGTGTGCGGTGCGTTGGCGTCCGAAGCGCTGGCGGTGCCGGTGTTGATCGGGTTGGGGGTGGATGAGCTGTCGGTCAGCGTCCCGTTGATCCCCACTATCAAGGCCACGGTACGCGAGCTGGACCTGGCTGACTGCCAGATCATCGCCCGTCAGGTCCTGGGCCTGGAAGAAGCCGCCCAAGTGCGCGAGGCATTGCGCATGTACCAGGCGGCCACCGTTGAAACCTCACCTGTCGTGGAGCTTTGAGCATGTTCGAGAAATTGCAGCGGGCGTTCTGGAAGGCACTTACTCCGGATCTGGTGGCGGAAACCGTAGCCGCGCCAACGCAGAATGAGTTGTCGGCCGAGGTGCTGAGTGCGTTGGGCGGGGCGGATAACCTCAAGTCGCAACAGCGCGTGGCACTGACGCGGGTGCGGGTGCAATTGGAGGATGCGGGGCGGCTGGATGAGGCGGGGTTAAGGGCGTCGGGTATTGCGGGCGTGATGGTGTTACCGGGCGGCGTAGTCCATCTGCTCACCGGCCTTTGAGCCAAGTAAAGCCAATTGGCGGTGTCTGAAATATTGCGCTCAGAGTGGTGGGGTGTCTTCCGGCGGCTTGGTCTTGTCGATACCCGGCACATGCAGGTTGCCTTCGACCACCTGGTTGCCTTCCAGCTGCGGCTGGGTCACCCAGGTGAGAATGTCGTAGTAGCGCCGGATGTTCGCCACGAAGTGCACCGGTTCGCCGCCCCGCGCGTAACCGTAGCGGGTCTTGCTATACCACTGCTTCTGCGACAGGCGCGGCAGCATCTTCTTTACGTCCAGCCATTTGTTCGGGTTCAGGCCTTCGCGCTTGGCCAACGTGCGAGCGTCTTCAAGATGGCCGGTGCCCACGTTGTAGGCGGCGAGGGCGAACCAGGTGCGGTCCGGTTCGGCGATCTTGTCGTCCAGTTCGTCCTTGATCTTGGCCAGGTACTTGGCGCCGCCCATGATGCTTTGCCGGGCATCCAGACGGTTGGACACGCCCATCGCCTGGGCGGTGTTCTGGGTCAGCATCATCAGGCCGCGCACGCCAGTCTTGGAGGTGACGGCCGGCTGCCACAGTGATTCCTGGTAACCGATGGCCGCCAGCAGGCGCCAATCGACCTTTTCTGCCTTGGCATATGCCCGGAAGTGCTTTTCATATTTGGGCAGGCGTTGCTGCAAATGCTGGGCGAAGGTATAGGCGCCGACGTAACCCAGTACGTCGACATGCCCGTAATAGCGGTCTTTTAGCCGTTGCAGGGTGCCGTTCTTCTGCACCTTGTCGAGGTAACTGTTGACCTCGTTGAGCAGGCTGTTGTCATCCCCTGCGGCCACGGCCCAGCTCTGGTTGCTGGCATTGCCCAAGTCGAAGGCCACGCGCACATTGGGGAAGTACACCTGGTTCATGGCCACTTCGTTGGAGTCCACCAGGGTCAGGTCGATTTGGCCCTCGTCCACCATGCGCAGCAAATCGACCACCTCGACCGCGTCGGATTCTTCGTATTCGATGGCAGGATTTTGCTTTTTGAGCTCGGCCAGTTGTTCGGCGTGGGTGCTGCCCTTGAGCACCATGATCTTCTTGCCCACCAGATCCGCCGCGTTGGTCGGCCGCGATTGGCCGTTGCGGTAGATGATCTGTGGAGTGACTTCCAAATAAGGATGGGAGAAACGCACTTGTTGCTGACGCTGTTCGCTGCTCACCAGGCCGGCGGCGGCGAGCACCGGGCCGTTGGGTTTGCCCAACTGGCCGAACAGGTCGTCAAGGTTGTCGGCGGTCTCGATTTCCAGCTTCACCCCAAGGTCATCGGCAAAGCGCTTGACCAGTTCGTACTCGAAACCGGTTTCACCGTTGCGGTCCTGGAAATAAGTGGCTGGACTGTTTCGAGTAACCACCCGCAATACGCCATCCTCCTTGATTCGCTCGAGCGTGCTGGGTTTATCAACACAGGCGCTGAGCATCAGGAAGAGTCCGGTTGCGATGAGCCATCTGGCGCATCGCGGGCGCAAAGCAGTTGGGGAGAACATCTGCGCAGTATACGCAAACGGCCCACGGCGCCATATCTCGACAGCGCAGGACTTGTCTGCTAGCGCTGCCAAAACTGTGCTGCAGCCCGCAGAAATGGGCGTTGGCGGGCGTTTGTGACGGTTAAAATAACTGCGCGGAATGCAGCGGATGCCGCCGCGATAAGGTGCAATCGCGGCCAACTGACGTTCGGCAGCGGCCAGCGATGCCGTTTCGGGTGCCGTTGGCGGCGGTTTACGCTAGAATGCACGGCCTCAAAGCACACCCCTTCCCGAGGCTGTCCCGAAGATGTTGATCCTGCGCGGCGCTCCTGCCCTTTCTGCCTTTCGCCACAGCAAACTCCTTGAGCAACTGAGCCAGAAGGTTCCAGCTGTTACAGGCTTGTACGCTGAATTTGCTCACTTCGCCGACGTGAGCGGCGTTTTGACCGCCGACGAACAGCAAGTGCTGGCACGCCTTCTGAAGTACGGCCCAAGCGTTCCCGTTCAAGAGCCGACCGGCCGCTTGTTCCTGGTTCTGCCACGGTTCGGCACCATCTCGCCCTGGTCGAGCAAGGCCAGCGACATTGCCCGTAACTGCGGCCTGTCGAATATCCAGCGCCTGGAACGCGGTATCGCCTTCTACGTCGCCGGGCAGTTCAGCGAGGCCGAAGCCGAGCTGATCGCCAGCAGCCTGCACGACCGCATGACCCAGATCATCGTTGGTCAGTTGGAACAGGCCGCCGGTCTGTTCAGCCATGCCGAGCCCAAGCCGCTGACCGCGATTGATGTGCTCGGCGGTGGCCGCGCCGCCCTCGAGAAGGCCAACACCGAACTGGGCCTGGCCCTGGCCGAAGACGAGATCGACTATCTGGTCAACGCCTTCAACGGCCTCAAGCGTAACCCCCACGACATCGAACTGATGATGTTCGCCCAGGCCAACTCCGAGCATTGCCGTCACAAGATCTTCAACGCCAGTTGGGACATCGACGGCGAAAGCCAGGAAAAAAGCCTGTTCGGCATGATCAAGAACACCTACGTGATGCACAGCGAAGGTGTTCTTTCTGCTTATAAGGACAACGCCTCGGTAATCGTCGGCTCCGTCGCCGGCCGTTTCTTCCCGGACCCCGAGACCCGCCAGTACGGCGCGGTGCAGGAGCCGGTGCATATCCTGATGAAGGTCGAGACCCACAACCACCCGACCGCGATTGCCCCGTTCCCAGGCGCAGCCACCGGTTCCGGCGGCGAGATCCGCGACGAAGGTGCTACCGGTCGCGGCGCCAAGCCCAAGGCCGGCCTCACCGGTTTCACCGTCTCCAACCTGCAGATCCCGGGCTTCGAACAGCCGTGGGAAGTGCCGTACGGCAAGCCCGAGCGCATCGTCAACGCGCTGGACATCATGATCGAAGGCCCGCTGGGCGGCGCCGCGTTCAATAACGAGTTCGGCCGTCCGGCCCTGACCGGCTACTTCCGTACCTTTGAACAGTCCATCACCACCCCCCGTGGCGATGAAGTGCGCGGTTACCACAAGCCGATCATGCTGGCCGGCGGCATGGGCAACATCCGTGAAGAACACGTCAAGAAAGGCGAGATCCTGGTCGGCTCCAAGCTGATCGTGCTCGGCGGCCCGGCGATGCTGATCGGCCTGGGCGGCGGCGCTGCTTCCTCCATGGCCACCGGCACCAGCTCGGCGGACCTGGACTTCGCGTCCGTACAGCGCGAAAACCCGGAAATGGAACGCCGTTGCCAGGAAGTCATCGACCGTTGCTGGCAACTGGGTGACAAGAACCCCATCAGCTTTATCCACGACGTCGGCGCGGGCGGTCTGTCCAACGCCTTCCCGGAGCTGGTCAACGATGGCGACCGTGGCGGCCGCTTCGAACTGCGCAATATTCCAAACGACGAGCCGGGCATGGCCCCGCACGAAATCTGGAGTAACGAATCCCAGGAGCGTTACGTGCTGGCCGTCGGCGCCGACGACTTCGCGCGCTTCCAGGCCATCTGCGAGCGTGAGCGCTGCCCGTTTGCCGTGGTCGGCGAAGCCACTGCCGAACCGCAACTGACCGTCACCGACAGCCACTTCGGCAACAGCCCGGTGGACATGCCCCTCGAAGTGCTGCTGGGCAAAGCCCCGCGCATGCACCGTTCGGCGGTACGTGAAACCGAACTGGGCGATGATTTCGACCCAAGCAAGCTGGAACTGGCCGACAGCATCGAACGCGTGCTGCATCACCCGGCCGTGGCGAGCAAGAGCTTCCTGATCACCATCGGCGACCGCACCATCACCGGCCTGGTGGCCCGTGACCAAATGGTCGGCCCGTGGCAGGTCCCGGTGGCTGACGTGGCCGTCACCGCCACCAGCTTCGACGTTTATACCGGTGAAGCCATGGCCATGGGCGAGCGTACCCCGCTGGCCCTGCTGGACGCTCCGGCGTCGGGCCGCATGGCCATTGGTGAAACCCTCACCAACATCGCCGCGTCGCGCATCGGCAAGCTGTCCGACATCAAATTGTCGGCCAACTGGATGTCTGCCGCCGGCCACCCGGGTGAAGACGCGCGCCTGTACGACACCGTGAAAGCCGTCGGCATGGAGCTGTGCCCTGAGCTGGGCATTACCATCCCGGTGGGCAAGGACTCGATGTCCATGGCCACCCGCTGGAACGAAGACGGCACCGACAAGAGCGTCACCTCGCCGCTGTCGCTGATCGTCACCGGTTTTGCGCCGGTTACCGACATCCGCCAGACCCTCACCCCGCAACTGCGCATGGACAAGGGCACCACTGACCTGGTGCTGATCGACCTGGGCCGTGGCCAGAACCGCATGGGCGCCTCGATCCTGGCGCAGACCCACGGCAAGCTCGGCAAGCAGGCCCCGGACGTCGACGACGCCGAAGACCTCAAAGCCTTCTTCGCCGTGATCCAGGGCCTTAACGCCGACGGCCACCTGCTGGCCTACCACGACCGTTCCGACGGCGGCTTGCTGACCAGCGTCGTGGAAATGGCCTTCGCCGGTCACTGCGGCCTGAACATCGTGCTCGACAGCGTTGCCGAGGATGCCTCCGAGATCAACGGCATCCTGTTCAACGAAGAGTTGGGTGCAGTGATCCAGGTCCGTCAGGACGCCACTCCGGATGTGCTGGCTCAGTTCAGCGCGGCCGGCCTGGCCGATTGCGTCGCGGTGATCGGTCAGCCGATCAACAACGGCGAAATCAATATCTCCTTCAACGGCGACACCGTGTTCAGCGGCCAGCGTCGTCTGCTGCAACGCCAGTGGGCCGAGACCAGCTACCAGATCCAACGCCTGCGCGATAACGCCGACTGCGCCGAGCAGGAATTCGACGTGATCCTGGAAGAAGACAACCCGGGCCTGAGCACCAAGCTCAGCTTCGACGTCAACCAGGACATCGCCGCGCCGTACATCAAGAAAGGCATCCGCCCACAGGTGGCGGTGCTGCGTGAGCAGGGCGTCAACGGTCAGGTGGAAATGGCGGCGGCGTTCGACCGCGCCGGCTTCAATGCGATCGACGTGCACATGAGCGACATCCTCGCCGGTCGCGTCGACCTCAACGAGTTCAAGGGCCTGGTGGCCTGTGGCGGTTTCTCCTATGGCGACGTGCTGGGTGCCGGCGAAGGCTGGGCCAAGTCGGCGCTGTTCAACAGCCGTGCCCGCGATGCGTTCCAGGGCTTCTTCGAGCGCAACGACAGCTTCACCCTGGGTGTGTGCAACGGTTGCCAGATGATGTCCAACCTTCACGAGCTGATCCCGGGCAGCGAGTTCTGGCCGCACTTTGTGCGCAACCGCTCCGAGCAGTTCGAAGCCCGTGTCGCCATGGTGCAGGTGCAGGAGTCCAACTCGATCTTCCTGCAAGGCATGGCCGGTTCGCGCATGCCGATCGCCATCGCCCACGGTGAAGGCCATGCCGAGTTCGAAAGCGAAGAGGCACTGCTGGAAGCCGACCTGTCCGGCACCGTGGCCCTGCGTTTCGTCGACAACCACGGCAAGGTCACCGAGACCTACCCGGCCAACCCGAACGGCTCGCCGCGCGGGATCACCGGCCTGACCAGCCGCGACGGCCGCGTGACCATCATGATGCCGCACCCAGAGCGCGTGTTCCGCGCCGTGCAGAACTCGTGGCGTCCGGAAGAGTGGAACGAAGACGGTGCCTGGATGCGCATGTTCCGCAACGCGCGCGTGTGGGTGAACTGAGGCGGTGTACAAGCTCAGCTTCTTTGTGCCCGACAGCCATGTGGAGACGGTGAAAACCGCCGTCTTTGCAGCTGGCGGCGGGCGCATCGGCGACTACGACAGCTGCGCCTGGCAAGTGCTGGGCCGCGGCCAGTTTCGCGCGTTGGACGGCAGCCAGCCGTTTCTCGGGCAAGTCGGCGAGGTTGAAGTGGTCGATGAGTGGAAAGTTGAGATGGTGGTGGCGGACGATTTGATCGTAGCCGCAGTGGCTGCGTTAAAGCTCAGCCATCCCTACGAAACACCTGCGTATGAAGTGTGGTCGTTGGCGGATTTCTGATCTGCCGGCAGCCACTCCAAGCAACCCGCCGAGCCTTTATGGTCGGCGGGTTTTTTGTGGCCGGTGTTCAGGGGGCCGGTGTCAGTTTCACCTCTTCCCTCAAGGCTTCGATCAGGGTGTTCTGGAACTCGAAGCGCTGTTCTTTCATGTTCCAGCGGTCGATGAAAAACAGCCCGTTGTCATCTACCTGAATTGGCGTGGAAACGATCTCGCCGCTACGGGAGCGGTGCAGGATGTTGGTTTCGGCAGCTGATGGGCGTTCCACCAGAAAGTAACCGGGTCGAGTCAGTTTCGAGCGGTCGGCGGCAGGAAAGGGCAGGGGCGTCTGGGTGCCTGCGATACCGACGTCTAGCTTGAAGTCGCTACGCACGGCAAGCCAGTAGGCGCCCTGGATGTCCGTCTCCCAATAACCGCGATGCAGGCTGCGCGACAGGGTGGGCGCGACGTCGCGAATATGCAGGCTGATGGCGCCCTGCAATTCGGCCAGCCCCGGCACCCCGAGCTGGGTATTGGTGTGGCCGCTGCCTACGAACGCCACCCATTTGTGCGGGCCATGGGCTGCCTGGTCGGCCTTGATTATCTGAGCGGCAAAATAGCTGAACAGTTGATTGCGATCGGTGATGCCCTCCAGGCCTTTGACGTGATAGCTGGCGGTGCAGTCCAGGGCGCGAACGCGAATGCCGTATTTGCCGGCGGCCTGAACCACTTCGGAATAACTGTTAGGGCCTCGATACAGTGGCATATGCCCGCTGTCCTGGCGCTTTAGGTAAGCCTTGAGTTCGTCGGGCAGGCGCTGGGTGCGATGGAACAGGTCCAGTTGTGCCTGATGCAGGTCGGTCAGCAGGTGCTCGACATATAAGGTTTTGAAGCCTTGTTGCTTGAGGGTCTTCATCTGTTTGCGCAGGAATGCTTTGCTGGCCTGGGCCGAGTGGGCTTCGCCAATCACCAGCCCCGAGAACGTGCTGTCACTGACCTGCTTGAGGAAAGCTTCCGGTGTGGTGTCCGTTCTCAGGTGCGGCAGTTCCGGTCGGGGCGTGGCGTGATAGTCGGCAAAAAACGCTCGGGCCCTGGCCTTCAACTGCGTGCGTAGCGCCACAAAGGCATCGAATGCTTCACGACTGCGGGCACCGCTGGGGGCGTAACGCGTGTCCAGGCCCCTGGGGTGTTCGGCCAGGCTGGCGATGTCGTCCCTGAAGGTCGGCGCAATGTCGAACTCACTGAAGTGACCGGGCTGGGGTGCACTCTCCGCGATACTGGGTTGGGGGGCTTTGTAGTCGGTGTGCAGGGTCATACGGTAATCGGCCTTGGCCAGTCCATCGCCGGGAATCGCGCCGGGAGTATCCAGCCAAAGGCCGACAGGCTGGTTCGCGCCCACGTCGTCGATGCGCAACGCCACCGCATTGTGCAGGTCGGCCAGCCCCGGGGTTTGATTGAAGCTGCGCATCCGGGACGGTTCGACCAAGGCCACCCAGCGTTCATCCATGGCGTCGACGCTGTCGGCTTGAATCACTTTATGGGAGTAGAAGTTTCTCAGGTCATTGCCCCGTGGCGTGGTGGACGGCGTATTACCGAGCAGGGTCAGCGAGTCTTCGAGTTGATAGGACGTCGTGGCATCGAGGGCGCAGATTTGCACCTTTTTTTCCTGCGCTTTACCTAGCAGGGCAGCGTAGGAAAACTCCGCGTCGTCGGCGATGCCGAAGGCGCTGTCGATACTCCGCATATGCTGCTGGATGTGCCGCCAGGACTGGCCCTTGTTGAATTTCTCCAGTTTCGGCCGGAACACGTCCCCCGGCAGGTATTCCACGTACAGGCGCTTGAAGCCTTTTTCGATCAGGGCGTCCATCTGTTGCATCAGCACCTGTTTACTGGCGATGGAGCCGGGTACCGCCCCAATGACCAGGTTCTTGTTGCCGGCGAACACATCGCTGTCGAGCAGTTGCCTGAAGGTTGTGCTCGCCTCTATGGGCGGCGCGGGCGCGCGGGTGGGGATCGGGTCGAGGAATCGGAAAAAATTGCGCGCATCCTTGATCAGCCGCTCGACTTTTTGCACGTAAACCGGCTGCAAGTGTTTCACGCTGTCGGCCGCGGACGACAACACCGTATAGGCCGGCACGTCGCGTTCGCGGCCCAGCCGTATGAGTTCTTCGCGCACGTTCGGGTTGATCACCGTCGTCAGGTCGCGCCAGTGTTTCTCCGGCATTTCATACTGGGCAAACGGTTGGGGTGTCTCTGGTAGCGTTTCATATTTCGGGCCGCCGCCGGCCACTCCGGTACGACGCCATACGCCCTCGGCATTGGGGGCGGCCACGCGGGTGGTCGAGACCAACCTGCCGCTGAGCGGATCGAGCCGATACAGCAAATAGCGCCCGATCACATCCGGCGTACGGCTCGCCCACAAGGCTTGCCCTTCGAACATCACCGGCTGCATGTTGGCGGGCACCGCAGGGGCGGGCTCCAGTTGCCGGATCAATTTCATGGCGCGCAGGTGTTCGTTCTTGGCTGCGGCCAGACGCAACGGTTTGCCAGTCGGCTTGAAGCCGCGCAATACCGGGCGCAAGTCGGTGAACACCGCGCCGGCGCTGTTGAACAGGTACCCGGCCAGGTGTTCCAGTGTCGCGCCGGTGTCGCCCTGGTGATAGGCGTGCAGGGCGAGCATGGCGTCCTTGAAAGCCAGCAACATCCCGGTGCTCAGGCTCAGCACCGGGTAGGGCGCGGTGGCGATAGCGGTGACCCATTCCACACAGGTCCAGAGAATGCCGGTCACCATTTGCGTGCGGTTGACCGTGGTGCCTGTGACGTTGTCGATCTTGCGTTGCAGTTTCATGTTGTACAGCAGCTGGCGCAGGTCGGTAACAGGCGGCACGCCGGCTATGGCGTCGTAGCGCGCCGGACTGAGGCTGGTGCTATCCAAGTGCGCGGGCAGCAGGCGCCGCGCTTCTTCCAGAAAGCGGCGCACTCGCACCTGGGATTGAACGCCGACCCGGTTGACCAGGTAGCCGATCCAGCCGGGCTGGGTCTTGAGCAGGTAATTGAACAGCCGAGCCTCGCGAAAACTGATGCCGTCGGGCGCTTGCGGGGTGTACAGCAGGACCGGGTTGTCGGCGTGGCTGAACAGGTAGGTGTCGATCACCCAATCGCCATCGATCATCAAGCGGTGGATGGCGTAGGTCTTGCGGGTCTGCACGGTGGTGTCGCCCAGGCTGGCGATGCTTTTTTTCAGCCAATTCAAGTCCACCCCGGCGATGTCGCCTTTGAGCTGCGCCTCGATGGCGGCACTGAGCAACTGGCGTTGGGTGATGGCCAGAATGGCATTGCGCCGGAAGTCATAGGCCGGGCTGTCGGCATTCAGCAGCTCGCGTCTGACTTTGTCTGTGTAGCGCTGACCGATCCACACCCCGGTGACCGAGCGCGCGACCTTTTCGGCGGTCAGTGCGCTCAGGTCGATACCCTCCGGGCCCCTGAAAGTAGCCGAGCGGGAAAATTTCTCATCGAGAAAGCCCACCCCGTCGGCGTAGCCGTCGCGAAACAATTGGGTGTAGGTCATCGGTTCGGGGCGCGAGGCAAGAACTAATGTCGGCGGGGCATAGACCCAGACGGTATCCGGGTCGACGTCATTCCCTGGGCGGCCCAGCAGGCCATTCAAGCGTTGTCGGGCCTGGTCATGGAGGTAGGTGTTGAAGCTGTGGAAATTAGCCTCCGAGAGCGGATGTTCGTGGTAGGCCTGCAGCGCCCCTTCGGCGTCCTCGGCGGCGGTCACCAGTTGTTTGCGCACCTCATCGGTGGTCGAGCGGTACCAGTTCGGGGTGCTGAACGCATAGTCGTCGATACGCGCCGACAGCACATGGCGCGACATCGCTTGCAGGCATTCGGCGTGGCTGGCGGTGGTGCTGAAGGTGACCTCTTTGTATTCCTCGGCGTGGTATTTGAGGCTCAGGTTGCTGAGTACGTGCTGCATCGCCGCGCGAAAGCGCAGCGGCACGCGGGTGATCAGGTAATCGGTCATGCTCCCCGGCGCGGCCTTCAGGCCGTTGTCCAAGGTCCAGCCGAGGATATGTTGCTGGCAGGCCCGTTCCGTGTCGAAGGCCTTGAATTGCTGGTCGCGCGGCGCTTCAGGGGTGCACAGCAGCACGCGGTCCACGACGCCGCTGGCGTTCGTGCGGCGCAGCACCCACAGGTCCTGAAGCTGTGCGCCGTGCAGCGACAGGGTATTGGCCCCCACGGTGGCGGCGCTGAGCTGCGGGTCGGTGCCTTCGCGCAGACGCTCAAGCAGTTGCAGGTCGCTCTCCAGCAGATGACCTTGCAGGTGGGCGATATACGCCAATGCGACGATACGTTGATCGAGCATGTGCTCAACCGCGCGCCGCACTTCTGCCCGGCCATGCAGATCGCGTTGCGCATCGGCGAAGTCCAGGCGCGGTTGCAGGGTGGCCATTTGCTGCGCCAGCCAGGCGACGTTCAGATCCTGATAGGCCGCTGGCAGGGGCGCATCCTGGTAGGTGAGGACGGTGTTGGCGAGGAAGTCGGAGCCCGGCTTTTCATCGTCGGTGTGCAGGCCGCGCAAGGCTAGCTCGATCAGCGTGCGGTCGTGATCGTAATGGCCGACATTGGGTACGAAGCGTCGGGTGCTGACCAGCAGGTGCTGGGGTTCCAGGTCGTGGATGTCCAACTCGTCCGCCAGCCGTTCCAGCCATTGATAGCGTGCCAGCGTGCGGGGGGTGGTGGCCGGGTTCAACACCTCCAGCATTGCCCGGCGCGCCTGATCGTAGCCCTTGAGGCGCTCGGCCAGGGTGCTGCGCGCAACCTCGCTGGCGCTGCGGTACCAGTCCGGCGCGCTGTAACGCAGGCAGCGTTCGAGCAGGGTCTGGGCTCGCAGTTCAAGGCGGGCGGTGAGGTCGGGCAGGGCGGCCTCGATGGCATGCTCGACAGCCTCAATGAGTTGCGCGGCGTTCTGGTCCGGGTTGTCCACAAGGCTTAACGCGCGCTCGATGTCCAGGGTGCGCCGGTCGATCAGCACGTCGTTGACGTGCTCGAACAGCGGCTTATCGCTGATGGGCGACAGCGTCAGCGGCCAGATTCCGCTGCTACCCAGCGCTTGGTAGCGCACTGGCAGCAGCGCCCTGAATTCCTCGGTGCTGGCGGGGTGTTCGAACTGCTGGTGCAAGCGTCTGTCCAGCAGCGCCAATGAATCGAATGACTCGACGCCCCGCGCCGGAGTGAACAGCAGCACCTGGCCGACATCCAGCGGGGCGGTGAGGCTGCTCGGCACGGGATGGTTTTTTTCGGTCACCACAAACGCACCGGCCAGCTCGACGGTCTGCTCCTGATAGCTGAAGCGCAACGCATACAGCCCCGGGCGCAGGGTTGGGTACAGCGACACCTTTTCAAGCATCGCGCCTTCTTGTGGGTGCAACAGCCGATCCTGCACGCCGAGCTTGGCTTCGTGGGTCAGCGCGATGAAGCCGGCGTCGAAGGTCATAAAGGATTTACGCGGCTTGCCGTCGATCTGGTGGGCCAGATCCAGTTGTCGCAACCGGGTATCGAGGTTGGCCTTGAGGGTGGCGAGCAAGGCTTGTCCTGCTTCGCTGCGCAGATCGCTGTCGCGCAGTGTTCCGTAGTGGACACGGGCATGTTCAAGGTATTGCCGGCGGGCGCCACGGATCAGCCCGTTCAAGCGTTCGAGATAGCGCAGGTCAGGCGAGGGGGCTTTCTCCGGGATCAACAGTGTGGGGGATTCGAGCAGATGCTGGCCGATCTGATTGAGGTAGGCCTTTATCTCATCGAACGTCGGGGCAATAGGGGGGCTGGACGTGCTCACGGGCACATTCTCCATGCTGAGGGAAAGAACCCTTAGCTTGGAGAATGGCGCCGTGAACGGGCTGTAGATAAGTCAGTGGTGCCCCCCGCCGGTCAGGCGTTGAGCGGGCGGGTCAGGCGTTCCAGCGCCTCGCCCAATCCGGTTGCGTTGTCACCGACCAGCAGGTGCCAAACGCCGCTGTCGAGCTGGCTGATGCCCTGGCAGCCCAGCGCCGTCAGTTGCGCTTCGGACAAGGCTGAATCATCGCCCAGCACCACCCGCAGGCGGGTCATGGCCAGCGCTTCCAATTGGCGCACATTCGCGCGTCCGCCCAAGGCGTTCAGCCATTGCTCGGCGTGCTGCTCATTCACCGCTTTCGGTTTATCCACAGGTGCCGCTGCCACCGGTGCGGTAGCGACGAATGACGGCATGGCCAAGCGAATTTCATCGGCGATGCTATCGGCCATCGGCCCGACCACCACCTGCAGGCTGCCACCGTTGCCGGGGCGCACCACGGCCATGGCGCCCAGCGCCTTGAGGTCGGCATCCAGCGCTTTGTTGCGATCCACCATGTCCAGGCGCAGGCGGGTGGTGCAGGCGCCGACGCTGAGCAGGTTGTCCGCACCGCCCAGGGCGCGGATATAGGCGCTGGCGCGTTGGTTGTCGGTCAGTGTTTGCGTCGGCGCGGCTTGGATATCTTCACGCCCCGGCGTTTTCAGGTTGAAGCGGCGGATGCAATAGCTGAACACGCTGTAGTAGATCAGCGCATACGCCAAGCCGACCGGGACCACCAACCAACCATTGGTGGACTTGCCCCAACCCAGCACCATATCGATAAAGCCACCGGAGAAGGTGAAGCCGAGGTGGATGTTCAACATATTGGTGACGGCCATCGACAGACCCGTCAGTACCGCATGGATCAGGTACAAAAATGGCGCGAGGAACATGAACGCGAATTCGATCGGCTCGGTCACCCCGGTCAGAAACGATGTCAGGGCCATCGACAGGAAAATCCCGCCCATGACCTTGCGCCGCTCCGGCAAAGCGTTGCGGTACATCGCCAGGCACGCGGCGGGCAGGCCGAACAGCATCACCGGGAACATGCCGGTCATGAACTGGCCGCCCTTGGGGTCGCCGGCAAAATAGCGGGTCAGGTCGCCCGTGACCACCGCGCCGGTGGCCGGGTCGGTAAAACTGCCGAACACGAACCAGGCCATGTTGTTGAGGATGTGGTGCAGACCGGTAACGATCAGCAGGCGGTTGAACACGCCGAATACGAATGCGCCGAGGCTGCCGCTTTCCATCAGCAGTACGCCGAAGCTGTTGATGCCATGCTGGATCGGTGGCCAGATCAGGCCGAACACCACGCCCAAGCCCACGGCAGAGAACCCGGTGACAATCGGCACAAACCGCCGGCCGCCGAAAAACGCCAGGTACTCCGGCAGCTTGATGTCCTTGAAGCGGTTGTACAGCGCCCCGGCCATCAAGCCGCTGGCGATACCGGCGAGCATCCCCATGTTGATCGTGGTGTCCATCACCTTGAGGGTGGAGATCATCACCAAATAGCCGATGGCCCCGGCCAAGCCGGCGGTGCCGTTATTGTCGCGGGCAAAACCCACGGCGATACCGATGGCGAAGATCAGCGCCAGGTTGGCGAAAATCGCCTGACCGGCATCGTGCATCACCGCAATGTTCAGAAGGTCGGTGTCGCCCAGGCGCAGCAGCAGGCCGGCGATCGGCAGGATCGCAATCGGCAGCATCAGTGCACGGCCCAGGCGTTGCAGGCCTTCGATAAAGTGCTGGTACATGGCATGTCTCCCTTTTTCTTGTTGTTGTCAGCTCAGCGGCCAGTGGCGTTGACAGGCTTGGCGAACGGCCGTGGCACTGCTCAGGTCGAGCAGCCCTTGGCTCAGTTGCCGGCAGTGCGCCGCCTCCAGATGGCGGACGCGGTCTTTGATCTCGGCTATTTGAAGCGGGCTGACGGACAGCTCGCTGACCCCCAGCCCCACCAGTACCGGGGTGGCGAGCGGATCGGAGGCCAGGGCGCCGCACACGCCGACCCAACGCCCGTGCTTGGCCGCGCCGGCGCAGGTTTGGGCGATCAGGCGCAACAGCGCCGGGTGCAGGGCATCAACGCGGGCCGCGAGCCCCGCGTGGTCGCGGTCCATGGCCAGGGTGTACTGGGACAGGTCATTGGTGCCTATGGAAAGAAAATCCGCATGCCGGGCCAGTTGCTCGGCCAATAGCGCGGCGGCAGGCACTTCGATCATCACGCCCAGTTCCGGACGCACGCTCAGTTCCAGCTCCATACACAGTTGGTCGAGACGCTGGCGGATGTGCAGCAGTTCGTCGACTTCGCTGACCATCGGCAGCAGGATGCGGCAACGCCCCAGCGGCGTGACTTGCAACAGCGCGCGCAGTTGTTGATCGAGCAATTCGGGCCGTACCTGGGCCAGGCGAATACCACGCAAGCCCAGCACCGGGTTGGCTTCCGCCGGCAGCGGCAGATAGTCGAGCTGTTTGTCACCGCCCACATCGATGGTGCGGATGATCACCGATTTTTCGCCCATGGCATCCAGCACTGCTTGATAGGCCTGGCGTTGCTCCTGCTCATCCGGCGCGGTGCGACGGTCGACGAACAGGAATTCGGTGCGCAGCAGGCCGACGCCATCGGCACCGTTCTCGAACGCTACCTGTGCCTCGGCGCTGGAGGCGACATTGGCCGCCACTTCAATGCTCACCCCGTCGCGGGTCTGCGCCGGCTGGTGTGCCTGGTTTTGTTGCTGCTGGCGCCGGCGTTTTTGCGCGTCGCGAATCCGATGCACTTCGGCGTGACGCGCCTCGCTGGGCGCCAATTCGAGGCGCCCATTGGCCGCGTCGAGCACCACCCGTTGGCCTTGGGGCACGTCGAGCACTTCGGCGCCGAGGGCGACCACACAGGGCAGCCCTTTGCCTCGGGCGAGGATCGCCACATGGGAGGTGGCGCCGCCTTCGGCCATGCAGAGGCCCACCGCGTGTTGTGCACTCAATTGCAGCAGGTCCGATGGGGTCAGTTCATGGGCGCTGACGATGGCCCCGGCGGGCAGTTCGAACTGCCAGGCTTCGCCGAGCAATGCACGTAGCACCCGTTGCTGCAGGTCGCGCAGGTCATTGGCGCGTTCGGCGAACAGCGGCTTGCCCAAGCCCAGCAACACCTGGCACTGGGCCTGGATCGCATCGCGCCAGGCGTGGGTGGCCGCGCTGCCGTGTTCGATGGCGGCGTTGGCGGCGTCCAGCAACGCGGGGTCTTCCAGCAAGGCCAAATGGGCGGCGAAGATCTCTTCTTCCTCCACGGCTTTACGTTGGCGGGCCTGCGCCAGGGTGGTGTGGATTTCGCCGCGCACTTGCTCCAGCGCCGCGTCCAGGCGCTGCAGTTGTTCATCGGCTTGATGATTGCCGGGATCGGGCGCCAGCTCCACACCGGCCATGCGCAACAGCGGCCCGCACACCAGCCCGGGCGCCGCGCACACGCCTTGCAGCACGCCGGCCTCGGCAGTGACCCGCACGGGCGCGGCGGCGGCCGGCGCGTGAGGGGCATCGCCGATGGGCTGGGACAGCGCCGTCACCAACGCTTGCAGTGCGGCTTCGCAATCCTTGCCGCGGCATGTCACGCGCACCTCGTCGCCTTCTCCCACGCCCAGCCCCATCACGCCCATCAAGCTGTCGCACGCCGCCGAGTGACCGGCGAAATGCAGGCGTGACTGGCTGCTGAACCCCTGCGCCGCCTTGCGGATCAGCGCCGCCGGACGCGCATGCAAACCGCCCCGATGCGTGACGCGCACCTGGGCGCTGGCTTCAGCGTCGCTGTTGTCCACAGCCGTGCGCACCGAAGCGGTCGCGCGCGCCGTAATCTGCATAAACGGCTCGCCGACCTTGACCGAATCAATCCCCAGCGGACGCAATTGGAAGTGCTCGCCATTGGTGAGGATGATCAGGCTGATCAGGCTTTTGCAGTGGCGTGCGACGCGGTCCAGGTCGAACTGCAGCAACACCTGGCCCCGGCTGACCCGCGCGCCCTGTTCCACGCGCAGGGCAAAGCCCTGGCCGTTGAGCGCCACCGTGTCGATGCCCACGTGCATCAGCAGTTCGGCGCCGTTGTCGGCGCGGATCGTCAGCGCATGGCCGGTGCGGGCTACTTGGATGATCTCGCCGTCGCACGGCGCGTGCAGGCAATCGTTCAACGGATCGATGGCCAGGCCGTCGCCCATGGCACCGCTGGCGAATACCTTGTCGGGCACATTGCCCAGGGCCAGCACCGGCCCGCTTAAAGGGGCGCTGAGGGTCAGGTCATTGTTGTTATTGGACATGGGCACGGTACTCATCAGGAAAACACGGCAAGCGACTCAGTGGGTGCGGGTGACTTTGCTCAGGTGGCGCGGCTGGTCCGGGTCCATGCCTCGCGCCACGGCCAGGCCGGCCGCCATCACATAGAAACTCTGGATCGCCAGGATCGGGTCCAGGCTCGGGTGTTCGGCGCGGCTCAGGGTCAGGTCGCGTTCGGCGATATCGTCCGGCGCGGACAGCAGCACGCGGGCGCCGCGTTGGCGCATGTCGGCGGCCAAGCTCAGCAGACCAGCCTGCTCGGCGCCGCGCGGGGCGAACACCAACAGCGGGTAGTTGTCATCGATCAAGGCCATTGGGCCGTGACGTACTTCGGCGCTGCTGAAGGCTTCGGCCTGGATCGCCGAGGTTTCCTTGAGCTTGAGCGCGGCCTCCTGGGCAATGGCGAAACCGGCGCCACGACCGATCACCATCAGACGTTGGCTGCCGCGCAGGGCGTCGATGGCGGGGCTCCAATCCTGCTTAGCGGCGGCGCGCAATTCATCGGGCAACGCGCGGCAGGCGCGCAGCAGCTCGGCTTCCTGGTTCCAGTGGCCGATCAACTGCGCCGTGGCGCTAAGGGTGGCTATAAAACTTTTGGTGGCGGCGACACTCAGTTCCGGCCCGGCGCACAGCGGTACGTGGAATTCGCACGCGGCTTCCAGGGGCGAATCTTCGGCATTGACCAACGAGATGCTCAAGGCGCCACGCTTGCGCAGCAGGCGCAGGCTGTTGACCAGATCCGGGCTCTGGCCCGATTGGGAAAACCCGAACGCCACCTGGCCACTGACCTTCAACGGCGCTTGCAACAACGTGACCACCGACATCGGCAACGACGCCACCGGCACCCCCACATGCTGCATGGCCAAGTAAGCGAAGTAACTGGCGGCATGGTCGGAGCTGCCGCGGGCGATGGTCATCGCCACTTGCGGCGGCTGGCGACGCAGGCGACCGGCAATCTCTTCCAGCAACGGATCCAAACGTTGCAACTGCGCGGCAACCGCGTCAGCGGAGGCCAGGGCCTCTTCAAGCATTTTTGAAGTCAATGGTGTCTCCTTCGACCATTACGTCAGTGAGGTGCAGGGAACGGTCCAGGCGCACGCAGTCGGCAAAGCTGCCGGGTTGCAGGCGGCCGCGTTCTTCCAGGCCCAGGTAATCCGCGGGGAATTGCGACAGGCGCTGCGAGGCTTCGTGAAGCGGCAGGCCGATCTTCACCAGGTTACGCAGCGCCTGATCCATGGTCAGGGTGCTGCCGGCCAGGGTGCCGTCGGCCAGACGCACGCCGCCCAGGCATTTGGTCACGGTGTGGCTGCCCAGCTTGTATTCACCGTCGGGCATGCCGGCGGCGGCGGTGGAGTCGGTGACGCAGTACAGGCACGGGATCGACCGCAACGCCACGCGGATGGCGCCGGGGTGTACGTGCAGCAAATCCGGGATCAATTCGGCGTAGGTGGCATGGGCCAGCGCGGCGCCGACAATGCCGGGTTCGCGGTGATGCAGGGGGCTCATGGCGTTGTACAAATGGGTGAAGCTGGTAGCGCCAGCGGCCAGGGCCGCAACGCCCTCTTCATAGCTGCCCAGGGTGTGACCGATCTGCATGCGCACGCCGCGTTGGCTGAGGGCGCGGATCAGGCCGTCATGGCCGGCGATTTCCGGAGCAATGGTGATCACCCGGATCGGCGCCAGTCGCAGATAGGCTTCCACTTCGGCCATCAGCGCGGTGTGGGCGAAGTTGGGCTGGGCGCCGAGTTTTCCCGGATTGATGTAGGGCCCTTCCAGATGCACCCCAAGTACCCGGGCGCAGCCAACGGGGCGTTGCTCGCAGAACGCGCCGAGCTGGCCGAGGACACTGGAGATTTCATCCACCGGTGCGGTCATGGTGGTGGCCAGCAGCGAGGTGGTGCCGAAGCGCACATGGGTGCGGGTGATGGTCTCGAAGGCCGTGGCGCCTTCCATGATGTCCTTGCCGCCACCGCCGTGTACATGCAGGTCGATAAAACCGGGCAGCAGGTAGGGCAGGTCGTTGTCGGCCGGGTCGCACGGCTGGCCGTGGACGGCGACGACCTTGCCGTGCTCGTGCACCAGGCGGCCGCGCACCCAGCCTTGGGGCGTAAGGATATTGTCTTCGGACATGGGCAGTTCTCTGTGTCTCGCAAAGGGTCGCAACGTCAGCGCCGCGCGGCGTTTTAACGTCGAAGTTCGGCGACGAAGTCGTAGTAGTCGTTGCGACAGTAGGTGTCGGTGATTTCGATCGGTGTGTTGTCGGCGGTGTAGCCGACCCGGGTCATCAGCAGCATGGCGGTGCCGGGGGCGATGCCCACCAGGTTGGCGAACTCGTCCGAGGCGTTGATCGCCTGAATATGCTGCAGCGCGCGCATGATGGGTTTGTTGACGCCGTCCAGGTATTCGTACAGCGAGTTGCCGACGGACTGCGGCTGCGGCAGTACGCTGGCGGGCAGGGTGGTCATCTCGATCGCCATCACCGTGTCATCGGCCTTACGCAGGCGCTTGAGCCGCGCGACTTTGTCGGTGGGCGACAGGCCCAGGCGGATCAGTTCTTCATGGGTCGGCGGGGTGATCTCGCGCTCCAGCCACTGTGAGCTGGGCACGAACCCCTTGAGGCGCAACATCTCGCTGAACCCCGACAGGCGCGACAACGGCTGCTCCAGGCGCGGCGTGATAAAAGTCCCTGAGCCCTGGCTGCGGCGGATCAAGCCCTGGCTGAGCAACACTTCCAGCGCCTTGCGCGCAGTAACCCGCGAAATGCTCAACTGCTCACTGAGTGTTCGCTCCGACGGCAGAGCTTGTTCGGACGTCCATCGACCGGCATGAATGGCGGCCTCCAGATTGCGCGCCAATTGCAGGTACAGCGGCGTGGATTGTTTGTCGTCGGGGCGCAGGGTGAGGATGTGGTTCATTTGTGAGGTGTCCGATGCGGTTATTGGTGTTCTGGCACTCGGTATGGGGCGCAAGCTAATACCACTTAAATACCATGTCAATGCTGCCAAAACGGTGCGAATCCATGATTTAGGGCGCGATATTGGTGCTGTTTGGTAAGTGGTATTAGAGAGGTCTTTGTGGCGCGCAGAAATGCACAGGCCCGCGCGGTGAACTGGTATTCACCGGTAGGCCTCGCCAGGGGCGATAGAAGTTTTTGAATTATTTTACGAGCGGTCGACGGTTACGGCCGGATCTCGATCAGGGTGCCGTCTTTGACCAGGTTCCAGACTTCGCGCATGTCGACGTTGCGCATGCCGATGCAGCCGTCGGTCCAGTCCAGGGTATGAAACCACTGCTCCGGGTAGTCCTCGGTGTCGGGGGTGCCGTGGATCATGATCATGCTGCCCGGGTTCACGCCCTCGCGGCGCGCGCGTGCGGCATCGCTGATATTGGGGTAGGAAATGTGCATGGCCAGGTTGAAGCGCTCGCTGGTCTTGCGCCAGTCGATCCAGTACAGCCCTTCGGGCGTACGGCGGTCGCCTTCGATCAGTTTGTGGCCTTTGGGGTTTTTGCCCAGGGAAATGCGATAAGTCTTGAAAGGCTTGCCGTCATTGATCAACTGCAATTGATGAGCGGACTTGAGCACCAGCACCTTCTCGACCGTTTTACCGCTCGCGGTTTGCAGGGTGGAGGCTGATGACAATAGGGTGAACGACAGGCAGAACAGAGCAAGCAACCAACGCATTGAAACGATTTCCCTTTGAAGGCCGTCTGCCGTTGTTATTGGGCGGGTTTGGCAAGTGGCGGCACCGACTCGCTGCGCACCGGGTAGGCGTGCTGGCGGCGATCAGCGAAGAAGCATTCTAAGGTACGCCCGACGGTGCGGAAAGCCAGCTCGGACCAAGGGATGTCAGCCTCGGCGAACAGCTTCACTTCCAGGCTTTCGGCGCCGGCGGCGAAGTCCAGGTCGATCAGCTCGGCACGGTAGAAAATATGCACCTGGCTGATATGCGGCACATTGATCAAGGTATAGAGGCTCAAGTCACGTACGCGGGCGCAGGCTTCTTCAAGGGTTTCGCGCATGGCGGCCTGTTCCACGGTTTCACCGTTCTCCATGAAACCGGCGGGCAGGGTCCAGTAACCCAGGCGCGGCTCGATGGCGCGGCGGCACAACAGCACTTGATCGCCCCACACCGGCACGGTGCCGGCGACGATGTTGGGGTTCTGATAATGAATGGTCGAACAGTGATCGCACACATAGCGCAGGCGCGCGTCGCCGTCGGGAATGCGTTGGGTCACCGGTTTACCGCACTGGCTGCAGAATTTCATGCTGGGGTTCCTGGAAAGTCCATCCATCTTGGCTTGGGGTCAGGCGTTCCTGCAAGTTGTCGTTTCGCGACACGGTCATGGTTTTGGGGTTGGGCGCCTGCACGCTTTGGTGCATGATGCCAGGTAGCCAACAGATCGAGATGACTCATGCTGGACGAGCTACTTCGCCGGGTAAGCAATCACACGCCGCACACGTTGGAGACCGACGGACGTTTCCCCGAGGCCGCCGTGCTGGTGCCGATTACCCGCAGTGACGAACCTGAGCTGATCCTGACCCTGCGCGCCAGCGGCCTGTCGACCCATGGTGGCGAAGTGGCCTTTCCCGGCGGGCGTCGCGACCCGGAAGACCCGGACCTGGTCTTTACCGCCCTGCGTGAAGCCGAAGAAGAAATCGGCTTGGCGCCGGGCCTGGTGGAGGTCATCGGGCCACTCAGCCCGCTGATCTCCTTGCACGGTATCCGCGTCACCCCCTACGTAGGTGTGATTCCCGATTACGTGGAGTACCTGGCCAACGATGCCGAGATTGCCGCGGTCTTCAGCGTCCCGTTGGATTTTTTCCGACAGGACCCGCGGGAGCATACCCACCGAATCGATTACCAGGGCCGCAGTTGGTACGTGCCCAGCTACCGTTTCGGTGAATACAAGATTTGGGGGCTGACGGCGATCATGATCGTCGAGCTGATCAACCTGCTCTATGACGACGCGCAGATCAGCCTGCACCAGCCGCCCAAGAGCTTTATCCATAAATAAGCCATCCATTCAATGGCAACGCCGTGAGGGAACACCATGAAATACCGCCTGGGCGATGCCCGCGTCGAGACCCATCCACACAGCTGGGTGGCGCCCAACGCCACGCTGGTGGGCAAGGTCAAACTGGAGGAGGGCGCCAACGTCTGGTTCAACGCGGTATTGCGCGGCGACAACGAACTGATCCTGATCGGCAAGAACAGCAACGTGCAGGATGGCAGCGTGATGCACACCGACATGGGCTACCCGCTGACCCTCGGCACCGGCGTGACCATCGGCCATAACGCCATGTTGCACGGCTGCACCGTCGGCGATTACAGCCTGATCGGCATCAATGCGGTGGTGCTCAACGGCGCGAAGATTGGCAAGCATTGCATCATTGGCGCTAACTCGCTGATCGGCGAAGGCAAGGAGATTCCCGATGGCTCGCTGGTGATGGGGTCGCCGGGCAAAGTGGTGCGTGAATTGACCGAGGCGCAGAAGAGGATGCTCGAGGCCAGTGCCGCGCACTATGTACACAATTCGCAGCGTTATGCCCGTGACCTGGCTGAGCAGGAAGAATGAGTGCAATTGAACGACCTGTTGCATCGCCCTGCGTGAGCATTTGCGCGCTGGATGATGACGACATCTGTACCGGCTGCCAGCGCACCGTGGATGAAATCACGCGTTGGAGTCGCATGGCTAATGCCGAGCGCCGGGTAGTGTTGGGCTTGTGCCATGAGCGGGCCTTGGCGAATGGGTTGGTGTTTATGGCTTCTGGTAAATCTGGCGCCTGAACCATTGCTATCGGGGGCAAGCCCCCTCCCACATTTGAAAGCGTGTGGGAGGGGCTTGCCCTCGATAAGGCCCCCAGACGACATCTGTCTTAATGTGAAGTACCCTGTGCCCCTTATACACAGGGCCCATCCCGCCATGCTCTTCCTGATCGCCTATATCAGCAGCGTCGTGCTGATCAACTTTGCCTTCTCCACCGCCCCGCACCTGGATGTGATCTGGTCCGCCTGGGGTGGCCTGGTGTTTATCCTGCGCGACATGGTGCAAACCCGCTTCGGCCACGGCGCGATCATCGCCATGCTGGCCGCGCTGGTGCTGTCCTATATCACCTCCGACCCGTCCATCGCCCTGGCCAGTGCCACGGCATTCGCGGTGTCCGAGTGCATCGACTGGCTGGTGTTCACCATCACCAAGCGCCCGCTCCACGATCGCCTGTGGATAAGTTCGGCGCTGAGCATCCCCCTCGATACGTTTATCTTCTTCGGCCTGATCGGCGCGTTGACGCCGATGGTGGTGGGCACCGCGCTGGTGTCGAAATTCGCCGGGGTCACTGCGGTGTGGCTGATCATGGCCTGGCGCGTGCGCAAACGGGCGGTCGCCAACTGAGGCCAATTTTTACAGTTCATGTAAAATGCCGGCCTTTCTCCCCATGATCCGCTCCCCTGAGGACCTGAGATGACCCGAATCGGAACTCCATTGTCGCCAACCGCGACCCGCGTTTTGCTGTGTGGCTGCGGTGAACTGGGCAAGGAAGTGGTAATCGAACTGCAACGCCTGGGCGTTGAAGTGATTGCCGTGGATCGTTACGCCAATGCGCCGGCCATGCAGGTGGCCCATCGTAGCCATGTGATCAACATGCTTGACGGCGCCGCCCTGCGTGCGGTGATCGAAGCGGAAAAACCGCACTTCATCGTGCCGGAAATCGAAGCCATCGCCACCGCTACCTTGGTGGAGCTGGAGGCCGAAGGCTTCACCGTGATCCCGACCGCGCGCGCCACGTCGCTGACCATGAACCGTGAAGGCATCCGTCGCCTGGCCGCCGAGGAACTGGACCTGCCGACCTCGCCGTACCACTTCGCCGACACCTTCGAGGACTACAGCAAGGCCGTTCAGGACCTGGGCTTCCCGTGTGTGGTCAAGCCGGTGATGAGTTCGTCGGGCAAGGGCCAGAGCCTGTTGCGCAGCGCCGATGACGTGCAGAAAGCCTGGGACTATGCCCAAGAAGGCGGACGTGCCGGTAAAGGCCGGGTGATCATCGAAGGCTTTATCGATTTCGACTACGAAATCACCTTGCTGACCGTGCGCCATATCGGCGGCACCACGTTCTGCGCGCCGGTTGGTCATCGTCAGGAAAAAGGCGACTACCAGGAATCCTGGCAGCCACAGGCCATGAGCCCGATTGCCCTGGCCGAATCCGAGCGCGTGGCCAAGGCCGTGACCGAGGCTCTGGGCGGACGTGGTTTGTTCGGCGTGGAATTGTTCATCAAGGGCGATCAAGTGTGGTTCAGCGAAGTATCGCCGCGCCCGCATGACACCGGCCTGGTGACCCTGATTTCCCAGGACCTGTCGCAATTCGCCTTGCACGCACGCGCCATCCTCGGCCTGCCGATCCCGTTGATCCGTCAGTTCGGGCCATCGGCGTCGGCGGTGATCCTGGTGGAAGGGCAGTCGACCCAGACCGCTTTCGCCAATCTCGGCGCGGCTTTGAGCGAGCCGGATACGGCATTGCGTCTGTTCGGTAAGCCAGAAGTGAATGGCCAGCGCCGCATGGGTGTGGCGTTGGCGCGGGATGAGTCGATTGAAGCGGCTCGGGCCAAGGCTACCCGTGCTTCCAAAGCGGTTGTGGTAGAACTCTAAAAGCATCGGGGGCAAGCCCCCTCCCACATTTGACGGTATTCACAAATCAAAGTGGGAGGGGGCTTGCCCCCGATAGCGGCCTATCAGCCCACCCTGTTCAAATCATTATCCCGCGTCTCTTTCAGGCACAGCACCGCAATCAAACTAAGCAGTGCCGCCGCCGACACATACCCACCCACATAACTCAGCCCGCCCATTGCCACCAGCTTGGTCGCGAAAAACGGCGCGGCCGATGCGCCAACGATGCCACCCAGGTTATACGCCGCCGAAGCCCCGGTATAACGCACGCGGGTCGGGAACAGCTCCGGCAGCAAGGCGCCCATCGGTGCGAACGTCACGCCCATCAGAAACAGCTCCAATGCCAGGAACAAGGCCACGGCCCAGGTGGAACCATGGGTCAGCAGTGGTTCCATGGTGAAACCGGACAGAATCGCCAAAATCGCACCGACGATCAGCACGGGTTTGCGGCCATAGCGGTCGCTGGCCAAGGCGGCAATCGGCGTGGCCAGGCCCATGAACAACACGGCGAAGCACAGCAGGCCGAGGAACGTCTCGCGGCTGTAACCCAGGGTGGAAACACCGTAGCTCAGGGAAAATGCGGTGGTGATGTAGAACAGCGCATAGCACACCACCATCGACGCGGCGCCCAGCAGCACTGGCAGCCAATGCTGGCTGAACAGCTCCACCAGCGGCACTTTCACGGGCGCTTGCTTGGCCACGGCCTTGGCGAACACCGGCGTTTCATGCAGCTTCAGGCGCGCATACAGGCCGACCATCACCAGCGCGGCGCTGAGGATAAACGGGATGCGCCAGCCCCAACTGCGGAACTGTTCGTCGCTCAGGCTCATGGCCAGGATCAGGAACAGGCCGTTGGCTGCCAGAAAGCCAATGGAAGGGCCCAATTGCGGGAACATGCCGAACCAAGCGCGCTTACCCTTGGGCGCGTTCTCAGTCGCCAGCAGCGCCGCGCCACCCCATTCGCCGCCAAGGCCCAGGCCCTGGCCGAAACGCAGCACGCACAACAGGATCGGCGCCCAGGCTCCAATGCTGTCATAGCCGGGGAGCAAGCCGATCAGCGTCGTACACACGCCCATCAGCAGCAACGAAGCCACCAGTGTGGACTTGCGGCCGATGCGATCGCCGAAATGGCCGAACAGTGCCGAGCCCAGCGGGCGGGCAATAAAGGCGATACCGAAAGTGAGGAAAGACGCCAGCATCTGCGCGGTGCCCGAACTCTGCGGGAAGAACACCGGGCCGATCACCAGTGCCGCAGCGGTGGCATAGATATAGAAATCATAGAATTCGATGGCAGTGCCGACGATGCTCGCGGTAGCGACCCGTGCGGTGGAGTTGCTCGGGGCGGCGGTCGCGGCCTCGTTATAGGTGGTGCTCATGGCAGTATCCCTGACGGTCGTTGCGCGTTTGGACGCGGATTATTATTGGTCGAACACCCATGGATCAGGGTTGCACGCGGGGCGGCTCGGGATGGGAGCGAACACCGGTCGGACATGGTGAATCGATGCCTGGACGCGCTGAGTGCGGGTAGCACGCGGTCTGGCAGAGCTTGGATAAGCCGCAGGGATTATAGGAAGGGGCGTGGAATTGTAACAAGGCCTGACACGGTGCAAATCAACCTGTGGAGAAGGGGCCCACGTTTAGTTTTGGTTGATCAGAAGTTATGCGGCGACAGGCATTCTGCTGGTATGCCAGATCAACACCTTGCTCACGCGGTTATCTTCGGTCTCGAGGATTTCCAGGCGGTAACGCCCGATCTTCAGGCACACCGCGCAATCCGGGATGGTCTCCAGTGCTTCGGTCACCAGGCCGTTGAGGGTTTTGGGGCCGTCGCTGGGTAAGTGCCAGCCCAGGCTTTTGTTCAGCTCACGGATCGAAGCGGCGCCGTCGATGATGTAACGACCATCCGGCTGGGCCTGGATGTGCGGGTTATCCGCGCCTTGCTCGCTTTCGAATTCGCCGACGATTTCTTCGAGGATGTCTTCCAGGGTGACAATCCCCAGCACTTCACCGTACTCGTCCACCACCATGCCCAGACGACGCTGCTGCTTGTGGAAGTTCAGCAGTTGCAACTGCAGCGGCGTGCTTTCCGGAACGAAGTAGGGGTCGTGGCAGGCGGCGAGCAACGCCTCTTTGGTCAGGCTGGCGTCGGGCAGCAAATGCTGGATCTGCCGCGTATTCAACACCGCCTGCACCTGGTTGATATCGCTGTGGAACACCGGCAAGCGCGTACGCTCGGAGGCGCGCAGTTGTTCGATGATCGCTTCGATCGGCTCGTCCAGGTTGATGCCGTCGACTTCACTGCGCGGCACCAGGATGTCATTGACCGTGATGTTGTCCAGAGCGTGGATGCCGGGCATGCCGTGGGCTTGGCTTTTATCGGTTGCCTGCTCCGGTTCGTCATCGTGATCGGGCAGCGGCTCGTCGCTTTTTTTGACTGCGCCAGTCTTGCGGGCGAAGGGACGCAATAGCATCAGGCTGATGCCATTGAGCAACCACGCCAGGGGATAGAGGATCTTCAGTGGCACGCCCAGCAACGTATTGCCAAAACCGAGCACCGCTTGCGGATGGCGGGTAGCCAGGGCCCGGGGCAGGTAGTCGGCCAGCACCAGGAGGACTGCGCAAGAAATCAGCCAGCCCAGCCAGGGACCGTTTTCCGCCCAGGCGTAAATCGCCAGCAGCGTACACAGGATGACCACCACCCCACGGCACAGCGTATTGCACAGGATCAGGCTGTCACGCGGGAAATTCAGGCGGGCAGCGGCCTTGTCGCCCTGGCGCGTGCCGGGACGCAGGGCCAGCAGGTGTTGCTGGGCGGCTTCTATGGCGGTAAACAGCCCGGCCCATAACACCAGCAGGGCGATTACCGCGAGCATCGGCCCCAGGGGCAAATTGTCCATGATCGCTGCCCGTCAGATATGCAGGATGTATTCGCGAACCAGCTTGCTGCCGAAATAGGCCAGCATCAGCAGGCAGAAACCGGCCAGGGTCCAGCGGATTGCCTTATGCCCGCGCCAACCGAGACGGTTGCGGCCCCACAACAAAACGCTGAACACCACCCACGCCAGGCAGGCCAGCAGGGTTTTATGCACCAGGTGCTGGGCGAACAGGTTCTCGACGAACAGCCAGCCGGAAATCAGCGACAGCGACAGCAGCGTCCAACCGGCCCACAGGAAGCCGAACAGCAGGCTCTCCATGGTTTGCAGCGGTGGGAAGTTCTTGATCAGGCCCAATGGGTGTTTGTGCTTGAGCTGGTGGTCCTGCAACAGCAGGAGCAGGGACTGGAACACGGCAATGGTGAACATGCCGTAGGCCAGGATCGACAGCAGGATGTGGGCGAGAATGCCGGGTTCTTCGTCGATCACCTGCACGGTGCCGGTGGGTGCGAACTGCGCCAGCAGCACCGTCAACATGCCCAGTGGGAAGAGCAGCACCAGCAGGTTTTCTACGGGAATGCGGGAGCAGGCGAGCAGCGTCAGGGCAATCACCGCGGCGGCGATCAGGCTGGCGGCGCTGAAGAAGTCCAGGCCCAGGCCGACCGGCGTCATCAAATGGGTGAACAGGCTCGCGGCATGTGCCAGCAGGGCGAGGACGCCCAAGCCGACCAGCAGGCGTTTGTCGGCCTTGGCGCATTGGGCCAGGCGGGTGCCCTGATAGAGGGTCGCAGCGGCATATAAAAGGGCGGCGGCGAGGCTGGGTAGCAAACTGGGTGGCAAAGGGAGCATAAATCCTGTTAGGCAAGCCCGAAAGGCGCTGAGTTTGGCATACACCTGCGTTCCACGAAAGACTCCCGCGCCAGACAGCGGGTGTGCATGGGCGCAGTCTTCGCTATAATCCGCGACCTGCCCCCGCCGCAGGCTCGCCGGCCGCTGTTTCTAATAGCGATTTACCACAGCCTGGGCCGCCATTACCTCGGTCTACCATAGGGCCTGAAAGGATCGCGCATGTTTGAAAACTTGACTGACCGTCTCTCGCAGACGCTGCGCCACGTTACCGGCAAGGCCAAGCTGACCGAGGACAATATTAAAGACACCCTGCGCGAAGTGCGCATGGCACTGCTGGAAGCCGACGTCGCCTTGCCTGTGGTCAAGGACTTCGTCAACTCGGTCAAGGAGCGCGCGGTCGGCACCGAAGTGTCCCGCAGCCTGACTCCGGGCCAGGCGTTTGTGAAAATCGTCCAGGCCGAACTCGAAAGCCTGATGGGCGCTGCCAACGAAGACCTCAACCTCAGCGCCGTGCCACCGGCCGTCGTGCTGATGGCCGGTCTGCAAGGCGCGGGTAAGACCACCACCGCCGGCAAGCTGGCGCGCTTCCTTAAAGAGCGCAAGAAGAAATCGGTGATGGTGGTGTCGGCCGACGTATACCGTCCGGCGGCCATCAAACAGTTGGAAATGCTTGCCGGCGAAGTGGGCGTGACCTTCTTCCCGTCCGACCTGAGCCAGAAGCCGGTCGACATCGCCAACGCTGCTATTAAAGAAGCCCGGCTGAAGTTCATCGACGTGGTTATCGTCGATACCGCCGGTCGCCTGCACATCGACGAAGAGATGATGGGCGAGATCAAGGCGCTGCATGCCGCGATCAACCCGGTCGAAACGCTGTTCGTGGTTGACGCCATGACCGGCCAGGACGCGGCGAACACCGCCAAGGCCTTCGGCGATGCGCTGCCACTGACGGGCGTGATCCTCACCAAGGTCGACGGCGATGCCCGTGGCGGTGCCGCTTTGTCGGTGCGCTCGATTACCGGCAAGCCGATCAAGTTCATCGGTATGGGCGAGAAGAGCGAAGCGCTCGAACCGTTCCACCCTGAGCGTATCGCCTCGCGCATCCTCGGCATGGGCGACGTGCTCAGCCTGATCGAGCAGGCCGAAGCCACCCTCGACAAGGACAAGGCCGACAAGCTCGCCAAGAAACTGAAGAAGGGCAAGGGCTTCGACCTCGAAGACTTCCGCGACCAGCTGCAACAAATGAAGAACATGGGCGGCCTCGGCGGCCTGATGGACAAGCTGCCAAACATCGGTGGCGTGAACCTGGCGCAGATGGGCAACGCCCAGGGCGCGGCAGAGAAGCAGTTCAAGCAGATGGAAGCCATCATCAACTCCATGACCCCGGCCGAGCGCCGCGACCCTGAGCTGATCAGCGGTTCGCGCAAGCGTCGGATCGCCATGGGTTCCGGCACTCAGGTGCAGGACATCGGCCGCTTGATCAAGCAGCACAAGCAGATGCAGAAGATGATGAAGAAATTCTCCGCCAAAGGCGGCATGGCCAAGATGATGCGCGGCATGGGCGGTATGTTGCCCGGCGGCGGCATGCCGAAAATGTAAAGAATTCGAGCAAGGGCTCGCTCTTGCTCCGCCCCACAGGGATGTGGGATCTCCAGCAAACCCGCCGTTGGCGGGTGCTGACTCGCTGTTTTAACCGACGGCTCTCCAGCAGATCTGAGTGGTACGCCCATAGGCGCCAGAAAAAGACATTTGCAAAAGTCCGGATATTCCTTAGAATATGCGGCCTTTCGGGCACCTATGCCCGCTGTGCATTTAGATTTGCAGCACCGACTACAGGAACGATGTTCACATGCTAACAATCCGTCTTGCCCTTGGCGGCTCCAAAAAGCGCCCGTTTTACCACTTGACCGTAACTGACAGCCGCAACCCACGTGACGGCTCTCACAAGGAACAAGTTGGCTTCTTCAACCCGATCGCTCGTGGTCAAGAAGTCCGCCTGTCCGTGAACCAAGAGCGCGTAGCCTACTGGCTGAGCGTTGGTGCACAGCCTTCTGAGCGTGTTGCCAAGTTGTTGAAGGACTCGGCTAAGGCCGCAGCCTGAGCAATATGAGCGCGACGCCAGCGGTTGCTGATGATTTGATCGTTATCGGCAAGATTTATTCTGTTCATGGCGTTCGCGGCGAAGTGAAGGTGTATTCCTTTACTGATCCGACTGAAAACCTGTTGCAGTACAAGACCTGGACGCTCAAGCGCGAAGGTAGTGTGAAACAGGTCGAGCTGGTCAGTGGACGCGGGAGCGATAAGTTCCTGGTCGCAAAGCTCAAGGGTCTTGATGATCGTGAAGAAGCCCGTCTTCTGGCCGGTTATGAGATCTGCGTGCCGCGCAACCTGTTCCCTGAATTGACCGACGGCGAGTACTACTGGTACCAGCTGGAAGGTCTGAAGGTTATTGATCAACTGGGGCAATTGCTCGGGAAAATCGATCATCTTCTGGAAACCGGCGCCAATGATGTAATGGTGGTCAAGCCTTGCGCTGGCAGCCTGGATGATCGCGAACGCCTATTGCCCTATACCGAGCAATGCGTGTTGGCCGTCGACCTGGCAGCGGGCGAGATGAAGGTGGAATGGGACGCGGACTTCTAAGCGTGGCTAATTTGCGCATTGAAGTGATCAGTTTGTTTCCCGAGATGTTTTCCGCCATCAGCGAGTACGGCATCACCAGTCGGGCGGTGAAACAGGGGCTGTTACAGCTTACCTGT
Organism: Pseudomonas rhodesiae; assembly: GCF_007858255.1. Taxonomy (GTDB): domain Bacteria; phylum Pseudomonadota; class Gammaproteobacteria; order Pseudomonadales; family Pseudomonadaceae; genus Aquipseudomonas; species Aquipseudomonas rhodesiae. The sequence goes on along the minus strand of NZ_VFEU01000005.1, from coordinate 223,765 downwards.
TGGAACCCGCGAGACTACACGACGGATCGACATCACACTGTGGACGATCGCCCATTTGGCGGTGGCCCGGGCATGGTGATGAAGATCAAGCCCCTGGAAGACGCGTTGGTTCAGGCCAAGGCAGCTGCCGGGGAGAAGGCGAAGGTAATTTACCTGTCCCCTCAAGGCCGTCAGCTGAAACAGGCGGCGGTACGCGAACTGGCGAATGAGGAAGCACTGATCCTGATTGCCGGTCGCTATGAAGGCATTGACGAGCGGTTTATTGAAGCTCATGTCGATGAAGAGTGGTCGATTGGGGACTATGTTCTGTCTGGCGGCGAGCTGCCAGCGATGGTCCTGATAGATGCGGTTACACGACTGCTGCCTGGAGCTTTAGGGCATGCGGACTCCGCGGAGGAAGACTCCTTCACGGATGGTCTGCTGGATTGCCCGCACTACACCCGACCGGAGGTGTATGCGGATCAGCGTGTTCCCGACGTATTGCTAAGTGGCAATCACGCACACATCCGGCGTTGGCGTTTACAGCAGTCCCTTGGTCGGACCTATGAACGACGCGCCGATCTTCTGGAAAGCCGCTCGCTTTCTGGAGAAGAGAAGAAGCTGCTCGAGGAATACATCCTCGCGCGGGACGATAGTTAACAACGTATCGATGGTAGGTCCATTGACTTACCTTAGGAGCACAGCATGACTAACAAAATCATCCTTGCACTCGAAGCAGAGCAGATGACCAAAGAGATCCCTACCTTTGCCCCGGGCGACACCATTGTCGTTCAGGTGAAAGTGAAGGAAGGCGACCGTTCGCGTCTGCAAGCGTTCGAAGGCGTGGTAATCGCCAAGCGTAACCGTGGTGTGAACAGTGCTTTCACTGTTCGTAAAATCTCCAACGGTGTTGGCGTAGAGCGTACTTTCCAGACCTACAGCCCGCAGATCGACAGCATGGCCGTTAAGCGTCGCGGTGACGTACGTAAAGCCAAGCTGTACTACCTGCGTGACCTGTCCGGTAAAGCAGCTCGCATCAAGGAAAAACTGGCTTAAGTCCAGCTTCCGATGCAGAAAAAAGCAGCCTACGGGCTGCTTTTTTGTGCCTGCGATTTAAGGTCCGCGCTAGGATCTCTTTTCTATCTATTTTCCTGTTCGAGCCCCCATGCCTGCCATTGACCACCCTCTGATCGACCGTTTCCTCGACGCCCTTTGGTTGGAAAAAGGCCTGTCGGATAACACACGTCAGGCTTACCGCAGCGACCTGGCTCTGTTCAATGGCTGGCTGCAGGAAAAGAACCTCGAACTGATCAACGCCGGGCGTGAATTGATCCTTGATCATTTGGCCTGGCGCTTGGAGCAGAACTACAAGCCGCGTTCCACGGCGCGATTTCTCTCGGGCGTGAGAGGTTTCTATCGCTATCTGCTGCGGGAAAAACTCATCGCTCTCGACCCGACCTTGCAAATCGATATGCCGCAGTTGGGTAGGCCACTGCCTAAATCCCTGTCGGAAGCCGACGTGGAGGCCTTGCTCAATGCTCCTGATCTGAGCGAAGCCATCGGTCAGCGCGATCGCGCGATGCTGGAGGTGCTGTACGCCTGCGGTCTGCGGGTGACCGAGCTGATCAGTCTGACCTTGGAGCAGGTCAACTTGCGCCAGGGCGTGTTGCGGGTGATGGGCAAGGGCAGCAAGGAGCGGTTGGTGCCGATGGGAGAGGAGGCGATTGTGTGGGTCGAGCGCTACATGCGTGACGCGCGCATTGAACTGCTCGGCGGGCGGCCCAGTGATGTGCTGTTCCCCAGTCAGCGTGGCGAGCAGATGACACGTCAGACGTTCTGGCACCGCATCAAGCACCAGGCCAAGGTCGCCGGGATCGGCAAGGCGTTGTCGCCCCACACGCTGCGCCATGCTTTCGCCACGCATTTGCTCAATCATGGTGCGGATTTGCGCGTGGTGCAGATGCTGCTCGGCCACAGCGATTTATCCACAACCCAGATCTACACCCATGTGGCGCGTGCGCGCTTGCAGGATATGCACGCCAAGCACCATCCGCGCGGCTGAAAACCGCCAATTTATTCCGCCACGGGCTGCCCTGCGGCCCAACTGTGGTAGGCTTTGCCGGTTAGCAAAGGGGACGGTCCCGGCCCGTGTTTCCAGATCGGTGTTCCTTCCCGTCCCTGCATCTGCCTTCAGGAGTTCCCATGCGCTTGACCCAGATTATTGCCGCCGCAGCGATTGCGTTGGTTTCCTCGTTTGCCTTCGCTGATGATGCTGCCGAGCAGACCATTCGCAAGAGCCTGGCCAATCTGCAGCTCGACACACCGATCGAAAGCATCAGCGCCAGCCCCATGGCCGGTCTGTACGAGGTCAAGCTCAAGGGCAGCCGCGTGCTGTACGCCAGCGCCGATGGTCAGTACATCGTCCAGGGCTACCTGTTCCAGCTCAAGGACGGCAAGCCCGTCAACCTGACCGAGAAGGCCGAGCGCCTGGGCGTGTCCAAGCTGATCAATGGCATTCCCGTGGCTGAAACGGTGGTCTACCCGGCCATCGGCGAAACCAAGACCCACATCACCGTGTTTACCGACACCACCTGCCCGTACTGCCACAAACTGCACGCCGAAGTGCCTGAGCTGAACAAGCTGGGTGTGGAAGTGCGCTACGTCGCGTTCCCGCGTCAGGGGCTGGGCTCGCCGGGCGATGAACAATTGCAGGCCGTGTGGTGTTCAGCCGACAAGAAGGCGGCGATGGACAAGATGGTCGACGGTAAGGAAATCAAGGCCGCCAAATGCGCCAACCCGGTATCCAAGCAGTTCGCTCTCGGCCAGTCCATTGGCGTGAACGGTACACCGGCCATCGTATTGGCGGACGGTCAAGTGATTCCGGGCTACCAGCCGGCACCACAAGTTGCCAAACTGGCGCTGAGTGCCAAATAAACCAGCATCGTCGAATCTTTGACGATCGTGGTCCGCCGATGAGTCGACGGACCATTAATTGAAAGCCGCAGTTGTGCGGCTGTTTTCCACGGCCGACCTAGCGTCGGCCGTTTCATGGGGAGTTCTTCAGTGAAACCGGTCAAAGTAGGCATCTGTGGGTTAGGGACCGTCGGTGGCGGCACCTTCAACGTCCTTCAGCGTAACGCTGAAGAAATTTCGCGCCGTGCAGGGCGTGGAATTGAAGTGGCGCAAATTGCCACGCGTTCGCCAAAGCCTCAGTTCCAAACGACCGGTATTGCGATTACCAACGATGTCTTCGCCGTGGCCACCAACCCTGAAATCGATATCGTCATCGAGCTGGTCGGGGGCTACACCGTGGCCCGCGAGCTGGTGCTCAAAGCCATTGAGAACGGCAAGCATGTGGTCACCGCCAACAAGGCGCTGATCGCCGTGTATGGCAACGAAATTTTCGCCAAGGCCCGCGAGAAGGGCGTGATCGTGGCGTTCGAAGCCGCAGTGGCCGGCGGTATCCCGGTGATCAAGGCGATCCGTGAAGGCCTGTCGGCTAACCGTATCAACTGGGTGGCCGGCATCATCAACGGCACCGGTAACTTCATCCTCACCGAAATGCGCGAGAAGGGCCGCACCTTCGAAGACGTGCTGGCCGAAGCCCAGGCTCTGGGCTACGCCGAAGCCGATCCGACCTTCGACGTGGAAGGCATCGACGCGGCACACAAGCTGACCATCCTGGCGTCCATCGCCTTTGGTATCCCGCTGCAATTCGACAAGGCCTACACCGAAGGCATCACCAAGCTGACTACCGCCGACGTCAACTACGCCGAAGCCTTGGGCTACCGCATCAAGCACCTGGGCGTGGCTCGCAGCACGCCGGCGGGTATCGAGTTGCGTGTGCACCCGACGCTGATCCCGGCCGACCGCCTGATCGCCAACGTCAATGGCGTGATGAACGCGGTGATGGTCAACGGTGACGCCGCAGGTTCGACCCTGTTCTACGGCGCCGGCGCCGGCATGGAGCCTACCGCTTCGTCGGTGATCGCCGACCTGGTGGACGTGGTTCGCGCCATGACCAGCGACCCGGAAAACCGTGTGCCGCACCTGGCCTTCCAGCCGGACTCGCTGTCGGCCCATCCGATTCTGCCGATCGAGGCGTGCGAAAGCGCCTACTACCTGCGCATCCAGGCCCAGGATCACCCGGGCGTGTTGGCTCAGGTGGCCAGCATCCTGTCGGAGCGGGGCATCAACATCGAGTCGATCATGCAGAAGGAAGTCGAGGAGCAAAACGGCCAAGTGCCAATGATCCTGCTGACCCACCGCGTGCTCGAACAGCACATTAACGATGCCATCCAGGCACTGGAAGCGCTCCAGGGTGTGGTTGGGCCGGTTGTACGGATTCGCGTCGAACATTTGAATTAATCCAGCTGCAAGCTATTAGCTGCAAGCTGCAGGTAAAAGCCGATCAGCTTTAACTTGCCGCTTGTAGCTTGAAGCTTGAAGCTCAAACCAAAGGTTTGCTTTTATGCGCTACATCAGCACCCGCGGCCAGGCACCGGCCCTGAATTTCGAAGACGTCCTGCTGGCAGGTCTTGCCACCGACGGCGGTCTGTACGTGCCGGAAAACCTGCCACGTTTTACCCAGGAAGAAATTGCCTCCTGGTCTGGCCTGCCGTACCACGAGCTGGCGTTTCGGGTGATGCGCCCGTTCGTCACCGGCAGCATTCCAGATGCGGACTTCAAAAAGATTCTGGAAGAAACCTACGGCGTGTTTTCCCACAGCGCCATCGCACCGTTGCGTCAGTTGAACGGCAACGAGTGGGTCTTGGAGCTGTTCCACGGCCCGACCCTGGCGTTCAAGGACTTTGCGCTGCAACTGCTGGGTCGCCTGCTGGATTACGTGCTGGCCAAGCGTGGCGAGCGCGTGGTGATCATCGGTGCCACCTCCGGTGATACCGGTTCGGCGGCGATTGAAGGCTGCAAGCACTGCGAAAACGTCGACATTTTCATCCTGCATCCGCACAAGCGGGTGTCGGAAGTGCAGCGCCGTCAGATGACGACTATCTTCGGCGACAATATCCACAACATCGCCATCGAAGGTAACTTCGATGACTGCCAGGAAATGGTCAAGAACAGCTTCGCCGACCAAAGCTTCCTCAAGGGCACGCGTCTGGTGGCGGTGAACTCGATCAACTGGGCGCGGATCATGGCTCAGATCGTCTACTACTTCCACGCAGCCCTGCAGTTGGGCGGCCCAGCGCGTTCGGTGTCGTTCTCGGTGCCGACCGGCAACTTCGGCGACATCTTCGCCGGTTACCTGGCGCGCAACATGGGCCTGCCGATCAACCAGTTGATCGTCGCCACCAACCGCAACGACATCCTGCACCGCTTTATGAGCGGCAACCAGTACGTCAAGGAAACCCTGCACGCAACCTTGTCGCCGTCCATGGACATCATGGTGTCGTCGAACTTCGAGCGTCTGCTGTTCGACATGCACGGTCGCAACGGGGCGGCCATTGCCGGTTTGATGGACAACTTCAAGCAAGGCGGCGGTTTCAGCGTCGAGCAAGAGCGCTGGACCGAAACCCGCAAGTTGTTCGATTCCCTGGCCGTGGACGATGCACAGACCTGCGAAACCATCGCTGAAGTCTATGCCCAGACCGGCGAGCTGCTCGACCCGCACACTGCCATCGGCGTGAAGGCCGCACGGGAATGCCGTCGCAGCCTGGATATCCCGATGGTGATCCTGGGCACGGCCCACCCGGTCAAGTTCCCGGAAGCGGTGGAAAAGGCGGGCGTTGGCAAGGCGCTGGAGTTGCCGACGCACCTGGCGGACCTCTTCGAGCGTGAAGAACGTTGCACCGTACTGGCCAATGACCTGAAGGCCGTGCAGGCGTTTGTCAGCCAACACGGTAACCGAGGCAAGCCGCTGTAAGGCTGATTTGCCCGCGTAAGAGACGCCGCTTTCCCATTCATGGGGCAGCGGCGTTTTTTTTCGTTCGCCTCCGATAAACCCGCCAACACCCGCCATCGCGTGATCAGCGCCGCCGTTTTTTGTCTGTCATGTTCCAAGCGCAAGCTGAACTGAACACCCCGGATGTCCATAGCGACGAAAAAGCGAACTTTCCTACATGGCAATCGGTCATTTAGAAAAGACGCAGCGCTCGTTGAAACGATTGTTCCCGAACTATTGAATGGTGATCGAGATGGAAAGTATCAGCCTATTGCTCGAAGAAGCACTGAGCCCTTACCGGGTTACGCTGACCACCGTTGGCGTGCAAGGCGAATGCCTGGTAACCGTGAAGAATCCTGCCGGCGCTATCGTGGTGGAACGTGAAGTCGACCGCGCCCAGTTGATGGATAAGCGGGTGCTGGTAGATGTGGTCGATTGCCTGCTGCGCGACCTGAAAATCGCTGAAGGCCGCTTGGAACCGTCGGTGATCGCTGCTCTGCGCAATGCCGCCCAAACCCGTGGCGCTGCCTGCGCATGAAGAATTGTTCACTCATGGAAACTTCCTACAGCGTGCCCGGTCAGATTTTGTAACAGCAAGAGCAAACATTGTGCTCCGGTGTTTGTGGCTTGCTGTACTGGTCTTTAGATAGGCCACGTTTAACCCCGAAGTGTCTCCCCACTCTTCGGGGTTTCTTTTTGCCTGCGATTTGTCAGGGCTCGTTCCAGTCTTGAAAAAATTCCGGGTTGTCGCGCAGGTAATTCTGGCGCATCAGCGGGTCCAGCCAGGCGGCGTAGGCTTGTTGTATCTGCTTCTGCGGGATGTCACGCACCGCTTGATTGATGCGGGTGATGGCCTGGCGCCCCTGGGGCGTGTTCGAGCAGCCGATATGGGTGTGCTGATAGGGTGGGGAGCCTTTGATCGGGTAGAAACTCAAGTCGTCAGGTGCAATGCCTTGTTGCTGGGCGTGATAGCGGATCTCGGGCCAATAGCCGAGCACCGCTTCCAGTCTGCCCAGGCGTTGCATTTGCAGCAGGCTGCCCATGGCATCGTTGCCGTAGTGCAGGGCCAGGTGCTGGGTGTCGGTCTGCTTGAGCGCTTCATCGATATTCGGTCCATAGCTTCGTTCCGCAACAGCGCCTACCCGAGCTTCATGGGCAGCCAGAAACGCCTGCAGGTCCAACTGACCGTGGCTGATAAATCGCGCCAGCTGCTCACCCTGGCTGCTGCGGATGGCCGCGCCATTGCTGGCGACGACAAAGGCCTGTTTGGAAAACGCAACGTATGCCGCACGCTTCGCCGTCCAAAGCAACGAGGGATCGCAGATGAGCGTCCCCTCGCGCAGCATTTGCGTTCCGCGTGCGCGATTGACGTGCAGCACTTCGTGGCGATAGTCCGGCAGGCGCTCGATCAGCAGCGGCAGCAACTGATCCAAGGCGCCCTGGCCTTTGCCGGGGCCGTCGAAAATCGTCAATGGCGGCAAATCCCGCAGCAGCCAGATCACGGTGTCTTGCGCGTGAGCCGAGGCTGGCCACACGCTGGCCAGTGCAGTCACCAGACAGAGCTGCGCAAACCCGCGTACGCACCCATGGCGCATCAGATGGCGCCTGCCTCGCGCAAGCGCACAATCGCTGCGGCGTCATAGCCCAGCTCACCCAGTACAGCGCCGTTATGCTCGCCCAGTTGCGGGCCCACCCACTCGCAACTGCCGGGGGTATCCGACAGCTTGGGCACGATGCCCGGCATCTTGAAATCCTTGCCACCCGGAAGCTGCGCCTTGAGGAACATCTCGCGGGCCAGAAATTGCGGGTCGCCCAGCATATCCTCGGCACTGTAGATGCGGCTGGCGGGCACCTCGGCACCATTCAATTGCTCGATCACCTGCTCCAGTGGCAGCGAATTGACCCAGCGATCGATTACGCCGTACAGCTCGTCACGGCGGCTGTCGCGCCCGTCATTGCTGGCCAGTTGTGGATCGTTGGCCAGGTCTTCGCGGCCGATGGCGGCCATGAAGCGCTTGAAGATCGCATCGCCATTGGCGCCGATCTGCACATGCTTGCCGTCCGCACTGGTATGGATCGAGGAGGGCGTGATACCGGGCATGATGTTGCCGGTGCGTTCGCGGATAAACCCGAACACGTCGAACTCGGGAATCATGCTTTCCATCATGGCGAAAATCGCTTCATACAGCGCGACATCGACCACCTGGCCCAGGCCGCCGTTAACCTCACGATGCCGCAGCGCCATCAGCGCACCGATCACCGCCCATAGCGCTGCAATGGAATCTCCGATGGAGATCCCGGTACGCACCGGCGGGCGGTCCTCGAAACCGGTGATGTAACGCAGCCCGCCCATGGACTCGCCCACGGCGCCAAACCCTGGCTGGTCCTTCATCGGCCCGGTCTGGCCAAAGCCCGAGAGGCGCACCATGACCAGTTTCGGGTTGAGCGCGTGCAGGGTTTCCCAACTCAGGCCCAGTTTTTCCAACACGCCGGGACGGAAGTTTTCGATCAAGATGTCGGCGTCCGCCAGCAGTTGCTTAAGAATGGCCAGGCCATCCGGGTGCTTGAGGTTCAGCGTGAGGGATTTCTTGTTGCGCGCCTGCACGAACCACCACAGCGATGTGCCTTCATACAGCTTGCGCCATTTGCGCAGCGGATCGCCGCCGCCCGGGGATTCGACCTTGATGACCTCGGCGCCGAATTCTGCGCAGATACGTGAGGCGAACGGGCCCGCGATCAGGGTGCCGAGTTCGATGACTTTCAGGCCGGCAAGCGGTTTGGCATTAAACGACATGGGGATCCTTGGCTGCGCAGAACAGGTGTGTGATGCCTTTTAACATAGGCGAGGGGCCCAGGGATAAGGGTGATGCAGCGCAGGATTCGTTGATTGGCCTCGCCATCGGTTAGACTGGCCGCCTTTCCTTGTCTCTAGAAGCCCGTTCATGGCCCAGCCGTCCACGACCTACAAATTCGAACTCAACCTCACCGACCTCGACCGTTCGGTGTACGAGAGCGTCAAACAGACCATCGCCCGCCACCCGTCGGAGACCGAAGAGCGCATGACCGTGCGTTTGCTGGCCTATGCCCTCTGGTACAACGAGCAGTTGTCGTTTGGGCGTGGTTTGTCAGATGTAGACGAACCGGCCCTGTGGGAAAAAAGCCTGGATGACCGGGTTTTACACTGGATTGAAGTCGGCCAACCCGATGCCGATCGCCTGACCTGGTGCTCGCGCCGCACCGAGCGCACCAGCCTGCTGGCCTACGGCAGCCTGCGCGTTTGGGAAGGCAAAGTGGTGCCGGTCGCCGCTAACCTGAAGAATGTGCACATCGCGGCTGTGCCGCAGGAAGTCCTCGAAACCCTGGCCAAGGACATGCCCAGGGTGATCAAGTGGGATGTGATGATCAGCGAAGGCACGATGTTCGTCACCGACGACCGTGGCCAGCATGAAGTGCAGTTGCAGTGGCTGGTCGGCGAGCGTGGTTGAAACGCTCGGAAGGGGCCTGCCCCTCCCACGTTGCCTGTCAGTTGATTTCAGCCTTGCCGTTTAACCGTCGTATTAAAGAGAAGTTTCCTTCACCCCATGCGTATCGATCCTCGTCCGTTGCCCGCCGTCCTGCCGTTTCTTGGTGAATTGCCGCCCCTGTTGACCCGCCTTTACGCCGCGCGCGGGGTGCAGTCCGAGGCCGAGCTGGACAAGAGCCTGGCGCGGTTGATTCCCTACCAGCAGCTCAAGGGTATCGATACCGCGGTGGACTTGCTGGTGACCGCGCTGGAGCAACGCCAGCGCATCCTGATCGTGGGCGACTTCGATGCCGATGGCGCCACGGCCAGCGCCGTCGGCACCCTGGGCCTGCGGTTGCTGGGTGCGGCCCATGTCGATTATCTGGTGCCCAACCGCTTCGAATACGGTTATGGCCTCACGCCGGAAATCGTCGCCGTTGCCCTGCAGCGCGAACCGCAATTGCTGATCACCGTGGACAACGGTATTTCCAGCGTCGAAGGCGTGGCAGCGGCAAAAGCGGCGGGGCTGAAGGTGCTGGTGACCGACCACCACTTGCCGGGGGAAGAGTTGCCGGCGGCGGACGCCATCGTCAATCCGAACCAGCCTGGCTGCACGTTCCCCAGCAAAGCCCTGGCCGGTGTCGGCGTGATTTTCTATGTATTGATGGCCCTGCGCGCGCGCCTGCGCGAGTTGGGGTGGTATGCGAACACACCACAGCCCAATATCGGCGACCTGCTCGATCTGGTAGCCCTGGGCAGCGTCGCCGACGTGGTGCCCCTGGACGCCAACAATCGCATTCTCGTCCATCAGGGGCTGGAGCGTATTCGCGCCGGGCGCGCGCGACCGGGGATCAAGGCAATCCTTGAAGTGGCCAAGCGCGATGCGGCGCGAATCACCTCCACCGACCTGGGCTTTATCCTCGGGCCACGGCTCAACGCCGCCGGGCGCCTGGACGATATGAGCCTGGGTATCGAATGCCTGCTGACTCGCGATTTCGCTGCGGCGCGTGAGATGGCCGCGCAACTGGACGGCATGAACCAAGACCGTAAATCCATCGAGCAGGGCATGCAGCGCGAGGCCCTGGCCCAGCTTAAGGACTTGCCGGTGGACTCCATGCCCTATGGCCTGTGCCTGTTCGATCCGGAGTGGCACCAGGGGGTGATCGGCATCCTGGCGTCGCGCATGAAAGAACGCTATTTCCGCCCGACCATCGCCTTTGCCGACGCCGGTGACGGCCTGCTTAAAGGCTCAGGGCGATCTGTGCCGGGTTTCCATATCCGTGACGCGCTGGCCGTAGTCGCTAGCCAGCATCCCACGCTGATCGCAAAATACGGCGGACACGCCATGGCGGCGGGGCTGACGTTGCCTGAGGAAAATTTCCCGCTGTTCGCTGAAGCTTTCGATGCCGAAGTGCGTCGGCAATTGCGTGAAGAAGACCTCACCGGGCGCCTGCTGTCCGATGGCACCTTGGCGGTGGAGGAATTCCACCTGGAACTGGCCCGCGCTCTGCGGCATGCCGGCCCTTGGGGCCAGCATTTTCCCGAGCCGTTGTTTCACGGGGTGTTCCAGTTGGTAGAGCAGCGGGTGGTGGGGGAGCGGCACCTGAAGGTGGTGCTCAAGAGTGAGTGCGGTTCGGTGAAGCTCGACGGCATCGCGTTCGGGGTGGATCGGGAAGTCTGGCCGAACCCGACGGTGCGTTGGGTGGAATTGGCCTACAAGCTGGATGTGAACGAGTTTCGTGGCAATGAAACCGTGCAACTGATGATTGCCCACATCGAACCGCGCTAGATTTTACTAAGGCCGCAAAACAACTGTGGGAGGGGGCAAGCCCCCTCCCACAGTTTGTTTGGCGTACAGCCCGGGATTACTCGGACTTGGCCTGGTGCTTGACGATGATATCTACCAGGCGTTTGGCCAGTGCCGGGTAGTTCTCGTCGAAGTGATGGCCGCCCGGCAGCTTCAAGGCTTCGCCCACGGCAGTCTTATCGGTGCAGCCGCTCTCATCGACTTCTTCGGCACCGTAGATGCATACCACTTTGTCCGCTGGCAACTTGGCCATTTCCGGCCCGGTGGCGGCCTCTTTGCCGGCGTTACCCAGCCAGCCTTCCACTTCGATTTCAAAGCTGCCGGTGCGGGCGAAGGCCAGCAGGATGATCGCATCAACCCGCTGTTGCTCGTTTTCCGGCAGGCGGTTGTAGATAGCGGGCAGGACATCGGCGCCGAATGAGTAGCCGGTCAATACGAAACGTTTGGTGCCCCATTTCTGCCGGTAGTGCTGCATCAGCTCTGTGAGGTCCTTGGCGCTTTGTTCCGGGGTCTTGTGCTGCCAGTAGTAGCGCAGGGTGTCGATACCGACCACGGGGTAGCCGATCTTGGCCATCTCGCTGGCCACATCGCGGTCCAGGTCGCGCCAGCCGCCGTCACCGGAGAGAAACAGCGTGACGGTGTCCTTGGCTTGCCCGGCCGGCACTTCAACCACCGGGATCGCCAGGCCGCCGTTGTCCGAACCCACCAATTGCTTGCGCAGCTCGTTGTTCAGCACTTGCGGGTAATGAATGTCGTAGTCGCTGATGCTGGTGGTGGCGCGCGGCGTATCGCGTACGAAACTGGCGCTTTCGTCGTCAGGGTTGTCGTTCCAGGCCACCAGCCAGTTGCCGTGGGCGGCGGTCTTCGGCAGCGGATCCTTGCAACCTTCCTGCACCAGGGCAAAGCCAACGGAGATGGCATTGGCCTTATCGTCGTTCTGTGTGGCCAGCCAGCGCCACGCGAGGGCTGCGCCGGGGTCGATGCCGCTGACCAGGGTCGCTGGGCCTTTGAGCTGCGCCAGAGCGCCTTGCAAGGCTTGTTCTTGTAGCTTGCAGTCATCCTTGGGCAGCACCACCTGCACGATCTGCGCTTTACCGCCCTGGCTCAGGGCAAGCAATTGACTGTCGGCCAACACGTCGTCGGCCATCACCGCCACGATCACACGGGCTTTGGCATTGCCGTTCGGCGTCACGCGGGTCATCGCAACGCCATCGGCCTGGGGCAACTGCTCCAGGGTGGGCTGCGGGGCAGGGCGGTTCCAGTACCAAAAGCCGCCGCCCAGGATCAGGGCGAGCAGCACTACAAAGGCCAATACATACCGCCAGGAGCGTCGAATCATCAGCGTTTCACCAGTCCAGTCAAGCCGCCCGCGATCAGGGCGGCGGTATCGGCCAATGCCACCAGCGGATCGAGTCCGGCGGGCACGGCCATGTAACGAGGTTCCCAGTCGGGCTGGAACTTGTCTTTGAAGCGGCGCAAACCTTGGAAGTTATACAGTTGCTCGCCGCGACGGAACACCATCGAGCCCAAGCGCTGGGTCAGCGGAGCGCCGCGTCGCGGTTGCAGGCCCGACAGCGGCACCATGCCGAGGCTGAAGCGGGCGTAGCCGTGGGTTTTGTAGTGTTGAATCAGGCCGACCATCATGAATTCCATGGTCAACTTGGGTGCATCCGGGTGTGCGCGCATCAGGTCCAGACTGGCCAGGTCGTGGCTGTAGGTTTCGAGCAGGTTGGCGAAGGCCACCGGGCGCCCTTCGAAGCGAATAATCGCAATGCGAAAGTGCTTAAGGTAGTCGTCGCTGAAGCGCCCCAGGGAAAAGCCTTTTTCCCGCACGTTCTTACCGGTCAGCCAGGCATCGGAAATGACCTTTAGCTCCTCCATCGGCGCCGTGCCCGGTTCGCAGATCTCCAGGGACAAACCGTCCCGGGTGCCGCGGTTCCAGGTGTAACGCAGATCCTTCATCTCTTTGCCCTTGGCTTCCAGGTCAAAGCGCTTGAGGTCGACGCGGGCTTCTTCGCCCAACTTGATCGCGGTCAGGCCGATATCCATGTAGTACGGCAGGTTCTCCGCCCGCACTTGGTAGAACACTGGGCGCGCGTGGTGGATGTCACACAGGTCGCGGAATTGCCAGATCATCTCGGCCCGTTGCTGGGTCGGGCCGATCGGATCGTACAAGGCCACCAGGCTGCGTCCACGACGGGCGTACATCAGGAACGCTTCATCGTTGGGGTGAAACAGCAGGGCTTTGTCGCCGGTCAATGCCAGGCCGCCGTCGGGTTGGGACGAAGCCATTAAAATCTTGGTGGCACGCTCCAGTTCTTCCGGCGTCGGCAAATGGATCACCGGGCGCGCGGTGCGCAGCAGCCAGGTCAGCGACACAATCACCAGCAACACCGCTGCGCCCAGCAACGAGCGCAGGCCACGCGGCGCGTTGGCGTCGAGGGTGAATTGCCACCACAGTTGATGGCTGTAGGGGACATCTTGATAGGCAAACAGCAGCAGCCAGATTGAAGCCCCCAGCACGCAGACGCTGGCCACCAGGTACAGCGGCGAAAACGGTAGCTCGGTCAGTCGGCTGGCGCGGTAGAACGAGCGTCGAAAGATCGCCAGCAGCACCGCAGTCATGGTCATCAGGGTGGCTTCTTCCCAGTCGAAGCCTTTAAGCAGCGAGAGCAGGGCGCCCACCAGCAGCAGCACCATGGTCAGCATCCAGGCGGCCGACAAACGTCGACGCAAGCCTTGAGCGAGCAGCAGGCACAGCACGCCGATCAGGCTGGCGCCGAAGTGGGACGCGTCAATCAGGCGGTGGGGAATCAGGAAGCCGATGTTTTCCAGGCGTGAATCGATTTCCGGCGTGGCGCCGGAAAACAGCAGGACCACGCCGGACAAAAAAACCAGTACGGCCAACACCGGTGCCGCCAGGCCCGAGGCAACCCGCAGGCTCTGCTGGGTTTGGAATAGGCGCTGGGCCTCGTTGACCAGCAGGAACACACAGGCAATCAACAGCGGCAGCACCACATAGATCATGCGATACAGCAGCAGCGCGGCCGCCAATGGCGCGGCGCCGAGCTTATCGGCGAAGGCGGCGAGCAGGATGGCCTCGAACACCCCCACACCGCCCGGTACATGGCTGAGCACGCCCGCGGCCAGGGCCAACAGGTACACCAGCAGGAACGGCCCGAAAGGCGGCGCTTCCGGTAGCAACATATAAAGGACGGTGGCTGCGGCGGCGACGTCCAGCGCGGTGATGATCAACTGAAGGAAGGTCAGGCGACGCCCGGGAAGCCGCAGCGTGCGGCGACCGACTTTGACCAGCGGGTTGTCGGCAAACGGTTGTTCCGGCAGGCGACGGCGATAAATACCGATGCACAGCACCGTCGACAGCAACAGTACGGCGCCGGCTATGCCGCCGAGCAGTATCTGCGGCAGATGCAGGTAGGTGGCGGCGGCCGGCAGGTTGCTCAAGGTCGCCAGAGCGGCCAGCGGCGGCAGGGCAGTGCCCAGGGCCAGGCTGGCAAACACCGTCATGCGCGCCACCTCCGAAGCCCCGATGCCGTGGCGGGCATAGAGACGGTAACGCACCGACCCGCCCGAGAGCATCGACAGGCCAATGGCGTTGCCGATGGCAAATGCGGTAAAGCCGCCGAGGGCCAGAGTCTTGGCGGGTAGGTTCACCCCTGCGTAGCGGGCGCCGGAAAATTCATAGCCCAGCAGGATCACAAAGCCGGCGACGGCCGCGGCGAAGGCTCCCAGTAAGGCTGGCTTGGGCACTTCCAGGATGGAGTCGTGGAGAGCGTAGAGATCCAGCTCCAGCAACAGGTGTCGACAGGCGATCAGGGCGATTGCAAACAGCAACAACGTAACGGCCAGGCCGATCGGCTGTCGGTATTTGCTCAATAGATCAAGCCAACGCAAACGGGTAGGGGCGATCGGTTGGGTTGCAGTCACGGAGTCTTGTGGTTCAGACGAGTTGGCGCGCATCAATCACCTCTAGGATTGTGCGCGACAGGATGGGGGTATCCAGCCAAGTTACCAATCCCTATGGACAAAATAATTACAAATATTAACGCGTATCACCGGGGGCGGCGACTGCGACCATCGGTCGTAGAGGAGTAAGCATAGCGTGTGCTGAGATGGACTCCACAAACCCTGTACGGTTTCATGAAAGATGCCATGTCATTGTTTCAGAAGAACTTTTCTGCCAGATACAAAAAAGGCCACTCTTTCGAGTAGCCTTTCTTGATGTTTGGTTGCGGGAGCCGGATTTGAACCGACGACCTTCGGGTTATGAGCCCGACGAGCTACCAGACTGCTCCATCCCGCGTCTGTGGGCGGCATTCTACAGTCAGACGGCGAGGTGTCAACCGTTAATGACCTAATGGGTCAAATAAGTGTGAATTGATGGCCCTGCCTGCGCTTCGCACGGTAAGTCTACGGTGGGCAAAGATTTTTTGTCTTACAATTTCCATACATCTCAAAACAGACGCGCACAAAAAAGGCCACTCTTTCGAGTAGCCTTTTTTGATGTTTGGTTGCGGGAGCCGGATTTGAACCGACGACCTTCGGGTTATGAGCCCGACGAGCTACCAGACTGCTCCATCCCGCGTCTGTGTGGCGGCATTCTACAGAGGAACGCGAGTGTGTCAACCCGTAAATCCATGAAAAGCGCTTTGGGTTCAATCGGTTAGCGTTCGGCGAGGTGCGCCGAAAACACGCGGGCCCAGTCAGGCCGAGGCTTTCAGCTCTATCGAGGTGGTGAATTCGATTGAGAAAATAAATCCATGGAGGAGAATTCCTACCGTTCAGGCGGAAGATTCAAACTACTGGTGCTATATACAGGGGTGAATGCGATACTGATCGCCCGTTGAATTGCCCCTTCTATTTATGACGCAGCGCAAAATCATCCACGTTGACTGTGATTGCTTCTACGCCGCCATCGAGATGCGCGATGACCCGAGTCTGGCGCAGAAGCCTCTGGCGGTCGGTGGTTCAGCCGATCGTCGAGGGGTGATTGCCACCTGTAACTATGAAGCGCGGGCCTACGGGGTGCGATCGGCGATGTCGTCACGGCATGCCTTGAAGCTGTGCCCGGACCTGACCATCGTCAAGCCGCGCATGGATGCTTATAAAGAGGCGTCGAAGGAAATCCAGACCATCTTTCGCGACTACACCGACCTGATTGAACCGTTGTCGCTGGATGAAGCCTATCTGGACGTTTCCGACAGCCCGCATTTTGGCGGCAGCGCCACACGCATTGCCCAGGACATCCGTCGTCGCGTCTCCAATCAATTGCACATCACGGTGTCAGCTGGCGTGGCACCGAACAAGTTCCTGGCCAAGATCGCCAGCGATTGGAAGAAGCCCAATGGCCTGTTTGTGATCACGCCGGATCAGGTCGAAGCGTTTGTCTCGCAGTTGCGCGTAAGCAAGCTCCACGGCGTGGGCAAAGTTACCGCTGACAAACTGGCGCGCTTGGGCATTGAAGACTGCCTGCAACTGCGCGAATGGAACAAGCTGGCGCTGGTGCGGGAATTCGGCAGTTTTGGCGAGCGACTGTGGAGTCTGGCCCGTGGCATCGATGATCGCTTGGTACAGAACGACAGCCGTCGGCAATCCATCAGTGTGGAAAATACCTACGATGTGGACCTGCCGGATCTCTCAAGCTGCCTGGCTAAATTGCCCGAACTGATGGAAACCCTGGCCGGGCGCATGGCGCGCATCGACAGCAGCTATCGCGCGGGCAAGCCGTTCGTGAAGGTGAAGTTTCATGACTTTACCCAGACCACCTTGGAGCAGGCCGGGGCAGGGCGGGATCTGGAGAGTTATCAACGGTTGATGACCCAAGCGTTCAATCGCGGCGGCAAGCCCGTGCGTCTGCTGGGGATCGGGGTACGGTTGTTGGACCTCAGTGGCGGTAACGAACAGCTAGAGTTCGCCTGGTAGAAACCGCCAATCAAAATGTGGAAGGGGCTCCTCCCACATCCATCTCCAACCCTTTGGGCGTCTCAGCGTGCGCCTGGATCCGCTACGAGTCGCCCCGCATCCTTGGTCAGCGCTTGCAGGAATTCCTGCTGCAACTCCGGATCATTGCGGGTCAGTTCGATCAGGCTTTGTTCCAGCTCGCTGGCTTCTTCTTCCAGACCCAGCTCCGAAAGGCGCTTGACCCGGTGTACCCACTGGCTGACTTCGTCGTCTTCCAGATCGTCATAGATCAAGCCGTGGGCTTCGAGCAACTTGCCGCGCAGGGTCTTGCTGATAGCCAGGGTCGAGTCCGAGTGCGCGTCGTCCTGACCATCCTCCACGCTGATCTTCAAGGTGGTGACATGGTTAAGGTCCTGCTCGGCGAACGGGCTGTCCAACAGGTTCAGGCGCAGCACGCCGTTACGGTCGGTGGTCAGCTCGTGGGTGTGTTGGCCGGCGGTGACCTGCACGGGACGCTCGCTCCACGGCAGGCTTGAATAATCCAGGCGCTTGTCGCGCTGAACTTCATCAATACCCGCCAGGTTCTGTTGCGCGCGTCCATGGGATTGCACGTTCATGAACGGGTTGAGCCCGTCTATGCCGTAGATCAGCCAGTCATGGGTCATGCTCGAAGGCAGGTTGCCGAGGGCGAAGATGTTCGCCACATTGGCGCCCGCGCCCGCCACCAGTGCCACCGCGCCCAGGGGCATCTCGTAGACTTTGCGCCAAGGCTGATAGGGGGTGTAGCGGTCGTAATGCCGGGTGACTTCGAACTCGGTGACCTCGAAGGTCTTCTGCTCGTGAATGCGAACCCGGCGTTGCGGCAGTTCCAGCACTTTGGGTTCGCCTACATCGATCTGCAGGCTGTGATCGAGCAATTTGCGCTCGACCCGCTCCTCGTGCTCACTGCGTTGCGACATATGATTGGCGCAGCCGCTGACCAGCAGGGCGCCGCACAAGGCGGCGCCCCCCAGGGCTCTGGTGTTTCGCTTGAACATGACTTCTCTTGATCTGGTTTTCAGCGACGAATACGCGCCTGAAGGAAAGACAGCACGTCAGCCACCGGCAACGGTTGGGCTTCGGCTTCGGTCCGGCTCTTGTATTCCAGATTGCCATCGGCCAGGCCGCGGTCGCTGACCACGATCCGGTGTGGGATGCCAATCAGTTCCATGTCGGCGAACTTGATGCCAGGGCTGGTTTTCTTGTCCCGGTCATCGAGCAGCACTTCAAAACCGGCGGCCGTCAACTCGGCATACAGTTTGTCGGTGGCTTCGCGTACTTGCTCGGTTTCGTAGCGCAGCGGTACCAGCGCCACTTGGAACGGCGCCAGGGCGTCGCTCCAGATGATGCCTTTCTCGTCGTTGCTCTGCTCGATGGCAGCCGCCACTACGCGGGATACGCCAATACCGTAGCAGCCCATTTCCAGGGTGATCGGCTTGCCGTTCTCGCCCAGCACTTCGCACTTCATCGCCTTGCTGTATTTGTTGCCCAGCTGGAAGATGTGCCCGACTTCGATGCCGCGCTTGATTTCCAGGGTGCCCTTGCCATCCGGGCTTGGGTCGCCGGCCACCACGTTGCGCAGGTCGGCCACGGTCGGAACCGGCAGGTCACGCTCCCAGTTCACGCCGAAGTAGTGCTTGTCGTCGATGTTCGCACCGATACCGAAGTCGCTCATCAGCTCGACCGAGCGGTCGATGATGATCGGCAGCGGCAGGTTCAGCGGGCCCAGGGAACCGGCGCCGGCGCCAATGGCGTCGCGCAGTTCGGCATCGCTGGCCATGACCAGCGGGCTGGCCACGCCTGGCTGCTGGGCGGCCTTGATTTCGTTGAGTTCGTGGTCGCCACGGATAACCAGGGCGATCAGCTTGCCTGCTTCCTCAGCGTGCACGATCAGGGTCTTGATGGTCTTTTCAATCGGCAGATTGAATTTCTCCACCAGGGCCGCGATGGTCTTGGTGTCCGGCGTGTCTACCAGGCGCAGTTCTTCGGTCGGGGCAGGGCGTGAGGTTTCCCGTGGCACGGCCTCGGCTTTCTCGATGTTCGCCGCGTAGTCGGAACCGTTGCTGAACACGATATCGTCTTCGCCGGACTCGGCCAGTACGTGAAATTCGTGGGAGCCGGCGCCGCCGATGGAACCGTTATCCGCTTCAACCGGGCGGAATTTCAGGCCCAGGCGCGTGAACACATTGCAGTAGGCCTGGTGCATGCGGTCGTAGGTGACCTGCAGGGACGCCTGGTCGGCGTGGAACGAATAGGCGTCCTTCATGATGAATTCGCGGCCACGCATCAAGCCGAAACGTGGGCGGATTTCATCACGGAATTTGGTCTGGATCTGATACAGGTTCAGCGGCAACTGTTTATAGCTGCTCAGCTCGTTGCGCATCAGGTCGGTAATGACTTCTTCATGGGTCGGGCCGGCGCAGAAGTCGCGGCCATGACGATCCTTGAAGCGCAGCAACTCAGGGCCGTACTCTTCCCAGCGCCCGGATTCCTGCCACAGCTCGGCCGGCTGGGTGCTCGGCATCAACACTTCCAGGGAGCCGGCGGCGTTCATTTCTTCACGAACGATGGCTTCGACCTTGCGCATCACCTTCAAGCCCATGGGCAGCCAGGTGTAAAGGCCGGAGGCCAGCTTGCGAATCATGCCGGCGCGCAGCATCAGTTGGTGGCTGATCACGACCGCATCGGAAGGCGTTTCTTTCTGTGTGGCGAGCAAATATTGACTGGTACGCATGGTAGGCCGTTGTCGGTTGCTTGGACTTGAAATGACTTGGGATTGTACGGGCGCGGGCTGCAGGAGTACAGGCATCAGAATGCAGAGGGGCATGTGGGATGGGGCTTGCCCCCGATAGCAGGGTGTCAGGCGCTAATGTGTTACTGACCTACCGGGGCAAGTCCAATCGTCGCAATGCCCCTCCCACATTGTCAGTCTTCAGCGGGTGGACTCAACCGAATCCGCCGATTTTCCTGGAACCAGTGCAACGCAATCAGAAGCAGCGTCGGCACACCCAGCATGCAGGTGATCAGGAAGAAGTTGTGGTAACCGAACTTTTCCACCATTACGCCCGAGTAGCCGCCAATCAAGCGCGGCAGCAGCAGCATGATCGAGCTGAGCAACGCATATTGGGTGGCGGAGAACTTGAGGTTGGTCAGGCTCGACAGATAGGCCACGAAGGCCGACGTGGCCATGCCCGAGCTGAAGTTATCCAGGGAGATGGTGAAAATCAGCATCTGCAGGTCCGGGCCCATATCGGCGAGCATCACGAACAGCAGGTTAGTGCCGGCCGACATGACGCCGCCGATAAACAGGATCGGCAGGATACCGAAGCGCACGATCAGCAAGCCGCCCATACCGGCGCCGAGCAGGGTCATGATCAGGCCGAAGATCTTGCTGACGCCGGCAATCTGGTCCTTGGTAAAACCCTGGTCGATGTAGAACACGTTGGCCATCACGCCCATCACCGTGTCGGACATGCGATAGGTGGCGATCAGCCCGAGCAGCAGCAGGGCCTGCCAACGGTAGCGCAGGATAAAGTCGTTGACTGGCGTCAGCACCGGCGCCAGGCCACGGCGGCCCATGGTCGACAGGCACAGGCAGGTCAGGGTGATATAGAGGATTGCGCGCAGGAAGGCGCGGTCTTCCATCAGCAAATCCCACAGGCTGACGCCCTGGAAGAGCACGCTGGCGAAATCGGTGTTGTACAGCTGAGTGAACATCGCCGGCACCGACACCAGCAGTACGATCAGCACGAACACCGAGGCCAGTTGATGCACGAAGCTGTAGCGGCCCGCCTGCAATTGGGTACGCAGCGGCACATTGGGCTCGCGCATGAACAGCGTGGTCAGCAGGGCTGGGATCATCAGCACGCCGAACAGCACGTAAGTGCCGGTCCATGCCGAGTGCTTATAGTTGAAACCGGTGGAGCCGAAACCTTCGGCAAAGAACAACGCGCCTGCGGTGGCCAGCAGCGCGGCGATCCGGTAGCCGGACATATAGCTGGCGGCCAAGGCGGCCTGGCGGCTGTCGTCGGCGATTTCCAGGCGATAGGCGTCGACCGCGATGTCCTGGGTGGCGGAGGCAAAGGCAACGATCACAGCAATGGCGATCAGCCAGGACAAATGCTTCTGCGGATCGCAGAACCCCATGCCGATCAGGCCCAGGATGACCAGCGACTGCGCGAGCACCAGCCATGAACGGCGGCGCCCGAGCCTGCCCAGCAGCGGCAGGCGCCATTGGTCGAGCAGCGGCGACCAGACCCACTTGAAGGCGTAGGCCAGCCCGATCAGGCTGGCATAGCCGATGGTTTCGCGGGCCACACCGGCTTCGCGCAACCACACCGAAAGCGTCGAGAACACCAACATGTAAGGCATGCCGGCGGCGAAGCCGAGCAACAACAGCACTAACGTCGAGGGGCTGGCATAGGCAGCGAGCGCGGCGCGCCAGGTTTTACGGGGCATGGGCTGGAGTCTGCCTCAGATTCACGGAAACAAAGCGCGCACTCTAACCGCTGTGCTCTACCGGGCGCCAGCCATGGCGCTGAATATCAACGCGATTGTTCAGGATACTGACACCTTCGCCGCGCAAACGCGCACGTTGTTCGTCACCCGATGCGCTGCCCGCCGGCAGACTTATCCGACCGCCGGCACCCAGCACGCGATGCCAGGGCAACCGCGTGTCCTCTGGGAGCTGGCTCAAGGTCCGCCCCACCCAGCGCGCCGCCCGCCCGAGACCGGCCAAGTGCGCCAGCTCGCCGTAGCTCACCACGCAGCCCTCGGGCACTTGCGCCAAGGTCAGGTACAGCGCGGTGCGGCGCATATCGGCAGCGGTTTGTGGTGTATCGACAGGCAATTTCACTGTGGGACTATCCGTTGAATATGTCGGCATTTTTGCAAGAAACGGCTGTAAACATGGCGGTGAGAATTGAACTCATCTGCGATCCCTGAGTCAGTCCTTGCTAAGACGTTATCTAACACGATAATGCCCTCTTTTTCGCCAAGCCCGAGCCTCGAATCCGCTTATGTTGTCCAGAACCTTGCTGTGCCTTGCTGTTTTAAGCGCTTCCACACCCTTGCTTGCGGACACCGTCTGGTTGAAGAACGGTGATCGCCTGACCGGCAAAATAAAGGTCTTCGACGGCGGCAAATTGCTGATCCAGACCGCGTATGCCGGTGCGATTCCAGTGGACTGGAAGCAAGTCAAAACCCTGGAAAGCGACCAGGAGCTGCTGGTCAAGCAGGATGCCTACAGTGGCGAGAAAGCCAAGTCCCTCCAAGCGGCAGAAGACGGCAAGGTGGTGCTGGCCAATGGCGAGGCGCCCAAGACCGTTGAACTGGCGAGCATCCAACAGATCATCAAGCCTAAACCGGTGATCGAGGACCTGGTGTGGAAGGGCAATGTCGATCTGGCGCTGGACTACAAGCGCGCCGAAAAAGACACCAACGACTACGACGTCGACTTCAAGACCACCGCCCGCCATGGCCAATGGCGCCATACCGGGCAGGGCGAGTACAACCGCGAATTCCAGGATGACGTGACCACCACCGACAACTGGGCCCTGGAGTACGACCTGGACCGCTTTATCACCGAGCACTGGTTCTGGCAGGGGCGCCTGACCTACAAGCGCGACAAAGTCGAAGACCTGGCGCGTCAGCGCACCGTGGGTACTGGCCCTGGCTACCAGTTCTGGGATGACGAGCTGGGCGCTTTCTCCCTCGGCTCGCTGGTCAACCGCACCGACTATGAATATGCCGATGGCGGCAAGGACAACTTCTATTCCCTGGCCATGAAGTGGAACTACAACCGCTACCTGGTGGGCAAGACCGTTGAGTTCTTCACCAATGGCGAACTGGGCAAGCCTATCGATGCGCCAGCCGAGTACTCCCTGGATGCGGAAATGGGTCTGCGCTACAAAGTCACCGAGTGGGCATCGCTCAACCTCAAGGCCGAGCGTGACGTGATCAGCGGCGACTCGGAGAGCAGTCTGAGCAAGACCCGTTATACCGCCGGTTTCGGGGTAGCCTGGTAGTCGCGTCCCTGGCAACCGCTGCTTATATTGATTACCTTGTGTTGAGATCCATTCCCATACGTTATGGGCGGCTGAATACCCGAGGAGTCATACGTTGAGCGCACAGGTTGCCAAGAACGCCCGAGAGCTGTTGCTCAAGGAATACCGTGGGGCTCTCTCCACATTGTCCAAAGCCATGCCTGGCTTTCCATTTGGATCGGTGGTGCCGTACTGCCTGGACGAGCAGGGCCGCCCGCTGATTCTGATCAGCCGCATCGCCCAGCACACCCATAACCTGCAAAAAGAGCCCAAATGCTCGCTGCTGGTCGGTGAGCGTGGGGCGGACGATGTGCAGGCGGTAGGGCGTCTCACCTACCTGGCCGAAGCCGAGCAATTGCATGACGATGCCGCCATCGAGGCCGCAGCCGAGCGCTATTACCGCTACTTCCCCGAATCGGCCAATTACCACAAGGCCCACGATTTCGATTTCTGGGTGCTCAAGCCGGTTCGCCACCGCTACATAGGCGGATTCGGCGCGATCCACTGGCTCGATCAACTGACCCTGGCCAACCCCTTCGCCGGCGCGGCAGAGCGCAGCATGGTCGAACACATGAACAGCGACCATGCCAAGGCGATTGCCCATTACGTCGACCTGGCCGGTTTGCCCGTCAGCGAGCCTGCGCAATTGGCCGGCATCGACAGTGAAGGCATGCACCTGCGGATTGGCCAATCGCTACATTGGTTGCCATTTGCCGCGCCTTGCAACACGCCGACACAAGTGCGCGAAGCCTTGGTTTCACTGGCTCACGCCGCAGCCTGGCCGAAAAAAGCGGCGGCTGACGCTTGAATTCACGAAACGGCGACGTCATCTAAGGTGGACTGGCAAGGCATTCTTGCGTTGAGGAAACATTTGATGCGCCCTTTTTTATTGCTCTTTCTGCTGTTCCCGGTGTTGGAGCTGTTCGTCTTCGTTCAAGTCAGCGGTGCGATCGGGTTCTTCCCAGCATTGCTGTTGATTATTCTGGGCTCGATGCTCGGCGTTCTGGTGCTGCGCGTCGCCGGCCTGGCCACGGCGCTGCGTGCCCGTGAAAGCCTGAACCGCGGCGAATTGCCCGCTCAGACCATGCTCGAAGGTCTGATGATGGCCCTGGCCGGTGGCCTGTTGATCCTGCCGGGTTTCATCAGCGACGTGGTGGGCCTGGTGATGCTGCTGCCGGTTACCCGCAGGCTACTGGCCGGCAAGATGCGCCAGCGTGCCGAGGAGGCAGCTATTCGTCAGCGCGCGTTTGCCGACGACCTGCAACCCCGTGGCGGCCCGGCTCCGCGCCAGCCCCTGGGACGTGAAGGCGATGTGATCGAAGGCGAGTTCGAGCACCGCGACAGCAAATAACCGCTCCATTGGCACGGCACCTTCGGGTGCCGTGCTGCGTTTACCCGCTCCCGGACATAAAAAATTTCATTCACCGCCCCTTGTAATAAGCCCAGGCGCCCTTATGTAACGGTCACCGCAAGGTTTCTGGTGGTGACACTAGACAGACTTCCGCGTTTCGCTCAGCGAACCGCGACCGGCACCGCCGGAATTTAACCCGCCGGAATTGATACCGGCCGATGAAAAACACAATTAGGAGAGATCGACAATGAGCAAGCTTCGTCCTCTGCACGACCGCGTCGTCATCCGTCGCAGCGAAGAAGAAAAGAAAACCGCCGGCGGCATCGTCCTGCCAGGTTCGGCTGCTGAAAAAGCCAACCACGGTGTGATCGTCGCTGCTGGCCCAGGCAAAACCCTGGAGAACGGTGAAGTACGCGCGCTGGCCGTGAAAGTGGGTGACAAGGTTGTTTTCGGCCCTTACTCCGGTAGCAACACTGTGAAAGTCGACGGCGAAGACCTGCTGGTCATGAGCGAGAACGAAATTCTCGCTGTACTGGAAGGCTGATTTCCCGCTCATTTTCCCGTTACTTCAAAGTATTTAAGGAATATCGATCATGGCTGCTAAAGAAGTTAAATTCGGCGATTCCGCCCGTAAGAAAATGCTCACCGGTGTCAACATCCTGGCTGATGCAGTTAAAGCCACCCTGGGCCCGAAAGGCCGTAACGTGATCATCGAGAAGAGCTTCGGCGCTCCGACCATCACCAAGGACGGCGTTTCCGTAGCTAAAGAAATCGAACTGGAAGACCGTTTCGAAAACATGGGCGCGCAGCTGGTCAAAGACGTTGCCTCCCGTGCCAACGATGACGCAGGCGACGGCACCACCACCGCCACCGTTCTGGCTCAGTCGATCGTCAACGAAGGCCTCAAGGCCGTCGCTGCCGGCATGAACCCGATGGACCTCAAGCGCGGTATCGACAAGGCGACCATCGCCATCGTCAAAGAGCTGAAGAACCTGTCCAAGCCATGCGCCGACACCAAGGCCATCGCTCAGGTGGGTACCATCTCGGCCAACTCCGACAACTCCATCGGCGACATCATTGCCGAAGCCATGGAAAAAGTCGGTAAAGAAGGCGTGATCACCGTTGAAGAAGGCTCGGGCCTGGAAAACGAACTGTCGGTCGTAGAAGGCATGCAGTTTGACCGCGGCTACCTGTCCCCGTACTTCGTCAACAAGCCAGACACCATGGTTGCCGAGCTGGACAGCCCGCTGATCCTGCTGGTCGACAAGAAAATCTCCAACATCCGCGAAATGCTGCCGGTGCTGGAAGCGGTTGCCAAAGCCGGTCGCCCACTGCTGATCGTGGCCGAAGACGTCGAAGGCGAAGCCCTGGCGACTCTGGTTGTGAACAACATGCGTGGCATCGTCAAAGTCGCTGCCGTCAAGGCGCCAGGCTTTGGTGACCGTCGCAAGGCCATGCTGCAGGACATCGCCGTTCTGACTGGCGGTACCGTTATCTCCGAAGAGATCGGTCTGAGCCTGGAAAGCGCCACTCTGGAAAACCTGGGTAGCGCCAAGCGCGTGACCCTGTCCAAGGAAAACACCATCATCGTTGACGGTGCTGGCGTTGAAGGTGACATCGAGTCGCGCATCGCTCAGATCCGCGCCCAGGTTGCCGAGACTTCCTCGGACTACGACCGTGAAAAACTGCAAGAGCGTCTGGCCAAGCTGTCCGGCGGCGTTGCAGTGATCAAGGTTGGCGCCGGTTCCGAAGTTGAAATGAAAGAGAAGAAAGCCCGCGTTGAGGACGCCCTGCACGCAACCCGTGCAGCCGTTGAGGAAGGCGTGGTTCCTGGCGGTGGCGTTGCGCTGATCCGTGCTCTGGAAGCCCTGACTGGCCTGACTGGCGACAACGCCGACCAGAACGTCGGTATTGCTGTACTGCGTCGCGCTGTAGAAGCACCACTGCGCCAGATCGCTGCCAACTCCGGCGACGAGCCAAGCGTTGTGGTCAACGAAGTCAAGAACGGCAAAGGTAACTACGGTTACAACGCCGCCACTGGCGTCTACGGCGACATGATCGAAATGGGCATCCTGGATCCAACCAAGGTAACCCGTTCCGCTCTGCAAGCAGCATCCTCCATCGGCGGTCTGATCCTGACCACCGAAGCGGCCATTGCTGACAAGCCGAAGGCTGAAGGCGCGGCTGGCGGCGGTATGCCAGACATGGGCGGCATGGGTGGCATGGGCGGCATGATGTAGTGCGACGAGAGTCGCTATAGGTAGAAGCACCTAGCGGGCTACATCTTAGGTGATCACCGGTTGAACCGGTGATCACTTTCCCGCAGAAACAGCTTAAAAAACCCGAAGTCCGGGCGTCAAAACCCGGATTTCCGGCACTCACAAGGTGCTTAGAATTCGGCGTAATGTCGCCTATATATCGTGATTTTCTCTCTGGAAATCATCAGAACGATATGCGTACTGAGCTTGCAGATTTTGAATCACTGCGAGGGAGGTATGGGAAATCGTGTCCAAAGAGCTGGCCTGCTCCTATCTATAGGGCGCAAGCCATAGCTGTCATTGTCTCACCCGGAAACCGCAAGGTAGAGGGGCGCGAGACCTTTTGTTCAGCCAAAAGTAGCCTAGGGATAGTGCGTCGCTGGTAACGGCGGGGTGCGAAGCTTCCTGACAATGTAGTCCCATGATTCTGTGGTGTGTGGTCGCCGCGAGGCACCATGCAGACCCTGCGAGCAACACGCGGGTGAGACGCTAGGCTGGTTGGTATGGCCAACGTAAGTGAACTGCTGATAAACACCGTCAACCGCATGGAGCCAAAGTTGCTGATAGGCTTTGACCAAAATGGTGCATGACTGGTTGTCCCTTTTACATCTGGGGGCACGCTGACATTGAGTCATCGGTGAATAGGCAGGGCCTAACCCATCCTTGTGACGGTTATGGAACTCGGTAAGCCCGTATTTTCGCCATTGGCCTGTATGGCAAGGCAGGTCGACCGTGAGGAAGACTGTTGAAAATGCGGGTAGAGGATGTCGGAAAAAGCGAATGCCTCCCTGTAATGGGGTTGGATAAGGGCTCTGCCCTGACTGGAAACGGTGCTGACTTCCGACTGGTCTTTGATCGCGAGAAGGCCTGTAAAGCCATCAAGAACAGACGTTTGTCGGTTTGACCGGCTGCGTCTAACTCATAGAAATCCCTTGCGGGGCAGTGTACTCACTCCCCCACAAGGGCGACGTGCGTCTACTGCCCTCTGGGGAAATCTTCTCTGGAGGAAAAGCAAGATGAGTGCGTCTGAAATAGAAGTACCTGCGTCCTCCCATCTGGCCATCAGTTGGCATTCGATAGACTGGGAAACAGGTCATCGACAGGTGCGAGGGCTACAGGTACGGATCGCGAAGGCAGCCAAGAATCAGCAATGGCGGCAGGTGAAAACCTTGCAGCGTATGCTGGTTCGCTCGTTTGCCGCCAAGGTATTGGCGGTTAAACGGGTCACTGAAAACCGGGGTCGCAGGACTCCCGGCGTCGATGGGGAAACCTGGAGCACGCCTGAAAGCAAATGGAAGGCAGTTTTTCGGTTAGAGCGCAGGGGCTACAAGCCCCGGCCACTGCGGCGGATTTACATTCCCAAAGCAAATGGCCAGCGTAGACCGCTGGGGATTCCGACGATGCTGGATCGAGCGATGCAGGCGTTATACCTGCTGGCACTTGAACCGGTGTCTGAGACCACAGCCGACCGAAATTCCTATGGCTTTCGCCCTCACCGTTCCACGGCAGATGCAATCGAGCAATTGTTCGTCAATCTCGGTCGCAAGCATTCTGCGCAGTGGGTCATGGAGGGCGATATAAAGGGATGTTTCGACAACATCAGTCACGACTGGCTGATCACTAACGTCCCGATGGACAAAGTGGTTCTAAGGAAATGGCTGAAAGCGGGATATTTGGAATCCGGTCGATTGAATCCGACAGGGGCGGGAACTCCGCAAGGAGGGATCATCTCGCCCGTATTGGCCAACCTGGCCCTTGATGGACTGGAAAAGGAGCTCGAATCTCGGTTCGGGCAGCGTAATACCAAAGCCAGCTACAAGACCAAGGTCAACTATGTGCGATACGCAGATGATTTCGTCATCACCGGCATCTCGAAAGAGCTGCTGGAAAACGAGGTGAAGCCACTCGTCGAAGCCTTCATGGCCGAGCGGGGGTTGAGCCTTGCGGTGGAGAAAACGTTGTTCACGCATGTATCGGATGGGTTCGATTTCCTCGGTCAGAATATTCGCAAGTACGGTGACAAGCTGCTGATAAAGCCAGCCCACAAGAACGTGAAAGCATTTCTGGCCAAGGTTAAGGCGTTGGTTGAAGCGAACAAAGCGGCACCGGCCAGCCTGTTGATCAAGCAGCTCAATCCAGTTATTCGGGGTTGGGCCAATTATCATCGGCCGATTGTCGCCAAGCAGACCTTCAACTACGTGGATTACAGGATCTGGAAATTGCTATGGCGATGGTGCAGGCGGCGACATCTGAATCGCTGCAAACGTTGGATCAAGGAAAAATACTTCAAGCGCGTGGGAACACGTAGTTGGGTATTCTCCGGGCTACACCCCAGCGGCAAACTGCTCCACTTGTTGTACGCCAGCGATACGCCGATCAAGCGGCACACCAAGATCAAGGCGGAGGCTAACCCATACGCCCCAGAGGACGAGATGTACTTCGAGCAACGGCTGGAATATGCGTGGCGAAGCTCGGACGAGGGGAAGCGGAAGACGCTGACGCTGTGGCTTGGCCAGAGCAAGCGCTGCCCGATGTGCAAGCAGTTGATTACGTTCGAAAGCGGGTGGAACATTCACCATGTTATCGAGCGGCACAAGGGCGGATGCGACGAGCTGGGCAATCTGGTGTTGTTGCATCCCAACTGTCATCGACAGTTACACAGTGCGGCACCGGCTCTTTCAACTGAGAAAGGGCTTACAAAGGCTTGAGCTGTATGCGGGGAAACTCGCACGTACAGTTCTTAGGGGAGGGACGGTCAGTAATGGCCGTTTCTTACCCGACAGCCAGCCTTACCCCCGTACTGAAAAGCCCCGCCTGCAGTGATGCAGGCGGGGCTTTTTATTGCGCGTTCGGTAAAGAACGTACCTAGCGCTCGGTCAACCGTGGGCTTGCCTCCTTGGGCGCTTTCCAACTCAATAACTGCTGTTTGAAATCATAGCTGGCGGCCTGGTAGTAGGTGATCGCCCGCTGAATCAACGGATCATCGCTTCCCACTCGCGATTCCTGACTCTCCGCCAACGCCTGATCGTGGCGACGCAAGCCCAGGCGCGGACTGAGAATGGCCAAGTCCTTGCCGTCGAACAGCCCCAGGTGCTGGTAGTTGCCGACTACCACGCGCGGCGGCAGCGGGTTGTCCTGAAGCAAATCGCGGCCGAAGAACGTCGACTCGTAGCTCAGGTTGATCAGGCCCAGCAGGGTCGGCGCCAGGTCGATCTGACTCGCCAGTTGCGCGGATTCCCGAGGGTCGATCAGTTTGGGGGCATAAATGAACAATGGAATCTGGTAGTTGGTGATGGGCAGGTCCTCTTTGCCCGCGCTGCCGGCCGTGTGGTCGGCGACGAACACAAAGATCGTGTTATCGAACCAAGGCTTCTGGCGTGCTGCGTCGAGGAATTTGCCGATGGCATGGTCGGTGTATTTCACCGCTCCGTCGCGGCCATTGCCGGATTTGATATCGATACGCCCATCCGGGTAGGTATAAGGGCGATGGTTGGAGGTGGTCATCAGTTGTAGCAGGAATGGCTGCTGCTTAGCGTAATCGGCATCGGCCAGTTTCAGAGTTTGTTTGTATAGATCCTCGTCGGCCATGCCCCAGGCGTTCTTAAACGAGATTTCGGTCTCGGGTACGCTGCTCTGATCGACCACGCGATAACCGTTGCCGCTGAAAAACGCGTTCATGTTATCGAAGTAACCGCGCCCACCGTACACGAACACGCTGTCATAACCGACCGCGGAAAGCTGTTGCCCGAGGCTGGCAAAACCGCTTTCACGACCGATGCGTTTGACGATTGAGCGCCCGGGTGTAGGGGGAATCGCCAGGGTGATCGCTTCCAGGCCGCGGTCGGTTCGGGTACCGGTGGCATAAAAGTTATTGAAGTACAGGCTTTGTTGGCGCAGCGCGTCCAGATTGGGTGTGAGGTTACGCCCGTCGCCGTTGCTGCCCATGTATTTGGCGCTGAAGCTTTCGATGGTCACCAGCACGATATTGGGCGTGCGCAGCGGGCCCGGGTGGCTGATGGCGCGGCGGATATCCAGTGGGTCCTGGCCGATGAAGCGCGCGTTGGGCTCGCTGAGTTCGGCGCGCAGTTGCCTGGCGACAACTTCGGTCGGCAGGCTTTTATAGAATTGTGCGTAATCCAACTCGTTGTTACGGAAGGCTGCGAAAAACTGATAAGGGCCGTTGCTGGCCAGTTCGTTTTTGTAGGCGTTACCGCCTTGGGTGCGAGGGCTGTCCTGACTGATCAACTGCAGGCTGAGGCCGACGGCCAGCACCAGCACCAGTGCATTGAGCAAACGGCCACGCAACGGCGGCAACGGGGCGTCCATGGCGGCGGTGAACGGTTTGCGCAACACCAGGCTCAACACAACGGCCAGCATCGCCAGCAAACTGAGCAGTTTGCCGATCGGGTAAGACTCCAGCAGGTTGTTCAACACTTCATCGGAGTACACCAGATAGTCGACGGCGATAAAGTTGAAGCGCACACCGAACTCGTCCCAGAACAGCCATTCGGCCACCGAGGTAAACAGCATCGCGAAAACGCTGACAGTGAGTACCGCCTGCAAAAACCAGCGGTGGCCGCGACGCCGCCACAGGCCGGGCGGGCAGAGCAGCACATACAGGCCCAGCGGCAAGGCTGCATAGGCCAGGAAACCCAGGTCGTAAACCAGGCCCACCGCAAACACCGGTAGCAGGTTGCCGCCGACTTCATCCAGGTGGGTGAGCAGCAGCACGGCGCGCGTCAGCAGGAATATCAATAACCAGGCACCGGTTATCAACAGCAGATAGCGCATTGGCGCTGTTTTGACGAAACCCATGTCTATGTTCCTTATATAAATGGGGGGCGATATTCGTCCTGACGCTGTAGTCAGTTTGTGAAGCTATAGTGAAAAACTCGTTGCCCTGGCTATTTGATTGAAAACCCTGATCCACGGGCCTTTCAGGTCTATCCCTGAGCCCCACTTGGCCTTAAGCTGCGCGAGCCAACACGGCCGTTACCGCGTACGGAGACACTGCCCATGCGAATTCTATTGGTTGAAGACAACCGCGATATTCTGGCCAACCTGGCCGATTACCTGGGGCTGAAGGGCTACACCGTCGACTGTGCGCAAGACGGTCTGTCGGGCCTGCATCTGGCCGCCACCGAACACTACGATCTGATCGTGCTCGACATCATGCTGCCTGGCATCGATGGCTACACCTTGTGCAAGCGCCTGCGCGAAGATGCGCGGCGCGATACGCCGGTGATCATGCTCACCGCGCGCGACCAATTGGACGATCGGCTACAAGGCTTCAAGTCCGGCGCCGATGATTACCTGCTCAAACCCTTTGCCCTGTCGGAACTTGCCGCGCGCATCGAAGCGGTGCTTCGCCGTGCCCAGGGCGGCGGCCGCCGGGAGTTGCAAGTGGGTGACCTGAGCTACGACCTCGACACCTTGGAAGTGACCCGTGAAGGGCGCCTGCTCAAACTCAACCCGGTCGGCCTGAAGCTGCTGGCGGTGCTGATGCAAAAAAGCCCCCATGTGCTGCGGCGGGAAATTCTCGAAGAGGCATTGTGGGGCGATGACTGCCCGGACAGCGACAGCCTGCGCAGCCATGTCCACCAGTTGCGCCAAGTGATCGACAAACCTTTTGCCAAACCGCTGCTGCACACGGTGCACGGTGTGGGGTATCGCCTGGCCGAGGGCCGAGATGGAATTTAAGCAGAGCCTTGCCCAGCGGATCATCATTGCCTTTGCCTTGATGAGCGCGCTGGTGGCGGGGGCTTTCGCCATGGGCATTGTGGCAACGGTGCACCTGGTGGAGGAAAAGCTGATTTCGGCGGGCCTCGGCGGCGATTTGCAACGCTTGCTGCTGATGGACAGCGTCGAAGACTGGAGCCATCGACCCGAGCCGGATCAGCTGTTCTATTTCAGCGGCGGCCGTGGCGATTTCGAATTACCCAAGGATCTGCGTCACCTCGAGCCTGGCTTTCACGAGGTATTCCGTGAGTCGCTGTCATACCACGCCATGGTCGAAGTCATAGACGGGCGGCGCTACGTGCTGCTGCAGGATCAAAGTGACTTCGAAGAACGTGAGCGCGTGCTGTTCGCCGTGGTGCTGGTGGGCTTCGTGCTCAGCCTTGCCCTGGCTGTGTTCCTCGGTTGGGTGCTGGCGCGCAAAGTGATGGCCCCGGTGGTGCGTCTGGCCCGCCAGGTGCGCCATCGTGACCAGTTGCTGGGCCTGGCGCCGCCTTTGGCGCCGGACTACGCGGCCGATGAAGTGGGCGAATTGGCGGTGGCATTCGACGCCACATTGGGCCGTCTGCGCCAGGCATTGTCCCGCGAGCAATTGTTTACCAGCGATGTGAGTCACGAATTGCGCACGCCGTTGATGGTGCTGGCCAGTTCTTGCGAACTGCTGCTGGAAAACCCGGCCATCGACCAGCGCGGGCGTAACCAGGTGCTACGCATTGCCAGGGCTTGCGAAGAAATGCGCGAGCTGGTGCAAACCTTCCTGATGCTGGCGCGGGCCCAGCACAACGATGCGGTGATGTCGCCCCAGGTCAGCCTCACTCAAGTAGCGGAGGACCTGTTGGGAATCTGGCGTGAGCCTATCGAGCAGAAGGGCCTGCAACTGATCTATCAACCGGGCAACCCTCTGGACACGCGCTATAACACCACCTTCCTGCACGCGGTAATGGGCAACCTGCTGCGCAATGCGTTGCACTACACCGAGCAGGGCTTTATCCGCCTGACTCTGGAACCGACCGGTTTTGTCGTGGAAGACAGCGGCGTCGGCATTCCCGAAGAAAAACGCGAAGCCATGTTCGAGCCGTTCGTACGCGGTAGTGAGAAACGTGGCGAGGGCCTGGGGCTGGGCCTGTCGCTGGTACAGCGCATCTGCGAGAACCAGGGCTGGAGCGTCAGCCTCAGCACCATGGAGCCCAATGGTTGCCGCTTTCATGTCGAGTTGAGTCAGGTCAAACCCTGACTCCACCCCCTGCCGCTATCCTGCCAATGGTCGCCGTAATTCGGCGAATATGGCCCGTTGATACTATTTGTCTTTGTAAAGTCTTGAAATGTATGAGATTGGACAGGACAAGTTTTTCACAACGAGTTGACCTATTGATCACGCGGCGCTGAATAGTTTGTAGGCATCAGTCATTGGAGACCTGTTGATGCCTACCCCGATCAAGCTCGAATTTTCCGAAAAGTACGACGATCAGCACGCAGAGAAATATTTGCTCAAGCATCAGGACAATCTGGCTCGCCGGTTGTCCCACAAACGCGACGAGCAATTGGCCCGTGGCGCGCTGGCCATGGCCGGTGAGCCTGGGCTGGTGTTGGACCTGCCGTGTGGTGCCGGTCGTTTCTGGCCGCTGCTGGCGGAAAAGCCCAACCGCGTGATTATCGGTGCCGATAATTCCGCGTCGATGCTGAAGGTAGCCACCCAGGCGCAGCCGGCAGAGGTGGTGAAACGGGTACGTCCTTTGCACACCTCTGCCTTTGATATTGATTTGCCAGATAACGCGGTCGACAGCATTTTCTGTATGCGCCTGCTGCACCATATTGGTGATCCGGCCCATCGTCTGGCGATATTGCGCGAGTTTCAGCGAGTTACCCGTGACAGTGTGATTATTTCGCTATGGGTCGACGGCAATTTCAAAGCGTGGAAGCGCAAGCGCAGCGAAGAGCGACGCCGTAGCAAAGGTGGGCAGGACGGTTACCAAAACAGGTTTGTGTTACCGGCTGCTACTGTAGAAGCAGAATTCGAGCAGGCGGGTTTTCGTGTTCAGGACGCTCTGGACTTCATACCGCTCTACGCCATGTGGCGAGTATATGTATTACGCAAGAGGTAACAGGATGGCAGTTGAGTGCGTAGCAGGCAGTCACGTAGCTCCAGAAGAACGATTTGACTATTTCTGGCGTCAGCAGGGCGAATGGGTGGAAGAGCCCAACCGTCGGCGCGGCGGTGAAAGCGGTGTACAGCGGGTTATAAGTGCCAGCGGGCGTTTGCTCTACTGCAAGCGGCAGACCGGGCATATTTACCGCAGTTGGTTGCATCCCTTCGGGCGCCCCACGGTGCTGCGCGAACGTGACGCGCTCAACGGTCTGCGTCTGTTGGACGTGCGAGTCCCGGAAATGGTGTTTTGCGAGGCACGTCGCGATACCGACCACCAATGGAAGGCCTTGTTGGTGACAGCTTCACTGGACGGTTTCGACGAGATCGAAAAATGGTATGCCGCCGGTGGCCGTGAGCAGTACGGTGAACAGGTGCATGAGCGTCTGCTCAAGGAAGTGGCGACCACCCTGGCACGTATGCACAAGGGGCGCTGGCAGCACGGCTGTCTGTACATCAAGCATATTTTTGCGCGCGTGACGGGCGAGGGTGACTCGGCCAACGTCGAAGTGGCGTTGCTGGATTTTGAAAAATGTCGCCAGCGCCTGACCGCTTATCGGGCGGCTTCCCACGACATGCTGCAACTGCGGCGCCATTCGTCGTGGAGCAGCGCTGACTGGGAAAAACTCAGCTACTTTTACGAGACGGCGTTTGGCAGCGCTATCAAGGGCTTAACCAGATGAAGCTAGAAATAGCACGAGGTTTTTTTTTGGTGGGAGCGTTAGGCGTAGCAGCCTTGGCGCTGGCCGCCTGGGAGCAGCCTCGCACCCAGGTACTCAGCGCGTCGCAGGGCGGCGCGCAATGCCTGTTGCCGCGTGTCGCCAAGGCGAGCACCGCGGCCAAGCCCGATCATGAACTGTTGCTGTTCATGTTCGGAATGTCTCAAGGGATGAGGCCGCAGAGTTGAAACGATTCAAACCCACCTAAAATGCCTCGCACTGCGAGGCATTTTTTCAATGTGCCGCAATTTTAATCATCCCGCCAAGGCCGTGTAGCCTCTATTGCTGAAGTCGATCAGGGCGCTTGCTTCAGTGCCTGGGTTCGCGCCGTTGCGGGTGAAGCCAGTCAGGTGGCCAGGGCCGATGTTATCAAACGCCTCATCAAGCCGATTGTAGGTGGGGTTTGCGTCAAAATAGTTGGCTACTTTCGCGATGTTGTACGCGGCGTCGGCACGCGAGTCGGCATTCGTATTGTTCTCGCTCCAATCGCCTGTCAGCGCTTTGAGGTTCTCCAACGTTTTAGCGCCACCAGGTTGCTTTGCCAAGGATGATTCCAACCGGGCAACGATCGGATTCGCGCTGAGAATTTGATCCGCCGTGCGTCCATCGCCTTCAGGCCGCCCGGAAGCCGAAGTCGGGATTGTCTCAGCGGCTTTTTCATTCTCTGAGGCAAGCGGTGCGCCTTGATTGCCCAAGGCGGCGTAACCCTCTTCGCTGAATTTTTTAACCAGAGCGGCCTCGGAATTTTCTTCGATCGAGACCTCATCGAAGGGCGGCGGGAGCGGGGACCAGTACTCACCCTTGATCTTGCCGTCACCTTGCTTGCTGTCGCCTCGAGCGGATTGCTTCGCTTCGAGCCCATCAATGTAATTGAACAGGCGTGCGGCATTGAAGGCTGCATCTGCTCGTTTCTCTGGATCCGGATTACTGCTGGTCCAGTCACTCAGATGCTTGAACATCGCCTCCTTCGAGACAGACGAGGGCAGGTTATTCAAAATGGGATTTTCGCTGATAATCTGTTCTGCCGTGCGATGGTCGCCTTGCGGCCGTCCCGTAGCAGCGGTGGGGGCAAAGTCAGTATTTTTCTCACTGAGTGAAGCCGTGTTGGCCTTATTTGCCATCGTCCCCTGCGTGTCCGGGTTTTTCAGTGGTGAATGCGGGTCTCTGAGCGCGCGGTGATTGCTTTCGATAACCGCGCTGGTGAATGTACTTGCGAACGCTCTAGCACTAGTGCCTGGGTTTTCCATTCCCCAGGAAGATTGTTTCTCAATAGTGGATCTTGCATCGGTCCGGTTAACCGATGCTGGCGTCAGCACCTGGGAGAAATGGCGGGATAGGGGACTGCTGATCGTCATGGTCACCTCGAGATGTCGTACTGATATGAATCTGCTGAGTGACCATTCGCGCGTTACGGTTCCAAAGGGCGCTTGAATCTGTCGGGATATTCAGACCAGGTGCAGATGGTTATCCCAAAGCCCGGCCGGCAATTCCAACGGTTTAGCGACCAACTGTTTCTGCCGGCAATCGTAGAAGCGGCAACGGCCCTGGCCCGAGGTGACCACAAAGCCATCCGCCACCGCTCCCACGCCCGCGCAGTCGGGCAGTGGGCCGTCCAGGCGCAGCTCACCGCTGTCCATGTCCCAGATAAAGAAGCGATTGCCGCGCGGGGCCGTCAAGGCGACCAAGCGCAACTCGCTGTGCACGGCCACGCTGGCGGTGTAATGCCCCATGGCTTGCAGCTGCGCATCGGCCACGGGAAACGCCACGAACGGTTGTCCGGGACGCTTGATGGCCAGCAGTTCGGAGCGCTCCTGGGAAGGGCCCATAAACTGTTGCCCGGTCAGAATCGTGCCATCGCTGGCAATACCCATATGGCGCACGCTGTTCATTTGCTGGTCCAGAGTTTCCTTGCTGATCAGCGTGCCGTCGCGGCGCATCAGCACCAGGCTCGGCTCCATGGCGTTGAGGTTCATCTCCACGCGGCTTTCCGCTTCGGTGCGGATGCCGCCATTGGCCACCACCAGGGTTTCGCCGTCGGGCATCCACGACACTTGGTGCGGGCCGATGCCATGGGTGGACAGCTCGCCGCTATGCACCAGGCGCTCACCCTCGAACTTGTACACACCGAGCAGGCCGCGGCCGGGGTCGGAGGTATCGTTTTCGGTGGCGTACAGCCACTCGCCACTCTTGTGGATGACCGCGTGGCCATAGAAGTGGCGATTGGCGTTTGAGGCGATGGTTTGCAGCAGCGCGCCATCGCGCAGGTCGATCAGGTAGCTCTCGGTGCCCGGACGACGGGCCACAAACAGCGCAATCGGCAGCGTCGGGTGGTTGATGATGTCGTGGCAGCGCTGGCCGACCTGGGTGGCGAACACCCGCGTGCCGTCCAGGCGATAGCCCACGGCGTAGTGCTTGCCGTCCCCATCATCCCGCGCCGACAGCAGCAACGGTCCGTTGTCCTTGTGCTTGAACAGCGTCCAGCCGCCCAGAGTGAGCGCGCTGAGCAGCACGCTGCCAATCGCCAAAGCCTGTCGCCTGAGCATCATCAGTCACCGTCGTTGGCGTTAAAGCCCAGTTGGATCCCCAGCGCCTTGGCCAGCTCACCTTCATGCAGGCGATGCACCACGTTGAGGCTGTCGTAGAGGTCGTTGAGTTGCTGACGCCCGGCGTCGTCGTTCAACAGTTCGTTGAGGCTGCGCTGGTTGCTGGCGAACAGTTTCAGGGACGCGGCATAGGCGGCGTCGATCTTGTCGGCCAAGGCTTTCTGATCCGACGGCAGCAAGCCACGCAAGCCTTTATTGTCGACGCCGACCCACACGGTCTGGGCGGCGGCGAGGCTGGCCTCCAGGCTTTGCAGCGACGACTGGCTACGCCAGGCATCGGCCTGGAACGGTTGCGGGATGCCTTTGGTCTGGCGACCCATGGGCGTGCCGAGTTTTTTCTTCAGGGTGTCCAGCGCGGTCACCTGCACACGCAGCAGATCGGCAATCGCTTCGTGGGAATCGGCATAACGCTGGTTCGGAAATTTGCTCATCTGCGCGAGCATGCCGTCGGTGCTGTTCCAACTAGCCAGGATCTCTTCGGCCAGGGCTTTCTGGCGCTCACCGATGGCCATTAGCAGCGGGCAATAGCGGGCTTTCTGGGCGCTGTCGGCGAGGTCGGTCTTGGCGTCGTAGAGGATGTATTCGTAGGCCGACAGGCCTTGCACAACCACGCTGGCCTTGGCCAGGGCGGCGCCGTCGATCTGCGGCTGGGCTTCCACCAGTTGCTCGACCTGGCGACCCACCAAGTTCTTTTTGTCCGGCCAGAACTGCACTTGCCACGCGCGGTTGCCTTCGGCCAACGGGCCGATCAGCAGCGGTTGCAGCTCGGCCCAGGCCTTTTGTGCGTGCAGGAAATCGGCGCGGGCGGTGTCCAGGCTTTCCTTGCCTTGGCAGTAGGCCAGCGCGCTGACTGCCAATTGGCGGTCGGCGTCGACCCAGCGGCTGTAGGTAGGCAGGATCACTTGCTTGGCGATGGCCGCCGAGGTCACGGCTTGCGGGTCCTGGGGCGAACAGGCGCCAAGGGCGAGGGCGGCCAGGCTGGTGAACAACAACTTGGGACGGAACATGTCGAGCTCCCTTCTGTAATTGGGGCGAAGCTTATAAAGAGTTCAGAAACGCCAGCAACGCAGCGCGCTGTTCGGCATTGAAAGACAGCACATGCTGCTGCGCCGCCTGGGCCTCGCCGCCATGCCAGAGCACGGCTTCGAGCAGGTTGCGGGCGCGGCCGTCATGCAGAAACTGGGTATGACCACTCACGGTTTGCGTCAAACCGATGCCCCACAACGGCGGCGTGCGCCAGTCACGGCCACCGGCCTTGAATTCGCTGCGGTTGTCGGCAAGGCCTTCGCCCATGTCGTGCAACAACAAATCGCTGTATGGACGGATGGCTTGATTGGCCAATTCAGGCTCGGCGGCGTCGGCGGCGGTGGTGAACGTCGGCTTGTGACAACCCTGGCAACCGGCCTGATAGAACAGGTTTTTCCCGGCCAGCACCTGCGGTGCGTCGACATCGCGGCGCACCGGCACGGCCAGGTTGCGAGTGTAGAACAGCACCAGGCGCAGAATGTTATCGCTGACTTCCGGCTCGCCGTCGGGGCCATTCCCGTTGGGCGCCTGTTTGCAGGCGACTTGGGCGTCGGTGCAGTCATCGAAGGGCCTCAGGGTGGTGGTGAGGCCCATATCACCAGAGAACGCGTGAACATTTTGTTGATTGAGCGTGGGTTGCCCGGCTTTCCAGCCAAACCGGCCCAGCACGGTTTTCTGCTGGGCGTCGTCCCAGACCCAATTCGGCCGACCGACAATGGCGTCTTTGTCGGCGGTTTTTGGATCGGTGTTGCGCAGGATATCCGCGTCGCTGATGGCTTCGAGCAGGCCCAGGCCAATCATCGGTGGCGCAATGCGGGCGGAGAAACGCGTGTCGGGGTGCATCGGGCCGTAGCCCAGTTGGGTGATTTGCAGGTTCGGCTTGCGCAGCTCGACCACGGTGCCGTCTTTGAATGTCACGTTGACCGGGGTGTAGTCGACCCGCACCTTGCCTTCCGGCGCCACGCCCGGTACGGCCATGTCCTGCAATTGCCCGCCGTACACCGGCTCCGGCACCACGCCGAGTTGTTCGATCAGCTTGGCGTAGGGCGGTGCATCCGGTATCGACAGGCGCACCAGCATGGACACTGCGTTGGGCGCATCGGCCAGCGGCGGGTGCCCGCGACCGTCCTTGATATGGCAGTTCTGGCAGGCATTGGTGTTGAACAGCGGGCCCAGGCCATCACGGGCGGTGGTGGTGGACGGTGCAATCACCCAGGGGCTGCGGAAAAAACTGTTGCCGACGCTGAAGTCCAGGCGGCGCGTGGGTGACAGGTTGGCCGAGGGCAGGGAAAACGCGTTCTGGTCGCCTTTGTTTACCGTCGTCGCACCGCCGGCGCGCGCTTCACCGGGCTCGGCCTGGGTAAAGCGCGGGGCGTTGTCGCACGCAGTCAGGCCCAGGGCCATACATGCGACAGACAGACGAAAAAGCGAACGGAACATCGAGTTTCCTGAACGAATGCGAAAAAGGTGGGCGCAAAGTCTAACAGGGCGGGGCGGATTGAATAAGAGCAATTATCGTTTGATGGACTCACGGTTCATTCCCGCTAGAATGACCGCACATTTTTTTCTGGAGGTGGCCAATGCAGGCTCTCGACGCTTTGCTCAACCGTGTTTCCGTGCCGCGTTTGCTGGAGCCGGCACCGACCCCGGCGCAGCGCGAGGTGCTCTTCGCCGCCGCCATGCGCGCGCCGGACCACGGTCAACTGCGTCCGTGGCGCTTCCTCACCGTTGAAGGCGCGGCGCGTGAGCAAATGGGCACGCTGCTGGCCGAAGCCGCGCGCCTGCAAGACCCCCAAGCCCCGCAGGCCGCCATCGACAAGGCCCAGAATGGTCCGTTGCGGGCGCCGCTGGTGGTGGTGGTGATCGCGCGTCTGCAGGAGCATTTCAAGGTGCCAAAATCCGAACAACTGCTGGCAGCCGCCTGCGCCGCCCACGGCATTCTGCTGGCGGCTTACGCCCAAGGAATAGGCGCGGTGTGGCGCACTGGCGAATTGTCCTACTCGGCCCACGTCGCCAAGGGCTTGGGGCTGGCGACGAATGAGGAAGTGATTGGCTTCCTCTATTTGGGCACACCGCAGAACCCGCCGCGTACGGCGCCGAAGGAAGATGTGGCGGCGTTTGTGCAGGCTTGGCCCGGTCTTTGACAAGGTGGGAGGGGGCTTGCCCCCGACAGCGATGTGTCAGCTACAGATGAGTTGACTGACACACTGCAATCGGGGGCAAGCCCCCTCCCACATTGGTCCCATGGTATTTGTTAAACCTTGAACTGATCCATGAGCTTCATCTGCTGGCTGGCCAACGCATTGAGCTGGCTGCTGATGGCCGCCGATTCGGTGGCCTGGCCGGTAAGGGTTTCGGTCACGGTGCGGATCGCCGAGACATTGCGGTTGACCTCTTCGGCCACGGCGCTCTGCTGCTCGGCGGCGCTGGCGATTTGCAGGTTCATATCGCTGATCACCGTAACTGCGTCGCTGATCTTGCCCAGGGCCTGCACGGCCTGATGGATCTGTCCGGCATTGCTCTGGGCCTGGCTTTGGCTGGAATGCATGGTCGCCACCACGCCACGGGTGCCGCTCTGGATGCGTTCGATTACCTGGCGGATTTCCTCCACCGAATCCTGAGTGCGCTTGGCCAGGTTGCGCACTTCGTCGGCCACCACCGCGAATCCGCGTCCGCTTTCCCCGGCGCGTGCTGCTTCGATCGCCGCGTTGAGCGCCAGCAGGTTGGTCTGCTCGGCGATGCTGCGGATCACCTCCAGCACTGAGCCGATCTGCTCGCTGTTGACCGCCAGCGCTTCGACTTCACCCACCGCTTTGCTGACTTCGTCGGCCAAGGTGGTGATGTCGCGGGTGCTCTTCTCGATAATCTGCATGCCTTCACGGGCCGACTGGTCGGCGCCGCGCGCCGCACTGGCGGCGTTGGAGGCGCTGTTGGCGACGTCGTGGGCCGTGGCACTCATCTCGTTGGAGGCGGTGGCCACCTGGTCGATTTCGCGGAACTGCACTTGCATGCCTTCACTGGTCTGGCGAGCAATGGCCGACGATTGATCCGCCGTGCCCCGGGCTTCGGTGATGCTTTGCTTGATCTGTGCAATGGTGGGCTGCAGCTTGTCGAGGAAGCGGTTGAACCAGTTCACCAACTCGCCTAGTTCGTCCTTTTTGGCGTAGGCCAGACGCTGCGTAAGGTCGCCTTCACCGCTGGCGATGTTCTTGAGCATGGCCGCCACGCTGTTGATCGGACGGGTCACGCCGGTGGCGGTGAGCCAGATCAGCAGCAGGCCCAGCAGGCCGGCAGCAGCCCCTACCAGCAGCGCCTTGATTGTGCCGCTGGCCTGGGCTTCGTCGAGTACCGCTTGGAGCTTGACGTTATCGGCCAGCATCACGCTTTTGGGCAGTTTGATCACCACGCCCCAAGGCTTGGCATCGGCGAGTGGTTTGACCGGGTACACCGCGCGGATGGTGTCGCCCTGTTCGCGGATCATGCGGCTGTCACTTGCCAGCAACTGCACGATCTCCTTGCCTTCTTCACCCAGGGTGTCGATCAAATTCTTGCCGACCCTGGCCGGTTCGCCGCTGTAGGCCGCAATCAGACCGCTGCTGGAGAGAATCTCCAGGTGCGCAGCCCCGTTGAACAGGTCTTTTTGTGCGACGTCGGTGGTTTCCTGCAAGGCGGTCAGCGCAATGTCCACGCCGACGACGCCGATAAGCTTGCCTTCTACAATCAACGGCGATGCGATGGTGGTCATCAGTACCTTTTTGCCACCTACCGTATCTTCATAGGGTTCCAGCAGGCAGGTATTGCGGGTGTCGCGTGGGCACGTGTACCAGATGTTGTAGGGCGTACCGTTGAGGGTCAGAGTGGTCTTGTTCAGGTCCTCTTCAACCATGATGGTGTTCAAGCTTTCGCCGCCGGCACGGCTCCAATAACTGGAGAAGCGCCCTTTCTCATTGGAAGCGCGGGCCTTGTCATCAAGGAATTCGCTGTCCTTGCCATCCAGAGCGTTGGGTTCGAACGACAGCCAGAAACCCAGCACTTTGCTGTTGCGATCAAACGTGGTTTTCACGCTCTGGTTGATGTCTTCGCGCAGCGCGCCGGCTTCCAGGCCACGCTTGCTGGCCATGATGCGCAGGTCCTTGATCTGGTCGGCCAGTGCGGTCAGCGCCAGCAGGCTGTCGCCGAATGTTTCCTGCAACTGCACCGCCTGTTCGGCCGCCTTGGCCTGCAGCAACTGTTCCACGCCGTCAGTGAGCATGCGTGAGCTTGAGTCACTGACCAGTTGATCATTCTGGTTGGTGTTGTAAATGTTGATGCTGACCACCAGCGCAATCACCCCTAACAGGCAAAGCCCGGACAACAGCACGATTTTCAAGCGGATGGAGAGGGTGTCGAACATAGGTTCACTCACGAATGGACGTAGTGGTGGGCAAGGCACGGCCAAGTCCATTCAGCGCTATGTCTGCAACATCGGCGCAACGGATCGATTCATGAGTAGAAGGCGATAAGCGGTAGGAAAACAACTACAGCCTTTGTTACGCGGGGGCTGGCAGCCGTTCGGGGCGCGACCAGATCCACACGTTGCCCAGGCTCATGCCGACGATTGCCAGGTACACCGGCCAGCCATGGTCGAGCATCACCAGCATCAGGATCGCGCACAGCAACATGCTCACGGTGGC
The DNA here is from genome assembly GCF_007858255.1 of Pseudomonas rhodesiae. Classification (GTDB taxonomy): domain Bacteria; phylum Pseudomonadota; class Gammaproteobacteria; order Pseudomonadales; family Pseudomonadaceae; genus Aquipseudomonas; species Aquipseudomonas rhodesiae. The sequence goes on along the minus strand of NZ_VFEU01000005.1, from coordinate 180,064 downwards.
GCTGATTTTGGCGCGACGGGCGATGATCTTGCCGTTGCGCCAGTTGAACAGGATCGGTCCGAACAGGCGGTGGTTCTCCAGCCACGCGCTCAGGCGCGGCGAGCTTTTGGTCGCGGCCCAGGCGGCCAGCAGGATGAATTCGGTGGTGGGCAACCCCGGCACCACAATCGCAATCAAGCCGATGCCCAGGCTCACATAAGCCAGCAGGCCGAAGAGGAGCTGGGCGATTTTCGAAGTGGATTGGGTCTGGCGGGTCATGGGATATGCAGATTCGGGAAAAAACAAAGACAAAGGTGGGAGGGGGCTTGGCCTCGATTGCAGTGCATCAGCCAACAAATAGGTAACTGACCCGCCGTCATCGGGGGCAAGCCCCCTCCTACAGTCGATTGCATTTCAAAAGCGAGATCAGGCCAGTTCTGGGGCGCTAGCGTACGCCTGTTCCAGCAAAACGGTGAAGCGTACAAACGCGTCAATCGCGCCTTTTTCCGCTGCCGCTTCTTCTTCGGCGCTCAATTGCAGTGCATCCAGGGTGCGGGTGAAGCTTTTCCAGCCTTCGGCGCGTCCGCCGGCCGGCTCACCCAAATGACGTGCACCAAAGGTGTCGCTCAGGCCCAGGCCCACGGCACGCTTGATCAGGAACGCAGCGCCCAGCTTGGAACCTTCGGACACAAACAACCAGCCCAGGGCTTCGGCCTTGCTTGGGTTTTTCAGTGCGCCCGGGACCGGGGCTGGCACGTCGGTCTCCAGGTCGGCCAGGTCCAGCCTGGCGGCTTCGGCGCGGCAGCGTTCGGCCAGGTCCGGCACCAGCTTGATCAGCTCGGGATCGGTGTACAGCGCCACCAGTTCCGATTGGAACTGGTATTGCGCCACCACGAACCGCGCGAAGTTGGCCTGGGTCTCGAATGGGGCGTGGGCCTTGACCAGCGCGTCGAGCTTGGCGTGCGGGGCGTGGGTGATCTGGTTCAGGCGCTGGGAGCGCAGGCTTGGGCGTTCTGCGGTAGGGGAAGCGGTCATGAAAAAGTCCTTGATAGGGGGGGGCGCCGGGTTGTTCTTAAAGAGAGTGGTTATCAACTAGACGAACAAGAAGACGCAGCACAGTAAAAAATCCTCACCTCGCCGCTGACATTTCGGCGAAGTGAGGTCGATGCGGTCAGATATCCCAGATCACATTGACGGCAAAGTTGCGCCCGGGCTGGGTCAGGCGGTCGAGGTTGGCCGGACCGGTCACAGCCGCTTCGCCGACGCTGTCGTAGCTGCGCACGTCATCCCAGTTCCAGTATTTCTTGTCGGTGAGGTTGTAGACGCCGCCGTTGATGGTCACGTCGTCAGTCACTTTGTAGACGGCCGTCAGGTCGACCACGCCGAATCCTGGGGTTTTGAACGGGCCGCTGGTATCGCCGTCCGGCGCGTGGAAGGTACTGCTGTCAACGCGGTTCTGTTTTTTCACCAGGGTCCAGCTCAACAGGCCACCGTAGTTGTCCTGGTCATAGCCCAGGCCCAATACGCCCTTAAGCGGGTTGACGCTGTTCAGCGGCTCGCCGTTATCGTCGTTGCGGCCGTAGGCATAGGAAACCGCACCCTGGGTATAGAGGCCTTGCGGGGCGCCGAAAGCATCCAGGTTCAGGCGGCCTTTGGCTTCCGCGCCCTTGATGGTGGCGCGCTTGATATTGACCGCCTGGAACTGTTCAACCGTGCCCCCGACGACGGCATTGTCTTCGTCGATAAAGTTGCGGTACTTGTTATAAAACAACGCGATTTCAAAAGAGCCCTCGTCGAACTTGCCGCGAATTCCGGTTTCGACGCCTTTGCTGGTTTCTGGCTTGAGGTCGGGGTTCGGTTCGACCGTGTAGCCCAGATTGAGGTTTTCAAAGCGCCCGTACAGGGCCTTGGCGGACGGTGTACGGAAACCTTCGGCGTATTGGCCGAACCAGGTGTATTGATCGGTCAGGGCATACGTCAGGCCAAACTTGGGCGTTATACGGTGCCAGGTTTTTTCCTTGTCACTCACCGGGTCCGCGCCGGTCGGGTTGACGGTGTTGAGGAACTCCTGGGTCAGCTTGGGCTTGAGCCGGGTGTAGTCGTAGCGCACGGCCGGCAGGAAGGTCCATTTGTCCCAGGCGATCTGATCCTGGGCGAACAGCGAGTAGGTGTTGATGGTCGGGTCGGGAAAGTCGCTGGACTTCTTCACGCTGTCACTGGCCATTGGGCTGGGCGCGCCGATGGCGGTGCAACCGCTGCCGACGGCCAGGCACGTCGCGCTGCCCTCCCGCGAGCCGGTGACCTTCTGCTGCTTGAGGGTGGTGCCGTAAGTCACTTGGTGATCGGTGGCACCCAGGCTGAATGCTTTGTCTAACTGCGCATCGAAAACCCACTGTTTTTCCTGGTACAGGGTGTCGCGCGTGCGCAGGACGCGACGGCCTGACTGATAGATCTCGGCGGTGGTCTGGTCGGTCTTGGCGATCTGGTAATTGAGGCTGGTCTTGATGCGATCGGCAATCGGCGACTCAAGCGCGAAGCTGTTTTCCAGGCCGAAACGCTCGCGGGTGATGGTGTCGTTGCCTCGACGATCACGGTACAGGTTGAACCCTCGGCCACCGATGAACGGACCACCCACGGCGTTCTTCAAGTTGACGTCGCGGTCATCCTTGTACTTTTCGTAGGTCAGGCCCAGGCGGTTATCCTCGCCGTAGTTCCACCCGAGCTTGGCCAGTACGTTGGTGGTGCGTGCGTCTTCCGGGTTGGCGCCGGTGCGGGCCAGGCCGGTGGCGTTGTTGCCGTTGTAGGATTCGGTTTCATGGCCGTTGCGCTGGCTCAGGTGCAGCAAACCGTCGACGTCGCCCACGCGGCCGGCGAAGGTGCCGGAGGTCAGCCAGCTCTCGTCGGCGGAGCTGTAGCCGGTCTTCAGGCGCGCACCGACATCCTGGCCGGGCTTGATGATGTCGTCCGGGTCGAGGGTGAAGTAACTCACGGCACCGCCGATGGCGCTGCTGCCATACAGGGCCGAGGCCGGGCCGCGCAGAATCTCCACGCGTTTGACGATTTCCGGATCGACATAATTGCGGCGCGTCTTGGCGTAGGGGCCGTTGAAGAAGTTGTCCGGCACTTCCACGCCGTCCACCTGGGTGAGAATGCGGTCGCCGTCGATGCCGCGGATGTTGAAACCGGCATTGCCCGAACGGGTGCCGGCGCCGCCCACCGAAACCCCAGGTTCATAGCGGGCCAGGTCGCGAATGGTATTGACGTTCTGGCGGTCGAGTCCCTCGCGCTCGTGCACGCTGACGGTGCTCGGTACGCTGTCGACGTCCTGGGCGTTGCGGGTGGCGCTGATGGTCACCTGTTGCAGGTTCAGGGTGCTGCCGGCGGCGCGTCTCTCTAGAACAATGTTGTTATTGCCCAGTTTGCGATAGCTCAGGTTGGTCCCCACCAACAGCCGATCCAGGGCTTTATCCGGCGGCAATGGGCCGCGCACGCCCGGAGAGGACACGCCCTGGCCGAGTTCCGCCGGCAGGCCCACTTGCCAGCCAGTCACCGCGGTAAAGGCATTGAGGGCCGAGACCAGCGGCTGTTGTTCGATGCTGAATTGATAATTGCCGTGGCTGCGCGGCGCCTGTTCGGCGGCCGTGGCGCTGACGGCGGGTATGCCGGCCAACAGGATGGCGGCGGTGAGCAAGGACAGAACGGGCGAAGAAGACCGGCGGTTGAAACGAGAGGACATCGAGAGCGCTCCGGGGTACGAATCTTATAGTTGCGAACCTTTCCAAATAGGAATTAGTTGCATTGGCTAAGACGAGACGTACCACCGCTGGCTATCGAGTAAAAATAATTCTCATTTAGTTCAAGATCACCAGCGCGGGGTATTCCGAGAGCGTGGCGGAGGTGATGTGGGCCAGTGAGCGCACTACATCCAGAGGTTGGTCGAGGCGGTAATTACCGGTGACGGCCACACTGGCGAGTTGCTCGTTGGTGTTGACGATCCAGCCGGGGTAGTAGCGACGTAGTTCGGCAAGCACCTCGCTCAAAGGGCAGTTTTCGAAAATCAGCCGGCCTCGCACCCAGGCCAGGTCTTTGTTGGCATCCAGCTTGGCCGGCTGGCCGAAGCCCTTGGGGCCGATGCGGATACTTTCCCCGGCGCTCAGGCGCACCCGGGCGTCGTCGAAGGTGTTGCTCAGGTCCACATCGCCGCGTTGCACCTGCACTTGTGCCTCGCCATTGAGGTAGCGCACGGCGAACGCGGTGTCACTTACGCTGGCGCGCACCGGGCCGGCATCGATTTCCAGGGGCAGGCCATGGGTGGCCGTCACGTCGAAAAACGCTTCGCCCTGATAGAGGCGGGCGATGCGCTGGTGGTTCTGAACGCGGCTGGAAAACGCCGAGTTGGTGTTGAGCAACACGTTGGCGCCTTCTTCCAGTTGCAGGCGCTGCCGTTCACCGACCACGGTGAGGTGGTCGGCTTGCAGGCGCATCGGCAGACTGCTGAAGCTGAACAGCCCGATTACCAGCACGGCGGCGGTAGCCAGGGGTTTCCAGTGCGGTTGGATACGGCGCCAGGCGCTGGGTTTGCGCGGCGCGGCCAGGGCCACGGCGGCGCTGTGTACCGGCGCGCCGCCCCAGGCGCCTTGGGCTTTATCGAAGGCGTGAGCATGGGCCGGATCGCGGGCCAGCCAGGCTTGGAACTCAGCCTGCTGGCCGGGCTGCGGGCACTGCAGGGCGATCAGCCAATCGAGGGCCTGGTCCATCGCCGGGTCTTGCAGCACCTCATGCGCCAGCGCTTCGGGGCGCGGGTTATTGGGGTCGGTCACGGGGTTCCTCGGGTCTTCGCCACGTTTTTATTCAATTTTCCTACGGCCTGCGTCGACACTTCTGTGGGATGCAGCTTAAGACTGATCCAGCCGTTCGGCCACACCTACGCAGATGGCCATGATCAATTTCAGTTCCTTCTGCACCGTGCTCAAGGACACACCCAACTGGTCGGCAATCTCCTGATAGCTGCAACCGTGCAGGCGACTGAGGATGAAAATCTGCTGCTGACGCGCGCTCAATTGGCCCAGGCTGACGCTCAGGTGCTCCAGCAGTTGCTCGGCCTGGGTCGCGTCCTCGGGGGTGGTGGTGGGGGCGACGACGCTTTGCAGAATCTGCAGCGGTACGTCTTCTTGCAGGGTGCGGGCCTGGATTTTGCGCGCGCGTAGATGATCCAACGCCAGATTGCGCGCTGTTTGATAGACGAAAGGTTCCAGGTGATCGATCGGCCGCTCGTTCAGGGCCCGGGTCACGCGCAGGTAGGTTTCCTGCAGCAAGTCTTCGGCGGTGCTGTGGTTATGCACCATGCGTTGCAGGGTGCGCAGCAGAATCGCCCGTTGAGTGAGGAAGACATGGTTGAAGCGAGATTGGCTCACAGTGACACCAGACCGATAGGCAGTTAATGATAATGCTTATCATCAATGCAAATGGCAAGTGGCTATTCCTCTGTTGCTCAATGCAAAGCCAATGCGGGAGGAGGCTTGCCCCCCTCCCGCGCAACCACCATTACTCGGCGTTGCAGAGTGCCAGGCAGTTATCCAGCATACGGTTGGAGAAGCCCCACTCGTTGTCATACCAGGCGAGCACTTTCAGCAATTTACCGCTGACCTTGGTGTGATTGGCATCGAAGATTGACGACAGCGGGTTGTGGTTGAAGTCACTGGAAACCAGCGGCAGGGTGTTGTAGCCGAGGATCTTGGAGTGTTGGCTGGCGTCCTTGAGCAGCGCGTTGACTTGCTCGGCCGTGGCTTCTTGCTTCAGTTGCACGGTGAGGTCCACCAGGGACACGTTGATTACCGGCACGCGCACGGCCATGCCGGTTAGTTTGCCCGCCAGTTCCGGCAGCACCAGGCCGACCGCTTCGGCAGCGCCGGTCTTGCTTGGGATCATGTTCTGGGTGGCCGAACGCGCGCGGTATGGGTCGGTGTGGTAAACGTCGGTCAGGTTCTGGTCGTTGGTGTAGGCGTGGATCGTGGTCATCAGGCCGCTTTCGATGCCCAGCTCACGGTGCAGCACCTGGGCCACCGGCGCCAGGCAGTTGGTGGTGCACGAAGCGTTGGAGATGATCTGGTGGGATTGGCGCAGAATGTCATGGTTCACGCCGTAGACCACGGTGGCGTCCGCGCCCTTGGCGGGGGCGGAGATGATCACCTTGCGCGCGCCGGCGCTGATATGGGCGGCGGCTTTGGCGCGGTCGGTGAACAGACCGGTGCATTCGAACACCACGTCGATATTCAGCGCGGCCCACGGCAGCTCGGCCGGGTTGCGAATGGCACTGACGGCGATCCGGTCACCGTTGACGGTCAGGCTTTCCTGATCGTGGGCGACCTCTGCATCGAAAGTACCGTGTACGGTATCGAATTTGAGCAAGTGGGCATTGATCGAACTGTCGCCCAGATCATTGATGGCGACGATCTGCAAATCCTGGCGGTAGCCTTGGGTATACAGTGCGCGCAGGACATTGCGGCCGATACGGCCAAAACCATTGATTGCGATACGAAGAGTCATTGGAAAGTGCCTGTCGTCGATTTGTTGTAAGAATTACAAGATTATTCGCATAAAAATAGAAAACAAGCCTTTTTAGTGGCAATATTTTGTTCAATCTACAACGAGTGACCTGAATCAACTGGTCCGATGATCCAAACGACACCCTGCCATCCCATGCGCTGTGGGCGTTTGATCAGCATAGACACTCAGGTCGCCACATCCGTTAGCCTGGAGTTCTACACATGCATCCCCGCGTCCTTGAGGTCACCGAACGGCTTATCGCCCGCAGCCGCGCCACCCGCGAGGCTTACCTTGCGCTCATCCGCGGCGCAGCCAGCGACGGTCCGATGCGCGGTAAGCTGCAATGCGCCAACTTTGCCCATGGCGTGGCCGGTTGCGGCACCGAAGACAAACAGAGCCTGCGCATGATGAATGCCGCCAACGTGGCAATTGTTTCTTCATATAACGACATGCTCTCGGCGCATCAGCCCTACGAACATTTCCCTGAACAAATAAAGAAAGCCCTACGCGAAGTGGGCTCGGTCGGCCAATTCGCCGGCGGCACTCCGGCGATGTGCGACGGCGTGACTCAGGGCGAACCGGGCATGGAGCTGAGCCTGCTCAGTCGTGAAGTCATCGCCATGTCCACGGCGGTGGCGCTGTCCCACAACATGTTCGATGCGGCGCTGATGCTGGGCATCTGCGACAAGATCGTGCCCGGCCTGATGATGGGCGCGCTGCGCTACGGGCATTTGCCGATGATCTTCGTGCCCGGCGGGCCGATGCCGTCGGGCATCTCCAACAAACAGAAAGCCGATGTGCGCCAGCGCTACGCCGAAGGCAAGGCCAGCCGTGAGGAGCTGCTGGAATCGGAGATGCAGTCCTACCACAGCCCCGGCACCTGCACCTTCTACGGCACCGCCAACACCAACCAACTGCTGATGGAAGTGATGGGCCTGCACCTGCCGGGCGCGTCGTTCGTCAACCCGTATACACCGCTGCGCGATGCGTTGACCCGCGAAGCCGCGCACCAGGTGACGCGGCTGACCAAGGCCAACGGCAACTTCACACCGATCGGCGAGATCGTCGACGAAAAATCCATCGTCAACTCCATCGTGGCCCTGAATGCCACCGGCGGCTCCACCAACCACACCCTGCACATGCCGGCCATCGCCATGTCGGCGGGCATCATCCTGACCTGGCAGGACATGGCCGACCTCTCCGAGGTGGTGCCGACCCTGTCCCACGTTTATCCAAACGGCAAAGCCGATATCAACCACTTCCAGGCAGCGGGCGGTATGTCGTTCCTGATCCGTGAACTGCTGGAAGCCGGGCTGTTGCATGAAGACGTCAACACCGTGGCCGGCAAAGGCCTGAGCCGCTACACCCAGGAACCGTTCCTGGTCGACGGCGAGCTGATCTGGCGCGACGGCCCCATCGAGAGCCTCGACGAAGCCATCCTGCGCCCGGTGGCCCGTGCGTTCTCGCCCGAAGGCGGGCTGCGGGTGATGGAAGGCAACCTCGGTCGTGGTGTGATGAAAGTCTCCGCCGTGGCCCTTGAGCACCAGATCGTCGAAGCGCCGGCGGTGGTGTTCCAGGACCAGCAGGACCTGGCCGACGCGTTCAAGGCCGGCGAGTTGGAAAAAGATTTCGTGGCGGTGATGCGCTTCCAGGGCCCGCGCTCCAATGGCATGCCGGAACTGCACAAAATGACGCCGTTCCTTGGTGTGTTGCAGGACCGTGGTTTCAAAGTGGCGTTGGTAACAGACGGGCGCATGTCCGGCGCGTCGGGTAAGATTCCCGCCGCGATCCATGTGAACCCCGAAGCCCAAAGCGGCGGGCCGCTGGCGCGCGTGCGCGATGGCGATATCATTCGCGTGGATGGCGTCAAAGGCACCCTGGAGCTTAAGGTGGACGCCGAAGAATTTGCAGCGCGAGCGCCTGCCACGGGCCTGTTGGGGAATAACGTGGGGGCCGGTCGCGAGCTGTTTGCATTTATGCGCTTGGCCGCAAGCTCCGCAGAGCAGGGCGCCAGCGCCTTTACCTCTGCCCTGGAGACGCTTAAGTGAAGTTAGCGCTGGTCGGTGACATCGGTGGTACCAACGCCCGTTTCGCGTTGTGGCGGGATCAAGCCCTGCATTCGATCCGCGTGCACGCCACGGCGGATCACGACAGCCCGGAGGCGGCCATCCAGGTCTACCTCAAGGAAGAGGGCCTGAGCGTCGGCGACATCGGCGCGGTGTGCCTGTCGGTGGCGGGGCCGGTGAGTGGCGATGAGTTCAAATTCACCAACAATCACTGGCGCTTGAGCAAGACCGCATTCTGCAAAACGTTGCAGGTGGATGAACTGCTGCTGGTCAACGATTTCTCGGCCATGGCCCTGGGCATGACGCGCCTGCAACCCGACGAATTCCGCGTGGTTTGCGAAGGCACGCCCGAGCCGTTGCGCCCAGCGGTGGTGATCGGCCCAGGCACCGGGCTGGGGGTCGGCACCTTGCTGGACCTTGGCGCCGGCCGGTTCGCGGCGTTGCCGGGGGAGGGCGGCCATGTCGACCTGCCCCTGAGCAGCCCACGGGAAACCCAGCTGTGGCAGCACATCTACACCGAGATCGGCCACGTCAGCGCCGAAACTGCCTTGAGCGGCGGCGGCTTGCCGCGTCTGTATCGGGCGATTTGTGCGGTGGACGGTCATGTGCCGGTGCTGGACACGCCCGAAGCCATCACGGCGGCAGGCCTGGCCGGCGATCCGATCGCCATGGAAGTATTGGATCAATTCAGCATCTGGCTGGGTCGTGTGGCCGGTAACAACGTGCTCACCACCGGCGCGCGCGGCGGCGTGTATATCGTGGGCGGGGTGATTCCGAGATTTGCCGACTTCTTTATCCACAGCGGCTTTGCCAAGAGCTTTCGTGACAAAGGCTGCATGAGCGAGTACTTCAACGGTATTCCGGTGTGGCTGGTGACGGCGCCGTATTCCGGCTTGACCGGGGCGGGTGTGGCGTTAGAACAGGCATTTGCTTAGGCAGTGATAGCCACCCACAGCCGTGTGGGAGGGAGCTTGCCCCCGATGAGGCCAGCAACAACACCCCATAACAACAAGGAGGCCCCTCGTGAGCGTTATCAGTAAATCCATTCTCCTGGTCGACGACGACCAGGAAATCCGCGAATTGCTGCAAACCTACCTCAGTCGCGCCGGCTTCCAGGTGCGGGGCGTGGCCGATGGCGCGGGGTTCCGTCAGGCGATGAACGACGCGCCGTGCGATCTGGTCATCCTTGATGTGATGTTGCCGGACGAAGACGGTTTCAGCCTGTGTCGCTGGGTTCGCCAGCACCCGCGCCAGGCGCAGGTGCCGATCATCATGCTCACCGCCAGCTCCGACGAAGCCGACCGCGTGATCGGCCTGGAGCTGGGCGCCGATGACTACATCGGTAAGCCGTTCAGCCCACGTGAGCTGCAAGCGCGGATCAAAGCGCTGTTGCGCCGTTGTCAGTTCGGCCAGGAGCGCAACACCGGTGGCGACGTGGTGGTGTTCGACGAGTGGCGACTGGACATGATCAGCCACCGCCTGTTTCACGTCGATGGCGAAGAAGTGATTCTGTCCGGCGCCGACTTTGCCCTGCTCAAATTGTTTCTCGATCATCCCCAGGAAATTCTCGACCGCGACACCATCGGCAACGCCACCCGTGGCCGCGACCTGATGCCGCTGGACCGTATCGTCGACATGGCGGTCAGCCGTCTGCGCCAACGCCTGCGCGATACCGAAAAGCCTCCACGGCTGATCCGCACCGTGCGCGGCAGCGGCTATCAACTGGCAGCCAACGTGGTTGCCGGCAATGCCCACTGAACCAGTAGCCGAACGTCGCCGCCGCTTTCCGGTGCCACGCTCGCTATTGGGGCGCATGTTGTTGCTCACGTTGCTGGTGGTGCTGTTCGCCCAGGCGCTGTCCAGCGTGATCTGGGTCTCGCAATTGCGCGCCACCCAGCTCGAAGGCCTGGTCACCAGCGCGCGCAGCCTGGCGCATTCGATGACCGCCAGCGTGAGTTACTTCCGTTCCCTGCCGGTGGCCTATCGCCCATTGGTGCTCGACCAACTGCGCAGCATGGGCGGCACTCGCTTTGTGGTGACCCTCAACGATCGCCCCCTCGACATGCAAGTACTGCCTGAAACTCCGCGCAAACAAGCGGTGCTGGTAGCGGTGGATGAAGTGTTGCGCCAGACCCTGGGCGCTGATGTGCATATCTCGGTGGAATTCGTCAGCGCCGAAGACCTGCGGATTTTCAACGCCGGCCTCAAGCTCGATGAGCTGCCACGGTCCTGGGCCCATTACGCGTTGACCCTGGAGCCGGTAAACCCGCCGGTGCTGGTGACCCAGATCCAACTGGCGCCCGGCGAATGGCTGTATATCGCTTCGCTGCTGCCCGAACCCTACACCAGCCTCGAAGAACAGGGCCTGCCGTCTCAGCAGGTGTGGTTCATCGTGTTGACCAGCGGCCTTCTACTGCTGTTTATCGGTTTGTTGGTGCACTGGCAAAGCCGGCCCCTCAAGCGCCTGGCGCGGGCGGCGCGAGACATGTCCCTGGGCGCCGACGTCGAACCGGTAGCCGAAGGCGGCGGCAGCGAGGTGGTCGAAGTGGGGCGTGCATTCAATGCCATGCGCGAACGCATCAGCCGCTACCTGACCGAGCGCAGCCAGTTGTTCAGTGCAATTTCCCACGACCTACGCACGCCGATCACACGTCTGCGCCTGCGCGTGGAGCTGCTTGAAGATGAGAACCTGCAAGCCAAGTTCGGTCGGGACCTGGATGAGCTGGAACTGTTGGTCAAGGGCGCGCTGCAATGCGTGAAGGACACCGATATCCACGAGAACATCCAGCCAGTGGACCTCAACCATGTGCTCGAATGCCTGGTGGAGCCCTACGTGGCGCCCAGCGGCAACGGTCGCGTAACCCTGGACGGCATGGCGCTGACGACTTACCCGGGCAAACCGCTGGCCCTCAAGCGCTGCATCGGCAACCTGATCGACAACGCGTTGAAGTACGGGCAAAACGCTCATCTGCATATCGAGGACGATGGCGTGCAGTTCATCCTGCATGTGGACGACGAAGGCCCCGGCGTGCCGGAGCAGCGTCTGGAGCAAGTCTTCGAACCGCACTTTCGCCTCGCCGGCCAGCAACAGGGCTACGGCCTGGGGTTGGGCATCGCACGCAACATCGCCCACAGCCATGGCGGCGAAGTGAGTTTGCAGAACCTGCGCGAGGGCGGCTTGCGCGTCACCCTGCAACTGCCCCGAACCCTGGACTGATAAGACTACCGGACAAATATGGGAGGGGCGGTGCGACGATTCGCCTTGCCCCCGATAGCAGTGGCTCAGTCAGCCCATTTGCCGCCGACGCACTGCTATCGAGCAAGCCCTCGGCCGCAATGGTTTTCTCTCGTGTGTCAGATGCTTTGGCGCAGCCGCGCCAGATCCCGCAGCGGTGGTGCGCCGAACAAGCGGCTGTACTCGCGGCTGAACTGCGATGGGCTTTCATACCCCACCCGATAGCCTGCCGCCGACGCTTCCAACCCTTCGGCGATCATCAGGCGTCGCGCTTCCTGTAAACGCAGCTGCTTCTGGTACTGCAGCGGGCTCATTGCCGTGATCGCCTTGAAGCGATGGTGCAAGGTCGACACGCTCAGGTTCACTTCCTTGGCAAGGTCATCGATGCGCAGGGGTTGCTCATAGTTGCCGTTGAGCCATTTGATCGCCTGGCTGACTCGATGGCTCTGGCTGTTGGCCACGGCAATTTCATACAGCCGATAGCCCTGCGGCCCACGCAGCAAGCGGTAGAGGATCTCCCGATTGATCAACGGCGCGAGCATGGCGATGTCTTTGGGCGTGTCCAGCAAACGCGCCAGGCGCAGTACGGCGTCGAGCAGCTGGGTGTCGATGCGATCCACGTACATCCCGCGGGAGGTCGGGCGCGTGGGCACGCCCATGGGGCCGGCTTCGGCGATCAGGGCGGTCAACTGGGCCGGGTCGATATTGATACGCACCGACAGGTTCGGGTCCTCGGGTGTGGCGTCGATGATCCGCCCGGCCACCGGCATCGCCACCGAGAACACCAAGTAATTGAGGGGGTCGTAGGCGAAGACCTCGTCGGCCAGGCGCACTTCCTTGCTGCCACTGGCGAGGATGCACAGCGCGGGCTCCACCAGCACCGGCGCGAAATCCCGCGGCGTGTTGTGGCGGTTCATGAACAGCGAAGTAATTGCCGTGCCGTAAGAGCCGTCTTCCCAGGTATGCCGATGCACGATGCTGGCGAGTTCGGCACGCTGTTTTTCCATCTCGGCATCAAGGGGCGGTGAGAGGTGGTCGAGCGACGGCATGGGAGGTCCTCTGGGCGGTGCTTGGATGGAGCTCAGCTTAGTGGCGGCTATTGAAAAAGTGTTAGGTCGATTCTGCACAATCCTTGCCTGATCCTGCGGCCTGTCGTGAATCAGGCAAGCCCGTTACCGGTCACGGGCCTGTAATACGGCGTTCTTGCTTTGCCTGAAACCCCGGGTCTGCACAGCGGTTTCAGGCTTCTCGCAGGATTGTGCAATAAGCTGGCAGGAATCGACTAACCGACTACGCGCCCGCGCCGCTATTGTTGATCCTGTGGCAACACGCCCCTCACAGTGCTTGCCGAGCATCACTTCTCAACGGGAGAGTCGAATATGTCCACCCCCATTCCCGCAAGCCATATGGCCTTTATCCGCGCCCGCAGCGGGTGCAGCACCGAACTGGGTGCACGCTTGAGCAGTTTGATCGAACCGGGCCGTCAGGCGCAGGGTTGTCTGCAATTCTCGTTGCAGCATTCCCAGGTCGACCCCGATGTGTGGTTGGTCTCAGGTTTTTGGAGCAGTGAGCAGGCGATGAGCGCCTACTTCAACTCGCCGGCCCTGATGATCTTTACCGAGCTGTTGAACGACATGGTCGTGCGCAGCATGGACTTCCAGACCTTCACCGATGCGTCCGCCGCCCACGCCTATGGCGAGTACCTGCAACTCGCCGGTTGAAGCGGTTTAGAATGGCCGACTTTTCATTGGCCAGGACCTGCAATATGGCACGTAAACAATTTGCCCATCACGAAGCCGTTTCCGCTGTTGTACCGGGGGAAGGGGGCTACAGCGCCGCCGTCGCCGTGAAGGCGCTGGACGGCATGGGCGCCCCACGGTTTCACAAGATCCTCGACGGGCAGACGTTCAAGACCGCTTCGGATGCCGATGATGCGGCCGTCGTGCAGCTTGAGCAGTTGGTCGATGTCGATGAAGAGGGTCAACTGACCTGGGCGAATGCCGCCAGCTAAAACTGCGGCAGGGGCCTTCGGTTATTTCAGTCAGGGTTTGCTGGCGCCTGGGCGGTACATCTTGAACAGCGCCTCCGGCCCTAGCTGGAAGTAGTCCGCCGGGCCACCGCCGCGCAGAATCGGCTCGGCCGCGGCCGTGTCATAGATGCCGTCCTTGAGCAGCCATTTGGCGATGTGCACCGCAACCACTTCGCCCAGCACCAACCAGCTCGGTACCAGGGTTTGATCGGCGCGTTGCAGCTGGATGATCTGGGTGACTTTGCATTCGAACGACACCGGGCTTTCACCCACCCGTGGCACGCTGACGATCTTCGACGCCACCGGTGTCAGGCCGGATAACGCAAATTCATCCACCTCGGGCGCCACCGCCTCGCAGCTCTGATTCATCTGCTCGGCCAGTGGGCGAGTCGCCAGGTTCCAGACGAACTCGCCGGTCTGTTCGATATTGTTCAGGCTGTCTTTGCGCCCAACGCTGGAGAACCCAATGATCGGCGGAACGTAATTGAACGCATTGAAGAAACTGTAGGGCGCCAGGTTCAGGCGGCCTGCACGGTCGTGGGACGAAATCCAGCCAATCGGCCGGGGACCGACGATGGCATTGAACGGATCATGAGGCAGGCCGTGGCCGTTGGCGGGTTCGTAGAAATGGATATTGTCAGGCATGGTGGGGTTCCTGCTGCGGGGGTCTGGAAGGCAGCCATAGTGCAATCCATAGCGACGAATTTCCATTCGCCCATGGAATTTTCATTCAGCGTCCACCTCTTTTTCACAGCGGCCCGGGTCGATGATCATCGGCGGTGCCTCACTGGCGACTCGCTGAACGTGCACAAGGTACAGGCGTTCCGAGGCGTGTTGTTCTATTAGATAACCATCCTGTTTTCCAACACCCTGGCCACGGCGCTGAGCATCGCTGATTTGCTCGAAATGTGGGAGCGGGCTTGCCCGCGATGGCGGTGGACCAGCCAGGGTTGATTAGCTGAAACACCGCCATCAGGGGGCTTGCCCGCTCCCACATTTGTTACTGCACGCAACCGTTAGTTCGTAGTAATCCGCGAATGTTTGCGGGTGTCTTTCATGGTCACGTAGACCATCAGCGACACCGCGATGCAGGCGGTCACGTACCAGTAGTAACCGGTTTCCATGCCGATGCTCTTGAACCACAGCGCGATGTATTCAGCGGTCCCGCCGAAGATCGATACGGTCAGTGCATACGGCAGGCCCACGCCCAGGGCGCGGATTTCGGTGGGGAACAGTTCGGCTTTGACCACCGCGTTGATCGAGGTGTAGCCGCTGACGATGATCAGCGCCGCCATGATCAGGAAGAACGCTCCCCACCAGGTCTGGATGGTGTGCAAGGTGGTGAGGATCGGCACGGTGAACAGCGTACCGAGGATGCCGAAGGCGATCAGAATGGGGCGGCGGCCGATCTTGTCCGACAGCCCGCCGATGATGGGTTGCAGGCACATGAACAGAAACAGCGTCGCCGCCGAAATGGTGGTGGAGTCGGAAATGCTCATGCCGACGGTGTTCACCAGGTACTTCTGCATGTAAGTGGTGTAGGTGTAGAAGGCCAGGGTGCCGCCCATGGTCAGGCCGACCACGGTCATCAATTCCTTGGGGTGACGCAGCAAGGTGCGCATGGCGCTTTCCTTGGCTTTTTCCTTCTTGGTAAACGACTCGGTTTCTTCCATGCCACGACGCAGGTACAACGCGACCACGGCACACAGGGCGCCGATGGCAAACGGAATACGCCAGCCCCAGGCGTAGAGTTGTTCGGTGGTCAGCACTTGTTGCAGCACGATCAACACCGCCAGCGCGATGAGCTGGCCGGAGATCAGGGTCACGTATTGGAAGCTGGAGAAGAAACCACGGCGTTCCTTGGTTGCCATCTCGCTGAGGTAGGTGGCCGAGGTGCCGTATTCGCCACCCACCGACAAACCTTGCAGCAAGCGGGCAAACACCAGCAGGATCGGCGCGCCGACACCGATGGTTTCATAGCCGGGGCTGAGGGCGATGATCAGGGAGCCGAAGCACATCAGCAGCACCGAGGCCATCAGCGCGGCCTTGCGCCCTTTGTAGTCCGCATACAAGCCCATCAGCCAGCCGCCGATCGGGCGCATCAGGAAGCCCACGGCGAAGATCGCGGCAGTGTTGAGCAATTGGGCGGTGGTGTCGCCTTTGGGGAAGAAGGCTTTGGCGAAGTACAGCGAGAAGGCGGCATAGACGTACCAGTCATACCACTCGACCATGTTGCCCACCGAGCCGCTGAAGATCGATTTGATCCGGCTGGTGGTGGTGCGTTCTTTGGCCGGCGCGGCCACCGACCCCGCAGACAGGGTGTTGGAGTTATCCATCGAAGGATCCTTCATCTAGTTGTTTTTATGGAGCAGCGCGAGCGTTGCCTGGCTGGGGCTATAGCAGGAGCTGTGCCAAGGGGATGAAGGCCCGGTTTAGAAGGGTTTGAGGAAATTTTTGAGCGAAAAGTCGCTGATGATTTTGGTGGTGATGAGCGGAAATCCGCTCATTCGTCCGGCAGAAACATTTCTCGGGTCAGGCCGTGGCGCTGCATTTTTTCATTGAAGGTGCGCCTCGGCAGTTGCAGTTCCGCGAGCACCGCTTTGATATCGCCCTTATGTCGGCTCAACGCGGCTTTCAGGCACTGCGCTTCAAAGGCTTCCTGCTGTGCCGCCAGGGATTGCCCGGTTTCGACAGTGTCCGTTTCCGGCTCGCCCAGGCCCAGCACCTGGCGTTCGGCAACGTTGGCCAGCTCCCGCACATTACCCGGCCAGTCATGGCTGAGCAGCCGCCCCAACTGCGCGCCGCTCAAGGGCTCGACACGGCGCCCAAGGCGCTCGGCGGCGCTCTGGGCAAAGTGCTCGTAGAGCAGGGGAATGTCTTCGCGCCGCTCGCGCAGTGGCGGCAGGCGCAACTGCGCGACGTTCAGGCGATACGCCAGGTCTTCGCGAAAGCGTCCGGCGCGGGCCTCTTCCAGCAAATCGGGTTTGGTCGCGGCGATGATGCGCAGGTCCACAGGGATGCTCTGGTTGGAACCCAGGCGCTCCAGCTTCTGCTCTTGCAGCACCCGCAGCAGTTTGACTTGTTGGGCCAGGGGCATGCTTTCTATTTCGTCGAGAAACAGCGTACCGCCGTGGGCGTATTCCAGTTTGCCGATGCGTTTGCCCTGGGCCCCGGTAAAGGCGCCGCTTTCGTGACCGAACAGTTCGGCCTCAAACAGCTGCTCGGGGATCGCCGCGCAGTTGAGCGCCACGAACGGCTTTTTCGCCCGCGGACCGAAATCATGCAGGCAGCGGGCGACCAGTTCCTTGCCGCTGCCGGTCTCGCCACGGATCAGCACATTGACCGGTAGCGCCGCCAGATCCAGCACTTGGCGGCGTAGGTTCTGCAACGCGCGGGACATGCCGAGCAAGCTCGATTCCAACTGCGCGCGCTGCCCGGCCTGCTGGTGCAGGCGGCGGTTTTCCAGGACCAGCCCGCGCTTGTCCAGGGCGCGGCGCAGGCCGTTGAGCAAGGCGTCGGGGCTGAAGGGCTTTTCCAGAAAGTCGTAGGCGCCGTCGCGCATGGCTTCCACGGCCATCGGCACATCGCCATGGCCGGTGAGCAGAATCACCGGCAGGTCCGCGTCGCGCCGCTGCACTTCGGCCAGCAGTTCCAAGCCGCTGAGCCCGGGCATGCGCACGTCACTGAGGATGACTCCGGCAAAGTCCCTGGGCAGCTGTGCCAGGCATTCCTCGGCGCGACTGAACAGTTGCACCTCGAAACCGGACAGGCTCAACCATTGTTCGACGGCCGTGCGGATACTGGCTTCGTCGTCGACCACAATTACCGCGTTCAACATAGGTCCGGCGTCTCCAGCGCGATGGGCAGGGTCAGGGTGAACACCGCGCCGTCGCCTCGGTTAGCGGCGATCAGGCGTCCGCCGAGTTCGTGCACGATGGCGTAGGACACCGCCAGCCCCAGGCCGAGCCCGTCGCCCACCGGTTTGGTGGTGAAAAACGGGTCGAACACACTGTTCAAGTGTTCTTCGGCAATGCCGCCGCCGCTGTCGCTGACGGTCAACTGCCACAGCTGCTGGTCGGCGTGCAGGCGGATTTCCAGGCGCTTGCGCGGTTTGTCGGCCATGGCATCCAGAGCGTTGCGCAGCAGGTTGATCATTACTTGTTCCAGGCGGATCGCGTCGCCGCGTACCCAGGCAGGGCGGGTCAGGTCCAGCACAGTGCCGATGCTTTCGTCGCGCAGGCGCGCGTCGAGCAAGTGCAGGGATTGGTCGACCACGGTGGCCAGGTCCAGGCGTTCGCGCAGGCCGCTGGGGCTTTTACGCGCGAAGGTCTTGAGATGGCCGGTGAGCGCGGCCATGCGCGTGAGCATATCGTCCAGCGGCGTGAGAGCCTTGTAGGCGTCGTCCACGCGGCCATGGTCGAGCAGCAGGCGCAGGGTGGCCAGTTGCATGCGCTGGGCTGTCAGTGGCTGGTTGATTTCATGGGCCAGGGCCGCCGACATCTGCCCCAGGGCGGCCAGCTTGGCGGACTGCACCAGGCCGTCCTGAGCGGTGCGCAGCGCTTGGGTGCGCTCTTCCACCAGGCGCTCCAGCTCTTGGCGACTGCGCTGGCGCAGGCGTGCCAGGCGCCAACGCTGGGTCAGGAACAGCACCAGAAACACCAGCGCCAGCCACGAACCGGCAGCAGCCAGGCCGGCATTGCGTTGGTCTTCGAAAGCGAACTGGGGTTTGCGCAACAGGTGCAAGGTCCACCCTTCGGCCTTCAGCGGCAGGGATTCCCAGATGTAATTGGCACTGCCGTCTGGGCCGTTGACGCGCATCAGGTGACTGTTTTCATCGAAGCGTTGCAGGGGCTGAGTGTCCAGCGGCTGCAGCTGCTTCTTATCGTATTGGCGGGTGGCCTTGAGTTCGGCGAGGTCGCTGTCCGACAGCGGTCGCAGGTTGCGATAGCGCCAGCCCGGCTGGTTGGCGATAAATACGATGCCACGCGCATCGCTGACCAGCAGCAGATCATTGCCCTGGGCCCATTCGCGCTCAAGCTCGGGAAACTCCAGCTTGACCACCATGGCGCCGAGGAACTGCTCGTGCTCGTCCAGTACCGCGCTGGAAAGGAAATAGCCGGGAATGCCCGTGGTCACCCCCACCGCATAAAAACGCCCGGTGCCCTGGCTGCGGGTCTGGCTGAAATAAGGCCGGAATGCGTAGTTGTGGCCAACATAACTGCTCGGCAAGTTCCAGTTACTGGCCGCGACGGCCAGACCGGTGTGATCCATCAATTCCAGGGTGGACGACTGCGCGGCGCCGTTGATGCGTTCCAGCTTGCGGTTGAGCAAGTCCTGGGTGGCGCTGTCCAGCGGACCTTTCAAGGCGTTGATCATTTCCGAATCCAGCGCCAGCACCGCAGGCAGGGCGCGGTAGCGTTCGATCAGGGTGTGCAGGGAGTTGGCATACAGCGCCAATTGCTGATTGGCACGGGCGGCATCGTCCACCAGGGCCTGGCGTTCGGCATGCCGCGTGGCCAGGGCGGCGGCCAGTACCGCACCGGCGATGATCAGCAGGGAGTAAAAGCTCAGACGCAGGGGGCGAGGGATCACGATCATACGGTGATGAACAGGCACGGTAAGGGGAGTGCACCATAGCATGAGCAGCAGCGGTCTTGGGGTGCGCCAGGTCATTGTAAATGGGCAGGTTGCGCAGGTTTTGCGGCAAGCCCGGCGCTGAGAAATCGGCAGGCAATAAAAAAGCGACCGTGCTGATCGCAGCGGTCGCTTTTTCTGTCGCTCAGGCAGTGCTTATTGCACTTCTACCGCCAGGCTTTCACTGATCTTTTTCTGCCAGATGGCAGGACCGGTGATGTGGACGGATTCGCCCTTGCTGTCCACCGCCACGGTGACCGGCATGTCTTTGACCTCGAACTCGTAGATCGCTTCCATGCCCAGTTCTGCGAAAGCCACCACGCGGGACTTCTTGATAGCTTGCGCCACCAGGTAGGCAGCGCCGCCCACGGCCATCAGGTACACGGCTTTGTGGTCCTTGATCGCGTCGATGGCGGTCGGGCCGCGTTCGGATTTACCGATCATGCCCAACAGGCCGGTCTGATCAAGGATCTGACGGGTGAACTTGTCCATCCGCGTGGCGGTGGTCGGGCCGGCTGGGCCGACTACTTCTTCGCGCACTGGATCAACCGGGCCGACGTAGTAGATGAAGCGACCCTTGAGGTCCACTGGCAGGGTTTCACCCTTGTTCAGCATCTCGACCATGCGCTTGTGCGCCGCGTCGCGACCGGTGAGCATCTTGCCGTTGAGCAACACGGTTTCGCCCGGTTTCCAGCTCTGCACGTCTTCCGGGGTCAGGGTGTCGAGGTTGACGCGGCGGGCCGACGGGCCGGCCTCCCAGACGATTTCCGGGTAGGCGTCCAACGGTGGTGCTTCCAGCGACGCCGGGCCCGAACCGTCGAGCACGAAGTGCGCGTGACGGGTGGCGGCGCAGTTGGGGATCATGCACACCGGCAACGAGGCTGCGTGGGTCGGGTAATCCATGATCTTCACGTCGAGCACGGTGGTCAGGCCACCCAGGCCCTGGGCGCCGATGCCCAGTTGGTTGACCTTCTCGAACAGCTCCAGGCGCATCTCTTCGATACGGTTCTGCGGGCCGCGTTTTTTCAGCTCGTGGATGTCGATGGATTCCATCAACACTTCCTTGGCCATCACGGCGGCTTTCTCGGCGGTGCCGCCGATGCCGATGCCGAGCATGCCAGGTGGGCACCAGCCGGCGCCCATGGTCGGAACGGTCTTGAGCACCCAGTCGACGATCGAGTCGGACGGGTTGAGCATGGCCATTTTCGACTTGTTCTCGGAGCCGCCGCCTTTGGCCGCCACGTCCACTTCCACGGTGTTGCCCGGAACGATGGAGTAGTGGATGACCGCAGGGGTGTTGTCCTTGGTGTTTTTACGCGCGCCGGCCGGATCGGCGAGAATCGAGGCACGCAGGACGTTTTCCGGCAGGTTGTAGGCGCGACGCACACCTTCGTTGATCATGTCGTCCAGGCCCATGGTGGCGCCATCCCAACGTACGTCCATGCCCACGCGCACGAACACGGTAACGATACCGGTGTCCTGGCAGATCGGGCGATGGCCGGTGGCGCACATGCGCGAGTTGATCAGGATCTGGGCCATGGAGTCACGGGCCGCTGGCGACTCTTCGCGCAGGTAGGCTTCGTGCATCGCCTGGATGAAATCTACGGGGTGGTAGTAGGAAATGAATTGCAGGGCGTCGGCAACGCTCTGAATCAGGTCGTCTTGCTTGATCACGGTCATGAGTCGCGCTCCTCTATAAGACGGGAACATTCAATAAAGGTGGCATCAGTGGGGTGCATCGGTCGGCTGAGGCCACCTTTCCAAGGCACGCCAAGTGGTGCAGGCGCGACGCTAAAAAGGCGCGGCAGTATAACCCGGCGCGGTGGCCGATACACCCGACTATGGTCAAACTGTGCCGAGCGTGATTCCCTGTGTGCGCCTTTTGATGCGAGATGTTCCATGCCTGAACTGCACGTCGGCGAACGCCATTGGTCGGTACCTACCGGCAGTAACCTGTTGGATGCCTTGAACCAGGCGGGCGTGGCCGTGCCTTACAGTTGCCGGGCCGGCAGTTGCCATGCGTGCCTGGTACGGTGCGAGGGCGAGGTGGATGATTGCCAGCCGGAGGCTTTGAGCCCTGCGCAACGCCAGGACGGCTGGCGCCTGGCATGCCAATGTCAGGTGAGCGGGGACGTGCAGGTCGAGACATTTGATCCGCTGCGCGATGGCGTAACGGCCCAGGTCGTGGCGACAGACTGGTTGACCCCGAGCGTTTTGCGCCTGCGCGTGCAAGCGCAACACAACCTGCGTTATCGGGCCGGGCAGCACCTGGTGCTGTGGGCGGGGCAGGTGGCGCGGCCGTATTCCCTGGCGAGCTTGCCCCAGGAGGACGGGTTCCTGGAGTTTCATCTCGATTGCCGACAGCCCGGTCAATTCAGCGATATCGCCCGCCGGTTGCGGGTCGGCGAGCGTTTGGTCCTGGGCGAATTGCGCGGCGGCGCCTTGCACTATGACCCTGATTGGCAATCCCGGCCGCTATGGCTGTTGGCCTCGGGGACAGGGCTGGGCCCTTTATGGGGCGTGTTGCGCGAGGCGTTGCGCCAAGATCATCAAGGGCCCATCCGCGTGATTCACCTGGCCCATGACGCCGCCGGCCATTATCTGGCCGAACCCCTGGCGGCGCTGGCCGCCCGTCACCCGCAGTTGACCGTGGAGCTGTGGACCGCGGCTGAGTTAACCCAGGCATTGGCGCAACTGCGGCTTGTTTCCCGGCAAACCCTGGCCTTACTCTGCGGGAGCCCTGCCAGTGTCGAAGCGTTTTCCAAGCGTTTGTTCCTGGCCGGACTGCCGCGCAATCAACTGCTGGCCGATGTGTTCCTGCCCCGTGGTTGAGCGCTGAATTCCATCGCCGCGAGACTCGCCATGACCGACGCCATCCTCCAGCAACGTGACGGCGGGCTGCTGACCCTGCAGCTCAATCGCCCGGACAAGAAGAACGCCCTGACCCGCGCCATGTACACCCGCTTGGCCGAGGCGCTGGAACAGGCCGATGCTGACCCGCAGATCAATGCCGTACTGATCCAAGGCAGCAGCGAATGCTTTACCGCTGGCAACGACATCGGCGACTTTCTCGACCAGCCGCCCAGCGACTTGGACACCCCGCCGTTTCACTTTATGAAGAGCCTGCTCAACTGTCGCAAACCGGTGATCGCCGCTGTGGCCGGGGCGGCGGTGGGCATCGGTACGACCCTGCTGCTGCACTGCGACCTGGTGTACGTCA
Source organism: Pseudomonas rhodesiae (assembly GCF_007858255.1). Classification (GTDB taxonomy): domain Bacteria; phylum Pseudomonadota; class Gammaproteobacteria; order Pseudomonadales; family Pseudomonadaceae; genus Aquipseudomonas; species Aquipseudomonas rhodesiae. The sequence continues at coordinate 157,355 of NZ_VFEU01000005.1, read as the reverse complement.
GTCGTGATGCGCATTTGCGCATGCCGTTCGTCAACCTGGGGCTGTGCCCTGAGTTTGGTTCCAGCCTGATCCTGCCGCGATTGCTGGGGCACGCCAAAGCCGCCGAGCTGTTGCTGTTGGGCGAAGGGTTTACCGGTGAGCAGGCCGCCGCATGGGGCATCGCCACCGAAGCCTTGAGCAGTGGTGAGGCGACGTTGGCCAAAGCCAGGCAAATCGCTGAGCGTTTCGACACCTTGGCGCCGGGCGCAGTGCAGATCACCAAGCAATTGATGAAAAGCGTGGACCGCGAGCAGTTGCGTCAGGTGATCGAAGAGGAGGGGGCGTTGTTTACCCAACGGTTAAGGTCGCCGGAGGCGATTGCGGCGTTGTCGGGGTTCGTTACTCGACGCTGATCGTAAGCAAGGCCCTCTATCACGAAAAGCAAAAAGCCCCGTCACTTGCATGACAGGGCTTTTGTTTTCAACGACCGATCACTCAGACCATTGGGTCGCCAACGTGCAGGATCTTCATGCCGTTGGTGCCGCCGATGGTGTTGTAGCTGTCGCCCTTGGTCAGGATGACCCAGTCGCCTTTCTCCACAACGCCGCGCTTGAGCAGCTCGTCGATGGCCGCCTGGCTCACTTCATGGGGTGGCAACGACGCCGGGTCGAACGGTACGGTGTAGACACCCCGGAACATGGCCGCGCGGGCCTGGGTTTCGCGGTGCGGGGAGAACGCGTAGATCGGTACCGACGAACGGATGCGCGACATGATGAGCGGTGTGTAGCCACTTTCGGTCAGAGCGATGATCGCTTTCACGCCTGGGAAATGGTTGGCGGTGTACATCGCCGCCAGGGCGATGCTCTGGTCGCAGCTTTCGAACACTTTGCCGATGCGGTGGCTGGAGGTTTTGCTGGTCGGGTGCTTTTCGGCACCGACACAGATACGCGCCATGGCCTGGACGGCTTCCAGCGGGTACGGGCCGGCGGCGCTTTCGGCCGACAGCATGACGGCGTCGGTGTAGTCCAGCACGGCGTTGGCCACGTCGGACACTTCGGCGCGGGTCGGCATCGGGTTTTGGATCATCGACTCCATCATCTGGGTCGCGACGATCACCGCTTTATTGTGGCGACGTGCGTGCAGGATGATTTTTTTCTGGATACCGATCAGTTCGGCGTCGCCGATTTCAACGCCCAGGTCGCCACGGGCAACCATCACGGCGTCGGAAGCCTTGATCAGGCCGTCGAGGGTTTCGTCATCGGCCACGGCTTCCGCGCGTTCGATCTTCGCCACCAGCCAGGCGGTACCGCCGGCCTCGTCGCGCAGCTTACGGGCGTATTCCATGTCAGCGGCGTCGCGGGGGAAGGACACTGCGAGGTAGTCCACTTCCATTTCGGCGGCCAGCTTGATGTCGGCTTTGTCTTTTTCGGTCAGGGCCGGTGCGGTCAGGCCACCACCGCGACGGTTGATGCCTTTATGGTCCGACAGTGGCCCACCGATGGTCACGGTGCAGATCAGCTCAGTGCTGGTGGCGGTGTCGACGCGCATGACCACGCGGCCATCATCCAGCAGCAGCTCGTCACCGACGCCGCAGTCTTTGACCAAGTCGGGATAGTCGATACCCACGACTTGCTGGTTGCCTTCGGTCAGCGGGTGGCTGGTGGAGAAGGTGAAGGTGTCGCCGATCTTCAGTTCGATTCGCTTGTTGGCGAATTTGGCGATACGGATTTTCGGGCCTTGCAGGTCGCCCAGCAACGCCACGAAACGGCCGTGCTTGGCTGCGAGATCACGCACCAGCTTGGCGCGAGCCTTGTGCTCGTCGGGGGTGCCGTGGGAGAAGTTCAGACGGGCAACGTCCAAACCAGCCAGAATCAGCTGTTCGAGGACTTCCGGCGAATTGCTGGCCGGGCCAAGGGTGGCGACGATTTTGGTACGACGGACGGACATGCACGGACTCCTGAGTTCAAGCGCTGAGGAAGGCTACTATGCTCTTTCGTTGTAGTCATTGTTCGTTTGCACTACTTATCGAACATTCACTTGTTTTGGCGGCGGGCTAAAAGATGAACGACCTTGAAGATTTTCGACGAAGGGTCGATACACTCCACAAGACAGGAGAACCCTCATGCGAATTTTGCTCGTTGCTGCCCTTGCCGTCAGTGTTGTCGGCTGCACCCGCTGGTCGATGGACCATCATTTGAATAACGCCTACCGGGCTTATGGGGTCGGTGATTGCCAGCGCGTCACCCTGGAATTGTCCCAGGTGGACCGCGAAAGCCGCAGCCGTCGGTACGTGCAGCCGGAGGTCTCGATGTTGCGTGGGCAGTGTCTGGAACGGCAGAAATTGTTCGTCGATGCCGTGCAAACCTATCAGTTCATCATTACCCAATACCCTTCCAGCGAGTACGCCTACCGCGCCCGCGCGCGGCTCGACACCCTGCAACAACTGGGGCATTACCCCGGCGCCAGTGCTGCTCAGCCACGTCCTGCGTCCTTGTGAGGATATTTACCGTGGGTTAACTGGCCCGTTGCCAGTCTTGGGCTATCCTTTGGATGATCGTTTGTACAAGTTTCTATTCGAACGAATGAGGGGCCCGGATTCGGCGGCTGTCTAGTGCACAATGCAGTGTGTTGTCACACCGAGATCCAGGGAGAGCGAGCGTTTATGCTCGTTCCGAATCACTGGCACGGCCAGAGTCATGGCCACTGGATGGCGATCTCACCATGTTTACCGACCGACGGATCGAGCGGCATCAATTACCGAGTTTCTTGCAAGTGTTTAACCGTCTTACTGACAAGCCCATTGGTTTTCTGGGCAATGCCTCGGAAGACGGACTGATGTTAATCAGCCTGTTGCCCATGATGATTGATGTGGATTTCGAGCTGCGGTTAAAGATTCCTGCGGCGGATGGCGACTTTCATGCCATTGATCTCACCGCGACGTGTCTGTGGAGTCACGAAGACATCAACCCGCAGCACTACGATTCCGGCTTCCGCATCATCAGCGCCAGTGAGGAATATGGGCAATTGATCAGCGTTTTGGTGCATTACTTCAGCTTTGATCCTTTGCAGGCGTCTGCCTAGCATCAAGCGTTGTCGACTCGGCATGGGCTTCAGAGCCCTTGTCGTGCCGAGCACATCTTTTAGAACACACCGGCTTTCTTCCAGCCCAGATAACGAGTCACCAGGGCCGCGCCCATCTCCGAAGGCAAGGTATCCAGTACTGACAGGCCATGTGCGCCCAGCCGGTCATGCAATTCGTCGCGTCTGGTGAGGTAATCCACCGTGCCGCTGTAGGCCAGGGCCTCAGGTAAGGTTTGCACAGGGGACTGCCGCAATTGGTCCAATACCTCCTCGCGCAAACTGGCCACCAGCACTCTATGTTGGCGGCCGATACGTTTGACGGCCGCCAGCAGCGCTTCATCGTCCTCATCCCGCAGGTTGGTGACGATGATCACCAACGCCCGACGCTTTTGCCGAGCCAGCACTTGGTTCGCCGCTGCGAGGTAGTCGGCCGACCGGCGCGTCGTGTCCAGGTCGTATACCGCGTTCAACAACAGATTCAACTGGCCGCTGCCCTTAACTGGTGCCAGGTAGCGGGGCTGATCGCCAGCAAACGTGCATATCCCCACCGCATCGCCCTGGCGCAAGGCGACATAGCTGAGCAGCAGGCAAGCATTGAGGGCATGGTCGAAATGGGACAGTTCATCGTCCTGGCTGCGCATGCAGCGGCCGCAATCGAGCATGAACACGATCTGTTGGTCGCGTTCGTCCTGATACTCCCGGGCGATCGGTGTGCGTTGTCGCGCGGTGGCTTTCCAGTCGATCTGACGCAGGCTGTCGCCTTCGCGAAATTCACGTAATTGATGAAACTCCAACCCCAGGCCGCGTCGTTGACGCTGGCGAACCCCCAGCTGGCTCAGCCAGTTATCCACACCCAGTAATTGGGCGCCGTACAACCGGGCGAAATCCGGGTATACGCGGGTGACATCCTGGGTTTCGATAAAGCGCCGTGCCGACCATAACCCCAAAGGGCTGGGGATATGGATTTCACAGCGGTCGAATGGGAAGTGGCCACGGCGCAAGGGGCGCAGGCGATACCCCAGTTCACTGCGTTCACCGGGGCGTAGTTCGATGGTTTGCGGCAGGTTGTCGACGCTCAGCCCATCGGGAACATGGTCGAACACCTGCACCGTCAGCGTTTGTGCAAAGGCGTGTTCCAGGCTCAGGCGAACGTCGCCCCAGCGTCCCAGCGCCAGACTGCCGGGCATTTGCCGTTGCAGGCGCGGGGTAGGCCGGTGGCGCAGGCGCAGGGCATCCAGCAGGGCAAGCAGTAACAATGCCAGGAGCAAGCCCCAGGCCACCGAGTGGAGTGTGTCGGGCACCTTCAGTTGCAGCGCTGCCGTGGCGCCCAGAAGAATGCTCAGGCCCAGCAGCACGCTGAGCCAGGTTAATAGCAGACGGGTCGGTTTCATGGGCGATTCATTGCCGCGGAGCCGGGATCTGGTCCAGCAGTTGCTTGAGTACCTGGTCGACTTCCAGCCCGTCGATATCCAGTTCTGGCGCAATACGTACTCGATGACGCAACACCGCCAGGGCACATCCTTTGATGTCATCCGGAGTGACGAACTCGCCGCCGCGTAGCAAGGCTCGGGCACGGGCGCCACGCACCAACGCGATGGAAGCTCGCGGCCCCGCGCCGATGGCCAGCCCTGGCCAGCTTCGGGTCGCTCGCGCCAGGCGCACGGCATAGTCGAGTACGTGTTCGTCCAGGGCCAGTTCGCTGGCGACCTGTTGCAGTTGCATGACATCGTCGGCCTGCAGCACGGTGCGCAAGGGTTGCACATCCAGCATATCGGCCCGCGATGAACGCGTGACTTCGCGCACCATATCCAACTCCTGCTGCGCTTCTGGATAGTCGATGCGCACTTTGAGCATGAAGCGATCCAGTTCCGCCTCCGGCAGGGGATAAGTCCCTTCCTGTTCAATGGGGTTCTGGGTGGCCAGTACCATGAAGGGCTGACCGATGGGCAGCGCCTCGCCTTCCAAGGTCACTTGCCGCTCTTGCATGGCTTCGAGCAGAGCGGCCTGGGTCTTGGCCGGGGCGCGGTTGATTTCGTCGGCCAGTAACAGGTGGGTGAAGACCGGGCCTTTGCGCAGCTTGAACTGTTCGGTGTGCAGGTCATACACGGCATGGCCGGTGACATCGCTGGGCATCAGGTCCGGCGTGAATTGGATACGCGCGAAATCGCCATCGAAGCAGCGTGCCAATGCACGTACCAGTAAGGTCTTGCCGAGGCCGGGTACGCCTTCGAGCAATACGTGGCCGCCGGCGATCAGGGCGGTGAGCACATCATCAATGACCTGATCCTGCCCAATAACGGCCTTGCGCAGTTCGACGCGTAAGGCCTGGGCCTGTTGGCTGGCGCGATGCAGGGTTTCGCCGGTCAGGGCGGTGGCGCTTGGAAAATCGCTCATAGGGCATTCCTGAGGGTTTGCAGGCATGCCACCTGCCGGCTGAAATCGGCGCTGGAAAGCCGCTTTTCCGGGAGTGGGCCGAGGGCCTGGCTGATGACATGAGAAGGTTGATGCGTCAGGTGTTCGAGCACCTGCCACTGTTGTGCATCATCAAGGTGTTCGAAGCCGGGATGGCGACGCCTGGCGGCGCGCAGGATATCCCGTTGCAAGGCCTGCACCAGCGTGCGTTGGCCATTGCGGCGCAGCAGGAAGTCGGCGCTGGCTTTCAGATGTTCCTGCAGTTGCCGACGAGCCTTGGGCGCGGGTGCCTGGATAGGTCCCTGGCGCATACCCGCGTGCCACAGGGCCAGGGCGATCAAGGCCGTCAGCGCTACCAGTGCCTGGGGGAAATAGCGCAGCAGCAGGCTGAACAGATCGTCCACATCACCGTTGGCCAACAGAGTCACGGCCGTGCCCTGGGTCAGGTACCACAGCAGCCAGGCATTGTCGTGCTTACCGATATTTGCGGTTTTCCACAGGTCGCTGTCGGTGATCACGGTCACACGACCCTGGCCGAGGTCGAGTTGCATCAGATGACTCGACCGGGCGCTGTTGGCGGAAAATTGCGCCAGATGCTTGGGGTCGGTGAGGTTGAAAGCGGTATCGAAACCGAAATAGGCCGGGGCGGTTTCATTATCGATATAGAGCCTGGTCAGGTCGGGTGTTTTCTCTTTGCGCGCTGGCGCGGGCTCTTCGGGCTCGTCGCTGAGCACTTGGCGTATCTGGAGGCGGTCGAGTAAGAGATCGCCACTTTTGCCGGTTTCTTCATCCCACAGGGCTTCTGCTACCACCAGCAGGTGGCCGCCGGAGCGGGTCCAGTCCAGCAACTGCTCAACCTGACGGGGAGACATATTGCTGCGCTCCGTCAGTAGCAGAAGGCTATGGTGTTCAGACGGGAGGTCGGCCAGGCGATCAAGGCCAAAGGCATGGTCCACGGGCAGGCCCTGCTTACGCAGAAAGTGTTCGGCGGCCAGATAAGGGTTGGCTTGCGCTTCAGGGGAAGGCCCGCGGTCGATTACCTCGTCGTAGGGCGTGGCTTTGCTCCAGGCATAAAAACCAGCCGCTGCGAGTAAACACACCAGCAGTAGCCCTGCCCACATTAAAAGCCGGTTCATTGGGGCCCCCCCGAACTGAACAGGGCACGCCAATCGCTGCAGAGTTTTTGCTGGATCGTGGTGGGTGGAAGGCGGTGGCCGTAAGCGAGGTTCTGCCAGTGCCGGGTCAGTTCATCACTGAAGGCCAGCAATTGCGGCTGTTCCAGTTGGTGAACGCGTTCCAGCACTTGCCCTTCGGTGTCGGCACTTTTAAGGGGGAGGTTGAAATCATGCAGTAAACGGCTCAACAGGCCGCGATAAAGCAGACCGAGAGCTTCCCTGGGCTGGGTGGCCCAAAGTTGCTCGGCGGTGCTGGCAATATCCGTGGGCAAGGTCTCGGCGCCCAGCGCCAGGCCGAACAGTTGCGTGGGGGCAGGCTTGACGACTTTGGGGCTGGCAGGCGCGCGCCGGCTGACAAAAGTGCGCAGCCAATCACGATAGCGCCACGCCACTAGGGCCAGGCCGCCAATCAGCAGGCTCCATAGCAGTACTTCCAAGGCCTGGGCAAAATGCTTGAAGGTATCGCTGTTAAGGTTGTCCAGAAGCGCCTGCAGCCACGCTGGAAGTTTGCTATCACCGCGGTCCTTGTTCTTTACGGTGGGTTTGTCATCGCCAAAGCGATAACGGGTGACGGTTTCCGGGTTCTTGAACGGGGGCTTGTCCAGCAGCGCCTTGACTGACTGGCTTGCACTCTGAGTGCTCAGCGGCTTCGATTCATCGGCCATGGCGGGCGGATTGACGGGTAGGAATGTCAGCCCGATCACCAGCAATAACAGAGGGGCCGCTGTGCTCAGCCGTTGGCGCAGACGCCGGAATACCAGTTCCAGATCCCAAGCCTCCAGCACGGTTCGGCGGTTGAGATAGAGGCTGAAACCACAGGCCACATAGATCGGTTCCCAGAACACCAGTATCAGGGCATAAAACGCGTTACTCAGATGCTCCAGCCACAGCCCCTCAGAACTGGTGGCCAGTATGAGCCGCTGCCAATCCCAGTTCTGCTCGACGTTTTGCGGAATGAAGAGATAGAACAGGGCCATGCACCCGAACCAGAGCCCGATTTCCAGATGCACTCCAACGGTGGTCAGCCAGCGCGCGGCGCCGGCGTCACGCTGTTGCAATACGCCCAGGCGCTTTTGACGCGCCTGGCCATCCAGACCTTCCAACTGGCTGACCGGCATGACGAAGCTGCGGCTGAGACTGAGGCGGCGCCAGGTCAGGCTGGCCAACAATTGCCCCTTGAGCAGGCGCGGCCACTGGCGTACCGCCTGATTAAGGCTGGGCGTGTCACCGAACAGCGCCTTTGACAGGATATAGAGCGGCAGGCGATCGAATGCCGGCTTGAACCACCAGAACAGAAATATGGCGGTGGAGGGGTACTTCCACAGCGCTGCGCTGAGCAGAATGAACACCGGCAAGGTCACCAGTGCCCAACTGGCGGTCAGTAATAAACGATGTTCCCTGGCCATCAGGACACCAAGGTCCATAGCTTCCCAGGCGGTACGCGGGCGAATCGCCACGCTGGCATCACTCAGGCGCATGTTGAGTCCGCCCTGCAAAGATCAGGTACGCCGCGACCAGCAGCCACAATACGGCGCCCACCAGGTATTTGACCCATGCCGCAATGACCGTGGTGGACGACCAGTAGGCTTCAATGAACGCGGCAATCAGCAGGAAGACCATGACACCGCAGAGCAATTGCACGCTCTTATGTGCCGCGAGCCTCAAGGATTCCCCCCGCGTCAGTCGCCCCGGCGAGATGAGTGCCCAGCCCAGTTGCAAACCCGCTGCCCCGGCGAGGGCAATGGCTGTCAACTCGAACGCACCATGACCGATGACGAATGACCAGAAGGTCTGCCCGTAACCAATCTCGGTCAGGTGTCCGGACACCGCGCCGATGATCAGCCCGTTGAAGATTAGGAAGAACACGCTGCCCAGGCCAAACAGCAAGCCGGCGGCGAATGTCTGGAAGGCGATGCCAATGTTGTGCATCACGTAATAGCCGAACATCATCCAGTCCTCGCTCGATGCACGCTCGGCGGCGCGGCCCAGGCGACTGGCATCGGGGTCGTACATGTCCTGCATCTCAGCCACCTGCTGGGGGCTGATGATGCTGTAGATCAGTTCGGGAAACAGGTAGACCAGCAGCGCTATGCCCAGCAGGCTGCCAAAGAACAGCACGCTGGCCACCGCTACAAAGCGCCACTGTTCGCGTACCAGCCGCGGAAAACCGGCCAGGACAAAACCCAGCACGCTGGCGCCCAGTTGGCTGCGATGACGATACAGTTGCTGATGGCCGCGCAGGGCCAGTTGCTGCAGCGGGTCCACCAGATAGCTGCTATAGCCGCGCTCCTGAGCCAGCGCCAAGTGCTGGCAAAGGCGCCGGTATTGATGAGGGAAGTCGGCAACATCGCTCGCTTTAGCCTTACCTTGTTCCAACCGATTGAGTTGTTCGGCGAAAGCTTGCCATTGGGGCTGGTGACGGCTTTCGAACAGGCTCTGCTTCATGTTGGCCCCAGGAGGCCGCGGGCCACGCCATTGAGTTGTTGGGCCGCGCGAGCTGGGGAAACCTGCAGGGACGGCGCGAGGATAGCGGCCAGTTCGTGTACCCGTTCAGCGGACAATTCACCCTGGCGTTCGGCAAAACCCAGAATGGCCCGTTGTTCGTTCAGGTCCAGGGCAAAGGGCAAGCGCAGGGCTGCCGCCTGAGGAATCTGAGGACGTGGTAGAGGGCGTTCGCGGTAGACCACCAGCGTGCCGGCGGCGAGGTCGCCGAGGCGTTTGAAATGGGGATGTTGCAGGCAGCTGATGGCGCCAAGAAAGTAGCCAAAAGGCAGCATGTCGACAAACCGCAGCAGGTTGCGGATCAGCGAGGCCGACCAGCCGACGGGTGTACCGTCGTCCTGTACCACGCGCAATCCCATGACTTGCTTACCCGGCGAACACCCTTGGTTAAGCACTTCGAACAGCACCATGTACCACCAACTGACCAGGAACAGCAGCAACGCGCCGAGGCCGAGACCTACATTGCCGAGCAACGCCAGCGGCACCATGAGCACGCCCATGATCACGCCGCGCGCCAGCAGGTCGAAGGCAAAGGCCAATACCCGGGGTACCAGGCCGGCCGGGCGCAACGGTAGGTCGATACCTTCCGGGGTTTCGATCTGGTAGCGCGTATCCAGTGGGGTTGATGGCATTGCGATCCTTGGCAGTGCAGAGCGGCTGGGAGAGACGGATGCTAGCAGTGTCGGCGATGGAAGCAACCATTCAAGATTTTGCTGGATTTTTATACAGTTAAATTGCTGCTGGCCGCGGATGTGGTTCCACGCCTAGACTTTGTCGATCTTCAGTACAGGAACAGCCCGTGACCTCCATTTTCTGGTACGACTATGAAACCACCGGCATCAATCCGCGCAGTGATCGCCCTCTTCAGGTAGCCGGAATTCGTACGGACCTCGAACTCAACGAGATCGGCTCTGCGCTCAATATTTATTGTCAGCCCGCCGACGATATCCTGCCTCATCCCGCTGCCTGTGCGATCACCGGTATCACCCCGGCGATCCTGGCGCAAAAGGGCTTGGCCGAGGCCGACTTCATGACCCGTGTACACGCCGAGCTGGCCGCTCCTGGGACTTGCGGCGCTGGCTACAATACCTTGCGGTTCGACGATGAGATGACGCGCTACAGCTTGTATCGCAACTTTTTCGACCCTTATGCCCGCGAGTGGCAGGGCGGTAACAGCCGCTGGGACCTGATCGATGTGGTGCGCACCGCCTACGCTTTGCGCCCGGATGGTATCGAGTGGCCGCAGCAGGACGGGCGCGTGACCCTCAAGCTGGAACGCCTGACTGCGGCCAATGGAATCGACCATGGCCAGGCCCACGATGCGTTGTCCGATGTGCGCGCCACTATTGCTCTGGCACGGTTGGTCCGCGAGAAACAGCCCAAGCTCTATGATTGGCTCTTCCAATTGCGCAGCAAGCAACGGGTGATGGATCAGGTGCGCCTGTTGCAGCCGATGCTGCACATCTCCGGGCGGTTCTCCGCCGAACGCCATTATTTGGGCGTGGTATTGCCTTTGGCCTGGCATCCGCGCAACCGCAATGCGTTGATCGTCTGCGACCTCGGGCTCGATCCGCAGGGGCTGCTGGACCTGGATGCCGAGACCTTGCGTCAACGCCTTTACACCCGCCGGGACGAGTTGCCCGAAGGTGAGCTGCCGGTGCCGCTCAAGCTGGTGCACATCAACCGCTGTCCGGTGGTTGCTCCGCTCAGCGTGCTGCGCCCCGAAGACCGTGAACGCCTGCAATTGGACATGGAGGTCTGCCAGGCGCGGGCGCTGCGGCTATCTGACGCACAAGAAGTTTGGCGCGATAAGTTGGCGGCCATTTATGCACAGGAAGAATTTTCTTCGACGACAGACCCGGAACAGCAGTTGTATGACGGTTTTATTGGTGATCGTGATCGACGCTTATGTGAACAAGTCCGCTTGGCGGAGCCTGCTCAATTAGCGCGTCAGCAGTGGCCGTTCGATGATCAGCGGTTGCCTGAATTGTTGTTCCGCTACCGTGCGCGTAACTTTCCCGACACCCTGAACAATGAGGAGCAACAGCGCTGGAAACTTTTCTGTCAGCAACGATTGTCCGACCCTCAATGGAGTGCGCCAATTACCTTGGATGCATTTAAGCAGGCCAGTCAGGAGTTGGCTGTAAATGCGACACCGTTTCAGCAGCAGGTGCTGGTGCAGTGGCAGGAATATGCTGATGCTTTAGCGACTCGTGTGAATCTGTAGTCGATTTCGCGCAATAGTGCGTGCAATAAAAAAACGCCAGCAAGCTGGCGTTTTTAATGTGTTGCTTATCTGGCATGAGCCCGGTGAGCTTAGCCCAGCAGGGTAGCCCAGCCTTCAACCACGTCACCGCCCCACTTGGCTTTCCACTCTTTCAGCGTTTTGTGGTTGCCACCTTTGGTTTCAATCACTTCGCCGTTGTGCGGGTTTTTGTATTGCTTGACCTTGCGCGCACGCTTGGTGCCGGTAGTTTTCACGGCGCCGCGAGGAGCTTTAACTTTCGAATCCGGATCCAGCAGCGCGATGATGTCACGCAGGGATTTGGAGTATTCGCCCATCAGGGTGCGCAGCTTGCTTTCGAATTCCATTTCACGTTTCAGGCTGCCATCTTTTTCCATGGCTGCCAGTTGGGCTTGCAGCTCTTTGATGGCTTCTTCTTTGGCACGGTATTGGGTGATCAGAGACATGTGGCTACCTTATGTAGAGCGCTGATTGACAGGGAGAGTGGCCCAATAATAGTCAGGCGGTTTGTCCAAGTAAACATTTAAGCATGCTTTTATGTGAATTACTTTGAGTGTTTGTAGTGCAGCCCTGCAATCGAGTTAATTAAAAAGGACGTAATGCTAAACATCAGACCTGTGAGACTCCTAGGGGCACTCCATATGTAGTCCTGATTCATATAAGGGTGGTAAAAGCATAGGGCATTAAGGGGCAAAGCCAGGCCGACCATCAGAATAAACGTTAACCAATACTGCAGTTTTTCTTCGCAATCGCTAGAATGGCGGCCTTTGCGAAGTTCTGGAGTTCCCCCCTAATGCGCACTTTTCGGCTGGTGATTGCTTGCCCGGACCGGGTCGGCATCGTTGCCAAAGTCAGTAACTTTCTGGCCTCCCATAACGGTTGGATCACCGAGGCGAGCCATCACTCGGACAACCTCAGCGGTTGGTTCTTCATGCGTCACGAAATACGTGCCGACACGCTGCCCTTTGGTCTTGAAGCCTTCCGCGAGGCCTTTGCGCCGATCGCAGAAGAGTTTTCGATGACCTGGCAGATCACCGACACCGAGCAGAAGAAACGCGTGGTGCTGATGGCCAGCCGCGAATCCCACTGCCTGGCGGATCTGCTGCATCGCTGGCACAGCGATGAGCTGGACTGCGAGATCGCTTGTGTGATCTCCAACCATGACGACCTGCGCAGCATGGTCGAGTGGCATGGCATCCCTTATTACCATGTGCCGGTCAACCCGCAGGACAAGGAGCCGGCGTTCGCCGAAGTGTCGCGCCTGGTCAAGCATCATGACGCCGATGTCGTGGTACTGGCGCGTTACATGCAAATCCTGCCGCCGGAACTGTGCCGCGAATATGCCGGCAAAGTCATCAACATCCACCATAGCTTCCTGCCGTCGTTTGTCGGGGCCAAGCCTTACCATCAGGCCTCCCTGCGGGGGGTGAAGTTGATTGGCGCAACCTGCCACTACGTCACCGAAGAGTTGGACGCCGGCCCGATCATCGAGCAGGACGTGGTGCGCGTCAGCCATAGCGACAGCATTGAAGATATGGTGCGGTTCGGTCGCGATGTCGAGAAGATGGTTCTGGCCCGTGGCCTGCGCTACCACCTCGAAGATCGCGTATTGGTGCACGGCAACAAGACCGTTGTGTTCTGATTCAATCGCGTGGATTGAATATCGAAGGGTCTGGGCGTTAAATCGTTCCAGGCCCTTTTTATTTATCCGCACGTCAGGACTGCACCATGACCGACCCACTCGATAAAGCCACCTCCAAAGCGCCTGCGACGTTGGGCGAGGGATGCTTGAGTCGCTACGATCCTGATGCGCTGGATGCCGAAGACGGTACCGAGTTTCCAGGGGCGGCTCAGTTGTGGGAACAGATGCAGGAGGCAGAGAAGATGCCCGCGTCTGATCAGCAAGATTCTTGAACATTCGTCCCGTCGCCATGGCGGGGCATTACGGCTGGGTTGCGAGCCAGTCCACTTTGGTCAATGGCGTACGCCCCGTCTGCAGTAGGTGTTGCAAGGTATCGAGCCAATAGCGACGAGCACCTTCGTGACGCAGGTCGACCGGATGCACGCCTAGGCGAATGACCGGTGCCGACCGCCAGCGCCGTTGCCGTTGATCGCTGAGATGTTTGGACAGGCTTCGGCGCCAAGCGCTGCGGGCGCTCCACACCAAACCTGGGGCGCCGACGCGGGTAAAGTCGGGCAGCCGATAAAGCTGTTGCGGGTCGCTGGTGTAGCTCAGCGGCAACTGGCGCAAGGCGTCCTTGGTACCCTGGCTCATCAGCCAGGCCGGAGCGACGAACCCATGCAGAGGCCAGTCGTTGCGTCGGAAGACCTCGATGCCGTCGCTTAACCGCTGCAGGGCCTGGGCCTCTGACAACTGGTAAAACTCTCCCTCATGGGTATAGATGCGGCGCATGAACCAATCTTTGGGCGTACGCGGTGGCGGCTGGTCGTCGCTATGGAAATAGCCGTGCAAGGCCAATTCATCGCCCTTGGCCACGCGGCGGTCCAACAGGCGGCGAAATTCGGCGTGGTCGGCCAAGGTGCCGCGATGATGGAAATCCGGAACCACCAACCAAGTGATGGGGATGTCGCCCAGAGCGTCCACCGCCTCCACAAAGGGGCGATAGTCGGACCAGGTTTGCGGGGCCACATCGTGCAATACCAGCACTACCGAGCGCTTAACCATGGGCAAGCATCGGTTTGTGGCTATCGAGCACCGCGTAGTAATGGCCCAGCAGGCTCTCGACCACGGTGTCCCAAGCATACTGCTGCTCCACATGGCGTCGAGCCTGTATGCCGAGACGCTGAGGATCGCGGCTGAACAACTCGCGTACCGCATCGGCCATCGCTCGTGGATTGTTGGGGGCGCAGAGCAAGCCGCAATGCTCGTCGACGATTTCAGTGAAGGCACCGGCGGCCACGGCGACCACTGGTATGGCGCAGGCCATGGCCTCAAGAATGACCAGGCCGAACGTTTCCTGATCGCCGCCATGCAGAAGGGCATCGGCACTGGCCATTAAACGCGCGACTTGCGACGCCGGCTGGAAGCCGTCGACCACGGTGACATTCTCCGGCACCTTAGCCGGCATGCCGGACCCCACCAGCAACAGGTGATACCGATCTCCCAAGCGCTTCATACACTTAAGCAGCACAGGCAGGTTCTTCTCCTTGGAACCGCGCCCGGCGAAGATCAGCAGTCGCGTATCTTCAGCGATTCCCAACTCAGCGCGTAAGCCGGGGTCGCGTACCTGCGGGGTGAACGTCTGCAGATCCACACCCAACGGCTGCACAAAGACGTTTCTGACGCCCAACCCCATGAGCTTGTCGGCCATGACCTGGCTGGGCGCCAGTACTCGGTCAAAATTCCCATAGAGTTTGCTGACATAGGCTTCAACATTTGGCGTGAACCACGGCCCCATGCGGTTGCTTACCAGCAACGGCAAGTCGGAGTGATAAAAGCCGATAACCGGCACGTCAAGCTGGCGCCTGGCATCCAGAGCGGCCCAGGCCGTGAGATAGGGATCGCCGACCTCGATCAGATCGGGCTGTAAATCGTGCAAGACATTTCGCCATGGCGTCAGCCGCAGCGGAAATCGATAACCTTTGCCGAAGGGGAGGGGAGGTGCGGGTACCTTGAACACCCCATCCTGTTCGCTCAAGTGGGCGCCGGGAATCAACAGGCTGTGGCGAATGCCCGGCTTGAGCGTCAGGCGCCGGTGCTTGGCGTCCAGGTAAGTGCGTACGCCGCCACTGGCCGGGGCGTAGAACATGGTTATGTCGGCGATATGCACGATGAACATCCCTCCTATCCAGGCTCTCCTAACGTGGACATTAGGCAAGAATAGATGTTCGGTTGGGATGTTGGGTGCGGCGTTTTGCCTTGCTGCCGCCCTGGGAGGCGGTATGAGCCGCTGCCCAGGGCGAGAGCTGTCAGATGCGGAAACTGCCCACCAATTGCTTGAGCCGTGCGGCCTGTTGCTCCAGGTCGGTACAGGCGCGCAAGGTCGATTGCAGGTTTTCCACGCCTTCCTGGTTGAGGGTGTTGATCTCGGTGATGTCCATATTGATCGACTCCACCACCGACGTCTGTTCCTCGGTAGCGGTGGCGACCGATTGGTTCATGCCATCGATCTCGCCGATGCGCTGGGTCACGCTGTTGAGACGCTCGCCGGCCAGGTTGGCGATTTCCACGCTGTCATGGCTGTGGCGCTGGCTTTCGCTCATGGTGGTCACCGAATCCCGCGCGCCCACTTGCAACTCTTCGATCATGGTTTGCACCTGTTGCGCCGATTCCTGGGTGCGATGGGCCAGGTTGCGTACTTCATCGGCTACCACGGCAAACCCGCGCCCGGCCTCTCCGGCACGGGCGGCTTCAATCGCGGCGTTCAACGCCAGCAGGTTGGTTTGTTGAGAGATGCTGGTGATCACCTCAAGAATCTGGCCGATATTCACGGTTTTGCTGTTAAGTGCTTCGATATTGCTGCTGGAAGCGCTAATCATCGAAGAAAGATCCGTCATGGCTTTGATGTTGCGTTCGACCACCTGCTGACCATCTTCCGCCAACTGCCGCGCATCGCTGGCCTGGTTAGAGGCCTGCGCTGCATTGCGGGCGATTTCCTGGGCGGCGGCACCCAGCTGGTTGATGGCGGCCGCTACGCTATTGGTGCGGTTGGCCTGTTCGTCGGAGTTGACCATCGACGAGTTGGAGGCACTGACCACCCGTAGCGCCACCTCGTTGACGTGTTCGGTGGCCGAGGACACTTCGCGAATCGATGTGTGAATCCGCTCCACGAAGCGGTTGAATGCATTACCCAGAGTGCCGAATTCATCGTGATTCTGGATGGTCAGACGTCGTGTCAGGTCACCCTCTCCGTCGGCGATATCCTGCATCGCGCGGGTCATCACATGCAGCGGTTGCAGCAGCACACGGATCAGCATGCCAAGCAGAGCGATAATGATGGCTACCGCAATGAGGGTGGCGATCACTGCCGACGTGCGGAATTCGCTGAGCATGGCGAAGGATTTGTCTTTATCCACCGAGATACCCAAGTACCACTGCACTGACGGCAAGCCTTTGATCGGCGTGAAGGTCACGATGTTGTCTTTGCCGTTGGCTTGGACTTCGCTGAAGTCGCGGCTGATCTTGGGTGTATTTTTCGGATACAGATCGGCCAGGGTTTTCATCACCAGGGTTTTGTCCGGGTGCACCAGCACTTTGCCGTCGGCGCTGACGAGGAAGGCATAGCCCATGCCGCCGAAGTCCAGTGCGCCAATGGTATCCACCAGGGTTTGCAGGCTCAGGTCGCCGCCGACCACGCCGATGCTTTGGCTGCCCTTGCTGCTGGGGGTGGCGATGGAAATGATCAATTGCCCGGTCGCCGCGTCGATATAAGGCTCAGTCAGGGTTGAACCGTTGCTGCTTTGCGCGCCTTTGTACCAGGGGCGCACACGTGGGTCGAAGCCATCCGGCATTTTGGTGTCGGGGCGGATGGTGAACGCGCCCTGGCTGTCGCCCACGTAGGTGGCCATGAACGAGGACGTCAGGGCTTTCTGTTCCAGCAGGCTGGCGATGACACCCGGTTCCGGATTGATCGCGATGTTCTGGGCGGCGTTTTCTACCAGGGCAATACGCCCAGTCAGCCAGGTTTGGATGTTGCTCGCGGTGACATCGCCCATTTCATGCAGGTAATTGTTCAGATCGTCGCGAATGGCGTTGCGTTGCAGGTAGTCGTTGTACAACGTGAATAACGCAAAGGCGGCGATGACGATAAGGGAGGCTGCAAGCAGGATTTTGTGGCTGAAACGCAGGTTTTTATTCATGGCTTGTAGGGTCCGCTAAGGTCTTTATATCCAAAGCGCGTCCTTATGGGATGCGCGAAATGACAGTAGGAAAAAAGGTGTGCTATTTGTTGTCGCAGTTCCGTGGTCCCTGTGGGAACTATCTGACCTATTTTTCGACTTTATGGGTCTCACTCTGTCTGTATCGACCTTGCTGCATTAAAGATTAACCTTAGGTGACGAAATGCCTGACTCCACGCAACTTCTTATCGGCGCTGACCTGTCCGGCGATCCTATTGCCCAGGCCATGCGCCTGGCTAACCGGCACGGGCTGATTGCTGGCGCTACCGGCACGGGCAAGACCGTCACACTGCAGCGCTTGGCCGAAGCGTTCAGTGATGCGGGAGTGGCCGTGTTTGCTGCAGACATCAAGGGCGACCTCTGCGGCCTGGGGGCGGCGGCAAACCCTCAGGGCAAGGTGGCCGAGCGTATCGCCGGCATGCCCTTCCTTAATTACACCGCCAAGGCTTATCCGGTAACGCTGTGGGACATCCACGGTCAGTCCGGTCATCCTTTGCGCACCACTATCAGCGAAATGGGCCCGTTATTGCTCGGCAGCCTGTTGGAACTCACCGACAGCCAGCAATCGGCGTTATACGCGGCGTTCAAAGTGGCAGATCGCGAAGGCTTGCTGCTGCTGGATCTGAAAGATCTGAAGGCGCTGCTCAACCACCTGCGCTATCACCCCGAGCTGTTGGGCGAAGACGCGGCGCTGCTGACCACCGGCTCCAGCCAAGCCCTGTTGAGACGCCTGGCAGTGCTGGAGCAGCAGGGTGCCGAGGCATTGTTCGGCGAGCCGGCGTTGCAGCTTGAAGACATCCTGCAACCCAATGCCGATGGGCGCGGCCGCATCCATCTATTGGATGCCAGCCGCCTGGTGCATGAGGCACCCAAGGTGTACGCGACATTCCTGCTGTGGCTGTTAGCCGAGTTATTCGAGCAACTGCCCGAGCGCGGCGATGCGGACAAACCGCTGCTGGCGCTGTTCTTTGATGAAGCGCATTTGCTGTTCGCCGACACACCCAAGGCCTTGCAAGAGCGTTTGGAACAGGTGGTACGGCTGATTCGCTCCAAAGGGGTAGGGGTGTACTTTGTCACACAATCCCCAGGCGACCTGCCCGACACCGTGCTCGCACAATTGGGCCTGCGGATTCAACATGGATTGCGGGCGTTCACCACCAAGGAGCAGAAATCCCTGCGGGCAGTAGCAGAGGGTTTTCGACCCAACCCGGCGTTTGAGGCTTTGTCGGTGTTGACCGAGTTAGGTACGGGTGAGGCATTAGTAGGCACCTTGCAGGAAAAAGGCACGCCGGAAGTCGTCCAGCGCGTCTTGGTGGCGCCGCCGCAATCGCGGATCGGCCCGTTGAGCGAGGTCGAGCGCGCAGCACTGGTTGCCGCGTCGCCCTTACAGGGCCGCTACGACAAACCGATTGATCGCGAGTCGGCTTATGAAGTGCTGATGGCACGCAAAGAGCTAGGGCCGACTGAAGACGCCGGCCAGACATCTGAAGCGCCAAGTTTTACCGACAGGGCAGGGGCGTTTCTCGGCACGGCGGCGGGCAAGGCGCTTAAATCGGCGATGCAGCAGGCGGCCAATCAAATGGGGCGGCAGTTGGTGCGAGGGTTGCTGGGCTCGCTACTAGGGGGGAGCAAACGCAAATAGATGTTCAGGGTTTGGGCTTGGCGTGGGCAGCCAACCGCTCAAGGGCGCCGCGCAGACCCGGATCGCGGATGCCCTCGGCCGTGGCCTGAATGCTTTCGGCCGCGTTCACCGACAGGTCGTGCGAGTGCACGGCAGTACTTGGCTGGACAGTCGGCGGCTGCACTTTGAACTGGATGCGCGTCAGGTTGGCGAACTCATCGAACGCCATCAACTGACGCTGCAGGCGTTTTTGCTGATAACGCAAGCGAGTGGCCCAATGGCCATCAGTCACGATCAGCAGCAGATTGCCTTCGCGCCAAGAGGCGACACGGCAGTGCTCGCGCGCAGCCGGTTGCAATTGGCTTTCCAGCAGACGTTGCAACAGGCCCAAGCGTTGGGCATGGCCGAAAATGGCTTTCAACGGTTTGGCTTCGCGAAGCAACACGCCGGGGGCGCGGGCGGCGACAGGGCGAAATGCCATGATTGGACACCTAAAGTAACAGAGCCGCCATCTTAGCAGACAGCGCCGACCGGCCCTCAGGCCCTGCGTCGACGACACTTAGCCAACGAAATCAATCGGTAACTTCTGCGCCCGATGGGTTGAAGTTCGCGTAAAAGCCCTTATTTTAAACAAGCCCT
Organism: Pseudomonas rhodesiae; assembly: GCF_007858255.1. Lineage (GTDB taxonomy): Bacteria > Pseudomonadota > Gammaproteobacteria > Pseudomonadales > Pseudomonadaceae > Aquipseudomonas > Aquipseudomonas rhodesiae. Next base: position 137,842 of record NZ_VFEU01000005.1, on the reverse strand, counting down.
CTCACCGCCCCATGCCTGCATCGGGGAACAACGCCACTTTCCTCACCCACGATTCCGGGTAGAATGCGCGTTCGCATGCGGCCGTGAGGGCTGCTCGGGCCACTGACGGTGCGCCCTCCATCCCTATGTGTGGAAGAACCTGCCGATATGTTTGCGCCTTTGTTAAAGAAACTTTTTGGAAGCAAGAATGAGCGCGAAGTCAAACGCATGCTCAAGACGGTGCAGCTGGTCAATGCCCTCGAAGAGCAGATGGTTGCTCTTTCGGACGAGCAATTGCGCGCCAAGACCCAAGAGTTCAAGGCCCGCATAGCCAAAGGTGAAACCCTCGACAAACTGCTGCCCGAAGCCTTTGCGGTCGCCCGTGAAGCCGGTAAGCGCGTCATGGGCATGCGCCACTTCGACGTCCAGTTGATCGGTGGCATGACCTTGCACGAAGGCATGATTGCCGAAATGCGTACCGGTGAAGGCAAGACCCTGGTAGCGACCCTGGGCGTTTACCTCAACGCGCTGTCCGGCAAGGGCGTGCACGTTGTGACGGTGAACGACTACCTGGCTCGCCGGGACGCCAACTGGATGCGCCCGCTGTATGAATTCCTCGGCCTGACCGTCGGCGTAGTGACGCCGTTCCAGCCGCCGGAAGAAAAACGCGCCGCCTATGCCGCCGACATCACCTACGGCACCAACAACGAATTCGGTTTCGACTACCTGCGCGACAACATGGCGTTCAGCATGGAAGAAAAATTCCAGCGCGAACTCAATTTTGCCGTGATCGACGAAGTCGACTCCATCCTCATCGACGAAGCCCGTACGCCGCTGATCATCTCCGGCCAGGCCGAAGACAGTTCGCGCCTGTACACCGAAATCAACAAGCTGATTCCGCGTCTGACCCAGCACATCGAAGAAGTGGAAGGCGTGGTGACCAAAGAAGGTCACTTCACCATTGACGAAAAGACCCGCCAGGTCGAACTCAATGAAGCCGGTCACCAGTTCGTTGAGGACATGCTCACCCAGATCGGTCTGCTGGCCGAGGGCGAGAGCCTGTACTCGGCGCATAACCTGGGCCTGTTGACTCACGTCTACGCCGGTCTGCGTGCTCACAAGCTGTTCCACCGCAACGTCGAATACATCGTGCAGGACGGCCAGGTCGTGCTGGTTGACGAACACACCGGCCGTACCATGCCGGGTCGCCGCTTGTCCGAAGGTCTGCACCAGGCCATCGAGGCCAAGGAAAACCTCAACATCCAGGCAGAAAGCCAGACGTTGGCGTCCACCACCTTCCAGAACTACTTCCGTCTGTACAACAAGCTGTCCGGCATGACCGGTACGGCCGACACCGAAGCGTTCGAGTTCCACCAGATCTACGGTCTGGCGGTGATGGTTATCCCGCCGAACAAACCGTTGGCGCGTAAGGATTACAACGACCTGGTGTTCCTGACCGCCGAAGAGAAATACGCGGCGATCATCAACGACATCAAGGACGGCATGGCCAAGGGCCGTCCGATTCTGGTGGGTACCGCTACCATCGAGACTTCCGAGCATGTGTCCAACCTGCTCAATAAGGAAGGTATCGAACACAAGGTGCTCAACGCCAAGTTCCACGAAAAAGAAGCCGAAATCATCGCCCAGGCCGGTCGCCCAGGCGCACTGACGATCGCTACCAACATGGCCGGTCGTGGTACCGACATCCTGCTGGGCGGCAACTGGGAAGTGGAAGTGGCATCCCTGGACAACCCAACCCCCGAACAGATCGCCCAGATCAAAGCCGATTGGCAGAAGCGCCATCAGGCGGTACTGGAGTCCGGCGGTCTGCAGGTGATCGCTTCCGAGCGTCATGAATCGCGCCGTATCGACAACCAGCTGCGTGGCCGTGCCGGTCGCCAGGGTGACGCCGGTTCGAGCCGTTTCTATCTGTCCCTCGAAGACAGCCTGATGCGCATTTTCGCTTCGGATCGGGTGAAAAACTTCATGAAGGCCCTGGGCATGCAGTCCGGTGAAGCCATTGAGCACCGCATGGTGACCAATGCCATCGAGAAGGCACAGCGCAAGGTTGAAGGGCGCAACTTCGACATTCGTAAGCAACTGCTGGAGTTCGACGACGTCAACAACGAACAACGTAAAGTGATCTATCACATGCGTAACACGTTGCTGGCCGCCGACAACATTGGCGAAACCATCGCCGATTTCCGCCAGGACGTGCTCAACGCCACCGTCAGCGCGCATATTCCACCGCAATCGCTGCCTGAGCAGTGGGATGTGGCCGGTCTGGAAGCTGCATTGAAGAGCGACTTCGGTGTGGATCTGCCGGTCCAGCAGTGGCTCGACGAAGACGACCACCTGTACGAAGAAACCCTGCGCGAAAAACTGATGGCCGAGTTGCTCGCCGCGTACAACGAGAAAGAAGAGCAGGCAAGTGCCGAAGCACTGCGCACCTTCGAGAAGCAAATCGTACTGCGCGTGCTGGACGACCTGTGGAAAGACCACCTGTCGACCATGGATCACCTGCGTCACGGCATCCACCTACGTGGCTACGCCCAGAAAAACCCGAAGCAGGAGTACAAGCGCGAGTCGTTCACCCTGTTCTCCGAGTTGCTGGATTCGATCAAGCGCGATTCGATTCGCGTGCTCTCCCACGTCCAGGTGCGCCGCGAAGACCCGGCCGAGGAAGAAGCACGCCTGCGCCAGGAGGCGGAAGCCTTGGCCGCGCGCATGCAATTCCAGCATGACGAAGCGCCAGGCCTCGATCAGCCGGAAGCGTTGGGTGAAGAGGTCGAAGTGGCCGTGGCGCCAACCCCGGTTCGCAATGAGCAGAAGCTGGGCCGCAACGAGCTGTGCTGGTGCGGTTCGGGCAAGAAGTTCAAACACTGCCACGGCGAAATCAACTAAGATTTTTGCCTGACGCTGCAACACCCCGCGCCGCGACCGGCCTTTGCCGTCGCGGCGTTTTGCCATTAATTCCCACCGTCGATAGCGACGGCACAGACATCACCTTATTTTAGGAGCGCATTCATGGCTGTTGGTCTTGGTCCTTTGCCCACATTGCACCCGGTTGCCGGTTTTGAACTCGGCATCGCTTCGGCCGGTATCAAGCGCCCGGGCCGCAAGGATGTGGTGGTGATGCGCTGCGCCGAAGGCTCGACGGTGGCAGGTGTGTTTACTCTCAATGCCTTTTGCGCCGCGCCGGTGATCCTGGCCAAGCAACGCGTTGCCGGGCCGATCCGTTACCTGTTGACCAACACCGGCAACGCCAACGCGGGTACCGGTGAGCCTGGCCTGGTGGCCGCAGCGCGCACCTGCGCCAAGCTGGCCCAACTGACCGGCGTGGACGCCAGCCAAGTGCTGCCTTACTCCACCGGCGTGATCGGCGAGCCTCTGCCTGTGGAAAAAATCGAAGGTGCCCTGCAAGCGGCGCTGGATGACCTGTCTGTGGATAACTGGGCCGCGGCCGCCACTGGCATCATGACCACCGACACCCTGCCAAAAGGCGCGAGCCGTCAGTTCGTGCACGACGGCGTGACCGTGACCGTGACCGGTATCAGCAAGGGCGCGGGCATGATCCGACCGAACATGGCGACCATGCTGGGTTACATCGCCACCGACGCCAAGGTATCGCGCAGCGTGCTGCAGAATCTGATGCTGGACGGTGCCAACAAGTCGTTCAACCGCATCACCATCGATGGCGACACTTCGACCAATGACTGCTGCATGCTGATCGCCACCGGTAAGGCTGATCTGCCGGAAATCACCGAGGCCAGCGGCGCTTATTTCGCCGCCCTCAAGCAAGCAGTGTTCGAAGTGTGCATGGACGTCGCTCAGGCCATCGTGCGTGATGGCGAGGGCGCTACCAAGTTCGTTACCGTGCAAGTCAACGGCGGCGGCAATCACCAGGAATGCCTGGATGTCGGCTACACCGTGGCCCATTCGCCGCTGATCAAAACCGCGCTGTTCGCCTCGGACCCGAACTGGGGCCGCATTCTGGCGGCTGTCGGCCGTGCCGGTGTGCCAGACCTGGACGTGAGCAAGATCGACGTATTCCTCGGCGACGTGTGCATCGCCAGCCGTGGTGCCCGTGCTGAAAGCTACACCGAAGCCCAGGGTTCGGCGGTGATGCAGCAGGAAGAAATCACCATCCGCATCGAGCTGGGGCGCGGCGATTGCAGCGAAACCATCTGGACCACCGACCTGTCCCACGAATACGTGAAAATCAACGCGGAATACCGCACCTGATAGCCGGAGGACACACACGGTGAAACGCGTGCATGTAGCAGCAGCGGTGATCCGCGGCGCTGACGGCAGAATCCTGCTGGCGCGACGTGCCGACACCCAACACCAGGGCGGCCTCTGGGAGTTTCCCGGGGGCAAGGTGGAGGCCGATGAATCGGTCGCCGCCGCGTTGTCCCGCGAGTTGCAGGAAGAGTTGGGTATCCAGGTCACCACGGCGCGACCGCTGATCAACGTGCAACATGACTATCCGGACAAGCAGGTGTTACTGGATGTCTGGGAAGTCTCGGCCTTCACCGGCGAGCCCCATGGCGCCGAAGGGCAACCGTTGAAGTGGGTGGCCCCGCGGGATCTGCTCAACTATGAGTTCCCGGCGGCCAACGCGCCGATCGTTGCGGCCGCACGGTTGCCGGCCGAGTACCTGATCACCCCCGGCGAGCTGGACGCCGCGCCCCTGTTGCGCGGTATCCAGAAAGCCATCGCCGGTGGGATCAAGCTGGTGCAACTGCGTGCGCCTAACGGCTACGACCCCAAATACCGTGACCTGGCGGTGGATGCAGTGGGGCTTTGCGCCGGCAAGGCGCAATTGATGCTCAAAGGGCCGTTCGAGTGGCTGGGGGATTTCCCTTCCGCCGGCTGGCACATGACCTCGGCCCAACTGCGCAAATATGCAAGCAAGGGCCGCCCTTTGCCGAAGGATCGCTGGTTGGCGGCTTCGTGCCACAACGCTGAAGAACTGGCGTTGGCCGAATTGATGGACGTGGATTTTGTCACCCTGTCGCCGGTTCAGCCGACCCAGACCCATCCCGATGCGCAGCCGTTGGGTTGGGAGCAGGCGGTGGAGTTGATCCGTGGGTTCAACAAGCCGGTATTTTTGCTGGGTGGGGTCGGGCCTACGGAGCGGGAGCGAGCTTGGGAAACCGGTGCCCAGGGTGTGGCGGGTATCAGGGCGTTCTGGCCGCAGGTTTGAGGTTGCTCCGGCGGGCCTTATCGAGGGCAAGCCCCCTCCCACATTGGAATGTATTCACAGATCAAAGGTGGAGGGGGCTTGCCCCCGATTGGGCCCTCCCGGTCACCGAGTCATGATCAGTGGGGCTTCGCCGCAGCCTGCCACAAAACCTCCGCGACACCCTGGCGCTTGGCTATCACCCGCGCCGCCACAAACAGCAAATCCGACAGACGATTGATATACGCCAACCCCACGCCTTCCAGCGGCTCGATAGCATTCAGGTGCTGACACCGTCGCTCGGCACTGCGGGCCAGGCTTCGGCACATATGGGCTTGGGCAATCAGCGCGGAACCACCCGGCAAGATAAAGTTTTCCAGCGGCCCGACTTCCTCATTCCAGCGATCGATCGCCGCTTCCAGGCGATCCACTTCCGCCGCATTCAACGCTTTGTACACCGGCATCGCCAGCTCACCACCCAGGTCGAACAGCCGATGCTGGCACGGCGCGAGCACTTCGATCACATCGTTGAGCGCCGGGTGCTGCCCGCTCTGTTCTTCAAGGCCGGCCAGCAGTAATCCCAACTGGCTATTCAGCGTATCGACTTCGCCAATGGCTTCGACACGTGGGTGGTCCTTGGGCACGCGGCGACCGTCACCCAGGCCGGTTTCACCTGTGTCGCCGGTGCGGGTATAGATTTTCGACAGGCGAAAGCCCATGGTCATTGCTCCAGTGGGGTCAGTTCGTGGGCCGGCAGGTGGCTGCCGGCTAAGGGGAGGCGCAGGGTAATACAGGTGCCTTGGCCAAGGGTGGACTGCACTTCCATCTGGCCTTTGTGGTTGTTGGTGATGATGAAGTACGACACCGACAGCCCCAGCCCGGTGCCCTGGCCGATTTCCTTGGTGGTGAAGAAGGGTTCGAAGGTGCGTTTGCGCACGTTTTCGCTCATGCCGATGCCGTTGTCTTCCACCTGGATCTCGGCCCAGGGCGGATTCAGGCGGGTGCGCAGGATGATGCGGCCCGGCTCGCGGTCATCTTCACGCAGGTGAATGGCTTGAGCTGCGTTTTTCAGCAGGTTGAGCAGGACCTGTTCCAGTTCGTTGGCTGTACCGGGTACCGGGCCCAGTTGCGGATCGAACTGACGGATGATCGCCTGGCCCTTGAAGTCAAAGCCGATGGTCAAGTCGAAGTCATTGCCGGCAATTTCCACGGCCTGATCGATCAGCGCCGGCAAATCGCAAGGGGCCATCTGTCGATTGCTGCGGCGGCTGAAACTGAGCATATGGGTCACGATCTTCGCCGCCCGCGCGCCCGCTTGCTGGATGCCATCGAGCAATTGCGGCACTTCGCGGCTTTGCAGGTAACGGTTGACCATGGCCAGTTCGACGCCGACCTGTTCGGCGTGTTCCAGGTTCTTGGGCAAGTCTGCGGACAGGCGGCGGCGGATGTTCTGCACGTTGTGCAGGATCGCCCCCAGCGGGTTATTGATCTCGTGGGCCATACCGGCGGCAAGCCCGCCGACGGAGAGCATTTTTTCCGACTGCACCATCATTTCTTCCAGGGACAGGCGCTGGGTGATGTCATCGATACGGATCACGACGCCACGACCGGCACCGCCTGTCAGCGGGTAAAAGGTCAGGGCGTAATGCTTGGGCTCGTCGTCCTTGAACCAGGTCACCCGCTCGATACGCTCCACGGTGTGTTGCTCGACCGTGGCCTTGATCTGCGGCAGAAACGGTTTGAGCGGCTGAAAGGCCAGGTAGATCGGTTGGTTCAAGGCTTCATCCAGACGCGTGCCGGAAAGTGCGCTGGCTTCCTGGTTCCACTGGGTGACATAGAGCTGTTCGTCCAGGGCAATCAGCGCCGAAGGCATCGAGTCGATGATGCTGTTGAGGTAATTCTGGAAGCCGGTGAGTTTTTTCTCGATCTTGCTGCGTACCTGGACTTCCAGTTCCAGTTTGCGATTGGTATGACGCGTCTCTTCCGCCAGGCCTTGGGCTTGATCGTAGGCGGCCTGAGAGTCGTCGCGGGCGCGCTTGAGTTGCTGCTCGCGGGCTTCGATGCGCGAAAGCATGGTATTGAAGGCTTCGGCCAGGCTGCCGATCTCATCGTGATTGCCACGCCGGGCGCGCAGGGCGTAGTTCTCTTCGCGGGTCACTTGGCGCGACAGTTCTTCCAGTTCGTGGATCGGTTTTGTGATCAGGCGTTTGATCTGACGCGCGATGACCAGCCACAGCAGCACACTGAAAATCAGGATGCCCAGGCTGGCGGTCAGCGTGCCGGTGTAAAACGCTACCGGCAGTTCGCTACTGGCGACCAGCAGCAGATGCCCGGATGGCTGCCCAGGGCGGGGCAGGGTGATCACTTGGTTAGTGCGAAACTCAGTCACGCGCCAGGCTTCGATATGCCTGTAATTGTCCGGCAGGTGCAGGCGATCACCGTGTTGCATCTGTGCCAGGCGGTTGCCTGCGCTGTCATATAAAGCGGCGGCGCGCAAAGGTGAGTAGCTGGTCAACTCATTGAGCAGGGCATTGGCCTTGTCGGGAGATTCGAGCGCTTCGGCGGCCAGCGCCGGGTTGGAGACCAGCCGCCCGATGGCCTGCAGGGCCTGGGGGGCCATGCTTTCCTGGGAGATCCAGTAGGCGGCGCTGATAAAGGTCAGGTTGGCCACCAGCAGGACGGTGGTCAGCAGCACCAGCAAGGCCGCCAGCAGTTTCTGCCCGACCGGTAGGTTTTCTAGACGCTGGCGCAGCGGCATCAGGGTTTTTCCAGGAGATAGACAGGCGGGCAGGGTAGCGCGTGGTTCAGTCGCGGGGCAATCCGCGCGCGCGCAGCTCGTCGACCAGACGCTCGTGCAACTGCTGCAAGTGTGGCAGCTTCAATTGGTGACGGGCTGCCGCCTGGCAAGCATAGCCCAACAGATAGCTGATTTCGGTGCGTCGAGCATTGGCGACGTCCTGATACATGGACGAATAATTGGCGGCAGTGGCGTGAATCACCCGCTCCACTTCATCCTGTAAATCCAGGGCTGCGGCAGGCTGGCCAGCGCATTCCAGCAGTTCGCTCAACTCCCCACACAAGGTTGCCACTTCACAGCGATGGTTTTGCAGGCCGCCGTTACGGCATTGGTAAAGCACGGTCAGTGGGTTGATCGCGCAATTGAGCGCCAGCTTGCGCCACAGGCGCGTCAGGATATCGGTACTCCAGGCGTGGGGGATGCCGGCGATGTGCAGGTCATCCAGCCAGAGCGGGGGCGTCGGGTGGCGGGCATCTCCCAGCCAGGTGTAACCATGGCCGGCGAATACCACGCGCCAGTCGCCGTCGCGGAAAGCGCCCTCGGTGCTGGAGGCAAAGATGCAACGCGCCAGGGGCAACTGCGCGGCCACCGCGTCCTGACTGCCCAGGCCGTTCTGCAGCAGAATCAACTCGGCATCCGGTACCAGGCGCGGTTGCAGCTGTGCGATTGCCGCTTGGGCGTCGTAGGCTTTGCACGCCACCAGAAGGCGATGGATCGGCGTCGGGCTGTCGGGCGTTTCGCCAATCACCGGGTAGGTATGTGCTTCACCATGCTCCACCAGGGTCAGCCCGTTGCCCGCCTGATAACTGGCCAGGCGCGTCTCGTCGCGCAGGATCAAGCGCACAGGCACGCCCGCGCGCGCCAGCCGTGTGGCCCAGAGTGTGCCCAGGCTGCCGGCGCCGAGAATATGCCAGGTGGTCGACATCAGTTTGTACTCCGCAAGGTCGCTCACAGTGAACGGGACGAAAGAACCGCTATAATGCCCCGGCATTTTAGCTCGGGCGCGCTCCATCTCTACTGAACCCGCCCCTTATATTGGAGAAATCACATGCCTTCGTTCGACGTGGTATCTGAACTGGACAAACACGAAGTCACCAACGCCGTCGAGAACGCCGTCAAGGAGCTGGACCGTCGCTATGACCTGAAGGGCAAGGGCAGCTTCGAATTCAAGGAAAAGGAACTGACCGTCAACCTGACCGCTGAAGCCGATTTCCAGCTGGAAGCGATGATCGAGATCCTCAAGCTGTCCCTGGTCAAGCGCAAGATCGACGCGCAGTGCCTGGAAATCAAGGACGCCTACGCCTCTGGCAAGCTGATGAAGCAGGAAGTCATCCTCAAAGAAGGTATCGACAAGGAGCTGGCGAAGAAAATCGTCGCGCATATCAAGGACGCCAAGCTCAAGGTCCAGGCCGCCATCCAGGGCGAGCAGGTACGCGTCACCGGTAAGAAGCGTGACGACCTGCAAGAGGCCATCGCGGCCCTGCGCGCCAAGTCCTTCGACATGCCGCTGCAGTTCAATAACTTCCGCGACTGATGGCAGCCTGGGGAACCCAAGGGCGTTTTTGACGTCCCACCCCCCAATAATTGCGCCTACTCTTGAGCCCTACGGGGCTCAATTGCTTTAAGCGCCGACCGTCCATAAACAGGAGAACAGCAATGGACTTGAACGCTGAAGTAGATCGTCTGGTCAAGACTTCCCAGTCCTGGATCCCGATGATCATGGAATACGGCAGCCGGGTTTTGCTCGCCGTTATCACCCTGGCCATCGGCTGGTGGCTGATCAATAAATTGACCCATCGCGTGGGCCGTTTGCTGGCGGTACGCAACGCTGACCTGGCGTTGCAGCATTTCATCACCAGCCTGGCGAACATCGTGCTCAAGGTGATGCTGATTGTCAGCGTAGCCTCGATGATCGGTGTAGAAACCACCTCCTTCGTTGCCGCTATCGGTGCCGCCACCCTGGCCATTGGTCTGGCACTGCAAGGCAGCCTGGCGAACTTTGCCGGTGGGGTGCTGATTCTGCTGTTCCGCCCGTTCCGTATCGGCGACTGGATCGAAGCCCAAGGCACCTCGGGCACCGTCGACAGCATTCAGATTTTCCACACGGTGCTGCGTACGGGCGACAACAAAACTGTCATCGTGCCGAACGGCATCCTGTCCAACGGGATCATCACCAACACCAACCGTCAACCGACCCGCAAGGTGGTGTTCGACGTCGGTGTGGACTATGAAGCCGACCTGCAGAAAGCCCGCGACGTGCTGCTGGAGCTGGCCAAGGACCCACGCGTACTGGAAGACCCAGCCGCTGTAGCCGTGGTTTCCACCTTGGGGGATAGCTCGATCACCGTTTCGCTGCGCTGCTGGACCAAGACGGCGGATTATTGGGACGTGATGTTTATGCTCAATGAATTCGCACGTGACCGTTTGAAAGCGGCGGGGATTGATATTCCATTTCCGCAGCGGGTTATTCGTGTAATGCAGGAAGCTGCGTCGAAGTAAAAAACTTAGGCGCGTTTAACTTGGCCGAAGGGTCAGGTTAAACGTATCACTTTAGTTTAGTTAGTTAGCTTGCTAGTTATTTATTTATAGCTCCGCAATAAAAAAGCCGCTCCCTTGAAAGCAAGGGAGCGGCTTTTTATTTAAGGCCAGGGCCTTAAGTCATCGTTGTAATTGAACCGGCAATTACAAGATGTTCAGCGGGTAGTTCGCGATCAGACGCATTTCGTCGATCGAAGGCGAACCGTAGTAAACGCCATCCCCGGAGCGATAGGTTGCTTGACGCAGACGCAAGCTGAGGTTTTTAGCTGGACCGCTCTGTACAACGTACTTGGCTTCGATGTCGCGTTCCCACTCTTTGCCGTTCGAGGTAGTGCCGGTGTTGGCGCCGCTGCCGGTCACGTAGCGAGTCATGAAGCTCAGGCCAGGAATGCCGAAGGTGGCCATGTTGATGTCGTAACGTGCCTGGTAGGACTTCTCGCCTTCAGCGTTGAAGTCGGAGCGGGCCACGGAGTTGGCCAGGAAGACCGAGCCGCCGCCGTCTACACCATAGCCGTAGTCGCCGTCGCCGGTGACCTTCTGGGCTGCCAGAGTGAAGGTGTGAGCGCCGATGGTGTACGCACCCTGCAAGCTGAATGCGCGGTTGTCGAGCTTGGTTACACCATCTTTCTCGGCACGCTGAAGGCCTGCGCCGTCGCTCTTGGTGTCGTAGATGTTGAAGTCAAGGGCAAAGGACTGGTCATCGCTCAGGGCATGGGTCCAGTTCAGGTTGCTGTAGTACTTGCGGAAGTAGTCTTCGGTTTTCGCGTAGTACAGGCTGCCGGTGAACTCTGGGGTAAACGAGTAGACGCCGCCGACAAAGTCAGTCTTGGTCAGGCCAAGGCTGTCATGGTAGGTCTGGTTCTGCGCGACGCTGGAAGTGAAGTGACCGCCTTCCAGTTTCAGGCCCTTGATTTCGTTGCTGGTGATCGAGATACCTTGTGGCAGCTCAGGCAGCAGACGGCTGTCATCGGAAGCGAACACAGGAGCGGTGGTGTACTGGTCACCGATTTTCAGCACGGTATTGGAGATACGGAACTTAACAGCGCCGCCGCCTTTGGAGTAATCGTCTTGCGAGCGACCGTCTGAGCCGGTTGGGAACAGACCGGTGCCTGCGCGACCTTTACCGCTGTCGAGTTTGACACCCATCAGGCCGATTACATCCACACCCACCCCGATAGTCCCCTGGGTGAAGCCCGACTCGTACAGGGCGTTGAAGCCCAGGCCGGTTTCTTCTGCACGGCTCTTGCTGCCAGGGCCCGACGGGTTGTTACGGAAATCGCGGCTGAAGTACAGAGCGCGAGTATTGATGCTGAAAGTGCTGTCTTCAACAAAGCCCTTGGAATCGTCCTGGGCGGACGCCATTGCGAACTGCGAGGTACCGGCTGAAACAGCCAGTGCGATCATGCTCCACTTCATCACGCGCATCGTGATTTGCTCCTTTGGTTTTCGGAAGAGTACTGCCGTCCCACCTGTATTTTTATCTGGGCGGCTCTTTCTTTTTTGTGTCGGCGCAAAGTTATATCACGCAGACCCTATTGACGATACTTACCCATCTTTCCTTTCAGCTTCTTTACGAGGCTGTCGTAAATTGCTAGCTCCATGTCGCAAATTCACAGCCCAAAATGTATCTGGACTGACAACTTCAGTACTGTTTCAAAACTCCCTTCGAAGTTCGAATGCATCCTTGCCTCGTACTGACTCGCTGTTGTTTTTTATCGCGAAACACCGGTTTCCGAACCCGTGCCGTTGCCGACGATGTGGGTGTGAATGCAACAAGCGTGCTCAAAGCGGTAACCGAATGTCATTTTTTCGTGAAAAAAGTTCCGTGCCTGCGAAAACCGCATAAGTACGGGCTTTTTACGCCGTTTGGTTAGGGCTTGACCTCTCTGTGGAATGCATGTTGTCAGGTGTAAAAAATCGGTTCTTGTGTGAAACGTTACCGGTTCACCCCATTAGGTGGGTAGTCGGCGGATCCCTTTGAGGCACGGGTGGGTCATTTTGGTGCGTCTCGGCAGGGCCCGTTCTAGCGTAGCTCAAATATTTACCTGCATCGAAAGGGTGCAGGTTTTTAGGCCGGCTGCCTCGCGGGCTTATCTTCAATCGTTGTGAAGCGGCCGGCATTCGAAGGTATGCTGGGACCTGATTCTGACTTGCCGAATGGAGTGCCCGCGGTGTTCGCCCTAGATCAACGCCTGCAACAAGACACACTGGTCATCGGGGACTTCCCGTTATGCCGCCTGCTGCTGTCCAATGACTCGAATTACCCCTGGTTTATCCTGGTCCCGCGCATCAACGGTATCAGCGAGGTGTTTCACCTGGATGTCGCAGATCAACAAAAACTCTGGGAAGAGACGACCGGTCTGGCGCAGTTGCTCAACGATGGTCTGGGCGCGGATAAAATGAATATCGGCGCGCTGGGTAACGTCGTCAGCCAGTTGCATGTGCATGTGATCGTGCGCAAACGCGACGACGCCGCCTGGCCTGCTCCGGTATGGGGCAAGCATCCGGCTCGCCCTTATACGCAAGAACAGGTGGTGGCATTGCGTGCGCGTGTGCGCGAGCTGCTGCCCGCCGATTTCAATTTTGCCCAGGACTGAATCATGGACTTGCAAGACCGTGTTACCGACCTGGAAAGCCGCCTGGCCTTTCAGGATGACACCATCGAGACCCTTAACGACATCCTGGTCACCCAGCAACGCGCGGTCGAGCGGCTGCAGCTGCAGATAACCGCGCTGCTCAAGCGTCAGGAAGAGATGGGCGGCCAGTTCGAAACGTCCGAAGAGGAAGCGCCACCGCCTCACTATTAAAGAGGGGCCATGAAAAAACCGCGACCCAGCTAGGCTGGATCGCGGTTTTTTTTGCTGCCAGGGCTGGAGTCAGCGGCGCGGCAGTGCAGCGATCACGTCTTCGGCTTGCAAGCCTTTGTCGCGATTCATTACGGAGAACTCCACGCGCTGGCCTTCCACCAGGACACGATGGCCTTCGCCGCGAATGGCCCGGAAGTGGACGAAGATGTCGTCGCCCGAATCGCGGGAAATAAAGCCGAAGCCTTTGGAGGTGTTGAACCACTTGACGGTACCGGTATCCCGATTGGTCATGTCGTAGGTTTGCGACGCGGCCGCCGGAGATGAACGGTAGAAGCTGATGGCCAGATGAAGAGCGATTGCGACCACAGCAATGACCAGGCTGAGCAGGATGGCCGGGTGGCCGCCCACTTCAGGCATGGGTGCCAGGAGGGTGAGGGTTTGTACGACAACGGTCAGAACCAACAGCGCGCTGACCAGGTTTTGCAGTTGATGACGAGTGCCCTTGTTCCAGTACGGGACCACGGGTGCCAACGTCAGGTTAAGAAGGCCGAACAGTGCCAGGTACAGCGCGTCGTGTTGTTGCAGGTACGGCAGGCTCTCTGGTTGCAGGCTCGGTATAAAGGACAGCAGCAAAGCTGCAACGCCCGTTAGCAGGTGGACGATTTTCAACATTTTGATTAACTCACGTTAAGACGGATCACTAGGAAGAGCTGACTGGCACGGTTCGCTTCTGAACAATGGGAGGCGTTGGGCACGTGCGCGGGTATCAGCCTATGCCGGCCATCGCAGACATTAACGATGGCGACACGCTGCCTATTTAACAGCAAAGGCCGTGCCTTCTCAAATCAAGCATTTCGGGGTGTTGCAAGGGGCGGGGCATTTCCTTGGCAAACGCTTGTCCTAGACAGGTGTGCTTGTTTTGGAATGGCTTTTTAGGATATTTCCTACCTTGATTGGCGAATTACCACTCAAGGGCGATTTGTCGCACCTCGCTCGCTGCGCGTCAGCTGTGCGCTTGCTAGAGTGGTGTTGCACCTGATCAATGAATGCTTGTCAATTGAAGGGGATAAACATGGCAATCGATATCGGTATCAGTGAAGAAGATCGTAAATCCATCGTCGATGGGCTTTCGCGGCTGCTTTCCGATACCTATGTACTGTACTTGAAGACCCACAACTTCCACTGGAACGTCACGGGCCCCATGTTTCGAACGCTGCACCTGATGTTTGAGGAACAGTACAACGAGCTGGCGCTGGCGGTGGACTCCATTGCCGAACGTATCCGCGCATTGGGCTTCCCGGCGCCGGGCGCTTATTCGATCTACGCCCGTCTTTCCTCGATCAAGGAGGAGGAGGGCGTGCCGGGCGCCGAAGAGATGATCCAGCAACTGGTGGCGGGCCAGGAGGCCGTTACGCGTACTGCCCGCGGCATCTTCCCATTGCTCGACAAGGTCAGCGATGAGCCGACTGCGGATCTGCTCACCCAGCGTATGCAGGTCCACGAAAAGACCGCGTGGATGTTGCGCTCCCTGCTCGAAGCCAAGTAAGCCGAGCCTGAGCGGCGCCGTCCTGGCGTCGCTCGCTCGTTTCTGCACGCTTCCTGGCGTTGTCCTACAGGTATCGACTCCCCGTCTTCTGGCTGACCCCGCACTTCCTGCTGTTTGATAAGCCCACTGTCCAATGGGAGCAACCCATTGGCTGCTGTTTGGCAATGGAGTGTCAGGTGTATGTCACGCGCAGTGAGTAATGGAGTCATGGAATCCTGTGGCTTTCATCAGATAAAGATCGATCCCTTTGCCAAAGGGTTCGATATGGGGTTGGCAAGGCCATTGTCCCGATCAGTCAGGCTCAACGGGTTTTCGACGTGCCTGCGACTTGAGCAGATCTATTGGAATATCCTTACGGAAATCGCCAGGATCAACGCCTGTTCAGTCAGTGCGTTACTGTCTTATGTCGATCGGGAGGTGCACTTGCGTTATGGAGGTGTGAAGAACTTCAGCGGTTTGGTCAGGGTGGTGTGCGTGGTTCACCTGTTAAAAGGCCGTACGGCTGCGCCCGACCCGGAGTAAACAAAGGTGCCCGGGGTCGGCTCGCTGTGTTGGCGGGCTGACTCCCGGGCAGAAAGCCGGCTGCGCTGGCTCGATTTACCAGATATAATCCCGCGCTTTGCTGCGCAGGCCGGGGCTTTACCCTTCGGGCAGGCGTGGCGCAGTAACGATCTGCTCGCCGAGACATCGCCATGCCCATGTACGACTATCAATGTGCTTCCTGTGGTCATCAGTTGGAAGCCATCCAGAAGATCAGCGCCGCGCCGTTGGTCGATTGCCCGGCCTGCCAGGCTCCTGAACTCAAGAAGATGTTGTCCATGCCGGGCTTTCGCCTCAGTGGCAGCGGCTGGTACGAGACCGATTTCAAGACCGGCGCCAAGAAGAATCTGGCGGGCGGCGACAAAGCAGACTGAGTTGAACTCTACGCGCAGGCTCCTGCATTATCCGTCACCTGGCTTATATGAACGGTGACGAGGCGGGCCTCCACCGAATTTCGAATTACGAGAAGTGAAACCACGACCATGATGCGCAGCCACTATTGCGGCCAACTGAACGAGACCCTGGAAGGTCAGGAAATTACCCTTTGCGGATGGGTTCACCGTCGCCGCGACCACGGCGGGGTGATCTTCCTCGATATCCGTGATCGTGACGGTCTGGCCCAAGTGGTGTTCGACCCGGACCGCGCCGAGAGCTTTGCCGCCGCCGACCGCGTGCGCAGCGAATACGTGGTGAAAATCACCGGCAAGGTGCGTCTGCGTCCGGCAGGTGCCGTGAACAAGAACATGGCCTCCGGCGGTATCGAGGTGTTGGGCTACGAACTGGAAGTGTTGAACGAGTCGGAGACCCCGCCGTTCCCACTCAACGAATACTCCGACGTCGGCGAAGAAACCCGCCTGCGCTACCGCTTCCTGGACCTGCGTCGTCCGGAAATGGCCGAGAAGCTGCGTCTGCGCTCGCGCATGACCACCAGCATCCGTCGCTTCCTCGACGAGAACGGCTTCCTCGACGTTGAAACGCCAATTCTGACCCGGGCCACCCCGGAAGGCGCGCGTGACTACCTGGTGCCTAGCCGCACCCACGCCGGCAGCTTCTTTGCCCTGCCGCAATCGCCACAGCTGTTCAAACAGTTGCTGATGGTGGCCGGCTTCGACCGTTACTACCAGATCGCCAAGTGCTTCCGTGACGAAGATCTGCGCGCCGACCGTCAGCCGGAATTCACCCAGATCGACATCGAGACCAGTTTCCTCGATGAGAAAGAGATCATGGGCCTGACCGAGCAGATGATCCGCAACCTGTTCAAGGAAGTATTGGGCTTGGAGTTCGGTGACTTCCCGCACATGACCTTCGAAGAAGCCATGCGTCGCTACGGTTCCGACAAACCAGACCTGCGTAACCCGCTGGAACTGGTGGACGTGGCCGACCAGCTCAAAGAGGTTGAATTCAAGGTGTTCAGCGGCCCGGCCAACGACCCTAAATGCCGCATCGCCGCCCTGCGCGTGCCTGGCGGCGCGAGCATGCCGCGCAAGCAGATCGACGACTACACCAAGTTTGTCGGCATCTACGGTGCCAAGGGCCTGGCGTACATCAAGGTCAACGAGCGCGCCAACGGCGTTGATGGCCTGCAATCGCCCATCGTGAAGAACATCCCGGAAGCCAACCTGAACGTGATCCTCGATCGCGTGGGTGCGGTCGATGGCGACATCGTGTTCTTCGGTGCCGACAAGGCCAAGATCGTCAGCGAAGCGCTGGGCGCGCTGCGGATCAAGCTGGGCCACGACCTGAACCTGCTCACCTGCGAATGGGCGCCGATGTGGGTCGTTGACTTCCCGATGTTCGAGGAGAACGACGACGGCAGCTTCAGCGCCTTGCACCACCCGTTCACTGCGCCGAAATGCTCCCCGGCCGAGTTGGAGGCCAACCCGGCGGGCGCACTGTCGCGCGCTTACGACATGGTGCTCAACGGCACTGAGCTGGGTGGCGGTTCGATCCGTATCCACCGTAAAGAGATGCAGCAAGCGGTCTTCCGTCTGCTGGGCATCGACGAAGCGGAACAGGAAGAGAAATTCGGCTTCCTGCTTGACGCCCTGAAGTACGGCGCCCCGCCCCACGGTGGCCTGGCCTTCGGTCTGGACCGTCTGGTGATGCTGATGACCGGTGCCCAGTCGATCCGTGAAGTGATTGCCTTCCCGAAAACCCAGAGTGCCGCGGACGTCATGACCCAGGCGCCGGGCGTAGTGGATGCCAAGGCATTGCGCGAGCTGCATATCCGCCTGCGCGAGACGCCGAAGGCTGAGTAAAGCTGCTGCGTGAAAGCGCACTGAGGTTTACGCGGTCTAAAAAGGCGCATCTTCGGATGCGCCTTTGCGTTACAAGGGTTGTGTTTTAAAGAGAAAGGTCCGGCCTGGGGCGGGATTGATCAGGTTTCTAGAGAATTCGGAGTTGTGTTATGGCTGGCCATTCCAAGTGGGCGAACATCAAGCACCGCAAAGAGCGTCAGGATGCCAAGAAAGGCAAGATCTTCACCAAGTGGATTCGCGAACTGACCGTCGCTGCCCGTCAGGGCGGCGGTGATCCGGGCTCCAACCCGCGTCTGCGCCTGGCGCTGGACAAGGCGCTGGGCGCCAATATGAGCCGCGACATTATTGATCGCGCCGTGGCCCGTGGTGCCGGTGCTGCCGATACCGACGACATGGTCGAGCTGACCTACGAAGGCTACGGCCCGGGCGGCGTGGCGGTGATGGTCGAGTGCATGACCGATAACCGTAACCGTACCGCCGCAGCCGTACGCCATGCGTTCAGCAAGTGCGGTGGCAACCTCGGCACAGACGGTTCGGTGGCCTATCTGTTCGAGCGCAAGGGGCAGATCACCTTCGCGCCGGGCACCGATGAAGACGCGCTGATGGAAGCGGCGATGGAGGCGGATGCCGACGACGTGGTCACCAACGACGACGGTTCCATCGATGTTTTCACCTCGTTTGCCAGTTTCTATGCTGTGCGCAATGCATTGGAAGCTGCGGGCTTTAAAGGCACCGACGCAGAAATCGTGATGCTGCCGACGACCAGTGCCGAACTGGACCTGGAAGGCGCGCAGAAAGTGTTGAAGCTGCTGGATATGCTTGAAGACTTGGACGATGTACAAAACGTCTATTCGAATGCCGATATTCCAGAGTCAGTGGCCGAACAGCTAGGCTGAAGCACGATGTTGATTGATGGTGGGAGGGGGCTTGTCCCCGATAGCGGTGTATCAGTCGCTGTATGTGGCGACTGATACTCTGCAATCGGGGGCAAGCCCCCTCCCACATTGAATCTTCCCTGTATCAAAAAATGTGTTTAACCCAACCCGCAGGCGTTATGACTTTAATCCTAGGTATCGACCCCGGTTCGCGCATCACCGGTTTTGGCGTGGTGCAGCAGACTCCGCGTGGCTGCGTCTACGTTGCGTCGGGTTGTATTCGTACCGGTTCGGGGGAGTTGGCCGAGCGCTTGCAGATCGTCTATCGCGGCGTGCGTGAAGTGATCCAGACCTACGGGCCGGTGACCATGGGTATCGAAAAAGTGTTTATGGCCAAGAACGCCGACTCGGCGCTCAAACTCGGCCAGGCCCGTGGTGCGGCCATTGTTGCTGGCGCGGAGGAGGGCATGGAGATCGCCGAATACACCGCGACCCAAGTCAAGCAGGCTGTGGTCGGTACTGGTGGTGCCAATAAAGAGCAGGTGCAGATGATGGTCATGCACATGCTCAAACTCACGGCTAAACCGCAAATCGACGCCTCCGATGCCCTGGCCATTGCCATCTGTCATGCGCACACCCGTTCCAGTCTGCTGCCTCATGGCCTGGGTACGGCACGCAGTCGTGGCGGTCGCCTGCGTCTCTGATAGCATCAGCGCAATCGTGATTTCCGGTCAGGCTTTGATCTGACCCTAAGTGTTAAGGATCTGTACCGTGATTGGACGTTTGCGCGGCACCCTGGCTGAAAAGCAGCCGCCGCACCTTATTTTGGATGTCAACGGGCTGGGCTATGAGCTGGAAGTGCCCATGACCACCCTGTATCGCCTGCCGTCGGTCGGCGAGCCGCTCACGCTGCATACCCATCTGGTGGTGCGCGAAGACGCGCAATTGCTCTATGGTTTCATTGGCAAGCGCGACCGTGACTTCTTCCGCGAACTGATCCGCCTCAATGGCGTGGGACCGAAACTGGCGCTGGCCTTGATGTCCAGTCTGGAAGTAGACGAACTGGTGCGCGCCGTATCGGCGCAGGATACCTCGGCGCTGACCAAGGTGCCGGGCGTCGGCAAGAAAACCGCCGAGCGTTTGCTGGTGGAGCTCAAGGACCGCTTCAAGGCCTGGGAGGTGGTGCCGAGCATGTTTGCCTTGGTGCCGAACCAGCCTGATATGCCAGCGTCCCAGGTTGCCAGCGCCGAAAGCGATGCCGTCAGCGCTTTGATTTCCTTGGGCTACAAACCCCAGGAAGCGAGCAAAGCGGTATCGGCCATCAAAGATAAGAACCTGAGCAGTGAAGACATGATCCGCCGCGCCCTGAAGGGAATGATTTAAGTGATTGAAGCTGATCGTCTGATCGCGGCCACCGGCCCGCGCGACCGTGAAGAAATCCAGGACCGGGCCATCCGCCCCCTGAGCCTGGCTGAATACATCGGCCAGCCCACTGTGCGCGAGCAGATGGAGCTGTTCATCCAGGCGGCGCGCGGGCGCAGTGAATCCCTGGATCACACGTTGATCTTCGGTCCGCCGGGGCTGGGTAAGACCACCCTGGCCAACATCATTGCTCAGGAAATGGGGGTGTCGATCAAGTCCACCTCAGGTCCGGTGCTGGAACGTCCCGGTGATCTGGCAGCGTTGTTGACCAACCTAGAGCCGCACGATGTGCTGTTTATCGACGAAATCCACCGGCTCTCGCCGATTGTCGAAGAAGTGTTGTACCCGGCGATGGAAGATTTCCAGCTCGACATCATGATTGGCGAAGGCCCGGCGGCTCGCTCGATCAAGCTCGATTTGCCGCCGTTCACTTTGGTGGGCGCCACCACGCGAGCGGGGATGCTGACCAATCCGCTGCGAGACCGTTTTGGGATTGTTCAACGTCTGGAGTTCTATAGCACGGCGGATCTGGCCACGATCGTCAGTCGTTCGGCGAGCATCCTTGGCTTGCCGCTGGACCCGGAAGGCTCGTTTGAAATCGCTCGGCGTGCCCGGGGCACACCGCGTATCGCCAACCGTTTGCTGCGGCGGGTGCGGGACTTCGCCGAAGTGCGCGCCAAGGGGCACATTACCAAGGCGGTGGCCGACCTGGCGCTCAACCTGCTGGATGTGGACGAACATGGCTTCGATCATCAGGATCGGCGTCTACTCTTGACCATGATCGAGAAGTTCGACGGTGGCCCGGTAGGCGTGGACAGCCTGGCCGCTGCCATCAGCGAAGAACGCCACACCATCGAGGATGTGCTCGAGCCGTACCTGATCCAGCAGGGCTACATCATGCGCACGCCAAGGGGGCGGGTGGTGACGCGTCATGCTTATCTGCATTTTGGATTAAACATTCCGTCACGATTGGGCGAGATGCCCGTGGTAGACGAATTCCTCGATGCAGTGGACGATTAAAAGCGCTTGGCTCGACGATTTATTCGAGGTTTGTGCTGTCCCAGTGACTGGCGTCGTCATTCTGTCAGTGAAAATGTTTCAGAGAATGAAAAAACAGTTGCCTGGCCGGATTGGCAACCTCAGGAGTAAGCACTAGAGTATGCGCGCGCAAAACGGGGATCAGTCGTTCGCACATCGCTGTCGCGTTTATTACGAGGACACCGATGCCGGCGGCATCGTTTATTACGTCAATTACCTTAAGTTCATGGAGCGGGCTCGAACCGAGCGGCTACGGGAGCTGGGCTTTGCCCAATCCCAGCTGGCAGGGGAGGACCTGTTATTCGTCGTGCATTCCAGCGAGGCGCGTTATCACGCCTCGGCGCGACTGGATGATGAACTGCTGGTTAGCGCTGAAGTCATCGAATTGAACCGTGCCAGCCTGCGCTTCAAACAGCAGGTCAGGCGGGCAACGGATGCAACGCTGCTCTGTGAGGGGCAGTTTTTGGTGGCGTGTGTACGCACCAACAGTTTGAAACCTCGGGCCATTCCCGAAACTCTACGTGTGGCCTTTGCCGCCGTGAGCGGCGCGGGTAAACAATCAAAGCAGGAGATTTAGCGTGGAACCTACCGTCGTCGACCATTCCTCCATGTGGAGCCTGGTCAGCAATGCCAGTGTTGTGGTTCAACTGGTCATGCTGACCCTGGTAGCCGCATCGGTTACCTCTTGGGTCATGATTTTTCAGCGCAGCAACCTGCTGCGTGCCGGTCGACGTGCCCTGGAGAGCTTTGAAGAGCGCTTCTGGTCGGGTATCGACCTGTCCAAGCTCTATCGCCAGGCCGGCAGCAACCCGGACCCGGATTCGGGTGTGGAGCAGATCTTCCGTGCTGGCTTCAAGGAATTCTCCCGTCTGCGCCAGCAGCCAGGCGTAGACCCGGAAGCGGTGATGGAAGGCGTGGCTCGCGCCATGCGCGTCGCCATTTCCCGCGAAGAAGAGAAGCTTGAGCAGAGCCTGCCTTTTCTTGCCACCGTGGGTTCCGTCAGCCCGTATATCGGCCTGTTCGGTACGGTGTGGGGGATCATGAACTCCTTCCGTGGTCTGGCCCAGGCTCAACAAGCGACCCTGGCCACCGTGGCCCCCGGTATCGCCGAAGCCCTGATCGCCACTGCAATCGGTCTGTTTGCCGCCATCCCTGCGGTGATCGCCTATAACCGCTTTGCCGCACGCGGCGAGAACCTGATTGGCCGTTACTACACCTTCGCCGATGAATTCCAGGCGATCCTGCACCGTAAAGTGCACACCAGCGAAGAATAAGCAGGTACCTCCCGATGGCTTTAATCACTCGAGCTCGAACCAAGCGCAAGCCGGTCGCCGAGATGAACGTAGTGCCTTACATCGACGTGATGCTGGTGCTGCTGGTGATCTTCATGGTGACCGCGCCGATGCTCAACCAGGGTGTGAAGGTTGATCTGCCCAAGGTTTCCAGCGAAGCCTTGCCGCAAGACAACAATACTCAGGTGCTGACCATTTCGATCAAGTCCGACAAGACCTATTACTGGAACCTTGGCAGCGAAGTCGACACTCAGAAGCAACAGGACAAGGCCCTGACGTTGCCGGCGATGACCGATGCGGTGACCAAGATCATTCGCGCCGGTAACGAAGGTGGCAAGCACACCCAAGTATTCATCCGCGGTGACAAAGCAGTCGACTATGGTTCCGTCATGGGCGCCATGGGCGGGCTGCAGAAGGCCGGCGTCGGTAACGTTGGCTTGATTACCGAGGCGCCCTGATGCACCAACAGCGAGAGCCGTCCGCCTCGGAAAGCTACTTCTGGCCAAGCGTTTGGGCGATTGCCCTGCACGTCCTGGTCTTCGGCATGCTGTTCGTCAGCTTTGCCATGACCCCTGACCTGCCGCCAGCCAAGCCTATCGTGCAGGCGACCCTGTATCAGCTGAAATCGAAAAGTCAGGCCACTACCCAGACCAATCAGAAGATTGCGGGTGAGGCGCAGAAGTCGGCCGCGCGTCAGACTGAAGTCGAGCAGATGGAACAGAAGAAGGTCGAGCAGGAAGCGGTGAAGGCTGCTGCGGAACAAAAGAAAGAAGAGGCGGCTCAAAAGGCCGAGGAATCGAAAAAGGCAGACGAAGCCAAGAAGGCCGACGAGGCGAAAAAGGCTGATGAAGCCAAAAAAGCCGAGAAAGCTGCCGAAGCCAAGAAGGCCGAAGAGAAACAATTGGCTGATATAGCCAAGAAGAAAGCTGAAGAAGAAGCCAAGAAAGCTGCCGAAGAAGAGGCCAAGAAAAAGGCCGCTGAGGAAGCCAAGAAGAAGATAGTCGAAGACGCGAAGAAGAAAGCCGCCGAAGACGCCAAGAAAAAAGCTGAAGCAGACGAGGCGAAGAAAAAAGTCGCCGACGAAGCGAAGAAGAAAGCTGCCGCCGATGCCCAGAAGAAAAAGGCTCAGGAAGCAGCGCGTAAATCCGCCGAAGAGAAAAAGGCCCAGGCCTTGGCAGATTTGCTTTCCGACACGCCGCAGCGTCAGCAAGCCTTGGCCGATGAGCGTGGCGATGAAGTAGCGGGCAGTTTCGACGACCTGATTCGGGCGCGGGCAGCAGAAGGCTGGACACGTCCACCTTCGGCACGCAAAGGCATGACAGTAGTACTGCAGATCGGCATGTTGCCGGACGGTACGGTGACTTCGGTCAGCGTGGCCAAGTCCAGTGGTGACGGTTCGTTCGACAGTTCGGCGGTTGCCGCGGTCAAGAACATTGGCCGGTTGACCGAGATGCAGGGAATGAAACCAAGCGACTTCGCTCCCTATCGTTCATTCAAGATGACATTCACACCTGAGGATCTAGCCTTGTGAGAAACCTTCTTCGAGGAATGCTTGTCGTTATTTGCTGTATGGCAGGGATAGCGACGGCGGATGAAAAGAACATCCTGGTTACCAGCGGTAGCGATCGGGCCACTCCGATCGCGGTAGTGCCGTTCGGTTGGCAAGGCGGCAGTGTATTGCCGGACGACATGGCACAGATCGTCAGTGACGACCTGCGCAACTCCGGTTATTACGCGCCAATTCCAAAAGGCAACATGATCAGCCAGCCAAACCAGGCCAGCGAAGTCGTGTTCCGTGACTGGAAAGCCGTTGGCGCCCAGTACCTGATGGTCGGCAACATTGTGCCGGCCGGCGGCCGCTTGCAAATCACCTACGCGTTGTTCAACGTGGCAACGGAGCAGCAGGTCCTGACCGGCAGCGTGTCGGGCACCACCGAACAATTGCGTGACATGGCCCACTACATTTCGGACCAGTCGTTTGAAAAGCTCACCGGCATCAAAGGTGCTTTCTCTACGCGTCTGCTCTATGTAACGGCTGAACGCTTCTCGGTAGATAACACGCGCTACACCCTGCAACGTTCGGACTACGACGGTGCGCGGGCAGTGACCTTGCTGCAATCGCGCGAGCCGATTCTGTCGCCGCGCTTCGCACCGGACGGCAAGCGTATTGCCTATGTGTCCTTCGAGCAGAAGCGTCCACGTATCTTTGTGCAGCATATCGATACCGGTCGCCGTGAGCAGATCACCAACTTCGAAGGCCTTAACGGCGCGCCTGCCTGGTCACCGGATGGCTCGCGCCTGGCGTTTGTGCTGTCTAAAGATGGCAATCCGGATATCTACGTGATGAACATGGCTTCGCGTCAGATCACCCGTGTTACCAGCGGCCCGGGCATCAATACCGAACCGTTCTGGGGCAAGGATGGCTCGACCATCTACTTCACCTCCGATCGTGGCGGTAAGCCACAAATCTACAAGTCCAGTATTGGCGGTGGCGGTGCGGAGCGAGTGACCTTTATCGGTAACTACAACGCCAACCCTAAACTGTCGGCTGATGAAAAGACGTTGGTGATGATTCACCGTCAGGATGGTTTCACTAATTTCCGGGTTGCGGCCCAGGATTTGCAGCGCGGAACCGTAAAAATCCTTACAGATACCAACCTTGATGAGTCAGCTACTGTTGCGCCCAACGGCACCATGGTAATCTACGCCACCCGCCAGCAGGGCCGGGGAGTCTTGATGCTCGTGTCCATTAATGGACGCGTAAGGCTCCCGCTTCCTACCGCACAAGGCGAAGTCAGAGAACCATCCTGGTCCCCTTACCTGAACTGACGCGGCGCTACAAAAAGATTTGCTTAACACACTGGGGTTCATTAGGAGTTTCACGATGGAAATGCTGAAGTTTGGTAAGTTTGCTGCTCTGGCTCTGGCTCTGTCCGTAGCCGTTGGTTGCTCGTCCAAAGGCGGCGACAATGCCGGTGAAGGCGCAGCTGTTGATCCAAACGCTGGTTATGGCGCTAACACTGGTGCAGTTGACGGCTCCCTGAGCGAAGAAGCTGCTCTGCGCGCGATCACTACTTTCTACTTCGAATACGACAGTTCGGACCTGAAGCCAGAAGCCATGCGCGCTCTGGACGTTCACGCGAAGGACCTGAAAGCTAACGGCGCTCGCGTTGTTCTGGAAGGTAACACCGACGAACGTGGTACTCGTGAGTACAACATGGCACTGGGCGAGCGTCGTGCTAAAGCCGTTCAACGCTACCTGGTCCTGCAAGGCGTTTCGCCAGCTCAGCTGGAACTGGTTTCCTACGGTAAAGAGCGTCCAGTTGCTACTGGCCACGACGAGCAGTCCTGGGCTCAAAACCGTCGCGTCGAACTGCGTAAGTAATTCGTCATGCGAACGTGCCGTCGTGCTCTAACTGTATTGGCTCTCAGCTTCGCACCGCTTGCGGTGTGGGCTGCGGTTCCTGTGGAAGATAGCAACTCTGGCTATAACAATAGCGGGAGCAGTTATCCGCCAGCGGGTTATGGCACGAACGGCGCCTATGCTGGGGGGGCGGCAACGTCCGCGCCCTCGGCACAGGGCGAACTGTTCAACCAGCTGCAACGCATGCAGGATCAACTTGCGCAGCAACAAGGCGCGATTGAAGTTCTGCAGAATCAAGTGAACCAGCTCAAGCAAGAAGGCCTGGAGCGATACCAGGATCTTGATCGACGTATAGGAGCCGGCGTTACACCTGCCGCTACTCCTGATAATTCTTCTGCCGGTGGCGCGCCAAGCGCTGCTGCCGGTGGTGCAGCAGCCGGGGCGGCCGCTAGCCAAGCCCCCGCCGCCAGCAGCGAACCGGGTGACCCAGCGAAGGAAAAGCTCTATTACGATGCTGCCTTCGACCTGATCAAAGCCAAGGACTTCGATAAAGCCAGCCAGGCTTTTACCGCATTTCTGCGCAAATACCCCAACAGCCAATATGCGGGCAACGCTCAGTACTGGCTTGGCGAAGTCAACCTCGCCAAGGGTGATTTGCAAGGTGCCGGCCAGGCATTTGCCAAGGTCAGTCAGCTGTACCCCAAGCACGCCAAGGTGCCGGACTCGCTGTATAAGCTGGCTGACGTAGAGCGCCGCCTGGGTCATACCGACAAGGTCAAAGGCATTCTGCAGCAAGTAGTGGCCCAATATCCTGGGACGTCTGCTGCCCAGTTGGCTCAACGCGACCTGCAACGCTTGTAAGCGAAGCGGCCCGTTTAGAAGAAACCCGCGCCTGGCGCGGGTTTTTTCGTTAGAATCCACGCCCTTTTATGAAACACGCTTCTTGGGGTCTACGCGTTGGCGGGGTTCCTGGAAGTGCCTGACGGAGGCGGACAGCCTGTTTAGCTGTTACGCCCGTGGCGACTATGCAAGACACATTACGCATTACCGAAGTTTTTTACTCGTTACAGGGTGAAACGCGAACCGCAGGCCTGCCTACTGTATTTGTACGGCTGACAGGTTGCCCTCTGCGTTGCCAATACTGTGACAGCGCTTACGCCTTCAGTGGCGGCACCGTGCGTACCCTCGACGATATCCTGGAGCAGGTGGCAGGTTTCAAGCCCCGTTACGTCTGCGTGACGGGCGGTGAGCCCCTGGCACAGCCCAATGCCATCCCGTTGCTCAAGCAGCTGTGTGACGCAGGTTATGAAGTGTCTCTGGAAACCAGCGGCGCCCTGGACATCTCTGCGGTCGATCCTCGCGTGAGCCGCGTGGTCGACCTCAAAACTCCGGATTCAAAAGAGGCGCATCGCAACCGCTACGAGAATATGGATCTGCTGAGCGTCAACGATCAGGTCAAGTTCGTGATTTGTTCTCGTGATGACTACGATTGGGCAGTATCAAAGCTGATTCAGTATGGTCTTGAGCGGCGCGCAGGTGAGGTGCTGTTCTCCCCAAGCCACCATGACCTGAATGCCCGTGACCTGGCCGACTGGATAGTGGCAGACAATCTGCCGGTGCGCTTGCAGCTGCAGCTCCATAAATACCTGTGGAACGACGAGCCGGGTCGTTGAAATTCAGCTTCTCGGACTCGGCCTTGGTGGGTTGTATGGGGCTTGCAAATAGCCTGAATCACGGCGATAAGGTGTTTTTTCTGATTTATTTTAAATAAAGTGTTGAATAGTCCTTAGAAATCAGTATTATACGCGCCACCACACAGCGGGTCGTTAGCTCAGTTGGTAGAGCAGTTGGCTTTTAACCAATTGGTCGTAGGTTCGAATCCCACACGACCCACCATTTTTAGCGGTTTAGAAAATCCGGAAGGCCCACGTAAGTGAGGATTTCCGGGTTTTTTTTTGCCTGCGATTTGGGGGGGCGGACGGAGTCGGAAAGGTTTGAAAAGCCTATTCAAACTGTCGGACATGCAGCCGTCTGACCCGAACAGTAGTGGCGGCTTTTGGTGATGTCAATATGGATGGAGCCGCTGCTGTAGCGTTTTCAGCGATTTGAGGTAAGTCTGTCAGGGCTGGCATCAATGAGCGTAAGGAAAATTCCTCAACGATTGTCAGGCTTAGGTGCTGACAACCTTCCTACACTCAAAACGATGGGATTGGGCGCACGTTAATGTGCTCATGAAGGGAGGCTCTAACGCTCATTCGTTCTTTTGTGGAATATTTTGGGTAACCCAGCTTCGGATGTACTCCAGTACCTCGTGTGCACCTTCGATGGTCTCTGCCAATTCGATAGGGCGCTTACCTCCCAGATAGTCATTAGGCTGTTCCAGCCATTTGAATGCAGCAGAGCGACTTCCCCTTACCTGAATAGCTTGATCTACGATTTTTATCAGAAGGTCGGGTTGTGCGTACCAAGAGTTCGGCTTCACAGTCGGGTGCTTTCCAGGGATGACTCTAGGCAGCTGACATGTGGCGAGTTCGTTGAGATTGATGTGGTGGCGTGTCCAGTGTGCGAATTTCACCAAATCAGTGTTGGGGTACCGTTGCTGATTGGTGGTTGGCACAACAAGTCCGATCAGCGTGTTGGTATGGGTTCTGATCATTCGCAGTGCTGGTGCGATGTCAGTGTCGTTGGTGACAATCACCGCCTGGTCGATCTGATCCGTAATCGCATCGTGGTAGGCGTGTAACGCAAGGTTCACGTCACTTTGCTTTTCCTCGAACTTCCAAGCCAGCAGTTCCTGGCACTCCCTTGGCTGGCGATTTGGGAGTTCGGCGTCGACAATTTTGACCTTGATTCTGTTAACCGCGTAGTAGCCCTCGATCAATTCAATGCGGCCGGAATAGAGTTTTCGCAGGGCCGTGTGATATCGGGCTTGTGAAGATACAGAATCGACTGACTTGGCGATTGACTCAAGAATTTTGGCCGTGAAGAAAAGAATCGACGGGCTTTCAACGAGTTCAGACCTCCGTGTTTGGCCATGCCGGTCTTTTACCAGAACAGACGGAAGGATTTGGGATTCGAAGAGCTGAAGCATGTCCAGCCACTTGTAAGGTGTGCCTTTCAGGCAGCCGTAGTAAAAGTTGTAGCCGTCGATGTAAACGCGCGTGCGCAGAGGGGCTGATTCAGGCGTTCCCTGCATTTCTTGTACTCCGGAAACGAAAAAACCGGCTTTCGCCGGCTTTTTCCCCCTCCAACCAGATGGTCGAGCCACACTGATCATGAGGGTTAGTTGTTGGGCAAATTATTGCGTATCCGACTGCGTGGCGCAACATGGATTGATCAAATTTGATGGGTCGACTCTGCAGCACTGTGTATCGAAGGGACTGGGTCAACTCAACCCCGGCTATAACTTTTCATGCCGGTCATTCCGCTCATTAGCGTGAACATCATTGATGATTCCATGCTTTCCTCATTGGATGGCGATGGTAGCCCTAAGTCCTCCCACCAGGTACCCGGTCCATCCCAGCTCAGTTCGTGACTGAGCCCGGTGCCTGTAGGCAGCATGGCCTGATCAATTGTGTATCGTTCTGAATCCAGGCTCTCAACGTGTGTTAAAAGCTTGTAACCGCTTGTCTCTGCCAGCGTTTGTGGTGGTGGAAGCACCGGACTTTCACACAGCTCAGGTTCGTGTGCGATCAACAATGGTGGAGATTCTGCCTCGGGCAGTTCTACAGCGATGATCTCTTCTTCGGGTGCGCTCACCGGTATTCGATCATCCACACGACGTTCTATCCTGGTCGTGCCCTGACCCATGCTCCGCTCTTGCATGACTGCGCGCATATGGTCGTAATCAGTCTCGATGTACCCCAAGGTCGTCGCGACGTTTGAGTGGTTCAGCAGGCTTTTGGTGATGTGGATGTTGCGTTCCGGTTGCCTCATCAGATCCGTTGCCAGCGTGTGCCGAAATCGATGTGGAGTCATTTTTGTTCCGAACCGATTGATCAGCTTGCGATACATGGCTTCAACCTGGTCGGTGTTCATGGTCTTCCGGCGGTAGTGTTGAGAAAAACGATTTACATTGAAAAGTTGATCGTCAGCTTCAAATCCAACCTGTTCTGCCGCGTCCATCACCGCTCTGATATGGGGTTCAAGATCACCCGTGATAGGGATTGAGTACTCGCGATGAGTCTTCTCTGTGTCTGCGTCCACCAGCAGTAAACGTTTGTCCCACTTCACGTCCTTGTAGCGCACGCTAAGTAGCGCGTTCAGACGAATGCCGCTTTGATAAAAGAGTTCAAATACTGCCAGCCAGAACCATGCGGGCGTGATCGTGCTGCGCTTTTTGCTAATGCGTTCTTCCACCACCCAAGTCGTTAGCCGCAACGTTCGGTCCACGGCTGCCGGCAAGCAGTGTTCGTTGCAGGATCAGGGCTTTCTCAAGCACGTCAGACAGGGCGACCTCAGGAGCCAGCCTTCGGGCGAGCACGTCCTGATCCCGTTCGTCTTTCAGGGCGGCAGTTACGCTTCGTGTAATTGGCAGTGAGTTACTACTCGCGGCATTGAGGTTTTCGAGCGATAGCGTTTTGCTGCCCGACAGCAGCTCTTGCAGCGCTTTCAGCTTGGTATCGTAAGTTTCTTGAATCAGTGGGGTGAGACCAACACCCGCAGCGGTAACCGTCGGTGGGCAGTTGTCACAGGTTTGTTGCTGTTGTTCCCCTAGCACTCGGTTGGCGAACGCGCTCGCTTCCTGAGGGGAGGACCAGACACTGCATACTAAGCCGCTACCACAGCTGAATTCGCGAGCAGCGAGCATATTGGGTTGTAGAGGTGAGACAACCAGGTCTAGGGCGAGCACCATCTCAAGCATGGCCGACCTGGCGCCCTGAGTGTCGATCAGCACCAGATTGAAATGATCCTTGAAAGCAGGCACCCCGCGAATACCAGATTAGGCTTTTGAATCCATTCGATATTCTGTAGCCTTGCCCAGCTTCAGTTTCACCCGTGCTTGATGAACACAATCACTTCGTCCGGCGGTGCCCGAAGGGCTCCAGAGCCGGTGGTACACTCGACTTTCGCGCTTCTGCGCCTGCAGGTCTTGCGAACAATGACGCACATTTCCGAACGCTTACTGGTTCAAGCCCATCTCGACGCCAAGCAGCCTAAGGCTCTGAGCGCCGAAGAAGAGGCGAGCCTGCGTACCGCCATCGCCGCTGAGCTCAAAGCTCAAGACGCGGTACTGGTTGCCCACTTCTACTGCGATCCGGTGATTCAGGCCCTGGCCGAAGAGACCGGTGGCTGTGTCTCCGACTCCCTGGAAATGGCTCGCTTCGGCGCCGCGCACCCGGCCAAGACCGTGCTAGTTGCCGGCGTGCGTTTCATGGGGGAGACGGCCAAGATCCTTACACCTGAAAAACGCATTCTCATGCCTACGCTTGAAGCGACCTGCTCTTTGGACCTGGGCTGCCCGGTCGATGAGTTTTCGGCGTTTTGCGATCAGCATCCCGAGCGTACCGTGGTGGTGTACGCCAATACCTCGGCTGCGGTGAAGGCGCGGGCTGATTGGGTGGTGACGTCCAGCTGTGCGCTGGAAATTGTCGAGAGTCTGATGGACAACGGTGAAACCATCATCTGGGGCCCGGATAAACATCTGGGCACCTACATCCAGCGCCAGACCGGCGCCGACATGCTGCTGTGGGATGGTGCCTGCATCGTCCATGAGGAGTTCAAGTCCAAGCAGTTGGAAGATATGAAGGCGCTGTACCCGGATGCAGCCATCCTGGTGCACCCGGAGTCTCCCACGTCGGTGATCGAGCTGGCCGATGCGGTGGGCTCCACCAGTCAACTGATTGCCGCCGCGCAGCGTTTGCCGAACAAGACTTTCATCGTGGCGACCGACCGCGGGATCTTCTACAAGATGCAGCAGCTATGCCCGGACAAGGTCTTCGTAGAAGCGCCTACGGCCGGCAACGGTGCGGCATGTCGCAGTTGCGCACACTGCCCGTGGATGGCCATGAATACGCTGGAGCGCACGCTGCAGTGCCTGCGTGAGGGCAGCAACGAGATCTTCGTCGAACCGTCGGTGATCCCACAGGCTGTGAGACCGCTTAAGCGCATGCTGGATTTTACTCAGGCTGCGCGCCTGAAGCTGGCCGGTAACGCATAGTCGAGCTCGGTAAAAAACGTGGGAGGGTACGCCCCTCCCACCTGTTGATCTGTACCAGGCACGGGGTTATTTTTTCTGCTTCGGAATCCGCACCAACTGCGTATCCGAATAGATGTCATGCCAGCTGCGTTTCTGCTTGTCGAACAGCGACCAGAGAAACCCGAGCCCCACGCACAACCACGACGCAATCGACACCACAAAGCGCAGCAACGCTTGCCACAGGCTGATCCGCGAGCCGTCGGCGTTCTGCACGCGTACGCCCCACACCTGCATGCCCAGGGTCTGACCGGAATGGGTCCAGAACTTGGCGAAGAACCCAAACAGTACAAACAACAGAATCGTCGACAGCAGTGGGTCGCCATCCAAGGCGCCCGATTCGGTCAGCGTGCGCATCCTGGCTTCGCCCACGAACGCGATCCAGATCAGTTTGTAGATAAACGCGGTGACGATCATCAGGGCTGTGCACAACAGGAAGTCATAGAACATCGTTGCCAAACGACGGCCCAGGCCAACGGCGGGAAATTCGCCTTGGGGGCTCAGCAGGGGTTTGGACATGGCAGGGCTCTCGGAAGGAAAAGGCCATTTTACGGAATTGCGCCCATAAAAAAGCCCCTGATGTCATATCAGGGGCTTTTTGTCGCAGAGGAATCAGCCTTCTGCTTGAACTTCGTCAGCCTGCATGCCTTTTTGGCCTTGCACCGCAACGAAGGTCACTTTCTGGCCTTCTTTCAGGCTCTTGAAGCCGTTGCCCTGAATAGCGCGGAAATGCACGAACAGATCCGGACCGCTTTCTGGAGTGATAAAACCAAACCCTTTCTCGTCGTTAAACCACTTGACGGTACCGCTCTGACGTTCAGCCATTTTCTTATTTCCTTGACGCTAAAAAATTAATGACAGCCCCTTTCACGCGAAAGAGTACTGGGCTGGGTTGCAGGAAAGTAAGAGACGTCGAACGGGTTGTAGCAAAACTACTTCAGCTACTGCCCAGGTCCAGGTTCCAAGCGACCCATGCAAACACAGTGGGCAAACTCTACGCCAACTAATACGATAAAAACAAGCCCTGCCGGACGCCCCGCATTGCGCGGGCTGATGACACTTTGTTGAATATAATGGAACTGACTTATTCGATAGTCCTAATCACTTGATATAGGCAGCCGCCAGTCATATTAACTATCGTAAATGCACTGTTTTATGGCGGTCGCGTTACAGTTTAGTGCGCCTTGGCGCGACCGCGTTACTTATAGGAACAGTCAATCAGCCACGGTAGTAACGCTGTGGCACAAATGGCATTTTACTTACACGAAGTGGCACCTTTTTCCCACGCACCAACGCAGAGACTTCTGTATCCAGAGCGGTAAAGGCGCTGTCGAGGTAACCCATGGCCAGTGGGCCGCCCAGGCTTGGGCCGAAGCCGCCGCTGCAGACGCTGCCAATCACGCTGCCGTGTGCGTCGACGATCTCAGCGCCTTCACGTACTGGCGTGCGTTCCTGGGGCAGCAAGCCCACGCGCTTGCGGCTCACGCCAGTCTGTTGCTGGGTGAAGATCCGGTCCGCCCCCGGGAAACCACCGGCGCGGGCACCGTCGGCGCGGCGTGCCTTGGAAATGGCCCATAGCAGGCTGGCCTCGATAGGCGTGGTCTCCGTGTTCATGTCATGACCGTACAGGCACAGGCCGGCTTCCAGACGCAGGGAATCGCGGGCGCCCAGACCGATGGGTTGTACTTCGGTTTCGGCCAGCAGGCTGCGGGCCAGGCTTTCAGCGCTGGCCGCGGGCACGGAAATTTCAAAGCCGTCCTCGCCGGTGTAGCCGGAGCGGCTGACATAGCAATCCACACCCAGCAGGCGCACGGCGGCGAACTGCATAAAGGTCATCTTGGTCACTTCCGGCGCCAGGCGCGCCAGCACCTTCACCGCTGCCGGGCCTTGCAGCGCCAACAGGGCGCGCGCTTCGAACAGCGGCTCGATGGTGCACTGATCACCGATGTGTTGGCGCAGGTGGGCCAGGTCCTGATCCTTGCAGGCCGCATTGACCACCAGGAACAGCTCATCCTTACCCAGATTGGCCACCATCAGGTCATCGAGGATGCCGCCCTGATCGTTGGTGAACATCGCGTAGCGCTGCATGCCCACCGGCAGGTCGATGATGTCGACCGGCACCAAGGTTTCCAGGGCCTTGGCGGCATTGGCGCCACTCAGACGGATCTGACCCATATGGGACACATCGAACAACCCGGCCTGATCACGGGTGTGCTGATGCTCCTTCATGACACCGAGCGGGTATTGCACCGGCATGTCGTACCCGGCGAAGGGCACCATGCGTGCGCCCAGCTCGATATGCAGGGCATGCAGCGGGGTTTTCAATAGGGTTTCGGTGGACATGTTCAGCTCCTGAAAAAACGTGCTGGCGCGCCTTTAGGCGTCAGCACTCGATAATGTTGACCGCCAAACCGCCACGGGCGGTTTCCTTGTATTTGCTTTTCATATCGGCGCCGGTCTGGCGCATGGTGCGGATGACCTTATCGAGGGACACGAAGTGCTGCCCATCACCACGCAAGGCCATGCGCACAGCGTTGATCGCCTTCACCGAGCCCATTGCGTTGCGCTCGATGCAAGGTACTTGCACCAGGCCGCCAATGGGGTCGCAGGTCAGGCCGAGGTTGTGCTCCATGCCGATCTCGGCGGCGTTTTCCACTTGCGAAACGCTGCCGCCCAGCACCTCACACAGTGCGCCGGCGGCCATGGAGCAAGCCACGCCGACCTCACCTTGACAGCCCACCTCGGCGCCGGAGATCGACGCATTTTCCTTGTAAAGAATGCCGATGGCGGCGGCGGTGAGCAGAAAACGCACCACGCCGTCTTCGTTCGCTCCTGGGATAAAGCGCATGTAGTAATGCAGCACCGCCGGAATGATCCCGGCCGCACCGTTGGTGGGCGCTGTGACCACGCGCCCGCCGTTGGCGTTTTCTTCGTTGACCGCCAGGGCGTACAGGTTGACCCAATCAAGCACCGACAAGGGATCGCGCAACGCCGATTCCGGGTTTTTGCACAGTTGACGATGCAGGGCCGCGGCGCGGCGCTTGACCTTCAAACCACCGGGCAAAATGCCTTCGTTACGACAGCCCGCGTCGACACAGTCCTGCATGACCTGCCAGATTTTCAGCAGGCCGGCCCGGGTTTCCGCCTCTGGACGCCATGCGCTTTCGTTAGTCAGCATCACTTGGCTGATGGACAATCCGTACGTCGCACAATGCCCAAGCAGGTCCTTGGCGCTCTTGAATGGAAAGGTCAGGGGCGTGGCGTCTTCGACAATCCGGTCAGCGCCGGCGGCACCTTCATCCACCACGAAGCCACCGCCGACTGAGTAGTACTCGCGGCTGCGGATCTGCAGGCCGGCGGCGTCGAAGGCGCGGAAGATCATGCCATTGGGATGATAGGCGAGGGGCTTGCGGATCATCGCCAGGTGTTCTTTCTCGTTGAACGCAATGCTGTGTTCGCCGAGCAGGTTCAAGCGACCGGCGCTGCGCATCTGCGCCAGGCGCGTGGCCACGGTTTCGGTGTTCACGGTGTCCGGGTGTTCGCCTTCCAGGCCCAGCAGCACGGCTTTGTCGCTGCCGTGGCCTTTGCCGGTGGCGCCGAGGGAGCCATAGAGTTCCACCTTGACGTGAGTGGTGGCGCTCAACAGCGCGTCACGCTTGAGCCCCTCGACGAATCGAGCGGCGGCGCGCATCGGGCCGACGGTATGGGAACTGGAGGGGCCGATGCCAATCTTGAACAGGTCGAACACGCTTAAAGACATGAGTGGTTCTCCGGTTTCTTGTTATAGGAGCAGCGGCAAGCGGCAAGCCACAAGCGGCAAGAAAGAGCCATTCGGCTTTTAACTTGCAGCTCGTAGCTTGCCGCTTCCAACTGCTTTAGGCATAAAGCTCGATCGACGGGCACGCACACACCAGGTTGCGATCGCCAAACACGTTGTCGACCCGGCCCACCGGCGGCCAGTACTTGCTTTCGATCAACGATGCAACCGGGTACACCGCCTGTTCACGGCTGTACGGATGGCTCCATTCACCCACCAGTTCGGCGGCGGTGTGCGGGGCGTTTTTCAGTGGGTTGTCGTCTTTATCCAGGGTGCCGTTTTCCACCGCGCGGATTTCTTCGCGGATGGCAATCATCGCGTCGCAGAAGCGATCCAGTTCTTCCTTGGATTCGCTTTCGGTCGGTTCGATCATCAGGGTACCCGCCACCGGGAACGACATGGTCGGGGCATGGAAGCCGAAGTCGATCAGACGCTTGGCCACGTCATCCACGCTGATACCGCTGCTGTCCTTGAGCGGGCGCAGGTCCAGGATGCACTCGTGTGCCACCAGGCCGTTGCTGCCGGTGTACAGCACGGGGTAGTGCTCTTCGAGGCGACGGGAAATGTAGTTGGCGTTCAGGATCGCCAGTTGTGACGCGCGCTTGAGGCCCGCGCCGCCCATCATGCTGATGTACATCCAAGTGATCGGCAGGATGCTCGCGCTGCCGAATGGCGCCGCGCACACCGCGCCTTCCTTGCGCTCCATGGCCGCATGGCCCGGCAGGAAAGGCGTGAGGTGCGATTTGACGCCAATCGGGCCAACACCTGGGCCGCCACCGCCGTGGGGGATGCAGAAGGTCTTGTGCAGGTTCAGGTGGGACACGTCGCCGCCGAACTTGCCCGGCGCGCACAGGCCCACCATGGCGTTCATGTTGGCGCCGTCGATGTACACCTGGCCGCCGTTGTCGTGGATGATCCCGCAGATTTCGCGGATGCCTTCTTCGAACACGCCGTGGGTGGACGGGTAGGTGATCATCAGCGCGGCCAGGTGCTCGCGGTGCTCGATCGCTTTGGCGCGCAGGTCTTCGATGTCCACGTTGCCACGGGCGTCGCAGGCGGTGACGACCACGCGCATGCCGGCCATGTTGGCGGTGGCTGGGTTGGTGCCGTGGGCGGACGAGGGGATCAGGCAGATATCGCGACGGGCTTCGCCACGGCTCTGGTGGTAAGCACGGATCGCCAGCAGCCCGGCGTATTCGCCTTGGGAACCAGCGTTCGGTTGCAAGGAGATGGCGTCATAACCGGTGGCCGCGCAGAGCATGGCTTCCAGGTCGGCGGTCAGTTGCTGGTAACCGGCGCTTTGTTCGGTTGGGGCGAACGGGTGCAGGGCGCCGAACTCGGCCCAGGTCACCGGGATCATTTCGCTGGCGGCGTTGAGCTTCATGGTGCACGAGCCCAACGGAATCATGGTGCGGTCCAGCGCCAGGTCCTTGTCGGCCAGTTTGCGCAGGTAGCGCATCAGCTCGGTTTCGGAGTGGTAACGGTTGAACACTGGGTGGCTGAGGATCGGCGATTGACGCAGCAGCGCCGCCGGCAGGCAGCTGTCGGCTTGGGCGTCGAAAGCGGGCAGGGCCTTGCCGTCGGCGAAGATCGCCCACAGGGCCTGGATATCGGCCTGGGTAGTGGTTTCATCGACCGACAGACCAACCCGCTCAGCGTCGACCACGCGCAGGTTGATGCGCTGGGCGCGGGCCTTGTCGTGCAGGGCAGCGGTGGCGGCGCCGGTGTTGAGGGTCAGGGTATCGAAGAACTGCGTTTGCTCGACCTTCACGCCCAGCGCGCTCAGGCCTTTGGCGAGGATGGCGGTCAACTGGTGAATGCGTTGGGCGATCTGCGTCAGGCCTTTGGGGCCGTGGTACACCGCGTACATGCTGGCGATGTTGGCCAGCAGCACTTGAGCGGTGCAGATGTTGGACGTGGCTTTCTCGCGGCGGATGTGCTGCTCGCGGGTCTGCATGGCCAAACGCAGGGCCGGCTTGCCGAAACGGTCAACGGACACGCCCACCAGACGGCCTGGCATATCGCGCTTGAACGCATCCTTGGTGGAGAAATAGGCCGCATGCGGGCCACCGAAGCCCAGCGGCACGCCGAAGCGTTGTGCGCTGCCGATGGCCACGTCGGCGCCGAATTCACCCGGTGGGGTCAACAGGGTCAGGGCCAGCAAGTCGGCGGCCACGGCCACCAGGGCGTTGGCGGCATGGAAGCGCTCGGTGAGTTCGCGGTAGTCGAACACATCGCCATTGCTGGCCGGGTATTGCAGCAGGGCGCCGAAGAATGGGCTGAAGTCACTCAGTTCGCGCTCATCGCCCACCACCACGTCGATGCCCAATGGCTCGGCACGGGTGCGCAACACGTCGAGGGTCTGCGGGTGGCTGTGGATCGAGGCGAAGAAGGCATTGCTGCCTTTGTTCTTGCTCAGGCGTTTGCAGAAGGTCATGGCCTCGGCGGCGGCGGTGGCTTCGTCGAGCAGGGATGCGTTGGCGATCGGCAGGCCGGTGAGGTCGCTGATCAGGGTCTGGAAGTTCAACAGCGCTTCCAGGCGGCCTTGGGAAATCTCCGGCTGGTAAGGGGTGTAGGCGGTATACCAGGCCGGGTTTTCCAGGAGGTTGCGCAGGATCGGTGCCGGCGTGTGGCAGTTGTAGTAGCCCTGGCCGATGTAGGTCTTGAACAGTTGGTTCTGGCTGGCGATGGCTTTGATCCGCGCCAGCGCCTCGGCTTCGCTCAGGCCGTCTTCCAGGCCGAGCACGCTGGTGCCCTTGATGCTTTCCGGGATCACGCTGGCGCTCAGGGCTTCCAGGGAGTCAAAGCCCAGGCTGGCGAGCATGTGTTGCTCGTCTGCCTGGCGCGGGCCGATATGGCGGGCGATGAATTCGTTGGCGGTGGTCAGATTAACGGTCATGGCGTGCTCCTCAGGCTTCGGCGTTGGCTTTGATCAGGCGGTCGTACGCGTCCTGATCCAACAGCGTAGTCACTGCATTTGCATCGGCCGGTTTAAAGCGGAAGAACCAGCCATCGCCCATCGGGTCTTCGTTGACCAGCTCCGGGCTTTCGCTGAGCTTGTCGTTCACTTCCAGCACTTCACCGTCCAACGGCATGTACACGCCGCTGGCGGCTTTGACCGATTCCACGGTGGAGGCTTCGTCGCCCTTGGTGTAGGCCTGCAGCTCTGGCAGTTGCACGTAAACCACATCACCCAGTGCGTTCTGTGCGAAAGCGGTGATGCCCACGGTGACGCTGCCGTCGGCTTCGGCGCGCAGCCATTCGTGATCTTCAGTAAAACGCAACTCGCTCATGCAAACTCCTCAGGGCCAGAATTCGTCTGGTGGACGGAATGGGAACAGTGGCAGTTGCTTAGCAAAATCGCGGCCAATGTTATTTAGATCATATAAATCAATGGGTTATAAAAAATTGACGGTATGAGGAGTGCCTGAGGTGTAGCGATTTCGATACAGCTAGGCCCTTGAAAAAAAGCCTATGTGGATCAAAGCCTTGCATGGCGCGCAAAAAGCAGGGTTGTAGTGATATCGTTACGCTGTAGCGCTTTCGGTACAGTGGATGTCGTTCTCAGACCAAACCTTGGCAGTGCATTCAATGTGGGAGGGGGCTTGCCCCCGATGACTACCGATCAGCCAACTAACCTGTGACTGGCCCACCGCCATCGGGGGCAAGCCCCCTCCCACAATGTCTGTGTTTCACAGCCGAATCCCATCCACCTGTTCAGGGCTTGTTGGGAATACCGTACTTACGCAATCGATGGGCGATGGCTGTGTGCGAGGTGTGCAGACGGCTGGCCAGTTGGCGAGTCGAGGGGTAGCTGGTGTAGAGCTTTTCCAACAGGTCGCGCTCGAAGTCTTCCACGGCCTGTTCCAGGCTGTCGATTTCCACGTCGCTCCGGCGCGCCACCGAGGTGCCGGCGATGTCCAGGTCGCCGATGTCCACCAGGCTGCTTTCGCAAATGGCTGCGGCACGAAAGATCACGTTCTGCAATTGGCGTACGTTGCCCGGCCAGCGGTTGCCCAGCAGCGCCGGGTAGGTGCCTGGCGCCAGGCGGCACACCGGGCGCTGGATCTGCGCGCAGGCCTGCTGCATGAAGTAGCGCGCCAGCAGCAGGATGTCCTGGCCGCGCGCGCGCAGGGGCGGCACTTCCACGTTGAGCACATTGAGGCGGTAAAACAGGTCTTCGCGGAAGGTGCCTTCGCTGACCATTTTTTCCAAGTCGCGGTGGGTGGCGCTGAGGATGCGCACGTTGACCTTCACCTCACGGTCGCCGCCGACCCGGCGGAAGCTGCCGTCATTGAGAAAACGCAGCAGTTTGGCCTGCAGGTACGGCGACATTTCGCCGATTTCATCCAGGAACACCGTGCCCTGGTTGGCCAGTTCCATCAGGCCCGGTTTGCCGCCGCGTTGGGCGCCGGTAAAGGCACCCGGTGCGTAACCGAACAGCTCGCTCTCGGCGAGGTTTTCCGGCAGCGCCGCGCAATTCAAGGCCAGGAACGGTGCACTGGCGCGTGCGCTGATGGCGTGGCAGGCGCGGGCCACCAGCTCTTTGCCGGTGCCGGTTTCACCCTGGATCAGCAACGGTGCATCCAGCGCCGCCACCCTTTGCGCGCGGGCCTTGAGGGTGCGGATCACCGGGGACTCGCCAAGCAGCGCATCGAAGCCCTCTGCATGGTCGTGGTGCAGGGCCGACAGCTGTTCGCCGATACGGTTGGGCTGGTAGAGGGTGAGCAGGGCGCCGGCATCGGTGATCGGCGTGGCGTCGAGCAACCAGGTCTGGCCGTTCACGCTGATCTCGCGCAGCGGCAGGCGAAAGCCCTGTTCCAGCAGGGTTTCCAGCAAGGCCGGGTCATTGAATAGCGCGCTGATGCTTTCGCCGGCCGGTTCGCGGCCGTACAGCGCGATCAACGCCGGATTGGCCAGCAGGATCTTGCCCGCACTGTCCACGGCCAGCACCGGGGCGGTCATGGCGGCCAACAGGGCATCCAATTGCAGGTGACGGCGTTGGCCAGGGAGGATGTCCACTACGGTCACCGCCTGCACGCCGTGCACGCTGAACAGGGCGTCGCGCAATTCTTCCAGCACTTCGGCGCTCAACGTCGGTGCATCGATATAGACGTTGGGCGGCACCATCTCCACCGCATCCAGATTCAGATTGCGCCCACCCAGCAGGGCCAGGACTTCCTGGGTGATGCCGACGCGGTCGATGAAGCTGACGTGGATACGCATGGGATGGCGTTGGGTTCTGGGATGCGGAGGGTGCCAAGTATGCCTTGCAGGCGATAGAGATCAAACTGTGGGAGAGGGCTTGCCCCCGATCGCGACGTGTCAGCCAACGTATCTGTGGCTGATTCGCCGCTATCGGGGGCAAGCCCCCTCCCACAGTTTTAACGGTAGTGTGTCAGTGTGAACGGATTATGCCAGGTGTTCGGGTTTGACCGGATCGCCCGATTTCACATCCAGCTGCTGCCGCACATCCTCGAACATCAGGTCGTACTGTTTGTGCATCGAGCCGTTCAATACCGCGACCTTGGGCATGCCGTATTTCTGCGCGATATTCATCGCATGACGGGCAAAGTCGAATGCCTGGTCCTTGGGCAGGAAAAACGTCTCCTTGAGTTGATTGCCCTGTACCGAGCCATGGATCGTGAACTGCATGCCCTTGCCTTCCTTCGGGTCCTGCTCAACCTGATAGTCGATACAGAGGTTGTAGCTGTAGTCGCCCTTGTTCAGCGCATGCCGCTCGATATGCAAGTGACCGGATTCAAAGGTGGCCATAGGCGAATCTCCTCTACTTCACAGATAGGTGATGCCAGGTGTTGCCGTGCTGATGCGTGTGCCGGCGGTGCCCTGGACGATCGCTTCGATGTCCGAGAGTGAACCGATCACGGCGGTTTTGCCAGTGCGGCGGGCGAACTCGCAGGCGGCCTGAACCTTGGGCCCCATGGAGCCGGCGGCGAAGCCGAGTTTTTCCATGTCGTCGGGATGGGCCTGGCCGATGGCCTTTTGCGTGGGCTTGCCATAGTCGATGAAGGCCGCGTTGACGTCGGTGGCAATCACCAACAAGTCGGCGTCCAGTTGCGAGGCCAGCAGCGACGAGCACAGGTCTTTGTCGATCACGGCTTCAATGCCCTTGAGCTTGCCGTCTTCGCCGTACATTGTTGGGATGCCGCCGCCGCCAGCGCAGATCACGATGGCGCTTTTTTCCAGCAGCCACTTGATCGGGCGAATTTCAAAGATGCGTTTGGGCAGTGGGCTTGCGACCACGCGGCGGTATTTATCGCCGTCCGGGGCAATCGTCCAGCCTTTTTCAGCGGCGAGTTTTTCCGCTTCTTCCTTGGAATACACCGGGCCGATGGGCTTGGTGGGGTGCTTGAACGCTGGGTCGTTGGCGTCCACTTCCACTTGGGTGAGCAAGGTGGCGAACGGCACTTCAAAGTCCAGCAGGTTGCCCAGTTCCTGTTCGATGATGTAGCCGATCATGCCTTCGGTCTCGGCGCCCAGCACGTCCAGCGGGTAGGGCGAGACGCTGGTGTAGGCCGCCGCCTGCAATGACAACAGGCCGACCTGCGGACCATTGCCGTGGGCGATTACCAGTTCGTTGCCAGGGTGGATCTTGGCGATCTGTTCGGTGGCGATGCGGATGTTGGCGCGTTGGTTGTCCGCGGTCATGGGTTCACCACGGCGGAGCAGGGCGTTGCCGCCCAGGGCTACGACGATGCGCATAAAGAATGTCCTTCTAGAGTTCGATGATGCGAACACAGGACCAAATGTGGGAGGGGCCAAGCCCCTCCACACTTAACCCGTGTAGCCTTTAGATATCCGCCAGCGCCGATACCAGAATCGCCTTGATGGTGTGCATGCGGTTTTCCGCCTGCTCAAAGGCAATGTTGGCCGGCGACTCGAACACCTCTTCGGTCACCTCCACACCATTGGCCAGGTTCGGGTAGCGCGCGGCGATATCTTTGCCGACCTTGGTTTCGCTGTTGTGGAACGCCGGCAGGCAGTGCATGAACTTCACCCGAGGGTTGCCCGAGGCTTTCATCATCTGTGCGTTGACCTGGTACGGCAGCAGTTGCTCGATGCGCTCATCCCATGCCTCCACCGGTTCGCCCATGGATACCCAGATATCGGTGTGGATGAAGTCCACGCCTTTCACGGCTTCTTTAGGGTCTTCGGTGATGGTAATGCGAGCGCCACTTTCTTCAGCGAAAGCCTGGCACTGCTTGATGAAATCTTCGTGCGGCCACAAGGCCTTCGGTGCGCCGATGCGCACATCCATGCCGAGCTTGGCGCCGATCATCAGCAACGAGTTGCCCATGTTGTAACGCGCGTCGCCCAGGTAGGCATAGCTGATGTCATGCAGCGGTTTGTC
The DNA here is from genome assembly GCF_007858255.1 of Pseudomonas rhodesiae. Classification (GTDB taxonomy): domain Bacteria; phylum Pseudomonadota; class Gammaproteobacteria; order Pseudomonadales; family Pseudomonadaceae; genus Aquipseudomonas; species Aquipseudomonas rhodesiae. Next base: position 94,816 of record NZ_VFEU01000005.1, on the reverse strand, counting down.
GCTGTGTTCGCGCATGGTCAGGGTGTCGGCGATCATCTGGGTAGGGTGGAACTCGGCGGTAAGGCCGTTGAATACCGGCACGCCAGCGAACTTGGCCAGCTCTTCGACGATTTCCTGTTCGAAGCCACGGTACTCAATGGCGTCGAACATGCGGCCGAGCACGCGCGCGGTGTCTTTCATGCTTTCTTTGTGGCCGATCTGCGACGAGACCGGGTCGATGTAGGTGACGTGGGCGCCCTGGTCATGGGCCGCCACTTCGAACGCGCAGCGGGTACGGGTGGAGGTTTTTTCGAAAATCAGCGCAATGTTCTTGCCTTGCAGGTGCGGACGCTCGGTGCCGGTGTACTTGGCGCGTTTGAGGTCGCGGGACAGGTCCAGCAAGTAATGCAACTCACGGGTGGTGTGGTGCATCAGCGACAGCAGACTGCGGTTGCGCATATTGAAAGCCATGATGGATCTCCTTCTGTTTAGGTTATCCCCATGGCCGACGCCTTATGAGCGGCGGCCATGGCTTGAAAATTAGTAGTCGATTGGGTCGCGGATGATCGGGCAGGTCATGCAGTGGCCGCCGCCACGGCCGCGGCCCAGTTCACCGGCGCTGATGGTGATGACTTCCACGCCGGCCTTGCGCAGCAGGGTGTTGGTGTAGGTATTGCGGTCGTAGCCGATCACCACGCCCGGCTCCACGGCCACCACGTTGTTGCCGTCGTCCCACTGCTCGCGCTCGGCGGCGAAGCTGTTGCCGCCGGTCTCGACCACGCGCAGGGCCTTGAGGTTGAGCGCCGCGGCCACGGTGTCGACGAAGTTGGTTGTTTCCCGTTGGATATCGATGCCGTGGGGCTTGCTCTCGTCGGGGCGCAGGGTAAACGGCACGATCTGGTTGACCACTTCGGGGAAAATGGTGACCAGGTCGCGGTCGCAGAAGCTGAACACGGTGTCCAGGTGCATTGCGGCGCGGGACTTCGGCAGGCCGGCCACGATCACCCGCTCCACCGCTTTGTTTTTGAACAGGTTGCGCGCCAGTTGGCCGATGGCCTGGTGGGACGAACGCTCGCCCATGCCGATCAACACCACGCCGTTGCCGATTGGCATCACGTCACCGCCTTCCAACGTGGCGGCGCCGTGTTCCTGGTCGGGGTCGCCGTACCAGATCTGGAAGTCGGCGTTGGTGAACTCGGGATGGAATTTGTAGATGGCGCTGGTCAGCAAGGTTTCCTGGCGTCGCGCCGGCCAGTACATCGGGTTGAGCGTCACGCCGCCGTAGATCCAGCAAGTGGTGTCGCGGGTGAACTGGGTGTTGGGCAACGGCGGCAGAATGAAGCTGGAATGGCCGAGGAAGTCGCGGAACATCTCGATGGTTCGGCCGCCGAAACTGCTTGGCAGGTCATCGGCGGACACGCCGCCGATCAGGAATTCGGCGATCTTGCGCGGCTCCAGGCTGCGCAGCCAGGAATTGACCTCTTCGACCAGGCCCAGGCCCACCGTGTTGGCGGTGATTTTGCGCGCCAGGATCCAGTCCAGCGCTTCGGGCATCGCGACGATATCGGTCAGCAGGTTGTGCATTTCCAGCACATCAATGTCCCGCTCGCGCATCTTGGTGACGAAATCGAAATGGTCGCGCTTGGCCTGGGCCACCCACAGCACGTCGTCGAACAGCAGTTCATCGCAGTTGTTGGGGGTCAGCCGCTGGTGGGCCAAACCTGGGGAGCACACCATGACTTTGCGCAGTTTGCCGGCTTCGGAGTGGACGCCGTACTTCACTTTTTCCGTGGTCATTTCAGATCCTCCAGTGGGACACAATTACAAGGTCAGGAAGCCGTCGTAGAGTCCATAGGCCGCCACCAGGGCGCCAATGACTACCGCGGCGAAAATCAGCTTCTCGACGTTGGTGAAAATCGGTTTGCCCAGTTCATGCTTGGCCTTGGCGAACAGAATCGCGCCGGGTGCATAGAGCAGGGCGGACAGCAGCAGGTATTTGGTGCCGCCGGCGTAGAGCAGCCAGATCGCGTAGATCAGCGCGATGGCACCGATAAACAGGTCTTTCTTGCGCTCGGCCAGGGCGGTTTCGTAAGTCTCGCCGCGCACCGCCAGCAGCACGGCATAAGCGGCCGACCACAGGTAGGGCACCAGAATCATCGAGGTGGCGAGGTAGATCAGCGACAGGTAAGTACTGGCCGAGAACAAAGTGATGATCAAGAACAGTTGCACCATCGCGTTGGTCAGCCACAGGGCGTTGGCCGGTACGTGGTTGGCGTTTTCCTTGCGCAGGAACTCCGGCATGGTGTGGTCCTTGGCGGCGGCGAACATGATCTCCGCACACAGCAGCACCCACGACAGCAAGGCCCCCAACAGCGAGATGATCAAGCCGACACTGATCAACACCGCGCCCCAGTGGCCCACCACGTGCTCCAGCACGGCAGCCATCGATGGGTTCTGCAACTTGGCCAGTTCCGGTTGGGTCATGATGCCCAGGGACAACACGTTGACCAGCATCAGGAACAGCAGCACGGTGATAAACCCGATCACTGTGGCCTTGCCCACATCGGTGCGTTTTTCCGCACGGGCCGAGAAGATGCTTGCGCCTTCGATGCCGATGAACACCCATACGGTGACCAGCATCATATTGCGCACTTGGTTCATCACGCTGCCCAGGTCCGGGTTTTTCACGCCCCAGATGTCAGCGGTGAAGATGTCCAGCTTGAACGCGAACAGGGCGATCAGCACGAACAACACCAGCGGCACCACTTTGGCGACGGTTGTCACCAGGTTGATGAACGCCGCTTCCTTGATCCCGCGCAGCACCAGAAAGTGCACGGCCCACAACAGCACCGAGGCGCCGATTACCGCAGCCGGGGTGTTGCCTTCGCCAAAGATTGGAAAGAAGTAACCGAGGGTGCTGAACAGCAGCACGAAGTAACCGACGTTGCCCAGCCAGGCACTGATCCAATAACCCCAGGCTGAGGAGAAACCCATGTAGTCGCCGAAACCGGCCTTGGCGTAGGCGTACACACCGCCGTCGAGGTCGGGCTTGCGGTTGGCCAGGGTCTGGAACACGAACGCGAGGGTCAGCATGCCGATGGCCGTAATGACCCAACCGATCAATACCGCACCGACATCGGCGCTGGCGGCCATGTTTTGCGGTAGTGAGAAAATGCCGCCGCCGATCATCGAGCCGACGACAAGTGCAACCAGAGCGCCTAATCGAAGTTTTCCGGGAGATTCAGACATTGCATAACTCCAATGCAGGAGAAGAGAGACCACAGAATAATTCCGTGTGCTAATCAAACAGCTGACTCAGATCACTTCATTGGCACATTCCATTGTGAATTAATGACTTAAAGGCAAACCGATAAACCTTGGTTTGCCCCGCAAAAGCGCTTTCTAGAGCGCTTTGTTCGTGTGGTTAATCATTTGTTGCAATATATGAACGTTTGAAGCTAGACGGGATTCCTGAATGTGCAAACTTTTTCAGAGCCGCCTGCGAACTAACCAGCAATACCTGGTGTGGCCAGTCGTATTTAAATTCTAAATAAGCCTAAACTCTATTAACTGTCATGCCTTTGCGTTATGAGCATCGCGGTTAAATTACGCTCGGTAATAAGCGTTACACTCGAGCGATTAAATAAGTTGAGTGCACAGTTGTTGGCTCAAGTGGTTACAGTCAGGAGTACTCATGTCTCAAACAACCCAGAAGCTTCGCCTCAGTGGCCTGATCGCTTTGGTGGTGGGGTCTATGATCGGTGGGGGGATTTTCTCGTTGCCCCAGAACATGGCCGCACGCGCCGAAGTCGGCGCCGTATTGATCGGTTGGGCGATCACTGCCGTAGGCATGCTGACTCTGGCCTTTGTGTTCCAGACCCTGGCCAACCGCAAACCCGAGTTGGATTCCGGGGTGTATGCCTACGCCAAGGCCGGCTTCGGCGACTACATGGGCTTCTCATCGGCCTGGGGTTACTGGATCAGTGCGTGGCTGGGCAACGTCGGTTACTTCGTGCTGCTGTTCAGCACCCTCGGTTACTTTTTCCCGGTCTTTGGCCAGGGCAATACCCCGGTGGCCATCGGCTGTGCCTCATTGTTGCTGTGGGCTGTGCACTTTCTGGTGCTGCGTGGGATCAAGGAGGCGGCGTTTATCAACCAGATCACCACCGTCGCGAAAATCGTACCGCTGCTGATGTTTATCGTGATTGCCGCCGTGGCATTCAAGGCCGACGTGTTCACCCGGGATATCTGGGGCCTGGGCAACCCGCAGATCGGCGGGGTGGTGGAGCAGGTGCGCAACATGATGCTGGTCACCGTGTTTGTGTTTATTGGCATCGAAGGCGCCAGCGTGTATTCAGCGCGGGCCGAGAAGCGCTCTGACGTCGGCCGGGCCACGGTGATCGGCTTTCTCGGCGTGTTGGCGTTGCTGGTGCTGGTGAATGTGTTGTCCTTGGGGGTCATGAGCCGGCCGGAGTTGGCGGGGCTGCAAAACCCGTCGCTGGCCGGCGTACTGGAGCGTATCGTCGGGCCGTGGGGGGCGCTGTTGATCAGCGTCGGGCTGGCGGTGTCGCTGCTCGGTGCGTTGCTGTCGTGGGCTTTGTTGTGCGCGGAGATTCTCTACGCCACCGCCCATGACAAGACCATGCCAGCCTTCCTCAAAAAGGAAAACGCCAACCAGGTGCCGGTCAACGCGCTGTGGCTGACCAATCTGATGATCCAGGCGTTCCTGGTGATCACCCTGTTTTCCCACAGCACCTACACCAAGCTGATCTACTTGGCGTCTTCAATGATTCTGGTGCCTTACCTGTGGTCGGCGGCGTATGCGGTGTTGTTGAGCGGGCGCGGCGAGACCTACGAAGGCGCCCACCGTCAGCGTCTCAAAGACTTGCTTATCGGCCTGGTCGCCCTCGGCTACGCGGTGTGGCTGCTGTACGCCGGCGGGTTGAAGTACTTGCTCTTATCGGCGCTGCTGTATGCGCCGGGTGTGATCCTGTTCGCCCTGGCCAAGCGCGAACAGGGCCTGCCGTTGTTCACCCATGTGGAAAAAGGCATTTTCAGCTGCGTGATTGCCGGCGCGGGGCTGGCAGCCTATGGGTTATACAGCGGGGTACTGTCGTTGTGACAGTGAGGAGCGCGGCGCAGCCCTTATCGGCATCTCGACAAGGGCAGACGATCACCACTGTGGCCGATGTGAACCCAGTTCTCCGGCCGGCAGATCCCACTGCAACGGTGTGCCGTTGATACTGACGGGGGGCAGCAGCCGATGCGCCGGGCCCCAGGCGGTTTGTTCGACCAGCAACCCTTGATCGTCAGGCTCCTCTGGCCTCAGCGCCGGTTGTTGCGGCGCCTGCCCGGCGTCTACCAACAGTTTCGCCGTGCGCGCCAGGGACAAGCGCGCCGATCCACCCCGGCCGGACTTCAAGCGTTCGCTCAAGGCTTGTAGCGCGCTGGCGGCCATCAGGTAACCGGTGGCATGGTCCAGCGCCTGCAAGGGAAGCGGCACCGGTTTGTCGGCCTGCTGCCAGGCCATGCCCGCCTCGGCGATGCCGCTGCTCATTTGCACCAGGCTGTCGAACCCTCTGCGGTTGCGCCATGGGCCGCTCCAGCCGTAGGCATTGAGGCTGACGTCGATCAGACCGGGGGCGATGCGTTGCAAGCCCTCGGCGTTATAGCCCAAGTGTTCAAGGGCGTCGGCGCGATAACCGTGGAACAGAAGGTCGGCGTCCTTGAGCAAGGCTTCGAACCGCTGCCGGCCTTCCCGGGTTTTCAAATCCAGCCGCGCGCAGCGTTTGCCCAGGGTCATTTCCGGCACCACCCCCGGCTCGTCCCAGGTCGGCGAGTCGATGCGCAGCACATCCGCGCCCAGCCCGGCCAGAAAACGACTGGCCACGGGGCCAGCCAGCACGCGGGTCAGGTCCAGCACCCTGAGCCCGGCCAGTGGCCGTGCCACCGAGCCAGTCCAGGGTTTGTTGACGGTGGTTGTGAAGGTCTGGCGCTGCACGAGGGCCTCGGCATTCACTGCCAGGCCTTGGGGATGTTGCTGCCAGGCCGGCCAAGCACGCATCTGCGCGGCACAACCGCCGGCCTCCACAACCGCCTGTTCCAGGTCGGCGGCCTTCCACGCCGTGACTTTGTTGGCCATCTCGGTGCGATCACGGACTTTACCCAGCACCTGCTCGGCGGCGGCGCGGTGATGGGGGGCGTTGGTGTGCAGGCGAATCCAACCGTCGGCGCTGGCGTAGTCGCCGGCCACCGGGTCCCACAGCGGCGGCACTTGCCAGCCCAGCGGGCGGATCGAGGAGGAGAACCACCAGGACGCCAAACGTCGGTCCACGCTGACGGCGGGCAAGCGTTCGGTCTGTTGCCGGATCAGCTCAGCCACGGCCTGGCCGGCGGCGCCGATGCTTGCGCAGGCCAGATCGGTCACGGCAAAGGCCGAGGGCAGGGCGCCGGCAGCCGTCAGGGGCAGCGGTGTTTGCGGCAGATCGAGTGCGGCTTGGATGGGAGTCAGCAGATCAGTCATCAAAAGCCCTCCTTTTTGAGAAGGGCCACTATAGAAGATCAGCCGCCGGGAGTGACAACCCCAGGTTGCAACGGCAGGTCGAGGCTGGCGATAAAGCCGCCACTTGGATGGTTGGCCAGGCTTAGGCTGCCGCCGTGGCGTTCCGCTGCGCGCCGGGCAATCGCCAGGCCCAGGCCGTGACCTTGGGCGGTCTGGCCCGGCGCGCGGTAAAACGGCTCGCCCAGTTGGCTCAAGTGTTCGGCATCGACGCCGGGGCCGTGGTCGCGCACGCTGATCACAATGCGTTCACCCTGACGTTGGGCTTGCAACTCGATGGGCTGGTCCGTTGGGTTGAAGCGCTGGGCATTGCGCAACAGGTTATCCACCGCCCGTTCGATCATGGTCGGCCAGCCCTTGAGGTGCAGGTCGGTGTCGGCGCTCAGGTTCACCACTTGGTCCGGCGCGCTGAGTTGTGCATCTTTTTGCAAGGTTTTGAGCAAGGGCTTGAGGTCCACCTCCTCAGCGCTGGCGTTGTCGGCGTCAACGCGGGCCAGTACCAAGATCTCGCTGATCAGCGCCTCCAGACGGTCGCATTCGCGGGTCAGGCGTGGCCAGAGTCGTTCCCGTTCATCGGGGCTGGCGCGTTCGGCCAGGGCTAGAGCGATGCGCAGACGCGCCAGGGGCGAGCGCAGTTCGTGGGACACGTCGCGCAGCAACTGGCGCTGGCTGCCGATCAAGCTTTGCAGGCGGGCGCCCATGCGGTTGAAGTCGGTAGCCAGTACGCCGAACTCGTCACGCCGATTGGCCAGGCGCGCCAGACTGTTCTGCTGGTAGGTGGCCTGGCCCAGGTCATGCACTGCGCCGCGCAGGCGGCTGAGCGGGCGGGTGATGGACAAGGTGACGAACAGGCTGAACAGCGTCAGCACCACCAGGGCGATAGCCAGCGCGCTCAAGGGCCAGGCCAGGCTGCTGCGGTGCCAGGCATCGAGTTCCGGATGGGGGATGCGATAGATCAGCAGGTAGGTGTCGCCGGTTTTTTCGCTGGTGTATTCGGCGGTCAGCCGGCGCCAGGGCAGGTGGCTGTCCTTGTTGTCGTTCTGGCGCGCTTCGAACGCGGCCGCACGGCGTGGGAAGGTGCCGCGCACCACAGGTTCACCGCTTTCATTCAGCACTTGGACGTCAATGTGGTACTGACGCTTGCGCTGTTGCAGCAAGTCTTGAGCCGCGTCCTCGCCCTGGGCTTCGTAGAGTTGGGTCCACTCTTGAGCCAGGTTACTCAGGCCGGGATGGCGACTCAGAATCCACGCATCTTGATTGAGCATATGCCCCAGCAGGATCGACAAGCCGGCAACCAGGGCGATGGCTAGCCAGAAACTTGCCAGGATTCGCCAGAACAATGAACGCACAGGACACCCTCAAACAGGAAAAGCCCAGTGGCTTTGGCCACTGGGCTGGGGGATTAACGCGGACGCATTATTGCGCTTTTTGCGGCTGTTGGGCTTTCCACGCCTGGAACTGCTGCCACTCGGCACGACGCTCGGCTTGCTTCTTGACGATCTCGTCGTACTTCTTCTGCTGGTCCGGCTTAAGTACTGCGCGGATATCCGCCTGGGTTTTCTGGCGGCCGGCGGCGATTTCATCCTGCATGGCTTTCTGCTCGGCAGGCGGCAGTTTGTCCAGGTACTTTTTGACCAGATCCTTGCGAGCGTGCCATTGGTCGCCCATCAGTTTGCCGATCTGCTCGCGCTGTTCTTTGCTCAGGTCCAGTTGGCTGAACGGGCCGCCTTTGCCGCGCGGACCGTGTTCGCCGTGACCTGGGCCACCCATCATATGGCCTTCAGGGCCGCCCATTGGGCCTGGGGTCGGGCCTTCTGGCATGGCCATGGCGACGGTGGGCAGGGCTGCGGCGAACATCAAAGCGATAAGGGTCTTGCGCATGGTGATTCTCCTGTCTCTATTCCGGTGAGTCCGGATGTGAGTAGGTTACGGAGATCAAGGTCAGCGGCGGTCAGGTGTGAGTAAAGCTTCGGTAAAGAGGGTTTTGTCCGGCGCTGACAAAACCCGGCAGCCAGGTCAGAGGCTGTAGTAATAGCCACGACTACGCAGCGCCACGATCCGGGGCCGGCCATCGGGGTGGGGGCCGATCTTTTTGCGCAGGTTGCTGACGTGCATATCCAAGCTACGGTCGTATAGGGTCAGCTTGCGACCCAGGGCGATCTGCGCCAGTTCCTGTTTGTCCAACGGCTCGCCGGGCTGGCGCAGCAGGGCTTCGAGCAGGCGGCTTTCGGAGACGGTAAGGGTAAATTCCTGTTCATCGATGCTGACCACGCCGCGCACCGGGCTGAAACACAGATCTCCCAGTTCGAGCTGGGTCGACACGGCCGTCGGGTGACTACGGCGCAGCACGGCGCGCAGGCGTGCGGTCAATTCCCGAGGATCGCAAGGTTTGGCCAGGTAATCGTCAGCGCCCAGCTCCAGGCCGAGGATGCGATCCAGCGGTTCGCCGCGCGCCGAGAGCATCAGCACGGGCAATTCCGGGTGGTCGGTGCGTAACTGCTTGAGTAACTCCAGGCCGCTACCGTCGGGCAGCATCACGTCCAGCACCACGGCGGCGGGGGCGCTGTCGGCCAAGGCCTTGCGCGCACTCAGGCCATCGTGACAGGCACGCACCTGGAAACCTTCCTGGCTCAACCAACTGGTCAGCAGCTCGCAGAGCTCCTGGTCATCATCTATCAGTAACAGCTCGCTCATGACTCACTCAATTTAGCCATTGTCGACGGCGACGGTGCCCCCCGCTGGCGAAGATCCCACACAACAGGGCAATCAAAGCAACGGCGCCACCGGTGACGAACCACTGCTGTTGCTCAGTCAGCCATCGGGTCAAGCCGCCGCCCTGTGCGTCTTTGAGTTGCTGGGCCAGGCGTTGGTTCTCTTGGCGAAGGCGACTCAATTGGGCGCTCTCACGGGTCGCATCCGCGCTTTGCAGTTGCTTGCTCAGTTCTTCACGTTGCCGTTCGCTGTCTTTCAAGCGTTGCTGCAACTCGGTGATCTGGGCGCCGGCACTCAAGGACAGGGGCGTGGAGCTGCCGGTGTTCGAGGGTTCTTCAGCGTGGGCCGTAGCCCCGATCATTAACACTGCCAACAGACACAACTGACGTAAGCGCATCGGAACTCCTGATTCCACACGAATATTCAGAAGGTTGTCGGCAGGTTACCGGGAATAATGAGCCATTAGGAGTGTGCCGAACGCAATAGGTTCGGCACGCCTGCGGATTAAGGCAGGACTTGCTTGAACGGTTTGATCACCACGTTGGCGTAGACGCCTGCTGCCACGTACGGATCGGCGTCGGCCCAGGCTTTGGCGTCAGCCAGGGATGGAAATTCGGCGACGATCAGGCTGCCGGTGAAACCAGCCTCGCCCGGGTCATCGCTCTCGACGGCAGGGTGCGGGCCGGCCAGCACGATGCGGCCTTCGGCCTGCAGCTGCTTGAGGCGTTCGACGTGCGCCGGGCGCACGGACATGCGCTTATCCAGGGAGTGGGCAACATCGGTGGCAATGATGGCGTAGAGCATGTCAGTCCTCGGTCTTCGGCGTGGTGGGGTCGGTGTCATGCAGGTGGCGCGACAGGTAGATGCCTTGGCCGATCAGGAACAACACGGTCATGCCCAGGCTGCCGAACACTTTGAAGTCGACCCAGTAGTCTTGAAAGGTAAAGGCCACAAACAGGTTGGCAGCGCCGCAGAACAGGAAAAACGCGATCCACGCCACGTTCAAGCGGGTCCAGACCGGCTCCGGCAAAGTCAGCGCATGGCCCATGATCCGCTTGATCAACAGGCGATCACCGATGAAATGGCTACCGATGAACGCCAGGGCGAACAGCCAGTTCACCACCGGGGCTTTCCATTTAAGGAAGGTTTCGCTGTGGAAGGCCAGGGTCAGGCTGCCGAAGACCAGGCACGCGACCAGGGTCAGCCATTGGCTTTTTTCCAGTTTGCGCTGGGAGATGAAGAGGGCGCCATAGACCACGATAGAGCTGATGATCAGCACTGCGGTGGCGCTGTAGATGCCTCCGACGGTCAGCTCATGGCCGGCGATATCGATGACCCTGGGGTCGAGTTTGTAAACGATGAAAAACAGCAACAGCGGGATGAAGTCGATGAATTGTTTCACAGTAAGAGCCAGAAGCTGGATGTGTCGGCATAATAACAAACATCCTTGGTAGCGAAAGCGCCAGCTGACTTGAGGTTACAACCCCCCGTGAATGTTGATTTGCACTGCCACAGCACAGCCTCCGACGGCGCCCTGGCGCCCGCGGCACTGGTTGCGCGAGCGTTTGAACACGGCGTGCGAGTCCTGGCGTTGACCGACCACGACACCCTCGAAGGCCTGGACGAAGCCCGCGCGGCGGCCCAGGCGCTGGGCATGCAGCTGGTCAACGGTGTGGAGTTGTCCTGCACCTGGGGCGGCGCCACTATTCATGTACTGGGCTACGGTTTCGACCAGAATGCTGCGCCGCTGGTCCGGGCCATCGCCGATTTGCACGATGGGCGTTGGCTGCGGTCCGAAGAAATAAGCCGCAAGCTTGGCCTTAAAGGCATGCCCAACGCCCTCGAGGGTGCGCGGGCCATCCAGCAGGAGCTGGGCGACAGCGGCAACGCGCCGGCCCGTCCGCATTTTGCCGACTGGATGGTGCGCCAAGGGTTCGTGCGGGACCGTGCCGAAGCCTTTCGCAAATGGCTGGGCGCCGGCAAGCTGGGTGACGTCAAGCAACACTGGCCGAGCCTGGAGGACACCGTCGAGACCCTGCGGGCCTCCGGGGCCTGGGTCAGCCTGGCGCATCCCTGGCATTACGATTTCACCCGCAGCAAACGTCGCAAGCTGATCGGCGACTATATTGGAGCGGGAGGCCACGCTATCGAAGTGGTCAACGGGCATCAACCCGCCGAGCAGGTTGGCAGTCTGGCGATTCTTGCCCGCGAATTTGGTCTGCTGGTCAGTGCCGGCAGTGACTTTCATGGCCCAGGCGGCTGGTCCGAGATCGGCGAGTATCGTCCGGTCCCGGAGGATTTGCCGCTCTTGTGGGGGCGATTCAAGCATGACCCCATTATTGCCACCGTCTGAACAGGTAGAGCACGTGAGTCAATTCTTCCAGATTCATCCGGAAAACCCCCAGCCACGCCTGATTAAACAGGCCGTGGAGATTATTCGCGCCGGCGGCGTGGTGATCTACCCCACCGATTCGTCCTACGCCATCGGTTGTCAGATCGGCGATAAAGGCGCGGTCGAACGGGTCAGACGTTTGCGTCAGTTGGACGACAAACACAACTTTGCGCTGATCTGCAGCGACCTGTCCCAATTGGGGCTGTTCGCCAAGGTCGATACCGGCACCTTCCGCCTGCTCAAGGCCCACACACCGGGGCCTTACACCTTTATTCTCAACGCCACCCGCGAAGTGCCGCGCCTGCTGCTGCACCCCAAGAAGCGCACCATCGGCCTGCGCGTGCCGGAGCATCCGATTGCCCTGGCGCTGTTGGCCGAGCTGGGTGAGCCCCTGATGAGTGTGTCGCTGATCATGCCCGGCGAGACCGAGCCGCTGGAAGATCCGTACGAGATGCGTCAGCTCTTGGAAAAACAGGTGGACCTGATCATCGACGGCGGTTTCGGCGGCGCCAAGGCGTCCACCGTGATCAATCTGGCCGATGGCGAGCCGGAAGTGATCCGCGTCGGTTGCGGCGACCCCGCGCCCTTTATGGCCGAGGCCTGAATGTCGGCTGTGGAATCCGTCGATCCCCAGGCAGGCGCCCAGCAGGAACTGCCGTTCGCCATGGTCTACGGCCAGGCGGTCATGGAAATGCCGCTGGACCTGTACATCCCGCCGGATGCGCTGGAAGTGTTCCTGGAAGCGTTCGAAGGCCCGCTGGACTTGTTGCTGTACCTGATCCGCAAACAGAACATCAATATCCTCGACATCCCCGTGGCGGAAATCACCCGCCAGTACATGGGCTATGTCGAGCTGATGCAGTCGGTGCGTCTGGAGCTGGCCGCCGAGTATCTGGTGATGGCGGCCATGCTCGCCGAGATCAAATCGCGCATGCTGTTGCCGCGCTCGGAGACGGTGGAGGCCGAAGAGGATGACCCGCGCGCCGAACTGATCCGACGCCTGCAGGAGTACGAGCGCTTCAAGGCCGCCGCCGAGGGCATCGACGGCTTGAGCCGCGTCGGTCGTGATGTGGTGGTGCCCAAGCTCGACGCCCCCGAGGCCCGCGCGCGCAAGTTGCTGCCGGACGTGAGCCTGGAAGAATTGCTGATGTCCATGGCCGAGGTGCTGCGCCGGGGCGATATGTTTGAAAGCCACCAGGTCAGCCGCGAAGCGCTGTCCACCCGCGAGCGCATGAGCGATGTGCTGGAGCGCCTCAAGGGTGGCGGGTTTGTGCCGTTTGTCGAGCTGTTCACCGCCGAAGAAGGGCGCCTGGGTGTGGTGGTGACGTTTATGGCGATCCTCGAACTGGTCAAGGAATCCTTGGTCGAGCTGGTCCAGAATGAGCCTTTTGCGGCTATCCACGTGCGGGCGCGAGCCGAATAAAGAGCTGACACCATGAATCTGACTGAACCTCGCGAACTGGCCCCCTTGCTGGAGGCTTTTCTTTTGGCCTCGGGCAAGCCGCAGTCCCTGGAGCGCTTGTTCGAACTGTTTGAAGAGGCCGAGCGTCCCGAGCCGCCGGTGTTCAAGAAGGCCCTGGAGATCCTGCGTAAATCCTGCGACGGCCGTGCCTTTGAACTGCGCGAAGTAGCTTCGGGTTATCGCTTGCAGATCCGTGAGAAATTTTCCCCTTGGGTGGGGCGTTTGTGGGAAGAACGTCCGCAGCGCTATTCGCGGGCGATGCTGGAGACCATGGCATTGATTGCCTATCGCCAGCCGATCACCCGGGGCGAGATCGAGGATGTGCGGGGCGTGGCGGTCAACAGCCATATCGTCAAGACGCTGCTGGAGCGTGAGTGGATCCGCATCGTCGGCTACCGCGACGTGCCGGGCAAACCGGCGATGTTCGCCACCACCAAAGTGTTCCTCGACCACTTCAACCTGAAAAACCTCGACGACCTGCCGCCGCTCGCCGAATTGCGCGAAATGGAGGCCGAACCGGTACTCGATTTCGACGACGCGCCGGTTCCGGCGGGGTTGCAGGAACTGGCGGACGCCAGCGCCGAGCCGGAGGAGCCGAAGGACGAGACCAGTTTCCACACCTTGTTGCTGGAACTGGACGACATGGAGCAGGGCATCAAGACCGACTTCGATGACTTGCTGCGCGATGGTGAGGCCGAGCCCGAAGCCCAGGCGAGCGTGGAGGTCGAACCTGAACCTGAGGACGATATCCTCGGCGTGGCCGAAGCCCGCGAAAAACTCCTGGCCGCCGTCGCCGCCCTCGAACAACCGCCCTTGAGCGACGAAGAAGACGAAGCCCGGGCCCTGGCCGAAGCCATCGAGAACGAACGCCGCCAGTTCGAAGACTGACGCAGTCCAATGTAGGAAGGGGCTTGCCCCCTTCCACAAGGGTTCAGCGGTGCTTTGGGCATCACCGGTCGGCGGAAAAATCAATGACCTGGCGCTTATCGACTACTCTCTGATGCGCAACGCGCGCCATGCGCGTATGATTCGCGACCCTTTGCCGAGCTATTCGGCCAAAGCCCCGCTTTCAACACTCTTCAGGCCACGCCTGAATCGACCCACCGGGAGGTGCTTAAGATGAACGATAAAGACCAGAACGACAGCCAGGAAATCGGCCCAGCAGGCGAAAAGCTGCAAAAGGTGCTGGCGCGTATCGGCGTGGGCTCGCGCCGCGACGTCGAAGCCTGGATCACCCAGAAGCGCATCAAGGTCAATGGCGTGGAAGCCACCCTTGGCCAGCGCGTCGATCTGCATGATGCAATCACCATCGATGGCAAGGTCATCAAGCGCGAAGAGGCCGCCGAATCGGTGCGCCGCGTGATCATGTACAACAAGCCTGATGGCGAGATCTGCACCCGTGACGACCCGGAAGGCCGTCCGACCGTGTTCGACAAGATGCCTAAGCCGAAAGAAGGCCGCTGGATCAATATCGGTCGTCTCGACATCAACACCACCGGCCTGCTGATGTTCACCACTGACGGCGAGCTGGCCAACCGTCTGATGCACCCGTCCTACGAGATGGACCGCGAATACGCCGTGCGTGTACGTGGCGAAGTCGACGACGAGATGATCGAACGCCTCAAGGCCGGTGTGGTGCTGGAAGACGGCCCCGCCAAGTTCACCGACATCAAGCAGGCACCGGGTGGCGAAGGCTTCAACCACTGGTACCACTGCGTGGTGATGGAAGGCCGTAACCGCGAAGTGCGCCGTCTGTGGGAATCCCAGGGCCTGGTGGTCAGCCGCCTCAAGCGCGTGCGTTTCGGCCCGGTGTTCCTGAATTCCGACTTGCCGATGGGGCGCTGGCGCGAAATGAGCCAGTACGAAGTCGACATCCTCAGTGCCGAAGTGGGCCTGACCCCGGTGGCGATGCCGCAGATGAACGCCAAGAGCAAAGACAAGCTTGAGCGGATGCAGCGTAAATCGTCGCGCCCGGTAGCCCGTACCGAACGCGTTGCGCGCACCCTGCGCCCGGCCCTGAATGCACCGGCGACTGGCGGGCGCATCTCCCGCGAACCGCACATCGAAGGCGAGCGTCGCCCGACCGCGCCGTCGCGTCAGGAAGGCGAACGTGCGCCACGCGCTCCGCGACCTGCACCGGCCGGGGGCCGCAGCAACCGCGGTGAAGCCGATCGCCCGGCCGACAGCGCCAGCACCAAGCGCCCAGCCAAGCCGGCGGCGAACAAACGCCCTGGCCCGAAACTGGTCGCGGACGAGCCATCGGGCAAGCGCCGTGGCGCTCCAGCCGGTTCCGGTCAGCGTCCAGGGTTTGGTCGCAAGAAGCCTTAAGAACAGTGGTAAGTTTTTAGCTGCAAGCTGTAAGAAAAAGCGCTAACCCTCACAGGCTGGCGCTTTTTTCTTGAGGCTTGCGACTTGTAGCTTGTAGCTTGTAGCTTGTAGCTCGCGACTCGCGACTTGTAGCTGGCGCTAGAACGCAAACCTGCCATCGAACACCGGCTTGTCATCCAACGCCAATACCCCACTGGAAAAGATCAAGTCCAGGTGATGACTGCCTTTCTGCCCGCCACCCAAGCCTAGATGCAGACCGCAATGGCGCTCCTCGAAGCCAGCATTGCGTGCGTATAAATCCTTGACCCCTTCATTGGTGCCGATGCCGAGTTCCTCCACACGGCGGTTGGACGGGTTGGCGTTGAGGTATTTGTTGAAGTCATCGGCCAGCCCCGGCACGTCGCTGGCCACGCTGCAGATGGTCGAATTCTCGATCCACAGCTCCAGCGGTGATTGCAGCACGCCGTATTTACGCGCGAAGGGGATGGTGCTGAGGAAGGTGCCGACAAACCGCACCTGACCATTGATCGCTTCGCTGTGGGTGGCGATCTCGCCGGGAGCCAGGTCGTGGTTGCCGACGCCGTTGATATTCGTCCACTTCTTGATACTGCTCAGGGGCGCCTGGAGGCGTGAGCCGTGCTTGTCGGTGAAGCTCAGCACCGTGGCCTGGCCCATGCGCCGGATCAGCGTGGCGTTGAGGTCGGCGATGCGTTGTGGCTCGACGCTGAACGTATCGTAGAAATAGTCGCCGTAATCCTTGAACAGCAGGGACTTCTTCCAGTGTTCGGCCATCACCGCTTGCAGGGCGCGGATAAAGTCCGGGCCTTCGGCGCTTGGGTTGGGCAGCGTGGAGGAATCGTAGAGGAACAGGTACAGGTCGCAGGCTTCGATGGCCTGAGCCATGGCATCGCTGGCGGTCAGATCCAGGCGCTGCACTTGGAAATTGAAGCGACCGGCGCTGCCTTGGGTAATGGCGCGGGCGATAGCGTCATAGCGCTCGGTATGGCCCAGTAGCACGGTCGGGCAGCTCAGGCCGTTGAGGGCCGGATGATGAGCCAGGTAGTAGAGGAAATGTTCGACGGCGCGGGCCT
Source organism: Pseudomonas rhodesiae (assembly GCF_007858255.1). Taxonomy (GTDB): domain Bacteria; phylum Pseudomonadota; class Gammaproteobacteria; order Pseudomonadales; family Pseudomonadaceae; genus Aquipseudomonas; species Aquipseudomonas rhodesiae. The sequence continues at coordinate 78,293 of NZ_VFEU01000005.1, read as the reverse complement.
TGTCCATGACGGATGTCCTTGTGTGTCTTGGGTAAGGGAGCGGGTGCCGTGCACAGCACCCGCTGGATGCCTGTCGTGGGTTAGAAAGGCCACATCGCGGTGCCAAACGGCACAACGGCATCGGCTTGCATCATTTCTACGGCGGCCTCATGGGTCGGCGCTTCAAACCAATCGTCGAGTTGCAGTTCGGTTTCCAGGTCGTTTTCCAGTACTTGCATGGTGTATCTCCTAGAGGACGTTGTTTGAGAACGGCTTGCCAGCGGTCTCGCTGGGCAAGTGGGAAACCTAGGTGAGGGTGTTTCAGAATGCAAAATTTTTATTGACACGGTTTCATTTGGATTTTTTGTTCTGATTTTTCGCGAGAATTTTTTTCCGAGGAAATTCAAGACACTGGGGATGGCCATCATGAAGGAAATTTCTGAGCGTCAATTTTCCCGTGAGTTACAGCTGTAACGAGGATTTTCCGCGCTGTAACGATTAATTTACGACTTGTTCGCGGCATTATTGAGTTATTCGGCGCTGTAAGGAATGCCTGACAGATCGTCGCACGCCCGCTGCAATGGCCGCCCCAGGCTGTCGAGCGGTGTACAATGCGCGCGTTTTACTGTGACCCCCCTTTGCGTACCTGCGCAAAAGGCCAAAACCTGGGGTTAACCACCCCGATCACTCCGCCCGGCCACGAGCCGGACGGGTTCGATTTCGTCACAGATAAAAACAAACAGGTGACGCATGACCCTTAGAAAGACGCTGTATTCCTGGTGCCTGCGCTGGGGTTTGAGCGGCGCTGCTTGAGCAGAGATTCAAGACAGCAACGTGCATTCAACATCATCAAACCTTGCGTGAGACCCTTTCCATGAGTGGACCCGATTCCTCTTCAGGCGAACTGAAACGTGGCCTGAAAAACCGTCATATCCAGTTGATCGCCCTCGGTGGCGCCATCGGCACCGGCCTGTTCCTGGGCTCGGCCGGCGTGCTCAAGTCCGCCGGCCCGTCGATGATCCTGGGTTATGCCATCTGCGGCTTCATTGCCTTCATGATCATGCGCCAGCTTGGCGAAATGATCGTCGAAGAGCCGGTTGCCGGTTCCTTCAGTCATTTTGCCCACAAGTACTGGGGCGGTTTCGCCGGCTTCCTGTCGGGCTGGAACTGCTGGATTCTGTACATTCTGGTGGGCATGTCGGAGCTGACGGCTGTTGGCAAGTACGTGCACTACTGGTGGCCGGAGATCCCGACCTGGGTCTCTGCGGCGGCCTTCTTCGTGCTGATCAATGTGATCAACCTGGCCAACGTCAAAGTGTTCGGCGAAGCCGAGTTCTGGTTTGCCATCATCAAAGTGGTGGCGATTGTCGGCATGATTGCCCTGGGCAGCTACTTGTTGGTCAGCGGCAGCGGCGGCCCGCAGGCGTCGGTGAGCAACCTGTGGGACCACGGCGGCTTCTTCCCCCACGGCGTCGGCGGCTTGGTGATGGCCATGGCGATCATCATGTTCTCGTTTGGCGGCCTGGAAATGCTCGGTTTTACCGCTGCCGAAGCCGATCAGCCGCGCACCGTGATCCCCAAGGCGATCAATCAGGTGATCTACCGCATCCTGATTTTCTACATCGGCGCCCTGGTGGTGCTGTTGTCGCTGACGCCCTGGGACAGCCTATTGACGACCCTCAACGCGTCCGGCGATGCCTACAGCGGCAGCCCGTTCGTGCAGGTGTTCTCGATGCTGGGCAGCAACACCGCGGCACACATCCTCAACTTCGTGGTGTTGACGGCGGCGCTGTCGGTGTACAACAGCGGCACGTACTGCAACAGCCGCATGCTGCTGGGCATGGCCGAACAGGGCGATGCCCCGCGGGCGCTGGCCAAGATCGACAAGCGCGGCGTGCCGGTACGTTCGATCCTCGCCTCGGCGGCGATCACCCTGGTGGCGGTGCTGATGAACTACCTGATCCCGCAGCACGCGTTGGAACTGTTGATGTCGTTGGTGGTGGCCACGCTGGTGATCAACTGGGCGATGATCAGCTTTTCCCACTTCAAATTCCGCCAACACATGAACCGCACCGGCCAGGTGCCGTTGTTCAAGGCGCTGTGGTACCCGTACGGTAATTACATCTGCCTGGCGTTCGTGGTGTTTATCCTGGTGGTCATGCTGATGATTCCGGGCATCCAGGTGTCGGTGTATGCGATCCCGGTGTGGGTGGTGTTCATGGCCGTGTGTTATTGGATCAAGAACAAACGCAGTGCGCAGCAGCGTCTGGACTTGGTCGCGTCTGCGCTGAAGTAAGGATTTTTTGCAGTCGAGCAAACCCGGCCATGCGCCGGGTTTGTCGTTTCAAGGCATAGGCCGAGCGCGTTCGCGTATCCTTGGTCGCCCCCCAGAGGAACCCATTGCCCATGCTGGTGATTTCCAACAACGTCCACCTGCCCGATGCCGAAATCGAGTTGACTGCCATCCGCGCCCAGGGTGCTGGCGGGCAGAACGTCAACAAGGTGTCGAGCGCGGTGCACCTGCGATTCGATATCCCTGCGTCGTCGCTGCCAGAGTTCTACAAAGAGCGGCTGCTGGCGCTACGTGACAGTCGCATCACCAGCGACGGTGTGCTGGTGCTCAAGGCTCAGTCGTATCGGACCCAAGAGCAGAATCGCGCCGATGCGCTGGCGCGGCTGGTGGAATTGATCCAGAGCGCCACCAAGGTGGAGAAGAAGCGTCGCCCGACCAAGCCGACCCTGGGTTCGAAGAAGCGTCGCCTGGAATCCAAGACCAAGCGCGGCAGCATCAAGGCCGGGCGCGGCAAGGTCGATTTCTAGGCGTCGCGTGCTTCGCGGGCTTTGGGCGCCTGACGATACAAGTACAGGCTTAGCAGCAAGCCACCGAGGGCGGCGAGGGCGGCGAACAGAAAGATTGAGGCAAAGCCGAAGCCTGCCGCCACGGCGCCGGCCAGCGGGCCGGTGACGCCCAGTGATAAGTCGATGAACAACGAATAAGCCCCCACCGCCGAACCACGGCTGGAGGCCGGCACCAGATTGACCGCCTCCACCCCCAGCGCCGGAAACACCAGGGAAAACCCGAAGCCGCTCAACGCCGCGCCCGCCAGGGCCAGGTTGGCGTCCGGGGCCAGCCACAGCAACAGTAGACCGAGGATCTCCACCGACAGGCAGGCGATTGCTACGCGAAAGCCGCCGATGCGGTTGATCAGGTTGCCAAACAACAGGCGCGCCCCGATAAAGCTGGCACCGAACAGGCTCAAGGCCCACACCGCGTTATCCCAGTGCTGGGTGGTGTAATACAAGGTGATGAACGTGGCGATAGTGCCAAAGCCGATAGAGCCCAGGGCCAGCGCGCAGCCGTGAGGCAGCACGCGCCCCAACACATTCATAAATGGCAGGCGCACACCGCTCACAATCGGCGCCGCGACTTTGTTCCACGCCAGCAACAGCCCCACGGCGGCCAGCAGGATGATGCTCACCCCCATGCTCCACAGCCCCAGATGGCTGACCAGCAGCACCCCCAACGGCGCGCCGACGGCCAGCGCGCCATAGCTGGCGATACCGTTCCACGAGATGACTTTGGCGGTGTTGGCCGCGCCTACGCGGCCGATGCCCCAACCGATGGCGCCCGAACCCACCAGGCTCTCAGCGCTGCCCAGCACCAGACGGCCGATCAGCAGGCTGCCCAGGCTCAGCGCCGGCAGGCTGGAAAACCACGCCGCCAGCAGCATGAACACACCGCTCAGGCCGCAGCCCGTCAGGCCGATCAGCACGGCGCGCTTGCTGCCCAGGTTATCGATGATGCGCCCCGCGTACGGGCGGCTCAGCAATGTGGCCAGGTATTGCACGCTGATCACCAGCCCGGCGATCACCGCGCCAAACCCCAGTTCGCTGTGCACATAGCCTGGCAATACGGCCAGGGGAATGCCGATATTCAGGTAACCGATAAAGGTGAATAAGACGATGGAAACAACTTGCAGCGTGACCGCCATGGGGCGCTGGGTATCGGGCATGGGAAGGGTCCACATTCGCAGCAGGTAAAGATAGGCTGCTAATGATACCGGTGGTTTGGCCCGCGCAGGGCAGCAATCCACAAAAAGCTCAGTTCAAAAAGCTCAAGCTTGGGCAGGGCTCAGCAATTGCGTGGTCACCAGAGCGGCGAGGGCGTTTTCTTGGGTACCGAAACGCTTGAGCAGCATGGCTTGCTTATCGGCGCTCAGGCGATTCCACACCTCGACCATCTGCAAGGCCGCATCGAGGATGGCTGTGTCCGGGTTGTCGGGGAGGGTGTCGGTCATGGGAAGATCTCTTGGCTTCAGGCAGTGTGGAAAGCGCTCAATGGTGCGCTTTCCACACGGTCTGGTACGGCGTCAGTCCTGGCGTTCGCTGTCGACTGGTTTGGCTTCTTTGGCCTCAGGCTGCTTGTCGCTGGCCTGTTGCGGGGTTGGCTGCTCAGTTTCGTGCAGGCTTGGGAAGGGGAGATTAGGGATCTCGTGCATTGTCGTCGCTCCTCGCAAAGTCTGTTTTTTTCAATCGCAGGTGATTCCGCGCTTTCAAAAAGCTTTCGCAGGATACAGCACTGTAAATGACAAAAAGATTTTTATATCCACATGACCTAGAACGGCACCTTGCCCAGAATCATGTCGCGGTACATCACAAAATCCCCCAGCAGGCTGTAGAACGGGTGCTGAAACGTCGCCGGACGGTTCTTTTCGAAGAAGAAGTGGCCAACCCAGGCAAAGCCGTAGCCGGCGATCGGCACCGCCAGCAGCAAGCCAAGTGAACCTCGGCCAATGGCATACGCCAGGATGGCGATCACCAGCGTGGTGCCGATAAAGTGCAGGCGGCGACAGGTGCTGTTGCCATGTTCCTGTAGGTAATAGGGGTAGAACTCGGCGAAGCTGTTGAATCGCTTGATATTTTCCACGATGGCCGGCCCTTTGATTGTTATGCCGCCCAACAGATGTTCGGCGGGGAGCTTATTTGAGTCTAGAGTGATCACTGGTAACAGCCAGTGACAATAGATGCCACTTTAGTATCCTTGCCTTCCTGGCTGGCTTTGAGCCTGCTTAATTAAGAAGACGCCATGAGCGAACGAACAACTTCTGCAAGCTGGGCGATGGGGATAGTCAAGGCATTGGAAATGGACGGCCTCGATTGCCAAGCCCTGTTCAAGCAATTGGGTTTGGACTACGCCGCCCTGAGCGATCCCGACGCGCGCTTCCCGCAGGACTCCATGACCCGGCTGTGGCAGCGCGCGGTTGAGCTGTCAGGCAACCCGGCGATTGGCTTGAACATGGGCAAAGTGGTGCGCCCGGCGTCGTTCCATGTGGCTGGTTATGCGCTGATGTCCAGCAACACCCTGGCCGAAGGCTTTATGCGGCTGGTGCGCTATCAGCGCATCATTGCCGAAAGTGCCGACTTGAGTTTCCGTCTGTTACCCGAAGGCTATGCGCTGATTCTGACGGTGCATGGCGACCATCTGCCTCCAACCCGACAAAGCGCCGAAGCCTCCCTGGCCTGTGCGCTGGCGCTATGCGGCTGGTTGACCGGGCGAACCCTGCATCCGCGCAAAGTCCTGTTACAAGGCGAACCACCGCTGGACCTGGCGCCCTACAAGCAGGCGTTCCATGCGCCGCTGGAATTCAATGCGCCCTATGACGCGTTGATCTTCGAGCGTGCCGATATGGACACACCGCTGCCCACGGCCAATGAAGCCATGGCGCTGCTGCATGATCGCTTTGCCGGCGAATACCTGGCGCGCTTCTCGGAAAGCCGTGTGACCCACAAGGCGCGTCAAGTGCTCTGCCGCTTGCTGCCGCAGGGTGAGCCCAAGCGCGAGGTCGTGGCCCGGACGCTGCACCTGTCCCAACGCACCTTGCAACGGCGTTTGCAGGAAGAGGGCACTAGTTTCCAAACTTTGCTCGACGACACGCGGCGCGAATTGGCTGAGCAGTACCTGGCGCAGCCGAGCATGACCTTGCTGGAAATTGCCTACCTGTTGGGGTTCGCCGACCCGAGTAATTTCTTTCGCGCGTTTCGCCGTTGGTTCGATGCCACGCCCGGCGAGTACCGGGCGCGGTTGCAGGACGCGTCGACGGTCAGTGACGCCAGAACGCCGGGATACACAGAACAAAGACTGTGATGATCTCCAGTCGGCCCAGCAGCATGCCCAGGGACAGGATCCACTTGGCCGCATCCGGCAGGCTGGCGAAGTTGCCGGCCGGGCCAATGGTCTCTCCCAGGCCCGGGCCGACGCCGGACACGGTGCTGGCGGCGCCGGTCAGGGCGGTCATCCAGTCCAGGCCCAGCAGCGACAGGGCCAGGGCGATGGCGCAGATGGTGATGGCGAAGAAAAACGAAAAGGTCAGGATCGAGCGCACGATCTCTTCGTCGAGGCGGTGGCCGTTGTATTTCTGCTTGATCACCGCGCGTGGGTGAATCAATTGATTCAAGTTGGCCTTGAGCAGGATGTAAGCCACTTGAAAGCGGAAAATCTTGATGCCGCCCGCCGTGGAGCCCGAACAGCCGCCGATAAACCCCAGGTAGAAGAACAGCATCAGTGAGAAATTGCCCCACAAACTGTAGTCCCCCAGTGCAAAACCGGTGGTGGTCACTACCGATGTGACGTTCAGCGCAACGTGGCGCAGCGCCTCCAGCCAGTGCAGATTGGTGGTCCACCAGTACCAGGTGCCGAGTACCAGCCAGGTCACCAGCAGCAAGCCAAGCAGACCTTGCACCTGCTGATCCTTGATCAATGCCCGACGGTTGCCGCGCAACGTGGCGACGTACAAGGTGAACGGCAGGCTGCCGAGGATCATCACCACCACAGCCACCCAGTGCACCGCCGGTTGCTCCCAGTGGGCCAGGGACTGATCGGAGGTGGAGAAACCACCGGTGGAAATCGCCGACATCGCATGGTTGATCGCGTCGAACAGGCCCATACCGGCCCACCAGAACGCCAGGCTGCCGAGGATGGTGATGCCCACATACGCCGCCACGATCAGCCGCGCCACCATATGCGAGCGCGGCATGACCTTTTCCGAACGGTCCGAGGATTCGGTCTGGAACAGACGCATGCCACCAATGCGCAGCAGCGGCAGGATCGCCACCGCCATGCCGATAAACCCGATGCCCCCCAGCCAGTGCAGCAGCGAGCGCCACATCAGGATGCCCGGTGACATACTGTCCAGACCGCTCAGCACCGTGGACCCGGTGGCGGTAATGCCGGACATGCTTTCGAAAAACGAGTCGGTATAACTGATGTGCTGGGTCAGCAGAAACGGCAACGCGGCGAACACGCACACCACCAGCCAACTGCTGACAGTGAGCAGGTACATGTCTCGCGGGCGCAGGTGCACCTGCTCGGGGCGACCGGGGATAACCAGCGCCAGGCCGGCGACAAACGTGATCAGGCTGGCCCATAAAAAGGAGGGCAGGTCGCTGGTGCGTTCGAAAATGACCAGAGTGGCCATGGGCACAACCATGGCGATCGCAAGGGTGATCAGGAAGATGCCGATGATGAATCCGATGATGCGCAGGGTCGGCAACGCCATGAAGTTCGCTCGAGATAGGGCAGAGGCGCCATTCTACCTGGGGTGCAGGGCATGTAAACCTGCGTGGCCGGGAACGCCGTGACTCAAATGTGGGAGCGGGCATGAACCCCGATGGCGGTGGGTCAGCCGATACCGCCCTCACTGACACACTGCCATCGGGGGCAAGCCCCCTCTCACATGGTTTTTGTGTGGCTATAAAAAAAGGCGACCCGAAGGTCGCCTCTTTCAACTCGGCACTGATCAGAACTCGTGATCGGCGCTATCCGGGTTCAGGTCGCTGATGCCCAGCTTACCCGCTGCGGCTTCGATCGACCCGGTTTGCTTGACCAGGGCGGCGATGGCGTCGCGCACGATCTGGTTACCGGCGTCGTTACCGGCGGCGATCAATTGGTCGTAGTGCTCGCCCTTGTTGGCGTGGTCGACCATGACCTGGATCTTCGCTTCGGTGGCCGCCAGGTCCGCTTTCAACGCGGTATCGGCAGCTGGGTCGGCCTTGGCCACCAGGGAGGACAGGCTGGCGCCGGTCATCTTGGTGCCGTCGACACGGGTGTACTCGCCCAGATAGACGTTACGGATGCCCTTGGCGTCATAGAAGTGCGAGTTGTGGGTGTTGTCGCTGAAGCAGTCCTGCTCGTCTTCCGGCGAGTTGGCTTCCAGGGATACTTTCATCCGCTCGCCAGCCAGTTCGCCCAGGGACAGGCTGCCCATGCCGAACAGCATTTTGCGCAGGCCGTCGGTGGCCGGTTCTGCTTCCAGCGTGGCGCGGTAGTTGTCTTCGACGTTGGGTTTCCAGTTGCCGACCATTTCTTCCAGATCGCTGACCAGCAATTGGGTGACCGCGCTCAGGTAGGCACGGCGACGCTCGTTGTGGCCGCCAGTAGCACCGGCGCCGGTCAGGTAGTCCGAGGCCGGGCGGTTGCCGGCGCCTGGGCCGGTGCCGTTGAGGTCCTGGCCCCACAGCAGGAATTCGATGGCGTGGTAGCCGGTGGCCACGTTGGCCTCGGAACCGCCCAGCTCATTGAGGCTGGCGAGTTTTTCCGGGGTGATGTCTTTCACATCGACCTTGTCTTCGCCGACCTGAACCTGGGTGTTGGCGATGATGTTGGCGGTGGCGCCGGGGTTACCCAAGGCGTGCTCGTAGGACTTGTCGACATAGTCGATCAAGCCTTCGTCCAGGGGCCATGCGTTCACTTGGCCTTCCCAGTCGTCGATGATGGTGTTGCCGAAGCGGAACACTTCGCTCTGCAAGTACGGTACGCGCGCGGCGATCCAGGCGGTGCGCGCGGCTTTCAAGGTTTCATCGTTGGGCTTGGCGAGGAACGCGTCGATGGCGGTTTGCAGGGTTTTTGCGGTGGATTCGGCATCGCTGTACACCGCGAACACCATGTCGGCGTAGTGCGCGACTACCGCCTTGGCGGCGGCTTCGTCGACTTTTCCGGCAGGGGCGGCCGCCGCTGGCGCGGCAGTGCTGGCCGCCGGGGTCGGCGCCTGGGGCGCGGCGGCTTTGTCTTTACCTTCGCCGCAGCCGGCGAGAGAAATGGCAATGGCCAGCAGACTGGCGGTGGCCAGGGGCATACGAATCATGGCGAACATCCTGCTTCGGTTGTTGAGAGGGCGCGCGGGAGCCGCGCAAAACTGCGACATAATGCGAAAGATTTGCATTTTGTGTAAAGGGTTATACGCGGGAAATATTCAGTATCGTTTCGCCAGGTCAAAGAATGGCCGCGTTATTGCGCTCGACTTGCTTCAAAAAAACCGCCAACTCCCGCGCCGGCAGGGGTTTGCTGTAGTAGTAACCCTGACCCTCGTGGCAGCCCTCGGCGATGATATAAGCCTCCTGCTCGGCGGTTTCCACCCCCTCGGCGATCACCTGCATGCCCAGGCTCTTACCCAGTTGAATGATCGCCCGCACGATGGTGGCATCGTCATCATCGTCCAGCAGGTCCTGGACGAAGCTCTTGTCGATCTTGATCTTGTCCAGCGGCAGGCTTTTGAGATAACTCAGGGAGGAATAACCGGTGCCGAAGTCATCGATAGCGATCAAGGCGCCGGAGCGCCGCAGGCTCAGCAGGTGCTGGGCGGCGGTGCTGATGTCTTCCATCAGGCCGGTCTCGGTGACCTCCAGCTCAAGGCTGCGTGGCGGCAGGCGGTAGATTTGCATCAGATTGTTGACCACCCGTGGCAGCTCGGCGTGGTGCAGCTGCACCGTCGAGAGGTTGACCGCCATGCGCAGTTGGGTGAAGCCCTGATCATGCCATTCGCGCAATTGCCGGCAGGCGTGATCCAGCACCCATTCGCCAATGGGAATAATGGTGCCGTTCTGCTCTGCCAGGGGGATGAACAGGTCCGGCGGTACCAGGCCATGCTCGGGGTGCTGCCAGCGCAGCAAGGCTTCGACGCCGACCACCCGTTGTTCGCGATAGCTGACCTGCGGCTGATACACCAAGTGAAACTGCTCGCGGCTCAGGGCGTCGCGCAGGTCTTTTTCCAGCTCGCGGCGCCGGCGCATTTCGCTGTCGACGCTGGCGATATAGAACTGGTAACGGTTGCGTGAACGGCTCTTGGCCAGGGTCATGGTCTGCTCGGCTTTTTGGAGCAACTTCTCGGTGCTGTCGCCATCTTCAGGGAACAGCGTGATACCGATAGTGGCGCGCAGACGGATTTGTTCGTGCTCGAAGGCAAATTCCGCTTCGAGGTCATCCAAGATGCTTTGCGCCAGTTCGGCGGCCTCGTAGGGCTGGTCGATATCGGCCTGCACCAGGGCGAACTGATCGCCCCCCAGGCGGGCCAGGGCGCCGAGCCGCCCGCTGTGGGCACGTAGGCGATCGGCCAGAGCCAGGAGCAATTTGTCGCCGGCCTGGTAAGTGAACTGCTCATTGACGCTTTTAAAATCGTCCAGCCCCACACACAGCACCGCGACACGGCGCTGACGACGGCCGGCGTCGATCAGGATTTTGTCCAGCTGCTCCTGCAGTTTCTGGCGGTTCGGCAGGCCGGTGAGAAAGTCATACTGAGCCATGCGCAGCAGGCTGGATTCGGCTTCGTGGCGCAGGTGCGTGTTGCGTTCGATGGATTCGAGCAACTGATTGGCGGTATTGATCCACAACCCCAGTTCGTTGCGTTCGTGGCCCTTGAGCTGTGGGATTTTGTGTTCGCTGGGCCGGTCCGGGTTGACGGATGTGAGGTGCTCGATAATCCGCGACAGCGGTTTGGTCAGCAACCAGTGATAGACCAGATACAGCACCAGCCCCATGGCCAATGCGCGCAGCACCCCGGAAATGAAAATAATCACCGAATTGACGATAAATCCCTCACCGTAGGTGGCGGTGTCGAGGGTGATGCTCAGATCGCCGTAGTACTCGCTGTAAGGGCCCTTGCCCACCAGGGGCGTGGTGAAGGTGCGTTCCTGGCCAAGAATGAGGTCGGTCAGCCAGCGGCTTGGGGCGTGCTGCAACGCGCGGCTTTTTTCCGCCAACATGGTTTCGTTGGGATGGCCGATGGAGGCCATGCGCACCGCGTCGTCCTGAAACAGCCCCTCGATCACCTGCATGCCCATCTCGCGGTCCAGGCTATACACGGCCTGCGTAGAGGGGTCGCGAAACATATCGAGGATACGCTGGGCATCGCTGGCCACGGCCTGGCGCGTCTTGTAGGCGTCATACACGATCTGCGCCACGCTCAGCGCCACGCCCACGACCAACGCCGACAGCAGCACAACCCGTAGCAACTTCACCGACAAGCTGTTCTTGAGTTCCAGCTTCAAAGGGGCATTCCTTGTCTCATGCGGGTGGCCTTCAATATGCCATGAGTATTGGCAATCTGGTGATGGCAGTCAAAGGGACATTCGGGCAAGTGCGAAAACCGACAAGGTTGTGGAACCGGACGGTATCGATTCGCCACGTAGGGTGGGAAAGGAATACGCCTTTCATACAACGTTGGAGAATCAACTTATGGCAGCAGCAGCAGCAGCATCATCACTAGCAGTAGCAGCCCCGATATTGATTCCATTGGTTAAGCCGGCGATTGCTACGGTCGCTAAGCCGTTCGTTGATCAGGCTGCTAGCACGGTTGGGCGTGTCGGTGAAGAACTATTTAATCTGGTCGGTAATCTGCCGGGGCTAAGATACTAACGCTGAAATCGTCCTTCGAGCGCGAAACAAAGTGGGCGGGGGCACCCGCCCGCAGCGTTGTTTGTTCGCCGTGTGTAATTTCCCTTTTGCCTATGGCGTTGCTGACCTCACCTCGGAAGGAGCGATGGGGGCAGGCGGATTGGCGTACGCCTGCCTCAACCCACGCTTTACCGACCACTGCGAGGACGCAGGGGGGCGACTCCGTTTACCAAGTGATAGTCAAAGTCTTTTTTTCAGGTTCTGGTGTGAGAGAAAACTCGATGGGCTTTGACGCACTTTCTTCGTCGCCGGCAATCTTCTTTGCCGCCGCGTCAGCGAATGGTTGAAGCAAGGGTGCAATTGCCTTGACCAGTTCGCCCATCACCGGAAGTGCCTCTTTAAGCACATCGCCTATCAAAGGAAGAGCTACTTTTGCGTCAATAGTCATCGTGATTTCTCCGGCAGGATATCGGGATAAATTCCCTTCACTGACTGCGTGGCAAATCAGCACTGCACGGTTCCTGTCCTGATCGGGCAGGGGATTACGCCCTGTTTCCAGAATTTACCCTGGAAAAGCAAATGCCCCGACAAGTCGGGGCATTTGCTATAGGCCGGTGCTCTCGCGGCGTTGTTTACGTCGCCTGGGGCACCGAGCGCTTTATAACCGCAAGCGGTGCTCAGGCAGTAAAGGTCTTGCCTTCGAACTGCTCGGCGACGAACTTCCAGTTGACCAGGTTCCAGAACGCTTCCACATACTTTGGACGCACGTTGCGGTAGTCGATGTAGTAAGCGTGTTCCCACACGTCGCAGGTCAGCAGCGGGGTATCGCCGCTGGTCAGCGGGTTGCCGGCGCCGATGGTGCTGGCCAGGGCCAGGGAACCGTCAGCCTTCTTCACCAGCCAACCCCAACCGGAACCGAAGGTGCCGACGGAGGTTTTGGTGAACTCTTCCTTGAACTTGTCGAACGAACCGAACGCCGCGTTGATGGCTTCAGCCAGTGCGCCGGTAGGTTGGCCGCCGGCGTTTGGCGCCAGGCAGTTCCAGTAGAAGGTGTGGTTCCAGACCTGAGCGGCGTTGTTGAAGATGCCGCCCGAAGAGGATTTGACGATCTCTTCCAGGGTCTTGCCTTCGAACTCGGTGCCAGGCACCAGGTTGTTCAGGTTCACGACATAGGTGTTGTGGTGCTTGTCGTGGTGGTACTCCAAGGTTTCCTTGGAGATGTGCGGCTGCAGGGCATCGTGTGCGTAGGGCAGCGGCGGCAATTCGAAAGCCATGATGATTCTCCTAATCAGGTCAGTTGCGGTGAGCGCAAGGCCGATCACGGGCGGCCAAACATGCGCCGGGGAGTTTGTACTCTTTGCGGCGCAGGGGCAGGATCATAGCACCGGGGGTGTGGCAAAACCACGCAACAACTGTGTGGGATAGAGGTTCCAGAGCGTTTTGGAATATTGCTCACGCGCTGATCAATTGATAGGCCACGCTGAACATCATGATCGCCACCAGCAGGTCCAGCAGGCGCCAGGTCGATGGACGCGCCAGCCACGGGGCCAACCAGGCCGCGCCGAGTGCGAGAGTGGCGAACCACAGGAACGACGCGCTGGCGGCGCCGGCGACATAGGCGCCAGGCTCGGTTTGCTGAGCGCCCAACGAGCCGATCAGCAACACGGTATCCAGATACACATGGGGATTGAGCAATGTCACCGCCAGTGCGCTCAGCAGCACCGCGCGCAATGAGCGGACCTTGAGACTGCCGCCTTGCTCCAGGCTCTGCGTGGAAAACGCCCGGCGCAGCGCCAAAGTGCCGTACCACAACAAGAACGCGGCACCGCCCCAGCGCGCAATCGCCAGCAGCAGCGGGTTTCGCGCCAGCACCGTCGCCAGGCCGAACACCCCGGCGGCCACCAGAATCGCATCGCACACCACGCACAGTGCCGCCACGGGCAAGTGATGTTCACGCCGCAGGCTCTGCGCCAATACAAAGGCGTTTTGCGAGCCGATCGCCATGATCAGCCCCAGCGCGACCAACAGACCGTTCAGATAGCTTTGCCACATAAGGTTTACTCCGCGGTCGCCGCCAATTGGCGCAGTACAGCCATGGCGCGCTCGGCATCGGCGCGGCCGACAAACAGGTGGTCGTGGTAATAACCGGCAATCACGTTGCAACTGATGCCGGCCTTGCCCAGGGCGCTGGCGAAAGCGGCGGTCAGGCCCACGGCTTCCAGGGCCGAATGCACGTTCAGGGTGATCCATGCGGCGACGTACTCGAACGCCAGGCCGGCCTGTTCTGCCTGCTGACGTTCGACGATGAGGGTCAGGCCCTCCTGCTCACGGAAACTGCCGATGACCTCGCAGGCTGGCGGGATACGGCCGTCGGGCAGGGTACAAAATACGTAGTCACCTTCATTGAGGTGTGGGCTCATGCTGCGCAGCAGCGTTGCCAGTGTGGTTTCGCCGGCCATAGGCGGGGTTCCTTATAAAGAGAAGCAATGCTGGCTATTCTCCCGACGCAAGCTGTATAAGAAAAACCAATATTGCTGATCGCTCATTAGAGAAACTGATGTTCGACTATAAATTGCTGTCCGCCCTGGCGGCGGTAGTGGAACAGGCTGGCTTCGAACGCGGTGCGCAGGTGCTGGGGGTGTCGCAATCGGCGATTTCCCAGCGCATCAAACTGCTGGAAGCGCGTATCGGCCAACCAGTGCTGGTGCGGGCTACGCCGCCGGCGCCCACGGAGATCGGCCGTCGTCTGCTTAACCATGTGCAACAGGTGCGTTTGCTGGAGCGTGACCTGCAGAGTCAGGTGCCGGCGCTGGACGAAGAGGGCATGCCCGAGCGCCTGCGTATCGCCTTGAATGCCGACAGCTTGGCCACTTGGTGGGCCGAGGCGGTCAGTGGGTTTTGCGCTGAGCAGCACTTGCTGCTGGATCTGGTGGTGGAAGACCAGGCGGTCAGCCTCAAGCGCATGCGCGCCGGTGAGGTAGCGGCCTGCATCTGCGCCAGCGAGCGTCCGGTGGCCGGCGCGCGCAGCCTGTTGCTTGGCGCCATGCGTTATCGCGCACTGGCCAGCCCGGCCTTTATTGCGCGGCACTTTCCCGGCGGTGTGCGTGCCGATCAGTTGGCCCGCACCCCGGCGCTGGTGTTTGGCCCGGATGATTTCCTGCAACACCGTTACCTGGCGTCGCTCGGTGTGGACGGCGGTTTCGAACACCATTTATGCCCCTCGTCCGAAGGCTTTATCCGCCTGACGGAAGCTGGGCTGGGCTGGGGCCTCGTCCCCGAATTACAGGTGCGCGACCAGTTGCAAAAAGGCGTGTTGGTGGAGTTATTGCCAGATAAGCCGATCGATGTGCCGTTGTACTGGCATCATTGGCGCAGTGGCGGGCAATTGCTGAACTTGTTGACCGACCATCTGGCCCACGCGTGCGGCCAATGGTTGGTGCCGTTGGACTGACGGCGTGCGTCAAGGCAACCGCGATGAAAAATGAAAGAACACGGGGTAATACATGAAGATTCTGGTCACCGGCGCAAGCGGCTTCATCGGCGGACGCTTTGCGCGTTTTGCCCTGGAGCAGGGCCTGGACGTGCGGGTCAACGGGCGACGCGCCGAAGGTGTAGAGCACCTGGTGCGGCGTGGCGCCGAGTTTATCCAAGGTGATCTGAATGACGCCGACCTGGTGCGCGACCTGTGCCGAGACGTGGAGGCCGTGGTGCACTGCGCCGGCGCCGTGGGGCTGTGGGGCAAGTATCAGGACTTCCATCAAGGCAATGTGCTGGTCACCGAAAACGTGGTCGAAGCCTGCCTCAAGGAGCGGGTCCGGCGTCTGGTGCATTTGTCCTCGCCGTCGATCTACTTTGACGGCCGCGACCACTTGGGCCTGACTGAAGAGCAAGTGCCCAAGCGCTTCAAGCATCCCTATGCCGCTACCAAATACCTGGCGGAACAAAAAGTGTTCGGCGCCCAGGAGTTCGGTCTTGAGGTGCTGGCGCTGCGCCCGCGCTTCGTGACGGGGGCCGGCGATATGAGCATCTTCCCGCGCTTGCTGAACATGCAGCGCAAGAACCGCCTGGCGATCGTCGGCGACGGCCTGAACAAGGTCGACTTCACCAGCGTGCACAACCTTAATGAAGCGCTGCTAAGCAGTCTGCTTGCCACCGGCTCGGCACTGGGCAAGGCCTACAACATCAGTAATGGCGCGCCGGTGCCGGTGTGGGATGTGGTGAACTATGTGATGCGCCAAATGCAGTTGCCCCAGGTCACACGGTATCGTTCCTACGGTTTGTCCTACAGCGTGGCAGCGTTGAACGAGGCATTCTGCGCGATCTGGCCCGGTCGACCGGAGCCTGCCTTGTCGCGCCTGGGGATGCAGGTCATGAACAAAGATTTCACCCTCGACATCAGTCGGGCCAGGCATTATCTGGACTATGAGCCCAAGGTCAGCCTGTGGACCGCCCTCGACGAGTTCTGCGGCTGGTGGAAGGCTCAGGATCCGGGCACTCGGTAAGGTCACAAGCGGCAACACACCGGGAACCGAATGTGGGGTTCCCGGTCGATCAGTGCGGCGGGGTGGCGGTTTATACTGCCGTCGCTCGGCGTTCCAGCCAGCCATTTCAATGATTCAGGGTTGATCCATGCGTAACGATGCCAACGACGATTTCGACAACGTTCCCAGCCTGCGGGCCGACCTTGGGGACGACGATGATTTCGAACCCACCCCGGCCACCTCGGTGCGTTCGCGCACGACGCCGGTGGTCAAGGTCAAGAGCGCCAATACCGGGCCGTTGTGGGCCTTGATCGGCGCGCTGCTGATCGCCTTCGCCGGCCTGGCCTGGTGGAGCTTCCAGCAGATTTCCCTGATGGGCCAGCAATTGGTTGCCACCCAGGAGAGCTTTGCCCGCATCAGCGAAGAAGCGGCCGGGCGCTTGCAGGACATTTCCGGCAAGGTTGTGGCCAGTGAAGCCAATGTGAACAACGGCAGCGAAGCGTTGAAATTGCAGATCCAGCAGTTGGAAAAGCAATTGCTGGAGCAGGGCAAGCAGCAACTCGGCGTGGCCGGCCAGGCCACCGAGCTGGACAAGCGCCTGGCACAGATGACGGCCAGCACCACCGACTTGTCCAACGCCAATGCCAAGTTGCAAGGCCAGGTGCAAGCCCTCACCGACGCCGTAGCGACGCTCAAGGCCGCCCAGGGCGATACCGCCAAGCGCGACGCCGAGATCAAGGACCTGGTCGCCGACGTTGCCGCGCTGAAAAAGCAGGGTAACCCAAGCGCCGCCATTGCCCGCCTTGAGCAGGACCTGGTGGTGCTCAAGAGTGCGCAGGAGACTCAGCCACTCAACAGTGATGCGCCCACCAACAAGGAATTCGATGTGTTCCGCATCCAGACCACGCGCAATATCACCACCCTGCAAAGCCAGGTGCAGAACCTGCAGCGCCAGATCGCCGCACCGACGCAATAATCGCTTGAGGAAATGTCACCGTCTGGTGACATTTCCTATCCCCTTCGTTACATGCCCCTGCAAGGCCCTTGTTTAGACTCCGGTCATCCCACAAAAAACAATAAGGGCCGCCCCCATGACCACCCAACCACTGCCCGCCAGCAGTTGGCTGAACGCACCTGCCCATCACGCTTGGCTCGCCGCCGAAGGCCAGCGCCTGCTGACATTCGCCAAAGCCTCGCGGCTGCCCGACGGTTTCGGCAACCTGGACGCTACCGGCCGATTGCCCGCCGACGCTCACGCCGAAACCATGAACACCGCCCGCATGACCCACAGCTTCGCCATGGCCCATGCCATGGGCTTGCCCGGTTACGCCGAGCTGGTGGCTCATGGCGTTGCGGCCCTAAGCGGCCCGTTGCGGGACCCTGAACACGGCGGCTGGTTCGCCACGCCTCGTGCATTGGATGGCAACCGAGGTAAAGCCGCCTACCTGCACGCATTCGTGGCGCTGGCCGCCAGTTCTGCGGTGGTGGTCGGTGCGCCCGGCGCGCAGCAGTTGCTCACCGATGCGATCCATATCATCGACCAGTTTTTCTGGAGCGAAGAGGAGGGCGTGATGCTCGAATCCTTTGCCCAGGACTGGAGCGGGCTGGAGGCCTATCGCGGCGCCAACAGCAATATGCACGCTACCGAAGCCTTCCTCGCCCTGGCCGATGTCACCGGCGATACGCGCTGGCTGGACCGCGCGCTGCGGATCGTCGAGCGATTGATTCACCAGCATGCCGCCGGCAGTCAATTCATGGTGATCGAACACTTCGACGCCCATTGGCAACCCCTGCGGGCCTACAACGAAGACAACCCCGCCGATGGTTTCCGCCCCTATGGCATCACCCCCGGCCATGGTTTCGAATGGGCGCGGCTGGTGCTGCACCTTGAGGCCGCGCGCCTGCATGCCGGGTTGCCCACCCCCGCGTGGCTGCTGGGTGACGCCAAGGGCCTGTTCGCCAGTGCCAGCGAATACGCCTGGTCTGTGGACGGTGCGCCGGGAATTGTCTACACCCTGGACTGGAACCATCGCCCGGTGGTGCGCGAGCGCCTGCACTGGACCCACGCTGAAGCCAGCGCCGCCGCCCAGGCCCTGCTCAAGCGCACCGGCGAGTTGCACTACGAAACCTGGTACCGGCGGATCTGGGAATTCTGCGACAGCCACTTTATCGACCGCGTGCAGGGCAGTTGGCACCACGAGCTCAGCCCACATAACCAACCCAGCAGCAAGATTTGGGGCGGCAAGCCAGACCTGTACCATGCCTGGCAAGCGGTGGTGCTGCCTGCGCTGCCGCTGGCGCCCAGCATGACCAGCGCCTTGAGCGCCGGAAGCTATGTCACCAAGTGGTGACGTTTGTGCATCCCTTTGTTACCTGCGCCCCAAAAATCCATGTTTAAACTCCGTGCAGCGCAAGCCTAAGACTTGCATGCATAACAACAAAAAAAGGTACTCAGATGAACGCGATTAATCGCCTCGCCGTTGCTATTTCCCTTGCCTCGTTGTTCCCCCTCAGTGCATTTGCCGCCGACTCCAAAGGTACGGTTGAAGTGGTGCATTGGTGGACCTCGGGTGGCGAAAAAGCGGCTGTGGATGTCCTGAAGGCCCAAGTTGAGAAAGACGGTTTCACCTGGAAAGACGGAGCCGTCGCCGGCGGTGGTGGCGCGACTGCCATGACCGTGCTCAAAAGCCGCGCCGTCGCCGGCAACCCACCGGGCGTAGCCCAGATCAAAGGCCCCGACATCCAGGAGTGGGCGTCCACCGGCCTGCTCGACACCGACGTGCTCAAAGACGTCGCTAAAGAAGAAAAGTGGGATTCGCTGCTCGACAAAAAAGTCTCCGATACCGTGAAGTACGAAGGTGACTATGTCGCCGTACCGGTCAATATCCACCGTGTGAACTGGCTGTGGATCAACCCGCAAGTCTTCAAGAAAGCCGGCATCACCAAGAACCCGACCACCCTCGAAGAATTCTACGCAGCGGGCGACAAGCTCAAGGCCGCGGGTTTCATTCCGCTCGCCCACGGTGGCCAGCCTTGGCAGGACAGCACCGTGTTTGAAGCGGTGGTGCTCTCGGTGATGGGCGCCGATGGCTACAAGAAAGCCCTGGTCGACCTGGATAACGCCGCGCTGACCGGCCCGGAAATGGTCAAGGCCCTGACTGAGCTGAAGAAAGTCGCGACCTACATGGATGTCGACGGCAAAGGCCAGGACTGGAACCTGGAAGCCGGCAAAGTCATCAACGGCAAGGCCGGTATGCAGATCATGGGTGACTGGGCCAAGTCCGAGTGGACCGCCGCCAAGAAAGTCGCCGGCAAGGATTACGAGTGCGTAGCCTTCCCAGGTACCGACAAAGCCTTCACCTACAACATCGACTCCCTGGCGGTGTTCAAGCAGAAAGACAAAGGCACTGCGGCCGGTCAGCAGGACATTGCCAAAGTCGTGCTGGGTGAAAACTTCCAGAAAGTCTTCAGCATCAACAAGGGTTCGATCCCTGTTCGAACCGACATGCTCAATGAAATGGACAAGCTCGGCTTCGACTCCTGCGCCCAAACTGCAGCCAAGGACTTCCTGGCTGATGCCAAGACCGGCGGCCTGCAACCAAGCATGGCCCACAACATGGCCACCACCCTGGCTGTGCAAGGCGCGTTCTTCGATGTCGTGACCAACTACATCAACGACCCGAAAGCCGACCCGGCCGACACCGCCAAGAAACTCGGCGCTGCGATCAAGTCTGCCAAGTAGGAACTAGCTACAAGCTACAAGCTGCAAGCTGCAAGCGGGGCGGTATGTCTTGACGCTTGCCGCTTGTAGCTGCCTTCAGTCTTATTATTGGATTTCCCCATGAGTTCTGTTGCTGTGTTCAGCAAGGCCTCGCCGTTCGATGCATTGCAGCGCTGGCTACCTAAACTGGTGCTAGCGCCCAGCATGTTCATCGTGTTGGTCGGCTTCTATGGCTACATCCTTTGGACGTTTGTGCTGTCGTTCACCACGTCCACGTTCCTGCCCAACTACAAGTGGGCCGGTCTTGCCCAATACCAGCGTCTGTTCGACAACGACCGCTGGTGGGTGGCGAGCAAGAACCTGGCCGTGTTCGGTGGGATGTTCATCGGTATTACCCTGGTGATCGGCGTGCTGCTGGCGGTGTTCCTCGACCAGCGTATCCGTCGCGAAGGCTTTATCCGCACCATTTACCTGTACCCGATGGCGCTCTCGATGATCGTTACCGGTACGGCCTGGAAATGGCTGCTCAACCCGGGCATGGGCCTGGACAAACTCCTGCGTGACTGGGGCTGGGAAGGCTTCCGTCTGGATTGGCTGATCGACCCGGACCGCGTGGTCTACTGCCTGGTCATCGCCGCCGTGTGGCAAGCCTCCGGTTTCATCATGGCGATGTTCCTCGCCGGCCTGCGCGGCGTTGATCAGTCGATCATCCGTGCCGCCCAGATCGACGGTGCGAGCATGCCGCGTATTTATTGGAGCGTGGTGCTGCCGAGCCTGCGCCCAGTGTTCTTCAGTGCGGTGATGATCCTGGCGCACATTGCGATCAAGAGCTTCGACCTGGTGGCGGCTATGACCGCCGGCGGCCCGGGCTACTCGTCCGACCTGCCCGCGATGTTCATGTACTCGTTCACGTTCAGCCGTGGCCAGATGGGCATGGGCTCGGCCAGTGCCATCCTGATGCTCGGTGCGATCCTCGCGATCATCGTGCCGTACCTGTACTCCGAGCTGAGGACCAAGCGTCATGACTAGTCTCGCTGCCAAACCTTCCATCAGCCTGAGTCGCATCGCGATCTACGCGGTGCTGATCCTGGCGGTGTTGCTGTACCTGGTACCGCTGGTGGTGATGTTGCTGACCAGTTTCAAAACCCCCGAAGACATCAGCACCGGTAACTTGCTGAGCTGGCCCACCGTGGTCAGCGGTATCGGCTGGGTCAAGGCCTGGGCCACCGTGGATGGTTACTTCTGGAACTCGATCAAGATCACCGTGCCTGCGGTGCTGATTTCCACCGCCATCGGCGCGTTGAACGGTTACGTGCTGTCGATGTGGCGCTTCCGTGGTTCGCAGTTGTTCTTCGGCCTGTTGCTGTTCGGCTGCTTCCTGCCGTTCCAGACCGTGCTGCTGCCGGCGTCGTTCACCCTGGGCAAGATGGGCCTGGCCAGCACCACTACCGGTCTGGTGTTCGTGCATGTGGTCTATGGCCTGGCGTTCACCACACTGTTCTTCCGTAACTACTACGTCAGCATTCCGGATGCACTGGTGAAGGCCGCACGCCTAGACGGTGCGGGGTTCTTCACGATTTTCCGTAGGATCATTCTGCCGATGTCGACGCCGATCATCATGGTCTGCCTGATCTGGCAGTTCACTCAGATCTGGAACGACTTCCTGTTCGGTGTGGTGTTCTCCAGTGGCGACTCCCAGCCCATCACCGTGGCGCTGAACAACCTGGTCAACACCAGCACCGGGGCCAAGGAATATAACGTGGATATGGCGGCGGCGATGATCGCCGGGCTGCCGACCCTGCTGGTCTATGTGATCGCAGGCAAGTATTTCGTGCGCGGCCTCACGGCCGGCGCGGTCAAGGGGTAATCATGGCTACGCTCGAACTTCGCAATGTAAACAAGACCTATGGCCCCGGCCTGCCCGACACCTTGAAGAACATCGAACTGTCGATCAAGGAAGGCGAGTTTCTGATCCTGGTCGGCCCATCGGGTTGCGGTAAATCCACGCTGATGAACTGCATCGCGGGCCTGGAGACCATCACCGGTGGCGCGATCATGATCGGTGATCAGGACGTCAGCGGCATGAGCCCCAAGGATCGCGACATCGCCATGGTGTTCCAGTCCTACGCCCTGTACCCAACCATGAGCGTGCGCGAGAACATCGAGTTCGGCCTGAAAATCCGCAAGATGCCCCAGGCCGATATCGACGCCGAAGTGGCGCGCGTGGCCAAGCTGCTGCAGATCGAACATTTGCTCAACCGCAAGCCGGGCCAGCTCTCCGGCGGTCAGCAACAGCGCGTGGCCATGGGCCGTGCCCTGGCGCGTCGGCCGAAGATCTACCTGTTCGACGAACCGCTGTCCAACCTCGACGCCAAGCTGCGGGTCGAGATGCGCACCGAAATGAAGCTGATGCACCAGCGCCTCAAGACCACCACGGTCTACGTGACCCACGACCAGATCGAAGCGATGACCCTGGGCGACAAAGTGGCGGTGATGAAGGACGGCATCATCCAGCAATTCGGCACGCCGAAGGAAATTTACAACGACCCGGCTAACCTGTTTGTGGCAAGCTTTATCGGTTCACCACCGATGAACTTCGTTCCTATGCGTCTAAAACGCAAAGACGGGAAGTTGGTAGCGCTGCTCGACAGCGGCCAGGCCCGTTGCGAATTGCCGCTGGGGATGAACGACGCCGGTCTGGAAGACCGCGATGTGATCCTGGGCCTGCGCCCGGAGCAAATCGTGCTGGCGGCGGGGGAGGGCAATGGCTCGTCGAGTATTCGCGCCGAAGTCCAGGTTACCGAGCCTACCGGCCCGGACACCCTGGTGTTCGTGCAGCTCAATGACACCAAAGTCTGCTGCCGCCTGGCACCGGATGTGGCACCGCAAGTGGGGGAGACCCTGACCCTGCAGTTCGACCCGGCCAAGGTGCTGCTGTTTGACTCCAACACCGGCGAGCGTTTGGGCACTGTCGCCGCGTTGCCTGCTCAGGTGCCTGCCGACAACGTGACCCAGTTCAAGGGCCGTTGATTGAGATAAGTTGTTGTTTTGGTTAAAAAAAATGTAACCCGCGTTAGATAAAAACAGTTTAATAACAATAAAGACGAGGATGTAGGGATGAAAAAGCAACACAACAACACTCGGCTGATCTGCCAACTGTCAGCAGCAGCAGCCCTGGTATTGTCCGCCAATGCGATGGCGGCCGATGCATTCAGCGCCGATTCCAAGTGGATGACCGGCGACTGGGGTGGCGAGCGTACCAAGCTGATCGAGCAAGGTATCGACATCAAGGCCGACTACGTCGGGGAAATGGGCTACAACGCCCACGGTGGTTACAACGACGACAAGACCGGTCGCTACTCCGACCAGTTCGGTCTGGGTGTGGCGCTGGACCTGCAAAAACTGTGGGGCTGGGATAACACCCAGGCCAAGATCCAGTTGACCAATCGTAACGGCCAGAACATCTCCAACGACCGTATCGGCGACCCGCGTGCCGGCACGCTGAGTTCGTCCCAAGAAGTGTATGGCCGTGGCCATATGGTGCGTCTGACCCAGTTCTGGATCCAGCACCAGATGTTCGACAACAAGTTGGACGTGAAACTGGGCTACTTCGGTGAAGGCGAAGACTTCAACACCTTCCCATGCGACTTCCAGAACCTGTCGTTCTGCGGCTCCCAGGTCGGTAACTACGTCAACACCTGGTACAACTGGCCAGTCAGCCAGGCGGCTATCCGCGTCAAGTACAACATCACCCCTGAGCTGTATGCCCAGATCGGTGCCTACAACCAGAACCCGTCGCAGCTTGAACACGGCAACGGCTTCAAACTCAGCGGCAGCGGTACCAAAGGTACTGTAATCCCGGTGGAATTGGTCTGGTCGCCGAAAGTGAATAACCTGCCGGGCGAATACCGCGTGGGTTACTACAAGAGCGCCGCCGATGCTCCGGATGTTCGTGAAGACGTCAACGGTGGCGATGCGGTCCTCAGTGGCGCTGACTTCCGTACCCGCAGCAGCAAAAAAGGCTACTGGTTCGTTGCGCAGCAGCAACTCACCACCCATAACGGCGACGCGTCGCGCGGCCTGAACATCGCAGCCAACGCCACTTTCCACGACAAGGAAACCAACCTGGTCGACAACTATCAGTCGCTCATGCTGGTGTACAAAGGCCCATTCGATGCGCGTCCAAAAGACGACGTCGGTATTGGTGCCGCGCGCCTGCATGTCAACAATGACGTCAAGCGCAACTCGGAACTGCTCAATGCCGCTAACGGCGTCAGCGACTATGACAACCCGCTGTACACGCCGATTCGTGAGACCGAATACAACTTCGAACTCAACTACGGCTTCCACGTTACCAACTGGCTGACCGTACGTCCCAACCTGCAATACGTCGTGCAGCCTGGCGGCGTGGACAAAGTCGACAACGCGCTGGTAGCGGGTCTGAAAATTCAGTCTACGTTCTAACGCTGTTGCGATAAGCTCCTTCTCTCTGTGCGCATTTGCGGATAGCCATGGCTATCCGCTTTTTTTTGCGCAGCACTGTGATACAGGACCGTGGCACATGCATGAGCATCCGCTGCAACGCTTTTTCAAATCCCTGCGCGAACGTCCAGTGTTCGCCTGGGAACGCTTTCAGATGCGCGACGTGTTGGTGATCGATCATCCGCTGTGCCAGGCGGTGTTCAGTCGCCAGGGCGCGCAGCTGTTGCATTTTCAGCCGCGTGGTCAGAAGCCCTGGCTGTGGTGCGCGGCCAAGTGGCCGCAGGTCGGTGCCATTCGTGGTGGCGTGCCGGTGTGCTGGCCATGGTATGGCCGTCACCCCAGCGAAAACGCCTGGCCGTCCCATGGCTGGGCGCGCCTGATCGACTGGAAACTGCTCGATAGCTCCAGCGATGACGAAGGCGTGAACCTGCACTGGCAATTGCAACTGTGCGACTGGCAGGTGGACCTGCACGCGCACTTGGGGGCTACCTTGGAATTGCGCCTGAGCACCGAGCATCAGGACGAACTGCCGTGCCAGTTGAGCCATGCGTTGCACGCTTACTGGCGTATTGGTCACGTTGATGAGGTAGCGCTGTCTGGGCTCGAAGGCGCGCAAGGTTACGATCAGCTCAACCGCCAGATGTGCCAGCAGGAGGGCGAGTTGCGCGTAGAGGGCGGATGCCAGCGGGTGTTCCAGCACGAAGGCGAACTGCACCTCAAGGACCATGCCTGGCAGCGCGAACTGTGCATCGACACGGGCGAGAGTGCCGACACCGTGGTGTGGCATCCGGGCAGCCGACCGCTGTTGGGCGTGAGTTTTAACGAGGCGTCGGGGTTTGTGTGTGTGGAGTCGGCGATGGCCGGGGCCAGTTTAGCGCCGGGGGAGCGGGCGCACCTGAGTTTGCAGGCTCGGGCTGGAGTCTAGCGTTGTTGCTGATGGCCTCATCGCGGGCAAGCCCGCTCCCACATTTGGAACGCATTCCCCTGTGGGAGCGGGCTTGCCCGCGATGGCGGCGGTACTGCTGGTAGAGATTCGAGCTTAGTTAAACTCATCCCCCACCGGATACCGGCTGTCATTCAAACTCTCTTTGATCTTGCGCAAATGCGGCTGGAAATCCACCCCGCGACGCAATGTCATGCCGGTGGCCAGCACATCCAGCACGGTCAGTTGGATGATCCGCGACGTCATCGGCATGTAGATATCCGTATCTTCCGGGAGTGGAATATTCAGGCTCACCGTACTGGCCTTGGCCAACGGTGAGTTCTCGGCGGTCACGCCCAGCACCGAGGCGCCGTTACTGCGTGCGATACGCGCCACTTCCACCAGCTCGCGGGTACGCCCGGTGTAGGAAATGATCACGAACAGCTCACCGGTATGGGCCACCGAGGCGATCATGCGCTGCATCAGCACGTCGGCGTGGGCGGTGACCGCCAGGTTGAAACGGAAGAACTTATGCAGGGCGTCCATGGCCACTGGGGCCGAAGCACCGAGGCCGAAGAAGTGGATCTGCCGGGCCTGGATCAGCAGGTCCACGGCCTTGCTGATCAGGTTCGGGTCCAGGGCCTGGCAGGCGCTGTCCAAGGAGGCGATGGCACTGCCAAAGATCTTCTGCGTGTAGGCCTCCGGGTTATCATCGGCCTCCACGGCGCGGCTGACATAAGCCGCGCCACTGGCCAGGCTTTGCGCCAACTGCAATTTGAGTTCAGGGTAACCGCTCACGCCGAATGAACGGCAGAAACGGTTGACCGTCGGTTCACTGACCGAGGCGGCCTGGGCGAGGGCGGCGATCGAGAAGCGTGTGGCCTGCTGCGGGTTGAGCAGGATGACTTCAGCGACTTTGCGCTCTGCCTTGTTCAAGTCTTCGAGGCGGCTCTGGATCTGCTCCAGAAGATTTCGCACGCGGTCCATTCAGTCTTTCCTTCGGGCGACGATGCAAATTAAGGGCGGCAAGCAATCGACGAGCGGCCTTTTGCGGTGGCCTATCCTACTGAGGGTAGCTGAACACCACCACTCGCAATGCGTATTTCGGGAAAATGTTGTGGTTATTACTACATTTTTCCTTGAGTGATACCTTGAAAAAAGGTATTTGTAGCTTAACTTGATAAAAGAACAAACATCATGCCTTCGATAACCGTGGAACCCTGCACCTTTGCCCTGTTTGGCGCCTTGGGTGATCTGGCGCTACGCAAGTTATTTCCTGCCCTCTATCAGCTGGATGGTGCAGGTCTGTTGCACGAAGACACGCGCATCCTGGCCCTGGCCCGTGAAGCCGGCTCCGAGCAGCAGCACCTGGCCCATATCGAAAAAGAACTGCGTAAATACGTCGGCAAGGAACTGGACGACAGCATCGCCCAGCGTTTCCTGGCGCGTCTGACCTACGTCCATGTCGACTTTATGAAAGCCGACGACTACGTGGCCCTGGCTGAAAAAGCCGGCACCGAACAACGCCTGATCGCCTACTTCGCCACTCCGGCGGCGGTGTATGGCGCGATCTGCGAAAATTTGTCCAAGGTCGGCCTGGCGGACAACACCCGCGTGGTGCTGGAAAAACCCATCGGTTCGGACCTGGAGTCCTCGCGCAAGGTCAACGACGCCGTGGCGCAGTTTTTCCCGGAAAACCGCACCTACCGCATCGACCATTACCTGGGCAAAGAGACCGTTCAAAACCTGATTGCGCTGCGTTTTGCCAACAGCCTGTTCGAGACCCAGTGGAACCAGCACTACATTTCCCACGTAGAAATTACCGTGGCGGAGCAAGTGGGCATCGAAGGTCGTTGGGGTTATTTCGACAAAGCCGGCCAACTGCGGGACATGATCCAGAATCACCTGTTGCAGCTGCTTTGCCTGATCGCCATGGACCCACCGGCCGACCTGTCCGCCGACAGCATCCGTGACGAGAAGGTCAAGGTGCTCAAGGCCCTGGCGCCGATCAGCCCGGACGGCCTTACCACCCAAGTGGTGCGTGGCCAGTACATCGCCGGCTACAGCGCCGGCAAGCCGGTGCCGGGATACCTGGAAGAAGAAAACTCCAACACCCAGAGCGACACCGAAACGTTCGTCGCCTTGCGTGCCGATATCCGTAACTGGCGTTGGGCCGGTGTGCCGTTCTACCTGCGTACCGGCAAGCGCATGCCGCAAAAGCTGTCGCAGATCGTTATCCACTTCAAGGAACCGTCCCACTATATCTTCGCCCCCGAGCAGCGCTTGCAGATCAGCAACAAACTGATCATCCGCCTGCAACCGGACGAAGGGATTTCCTTGCGTGTGATGACGAAGGAGCAGGGCCTGGACAAAGGCATGCAACTGCGCAGCGGCCCGCTGCAACTGAATTTTTCCGACACCTACCGCAGTACGCGCATTCCCGATGCCTACGAGCGTTTGCTGTTGGAAGTGATGCGCGGCAATCAGAACCTGTTTGTTCGCAAAGATGAAATCGAAGCCGCGTGGAAGTGGTGTGACCAGTTGATCGCCGGTTGGAAAAAATCCGGTGATGCGCCCAAGCCGTATGCGGCGGGCTCCTGGGGGCCGATGAGCTCCATTGCACTGATCACGCGGGATGGGAGGTCATGGTATGGCGATATCTGAATTGAAACTGCCGCAGGGCGTCAGCGCCCATGAGTACCGTACGCCTGCGTTGCTGGCGGACGGTTTGGCCAACGATGTGGCCGAACAATTGCGCACGGCCATCAGCGCCCGTGGCGAAGCGACGCTGGTGGTGTCCGGTGGGCGCAGCCCGGTGGCGTTTTTCCAGAACCTGGCCAAGCAGGGCCTGGACTGGTCCAAGGTCACCATCACCCTCGCCGATGAGCGCTGGGTGCCGGTAGAGCATGCCGACAGCAATGCCGGCCTATTGAAGAAATATCTGCTGCAGGGCCCGGCCGCCAAGGCGCGGTTCCTCAGTTTGTACAGCGCCACCGCGAACCTGGAAGAGGCTGCCGAGCAGGCCGATCGCCTGCTGGCCGAACTGCCCGCCATCGATGTGCTGGTGCTGGGCATGGGCGATGACGGCCACACCGCGTCGCTGTTTCCCAACAGCCCGAACCTGAACGAAGCCCTGCAGCCCGACGGTACCCGCCGTTGCTGGCCCATGCTGGCGCCGACCGTGCCGCACCAGCGCCTGACCATGAGTCGCGCGTTGCTGGCCACGGCCCGCTACACCGTGCTGTCGATCTCCGGCAGTTCGAAATTGACCACTTTGAGCGCCGCGCTGGCCAGTGACGACGTCGCCGCCATGCCGATTCGCGCGTTTCTGCAACCTACTTTAGAGATTTACTGGTGCCCATGAGCCAAGGATCAGCCGCTATGAAAAGCCCTCAACCGACCGTGTCCATGGCGGATAAAGTTGCCTTGATCGACAGCCTCTGCGCCAAGGCGCGGATCCTGCCGGTGATCACCATCGCCCGCGAACAGGACATTCTGCCCCTGGCCGATGCCCTGGCGGCCGGCGGCCTGACGGCGCTGGAAGTAACCCTGCGTTCGGAGTTCGGCCTCAAGGCCATTCAGGTGCTGCGCGAGCAGCGCCCTGAACTGTGCACCGGCGCCGGCACCGTGTTGGATCGGCACATGCTGGAGGCTGCGGAAGTGGCCGGCTCGCAGTTTATCGTCACCCCCGGGATTACCCGCGACCTGCTGGAAGCCTCGGTGCACAGCCCGATCCCGCTGTTGCCGGGTATCAGCAATGCGTCCGGCATCATGGAAGGCTATGGCCTGGGCTACCGTCGTTTCAAATTGTTCCCCGCTGAAGTCAGCGGTGGCGTAGCGGCAATCAAGGCCCTGGGCGGCCCGTTCGGCGAAGTGAAATTCTGCCCGACCGGCGGCGTCGGCCCGGCCAATATCAAAAGCTACATGGCGTTGAAAAACGTGATGTGCGTGGGCGGCAGCTGGATGCTCGACCCAGAGTGGATCAAGAACGGCGACTGGGCACGCATCCAGGAAGTTACCGCCCAGGCCCTGGCGCTGTTGGATTGATCTGATTTACCGAATCGTTGTTGCTGTGCTTAACGGCATTTTTGCGGTGCACTTGGTCGGTGTACCGCTTTTTTTTGCCTGCAATAAACCTGCGCCTGCTTTTATAGAGGGCTGCGGTGCAGTTCGCCGATGGCAGTGACCAGATGATGGATGTCCGCCACCGAGGTGACCAACCCGGGGGTGATCCGAATACACGTCCCGAACGAGGCCCCAACACGGGTCGTGGTGAAGAGGTTGTAGTCCTTGAGCAAACGGTCCGCCATCGCCTGCTGGTCCCGACCGCCGAACTTGAAAGCACTAATCCCGCAATACAGCCTCGGATCATCCGGCGTCAGCACCTCGATCCCCGGCAATGACCTTACCTGGCTCACCCATGTATCCCGCAGGTAATTGACCCGCGCACCTTTGGCAGCCGCGCCACCCAGTGCCCGATGCTCATCCAATACCAGTGGCAAGGTCATCAGCGCCGGAAAATTCGGCGTGCTGTAGGACGTCCGCGCGCGTACATCGGTGATGGGGTAGTGGAGCTCGCCCATGTCCGGGTCGATATCGGCCAGGCGCTCGGGAGCGATGTACAGGAAGCCCAGGGTCAACGGTGCGCCGATCCATTTGTGCAGGTTGAACCCGGCGAACTGGATGCCCAGATCGGCCAAGTTGAAGTCGATCTGGCCAAGGGCGTGGGCACCGTCGAGGATCACGTCAACACCGTGCGTCCGTGCTGCCTGAGCAATGGCGGCCACTGGCATTACCAGCCCGGTGCGATGGGTAACGTGGGTCAGGGCCATCAGCTTGAGACGCGGGCATTGGGCGAAGGCATCGCGATAGGTCTGTAGCAGGCTGTCGAAACTGGCCGGATGGGTGTGGGACAGTTCGATAACCTCCACACCGCGATGCGCCGCCAGCCAGCGCATCGCGCCCTTTACCGTGTCGTACTCCAGATCGCTGATCAGCACTTGGTCACCCGGTTGCAGGCGGTTGTAGTTGCGGATCAGCGACTGCAAGGCTTCGGTGGCGTTGCGGGTGAATGCCACCGACTCGGGTTCCACCTCTATCAAGGCGGCGAGCTGGCGCCGGATCTCGATGTTTTCGCCCTGTTCGAAACGCTGGCGCACATACACCGCATTGCTGCGGTTGATAAACGCCACATGCTCCAGGTACTGGGCCTGCACCGCCCGGCTCATGCGGCCGAAGTAACCGTTCTCAAGATTGATGGGGCCTGGCTCGCAGTCATAGCGTTGAGCGATTGCTTGCCAATGCGCTTCGTTTTGGGCGTTGCTGGGCATGGGTGGGCTCTTAATGGCGTGGGGCAGGCTTGCCGTGTTTGGCGCGCAGCGGTTCGAGCAGTTCTGACAGACCGTTGTGGTCAATTTCCTGCATCAGTGCCAGCAGACCACCCAGTTCGCCGTGGGGGAAACCTTCGCGAGCGAACCAGTTCAGGTAGGGGCCTGGCAAGTCGGCAATGATCCGCCCTTTGTATTTGCCGAAAGGCATTTCGCGGGTGATCAGCAGTTCGAGCTTTTCCGGGTTCATGAACGTCAGATGGTTACGAGAGGGTCTTGGAAAATACAGGCATTCTGCATGAAGGCCAAATGACAGATCATGCAAATAACGTACATACAGATGGTTCAATATTTCGTAAGTAATTGAATTAAAACAATAAAGTTATTTTTCAAAACCTGGCACGGGCGCTGCAATCATTAAGACAACCTTTCTCAACCCACATAAGGAATTGGAAAATGACTGACATCAACAAAGAATCGATCTCCGTACTGAACGACCTGATCGAAACCAGCATCGACGGCCAAAAAGGCTTTAAAGAGTGCGCTGAAGATATCAAGCACCCAGAACTCAAGGCGCTGTTTGCCAAGCGTTCCGCCGATTGCGCCACCGCTGCCGCCGAGCTGAAAACCGCCGTGCGTGCCTTGGGTGGCGATCCGGAAGATTCCGGCAGCATGGCAGGCGCACTGCACCGTGGCTGGGTCGACGTGAAGTCGATGGTTACCGGTAAAGATGAAGAGGCTGTGCTGAACGAAGCCGAGCGCGGTGAAGACCACGCACTGAAGGCTTACCGTGAAGCGATCGAGAAGATCAACAAGCACAACCTGCTGGGCATTCGTGACCTGGTTGAGCGTCAGTACCACGGCGTGCAACGCAATCACGACCAGGTTAAAGCCCTGCGTAACCAGGCTCGCGCTCAGTCGTAAGCTTACCGCCTAGTCAATGTGGGAGGGGGCTTGCCCCCGATAGCAGAGAATCAGTCGATGTTTCAATGACTGACTCACCGCAATCGGGGCAAGCCCTCTCCCACATTTGTATTCAGCCGATGCTGATCGGCGGCAGCTCGGTCAAGGTCACCACCTGCTGTTTACGCGGCGCAAGAATCTCTGCTTCGCCATCCACTACCAACTCGTCGCGCTGGTTGAACACGCGGGTGGCAATCCGCACGCGGAACTTGGGCAGTTTCTCCAGGATTTCCAGGCGCACCGTCAGGGTGTCGCCGATCTTCACCGGCTTCTGAAAGCTCATCTGCTGACCGATATAAATCGTGCCCGGCCCAGGCAGTTCGCAGGCTACGGCTGCGCTGATCAAAGCGCCGCTGAACATGCCGTGGGCGATACGCTCCTTGAACATCGTGGCCTTGGCGTATTCGGCGTCCAGATGCACCGGGTTGTGATCGCCGGACATCGCCGCGAACAGCTGGATATCGCGCTCTTCGACAGTCTTGCTGTAACTGGCGGTCTGGCCGACTTCAAGGGCTTCATACGGGGTGTTGGTTACCTGGGTCATCTAAGAGCGCATCCTGTGGCTAATCGGTAATTTAATTTGCTGATTTTAAAGGAAAATTTATTCGCAGCGGGCAGGCCGTTGCAAACTCAGGGCGTGATCCAGCCATGTCACCACATCCGCCGTGACTTGCGCACGATTGGTCTCATTGAACACTTCATGACGCGCCTGGGGGTAAATAGTCAGTTGCAGGTGCTGGCAGCCGGCCGCTTGCAGGGCTTGAGCCAGGTGGGTGAGACGCCTGCCCTCGCTCACCGGATCACAGTCGCCGCCCATCACCAGAATCGGCAGGCCCGGATCGATCTGCGCGAGGTTGGACGCTTTGCTGATCTGCTGCAAGCCGCCAAGCAAATCCACCCACAGTTGGTTGGTGCAACGGAAACCGCAGAGGGGATCGTTGACGTACTTATCCACCTCATCCGGGTCGCGACTAAGCCAGTCGAAGGCCGTGCGGTTGGGTTTGAACGCTTTGTTGAAAGAGCCAAACGACAGGAAGTCGATCACGGCGCTGCGACCCCGCAGGCCCTGGCGCAGGCGTTCGGCGCGAGCGATCAGGCGCGCGGCGCGGTATAGCGCCACCGGCTGGAAATTCGACCCACTGAGAATCGCCCCATGCAGGCTGGCACTGTGGTGCAGCAGATAAGCCTGGGCGATATAACTGCCCATGCTGTGCCCCAGCAATACGATCGGCAGCCCCGGATGCTGTTGGCCGATGTGTTGGTTGAGGCTGGCCAGGTCGCCTACCACTTTGTTCCAGCCATCGTGCTCGGCGAACAACCCCAGAGTGCCTTCATCGGCGGTCCGTCCATGGCCTCGCTGGTCCAGCGCGTACACACCGTAGCCCGCATCGCCCAGGGCCTCGGCCAGGCGGACGTAGCGCCCACTGTGCTCGGCCATGCCGTGGGACACCATCACCACAGCCTGGAGCGGCCCCTGTGGCAGCCATTGGTTGACGTATAGGCGGGTATGGTCGTTCGCAGTCAGCCAGAAGGTGCTGTGGTTCATGGCGGTTCCTTTGCTCGGTGTCGTTGCAGTGTATCGCTGATCTTCTGGCAAGCGGCTGATCAGTACAGGCCCTTGTAGGAAGATTCACGCAGTTGATGACACTCTTTCCTGTATTTGCCTGATTGGCCATAGCTGCTAACGTCCCCAAAGCTCCGCTTTCCATCGCAGCATAAAAGCGGCCGGACACACTCAGGTACAGAGGACAAGAATAATGCAACCTGATTTCTGGAATGACAAACGCGCGGCGGGCGTTCCCAATGACATCGACCTCACAACCTACAAGTCGGTGATCGAAGTCTTCGAGCGTTCCTGCAAAGCCTTTGCCGACCGTCCGGCATTCAGCAATATGGGGGTGACCCTGACCTACGCCGAGCTTGAGCGCCAGAGCGCGGCGTTCGCCGGTTACCTGCAGCATCACACCGACCTCAAGCCCGGCGAGCGCATCGCCGTGCAGATGCCCAACGTATTGCATTACCCCATCGCGGTGTTCGGGGCGCTGCGCGCCGGGTTGATCGTGGTCAACACCAACCCCTTGTACACCCCGCGGGAAATGCGCCACCAATTCAAGGATGCCGGCGTGCGGGCGCTGGTCTACCTCAACCTGTTCGGTTCGCGGGTGCAGGAAGTGTGTGCCGACACCGAGATCGACTACCTGATCGAAGCCAAAATGGGCGACTTCCTGCCCGCCGCCAAAGGCTGGCTGGTCAACACCGTGGTCGACAAGGTCAAGAAGATGGTCCCGGCCTATCACTTGCCACGCGCAGTATCGTTCAAGCGTGCCCTGCGCATGGGCGCGGGCCTGAGCGTGACCCGCCACCCGGTGACCCTGGATGACATCGCCGTGCTGCAATACACCGGCGGCACCACTGGCCTGGCCAAGGGCGCGATGCTGACCCACGGCAACCTGGTGGCCAATATGCAGCAGGCACGGGCGTGCATGTCCCAGGTCAGCGATAACGGCCAGCCGCTGGTACGGGAAGGGCAGGAGGTGATGATCGCGCCGCTGCCGCTCTACCACATCTATGCCTTTACGGCCAACTGCATGTGCATGATGGTGACCGGCAACCACAACGTGCTGATCACCAACCCGCGCGACATCGGCGGGTTTATCAAGGAGCTGAAAAAGTGGCGGTTTTCCTGCCTGCTGGGGTTGAACACGCTGTTTGTCGCGCTGATGGACCATCCGGATTTCAAGACCCTGGATTTCTCGCACCTCAAGATCACCAATTCCGGCGGTACCGCGCTGGTCAAGGCCACCGCCGAGCGCTGGAAGGCCCTGACCGGCTGCACCATCGGCGAAGGCTACGGCCTGACCGAAACCTCGCCGGTGGCCAGCACCAACCCCTACGGTAGCCAATCGCGGCTGGGCACCGTGGGTATTCCAGTGCCGGGTACGGCCATGAAGGTGATCGATGACGACGGCCGCGAATTGCCCCTGGGGGAGCGTGGCGAACTGTGCATCAAGGGCCCACAGGTGATGAAGGGCTACTGGCAGCAACCGGCGGCAACCGCCGATACCCTGGATGCCGAAGGGTGGTTGAAAACCGGTGATATTGCGGTGATCGACACCGATGGCTTTGTGAGCATTGTGGACCGCAAGAAAGACCTGATCATCGTCTCCGGCTTCAACGTGTACCCCAACGAAATCGAAGACGTGGTCATGGCCCACCCGGCAGTGGCCAGTTGCGCGGTGATCGGCGTGCCGGACGAGCGCACCGGGGAGGCGGTGAAGCTGTTCGTGGTGGCGCGGGCTCAGGGGGTCAGCCTTGAAGAGCTGAAGGCGTACTGCAAAAGCAACTTCACCGGCTACAAGGTGCCCAAGCACATCGTTTTGCGTGAGTCGTTGCCGATGACGCCCGTGGGCAAGATCCTGCGCAGGGAGCTACGCGACATCGCCTGACCCTGAAGTGAAGTGCAATAAAATATGGGAGGAGGCTTGCCCCCCGATGGCAGCGCAACAGTCACCATTTGTATCGACTGTTTAATGCCATCGGGGGCAAGCCCCCTCCCATATTTGTCTGTGTTTAATCTGCTAAGGCTTGTTCTAGAGCCTTTTTTGTGGATATAGAATCTTTGCTCTAAAAATGACCATTAGATATTCGTGAGTCATGTTTATGACTGTAGGGCCCTCTTTTGGCTCTAGTCGGCCCTCGGCAAAGCTGCTACTCTCGGCGCGCTTTGTGACCTCTCGGCCTGCTTGAACGCGCCAGACTCACCTTAAAACGTAAAAAACATACACCAATAATAATCGCATCAAATGCGATGATGAATTCGCGTCGCTGAGGAGTGGGCTTCCATGAACGAAGACTTTTGGAAGGATAAGTACCCCGCCGGGATTGCTGCAGAAATCAATCCAGACGAGTATCCAAATATTCAGGCGGTACTTAAACAGTCCTGCCAGCGCTTCGCTAACAAACCGGCGTTCAGCAACCTGGGCAAGACAATCACCTACGGTGAGTTGTACGAATTGTCCGGCGCCTTCGCCGCCTACCTGCAACAGCATACCGACTTGAAGCCTGGCGATCGAATCGCCGTGCAACTACCCAACGTTCTGCAATACCCAGTCGCTGTGTTCGGTGCCATCCGCGCCGGCCTGATTGTGGTCAACACCAACCCGCTGTACACCGCGCGGGAAATGGAACACCAGTTCAACGATTCCGGCGCCAAGGCGCTGGTCTGCCTGGCCAACATGGCCCACTTGGCGGAAAAGGTCGTGCCCAAGACCGCCGTCAAGCATGTGATCGTCACCGAAGTCGCGGACCTGCTGCCGCCGCTCAAGCGCCTGCTGATCAACAGCGTCATCAAGTACGTGAAGAAAATGGTCCCGGCGTATCACTTGCCCCAGGCGATCAAATTCAACGACGTGCTCGCCAAGGGACGCGGTCAACCGGTCAGCGACGCTAACCCGGTCAGCAGCGACGTGGCCGTGCTGCAATATACCGGCGGCACCACGGGCGTCGCCAAGGGCGCAATGCTGACCCATCGCAACCTGGTGGCCAACATGCTGCAGTGCAAGGCGCTGATGGGCTCCAACCTCAATGAAGGTTGCGAGATCCTGATCACACCGCTGCCGCTGTACCACATCTATGCATTCACCTTTCATTGCATGGCGATGATGCTGATCGGCAACCACAACATCCTGATCAGCAACCCGCGCGACCTGCCGGCGATGGTCAAGGAGCTGTCGAAGTGGAAGTTCAGCGGCTTTGTCGGCCTGAACACGCTGTTCGTGGCGTTGTGCAACAACGAAGCCTTCCGCAAGCTGGACTTCTCCGCGCTGAAAGTCACCCTCTCCGGCGGTATGGCCCTGCAACTGGCAGCGGCCGAGCGTTGGAAAGCCGTGACCGGTTGCGGTATCTGCGAAGGTTACGGCATGACCGAGACCAGCCCGGTGGCCACCGTGAACCCGATCCAGCATATCCAGATCGGCACCATCGGCATTCCGGTGCCTTCGACGGTGTGCAAGGTCATCGCCGACGATGGCACCGAGCTGCCGTTGGGTGAAACCGGCGAGCTGTGCGTCAAGGGCCCGCAAGTGATGAAGGGCTACTGGCAGCGCCAGGATGCCACCGACGAGATGCTCGACAGCGAAGGTTGGCTCAAGACCGGCGACATCGCGATCATCCAGCCCGATGGCTATATGCGCATCGTTGATCGCAAGAAAGACATGATCCTGGTCTCCGGCTTCAACGTGTACCCCAACGAGCTGGAAGACGTACTGGCGGGTCTGCCGGGCGTGTTGCAGTGTGCAGCCATCGGCGTGCCGGACGAGAAGTCCGGGGAACACATCAAGCTGTTTATTGTGGTCAAGCCGGGTGCGACCCTGACCAAGGAGCAGGTGATGGAGCACATGCGCGCCAACGTCACTGGCTACAAGGTGCCCAAGGCGGTGGAATTCCGCGATGCCTTGCCGACGACCAACGTCGGCAAGATCCTGCGTCGCGAGTTGCGCGACGAAGAGCTGAAGAAGCTCGGTCTTAAAAAGTAACGCAATTCAAATGGGGGGGGGCCAAGCCACCTCCCACATTTTTTCTGACCGCGGCTCTTACAGGGCAAACTGCGCGAAGTTCACACCCGCACCCGCCGGACGCACATCTTTCAAGAACGAATCCTTATCCGCGCTCAGCTCCAGAGTGATCTCCGGCTTGCGCTTGCCCGCATTACGCACTACCAGCCCTTCGAGTTTCTCGCGCAGAAACACCGTCGGCACCTTCAGATGCAACAACTGGTCGGTCTCGGCGTTGTGCATCAGCAGGTGAATCCACTCGTACTGGCCCACCGCAATCCGTGCCACCGGCAGATCAAACCACCAAATGTTGCGTTTGCGGTCCAGGTCGGTGAAATGGCAGTTGTTGACGCCGAGTACGGCACCGCCCAGTTCCTGGTTTCTGCGGGCAATGGCCTGTGCTTTATTGAGTTTCATAACCTTCCTACGGGATCTGTTATTCAGCCTTATAGCCTGAATGTGCCGCGCATTCTCATGGGTTGGCCGCAAAACATAAAGCCCAACCTGTGCGCACCGATCAAATGCACCCTGAAAATAATTGAAACTCTGCCGAATCCGCTCCGGTCAATCTTCATGTAACGACCAATAACCCTTGATTGTTCTTTCGGAGAAATACCATGGGCAGCACAGCGGATAAGGCAAAAGGCTTGGCCAACGAAGCGGTCGGCAATATTAAGCAAGGTGTCGGCAAAGCCACCGATAACGACAAAATGCGCGCCGAAGGCGTCGTACAAGAGAAGAAGGGCGAAGCTCAGCAGGCGGTCGGCAAAACCAAAGATGCCGTTAAAAAAGCCACCAAGTAACGCTGGCTTTGGCGGGTGTTAACCCGCTGTCCTGCGGCCATCCACGGATGGCCGTTTTTGTGTCGCCTGCTGCAACTAAAGTTTGGAAATTGTTTCAAAGTCGCCAGATGGGCTACTTTGATGTAGAAAACGGCCCTTGAGTCGCCCATGACCTTATCCTCTTTGCGGCGAAAGGAGACGCTATGATTTTTCCAGTACTTGATGGTCTCAAGCTGCACAAAGTGCTGTTGCGCACCGTCAAGGAATTCGTCGACGACGAAATGCCCACCTATGCCTCGGCGCTGGCTTACCAGATGCTGTTCTCGCTGTTTCCGTTTCTACTGTTTTTGATTGCGCTGATTGGTTTCCTGCACCTGCCGGACTTCTTCAGCTGGCTACGCCTGCAATCGGAGCTGGTGCTGCCGCCCCAGGCGCTGGAGCAGGTCAATCCAGTGATCGACCAGTTGCAGCAATCCAAGGGTGGCCTGCTGTCGGTGGGTATCGTGATCGCGCTGTGGACGGCCTCGGCCGGCGTGCGCCTGATGATGAGCGCCATGAACGCCGCCTACGACGTGGTCGAAGGTCGGCCGATCTGGAAGCGTTTTCCGTTGTCGATCTTCTACACCGTAGGCATCGCCGGGATGTTGCTCGCCGCCGCCGCGCTGATGGTGCTCGGCCCACAGGTGATGGAGTGGCTGGCCGGGCAGATCGGCATGCAGGAATTCGTGGTCACCCTGTGGACCATCGTGCGTTGGCCGCTAATCGTGATTCTGCTGATGTTCGCCGTGGCGCTGATGTACTACGTGATGCCCGATGTCGAACAGAAATTTCGCTTTATCACCCCCGGCTCTGTACTGGCGGTGGTGGTATGGATCATTGCCTCGCTGGGGTTTGGCTACTACGTCAAGACCTTCGCCGATTACAACGCCATGTACGGCAGCATCGGTGCGATCATCGTGCTGCTCCTATACTTTTACATATCATCCGCCGTGCTGTTGCTGGGTGCGGAGATGAATGCGGTGATTGAACACATGTCAGCCGAAGGCAAGGAACCGGGGGCCAAGGATTTCGATGAGCCGCCGGTCCATGAGAAACAACATGTTTCCGGCCTTGGCCGTGACCATTCCATTAAGCCCACTACTGACGAAGCCTGATCAATGATCCGTGAAATCCTGAAAATGGGCGACGAACGCTTGCTACGCATCGCCCCTCCGGTTCCGCCGGAAATGTTCGACAGCCCCGAACTGTGGCAACTGATCGATGACATGTTCCAGACCATGGAGCATGTGGGGGGTGTAGGCCTTGCCGCGCCGCAGATCGGCGTGGATCTGCAATTGGTGATCTTCGGTTTTGAGAGCAGCGAGCGCTACCCGGACGCGCCGGCCGTGCCCCAGACCATCCTGATCAACCCACTGATCACGCCACTCAGCCCGCTGCTGGAAGAAGGCTTTGAAGGTTGCTTGTCGGTGCCTGGCCTGCGCGGTGCGGTGAACCGCTACCAGCAGATCCGTTATGAAGGTTTCGATCCCAAGGGCGAGCCGATCGTGCGCTTTGCCGATGGCTTCCATGCGCGGGTGGTGCAACACGAATGCGACCATCTGATCGGCCGGTTATACCCATCGCGCATCACCGACTTCAGCAAGTTCGGCTTCATCGACGTGATGTTCCCGGAGTTGGATCCCGCCACGGCGGATTAATCGAAGGAATGCCCATCAGCATGTGAAAAAAGGGGCGTGCCCAAGCCTTGGTTAGCTACACAAAATCCAAGCGTGCTCACCACAGGGGATCGGCCCACAAAGTGGTTGTGGTGAGCGGGCTTGCCCCGCGCCGGGCCGCGAAGCGGGCCTCTCTTCAGACACCGCGGTGTGCCAGACAAAAAGCATGGGCCCATTCCCTCTCGGTTACCTGCTATCCGAGGGCGGCCTCACTCCCGATTCCAAGCCCATCGCGATCATCGGTTTGTTGCGCTTGTAACGCACCAGCCGCTCGCCGAGGGACTGCGGCAATCGCGTGTCCTGGGTAAAGCCTATCCGCTGATACAACCGCTCCAAGTCAGGATGGCACAACAACCATACCGTGCCCTCGACTGACGCCACTGCCTCAAGGATCAACCGCGCCGCCAAACCCTGGCCGCGATAATCCGGCGCCACAAACACGCCCGTCAGCCACTGCCCGCCCACCACGGGTGTCAGGCACAACCCGGCGACAATGTCGCCATCGCGCGCCACCCATAAACGCCCGCCCTTGAGCGCCTTCATCGATGAGTCGTGGCGGCGGTAAAACTTGTTCAGCAGCGGCCATAGGGGCTCTGGCAGTGGATCAATGGGCAACTCGGGCATGGTATTCAAGCAGGCGTCGTGATGGGCCCAGGATTATAAGCGCCTTCTGCCGGGCAATAGGTGGTATACCCAATGCTGCATCCCTTCACAGTGGAGTACGCAGCATGGCTAAAGGCATGGATTCAAAGAAAGCCGCGAAGAAAAAACCGGCAAAGACCGCCGATGAAAAACGCGCAGACAAGAAAGCCAAGAAATCCGAAACAGGTCTGTTCGGGCACTGATCCGCAAACGCCTGCTCGCTCAGGTGCGAGCAGGCTCGCGAAGCCGTTCGACGACGACACGATCATGCTGGATGAATGCAGCGTTCTTGAAGGCTTGGCGAGCAAAAAACTCGCGGCCAGTGACGTCAGATAGCCGCCAGGGTTTCTTTCAACGTTCGCGCCTGAGGCTCAGCTGTCTTCGCCGCTACTTGCTGTTCCTGCTGTTGCTTCAAGCGTTCAGCCACTTGCTTGGAAATCGCGTCCTGCTTTTCCTGGGACATATTCTGCACATCCGCCTCGGTCAGCCCTTGTTCCTTGAGCAATTGCTCGCGGATGCGTTCGGCAGGGGATTTGCTCATATAGTCAGTGAATTCCGCGCGAGCCCCGGAGGTCGAGCTGGTTGCCGGTACTTCACTGGCGGTACTGGCTGTCTGCAATTGCACGCGGGTCTTGGCGAAGGCTTCGTCGATACGGTCGGCGGCCTTGTCCAATTCCTTCTGCGCGGCCGGTACGGTCACGCTTTGCTGCGCCGCTTGCAGGGCGCCGCTGTACAGCGCGCTGGCGGCGGCATTGGCGGGGTCCATGTCGGGTCGCTTGATCTGTTGAACGGTCGACACGGCTTGGGTGTTGTTGTTTACCAGCATGATCGGTCACCTGTGTAATGTTCGGTGCCACAGCCGGAGCAAATAGCATGCCGAGTGCCAGACCCCCGGTTTTGCTGGGGCGGCGCGCCGTCGGCGGCAACACTTATCCCGCCAACGGCCAATCGTTGCCGTCAATGGGCGATATGTTCCAGGGCCAGGTTGCGCGTGCGTGGCCCGAACCAACTGATGGTGATCATCACAATCAGCATGCTGCTGGCGATAAATGCCAGCACCCCCGGTGTGCCCAGGTGTTCGAGGATGAACCCGATCAGCAGGCTGCTGAACACCGTCGACAAGCGGCTGAACGAGTAACAGAACCCCACCGCCCGCGCACGGATATTGGTGGGGAACAGTTCGCTCTGGTACGAGTGATAACTGAAGCTCAGCCAGGCATTGCAGAAGGTGATCATCACGCCGCAGAACACCAGCCCTACCGCCGTGGTCTGTAGTGCGAACAGGCTGCCGAAGATCACGGCGCCCATGGCCGAGCCGACGATCTGCCACTTGTTTTCAAAGCGGTTGGCCACCTTCACGAACAGCAATGGCCCCAGCGGGTAGGCGAGGGTGATGATAAAGGCGTACAGCAGGCTGTGGGTCACACTCACGCCCTGACCCGACAAGAGCGCCGGCAACCAATTGCCAAAGCCGAAAAAGCCGATGGCCTGGAACACATGGAACACGATCAGCATCAACGCCCGGCGCCGATACGGCGGTTGCCAGATATCGGCAAAGCGCCCGCTGCCCTGCACGCTGACGGCCTCTGGCTCGGGCTCGTCCAGCGGTTTACCGTGATCCTTGCGGCAGCGCGCCTCCAGGCTGTCCATGATCTGTCCGGCCTCATCGAAGCGGCCTTGTTGCGCGAGCCAGCGCGGTGACTCCGGCAAGCGCTTGCGCAGTTGCCAGATAAATAACGCAAACACCGCGCTGCTCAGCACCACCCAGCGCCAACCGGCGATCCCGAACGGCGCCTGGGGCACCAGCCACCACGACATCAACGCCACCGCCGGGACCGACAGAAACTGGATAAAAAACGCGAAGGCAAACGCCGAACTGCGCATGCGCTTGGGCACCAGTTCCGAGAGATAGGCGTCGATGGTCACCAGTTCGATGCCCAGGCCGATCCCCACCAGAAAACGCATGCCGATAATGCCCAGGGCGGATGTCTGGATGCCCATCAACACCGTGGCCACCGTGTACCAGATCAGCGCAAAGGTGAAGATCGCACGACGCCCGAAGCGGTCGGCAATCGGGCTGAGCAGGCTGGCGCCGAGGAACAGGCCCAGAAAGGTCGCGGAGGCGAATGCGGCCTGGTCGGAGAAACCGAACACGCCTTCACTGCCGGTGTGAAAAATCCCATCGCTGATCAGGCCGGGGCTGATATAGGCGGTCTGGAACAGGTCATACAGCTCAAAAAAACCACCGATGGACAGCAGCGCCACCAAGCGCCAGACGGTAGCGACGGCGGGCAGGCGGTCGATGCGTGCGCTGATATGGGCGGCACGCAGCGGGTCGATACCGTCTGTGGTTGAAGCGGCGAGTGTGGACATGGTGAGCGATTCCAGGTGCAGGACCTGGAATCTTAGCTGGCTAACGGAAATCGCTGCTTGTTAAATGGCAGGGCGAGCGGGGCATATTTGGCGATTTATTGCGTTTACCGCTTATGGCTCAAGATTTTATGGCGCAACAATCAATTATGCCCATCCAGGGCAAACGCCTTGAAGCCCGCATGCTGGCTGAGCCTTTCGTAATAGGCCGCCACCGACGGAAAAGGCGGATGCTCCATCGGCGTCATGCGCCAGCGGTGCACCGACAGGCCGATAAGGATGTCGGCCAGGGTGAACTCATCGCCAGCGACGTAGGCCTGCGTCTTGGCCAGTTGCTGTTCGAGGATGGCCATCTTGGCGTTCCAGCCCTGCACGCCGGCCTGGATACGTTGCGGGTCCTGATAGTCGGAGTTTTTGCGCACCAAGGCGTGGAACGCGTAGCCCCAGGACGGGTTCAGCTCGGTGGCCTGCCAGTCCATCCACTGCTCCACTCGGGCCCGGGGCGCGGGCTCGGCGGGCAGCAGATCATGCCGTTGGTAAAGGCCGACCAGGTAACGGCAAATGGTGTTGGATTCCCACAACACGCCGTGGTCATCGATCAGCACCGGCACCTGGGCGTTGGGGTTCAGGGCCATGAACTCAGCGGATTGGGTGGGTGTGTAACCGATGCCCCAGTCTTCACGCACGTAGTCGATGCCCAGTTCCTGACAGGTCCAGAGCACTTTTCGCACATTGATGGAGGACGTGCGGCCGAGGATTTTCAGTGAGTGTCCCATGGTGCTTTCCTGGCGATGGAGAGAAGGACAATCTAGCAGGGGCGGCAGGCTACGGCGATATTTCCACGCGGGCACGGTTGAAAAGGTGAGAGGACCGAGCCCCTTCCTTCCCACCGGCTAAACGGGTAAGTGCTTAACAGCGCAGGGTATGTTGATCCATGGCTTTGCCAACCAGCAATACGCTCAGCTCACTCAATTGATAAATGGCCAAGGCGATATCGCGGTGTTTGCCGGTGAGGTCATCGGACAGGTCGAGCAGCAAGGTGCTGACGGAACAGACGGTTTCGTAACTGTTGATCAGCAGGGTTTCGGTGGGGGCATCGGGGATGACGGTGAAAAGCGTATGCGCGGGATGTGGGCTTGGCATGTTGAAGAACCTGATATGGGCTGATACCTCATCGCTACTAAACGAGGGTGGCAGCTGTACGCAGGTTAGTAGACCGGTATCCCACACAACCCGGCGCACCCGAAGGCGCCCTGCGCACAGCCACCATCAAGCATCGATTGGCTCATGCATCTTGTGTTGGGAAGCGCGGGCTACTAAACCCGATCACCGAGACATTCAGCGACCGGCAAACCTTAAAGACCGCACTCCAGGCGCACAAGCCGGCGGATTCTGGCGTAAGCGTAGGCAACCGGGCAAGACGCTTAGCGCAATGTCAGCCTCTTCCTACACCCGTCCTACGTACTCTCCCGCACCCGCAACTCAAACCCCATATCCACCACCGGCTTGGCGATCTTATTACCCGCCATGATCGTCAATAAATGCTCCGCCGCACGCCGGCCAATCGCTTCGCGCGGAGTGCTGATGCTGCTCAGGCGCGGCACCATGAAGGAGGAGGAGGGCAAGTCGTTGAAACCCAGCACTGCCACGCGTTCCGGCACTTTGATGTTATGGCGCAGGGCTTCGAGCAAGGCGCCCTGGGCCAGGTCGTCGTTGCCGAAGAAGATCGCGTCCACCTCCGGATGGCTGGCCAGCAACTGCAGGAACAATTCGCCGCCCAGGCCCACAGAGGAGGGGCGCGGAGTCAGCAGTTCCAAGGCGGGGTCGTACAGGCCGGCCTGTTGCAGCGCACGGCGAAAGCCTTCGCCGCGCAGCAGGGTGCGTTGGTCCAGCTGCGCGCCGATGTAGGCCAGGCGTTTGCGCCCACGGGCGATCAAGTGCGCCGCCGCCGTTTCGCCGGCGGCCAGTTGCGAGAAACCCACGCAGTTCACGCCGGCATTCGGGTCCAGGTCCATCATGTAGACGCAGGGCACGTTGCTGGTCTCGACCATCCGTCGGGCGCTTTCGGTGCGGTCGAAGCCGGTCAGCAGCAAGCCACGGGGCTGGTAAGCCATGTAATTGCGCAGCAGGTTTTCTTCTTCGTCGCGCGAGTAGTGGGAGTTGCCGATCAACACTTCGAAGCCTTTGGGCCGCAGCACCTGATGGATGGCTTCGAGGGTTTCGATAAACAGCAGGTTGGACAGCGAGGGCACCAGCACCACCACCGAATGGCTCTGGGCCGAGGCCAGTGCGCGGGCAGCGGGGTTGACCACGTAGTTCAATTCAGCAG
This sequence comes from Pseudomonas rhodesiae, assembly GCF_007858255.1. Taxonomy (GTDB): domain Bacteria; phylum Pseudomonadota; class Gammaproteobacteria; order Pseudomonadales; family Pseudomonadaceae; genus Aquipseudomonas; species Aquipseudomonas rhodesiae. The sequence goes on along the minus strand of NZ_VFEU01000005.1, from coordinate 33,363 downwards.
CGGCCTGTTGGACTTTCTCCACCAACTCCGTCGCTACGGTGCTGATGCCGCGCAGGGCGCGTGAGGCGGTAATGGGGCTGACGCCGGCCAGGCGGGCGACTTCGTTGAGGGTGGGGCGCCCTGTGGTGCGTAGTTTTTTATCGTTCTTAGAGGTCATCAGGCGGCTTGCCAAACAAAAATCGAGGCACTAAGGTAGCGCTGTCTCCAAAAGGCTGCAAATACTTGAACGTTGGGTTGCCTGATCCTGTTCAAACCGTTGGAGCGGATGCACGCGTCACTCCATAAAAAAAGACAAGACGGCGCGGGAAAAGCCTGTTTTTGCACTAGCCTTACAGCGTGCAAAGGTAGCGCTATCTGCGTCCTGAGGTGTTTCATGAGTCAACCTGTTACCGCTCTGGTCATCATGGGTGTTGCCGGCTGCGGCAAGACCAGTGTCAGCGAGGCCGTGTGCCGCCTCAACGGCGCCACCGCCATTGAAGGCGACAGCTTTCACCCTGCCGCGAACATCGAAAAGATGAGTGCCGGCCACCCCCTCAACGACGACGACCGCGCCGGCTGGCTCGATATCCTCTGCGATGAGCTGCGCCGCTCGCTCAAGGCCGGTCAACACCCCGTACTGACCTGCTCGGCCCTTAAGAAAAAATACCGCGACCACCTGCGCGAAGCCGCGCCGGGCCTGGGTTTCGTGTTTCTGGAGCTGACCCGTGAAGTGGCCGCCGACCGCGTGTCCCACCGCCCCGGCCATTTCATGCCCGCCAGTCTGATCGACAGCCAGTTCGCCACCCTCGAATCGCCCAAAGGCGAGCCACTGACCCTGGCCCTCAACGCCAGCGAAGACAGCGTCGAGCAACTGGCCGAGCAGACCGATGCCTGGTGGCGTGAGCACGGTTTTGAACCATCCAAATAATTTTTTGCCGGACAAGATAGCGCTATCCCCGGCAGTGAATTCAACACCCGCTTTAATAACAACAACAAACAGGAGAGACCCCCATGTTTGGCATGTCCCACGAGTCCTACCTACTGCTTGATGCAGTAGTCACTATTATCGGGTTGATCGTGTTGATCACCCGGTTCAAGGTTCACCCCTTTATTGCGTTGATCATCGCGGCGGGCTTTCTCGGCCTGACCTCGGGCATGCCCGTGGACAAGATCATCAAGGCGTTCCAGGACGGTTTCGGCGGGGTGCTCGGCTTTGTCGGCATCATCCTCGCCTTGGGCACGATGCTCGGCAAAATGATGGCCGAATCCGGCGGTGCCGATCAGATCGCCCAGACCTTGATCCGCGCCTTCGGTAAGGAAAAAGTCCAGTGGGCCATGATGTTCGCCGCGTTCCTGGTGGGCATTCCGTTGTTCTTCGAGATCGGCTTTGTACTGCTGATCCCGCTGGTGTTTATCGTCGCGCGCCGCACCGGTGTGTCGCTGATTAAAATCGGCATCCCGCTGCTCGCCGGCCTATCGGCGGTGCATGGCCTGGTGCCGCCGCACCCGGGCCCGCTGCTGGCCATCGGCGTGTTTGGCGCGGACATCGGCAAGACCATCCTGTACGGCCTGATCGTCGCGCTGCCGACCGCCATCATCGCCGGCCCGATCTTCGGTACGTTTATCGCCAAGTACATCCCAGGCAATCCCTCCCAGGAACTGGTGGATCAACTGGCCCGCGAGCCGGAAAGCAAAGACCTGCCGAGCTTTGGCATCACACTGGTTACCGTGCTGCTGCCGGTGTTCCTGATGCTGCTCAAAACCTTCGCTGACATCGCCTTCGCCGAAGGCCATGTCGTGCGTAACTGGATGGACATGATCGGTCACCCGATCACCGCGTTGCTGCTGGCACTGTTGCTGTCGTTGTATACCTTCGGTGCGCGTCAAGGCATCCACTCCAAGCAGATCCTCAAACTGCTCGACGCCAGCCTTGCGCCGACCGCTGCGATCATCCTGATCATCGGTGCCGGTGGTGGCTTCAAGCAGATGCTGGTGACCAGCGGCGTGGGCGATGTTATCGGGCATATGGCCGTCACCGCGCAGATCAACCCGATCCTGCTGGCGTGGCTGGTGGCGGCGGTGATTCGCGTGGCAACCGGTTCGGCCACCGTGGCCACCATTACCGGCGCCGGTATTGTGGTGCCGGTGGTGGGCATGATTCCGGGGGTTAACCGCGAGTTGCTGGTGCTGGCGACGGGGGCGGGTTCGTTGATCCTGTCTCACGTCAACGATGCGGGGTTCTGGCTGGTCAAGCAGTACTTCAACATGACCGTGGCCGAGACGTTCAAGACCTGGACCGCGATGGAAACCATCCTGTCCGTAGTGGCGTTGATCTTCATCATGTTGCTGTCGTTGGTGGTCTAACAGGCACACCACAAGGCAAGGGTGAAAACCCAATCAAATGTGGTAAGGGGCTTGCCCCCGATAGCGGTGGATCAGTCACCTGAAGCAGTGACTGACACTCAGCTATCGGGAGCAAACCCCCTTCCACATTTTTAATTGCATTTCTGCAACACAAATGGCTCAGGCTTTCTGGATCAACCCATCCGCCCGGAACATCCCGCGAATCCCACGTACCGCCTGGCGAATGCGGTCCTGGTTCTCGATCAGCGCGAAGCGCACATGATCATCCCCATACTCGCCAAAGCCGATCCCCGGTGACACGCACACCTTGGCTTCCAGCAGCAGCTTCTTGGCAAATTCCAACGAGCCCATGGCGGCATACTGCTCGGGAATCTTGGCCCACACGTACATCGACGCCTTCGGATTCTCTATCATCCAGCCCAACTCATGCAGGCCCTTGACCAGTACGTTGCGGCGCTGACGGTATTGCTCGGCGATGTCTTTCACACACTGTTGGTCGCCTTCCAATGCCGCAATCGCCGCCACTTGCAGTGGGGTGAAGGTGCCGTAGTCGTGGTAACTCTTGATCCGCGCCAGGGCGTTGACCAGTTCCGGGTTGCCCACCATAAAGCCGATGCGCCAGCCGGCCATGTTGTAGCTCTTGGACAGGGTGAAAAACTCCACCGCAATGTCCTTGGCGCCCGGCACCTGCATGATCGACGGGGCTTTCCAGCCGTCATAGACGATATCGGCGTAGGCCAGGTCGTGGATCACCAGCACGTCATATTGCTTGGCCAGCGCAATCACACGTTCGAAGAAATCCAGCTCCACGCACTGCGCGGTGGGGTTGGACGGGAAACCGAGGATCATCATTTTCGGCTTGGGGATCGAACCGCGGATCGCCCGTTCCAGCTCGGCGAAGAAATCCACGCCAGGCACCAGCGGCACCGAGCGCACCTGGGCGCCGGCAATCACGGCACCGTAGATATGAATCGGGTAGCTGGGGTTGGGCACCAGCACAGTGTCGCCTTGATCCAGGGTGGCCAGCATCAAGTGCGCCAGGCCTTCCTTGGAACCAATGGTGACGATGGCTTCGGACTCGGGGTCGATGTCCACTTCATAACGGTCTTTGTACCAGCGCGAAATCGCTCGGCGCAGGCGCGGAATGCCTTTGGAGGTGGAGTAACCGTGGGTGTCTTCACGCTGGGCCACTTGCACGAGTTTTTCAACGATGTGCGGCGGCGTGGCGCCGTCGGGGTTACCCATGCTCAAGTCGATGATGTCTTCGCCGCGCCGACGCGCAGCCATCTTCAGCTCGGCAGTGATATTGAACACGTAAGGGGGGAGTCGATCGATGCGCGCAAAGCGGCGCGGCGAAGCTTGTTCGGCCATTGTTGCCTCGAGAGTACGTAAGCGCCCGGAACCGTCCGAGCGACGTTGGCCACTGCGGTGGCCTGCGGGGCAGACAATACGGTCGGTGATGGCAAGTTGTCCAGATACGTAGGAAAATTTTCTGCATGGAGTACAGTCCGGGTATGCCCCTATACTCGATGCGGGTTTGTTCCCTCATAAGAAGGAGACTGTTCGTATGGATCAGCAGACAAAACAACCGTTGGAACCGCGCATGGAAGAAGGCAGTGCCATGGTGATCGCAGGGGTGCAAGGGCGGTATTCGAAGGCGACCGTGGGCGATATTCCACGCTTGTGGGAGTTATTCGACAGCTGCATCAAAGAGATTAAGCGACGTACCGGCGGCGTGACCTATGGGGTGTGTCACAACCCCCACCACGATGAGTTCGATTACCTGGCCGGGGTGCAAGTGCCGAGCAAGGATGACGTGCCGAGCAACTTCAAGTACGTCGAAATTCCGGCCCGCCGCTACGCGGTGTTCCCGCATTACGGCGCGGTTCAGGCGCTGGCGCAAACCTACGAACGCATCATGTTCGAATGGCTGCCACATTCCGGGTTCAAAGTGGCCGGCGCGGATTTCGAGCGCTACAGCGCCGATTTCGATGTGAAAAAAGGCACGGGCACGGTGGAGGTCTGGGTGCCGGTCGAAAAGCGCGGCTGAGTTGAGCGCCCCTGTCGCGTAAACATGACACAAGCGTCTGAACGGCATGTTTACGTGACATCCTTCACTGCGGATTAAAGCGCCCAGCTCAACCTGCGCTCATAGCCAACCCGCCCCTTATACGCCTCACCGCTGTCTACCCAGCCGAGCCCCAAATACAAGCCCATCGCCGCCACGTTGTCCGTGTCCACCGACAACTCCAACCCCTTGATCTGCGGCCATGCTTCAAGCGCCGCCGCCGGCAGTGCCAGCAGGCACGCCTTGCCGAACCCACGGCCCTGTTGCCGACGGTCCACCTGCAAGGCATGCAGGGTGGCGCTGTGTGCGTCGGCCCAGTGGGGCAGACAGGGAGGACGTTTAAGCAACAGGAAGGCCACCGGGACGTCGTCGGCCAACAGTGCAAAGCCTTTCACGCCAGGGCTGGGTTTAGCTAACAGGCTATTGAGTGCGCAATACATATCGCCGCAAAACGGCAGTTGCTCAGGATGAACTTCGATGGCATTGAGCTGCTGTTGTTGCAGGTCAGTCAGTGCCCCATAGGCGACCAGGCGGGTATGCATCGAGGGTGTCCGGAGGGCTGCAAGTAGGGGCGCAGTCTATCGGGTTTGATGGGGGCGAAATTATTTTTCAGCAGGCTGTCGATTTGCCTGATACGCGTTCGACTAAGGATGACTTTCGGATTTTCCACCCCAAGGAGTTATCGCCATGAGCACCGCAATCAACCGCCTGATCGAAGAATGGAAAAATGCCGTCCTAAGCCGCGATATCGACAAGATTGTCAGCTATTACGCCGACGATATCGTCTCATTCGACGCCGTTAACGCTCTGCAATTCAAGGGTAAAGCCGCCTACCGCAGCCATTGGGAAGAGTGCATGAAGCACTGCCCAGGCCCGGGGATTTTCGAGTTTCATCAATTGCGCATCGTCGAGGCGGCCGACAGCGCGTTTGCCCACTGGCTGGCGCACTGCGGCGGGACCGGCCCGGACGGTGAGTTGAAGGCCTGCTGGATGCGCGTCACCGCCGGTTATCAGCGCATCGCGGGCCAGTGGAAAGTGATGCATGAGCATTGGTCAGCCCCCTTCGATATGGAGAAAGGCACCGCACTGTTCGACCTGAAACCTTGAGCTGCGCGAACTATAGTCAGCATTCCGACAACGGAGATATCCATGAAATACCTCTGCCTGATCTACAGCGACGAAACGTTGCTGCATAGCTCACCCGACAGCCCAAAAGATCCGGAGTGCCTTGCCTACGCCCAGGCCATTCAGGCCAGTGGTCGCATGCTGGCCGCCGAGCCGCTGCAACCTGTGGCCAGCGCCACCACCGTGCGTAAGCGCAATGGTCACTTATCGATCACCGACGGGCCATTCGCCGAAACCAAGGAGCAGCTCGCCGGTTTCTACCTGATCGAAGCGCGGGATTTGAACGAAGCGCTGCAGGTGGCCGGTGGCATTCCGGCGGCACGGGTCGGTAGCGTCGAGGTGCGGCCCGTACGCGAGTTGGCGCTCTGAACAGCCTCTCTATCGAGGCCCTTTATCGCAGCGAATCGCGACGCGTCCTGGCGACGTTGATTCGCCTGCTGGGGGATTTCGACCTTGCCGAAGAAGCCCTGCACGAGGCGTTTTCCGTCGCGCTCGAACGTTGGCCCCAGGACGGTCTGCCCGACAACCCACGGGCCTGGCTGATCTCCACCGGCCGTTTCAAAGCGATCGACCGCTTGCGCCGCCAGGCGCGTTTTACGCCGTTATCGCAGGCGCAGGCCGATGCGCTGGAAGCGGCTGAGTGGAGTGTCGAAGACGTGGAAGACGACCGCCTGCGCCTGATCTTCACCTGCTGCCACCCGGCGCTGGCGCCGGATGCCCAGGCTGCGTTGACCTTGCGCGAGATCTGCGACCTCACCACCGAAGAAATCGCCCGAGCCTTCCTGAGCACACCCACCACCATCGCCCAGCGCATCGTGCGGGCCAAGGCCAAGATCCGCGAGGCGAACATTCCTTATCAGGTGCCATCCCTGGCGGAACTGCCGGAGCGCCTCGACAGCGTGCTGCGCGTGGTTTACCTGGTGTTCAACGAGGGCTATTCGGCGTCCATCGGCGCAAACCTCACCCGCGACGAATTGAGCGGCGAAGCCATTCGCCTCGGGCGGCTATTACTGGCGTTGCTGCCGGAGCCGGAAGTAATGGGCCTGCTGGCGTTGATGCTGCTGCATGAGTCCCGCCGTGCGGCGCGCACCTCGGCGAGTGGGGAGCTAGTGTTGCTGGATGAGCAGGACCGCACGCTTTGGGACGCGTCGTTAATCACCGAAGGCTGCGCGCTGGTGCAGCGAGCGCTGAGCAGCCGAGGCTTTGGCCCGTATTGCCTGCAAGCGGCGATCGCTGCCGTACATGCCGAAGCGCCTCACGCGGCTCAGACGGATTGGCCGCAGATCGTCGGGCTGTACGACGTGTTGCTGGGCCTGCTGCCGTCGCCGGTGATTGCGCTGAATCGAGCGGTGGCGGTGGCCATGCGCGACGGGCCGCTGGCGGGGTTGCAGCAGGTCGATGGGATCCTGGCGCGCGGGGCGTTGCAGGATTACCACTTGGCGCACGCGACCCGGGGCGAGTTCTGCCGGCAACTGGGAAGGTTGAAAGAAGCGCGGTCTGCGTATGAAAAAGCCCTGTCACTGACCCAACAGGCCCCGGAAAAGGCCTTCCTCGAACAACGCCTGGCTCAACTTGTCAGCGCTTCAATGCCCTAGAAATATCATTCGAGCATCTTGCCCAACAACCAACTCCCCGCCGGCCCTGGCGGATGGTGCCGCGACCACAACGCATCCACCGCCACTGAGCGCGGCCAGCCGCGTGCCTTCAGTTCCACCAATTGCCCGCCGCCAAACCGCTCCACCAGCCAGCGCGGAATCGGCGCCCAGCCGAAACCCAACTGAGCCATTTCCAGCAGCATCAGGTAGCTGGGGGCCGACCAGACACGTCCGCTGGCGCGGGTTTCATTCGGGTTGATGATGCTTGCCAGGCGCAGTTCGCGATGCTGTTGCAGGGCCTGCGCGGAGAGGGTGTCGAGGCTGGCCAACGGATGCTTGGGGGATACGAACAGGGCGATTTCCGTGCGTTCCTCCACGGGCGCGCAGGTCAGGTCCGGCGGGTACAGGGCCTGGTGTTCAATAAATGCGATCTGCGCACGGCCGCTCTGCACCAAGGCGATCAGGTCTTCGCATTCGGCGATCAGGCATTCCAGCTCAAGGTCGGGGTAGCGTCGTTCGAACGCGCTGAGGGCAGCCTCGAAACGGTCGGACTGGTAGGTGTCCGACATGGCGATACTCAGCTTCGGCTCCAGCCCCTGGGCCAACTGACTCGCCGTCAGGGCCAGCCGGCTATTGGCTTCCAACACCTGCTCGGCGCGTTGCAGCAACACATGGCCCGCCGGGGTCAGTGTGGGTTTGCGACTGCTGCGGTCGAACAGCTCCACATCCAGGTCGATCTCCAAGCTCGCCACCGCTGCGCTGACGGTGGATTGGCTCTTGCCGAGCTTGCGCGCCGCCGCCGAAAACGAGCCTTGGGTCGCCGCCTGGACAAATGCCTGCAGCACTTCATGTGAAGCCATGACTATCGCCTTGATCGATGGTTATTGGTTATGAAGTATCGATCCGCCGGGTAACCATGGCAACTCTCGTTACGCACGGAGCCGGGTTATGCACCCCACCAAATCGATGACTGAACGTGTTGGCCAAGCCTTGGGCTTTGAAGGGTTGGCCTTGTTGATCTGCACGCCGCTGCTGGTCTGGATCACCGGGCGACCGGCCTTGGAAATGGGCACGGTGACCTTGGGCCTCAGCCTGCTGGCGCTGAGCTGGAACATTGTGTTCAACAGCCTGTTCGACCGCCTCAAAGCGCGCCTGCAACTGTCCGGCGGCGCATGGACGCGGGTGCTGCATGCGCTGCTGTTCGAAGGCGGGCTGATTGTCGTCGCGGTGCCGTTGATTGCGGCGTGGCTGAATATCAGCCTGATGCAGGCGTTGATGCTGGACATAGGTGTACTGCTGTTTTTTTTGCCGTACACCTATGTGTATCACTGGGGCTATGACGTGCTGCGCGAGCGTTTCTTACAGAAACATGCCGCCCGACGCCTCGATCCGCTGACCGGTGATCCAATGACTACCGTCGGCAAGCAGGCTGGCAATGGCCCCGCCGATATCGTCCGGTAAGCCCGCGCGGCCCAGGGCGGTGTTGCTGGCGACCATTGCGTTGAGGTCAGCGTTATCGCGCACGGCACCGCCGCCGAAGTCGGTTTCAATGGCGCCAGGGGCGAGGATGTTGACGCTGATGCCACGGCTGCCCAACTCTTTGGCCTGATAACGGGTCAGCACTTCCATGGCGCCTTTCATGGCCGCGTAAGCCGCATAACCGGGCAGGCTGAAGCGCGCCAGGCCGCTGGACACGTTGAGGATGCGGCCGCCGTCGCGGATCAATGGCAGTAGCTTCTGGGTCAGGAAAAACGGGCCCTTGAATTGGATTGCCAGCAGTTGGTCGAACTGCGCTTCGGTGGTTTCGGCGAAGCTGGCGTGGATGCCGATGCCGGCGTTATTGATCAGAAAATCAAAGCGATCCTGTGCGAAAACCTCTTTCAGCACGCCAGCCACATCGCCGACAAAATCACCGAACGTGGCACTCTGGCTCACATCCAGCTTCAGCATCGCCGCGCGCCCGCCCAATTGTTCGATCTGCGCCACCAGTGCCTGGGCTTCGTCGGCCTTGCTGTGGTAAGTGCCGATGATGTCGACGCCCTGGGCGGCCAGGTGCAATGCCGCGTTTTTACCCAGGCCTCGGCTGGCGCCGGTGATCAATGCGATTTTACGGGTCATGGTGCAGTCCTCTGATGTGATCGTGGGAAGAAGTGTATTTGTCCGGTAATAACGTGATAAACAGCGCTATATCGGAAACACTGGCCGGATAAGGCGAACAATCCCATGAACAAACTTGAGCTGCTGCGCACCTTTGTGCGCGTCACCGAACTGTCGAGTTTCACCGGCGCCGGCGAAAGCCTGGGCCTGCCGCGTTCCACGGTGTCCGAGCATGTGCAGGCGCTGGAGGAGCTGCTCGGCGCGCGCTTGTTGCAACGCACCACGCGCAAGGTCCAAGCGACCCAGGACGGTCGCGTGCTGTACGAACGCAGCAAGGATTTACTGGCGCATATGGAGGAACTCGAAGGCTTGTTTCGCCAGGACGAAGCCCAACTGGCCGGGCGGATCCGCGTGGACATGCCCAACGCCCTGGCACGGGAAGTGATCCTGCCGCGGCTGCCCTCGTTCATGGACGCCCACCCGCTGATCGAGCTGGAAATCAGCGCCACCGACCGTCAGGTCGACCTGCTCGCCGAAGGGTTCGATTGCGTATTGCGCATCGGCGCGCAGCCGGATCAAACCGTGGTGGCCCGCGCGCTGTGCAGCCTGCCGATGATCAACTGCGCCAGTGCCACCTACCTGCAACGCTTCGGCGTGCCGCAGACCTTGGCCGATTTGGCCGACCATCACTTGGTGCATTACGTACGCCCGCTGGGGTCACGTTCGGCGGGTTTCGAGTACCTGCAAGGCAACAAGGTGCAACGGATTCCCATGGCGGGGCGGGTGACGGTCAACAGCACCGATGCGTACAAGTCGGCCTGCCTGGGTGGTTTCGGGATTATTCAAGTGCCGACCCTGGGCATGCTCGACGAATTGGCGCGCGGTGAATTGGTAGCGATCTTGCCGGACTACTCGCCACCGCCGTTGGAGGTGGCCCTGCTGTACGCCGGGCAACGGCATTTGCCGTTGCGTGTTCGGGTGTTTATGGACTGGTTGGCCGCCATGGTGCAGACCCACGTTTAATCCCGGCTCCACCCTGGTGGGAAGGGGTTTGTTGTAGTGAGCGGGCTTGCCCCGCGCTGGGCTGCGAAGCGGCCCCATTCCAGACGATATGGTTTAGCTGAGACACCGAGGTGCCTGGATTTGGGGCTGCTTCGCAGCTCAGCGCGGGGCAAGCCCGCTCACCACAGCAAGCCCACCACCACAGCAGTACCACCCACAGGTTTGCTCAAGGTACGTCAGAACAGGTTGGTAAACAGCCAGTACAGGCTGCCGGACAACACAATCGCCGCCGGCAGTGTCAGTACCCAGGCCATCAGCAGATTGCGGATGGTCTTCATCTGCAAGCCGCCGCCATTGGCCACCATGGTGCCCGCCACGCCGGAGGACAACACATGGGTGGTCGACACCGGCAAGCCATACATGTCTGCCGCGCCGATGGTCAGCATTGCCACGGTTTCCGCCGCGGCGCCCTGGGCGTAGGTCATATGGGTCTTGCCGATCTTTTCACCCACCGTCACCACGATGCGCTTCCAGCCGACCATGGTGCCGAGGCCCAGGGCGATGGCCACGGCGATCTTCACCCACAGCGGAATAAAACGCGTGGAGTTGTCGATCTGCTGTTTGAACAGTTGCAGCTTGTCTTGGGTGTCGGCATCGAAATGACCGACTTTGCCCTTGTCCATCAAGCGGATGGTTTCGCTCGCCAAATACATGTCATTGCGTACGTTGCCGACCGCTTCGGCGGGGACTTTGGCCAGGGAGCCGTAGCCTTTGACTTCATCGCCGATATGACCGGTCAGGGCGGCGAGGGCGGGCACCAGTTCCGGGGTGGCTTCCTTGGTGCGCACGTACACCGAGAGCACTCCACGCGGGTCGCCGGTCAGCGGCTGTGGGGCGGATTTGACCAGCGCGGCCTGGGTCACTTCGGCCACCGCCGCAAACTGTAACGATTGCTCGGCGGGCATGGCGCGGTTCAGGGCATAGGCCATCGGCAGGGTGCCGACCAGAATCAGCATGATCAGGCCCATACCTTTCTGGCCATCGTTGGAGCCGTGGGCGAACGACACCCCGGTGCAGGTGGCGATCAGCATGCCGCGGATCCACCACGGCGGCGGAGTGTCGCCTTTGGGCGCCTTGTACAGTGCGCGGTTCTTCACGAAGGCGCGCAGGGCCAGCAACAGCAACGCGGCAAACACAAAGCCGATCAGCGGCGAGAGCAGCAAGGCGTAACCGATCTTGATCGCCTGGCTCCAGTCCACCCCGCTGGTGCCGTCACGCCCGTGCATCAAGGCGTTTGCCACGCCCACGCCGATGATCGAACCGATCAAGGTATGGGACGACGACGCCGGTAAGCCCAGCCACCAGGTGCCCAGGTTCCATAGGATCGCCGCGATCAGCAGGGCGAAGATCATGGCGAAACCGGCCTTGGAACCCACCTGCAGAATCAGCTCCACCGGCAACAGGGCGATGATGCCGAACGCCACCGCGCCGCTGGAAAGCAGCACGCCGAGAAAGTTGAAAAAGCCTGACCACACCACCGCGAAATGCGGCGGCAGCGAATTGGTGTAGATCACCGTGGCCACGGCGTTGGCGGTGTCGTGGAAACCGTTGACGAATTCGAAACCCAGGGCAATCAGCAGTGCCACGCCCAACAGGAGGAAAGGCGTCCAGGTGGTGAGCTGTGCGCCCATTTCATGCATGTCGTGCATCAGGCTATAGGCGGTGAACAGCAAGCCCATGGCGAGCACGGCGAAAAAGATGATCACGGTCAACAGGCTGGGTTTCTTGTCCAGCCGAGGTTGGGGGTCTGCCGTTGCGGTGGACAGCGAGGCAGTCAGGGAAGGGGTGGCCATGCCGGAGCATCCAGATTAAGGAGGATGTCGCCCATGATCATTGCAGAATGTTACAAAGATGCTGCGTCAAGTCATGGTTTAAGCAATTGAGGCCACCGTCGGTCTGTTCCTACGGCGGGATTACTCGTCTCAGTAGTCTTTACGCTTGCGGAATGCCCAGCGCCCGGCAATCAGGGTGAACGTCGCCACCAGCGCCACCAGGATCCAGAAGCCCTCCGGGTCTTGAGAAAGCGGCACGCCGCCCACGTTCATGCCGAAGAAGCCGGCGATGATATTGATCGGCAGCGCCAGCACCGTCACCACGGTGAGGGTGAACAACGTGCGGTTGCTCTGCTCGTTGAGGTTGGCGGCGATTTCTTCCTGTAGCAACTTGATGCGCTCACCCAGGGCCGTCAGGTCGTTGATGATCAGCGCGAACTCCTCGGTGGATTTACGCAGCTCTTTCACGTCTTCCTTCTGCAACCACTGCGGCGGGCGATTAAGCAAGCGCAGCAGCGAGCCCGGCTCCAGCGCCAGCAGGCGTTGCAGGCGCACCAGTACCCGACGCATGGCGCCCAGTTCGGCGCGGTTGGTAGACAGACGCGAGGAGAGCAACTGGTCTTCGATATGGTCGACGCTGATGCTGGTTCTGCGCACGATCTGCGTCAGCACCTCGCCTTGATCGCGCAGCAGATGCACCAGCAATTCCAGGGGCGAACGAAAGCGCTCGCCGCCTTTGACCGACGAACGCAACTTGTCCACCGAGTGCAGCGGTTGCAGGCGCGCACTGATCAACAGGCGGCTGCGCGCACATACCCACAGCGTGGAAATATCCGACGACACCATGCTGCTGAAGTTGAACACCACATCGTTGACCACGGCCAGCAACGCCGAGTCGACATGTTCGATCCGCGTTGAACGGGAGCCTTCGTGCAGCGCCTCAAAAAACTCCTCGGGCAATTGCAGATGCGCTTTCATCCAGCGCTCGCAGGCGGCGTGTGCCAGGTTCAGGTGCAGCCATAGGAACTCATCCGGATCGGCCGGTTGCTGCAACGCTTGCAAGGCCGTGGCTGAATCGATCTGTTCGCCTTTTTCACCTGGGCGAAAACGAAAACCGTAGAGCAAGCCAAACAGATCGGAATCCTGGTGGCTGTGGTCGATGCTGTGGTTCATGGAGGCTCGCAGAGAAAGCGCCTGTAGGACGTTTCACAGGCTCGCATGGGCGAATCATTGCAAGGCTGTATGACGCGGACATTACGGTTTGAAGACGCCCATAAAAAAGCGCCACCCGAAGGTAGCGCGTTTTTAAAGGGGTAGATCAAGTGTCTTGCTTGTCTTCCAGCACAGCGCCGGTTTTGGCGTTGAGGGTCACGTCCCACTTTTTACCGGCGGTGTCGGTCATTTCGACCTCGTAGACCAGTACGCCGTTTTTGTGGTCCAGCTCGGTATCGGTGATGCTGGCGCCGGCATGTTTGGCCACAGCGGCGGCGTTGAGTTTTTCGAATGGCATCACTTCGCCGGACTTGAGCAGGCCTTCAATCTGGTCCGGGCGAACGTCGGCCTGGGCCAGGCCGGCGGTCAACGTCAGAGCAGTGGCAGCGAACAGGGCAGTCAGGGTTTTCATGGTGGGCTTCCTTCTCGGTTGAGCTGTTTAAGTGGCGCCAGATTAACCGGCGCAACTTAACTCATCCTTAAAGGCGCACTCAGTACTTATAGTCGTTGAGCAGATCCTGCACGCTCGACGACGGCCAGCGCTTGTAGAACTTCAGCAGTTCGGCGGCGCGGTTGGTGAAGATACCGTCGACGCCGGCCTTCATCACTTTGTCGAAGTCCACGGGCTCATCCACCGTGTAGACGTGGACCAGCAGGCCCTTGTCGTGGGTCAGCTTGTTCATTTCCGGCTTGACCAGGTCGGTGTAGCTCTGGTCGCCCAGGTTGGTCAGCTGAGCCGATGGGCCGGTGCCGATGGCGCCAAGGCTCTTGGCCTGGTCCACCCATTTTTCAAATTCGGCGGCGTCCTTGGGTTCTTGCTTGGCGTAATACGCGGCCTTGGTCGGCTCGCCGGATTCGGCAAAGGTCTGCTTGGACTTCGGCTCGATGCTGCCTTCGCCTACCCACAGCAGCAGGATCTTCGGCGTGTTCGGCATTTCCTTTTGCAGTTCTTTGAGGCTGGCGGTTTCAAAGGTTTGCAGCACTACGCGGCCCTTGCCCTGACCCACGCCGGTGTTGCTCTTGCCCAGCTTGGAACCGGCGGAACTCAACCAGCCTTTATCCAGCAGCTTGTTTTTCAGGTCGGCTTCGATGCCAGGGAATTGCTGGGGCTCTTTGGTTTCGATGTACAGCCCGGGTTTGTGCTGCGGGTTGCCCTCGGCGATCTTGATGATGTCGTCCAGGCTGAGGATTTTCAGGCCGACGAACCCCGGCCGCGCGCGGTCCGGGTAGGCAGCGTTGAACCAACTGCCGGCATCGAGGGTTTGCAGTTCTTTCCAGGTGAATTCATTGGCCGGCGCGTCTTTGCGCTCGGGGAACTTGGTGGCCACATCGGTGGTGCGTTGCAGGTTGTTGTCGTGCAGGGCGAACAGTACGCCGTCCTTGCTGCGTTGCAGGTCCAGTTCCAGGTAATCGGCGCCCAGGTCGCGTGCGACTTTGTAAGCGGCGGCAGTGGATTCGGGAGCATCGTAGGACGCGCCACGGTGCGCGATCACGGCGGGGTATGGAATGCCTTCGTTGGTTGCCAATTCAGCCGGGCTGATCGGTTCGGCAGCCTGTGCGTGGCCCAGGCCGAGCATCAGGGCGAGCAGCAAGGCGCTCTTGGTGAACGTGGCAGGCATAGGCGAAGTCCTTTCTTGGAGGTAGCTTTGAGAAGGGCTCCTTTTTAACAATTGATTGCGAACGGCGCTATCACCAAACCGACATTAACGTGCGCTCGCGCCAATTTTCTGCGCATTTTTACCCTGCATTGCAGTACTCTTGCCCGCAGCTGCCCCGTCAGAGGACAGCAACTTCTGCCACGCGTGTAAACCATCTTTCCAGTCCCTGTGGGACTTTTCAGTGAGGTTTAGCATGCGCATCACTTCCGAGCTTATCTGCCAGGCCGCCGACCAACTCAACGGTTTCGTCGGCCTTAACCGCAAAACCGGCCAGTACATCGTGCGTTTCAGCGAAGACTCGTTCGGCATGGACGTGGCCGATGACGGCATCATTCCCTGCGCCGAATTTGTCTGGCTGCCGGCTCCGGGGCAAACCATGACCCTGTCCCGCGAGCGCATTCAGTTGCTGCTCGATCAGAACATCGACGATCGAATCAACATCACCGAACCGCTGCGGGTGTATATGCGTCGGGTGGAAATTCCGCAGATCAGCGCTATGCGCAATCTGGTGCAGGCCCAGGCCCGCGCCTAAAAGGTGTAGTCCCGTTCTACCTTGCACACCCGCGTGTGAAACGCCGAGTACCAGGTGCTACGCCCTTGTTCACGCACCGCCCGGTGTTCGGCGTGATGTTTCCAGGCCAGGATCGCCGCTTCGCTGGCCCAATACGACACGGTGATCCCCAGGCCGTCCTCTCGCGCTGACTCCACCCCGAGAAACCCCGGTTGTTCACGAGCCAGTTCGAGCATGCGCATGGCGGCCTGGCTGTAGCCTTGATCGCCTTCGGTGCGCAGCGAGGTGAAAATCACCGCGTAGTAGGGCGCAGCCGGTGTGTCAGCGATCATGCCGACACCGCCTGGCAGGCCTTGAGCAGCGCCAGCGCCAGCGGCGGCGGGGTGCCTTTGAGCGCTCCACGTTCGGGCTGGAACAGGGTGGCGACAAAGAACGGATGGTCCAGTAGCTCCACCGCGCGCAGGTCCCCGGCTGAATCGTGCCCGGTGGGGATCAGGTTGCCTTCGAATAGGGCCTGGGCGAAGGCCGGGTTCACACCGTAGCGGCAGCGATAACCTTCTTCGATCTCCAACTGGCCGTAGGCGTCGGCGATACGGGTGTAGGACGCTAACCGCACGGTATCGGTGGCCTCCACCAGCGAGCAACTTAACGGTGTGATCACCGCGCGGGCGGCGTGGGGCGCCAGCTCGCCGTGTTCGGCATCGGCCCAGCCCAGTACATTGCGAGCATATTCGAGCACGGCATGTTGAAAGCCGCCGCAGGTGCCGAGGAAAGGACGCCGCTGTTCGCGGGCAAAGCGGATGGCATGCAAGGCGCCTTCGGTATCCCGGTAGGGGCTGGCGGGCACGCACCAGAAACCGTCGAAGCGGTGCAACTGCGTACCGGCTGTGAGGGTGTCGGTGTCGAGCCACTGCGGATGGACCTGCACGCCGAGGCGGTCGGCAGCCTGTTGCAGCGCGACGGGAATCGCCTGGTGCGCAATCACATCGGGGTTGTAGTCGCCGATCAGGGCGAGGTGCAAGTGCTTGGCTTTCATCGTGGGCGTCCCATGGCTTGTGGTGTGCTGGCGTGCACTATAGATTGGCGCCCACGCAATCAATATTGGCGTTTTAACACATGCTCAATGCAGCTATGCACTATCAGCTCGACTATGCCGATCTCTCTCTGATCCTCGCGCTGGTGCGCGGCGGCACCCTGGCGCGGGCGGCGGCGCTGCTGCGGGTGGATGTGTCCACGGTGTTCCGCGCCGTGCGGCGACTGGAGGCGGCGCTGGGCCAGACGCTGTTTGAAAAGAGCCGCGCCGGCTACCTGCCCACCGGCCTGGCCAGCAACTTGGCGCAACAGGCCGAACGGGCGGAGCAAGCGTTGGAAGCGGCGCGAATCGGCGTGGAGCAGGGCGGTGAAGTGATCAGCGGCACGGTGCGCCTGACGTGCACCGACTCCGTGCTGCAAGGTTTGCTGCTACCGGCGCTGACGCAGTTCATGCCGGACTACCCGGCGCTGAGCCTGGAACTGACTACCTCCAATGATTTTGCCAACCTCAGCCGCCGCGATGCCGACATCGCCCTGCGCCTGACGCGCACGCCGCCGGAGCATCTTGTCGGCCGTTGTCTGGGGCGTGTGTCCTACCAAGTCTGCGCCAGCACCGACTATGCAGCCCGCCACGCAGGCTGTGAGTTGGCGGAACTGGCCTGGATCGCACCGGATGATTTTCTGCCCGATCACCCCACCGTCGTCTGGCGCCGCCAGCACTTGCCGGGTGTACGCCCCAGCTATCGTTGCAACAGCATGTTGTCGGTCACCGAACTGGTGCGGGCGGGCCTAGGGGTGGCGGCACTGCCGGACTTTCTGCTGGGCAGCGGCCTGCAAGCGCTTGGGCCGGTGCTGACCGGGCATGACACCGCGCTGTGGCTGCTCACGCGCCCCGATTGCCGGGCCTTGCGCTCAGTGGTGACGCTGTTCGATGAGTTGGGAAAACAGGTGCGCTTGCCGCAAGGCTAAGTCTTGCGCACAAAGTGCTCATGCATTTCGCACGTCAGGCTGTCGATATGCTCCGAGAGCTGCTTGGTGATTTCCGTCAGCCGGGTGTTCTGCTCCAGCAATTCCAGTAGCTGCTTGGTGGTTTGCTCGGCTTGGGCCTGGCGCTCGCTGTTGGCAATGGCCAAGGCTTCGCGGTGTTGGGCATCGGCATCGGACTGGGCCTTGTCCCGTGCGGCCTGGCGCGTCTGGGCCAGCAGGATCAACGGTGCGGCATAAGCTGACTGCAGGCTGAAAGCCAGGTTGAGCAGGATAAATGGGTAGACGTCGAAGTGGGTGATACCACTCACGTTGAGGGCCACCCACAGGATCACGATCAGGGTTTGTGCACCGAGAAACGCGGGGGTGCCGAAGAACCGCGCAAACGCTTCGGCTTTGAGTGCGAAGGCGTCGTTACCGAACGTCGGCGCCAGGTGGGCGTGGCCTCGGTGGAAACGCAGGTGGTCGACAGGTTTTTTTTGAGGGGCATCTGGGGTCATGGCAGGCTCGGATCATCAACGGTGAGACAGTGGTTCACTATAGCTCTGGCCGACTGTCTACTGCATGAATGATCCGAGCCCCGGCTCAGTGAGCCCCCCGCACGTTGGCAAACGCACTCACTGCCTGCACCGCCTCGCTGGTGCCCTCACGGATCTGCACGATCACCGCGCCGGCGCGGTTGGCCAGGTCTACCCCCAGCGCCGCACGGTCACGGGTGCCGTCCATGCTGGTGATGGCCTGGCGGGTTTCGTTCTGGATCATCGCGATCATGCTGGAGATCTCGGATGTCGAGCCACTGGTGCGCGCCGCCAATTGCCGAACTTCATCGGCGACCACAGCGAACCCGCGTCCTTGCTCACCGGCCCGGGCCGCCTCGATGGCGGCATTGAGCGCGAGCAAGTTGGTCTGGTCGGCGATCGCGCGAATGGTGTTGACGATGGCGGTGATCTGTTCGGAGCGCTCGCCCAATTTGGCGATCAAGTGCGAAGAACCGTCGATATCGGCGGCAATGTCGCGCATCCCGCTGGCACTTTGCTGAATCACCTCGGCGCCTTTTTCGGCAATGTCCCGTGTGGTCATGGAGATGTGATAGGCCTGGGCTGCGCTGGCGGCGTCGGCGGCGTGCTGCTGCACCCTGGCCGTTACGTCCGAGGCGAATTTGACGATTTTGCACAGGCGCCCGCCTGCGTCGTAGACCGGGTTGTAACTGGCTTCGAGCCATACGGTGTTGCCGTGTTTATCCACGCGTTCGAACTGCCCGCTGAACAGTTCGCCCTGGTTCAGGCGCCGCCAGAAATCGCTGTAAGCTTGGGTGCCGGCGGTGTTCGGGGCGCAGAAAATACGGTGATGCTGGCCCTGGATCTGCGACAGGCTATAACCCATGCGTTGCAGGAAATTGGTATTGGCCGTGATCACCGTGCCGTCCAGGTTGAACTCGATCACTGCCATGGCCCGACCAATGGCTTCGAGTTTGCCGTTGGATTCGCTTTCGCTTTGCATGCGCGGGGTGACGTCCATGGCGTACTTGACCACTTTGATCAGGCGGCCGGTGTCATCGCACACTGGGTTGTAGCTGGCCTCCAGCCATACCGACTGGCCGTCGCCAGCCACCCGTTCGAACGTGCCGGACTGGAACTGGCCGCTGCGCAGGTTCGTCCACAACTGGGCGTATTCGGCGCTGCGGGCAAATGCGGCGGTGCAAAACATTCGATGGGGTTGGCCCACCACTTGGTCGGCTCGGTAGCGCAAGGTTTTGAGAAAGTTGTCGTTGGCCCGCAGCACTTGGCCTTGCGGGTCGAACTCGATCACTGCCATGGAGCGTTCCATGGCGTTCAGCAGGCTGTTCTGTTGATTGAGGGTGTATTGCAGGGTGTCGATCGTTTTCTTATGAGTATTGAAAAACATGATGGTGTGCTCGAGCAAGCAAGCGTCTGAGGTTATCCATGGTTATGCGCCTGCCCCCGTAAGGCATAGACCCTACGGCTGACGTGCTCATTGCCAGCCTCCGTGTGCTGGCAGTGTGGGTGGAACAACCGGTTCAGAGTGATCAGCCCGACCAGAAGTTCGTCCCAGGACAGGACCTTTTTGGGCGGGTGGCCAGTAGAGGCATTATGGTATCGCTGCGGGAAAACGCGGATATTTCGGACGAGATGTCATTGCGCCACTATCAGGCCGAGCGCGCTAGGCTATCGGTGTTGACGCAGACCCGGTTGCGGCCGGTGTGTTTGGCGGCATACAGGGCACGGTCTGCCGCATTCAGCCAACTGGCTGCATCGTCGTAGACCGGCTGGAAATCCGCCAGACCGATGCTCAGGCTGACCTTAAGCTCCGGAAGGTGAGGGATGCGGTAGTTGCCGAAGGTTTCCCGCAGGCGTTCCATGCGTTGTGCTGCCTTTTCCAGCGACATTTGCGGAAGGATCACACAGAACTCATCGCCTCCATAACGCCCGGCCAGGTCGTTATCCCGTAGGTTGCGCCGTAGCTCCAGGCTCAGTTGCCGCAGCACCGTGTCGCCGACGATATGGCCGTGGGTGTCGTTGATTTGCTTGAAGTGATCGATATCGATCAGCGCGATGGTGGCGTGGCTTTTCTGATGCTGGCACTTGTGGAACTTAAGGTTCAGCAAGTCTTTCCAGGAACCGTGATTGAGCAGCTCCGTGAGGCTGTCGATACGGCTCAGGGCGCTGAGCGTGCGTTTGTGATCCGACAGTTTTATCGCCAACTGATAGCAGACCATGCCGATAGCCATGGGGTAGAGCGTTAGCATCGGCAGGCAGGCATACACCTCTATCAGCCTGACATTGAGGTTCAGTTGCACGCCAAACAACACCCAGGCCAATCCTGCTCCGAACAATTGGGCCAGCAGCCCGCCTAGCAACAAACGTTGGCCGCCGGCGGCCACGTTGTTCATGGCTACCATCGACAGCAGGGTAACGCTGGTCAACGGCGTAAATTGCAGCGTTGCGGTCCAAAACCCGCTGAACAGGGCATCAAACAGCAGGTTGCGCCGTTCAGCGTTGTAGGGAAACTTGGCCCGGATAGCCAGTTGATACGCCACATGAGGCCAGACAAAACCATTGACCAGCAGCGCCGCCCAGACCCACGCAGGCATCCCCAGCGGGTAGAGCGCGGCGGTCACACTGAGGCAGCACATGGCCGCGCCGATGATTCTTGGCTTGTAAATACGCCTGGCAAATGAGATCCCTTTGCCTTGTCGGTTTTCCATAGATACCTGAGTTAGCTGATTTTTTTGTAGATATAAAGGCACGCATTCGCGGGAATTACCGCTGATCGGATAACTCCCGTGAATATTGTCAATTATTCAGGTAGGAATAATCAGTGTCCTTCCAGGCCATTTGCGCAAAAAGGATGGCAGATGCGTCAAAAGCGACCAGGAATGTCGCTGTTGCAACAGTCGTTATGGCTGTGTGATGGGCTTGATTTCGTAGCCGGCCAGAAACAGGTCGATGGCGGACTCAATCACGCTGGCCTGAGTGGCCGCGTCGAGGGTAGGTTGGCCCAGCGTAATCTGCGGCCAGAATGCAAACGCCTTGAGCAGGCTCTGGATCTGGTGAGCGGCAAAGGCCGGATCGTTGCCGGATAGCCGCCCGTCTTCTTGAGCCGCGCGGACCCATTGGGTAAAGCCTTCTTCCCGTTGGCTCAAACGCGTGACCATATCCTGCGCGCGTTCTGGCGAATGGATCGTGGCGGCAATGGCAACTCGGGCCAGGTCGAGAAAGTTGTTATCCGACATCATCTTCATCTTCGCCTCCAGCAACCCGCGCAACTGTTCGCGCAACGGGCGGTCGCTGCTGTAGCAGACGTCTAACTGCGCGACCGTGCTGGCCCAGAGTTGATGAAGAATCTCGGCGAACAACTCTTCTTTGCTCGGGAAATGGTTGTAGACCGTGCGTTTAGAGACGCCGGCAGTGGCGGCGATCTTGTCCATGCTGGTGACCTCAAAACCGTTTTCGCGAAATTCGCTGATCGCCGCGCTCACGATGGCTTCGCGTTTGCGGTCGGTAAGACGTTGAGGGGCAGTCATGGTTGGCGGTCGGCTCTCAGGAGGGAAATTACACTCGGTAGTTTACTTGCTACGGGTTTTGTTGCAATCTTGAAACTACACTGTGCAGTGTAGTTTATGAGCGGACTGTAGGAGTCACTCTGTCATGGCCATGATTTCATCCCGTGTCGTCCCTTCAGCCAAACCCGCCGAGCAGGGTAAGGGCGCTTTCAGCAACGAAGCCCCCGTGCAGCATGGCGGGTTCGGCAAAACGTTGCGTATTTTCTGGAATATGCTGTTTAACAAACCCCGCACAACGCGGCCGGTAGGGGCCATACCCGTCGAACCGCTGACCCGCGAGCAGTTATGGAATGCGCCGGACCACAGTGTGTTTCGCCTTGGGCATTCCACCGTACTGTTGAAAATGCGCGGCAAGTTCTGGGTGACCGACCCGGTCTTCGCCGAACGCGCTTCCCCATTCAGTTGGGCCGGCCCCCAGCGTTTCCACCAACCGCCGATCAGTCTGGATGAACTGCCTGACCTTGAAGCGGTGATTCTTTCCCACAACCACTACGATCATCTGGACCGCAATGCTGTCATCCAACTGGCCGTTAAAACCCGGCATTTCCTCGCGCCGCTGGGGGTGGGCGACATCTTGGTCAAGTGGGGGATAGATGCCAGCAAAGTGCGTCAATTGGACTGGTGGCAGGGCACCGAGGTGGATGGCATTCGTTTTGTCGCCACCCCCGCCCAACATTTTTCCGGGCGCGGCCTGTTCGATGCCAACCAGACTCTCTGGTGTTCATGGGTCATGATCGACGGCCCTCGTCGAGTTTTTTTCAGCGGCGATACAGGCTACTTCGACGGCTTCAAGCGCATCGGCGAACACTACGGCCCCTTCGATCTGACATTGATGGAAACCGGTGCGTACAACGTCGACTGGCCCCATGTTCACATGCAACCCGAGCAAACCCTGCAGGCCCACATCGACCTTAAAGGCCGTTGGCTGCTGCCGATCCACAACGGCACCTTCGATCTGGCGTTCCATGCCTGGCACGAACCCTTTGATCGCATCATGGCATTGGCGTGGGAGCGCAATGTGTCGATTGCAACGCCGCCAATGGGACGGGCATTCAGTTTGAATCAGCCAGAGCGTGGGCATGCCTGGTGGCTGGACGTGGAAACCCATGGTGCTCGGGAGCATCTGGCGAGCTGACGAAAGTGTCGTCGAAAAAGGAGTTTTCAAGCTGTTTCAAGGCTGCGACAGGCGCCAGTCAAGGGTGCGATCATCCCCCGGAAAATCATCGCAGGGGGGCCATCCGATGGAAAAGGATTACAGGAAACCGTGTTCAAAAACAGTCGTTTGCCCAGTGTTGTCACTGGGGCTGGTGCAGGGCGAATCGACAAAACCCACCTGCGGCCCGCCTCCGGTCTCCGCTGACGCTGGCGGCGCAAAAAAGGGTATTGCTTTCGATACGGCCCCCCAAGCTCGTATTCATCTGGAAAGTCATATTCCGATTCCCGGTTTCAACGCGCCCAGCCTGCCTGCAAAACCCATGCGGGATCCGTCGCTGTCACTCATCGCGTTAAGCGGCGTGGACCCTACCGAGCCGGTGATGGTGGAAGTGCCATTGGTGCAAAACGACACCACCCGCACGGCTACCCCACTTCTGGCTGGCACGCGTGTAGGGTTTGCCGACCGCTACCAGCAGGGCGATGCCCACGACTCCATTGAGCACTCCGCATCCTTCATGCGCGCACTGGAGAGGCTGCGCCGGGGAGGGGCGTTGCTTTTTCCAGTGTCTGCGCAGCGGTTGGACGCCAGCCTGCAATTCGACCTGCATACCCGCAATGAAATCGATGATCTGATAAACCAATACCGTCTGGATGCCCTGGTGTCGGACAGCCGCAGCGGGGCATTCCATGCGGCTTGCTGGGCTGGTTACCCCAAGGTGGGCGAACCCCTCGAAGATGGCGCCACGTTATGGTTTTACGGCGCGCGATGGTCCAGGGACTCTCTGGTGGCGCTGGCACAGGCTTATCGCAACGCCGCTCGGCTGACATCTTCCTAACCGCCGTAGGCGCGCAATAGGCTGAGTGGCTAAGCTCCATTGGCGTGAGGCGTGGTCGAGTCCATGGCTGCCGCGGTGGAGCCCATCAGCCGTGCAATCATGCTCTGGGGGGCGGGTTCGGTGGGGCTGGCACCCCACTTGCGAGCGGTCATACCCCATCCCGGTGCGAAGCCCGGGAAGAATACCAACCCTTCAGCCTCCAGCCGAAACGCCAACGCCAGGCGGGTTTCGTCATCGGCCTCGACGTGCTGCTCAAAGCGTTGCACTGCGTCGACCGTCACACCTGCCTGGCGTGCCAGCTCTTCCCGGCTCCAGCCCAACATGGCGCGGGCCTGCACGCAGTGCTTGGCGGTGAATTGGTGCAGCAGGATCTGTTGGTCTACGAAAGAGCTGATTGCCAGAGAGGACATGGAATTTCTCCAGGGTTCGACGAGTGAGGGCAAACTATACTGTGTTTTTGTACAGTTGTTTTGACCGCTCATCAACTGGTGCCGTCTCGTGGCGTTGAGCCGCTTGCTATTGCACCCCTGGCGCCTCGCGAATGATCAGATGGTCCAGGTTCTCGATATCCGCGCTGAATACCCCGAACGTCTGTTCCGGGTTTTTCTTGCTCGGCACCTGTTTCAACTCCGGGGTCACGCCGTAAAAGAAGCAATATAGCGTGCGTTCACTGTCGACAGCCGCTTTGATCTGCTCCAGGAATGCCTTGCGTTTGCGATAGTTCTCGATGAGTTTTTTGCTCAGATAGACATTCACTGAATAGGGTTTCTTGTCCAGCCATACCTTCTTTTCGAAGTCGATGCGAAAGCTGTTGGTGTAGTCCTTGATCTCTTTGATCTTGCCCCAGTAAATCAGGCCCTTGTTGTCTTGCAGGTATTCGATTTTCTTGAAAAACGTCCAGTAGGTCGCGGTGTGATCGCCGATCTTCAACGGCATGCTTTTCAGCTTGTCCTTGTTGTCGATGTTCGACACATAGCAC
The DNA here is from genome assembly GCF_007858255.1 of Pseudomonas rhodesiae. Taxonomy (GTDB): domain Bacteria; phylum Pseudomonadota; class Gammaproteobacteria; order Pseudomonadales; family Pseudomonadaceae; genus Aquipseudomonas; species Aquipseudomonas rhodesiae. The sequence continues at coordinate 8,850 of NZ_VFEU01000005.1, read as the reverse complement.
TCCACCGGATGGGCGAACACGCTGGTTTTGTCCGGTGCGCTTTCGTGGGAGCTGGCGGGGGAGCCTACGCGTGTTGAAGGCGTCTTCGTCGGATCTTGTGGGATCTTCTCTTCGCTACCGGGCAGTGCGGTGTTGCGTGGGTAAGTACGTCGCGTCAGTACAAATTCCGATGGGAAATTGTCCTCTCGCTCGTCGTCGCTTTCGCTGGCAGCGCCCTTGTGCGTGCTGGCGTAACGACAGCCGTCGATATGCTGGGTGGCCGGGGTGTTCTTGAAGTGTGGCGTGCGCAGGTAGTTGACGTTTTTCGCGTTGAAGGTGGTCAGCACGTTGCTCGCTTGGAATGCAGCGCGGCACACGTCGTTGGGGCAGAGAAAGCTGTCCTTGTCAGAATCGAAGGCGACGGTTTCGTCGAAATTCAGCTCGCGCACATCATAGATCGATAGCTTTTCGTCGAGACTCAGGCAGTAGGCCGTGTCGAATTTCATGGGGCTCGGGTCCGTGAGAAAGTTCGTTATTAATAGCCGGATCCTGGGTAAATATCAGCAAGAACCTGCAACCCGCCGCCCACTCAGAAAACACAAGGTGCCGCCCAGCGCGGTCAACGCACCCAGGGCGTAGAACATGCTGGTGGGCGCTGCGTTGATCAACAGATAGCCGCAGATCACCGGGCTCATCGCCCCGCCGAACGCCGCCAGGTTCTGTGCGCCGTAGTAACTGCCACGCAGCGCTTGCGGGGCGATGGTGTCGATAAACAGGAACTCTGATGGGTAGATGATCATCTCGCCCAAGGTGAACACGAACATTGCCACGCACCAGCTCAGCAGACCGTCCGCGAGGCTGAAGCCAACCAACCCGGCGATGAACAGCGTGGTGCCCAGCACGATCCAGTAGCGTAATTGCTCACGCTTGAGGAAGCGGCCGATCTGGTATTGCATGGCGATCACGGTAACGGCATTGCATGCCAGCACCGCTGACAGAATTTTCAGCGCCTGCTCCGGCTTGTAGGCCACCAGCAGAAACTGTGACAGATAAAGCGTATAGCGCCCGTGGACAATGGTGCTGAACAAGCTGCCGCTGGTGAACAGGATCAACGTGCGATCGTTGCGCAAGGTGCGCAGCGTGCTGAGAAAACTCAGTGGCTTGACGCTTTCGTCGCGTTGAGTGGGCGGGATGCCGATCATCAGGAACACACTGCCCAAGGCAATCGCGCTGGCGATCAAAAACGGCGCCAACGGCATGTGCCCGGCTATCACCACGCCCACCATGGGGCCGGTGGCGTAGCCCACGTTGGTCAGGGTGTAACGCAGGGAAAACACCTTGGCCCGTTCCCCCACCGGCAGGTTTTCGCTGATGATCGCCTTGGAGCCGATCAAAAACAGGGCCGAGGCGGCTTCGGTGATCACCAGGGTCAAGGTGGTGAGGTAGAGGTTGCTGGCAAAGGTCAGCAACAGAAAACCGATGGAGCTGGAGAGCATCGCCAGGATCAACAGCTTGCGCTTTTCCAAACGATCGATGATGTAGCCGCCATACAAGCCCAGCAGCGTGGCGATAAACACCGCGACGCCCATCAACAGGCCGATGTCCTGCTGGTTGAGGCCCAGGCGGGTGCTCAATAGCAGCGCCAGCAACGGGCTGGTCATGGCGCGGCTGACCACGATGGTGACCGAGCAGATCATCAAGCGGCGGATTACCAGGGAGTAGGTGGCCACGGTGAAGGCGAGCGTCCTAAAGAGTACTTAACGACAACACAGATCAAAGGTGGGAGGGGGCTCGCCCCCGATAGCGGTGTATCAGACAAGCATCAGCTAACTGAACCACCGCTATCGGGGCAAGCTCCTCGCACATTTTCAGACCGTGTTGTTACTGGCCGGCATTGATGGTGATCTTCTCGACCGCCCCTTGCTCCAGGTCCCACTTCTTCAGAATCTTGCCGTAGGTGCCGTCATCGATCATGGCCTGCAACGTCTCACTGATCGCCGTGACCAGCTCGGTGTTGCTCTTCTCGATGCCCAGCCCGGTGAATTGCTTGGAAATCGCCAGGCCCACCGGCTTGTACTTGCCCTTGTCCAACGACATCAGATACGGAATGGTTTCGCTGCCCTGCATCGCTGCATCCAGGCGGTTCTGCTGCAACTGCGCTCGCGCGTCCGCCGAACCTTCGGTGCCGATCACTACGATGCCTGGCTTACCCGCCGCTTCGCAGTGCTCCTTGCTCCATGCGGTAATTTCCGACGGCCAAGTGGTGCGGCGGCTGGTGCCGACTTTTTTACCGCACAAGTCAGTCAATTCCTTGATCTCTTCACGCTTGGCCAGGGTGTACAGCTGTGGGCCGCTGGTGAAGTAGTCGATAAAGGTCACCGATTTCTGCCGTTCGGCGGTGTCGCTCATGCCTGACAGCACGATGTCCACGCGCTTGGTGGTCAGGCCGCTGAGCATCTGCTCGAAGCCGGTTTCCTGCCATTTGATCTTTACACCCAGGCGCTCGGCCAACGCATTGCCCAGGTCAAAGTCAAAACCGGTGAGTTTGTTGGTGGCCGGGTCTTTGAAATCCATCGGCGGGTAGTTCGGCACGATGGCCGCACTGATTTCGCCTTTGTCCTTGATGGCCGCCGGCAAGGCGAACACAGCAGTGGAGGCCATCAGGCCGGCGAGCAGGGTAGGGATAAACAGGTTTTTCATGGGGACGTTCTCGTTAGTTATTTAGTTAAGTGCGAACGGCAGAAATAAAGCTTTGGGTACGCGGGTTTTGTGGGCTTATTAGAATTTCTTCGGGGCTGCCGGCTTCCACAATCTGGCCGGCGTCCATAAACACCATGCGGCTGGACACTTCACGGGCGAAGCCCAACTCATGGGTGACCACGATCATGGTCATGCCGGTGGTGGCTAAATCGCGCATCACCGACAGCACTTCTCCTACCAGCTCCGGGTCGAGGGCCGACGTGGGTTCGTCAAACAGCATCAACTTGGGACGCATCGCCAGCGCGCGGGCAATCGCCACACGCTGCTGCTGACCGCCGGACAATTCCACCGGATACGCATTGCGCTTGTCCGCCAGGCCGACGCGGGCCAGCAGCTCCATGGCATCTTCGATGGCCTCTTTGGGCGAGCGTTTGAGCACCTGGCACGGGCCTTCGATGATGTTCTGCAGCACGGTCATATGCGGGAACAAATTAAAGCGCTGGAACACCATGCCGGTGGCCAGGCGTTGGCGGGCGATCTGCACTTCGTTCATCTCGTGCAGCTTGTTGCCGACCACCCGGTAACCCACCAGCTCGCCGTCGACCCATAGGCCGCCCTTGTCGATTTTTTCCAGTTGATTGACGCAGCGCAGCAGGGTGCTTTTACCCGAGCCGGACGGGCCGATGATGCACATCACCTCGCCTTGCTCGACCTCGATATTGATGTCGCGCAGCGCGTGATACTGGTCGTAATACTTGTTCAGGTTGACGGCCTTGACGATGCTTCTCATGGGGCAAATCTCCTCAACCCAGACTTACGAACGCTTGCCGGCGCCGCGGGCAAAGCGACGCTCCAGGCGGCTTTGGCCAAATGAAAGAACGGTCACCACCGCCAGGTACCAGATGCCCGCGACGATCAGCAGCTCCATGACCCGCGCGTTGGCGTAGTAGATGTTTTGCGCGTTGTGCAGCAGCTCCGAGTACTGGATCACACTGGCCAGGCTGGTCATTTTCACCATGCTGATGAACTCGTTGCCTACGGGCGGAATAATCACGCGCATGGCCTGCGGCAGAATGATCCTACGCAGCGCTTGCAGACTCGGCATGCCGATGGATTTGGCCGCTTCGTACTGGCCGGTGTCCACCGAGAGCAAACCGGCGCGCACCACCTCGGCGGTGTAGGCACCCTGGTTGATGCTCAGGCCGAGCAGGGCGGCCACGAATGGCGTCATCAGGTCGACGGTGTCGATGCTGAACAGGCCGGGAATCGCGATCACCGGGAAGATCAATGCCAGGTTGAACCACAGCAGCAGTTGCAGAATCAGTGGCGTACCACGGAACAGCCAGGTGTAAGTAATGGCCACGTAGCGCAGGATCGGGTTGGCCGACATGCGCATGATCGCGGTGATCACGCCGATCACCACGCCCAGCGCCATCGCCAGGATCGACATGATGATGGTATTGGCCAAGCCCCACAGGATCGCTTCAGACGTCAGAAACTGGCCGATGTAGGACCATTCGATCTGGCCATTGGCGAATGCGCGCAACAGCGCCGCCAGGACGATCACAATCAACGTGGCGAAGAACATGCGCCCGTAATAGCGCCGCGGCACATGTTCGTACTGGGTGATATCGAACTGGTTCTCGGACTGCTTGCGCTCGGCTTGCAAGCGCTCGGCAGGGGTTGGGTTCATGGTGATTCTCCAAAAAAGCGATTACCGCTGTACTCGGTGCAACTGTTGAAATGCGGTCAAAATGTGGGAACTGGCTTGCCTGCGAAAGCGCCAGTGCAGGCACCACCTATTCCAGTGGCTCAAAGCCGAAACCCCAGGTAACTCTCAGCCCATTTCTGCTGCTCAGCCAACGCCACCTTCAACCGCCCGATCTGCTCGCGCACCCGCTCCGGCGCCGTCCCACCCCAGCCACTGCGCGCAGCAATCGCCGCTTCCAGGGTCAGGCAATCGCGCACTTCAGGGGTCAACCGCGCATCCACCTCGGCCAGCATCGCCGGCGAGGCTTCCCACAATTCGATCTCATGCTTCTCACAGGCCTGCACCAAAGCGCCGGTGATCTCGTGGGCCTCCTTGAACGGCACGCCACGGGTGGCCAACCAATCGGCCACTTCGGTCGCCAAGGTAAAACCCATGGGGGCCTGGCGCCGCAGCTCCTCCACTTGCACCTTCATGGTTGCGACCATCCCGGCCATGGCGGGCAGCACCAGCAGCAGGGTGTCGACGCTGTCCAGCACGCTGTGCTTGTCTTCACTCAGATCGCGGTTGTAGGAGAGTGGCAACGACTTGAGCGTCGACATCAACCCGGTCAGGTTGCCGATCAAACGTCCGGCCTTGCCCCGTGCCAATTCGGCAATGTCCGGGTTCTTTTTCTGCGGCATGATCGAGCTACCGGTGGCATAGGCATCGTCCAGCACGACCCAGCGAAACTGGCGCGACGACCACAGGCAAAACTCTTCGGACAGCCGCGAAATATTCACCCCGAGCATGCCTGCCACAAACAGAAATTCCGCTACATGATCGCGGCTGGCCACGGCATCGATGGAGTTTTCGCAGGGTGCGCTGTAGCCCATTTCCTCAGCCGACTGCTGCGGTTGACGCGCAATCGCGGAACCTGCCATCGCCGCCGCGCCCAACGGCGACAATGCCGTGCGCGCATCCCAATCCACCAGGCGCTGTACGTCACGCAACATCGACTGGGCGTGAGCCAGCAAGTGGTGGGCGAACACAATCGGCTGGGCCTGCTGCAAGTGGGTAAAGCCCGGGCAGATACTCTCGATATGCTGTTCGGCTTGGGTCACCAATGCCTGCTGCAACCCCAGCACCTCGGTGGCGATGGTGCGCGCATGGTCCCGTAGGAAAAGGCGCAGATCATTGGCCGTTTGATCGTTGCGCGAACGCCCGGCGCGCAGCTTGCCGCCCAGGGCGCCGAGGCGCTCGGTCAGGACGCGTTCGATAAAGGTGTGGACGTCTTCGTCATCCAGGGTCGGATGCAGGCGGCCGGCGGCGAAATCCTCGCCGATAGTGTCCAGTGCTTGCAGCGTGCGCAGGGTCTCCGATTCGTCCAGCAGCCCGGCGCGCTGCAACTCACGGGCATGGGCGCGGGAGCCAGCCAGGTCGTAGGGCGTCAGGCGGAAATAACGCTCAGGGCAACGGGACAGCGCCGCCAATGCCGCGGACGGGCCACTCTTGAAACGCGCGCCCCAAAGGCGGTCGGTAGGCTGAGACATAGGTGTTCCTCACGCTTGTTTTTAGAAGAGTCGGAGGCAGTAAAAGTAAGTTTTCAATCGGGTTGAACCGGCGTCTGACGCACCGTATTCAAGGTTGCCAAGGTCGGTTGTTTATGTTCATTATCGCCGCCTGGCTGTATTCAAGGATTGGGTCAAAGCCTGTTTGAATATGGCACTAGAGGTCAACGCGTATTATGGAAACCCCACTTTCCAATTCTGGAAACATAGCGCCAAAACCCGGCACTCGACCGCCTTTGCAACTGAGCGGCCTGGACTTCAAATTGCTCCGGGTATTTATGGCCGTGGTCGAGGCGGGAGGCTTCAGCGCCGCGCAAAACGAGCTGAACGTGGGCCTCGCGGCCATCAGCAAACAGATTTCCGACCTGGAAATCCGCATCGGCATGCGCCTGTGTACGCGGGGCCGCGAAGGCTTCGGGCTGACCGAAGAAGGCAAGTTGGTATATCAGGCGAGCATTGAGTTATTTGCCTCGGTGGACAGTTTCAGAGACAAGCTTAGTTCGGCGCAAAACGAGCTTATTGGTGATCTTAGTGTCGGAGTTATTGATAACACCGTCTCCGATGTTAATTCACCATTGATTAAAGCCCTGGGCGCCTTACATAGCCAATCGCCAAAAATAAGATTGCGCCTACATGCCTCGCAATTGGATGAAGTTGAGCGCGGCGTAGTGGAAGGGCGCTTGATCGTCGGTATTGTTCCCGTATACCAGCGCCGCGAAGAATTCGACTACTTCCCGCTCTACGAAGAAAGGGCCCACGCCTACTGCGCCGTAGGACATCCGCTGTTCACCGCGAACGACATCACGCCTGAGGTGCTGCGCCAATATGAAGTGGTCAACCATCGGTATGCGATCCATCGCGATAAGAGCCATTTCGTCAACTACGACAGCCAATCGGCCTCAGCCTCCCAGGTCGAAGCCGTCGCCATCCTGATCCTTACCGGCCGCTTTATCGGTTTCTTGCCCGAACACTACGCCACACCGTTGGTAAGGGAAGGGCGCCTGCGCGCACTGTGTCCGGAGCAGGTTCACCTGAGCACGGCGTTTAACCTGATCCTGCGCCACAACGCGCCGAGAAGTCCGCTGGTAAAAGCCTTTGCCACCGCCCTCGGCGTAAATCTCAAAGCCACCCCGTAAACCCTTCGCCGAACACAGATCAACGGGCTGCAAAAGGTCAAATGTGGGAGGTGCCGAGCTTTAGCGAGGCTGCGATGGGACCGACTCGGTTTCCCTGTCGAACGTCTCCACCCGCATCACCGCTGCAAGCGAGCGCGCTTTTTCTTCTTCGCATGAAAATGCCGAAAATGCGCATCCTGCGCCGCCGCCAACAACTCCCGATCCCCACGCGTATCGCCCCAGGCCCGCAGTCGATACTCCCCCAGATCCCCGTACACCGCCTCAAGCCGCAGCACTTTATTCTCACAGCGGCAGTTATTGCCAGTGAGCTTGCCGGTCAACACCCCGTCGACCACCTCCAGCTCCGTGCCAATCAACTTGATCCCAAGCCGATCCGCAAATGGCTGCAGCACCAACGCCGGCGATGCCGAGCACAGCGTCACCTCCGCCCCCGAGCCCAACTCCTGCTCCACCGATAGCACCCCCGCCGGGCGCATCAGCCGCGCCCAATTGCGCTGGCAGTACTCTTCGGCTTTCTGCTGCACCCACGTCTTCTCCACCCCGGTCATAAAGGTGCGGATCAACTGCGCCTTCAACTCGTCCCGGCTGATCTGCCGCAACAAAAAACGCAGCCCCGGCACCGCTAGCTTGACCATCCGGCCATAAAACTCGCCGCTGCCGAAGGCAAACTTGAGGAAGGGCACGAAACTGTCGTGGTGGGTGAGCGTGCCGTCGAAGTCAAAGACGGAGAGTACTTTGGCGTCAACGGGGCCGGCTTCGAGCATGTCTGGGTTCACGGGTTGGCCTCGGTCCTATCTAGTATTTTTTTCGTGCATCAGGTGTGACAGCAGGAGTCTACTCCCGTGCCAATCTTCCGACCTTGGTGTAGAGCGCTTTGGTGAAAGCACCCCGGTCGCTTGATCGGTGACAACGCTGATGGCAATTGGGGCACAAGGCTACAGCATTGGTGATGCGATCCGAACCCTTCTGGGGGCAGGTGCTTGCGTTGATGTACTTCAAGAAGTGGCCGGCCCCCCCAAAAAATAAGTCTGCCCCCACCCAGGCCTCTATAGATTCGCCATCCGATCTAGTCGATCAGTGGCTTGATGCAGCGCGATCGTCTGGTCACAAAAGCGTTCGCGCAACGCGCGGAGTCTTTTTTCCTGTTGTTCTAAAGGGAATCTTGCAGGGTCGTCGAGTATTTCCTTGGCACTCAATTGAATGATCCTGATGTTGTCCAGAATCAGGTCTACGCAGGCTTTCGCTTTCAGGTAGTCCCTTTGGGCCTGGTGTTGTGCTTTCAGAACAATACCGCTGGCGATGAGGCTGCCGCCCGCTGCTGCGATGGTGTAACTGACAAACGATGAGGCGAGTTTGAGATGGGTGAAAAATTTAGAAACTGTACCGTTTTGAGAACCCAGATCCAGGCCGTACGCGATGTACCCGCCCCCCAGCGCCAATAGAAAACCAATTAGGTACAGGGCAAATGGTTGTCTGTAGAGTCTTCCCGAAAGAATGCTCCAGGCACCAAGAGCGAGTAGGGCGATGCTGATAAGTGTGAAGACAAGCATTTCCATGCTGTAGGTCCGATCCTGAATTTTTGTCAAAAAAAAGAGCTGCCGTGAGCAGCTCTTTTTACTGTTACTTGTTAATCAATCCCAGCTCAGCGCACCGCCGGTCTGGTACTCGATCACGCGGGTTTCGAAGAAGTTTTTCTCTTTCTTCAAGTCCATGATCTCGCTCATCCACGGGAACGGGTTGGTCGTGCCTGGATACTCTTCCTTCAAGCCAATCTGCG
>NZ_VFEU01000059.1 GCF_007858255.1 Pseudomonas rhodesiae | reverse complement strand
GGTGAAAAGTGGAGTTTTTCTGGTAGCATTTTGTGCGCGGCTGAAGACTTATGGGGCTTTGTTTGGCGACAAGAATCATAAGGCTTTCAGCCGTTTTTGTTTATGCGGTCATGAGAAATCCGGGCTAGCCTTACCCTGATGCAGGCTCATAATTGATCTGACGATAGCTAACCCAAGTCCGGTTCCCCCTTGGCTTCTAGCGCGCCCTTTATCTGCACGGTAAAACCGCTCGAATAGTCTAGGAAGGTGTTCACTGGATATGCTGACACCTGGATTGCCGACCCCTAATCGTACAGAGTCCTGCAGCACCTCAATTTTAAGCTGTATAGTTTCATTCTTTATACAATAACGAATCGCATTAGAAAGTAAATTTGAAACTGCTCGCTGGATCATTAACCGGTTTCCCCTGACCTCCCCTTCCCCTGTTAGTACAATCCTCAATCCTTTCTCTTCCGCAGGATAACTGAACAAATCCATAATTTGCACAACTTCATTGTGTAGCTTTACTGTTTCAAAGTGAATTGACGAAGCAGGATGACTAACATGAGCAATGAAAAGCATGTCAGATACAATGCGTGTGACCCGCTCCAACTCCTCAGTGCAGCTTTCCAATACTTCCTTGTACTCTGGCAGGTCTCGTTCCCGCGATAAAGTTACCTGGGCCTTGCCCATAAGGTTTGTAATAGGCGTGCGCAGTTCATGCGCCAGATCGTCTGAAAACTGCGAAAGCTGTTGAACTCCTCCATCTAGGCGATTCAACATCGAATTGATACCGTTGGCGAGTTCGCGTAGCTCAAAAGGTAGATTAGCGACAGGGAGACGTTGCTCAAGGTTCTCAGTCGATATCCGGGAAGCTACTCGCAAAAAATTTGTTAGAGGTTTCAGCCCCCTGCGGACGGTCAGCCATGCTAAGGCAAATATGAATAACAAGAGAAACGGAGCAGCGATTAGGGCTCGCCTCATCAGCGAGTTTAAAAGCTCCGTATTTGCCGATTGATCCATAGTTAAATATGTAAAAACCTGAGCATCATTTTCCAGTCTCATAATTTGTGAAGCGCTGAGCATAGGGCGCCCGGATTGATCTTGCCATTCATGGTAGGTAATTGAGGGTGTAGCGGAAAATCTATGCAGTTCAAGAGTGCTTGGCTTAGGCCCAATTGTGAAGATAGGCTCATTTAAAGTAGTAGCATCAAATATACTGACAAATAGATTATTGTGCCCCATGGCGAGGTCAATTAGCGTGTGAGCATTTGGCTTGACTTCTTCAACGCTTTTTATATCTGATAAATTATGGGCAACACTATTCATTTTAGCTTCAAGCGCGGATGTTGCAATTTGATCGAGCCCTTTGGCGACAAATTGATACCCAAAAAAACAAACAGCCAGTACCAAAAGTGTGCTCATGGCTCCGACTTTCAACCCTAACTGAGTTGCAAGACTATCTCGACTCATGAGCGATCCTCTAATACATATCCCACTCCGCGAATTGTGTGAATGAGTTTGTTTTCAAATGGGTCGTCAACTTTGGCTCGTAGACGGCGAATAGACACCTCAATAACGTTCGTGTCACAGTCAAAGTTTACATCCCACACTAGAGATATAATTTGAGATCGAGTCATTACCTGACCGCTTCTACTTAATAGCAAATGTAAAAGTGAAAACTCTTTTGTCGAGAGATCAATGCGCGTAGTGCCACGATAGGCTCTACGTCGGCCCAGGTCGAGTTCAAGATCAGCCACTTTCATTGTGGCCTCTTCAATTCTCTCCTGGCCACGACGAAGCATTGAACGAACACGAGCGAGAAGTTCTGGAAATTCAAAAGGTTTAATTAAATAGTCATCAGCTCCGGCATCGAGACCTTTAACCTTGTCTACTAGGCGCCCCCTCGCCGTAAGCATCATGATTTTTACCTGGCTCGTTTTACGAATTAGTCCCAAAACGCCCCACCCATCAACACCTGGAAGGTTCACGTCGAGAATAACCAGGGAGTATAGGTTATTATTGAACATATGCAGCGCATCAATGCCATTAGCCCGGATTTCTCATGACCGCATAAACAAAAACGGCTGAAAGCCTTATGATTCTTGTCGCCAAACAAAGCCCCATAAGTCTTCAGCCGCGCACAAAATGCTACCAGAAAAACTCCACTTTTCACC
>NZ_VFEU01000058.1 GCF_007858255.1 Pseudomonas rhodesiae | reverse complement strand
GGGGTTTGGGGAGCAATGGAACCAAAAACCAACGTAAGCTCTGAATCCCACCGTAAAGGGGCTTTCCGATCTCCAGCTCACCCGCCAGGCATTACTCTCTGATCAGTGCCTCGATGATCGGGCAGATCGTTCCGCCGTCTCCCGCATCACATTGCTGCACCAGTTCGCCTAACAGTTGCTGCATGACGACCAAGTCGGCCATCTTCTGCTCGATCAACGCGAGCTTGCGTGCAGCCCGTGCTCGCGTTTCGGCACAGGCGCACGACTCATCCAGCGTCAGCAGTCCACCGACTTCCGAGAGCGTGAAACCCAGCGCCTGAGCCCGCTTGATGAAACGCAGTCGCTTCACCATGTCCACCGGATAGCGCCGATGGCCACCCAAGGGTTTGGCTGGTTCATCCAGCAGCCCGCGTCGCTGGTAGTAGCGGATCGTCTCGACGTTCACCCCGGCGGCGTCTGCCAGCTTGCCAATGGTCAGCTCTGTGGCCATCACTTTCTCCTTGATTCCGTACTTTGGTACGGAGTTTAGAATAGCACCTAGGCAATCAGGCTCAGGAGATGGGAATGGGGATGCAACTCACCGGGAAAGGCTCGCTGGTCGCGAGTTCGCTGACCGCCATCGGTGCGTCGGTGTGCTGTGTCGGGCCACTGGTGCTGTTGGCACTCGGTGTCGGCGGTACGTGGGTGGGCGCTCTGACCATGATGGAGCCACTACGCCCCCTCTTCATCGGGTTGACTCTACTGTTCCTGGGATTGGCATTCCGCAAGCTCTACCTGGTGCCACAGGTTTGTACGCCAGGTACACCCTGCGCCGATCCGCGCACGCTCGTGCGACAGCGACTCGTGTTCTGGATCGTCAGCGTGCTGCTGCTCGGCCTATTGGCCGTGCCGTGGCTCGCCCCGCTGTTCTACTGAAGGAGATTAACCATGCGCAAACTGCTGATCGCCGTGCTTTTCGCCTTGCCCTTCGTGGCGCTGGCGGCTCCCCCGAAAACCGTCACGCTCGACGTGCAGAACATGACGTGCGGACTCTGTCCGATCACGGTCAAGAAGTCGCTGGAGAAGGTGTCCGGCGTGAGTGACGTCCAGGTCAATTTCGACCAGAAGACGGCGACCGTCACCTACGATCCCGATAAGGCCCAGCCCGAGGCACTGACTGAGGCGACCGCGAACGCGGGATACCCCTCCACAGTGCAGAAGTGAGGTCACGATGAGCGCCATTGTCCTTGAGTCCGTGCTGACTTGCCCGCGCTGCGGCTTCGCCAAGCCGGAAACCATGCCCACGGACGCCTGCCAGTTCTATTACGAGTGCAGCAACTGCAAGGCGCTGCTGCGCCCCAACCCAGGGGATTGCTGCGTTTTCTGTTCGTTCGGCTCGGTGAAGTGCCCGCCGATCCAGCAGCAGCTTGGGTGTTGCTCATAGCGTTTAGGGGGATCACAGGTCGTCGTCTGGATTACGCAGTGGCCGCAGCTCGCCGCGCGCAACTTCTTCCGGTACCGCAAAGGAATACCGCCCGAGCATGTTGATGTGCTCGTAGATCAGCGGCGATAGCCGGGCCAAATCCTCTTCCAGCACTGGATAGCCGTGCTGCTTGAGCCGTTCCACGGCCGCCGTCATGTAGAGGGTGTTCCACAGCACGATGATGTTCACCACCAGGCCCAGAGCACCGAGCTGGTCTTCCTGGCCTTCGCGGTAGCGCTGGCGGAGCTCGCCGCGTTTGCCGTGGAACACGGCGCGGGCCAGGCTGTGCCGGCCTTCGCCTCGGTTCAACTGGGTCAGGGTGGCGCGGCGCTTGGACTCGTCGTCGATATAGGTCAACGTGTGCAGAGTCTTTTCGATCCGCCCGAATTCGGCCAGCGCCTGGGCCAGCCGGGTGGGTCTATCTCCCGTTTGCAGCGTGCGCATGATGCCAGTCGCCGGCACCCGGCCGAGTTTGAGCGAGCCGGCCAGGCGCAGCAGGTCGTCCCAGTGCTCGGCGATCAGGTCGAGTTTGACCGACTGGCGGGCCAGCCCGTTGAGCTTGCCGTAGTCCGCGTCCGGGCGCGTGCGCCAGAAGCGGGTACCGCCGACATCGGCCAGCCGCGGACTGAAGTGGTAGCCAAGTAGGCGGAAGAGCCCGAACACCACATCGCTGTAGGCCCCGGTGTCGGTCATGATTTGCGTCGGCTGCAACTCGGTCTGCTGTTCCAGCACGACCGCCAGCAACACCAGGCTGTCGCGCAG
>NZ_VFEU01000057.1 GCF_007858255.1 Pseudomonas rhodesiae | reverse complement strand
TTGCTGAACAGGTCGCGCAGCAAGGCCTCCAGGACTTCCAGTGCGTCGTCGTGCGCAGTCGCCTCCAGGCAGAGTGCGAAGGCCACCAGTGTCGCCATCCGCCGCGACGCCGGCAGCCGATTAATCGCGGTGACCTTGGCCGTGTTGGCGAAGCGGGCCAGGGCGGCGATACGGCTGGGAGGGATGTGCGCCGCCGCCGGCAAGGTGATGCCGATGCCGCGCACGTCATCGAGCCGGCGCAGTGCCCGAATCAACGCGGGGCCACTGACCATGACCGGGCCGGAGCGCAATTGATCCAGCCGGGAGCTGCGGTTGCCTTCGGCCACCGTCAGCAAGTCTTGCAGTTGCAATCGCTGTTCCTCAGTCACGCTGCGGCCCAGCGTAAACCAGAGGCGTTCTTCGACCCGACTGCGCAACTGGGCGATAAAGCGCTCTAGTTGAGACACACCAGGCAGGAGGACTTTCTGTGTGAACAGCCACGAGGTGGCTCGCTCAAACAGCACTCCCGGCCGGTCGGTGCCCGTCCAGCAGAGGGCATACAGCCAGCGGCTCAAGCGAAAGCCGATGCCCGGATCGGTGAAATGACGATAGCCAAAGCGGTTCTGAATATCGGTGGCATGTATCCAGCGGCGATGATCGCTATAGCGCTGGAGGCAGTCGGGGTCTGGAATCGCCAGTTGTCGGCAAAGCACCTGCAGGACTTCCACCGGCACGGCGGCGGGCTTGTCCGGCAGAACGCCAACGAAGCGGACGGTGGTCAGCAGAACGGCATAACCCAGACGGTTATGGTTACCCCGCAGCACCTGGATGGCTTCACGGTCTTCATCGCTCAGGTGGAAGTAACGTTCCAGCTCTTCACGGCTGGGCGAATCAACATAGCGGCCAAAACCGTCGCGTTGCTCTTGAGTCAGAAAACCGACCGGCATTGATCACAGCACCTCGACGCAGAACACGGCGGGCGTGACGATCCGCGTGCGTTCGATGTGCCCGCGTTGCAGCAGGCCGGCGCGGCGATCACCGGTTACCAGGTAGTCCGCATCGCCCGCCAAGGCCATGGCCAGCAAAAACGAGTCATCCGGATCATCGGCTTCGACCTCGATGGTCAGGCGCTCCAGTACCACAGCCCGTTGCAGGTTATTGATCATGGCGCCCACCTTGGCGGGCTGTAGGATGGCCTGAAGCTTGGGATAGCGGCTGGCTCGACGAATTTCATCGAGTTGCATCCGCGAGGTCACCACCTCGAAACGCGCCGCCCGCCAGGCACGGTAGATCGCATCGGGCGCGCCATGTGGCGAGATCAGGGCGCTGAACAGGATGTTGGTATCCAACACGACCCGCATCAGCGCTTACGTGCCCAGTCGAGCGCTTCGTCAACCGCGTTGGTCAATTCTGCCTCACTCAGATGGGCGTTAGCGGCCTTGGCCTGCTCAGCGCTCAGCTCCAGGATGTGTGCCCGTACCGCTTCTTCGATGAAGCGCGACAGGTCGCCCTTACGGCCGCCGCCCTGGCTGGCCAGAAACATCCGAAGCGACTGGTCGGTGTCGGCCGAGACGGCGACATTCCAGCGAATGGTATTCATAGCGTTCTCCGCTAATAGGTGTTTGTGTGTTTATACGCCAATCACAAAGGGCGATGCAATGGTTCGACAAAACGAAGGTTTTGCCGAACTCTATCGAGGAATGGCTCGGTTCGTTAAGCTCCCCGCGCTACGGTTCAAATAACTGGTACGCTTAATCAAAGTTCAACTATTACTAACGTAGTCGAGTAAACAGTACTTTTGATGAAGATCGGTTATGCGCGAGTGAGCACTCGGGATCAGAAAGCCGACCTACAAGTCGATGCCCTGAAACAGGCCGGGTGCGAACGCATCTACCAAGACATCGCCAGCGGCGCGAAAAGCGCCCGGCCGGAGTTGGACAAACTGCTGGCCAACGTGCGGCCGGGTGATGCCGTGGTGATCTGGAAGCTGGATCGCCTTGGGCGTTCCCTCAAGCACCTGGTCGAGTTGGTCGGCGAGCTGGCAGAGCGCAAGGTCGGCTTACAGAGCCTGAATGACCCCATCGACACCACCCACGCCCAAGGCCGCCTGGTGTTCAACCTGTTCGCCTCGCTGGCGGAGTTCGAGCGCGAGCTGATCCGCGAGCGGACTCAGGCGGGTCTGTCGGCCGCACGGGCGCGTGGCCGGATCGGTGGCCGTCCCAAGGGCCTGCCAGCCAAGGCTGAGGCCACCGCCATGGCGGCCGAAACCCTCTACCGCGAAGGTCGCCTGAGCGTCAGCGCGATCGGCGAGAAGCTGCACATCTCCAAGAGCACGCTGTACAGCTACCTGCGCCACCGTGGTGTCGAGATCGGCGCGTACCAGAAGAGCGCCAGGTCACGCGACCAGCAGCCTTCGGCCGCGTCGCCGGCAGAGCCGCCCGCCGCCGAGCGGGTGGCCACCGTCACCCTGCGCCTCGCGGTGGTGAATAACAGCAAGTTCGTGCGCGGCCGGAAGCGGGCCACGGAGAACATTGAGCGCTACTGCCTGGAGCCCTATGGCATGAAGCGGCTGGATGCCGGCCACTATGAGTTGACCATTCCGTATCGGAGCGACGATGAGCTGGACAAGAGCGTGCATGACCTGCTGACCGAGATCAGCCAGGAGGCCGACATGCGCAACTGTTTTGTCGAGATGGGCGCCTGGGAAGAAGACACCGAAAAGCGTTGGTAGGGCTTACGTTGGTTTTTGGTTCCATTGCTCCCCAAACCCCT
>NZ_VFEU01000056.1 GCF_007858255.1 Pseudomonas rhodesiae | reverse complement strand
ATAGGAACGGCGTGTTGGCTGCATGACATACCCGCTTAAAAGGCTAGAACTGGTGCCCACTTAAATTAAGTGCACACCATGTCCAAGCGTTGCGGGGTTGGGTAGATGACTTGGCCGGACGCATACGTTGATCGATGAATTTAGGGGTCTGATTCGGTCTACGTGTGAAGTTCTGGGTCTTTCACTGCATGATTTGAATGATGCAATGAGTAAGCCCATGGCCTTGGAACGACCTACTGCAATCCTGAAGCTAATTTCGAGCCCAAGAGGTGTTCCTGCATGAGCAAAGGTGCAAAAAAGGGCCAAAACCGCTTTGCAGGCTCTCAAAAGCTGAACCGCGACTATAGAATTTCCCGAATTAAAGACGAAGTAATACCTAAGCTGAAGTCTTTCGTAGGAAAAGCATCATTCGATGGAGTTACGCCTTACTCAAGATTCTGCGCCGAACTTTACAACGATGGGCTTCCTGTAAACGAAAAGAAGATTGGCTACAGAACCTTGGTACAGAGCACTGACTATTGGACTCTGCTCGGGCCAATATTCTTCAAGCACTGGGATGCTGCTGGAAACATGGAGTCCAAGAAGGACAAGCTTGTCGGAAAGCTGGCCGTTCAGCGAGCAGACCAACTTCAAGCTGAGACAGAGAAACTGAGGAAGGAGGTCGAAGCTCTGCGCTCAGCCCTTCGTAGCCATGGTGCTCAGCCAGTAACCCTGCCGGACACAACGCATGTGGATCAAGGATTCATGGCGAAGTTTGACAAAACCTGCCGGGCCCTCAAGTTGGTGCTCGATGCAAGTGATGGGATGTTTACAGTTGACATGCAGGCTAAAAAGATTTGCTGCAGTTTTGACGACCTTGAACCTAGGGAGGGTCTTGTCCCAAAAGAGCTTGTCGAACCTTTCGTCCTTTGGATGAAGGCTAAAGGAAGCGCGCATGGCGACCAGTGATCAAAAGCGCTCTCCGTACGACCGCTACAGGGACTATGTGCTGCAGCTTGAACAGGCTGGAAAAAAGTTTCCTGTGAATCAGTTTGGCGCCGTCAACTTCAGCAAAATCGCTGATGAATGTGGTAATCGTAGGCAGTGGTTTTCTGAAAGCGCCAAGAAGATCTTTTGCTCACAGGGCAAAACCCTTGAGCAGGTCATCGCGAAGGACATTCGCCGCATAGGCAGTGAGTTTGTTGCGGCCAAAGATCCTGAGTCTCTGGCGATTGATATGGCGGATTCGAAAAGTCGCGAAGCGAATCGGTTGCGAGTAATGCTTGAGCAAAAGTCGAAGGAAAACGAACTGCTCCGCGAGCAAGTTGAGCAACTCTCTGCCGAGCTGCGGTTGCTTCGCACATCTGCACAGGAAATCAGTAGCCAGCAGGACTTGATGATCGACTCCGGGCGGTCATTCATCCTATGAGCAATCTGTCGAGCGTGATCCAGGTGAGCTCGGTGAAGCCAGGCAGTTTTGGCGGTGCAGTCTTTTCCGGGCGCATCATTGGCCAAAACAAAATTTACACATGCAGAGCAAGCTATAAAGTCATCACCCGCATTCCTCAACCCGGTGAATGCTGGCAGTTCAAAGGCTCGATCACAGGGCATGATCAGTACAGGGATTTCGTTCTGATCGAAAGCTGTCACATCGTAAACCTGCCCATAGCGGCATATGTGGAAAGATTGCTGATAAAGCATCCTGCATTTCGCGGGCTGTCATTCGGCAAAGCGAAAGTCTCGAAACTGGTCAGGGCATTTGGCGCAGAAAACCTTGCTCAGGCATTGACTGCAGGCAGAGTCAGCCACCTGGCGGAACTGATTAATCCTGATCTCGCCCAAAAGGTCGTGGATGCCTGGAGGACACTGCAGGATGAGATTTCAACAATTGAATTTCTCATGGAGCACGACTTCGATCCTGGGCTCGCCAAAAGCGTTCTCAAGGTTTGCCAGACGGATACGGTAGAGCGCCTGAAGCTTAATCCGTACAGCCTCATTGCGTTTCAAGGCATCCACCCAAACATGTGGAAAATCGTAGACGCCGCAGCAGCCAAGCTAGGCATACCTCGTGATGACCCACGCAGGCTGGCCGGCCTTGTGGAGAATTTGCTCTATGTGCGCTTGGATCAGGGCCATACCGCATACGAAATAGAAGAGCTAAAAGCCGCCCTGATGCAGAAGCTTCCATCCTGCGGATTCCATGACCATCCGGACACCCATTCCACCAACATCCGGACACTGATTCCACGCTGATCCGGACACTCATTCCACAAGCATCCGGACACCGATTCCACGGCCATCCGGACACTTTGAGGCAGGCAGCAACGCAGGATTATTCACTACCATCGGCCTCTTTTATCGAAGCGAAGAGGTCGTCGTGGAGCGTTTATCCATGCGTAAAATCCGAGAGGTACTACGCCTAAAGTTCGACGCCGGCCTGTCCGTGCGCAAGATCGCCGCCAGCTTATCCATCGGCCATTCGAGTGCAGGAGATTACCTTTGCCGGTTCGCCGCAAGTGGGCTTCAGTGGCCCATCGATATTTCTGATGCGGAGCTGAATCGACGGCTGTTTCCACCGGCAGTGCCGGTGCCCACCGACCAGCGCCCGATGCCTGACTGGGCGTGGGTACACGCGGAGTTGCGCCGCCCCGGCGTCACTCTGGCCTTGCTCTGGCAGGAATATCGACTCGCTCACCCGCAAGGCTTCCAATACAGCTGGTTCTGCGAGCACTACCGCCTTTGGGCCGCCAAGGTCGACGTGGTCATGCGCCAGGAGCATCGTGCTGGCGAAAAGCTGTTCGTCGATTACGCCGGGCAAACAGCGCCGGTCATCGACCGGCAAACCGGCGAGATCCGCCAGGCGCAGATCTTCGTCGCCGTTCTCGGCGCGTCCAGCTACACCTTTGCCGAGGCCACCTGGTCGCAGAAACTGCCCGACTGGCTGGGCTCGCACGTCCGATGTTTTGCTTTTTTCGGCGGCACAACGCAGATCTTGGTGCCCGATAATCTGCGCAGTGGCGTGACTAAAGCGCACCGTTACGAGCCGGATATCAACCCCAGCTACCGCGATCTGGCCGAGCATTACGGCGTCGCCGTCTTGCCTGCTCGCTCGCGCAAGCCCAAGGACAAAGCCAAGGTCGAAGTCGGCGTGCAAGTGGTCGAACGCTGGATCCTGGCGGTGCTGCGCAACCGGCAGTTCTTCTCGTTGGGCGAACTCAACACAGCCATCGCGCTGCTGCTGGATCGCCTCAACCACAAGCCCTTCAAAAAGCTGCCCGGCTCACGCCGGTCAGCCTTCGAGGCCCTCGACCAACCGGCCCTGCAAGGGCTGCCGGAACACCCTTACGTCTATGCCGAATGGAAAAAAGTGCGCGTCCACATCGACTATCACGTCGAGGTCGATGGCCACTTCTACTCGGTGCCGTACCAACTAGTGAAGCACCAACTCGAAGTACGACTCACCGCCCAGACCGTCGAGTGCTTCCACGCCAACCAGCGCGTGGCCAGCCACCTTCGCTCACAGCACAAAGGCCGCCACACCACCCAAACCGAGCACATGCCCAAGAGCCACCGCGAGCACGCCGAATGGACTCCACAACGGTTGATCCGCTGGGCCGAGCAGACAGGGCCGAACACCGCTGGCGTTATCGCCTACATCCTCGAACGCCGAATCCATCCGCAGCACGGCTTCCGCGCCTGCCTGGGCATCCTGCGCCTGAGCAAACAGCACGGCGAAGAGCGGCTGGAAGCCGCTTGCCAGCGTGCGCTAGCACTGGGAGCGTGCAGTTACAAGAGCCTTGAATCGATCCTGCGCCAAGGGCTGGAGCGGCTGCCGCTGGCCCAGCAAAACCTGCCGCTGCTGCCCGACGAGCACATCAACCTGCGCGGCCCCGGCTACTACCACTGACCTGAAAAAGGAGCATCAAAATGCTACCGAACCCGACCCTGGACAAGCTACAAACCCTGCGCCTGCACGGCATGATCAAGTCGCTGGGCGAGCAACACGCAACGCCCGATATCAATGATCTCAGCTTCGACGAACGCTTCGGTCTGATGGTCGATCGCGAGCTGACCGAGCGCGAAGACGCCCGCCTGACCACTCGCCTCAAAGCAGCGCGGTTGCGCCATAACGCCTGCCTGGAAGACATCGACTACCGCAGCCCTCGTGGCCTGGACAAGGCGCTGATCCTGCAACTGGGCAGCGGCCAGTGGCTGCGCGACGGCCTGAACCTGATCATCGGCGGTGTTGGCGCTGATGGAAAATTGACCCACCCTGCCGATTGAAATTTGACCCAGGGCGGATTGCTGATTTTGTTACCAGCAACTGTGGATAAGTCTACCAGCGCAGCTGCTGTTGCCCCCCACTCCTTCGCTAGCCCAGTTCAGTTGTTTAAGACCTGCCACACGCAGCCATGTAGCAGGCCGTCGTCGCCATGAAATCAGAACGGCTCATCGTCCTCCGGTTCCTGGCCGCCCTTACGCTTT
>NZ_VFEU01000055.1 GCF_007858255.1 Pseudomonas rhodesiae | reverse complement strand
ATAGGAACGGCGTGTTGGCTGCATGACATACCCGCTTAAAAGGCTAGAACTGGTGCCCACTTAAATTAAGTGCACACCATGTCCAAGCGTTGCGGGGTTGGGTAGATGACTTGGCCGGACGCATACGGCCAACCTACTGCGAAACGCACTGCATTACACCGAGAGGGGGTTTGTACGCCTAGTAATAGGATCTGGAGAGTTCCGCGTAGAGGATAGTGGCAGCGGCATTCCTTTCGAGCAGCACGAGCAGATTTTCCAGCCCTTTGTACGTGGTACACAGGCGCGAGGGGATGGTTTGGGGCTGGGTCTTTCATTAGTAAAACGCATCTGTAGCAAGCAGGGTTGGACGATCTCGGTTCAGAACCTACCCGGTGGGGGAGCATGCTTCAGCGTAACCTTGAAAAGCGTTGTTTGACGATTTTTTCACATCCTTTTGACAGGGCCATGATGCCCACCCCCCTAGTGTGGCGAGCGTACCTTCTTGTGGACGCCTCGCCATGTCGAAACCAAATCCCATCGAACTCGAATTTTCCCGTAAATATGACCAAGAGCATGCTCAGCAGTACCTGATTAAACATCAGGATGGCTTGGCTCGGCAGCTGTCGCACTGGCGCGATATTCAGGTGGCGCGCAGGGCTCTACAGCTAGCAGATGAACCCAATTTGGTGCTGGATTTGCCCTGTGGTGCTGGGCGTTTCTGGCCCATGCTTTGCGAGCAGCCCAATCGGGTGATCCTCGCCGCCGATAACTCAGCCGATATGCTCGCTACAGCATGCGCCGCACAACCGCCAGAGGTAGTCTCGCGGGTGAATACCTTTCAGACTTCGGCGTTTGATATTGACCTGGGTGTCAATGCGGTGGACTGCATCTTCTGCATACGTCTGCTGCATCACATTGAATCATCTGAGCACCGACTGGCCATTCTGCGTGAGCTCCATCGCGTTAGCCGCGATAGCGTAATACTTTCGCTCTGGGTTGATGGCAACTACAAGGCATGGAAGCGTCGCCGCCTGGAACAGCGGCGAGCAGATGAAGGCCGGGCGTCACAAAACCAAAACCGATTTGTCGTAGCCAAGTCAGTTATCGAGGATGAATTTAAACAAGCCGGCTTCCGCGTCGTCGATCACCTAGATTTTCTTCCAGGCTACGCCATGTGGCGCACTTATGTGCTGCGCAAGGAGGCCTGAGCCATGGGCGTAATGACCGAAAAAGCATCGCCGCAGCTCATCACTACAGAATTTGATCGCTGGTGGAATAGCTCCGGTATCTGGGTTGAACCGGCCAACAAGCGACGTGGTGGCGAAAGCGGCGTTCAGTTGTTGCAGCAGCGCGATTTAATGCGGCCACCCTTGTACTGCAAGCGTCAGATTGGACATACCTACCGAACTTTTTTGCATCCGTTTGGCCGCCCGACCATCCTGCGAGAACTGCAGGCCTATCGCGCTTTTGCCCGCCTGGGCATCAAGACACCTAACGTCGTTTACTGCACTGCACGGCAGAAACATGGTGCCTGGCAGGCGCTGCTGGTTACCGAAGCCCTGCAAGGCTTTGTCAGCCTAGAGCAGTGGTACGCCGTTGAGAATAGTGCCGCGCTTACGAAGGCTGCACTGATACAACTCGCAACAACCCTAGCACGCTTGCATCTGGCGGGCTGGCAGCATGGTTGCTGTTATCCCAAGCATATCTTCGTCAAATCCCAGGTAAACGAAGGCGGCACGGTGACGGTCGAAATAGCCTTGCTCGATCTTGAAAAAAGCCGCCGACGTCTACGAATCAAAGACGCTGCTCGCCGTGACCTAGGCCAGTTAGGGCGGCACCGTGGAAACATGCCTGAAACTGATCTGTTGTTTCTCCACCAGGCCTATCAGCAAGCGCTGAACAACCCTGCTGGAGTGTTGCAGCCATGAGCAACATGCCACAGAGCGACGAATTGGATGCCCTCTCGTTGAAAGGTCGCAGCGGCTTTATCCGCATTATTTATGCCACTAGATACTCGCTGGCAGGTTTGCGGGCAGCGTTTCAAGGCGAAGCGGCTTTCAGGCAACTGCTGTTATTAAATGCAGTGCTTCTGCCGCTGGCCTGTGTGGTGGACGTGACCCACAGTGAGCGCGTACTGCTAATGCTCGTGCCGATGCTGGCGTTGGTAGTGGAGCTACTCAACTCAGCCATAGAGAGCACTGTTGACCGTATTTCCCTGAGCATCCACCCACTGTCTAAACAAGCCAAGGATATGGGAAGTGCGGCGCAACTCATTGCACTGATACTGATCGCCCTTACTTGGGGTTTAATCCTGTTATAGCTTCCAATTCTTAAATTATAGAAGGCTACCCATTATGCCTCCCCGCATGCCAGCGTCCGCTGAAGCCTGGCGGCCGCGAAAACTGAGTGCAACACCTGACCTTTCCGGTACGGTGCTGCCCCTATGTCCTATTCCGAACTCAGCGTCGAAGAGCGCGCCATCATTCAACTCAGTCAAGCTCAAGGCTTCAGCCTGCGCGGCATTGCTCGCCTGATTGACAGGTCGCCCTCGACCATCAGCCGAGAGCTGAAGCGCAATCGAGGCAGTAGTGGTGCTTACTCGGCCCGCTGCGCCCAGCAACAGATGAACATTCGGCGCCAGGTTTGTCGCCCCAAGCGCAAGCTTGTGCCGGGCAGCGAGCGCTTCGAACTGGTGGCCCACATGCTGCGTAAGCGTTTGTCTCCCGAGCAGATTGCCGGCAAGCTGCGCAGCATGACCATACCCAACCTCAGAGATGCCTACGTCTGTCGTGAGACGATCTATAACGCGATCTATGCCTTGCCGGTCGGCGAGTTGCGCAAGGAGCTGATCGTCTGCCTGCGCCAAGGCAAGACGACGCGCCGGCCGCGCTCTGGTGGCGTGGATCGGCGCGGCCAGATCCCTGAGATGGTCAGCATTCATGTTCGCCCGCCAGAGATCGAAGACCGGCTGATGCCGGGGCATTGGGAGGGCGACCTGATCAAGGGTAAGGCCAACGCCTCGTCGGTAGGCACGTTGGTGGAGCGCACCAGTGGCTACCTGATGCTGATGAAGATGAACGACGCAACGGCGACCTCGGCGATGGAGGGCTTCAGTGCAGCGCTCAACAGCATGCCGCTGGCGATGCGCAAGAGCATGACCTACGACCAGGGCCGGGAGATGGCGCGGCATGCTGAAATCACCCAGCAGACAGGGGTCGCTATTTACTTCTGCGACCCGCACAGCCCCTGGCAGCGCGGTAGCAACGAAAACATCAACGGCCTGATGCGCCAGTACCTGCCCAAGGGGACTGACTTGTCGGTACACAGTCAAGAGCAATTGAATGCCATCGCCTTGGAGCTGAATATGCGCCCCCGTAAACGCTTCGATTTCAAGTGCCCGATCGAAGTCATGGGCGAGGTGATGCAGGAAGCCATGGCTATGCGGCATCATGCTCCAGCTTCAAATCAATAACCGTGTTGCACTCAGCTTCTGCAACCGCCCCTCAAATGCGAAAGAAAAACTTGGCCTAAGCGAACACCTGGCCTTCCTTTTTGGCAGTGCAGCACTATTAGTAACTTTGCTGACTCTGTTACGCGTGGCCCTATTACTTTTCAACCGAGAGCTGATTGGATCTACCGCGTGGACCAGCCTGGCGGAAGCGTTTTTTAATGGCCTGCGTTTTGACTTGCGCTTAGTGGTCTATATCTGTGCACCACTGACCCTGGCATTTGCATATCGCCCGGCAATGGTCCGCCGGACATGGCAACGCATTTGGCTAGGAACTTGCGCAGCGGTAGCTATCCTGCTCGGCATGATTGAACTGAATTTCTATCGAGAGTTTCATCAGCGTCTCAACGCATTGGTCTTTCAATATTTGCAGGAAGACCCGGCAACTGTGCTGAGCATGCTCTGGTATGGCTTTCCAGTGCTGCGCCTACTGGGTGCCTGGCTGGCGTTGAGTGCTCTATTTTTCGTACTGCTGGGTTGGCTGGATAAACGTACTCGTGGCCAGGGCCGCTCAACCGTCGAGTCGCGCCGAACAATGAATAACCTCGGTCATGGTATGACGCTGCTGCTTTGCCTGGCTATATCGGTTGTTGTGGCGCGCGGTACTTTGCGGCAAGGGCCGCCACTACGCTGGGGGGATGCATTCACCACAGACTCAATGTTTGCCAACCACTTAGGCCTCAATGGCACCTTGAGCCTTTATGCCGCAGCCAAGAACCACTACTCAGGTGATCGCGCCGACAAGATTTGGAAGAGCCGCATGCTCGCAGATCAAGCGACGACCCTGACACGCGATCTCTTATTTACCGAACACGAGCGCCTAGCAGACCAGAACACAGCGGCGATCCGCCGCGATTTTCAGCCCCCACAAAATACGCGCCTGCCGATCCGCAATGTCGTAGTGATTCTGATGGAGAGTTTTGCTGGGCACTTTGTTGGCGCGCTCGGCAGCGAAGCTGGCATCACACCGAACTTCGATCAGTTGGCTCAAGAAGGTGTGCTGTTTCGCCGCTTCTTCGCTAATGGCACCCATACCCATCAAGGCATGTTTGCCAGCATGGCCTGCTTCCCAAACTTACCCGGTTTCGAGTACTTGATGCAGACTCCGGAAGGAGGCCACCAATTCTCCGGTCTGGCTCAGTTGCTTAGCACTCGCGACTTCGACGATCTGTATGTCTACAACGGCGATTTTGCCTGGGATAACCAACGTGGCTTTTTCAGTAACCAGGGCATGACAAGGTTTATCGGTCGTAATGATTTTGTTGACCCCGTGGTATCAGACCCGACATGGGGAGTGGCTGACCAGGATATGTTTGATCGCGCTGCAGAAGAACTGCTCAAGCAAGACCCAAAGAAACCCTTCTATGCACTCCTCCAAACGCTTTCAAACCATACGCCATACGCGCTGCCAGGTGTGTTGCCTATTGAGCCCGTCACAGGACAAGGTTCGCTTGACCAGCACCTGACAGCTATGCGTTATTCTGACTGGGCTCTTGGACGATTTTTTGAAAAGGCTCGTAAAGCGCCTTATTTCAAAGACACCCTATTCGTGGTCGTGGGTGACCATGGCTTTGGTGCGCAAGAGCAGTTAACCGAGATGGATTTGTGAATCGCCCCGGGTTTCCTAGACACTCTCCAGGCTCGCTGCGTAACGCTTTTCAAACTCTACCGGTGACAGCTGATTGTTGAAACTGTGGCGTCGTTTTGGGTTGTAAAACATCTCGATGTAATCGAACACATCATCCCGAGCATCCTGGCGTGTAGTGTAGATTTTACGCTTGATCCGCTCCCGCTTTAGCAGCTGGAAAAAGCTCTCCGCTACAGCGTTGTCGTGGCAGTTACCTCGACGACTCATGCTGGCTACCAGGTTGTTAGCTTTCAAGAAGCTTCGCCAGTCTGAGCTGCTGTACTGACTGCCTTGATCCGAGTGGATCATCACCTCTTGCTTCGGCTTACGTCTCCAAA
>NZ_VFEU01000054.1 GCF_007858255.1 Pseudomonas rhodesiae | reverse complement strand
TTTTTGCCAAGTCAACCGAAACAGTCGTAAGCTGCATGAGGACGCTCCCTTCCGCTAAGTGTGGGTAACACTTTAACTTTGGCACATAGATGCCGTTAGGAAGGGGGCGTCCATTCCATTACCACAACGACAGGCTCAAGTTCCGAGTAAACCTACGGCGCTCATCCGTAGGGAATGCGCCAGCGTAGCGCTGCTTTTTCACCCCACTCTCACCCCCACTAAACCGACCGCAACCAAGTCCCCTGCGCTGCGCTGACGCGGTTACGCCCGCCGCTTTTGGCCTGGTACAACGCCAGGTCGGCGTCGTTGAGCCAACTGATGGAGTCGGCGTGCCCCGGTTGATAGGGCGCCAGGCCAATGCTCAGGCTGGCGCGCAGGGTCGGGTTTTGGTCGTAGGTCAGCGCATTGAAGCGATCGCGCAGCGCATCCATAGCTTGCGTGGCACGGTTGAGCGGCATGTCCGACAGGATCACGCAGAATTCATCACCGCCATATCGCCCCGCCTGGTCGGTACTGCGCAGGTTCTGGCGCAGTACCTTGCTGAGCTGGCGCAACACGATGTCGCCGGTCACGTGGCCGTAGGTGTCATTGATAAGTTTGAAGTGGTCGATGTCGATCAGGGCGATCACCGCGCCCCGCTGTTCATCGCGACAACGCTGGAACTCGATTTCCAACTGATCTTTCCACGCACCGTGGTTGAGCAGGCCGGACAAGCTGTCAGTACGGCTCAGGGCAAGCAGTTCGCGCTTGTGCCGGGACAAGTTCTGAGCCTGTCGATAGCAGATCCAACCGAGCACCAATGGATACAGCATCAGGATCGGCAGGCAGGCGTATAGCTGGGCCTGGCTGGTCATGGCGATAAAACCCGGTGCCACCCACCACCACCCGATGGCGACACCCAGCGCCTGCGCCAGCCAGCCGGCCAACACAAAGCGCGGCCCGCCAATGGATACGTTGTTCATGGACATCATCGACAGCACGGTGACACTGGGCAGCGGATTGAACTGCATGGCGGCGACCCAGAAGCCGCCGCAAAACGAATCGAACAGCAAATGGCGGCGTTCGCTGCGTAGGGTTTGGCTGGCGCGTAGGGTCAGTTGGAATGACACGTGAGGCCAGACAAACGCATTGATCAGCATCCAGGCCCACACCCACGGCGGAGGCTCCAGGGGGTATATGGCAAAAACCACGCACACTACGCCCAGGGCCAATCCCAGGGCACGGGTTCTGTAGAGGCGAATGGCGAGCGGAAGTCCTTTTCCTCCGACGCTGGGCATGGCGGGGGTCAATCCTGGAGGAATGCCTGGAGTCTATCAGGGCGACGGCAAATTGCCACCACAGCCGACAGGGACTTTGCTTAGCGGGAAAAGTCCCGTGCCAGCATCAACGCCACACCCAACAACAAAACCGCCGTGGCGCGCTGCAACAACACGCGGCGCTGAGGGTTTTCCAGCACATGCTTGATGCGCTGACCGAAATAGCAATACAAGCAGCCACTGGCGAATTGCAGCAACAGAAAGGTCAGCCCGAGGATGGCGATGTCCGCCGCCGAGCTTTGCTCCCCGGCCCCGGCGAACTGCGGGAACACCGCGCTGAACATAATGATGGTCTTGGGGTTGGAAAACCCGGTCAGCAAGCCTTTGCCGAACAGGCTGCGCGGGCCTTCCACACCGCCGGCCCTGTGGATCGACACGCCGTTGCTGGTCCACTGTTTGTAGGCCAAGTACAGGATGTAGGCCACGCCGACAAACTGGATGGTCTGGGTAATGGCGAGGTTGCCCTTGATCAGTTCCGAGAAGCCCACGGCAAAGATCAGGATCGAAATCAGGTACGACACACTGGCGCCGATCTGCGCCGGGATGGAACTGCGCAGGCCGTCCTTCAAGCCCAGGCTCAGCAAGAGCAGGGTCATGGGGCCAGGGCTGAAGGTCATGGTGGCGCAAAACAACAGAAAGTAGAGGAACGAAGAGAGTGTTAACGCGGTTGTCATGGTCCTGGACCTTGGGTAGGAGAGTCGACTTTCTTGGCCTTGAGCACCCTCTTTGGCTCTCAGCGGTTTTCTGGATGCGCACATATAAGTCGTCATAAAAAATGCGGAACCCATTGCTCACTTGCAGGGAAATCGCCGTATCCAAGCGAGGTGGCCGGCAGTCTAGAGGAGCGACGTTGCACCAGGCAGGTAAAGTGATGCCTAATCCGGCCTCACTTCACCGGTAAAAACACCAGCAAAGACAAGGAAGGTTTATGTTTGTATCCGCCATCGCCTTTGTGGACGGCACGCCGAAGGTGCAGCAGATCGTCGAAGCGTTCAGCCAGGCTATTGAAAACGGCGAATGGGCACCGGGTAGCAAATTGCCGTCGGTGCGCGAGTTGACCCAGACCCTGAGCGTCAGCAAATTCACCCTCAACGAAGCCCTCGACCGTCTGCGCGGCCGCAACCTGCTGACCTCCAGCCAGGGCCGCGGCTACTTTGTGGCGATGGACAGCACGCGGCCGGCCTCCTCTACCTGGGTCGACCTGCTGCCCCAAGACCTGCTCAGCGTCTTGCGTCGCCCGCTGGTGACGGCCGACAGCGACCTGCGCCCCGGCGGCGGCCATCTGCCCGAAGCGTGGTTGAACAGCGAGGCGCTCCGCCAGGCCATGCGCAGCGTGGTGCGCGCGCCGTCGCTGCGCATCGCCGGGCTGGGTACGCCAGCCGGTCTACTACCGCTGCGCCAGGCCCTGCAACACAAGTTGCACGGTGACGGATTGTCGGTGCCGGTGGAGCAAATCATCACCACCCCCAACACCGTGCAAGGCTTGGACATGCTTATGCGCCTGCTGGCGCGCCCCGGCGATACGGTGTTGCTGGATGCGCCGTGTTATTTCAACTTCCACGCCAATCTGGCGCTGCATGGGGTCAAGGTGGTGACCATTGAGCGTCGCCCGGACGGTTTCGACTTTACCGCTCTGGAACAGCTGCTGGCCGACCACCGTCCCAGCCTGTACCTGACCACCAGCGTGCTGCATAACCCTACCGGCCATTCGTTCAGCCCGAGCCAAGCGTTCCGCCTGCTGCAGCTGACCCAGCATTACCACTGCCATATCGTCGAAGACGACCTCTACGGTGACTTGCACCCCAACCCGCCGCCACGCCTGGCCAGCCTCGCCGGTCTTGAGCAGGTGACTTACCTGTCGGGGTTTTCCAAGATCCTCAGCGCCAACACCCGCGTCAGCTATGTGGTGGCCGCGCCGCAATTGGCGGCCAACCTGACCAATATGAAGTTGATGAGCGGCGGCGTGACCTCGGAGCTGTTCGAGCAGATCGTCTACCGCATGCTCAGCGAAGGCAGCTACGCCAAGCACCGCAAACGCATGGTGCAACGGCTGATGGAGTCCGGCGGTCGCGTGGAGCAATGGCTCAGGCGTTGTGGTTGTGAACTGCCAATGGCCTATGAAGGCGGCATGTTTATCTGGGCACGCCTGCCGCCGGAAGTGAACGGCGAACTGCTGGCCCAGGAGGCGTTGAAGCGCAGCATGGTGCTGGCGCCGGGGGCGTTATTCGGCTACGACCCGATCCATCGTGATTCGATGCGCTTTAATGTGGCCCACAGCGACGACCCGCGCGCGCAGCGTGTCTTCGAAGCCCTGCTGCGCGGGTGGGCCGGCAAGTCTGGCAACTGATCGCGCTAAGGCGATATGCCATTTTTTTGCTTCGCCGTGTATCTGCCTGCGCCCAGATACACTGCAATACAAAACGTACAAGGCATCGCCGGCAACAGTGGCTAGACTGCGCCGCAACGAGCATTTAACGAGGAAGGCAGCATGGATCATGTCGATCATATCCTGATCGTCGATGACGACCGGGAGATCCGCGAACTGGTGGGCAATTACCTGAAAAAAAATGGCATGCGCACCACCGTGGTCGCCGATGGCCGGCAAATGCGCAGCTTCCTGGAAACCACCCCCGTAGATTTGATCGTGCTGGACATCATGATGCCCGGCGATGACGGTTTGCAGCTGTGCCGCGAGCTGCGGGTAGGCAAGCACAAGGCCACGCCGGTGCTGATGCTGACCGCCCGCAATGACGAAACCGACCGCATCATCGGCCTGGAAATGGGCGCCGACGATTACCTGGTCAAGCCCTTCGCGGCCCGTGAGCTGCTGGCACGTATCAATGCGGTGCTCCGCCGCACGCGCATGCTACCGCCCAACCTGGTGGTCACCGAAACCGGGCGCCTGATCCGCTTCGGTCGCTGGCGCCTGGACACCACCGCGCGCCACCTACTTGACGACGACGGCACCCTGGTGGCCCTGAGCGGTGCGGAATACCGTCTGTTGCGGGTGTTTCTCGACCACCCCCAACGGGTGCTCACTCGTGACCAATTACTCAACCTGACCCAGGGCCGCGACGCCGATCTGTTCGACCGTTCCATCGACTTGCTGGTCAGTCGCCTGCGCCAACGGCTGTTGGATGATGCCCGTGAGCCGGCCTATATCAAGACCGTGCGCAGCGAGGGCTACGTGTTCTCACTGCCGGTGGAAATCCTCGAGGCCGATCAATGAGCCTGCGGCTCGGCTGGCCCCGCACCCTGGCGTCGCAATTGTCGCTGATTTTCCTGATCAGCCTGGTGTGCGCCCATGGGCTGTCGTTCAGTGCACAGTTTTACGAGCGCTATATCAGCGCGCGCACGACGATGCTGGGCAACCTGGAAAACGAAGTGGCCACCTCCGTGGCGATCCTGGACCGCCTGCCTGCCGATGAGCGCGCCAGTTGGCTGCCACGCCTGAACCGCCAGAACTACCGTTACCTGCTCAACACAGGCGAGCCGGGCCGCCCCTTGCCCAGCGATGACATGCCCATGGCCGCCACCTCGATTGCCGAGGCCCTGGGCGAGCGTTATGCGCTGACCTTTCGCGATATTCCGGGCGCGCAGAAGCATTTCCAGGCGCACCTGACACTGGCCGACGGGAGTCCGATCACCGTGGATGTGCGCCCCGCCGCCGTCCCGGTGGCCTATTGGCTACCGGTGGTGCTGGTGCTGCAACTGGCGCTGCTGCTGATCTGCACCGGGTTAGCCGTACGCCTGGCCATTCGCCCGCTGACGCGCCTGGCCCATGCCGTGGAAACCCTGGATCCCAACGCACATCCCACGACACTCGATGAACGTGGGCCCACCGAAGTGGCCCATGCCGCAGCGGCGTTCAATCGCATGCAGCAACGGATCGCCGACTACCTCAAGGAACGCATGCAGATCCTCGCGGCGATTTCCCACGATCTGCAAACACCGATCACCCGTATGAAGCTGCGCGCCGAGTTCATGGAGGACTCCACCGACCGCGAAAAACTCTGGAACGACCTGGGGGAAATGGAGCACTTGGTACGCGAAGGCGTGGCCTATGCGCGCAGCGTCCACGGCGCCAGCGAAACCAGCCAGCGCATCGACCTGGACGCCTTTCTCGACAGCCTGGTGTTCGACTATCAAGACATGCACAAACAGGTCAGCCTCAGTGGCAAGAGCGCGGCGATACTCGACACGCGCCCCCACGCCCTGCGCCGGATTCTGGTGAACCTGGTGGACAATGCCCTCAAGTTCGCCGGCTCCGCCCATCTGGAAGTGGCGGCCACCCCCAACGGTGAACTGTCGATCAAGGTACTGGATAGCGGGCCAGGCATTGCCGAGGCTGAATTGCCCCAGGTGCTGCAACCCTTCTACCGCGTTGAAAGCTCACGCAATCGCGGCACCGGCGGCACCGGCCTGGGCCTGGCCATCGCGCAACAGTTGGCCGTGGCGATCGGCGGTGCGCTGACCTTGAGCAACCGCCCCGAGGGCGGGCTCTGCGCGCAAGTCAGGTTGCCCCTGTAAGGGTGCGACGACGTAACCAGCTCGGTCCGTTGACCAACCCTGTTACACACCATATAGTGTGCCCACAAACAAGACCGACCACTACATAGTGTGCGCCTTCGGTGTTCACCGACCACACTCTGCGCAGTATTTCAATGCCTTGAAGCCTGCAAATCATCTATTTTTTGCACGGGCCCACCCCGTCAGACCAGACCAGGAAGGAATATTTCGATGCTGAGTTGGGATGAAGTCGACAACGAAGACACCGGCCCAGCGGTGATCAAAGGCGCCAACGCCGGCCACGCCACCGAAGCCAACATGGACCGCCTCGACGGTGCTGGCGCCGCCGCCGCCATTGAAGCCCGCGCCGTCACCGCCAGTGACTCCGCCGCCATCGTGCGCGCCAAGGCCGCCCTGGACAAACTCGACATCGCCGAAGGCCTCGCCGAACTCGAAGGCGCCTCCG
>NZ_VFEU01000053.1 GCF_007858255.1 Pseudomonas rhodesiae | reverse complement strand
AGAGTGTGCCCAACCCGGCGCTTCGATTGCCGGCGTCGCCCTCAGCCATAGCCTCAACGCCAACCTCGTCCACAAATGGATTCGAGTGCACGCGCACAAAAGCTCAGCGCTTCAACCAGCATTTATCGTAACCGTCCGGCCAGCACCCTCTCCTGACAGCCCTCCAAATTGGCCAAGATAGTGGACACCATTTTTTAGTGGACACTATCTTGGATACAGTTGCCCCAGCCCGTCGAGCCGGTCGCCGCCCCAACTTTCCGCTGGACTTTAAACGCCAAGTCGTCGAGGCCACCTTCCAGCCTGGCGCCTCCGTGTCATTGATCGCTCGCGAACATGACGTCAATGCCAATCTGGTCTTTCGCTGGCGGCAGCAATACCAAGAAGGGCTATTCGGCCCGGTCAGCCAGAGTGCTTCGTTTTTGCCAGTCCAGGTGATCGAGGCGCCAATGGATCTGCCGCCAGTCTTCCAGCCACAGGCAGAGTGTCATTCCGAGATCGCAGTTGAGGTAGGAAAAGCCAAGTTGCGTATCACCGGAGCACCAGACCCGCAGACGCTGCAACTCGTCTTGCAGCAGTTAGTGCGATGATTGCCCCTCCCGCTGGAACCCGTATCTGGATCGCCGCTGGCGTCACGGACATGCGTCGTGGCTTCGACGGTTTGGCGGCCATGGTGCAGACTCAACTGGAAGCCGATCCCTTCTCCGGTCAGATCTTCGCCTTTCGCGGACGGCGTGGTGACCGGATCAAACTGTTGTGGTGGGATGGCGACGGCTTGTGCCTGTTTTGCAAACGGTTGGAGCAAGGACGCTTTGTCTGGCCGCAAGCAACCAGCGGCAGCGTGTCGCTGACGACCGCGCAGTTGTCGATGCTGTTGGAGGGCATTGATTGGCGCCGGCCAATTCGTACAGCACCCGTCCTCGCGGTCTGACTTGCCGCGCTGAAAAAATCCCCAGTAATATTCGGGCATGACCCTCGTGACCGACTCCCTGCCGAATGATCTTCAAGCCTTGAAGGCGCTGATCGCTGCCCAGCACGCAGAGATTGAGCGCTTGAAGATGATGATCGCCAAGCTGCGTCGTACGCAGTTCGGTCGCAGCTCCGAGCAACTGGAAGCGATGATCGACCAGCTCCAGTTGAGCCTTGATGAGCTGCAAATCAGCCAAGCCGAAATGACACCTCCAGTCGAGCCGGCACCTCGCGCAGTTTCGCGCCGTAAACCATTGCCTGAACACCTACCTCGCGAAACCCACGTTCATCAGCCCGAGTCGCAATGCACTGGCTGCGGTGGGACGCTTCGCCATTTAGGTGAGGATGTGTCCGAAGTGCTGGAGTACGTTCCGGCACGTTTCAAAGTCATTCGCCATGTCCGTCCGAAGTGGGTTTGCCGCTGCTGCGAGCACTTCGCCCAGGTGCCGGCACCGAGTCGCCCGATCGCCCGAGGTCTTGCCGGCCCAGGGTTGTTGGCCCATGTGCTGGTCTCGAAGTTTGTCGATCATTTGCCGTTGTATCGGCAGTCCGAGATCTACGCCCGTGAGGGCGTGGAGCTGGAGCGCTCAACCCTGGCCGACTGGGTTGGCCAGAGCAGTCAGTTGCTGCGACCACTGATCAACGCCCTTGAGCACCACGTCATGAGCGGACACAAAGTCCATGCCGACGACACGCCGATTGGCGTGCTCGCGCCGGGCAACGGCAAGACCAAATCGGCGCGCCTGTGGACGTACGTGCGGGACGACCGACCTACGGGGGACGCGACACCGGCGGCGGTCTGGTTTGCCTACTCGCCGGATCGCAAGGGGCAACATCCCCGCGCGCATCTCAAGCGCTTCAGCGGGATCTTGCAGGCGGACGGCTATGCCGGTTTTGCTCAACTATATGCCACGGGCACCATTGAGGAAGCGGCGTGTTGGGCTCACGCCCGGCGCAAGTTTTACGAGGTCTACAAAGACCTGGCTTCACCACTTGCCGCCGAGGCGCTGCAACGGATTGCGGCCCTGTATGCCATCGAAAGCGAGATTCGAGGGCAACCGCCCAACCTGCGAAAAGTGGTTCGGCAAAGCCGAGCCAGTCCGCTGCTGGAACAACTCCACGCGTGGCTCAACCAGACGCTGACTCAACTGTCGAAAAAATCGGCATTGGGCGGTGCGATTCTCTATGCCCTCAATCGGTGGCAGGCCTTGGTGCGCTATTGCGATGACGGGCGAATTGAGATCGACAACAACGCTGCCGAACGCGCGCTACGTGCTGTCGCGCTAGGCAGAAAAAATTATCTGTTCGTCGGTTCCAACGCCGGCGGCGAACGAGCGGCTGCGATTTACAGCCTGGTGGGTTCAGCCAAACTCAACGACCTGAACCCGCAAGCCTATTTGACACACGTGCTGGAGCGCATCGCCGACCACCCGATCAATCGGGTCGACGAACTGCTGCCCTGGAACGTTTCTCTCGCCTCCACGGAACTCTGCGAGGCCGCCTGATCCATGGTCAAAACTGTTCGCTTGCCAAAACCCGAACCTGATTTGTTGCTACTGCACATTGAATTGAAGTGGATCGAACCTGCCATCTGGCGCCGTGTGGCGGTGCCCGAGAACATCACCTTAGGCAAATTGCACGCGGTGATCCAGATCGCAATGGGCTGGCACGATGACCATCTGCATGAGTTTGAAATAGCTGGTGAGAGTTACGGTATTCCCGACTCCGATGGATGGGGGCCTCCCGTGAACTCGGAGACCCGCAAGACTCTGATCAAAGCGTTGAACGGGAAAAGGACATTCCGCTAGGTCTATGACTTTGGCGATGGCTGGGATCACCGGATCAAAGTCGGAAAGAGAAATCCGATGCCCACTCCGTAGGACATTGAGTCGAAATCCAATCACGATGTTCTCATTGGAAGGGTCTGCAACAGATGTCGATTAAGCTCCTGGCCCACGCCGAACGCCTCTTGGACGCTTACGATAGTCAATCCTTGATGCTTGGAGGCCCAATCTTCTGCCGCTGGGATAGATGCGAAGAAATGCACATGGCAACAGAAGGACTGACGAACGTCGGCCGCCTCCTGCGGCAATACCAGTGACACTGCCACGTCGGCAGGTTCAACAGCCTGTATCTCGCTGGGTGAAACCGTAAGCGAAACGGGTGCTCCAGTTGCAGCGCAATGCGACGAGACGCGAGCTGTACGGCCGATTAACGCCGGGAGCATCAGGGTGTCCAGCGCGCACCAGGCATACAGCCGGCGGTTGTCAATTTCCAAGACATGCGACGTCTCGCGCAAGGTGAGGACATAGCCGATGATGTTCCCATCGTTGTCGTATTCGGTACTGGTGGCTTGTTCGAGCACAGCCGCCACTTGCTCAGCGGGCCAGCCAAGAGTCCTGGCAAGCGTAGTTCGCGAAATCGGGCGTCCCTTGGCAAGTTCACCCAGTAGCGCGACCAAGAACTCCGCAAAACCTTTGGGCCGGTTGGTCGGGGTGAGACGTTCGGCGATCTCGGTAATGTAGCGGGCAAATTTCATGGTGCTCTCCATTCATCCAGCGCAGCAGGACAATTGCTTTACGTCCTTGGTGAAAGTCTGCGCCGCGAGCTTCAGGCCCTCGACCATGGTTAGGTAGGGGAACAACTGGTCGGCCAGCTCCTGCACGGTCATGCGGTTGCGAATAGCCAGCACCGCCGTCTGAATCAGCTCGCCCGCTTCCGGGGCCACCGCCTGCACGCCGAGCAACCGACCAGAACCCGCTTCGGCGACCAGCTTGATGAACCCTCGCGTGTCGAAGTTGGCCAGCGCACGCGGCACGTTGTCCAGGCTCAGCGTGCGACTGTCGGTTTCGAGGCCTGCGCGCTGTGCTTCCGCTTCGCTGTAACCGACGGTGGCCAC
Organism: Pseudomonas rhodesiae; assembly: GCF_007858255.1. Lineage (GTDB taxonomy): Bacteria > Pseudomonadota > Gammaproteobacteria > Pseudomonadales > Pseudomonadaceae > Aquipseudomonas > Aquipseudomonas rhodesiae. Next base: position 3,379 of record NZ_VFEU01000053.1, on the reverse strand, counting down.
CTGCGGATCGGTGAACACCACCGCCGGCATGGCATCGAGATTAAGCGTAGCTTCGCCGCCGGTCATGTTGATCGCCGCACGGGTGCCAGCCGCCGCCGCGACGTAGACGAACTGCGGCTGGTTGGTGCAGTCGCCGGCTGCATAGATATCCACTGCGCTACTGCGCATGCCCTGATCGATCTGAATGGCGCCGCGTTCATCCAACAGTACACCCGCCGCTTCCAGGTTCAGGCTTTGGGTGTTGGGCGTGCGGCCGGTGGCGACGAACAGTTGGTCGGCGCGCAGTTCACCGTGGTTGGTGGTCAGTACGAATTCGCCGTTGGCGTGGGTCACCTGACTGGCTTGTGTCTGCTCAAGCACGTCGATGCCCTCCATGCGGAAGGCTGCGGTCAGCGCCTCGCCGATGGCCGGATCTTCGCGGAAGAACAGCGAGTTGCGCGCCAGGATGGTGACGCGGCTACCCAGCCGGGCAAAGGCTTGCGCCAGCTCCAAGGCCACCACGGATGAGCCGATCACGGCGAGCCGTTGCGGAATACTGGCGCTGGCCAGTGCCTCCTCCGAGGTCCAATAGGGGGTGTCTTGCAGCCCGCGAATCGGCGGCACGGCCGCACCGGCGCCGGTAGCGATCAGGCAGCGGTCGAACGCGACTTCGCGCCCGCCCCCCTCGACCAGTTCGACGCTGAGCGTGTGGCCGTCCTGGAAGCGAGCGGTGCCACGCAGCACGGTGATGGCTGGTGTGCTCTCCAGAATGCCTTCGTACTTGGCGTGACGCAGTTCGTCGACAAGGCCTTGCTGTTGCGCGAGCAGCCGCTCGCGCAGGACGGTCGGCGGCGTGGCGGGCATTCCGTCATCGAACGGACTCTCGCGGCGCAAATGAGCCACATGCGCGGCGCGAATCATGATTTTCGACGGCACGCAGCCGACGTTGACGCAAGTGCCGCCGATGGTGCCGCGCTCGATCAGAGTGACGCGGGCGCCGGCTTCCACCGCCTTCAAGGCGGCCGCCATTGCCGCACCGCCGCTGCCTATGACTGCAATGTGTAGCGCGTCGCCGTTTTTGCCGACCTCGGTGTCGCTGCGCAACCAGCCCAGCGCCTTATCGAGCTGGCCGGGGCGCGGTTGTAGCGAGGCGACTTCGAACGACGCTTGATACCCAAGGGCCTCGACGGCGGCTTGCATTTGTTCACGGCTGACAGCCGCGTCGGCCGTCATTTCGGCCTTCCCACCGGCGTAGGAGACGTCCGCCCGGTGCACGCCGGAGATTCCCTCCAGAGCATCTCTGACGCGGTCGGCACAGGAGGCGCAGGTCATACCGTGGATTCGCAGTGTGGTCATAGCGTTTACTTCCTCAAATGGGTCTCTTTGCGGCATTACTGTTTTGGCTGTGGTGGGCAGGCACCCGGGGCGCAACGGGGGTGGGCGGGCGACACGAGATCCCAGATCGAGCCCCCAAGCATGAGGGCCAGACCGATATAGAGCAGCCAACCGCTCCGCCAGCCATAAGCCCGCATCAAAAACACCGCAGCCAAGACCAGGACAGGGCCTATCAGGCCGAGTGCAGTTCGCTGCCACTGCCGATGTTTGAGCCAGCCAAGGGAATTGACGAGCAGCGCCAGGGCCGCAAACAAGGGCAGTAGCGTGGTGATGAACAGGCCTTCCCACTGGCTCAAAAAGCCCAGACCGATTGCAGCGCCTAAGCTAGCCAGAGCAGGAAAACACGCGGCGCAGCCTAGGGCTGAAACCAGCACACCGACGGAACTGGCTTTGTCACCGATCCGCGTGAACAGATTGAGAGGATTTCTCATTGGTATTTCCTCCTATTGCTTGATGGTAGATGGATAGCCGGCATCCTCGGTCGCCTTGGTCAGGGCCTCGGAGTTGGTCTTGGCATCGTCGAAGGTCACGATGGCTTCGCGTTTCTCGAAACTCACCTCGGTCTTGGTCACGCCCTCGACCTGGGTCAGCGCTTTCTTGACCGTGATCGGACAGGCGGCGCAGGTCATGCCCGGTACCGACAGGGTGACGGTTTGGATGGCGGCCCACACCGGGGAAACCACGGCAATGAGCGCGAGAGCGGCAAACAGCTTTTTCATGGGAGACTCCTGCCTGATCAGTAAAACAACGGGAGGATGTAGGGGAAACCGAGCGCGACCAGCACGAGTGCCATCACGAGCCAGAAAATGAACTTGTAGGTGGTTCGTACCTGCGGAATTGCGCAGGTCTCACCGGGTTTGCAGGCTTGAGCCGGGCGGAAAATGCGCCGGTAAGCGAAGAACAGCGCCAACAATGCCGCGCCGATGAAAAACGGGCGGTAGGGCTCCAGAACGGTGAGATTACCGATCCAGGCGCCGCTGAAGCCCAGGGCAATTAGCACCAGCGGGCCCAGGCAGCAGGTGGACGCAAGGATCGCCGCCAGACCTCCAGCGAGGAGTGCACCACGGCCCTTTTGTGATTCAGACATGGGTTCAACCTTTCGAATGTTTGATCGATGGGTTAAGGTTATTTCCGTAGTCAGGTACGGAGTCAAGCGGTATGAAAAACACTGCGGAAAGCCTGACCATTGGCGTCTTTGCCAAGGCAGCCGGGGTTAACGTGGAAACCATTCGGTTCTATCAACGCAAAGGGCTGTTGCCCGAACCGGACAAGCCCTACGGCAGCATTCGTCGCTACGGCGAGGCGGATATTGCACGGGTGAAATTCGTGAAGTCCGCACAACGGCTGGGCTTCAGCCTCGATGAAGTGGCCGGACTGTTGCGGCTCGATGACGGTACGCACTGCAATGATGCGCGTGTGCACGCCGAGCAGAAGCTCGAAGACGTGCGGGGGAAACTTGCGGATCTGCGGCGGATCGAGTTGGTCCTGGCGCAGTTGGTTGATGACTGTTGCGCGAGCCACGGGACGGTTAGCTGCCCGCTGATCGATTCGCTGCATGGAATAGATAGCCACGAAAACTTCGCGCCTTAGCCTACGATTTCCCGTTTCATTGCCCCCCTGTTTGTCGGCTTGAACAGGAAAAGAGCGGCGCTCAATGAGCCCCGTTGACTGGCCAAACCTACGGTCTGCTTTTAGCCACGCTCTTACCCTACAGAGCCGAGAGTCCTGATCACTTCGAATGCAAATGATTGGTCAGTTGCAACGCAAATGGGTGGTCAAGTGGGGTGCAATTTCGCAGTTTTTGAGTGTGAGCGCGTCAATCAGCGGTTAAAGGGGATTAAGGTCTGAGATGCAAGGCGGTGTAGTTCGGACGCTTACCATTTATCCCATTGCCCATGCAGATAACGGCACACCCACCTTCATCGAATATCAGCATTGAGATTCTGCACCCACGCGGCACCGTCAAAGTGAACTGGCCGACCGATAGTGCTGCTGCCTGCGCCGC
>NZ_VFEU01000052.1 GCF_007858255.1 Pseudomonas rhodesiae | reverse complement strand
TGACCGAGATCAGCCAGGAGGCCGACATGCGCAACTGTTTTGTCGAGATGGGCGCCTGGGAAGAAGACACCGAAAAGCGTTGGTAGGGCTTACGTTGGTTTTTGGTTCCATTGCTCCCCAAACCCCTTTTCCGCGCCTTGCAGCTTTACCTCGCCGGGCCCGTCGATCAGCCCTGCCATGCGCTTGAACAGGGTCGATTTACCTGCGGCATTGGGCCCGACCACGGCGACCACCTGGCCGCCGACAAACTCGGTGGTGGTCACACCGCTGATGATCGTGCGCTGGCCATAGCTGGCGCCGAGGTCTTGCAGCTGGATCGTTACCATGAGTTTTTCTTTGCGCCGAGAATCAGAGAGATAAAGAACGGTACGCCGATCAGGGACGTGACCACGCCGATGGGGAAAATCGCGCCGGGGATCAGGGTTTTGCTGACCACCGAACTCGCCGACAGGATCAGTGCGCCGGTGAGCAACGAGGCCGGCAGGAAGAAACGTTGGTCTTCGCCAATCAGCATCCGCGCGATGTGCGGGCCGACCAGCCCGATAAAGCCGATGGTGCCGACGAAGGCCACGGGAAACGCAGCGAGCAGGCTGACCATGATCAGCGTCTGGAAACGCAGGCTGCGCACGTTGATACCGAAGCTGGCCGCCTTGTCATCCCCCAGCCGCAGGGCGGTGAGCGCCCAGGTGCGCCTGGCGAAAATCGGCAGGGTGATCAGGATCACCACACAGATCACGCCCAGCTTGGGCCAGGTCGCCTTGGTCAGGCTGCCCATGGTCCAGAACACGACGGCGGCCACGGCTTGCTCGGTGGCAAAAAACTGCACGAGTGCGAGCAACGCGTTGAACGTGAACACCAGGGCAATGCCGAGCAGCACGATGGTTTCGGCGGTGACGCCACGGCGCAGGCTCAAGAAGTGGATCAGCAGGGCGCAGAGCATGGCCATGATGAACGCGTTGGCCGGCACCATGTACTGCGCTGCCAGCGGAAACAGCGCCACACCGAACGCCAGCCCCATGGCGGCGCCGAAACTGGCTGCCGCGGAAATGCCCAGGGTGAACGGGCTGGCCAACGGGTTGTTGAGGATGGTCTGCATCTGCGCCCCGGCCAGCGATAACGCCGCGCCCACGGCGACCGCCATCAGTGCCACGGGCAGGCGAATATCCCACATCACCACCCGCACCTGCGGCGCGGCGCTGTCCGGTGAAAGCAGCGCACCGAGCACTTCGCCCAGGCTGTAGCTGGCCGGGCCCAGGGCCAGGTCAAGCAACACACTGCCCAACAACAGCAGCGTCAGGGCGCCGAGGATCAGGCGTTTGCGCACCACCAGGCGGCGGTAGGTGTCGCGCTGGACCATCGTATCGTTGATCGCATTCATGGCTTGATCTCGGGTTCGCCCAGGCTGACGAAATAGCCAGGCTCGTAGGGCACCGGCAGGAAGCGCTCATGCAACTCGCGAAACGCGGCTTGCGGATCGAGGTCTGCAAACAGCGTCGGATGAAACCATTTGGCCAGTTGCTGGATGGCCACGAACTGATAGGGGCTGTTGTAGAACTGGTGCCAGATGGCGTGGAAGGCCTGGCTGTCCTGCGCCTTGATTCCGGCATAGGCCGGGCGACCGGTGTACCAGGCCAGTTTGCGTCGGGCCTCGGCCATGTCCGCGCCCGGACCCACACCCACCCAATGCCCGCCCGGGGCGAAGGCTTCCCAGTTGGCGCTGGTCACGACAATCTGGTCAGGGTTGGCGACGATCACCTGCTCGGCGTTCAACTGGCCGAAGGTCGTGGGGATGATGTCCCTGGCGATGTTGTCGCCGCCGGCCATTTCGACGAAGCGGCCAAAGTTCTCGTTGCCAAAGCTCAGGCAGCAATCGTCGGTGTAGCCGCCGATGCGCTCGATGAACACCTTGGGGCGCGCAGGTTGGTGCGCGGCAATCACGTCGGTGACCCGGCGAATCTGCTGGTTGCGGAACGCGATGAACGCTTCGGCGCGTTGCTCCTTGCCGAACAATTGGCCGAACAGGCGCATGGTCGGCTCGGTGTTCTGCATCGGGTAGTTGCGAAAGTCGACGTACACCACGGGAATGCCCAGGGCGTCGAGCTTCTCGATGTAGCGCGCATCTTCGGTCGCGTGCTGGGCCTCGATATTGAGGACAATCACATCGGGGCGCTGCGAGATCGCTTGCTCGATGTCGAAGGTGCCGTCTTCAAACCCGCCGAAGGTGGGGATGTCGGCAATGCCCGGAAACTTGCGCAGGTAGGCGTTGTAGGTGTCGGGATCGGACTGGATGAGGTCCTTGCGCCAGCCGACGATACGCTCGATGGGGTTTTGCGTGTCCAGCGCCGCCACCAGGTACAACTGGCGGCCTTCGCCGAGAATCACCCGTTTGACTGGCAGGTTTACCTTGACCTTGCGCCCGAGCAAATCGGTCACGGTGCTGCGTGTGTCAACCGCTTCGTTGGCCAATGACGCCAGTGAAACCCCCAGCAATCCAGCAAACAGCAGCGCGGCCAGGGCGTGGCTGCGTCGAACAATGGTGAGCATGATCAAGGCCTTTGCATGTGTCAGAAATCGACCGTGGCCGACAGGAGCAGGGTGCGTGGTGAACCCTGGGAAAATGCGCCGTAGGAGGCGACTCCCGACCAATATTCACGGTCGAAAACGTTTTGCACCGTGGCGCGAAAGGTCGTGGGTCGCTGAGCGATACGCGTGGCGTATCGAGCGCCGACATCGATGCGCGTCCACGGGGCCAGTTCCTGGGTGTTGGCCTGGTTGACGTATTGGCTGGCGGTGTAGATCGCGCCGCTGGTGAGTGTCAGCCCTTCGGCCCAGGGCGTGTCCCACTCGGCCCAGAGGTTGGCTTGCACGTCGGGCACGCCCACCGGTTTGTTACCACGGTTGGCCGCCACGCTGGTCCTGGTCAGTTGTCCGTCCAACAGCGTCACGCCACCGAGCAGGCGCGTGCCTTGGGCAATTTCGCCCGACATGTTCAGCTCCACGCCGCGATTGCGCTGTTCACCCTGGACGGCGAACACCCCGGAAGACAATTCGCCGCTGGGCTTCTTGATCTGGAACAGGGCCAGGCTCGACATGAAGCTGCCGTAATCGAGCTTGACCCCGACCTCCTGCTGGCGCGACACGTAGGGGGCAAAGATTTCGCCGGCGTTCGAAGCGGTGCTGGGGGCGACGTCCCCCTTGCTCAGGCCTTCGATGTAGTTGTAGTAGAACGACACGTGATCCCAGGGCCGCAGCACGGCCCCGAACAACGGCGTGGTCTTGCCATCGTCATAGGCTGAAGTGACTGCACCGGCGGCGTTGTAGTTGTGGGACTGGATGTTCTGCTTGCGCAGGCCCAGGGTCACTTGCACGCGCTGGTCGAGTATCGACAGGGTGTCGGCCAGGGCGATGCCGGACAACTCGGTCGCCGACACTTTGGGCGTGGCCGGCTCGGCAATCGCGGGTTTGGGGCGATGGACCGGGTGGTAAATGTTCGACAGCACCGCAGGCCCGGACAAAATGCCCCGGGATAATTCATCGCGATAACGCGTCACTTGCAGGGCGGTGCTGTGGCTCACGGGACCGGTGTCGAATCGCAGGCGCGCACCGGCGTCGACCGTGTAGCGCCGGACTTCGAACTTGTAATAACCGGGGATCGACGAGGTGTCGCCTGCGGCGTTGATGATCGTGGGCGTCTGGTCGGACATGCGTGCGACCTTCGACTGGCCACCGCCTGCATGGGCGAACACCGTCAGTTGGTCGTTGAGGTCGTATTCACCGCTGAGCAGGGCCGACTTGTCGCGGGTGCTGGACCAGCCCCAGTCCTGGCTGACGCTGGTCCGGCCGTTGGCGGCAGAAGGGATTTGCACGCCCGACGCGATCAGGAACGGTCGGGACGCGGCGTCAAACCGTTCTTCCTGGCTCACCAGGTCCAGGCTGGTGCGCAGGCGATCTCCTTGATAATCCAGGGACAGCGCGCCGACGCCGACCTCGCGGTCCTGATCGTCGATCACCGTGTCACCTTGCTGCACGCTACCGTTGAGGCGCATACCGAATCGGCGCTCCTCGCCAAAGCGTCGACTGAGGTCCAGGTGACCGCCCAGTTGGGCGTCCTGGGCGTAACTGGCGGTGAATCGGGTCAGGTCTTCATCGAGAGAACGCTTGGGCACCACGTTGATCACGCCGCCCACGGCACTGTTGGGCGACATGCCGTAGAGCAGCGCGCCGGGCCCCTTGACCACTTCGATGCGTTCGGCGTATTCGGTGAACACCCGGTAGTTGGAGGCCACGCCATAGACGCCGTCGAAGGCCAGTTCGCCCAGGTTGCCTTCACCGACGGGAAATCCCCGGATGAAGAACGAGTCGACGATGCCACCGGTCTGGCCGGTGGAGCGCACCGATGAGTCGCGCTCCAGCACATCACCCACGGTCTTTGCCTGTTGATCCTTGATCAGCGCGGCGGTGTAGGTGCTGACGCTGAATGGCGCATCCATCACGGCGGTGTTGCCGAGCATGCCCAGACGGCTGCCAGTCGCCACCTGGCCGCCCGGATACACCGGTGGCAGGCTGTCACTGCGTGTGTCGATGCCGTCGATGGTGGTTTCCTCGAGGGTGACCCGACGTTGCACCAGTGTGTAACTGCCGTCGCTGCGCAGGACCATGTCCAGGCCACTGCCGGCGAGCAAGCGGGTCACGGCTTCGCGGGTCGAGCAAGATCCGGTTAGCCCCGGGCTGATCAAGCCCTCGGTCAGTGAAGGTTCGAACGACAGGGCGATGCCGGCATCCACGGCGAAGCTCGACAGCGTTGCGCCCAGAGGTCCGGGGGCGATGTTGTAGGCATGGACCACGACCGAATCCAGTTGCACCGGCGCGGCTGCCATCGCCAACGGGCAGGCAGCGCTGATCAGGGTCAGGCTCAGCAGCGCGCGGCAAATGACAGGCATGGATGGATGACCCTGTGGCGAGAGGCAATGGAGGTTTCTGTACAGGCCAGCCGAGATCGAAAAAAGTATCAGCCAGCGGCAGATTTTTTTTGGAGACTCAGGCCGGGGACAAGGTGACCCAGTACCCTCGCAGATGAGCGGTGGCGGTGACCGGGTAGGTTTGCACCAGCATGTTCAAGGTGCGCTGGCTGTCGCTGATCGGAAAAGCGCCGGAAATGCGCAGGTCGGCAATCGCCGGGTCGAACCTGACGAAGCCGTGGCGATAGCGGGTGACCTCAGCGACGAAATCCGCCAGGCGCATCTTGTCCGCCATCAGCATGCCCTGGGTCCAGGCGCTGGCGTTACGGTCAGTGGGGTTCGCCGCGCCAAAGGCCTGTGCGGTGAATGCCATGCGTTGTCCGGCATTGACGATCAGGGACTCGGCCTGGCGGTTCTCGGCCAGCACCACTTTGACGGCGCCTTCCAATACCGCAAGGTGGGTGAACGGGCTCAATTGGCGGACGATGAAACGCGTGCCCAGGGCCTGCATGTGGCCCTGTGCGGTACTGACCAGGAAGGGGTCGTCTCAGAAAACGGAAAATAAAGCACGCTAAGCGTGCGTGGAGGCTGGCACCCAGCGGTACAGCGTCGGAATGGACACGCCGAGGTTCTTGGCCACGTCCTTGGGCGGCACCCCGCTGGCCAGCAGCTTCTTGGCCGACTCGATCTTGCTGTCGGTCATCTTCGGCTTGCGGCCGCCTTTGCGGCCGAGCTGCTTGGCGACTTCCAGCCCGGCGCGGGTGCGCTCGACGGTCAGCTCGCGCTCCATTTCGGCAAGGCTCGCCATGACGTGGAAGAAGAACCGCCCGGATGGTGTGCCGGTGTCGATGGAGTCGGTGAGGCTCCTGAACTGGACACCGTGCTTGTGCAGCTCGCCGACCAGATCGACCAGTTGCTTGACCGACCGGCCCAGCCGGTCGAGCTTCCAGACGACCAAAGTATCGCCTTCGCGCAGCATTTCGAGCGTCTTGGCCAAGCCAGGCCGGTCTGCCCGCGTGCCACTCACCTTGTCCTCGAAGACCTTTTTACATCCGGCCTTGCTCAAGGCTTCGCGTTGCAGCTCCAGGTTCTGATCCTGCGTCGAGACGCGCGCATAGCCAATCAACATGGCTTGTCTCGCGCCCGGTCGATGCGTTCCTGCATCGCCTGCATCACTTCTTCGTGGGTGTACGATCTGGCGTTGGCGTCGGTGGCTTGCCGCAGGGCTTCCTCAACCTCGCGCGTCATCCGCTCGTAATCCTCCGGCCACAGCGCTTGCTCCATGCGCAGCGACGCCTGACCCAGCAGGTGCAGCAGGCTGAACAGCCGCATGTCGTTGGTGGCGACGATGCGCTCCCGAATCTGCTCCTGAATAGCTTCGCTAGCCCGATGCGCTTGTGGTGTGGCAGTCCCCTCGTAGTCAGCGGGGAATTCCGCTTCCTCGGCAATCCTTGCCCAGGCGCTGGCCAGCGCCTCGATGGTTGACGTGCTCATTTCCGCCGCTCCTGTGCTCTTTGGCGAATCAACCGGCCAAGGGGCCTCGACGCGAAAACCAGCAGCATCACGCCTATCGGATACCAGGTCGAGAAGACCACCAAGGCATCGAAGGCTGGCCGTCCGGTGTTGGTAGGCAGTACGGCGGTCACAGCCATCAACCCGCCGACCGTCCAGATGATGCGCCACACGTAGGGCATCACGCGGGGCACGTAGCCGTCATCGAAAGCGGTCTGGTAGTAGCGGCGCAGGCCGCGCTCGGCAAGCGCCTGGCGCTGCCGCTCCGACAGCGCATCCGTCCGGCCATACCAGCGCCGGAATGGTGGACAGCGCAGCAGCAAAGGGGTGAAGAGGATCATCACCGCCACGATCGCGACACCCCACGCCATGACGGCGCCGGCATCGGGCCGCTTGGCGTTCTCGATCACGGGCGCGAAGACGCCCGGAGCACCGATCATCCAGAACAGCGCAATGTGCTGATGGAAGGAGAGCTTCATTTGCTCATCCACTTGCGCAGCAGGCGCTTTTTCAGGGAGGCGCGTTCTTGCGGGTTGCGTCCCTTGTGATTGGCGATGCGATCCGCCGTGGCGGCCTGGCGCTTGACGGGCCAGTAGGAGCGGCCATCCTTGCCCATCGACCAGACGCTGCTGGCCTGGTTTTCCAGCAGGGGCAGATGGGCGCTCAGGGCTTCGGGCGACGCGCTGGTCAGCGCCGTGCGCTCACGGGTGCGCCAGCGCTGATGCCAGAGCTTCTTGTCCTCGCGCTCGCTGCCGCAGGTCGTGTGCCCGACGATGGGTGTTTTGCGGCGGCTGCGGCTCATAACGTAGTGGTCTCCAAGAACATTCAGGACTGATCCCAGGCGTCGATGGTCAAGACCTGATCGGCAGGACAGGCGGCTACGCGGTCGGGAACTGGATGGTGTTCAGTCTCATGCCGACCCCATTCGATTGATCGCGTCGCTTGCGGCACGCTGCGACGCAAGGAGGTTTGCGACCTGGTTTAGCAGCCGTGTCCGCTGCATGTCTGTTACCTATCTCCCCGACCGCTCATTGGACCAACTCCAGAGATTGGGCTCTATCGCTCAGCCAATACGAAACCGGCATTGGCTGATGCCACAACCGAGACGAACACAAATGGCTCGGTACCTGTATTTCGCGCCCCGTGCACTTGGCCCGGTCTTGCCACGGCTATCTCACCTTCCCTGAGGGCACGAACAATCCCATTGCCCTGAAAGTAATCAGCCATTCCCGACAAAACAGTCCACGTGTCTTGGCCGTGAGGATGAATGTGAGCCGCAATTTCCTGCCCGGGATGGACATGCCAAACCACGATAATTGAGTCTCGGGTTTCAAGCACAACGGAACGAATAGGCTCGCCTTCGGACGGCTGAACATACTCGGCTACAGAAAATATTCTCGATTCAACAGTCATCGGAGATCCCTCTTTCACAGTGCCCCCAGACAGGCTGGATATGAGTTCTAACTCGAATTTGAACGGGAGGCTGGTCGTGCGGTCGTGCAGTTGCCGATGAGCGTGTCGGCTGCTGCCTCCTTGCCCACCAGCGAACTCACGTCCGTTGCGGCCATCCAGAAGGTCTTGCCCGAGCGCGGCTCATAGGTCGCGGGATCGAACACGCCAGAGGGGCCGAACATCGGCGGCTTGATTGGTCATGGCTCCATGCCTTTGTCGTTACGGTCTTCATCGTCGGCATCCTGACGCACGGCGGGCAATTGCTGGAGCAACGCCGGCAGCCATTCCTGTACCGTCTCCCACACCACATCGAGGTTGATGTCGAAATAGCCGTGAGCCATGCGATTACGCATATTGCGCATGCTGCGCCACGGCACGTCGGCATGCGCCTGGGTGAACTCGACGTAGCCATCCATCACCTTTGTGGCCGCCTCGCCGATGACGATCAGGCTCATGATGACGGCCTGCTGGGTGCGCTTGTCGGCCAAGAAGTCGTCCTTGGCCATCCCTTCCACGAAGCTGCGCGCATCGGTTGCGGCCTGCTGAATGTGGTCGAGGTAATCGGGCAGGCGGTTCTCGCTCATATCGGTTGCGCCTCCGCGAGCACCTTGGCCCGGAACTTCGGCGGCAGGTCGCCGGGAGTCAGCAGATCGACGTCAACGCCGAGCAGCGATTTCAGTTCTTCTTCCAAATCGCCCAAGTCCAACAACGTGGCACCGGGCAGCGCATCGACCAACAGGTCGAGGTCGCTGCCATCCCGGTCGGTGCCATGCAGCACCGAGCCGAAGACGCGCGGGTTCGCGGCGCGAAAGCGGCCTACCGCTTCACGCACTGCGCTTCGCTTCATGTCAAGCACAACAGACGGTCGCATGGGCATCCTTTCTTATCGAAACTCGTTGAGATGATATGCAATCAAGAATAGAATTTCAAGAACTATTTTCGAGAATCGCAATGCCTTGATTCCCGTGCCGCTGTCTGTCGTTTTCAGAAGACGGCTGCACTGAACGTCAGAAGCCGACTGCACTATAGCAGCGGAGGGGTTGGATCCATCAGGCAACGACGGGCTGCTGCCGGCCCAGAGTGTGTAAAAACATCCCGGTAAACCCTTGCTATGATTTCCGAGAATCTCATCGCAAGGGACGCCCATGAAACGGTTTATCCAGGGTGAACATCGAGGTCAAAGCACCTTACTTCCCGAA
>NZ_VFEU01000051.1 GCF_007858255.1 Pseudomonas rhodesiae | reverse complement strand
GACCGACCATGCAGGTCACCAACTGGTCGTGGGTCAGCGCGCTCATGTCCTCGAACGTGCGCACGTAGCGGCCGTCCTTGAACACCGTGACCGCGTCGCAGATGCGGAACACTTCTTCCATGCGGTGTGACACATAGAGCACCACTTTGCCCTCGTCGCGCAGGCGCGTGATGATCGCCATCAAGCGCTCGATCTCCCGCGCCGAGAGGCTGCTGGTGGGCTCATCGAAGGCGATCACATGGGCGCCACGGGACAGTGCCTTGGCGATTTCCACCAACTGGCGCTGGCCCAGGGACAAGCGCCCCAGCTTCTGGTCCGGGTCGATCTCATCGGCCAAGCCCTTGAGGCACGCCAGGGCCTGCTTGCGCAGCAGGCCACGGTTGACCACGCCCCAGCGCGTGGGCAAATGGCCGAGGAACAGGTTCTCGGCCACGCTCATTTCCGGCACCAGGTGCAGCTCCTGGTGAATCACCGCCACGCCGCTGGCGATGCTGTCGGCCGCGCATTTGAAGGCCATGGTCTGCGCGCCGATCTGCAGCGCGCCGCTGCTGGGGATATAGGCCCCGCCGAGGATCTTCAGCAGGGTCGATTTACCCGCGCCGTTCTCGCCCATCAAGGCATGCACTTGCCCGGGCTGGGCGGTAAAACTGATGCCGTCCAGCGCCTTGACCCCGGGAAAGGTCTTGCCGATGCCGTCAAATCGCAAGGCCGCAGCGGTCATTTCCACAGCCCGATTTTGGTCAGTTCTTCCTGGAAGTTGGCGCGGGTGATCAGGGTCACTTCGTCCATGGCGGTGTATTTAGGCGGCTCTTTGTCGGTGGTCACCCACTCGAACATCATCTCGGCGGTTTTGTAGCCTTCGATATGCGGGCTAGGCAGCATGGAGCCGTAGAAGCCGCTGTCGGGTTTTTTCAGTTCGCCGATGGCATCGGTGCCATTGATGCCGATCCCGATCACATTGGCCGCCTTGAAACCGGCCGCTTCAGTGGCGCGCACGCCGCCGAGCACGGTGTTGTCGTTCATACCGCCGATGATCAGGTTTTTCACGCCGCTTGGGAGTTTGACCAGCGCCGAGTTGGCGGCGTCCATGCTGCCCGGTACATCCAGGGTTTTCAGCGGCGCGGTGAGGATATGGTCCGCGGGGATGCCGGCTTTTTTCAGCGAATCGATCGAACCGTCGGTGCGTTTCTTACCGGTATCGAGCTCGTTGAAAGTGGTAATCACCGCGTAGGTTTCTTTCCAGTCCCAACCGCGTTTTTTCGCTTCATCGGCCATGGCCGCGCCCTGCTTCTGGCCCACCTCAAACGCGGCCATGCCCAGGTACGGCACGTCTTCCATAAACTTGCCCTTGGCGTCGACGAAACGGTCGTCCACCGCCATAACTTTCATATCGTTGAGCTTGGCCTTGGCCACAATCGCCGGGCCGAGGGACACATCCGGCGGGCAGATCACAAAACCCTTGGCGCCATTGGCGGCCAGGCTGTCGATGGCCGACAGGGTCTTCTCGCCGTCGGGCACGGCGATCTTGATCAACTCAAACCCCTTGTCCTTGGCGGCCTTTTCGGCGAAGGCCCACTCGGTCTGGAACCAGGGTTCTTCGGCTTGTTTGACCAGGAAGCCGATTTTGACTGTATCAGCGGCCAGCACCAGCCCACTCAAGCTCATGACCGATACCGCCACAGCGGCGCAGCACAGGGAACGGATACCACGACGACGATTCATACGGGTGACTCCTTGTTATTGTTGTTAGCGCTTGGGGTTAACCGGCAAAGCGATGGCAAGGTTTGCCAGGTACATCGACATCGATAGCCAGCACGGCACCGTCCAAGGGGTGATCCAGAGGACTGGCCGCACTGGTGATAAACAGGGTGGTGAGTTCGGGCCCACCAAACACGCAACTAGTGGGGCGGCTGACCGGCAGCTCGATGACTCGATCCACCTCGCCCGTGGGCGTCAACCGCAGCAAGCAACCGCCGTCCCAGCGGGCGTTCCAGATATAACCGTCGGCGTCCATCGCCGAGCCGTCCGGCCCGCCACGCGGATGCGGACCAAACCACACCGTGGGCGATGCCAGACCGCCGTCGGCCTGGATACCGTGCTGATAAAGCGTGCCGTCGAGGCTGTCGCCGAAGTGCACCTGGCTGCCGTCGTCGCTCCACAGCAACGTATTGGGAATCCCCAACCCTTGCAGCAACGGCGTGACCGTGGCGTCGGCGTCCACGCGGAACAGGCCGCCGGAGCGCCGCGTGATCGGCAGGTCTTCACCCTGCTCGCCGATGTTGTTCTGCATGGTGCCCAACCACAGCCGCCCCTGGGCATCGCAACGCGCTTCATTGCCACGGTTGCCGGGGTGCGGATCGGCCTGGCACAGCAGGGTCAGGGCCTCGGTGGCCAGGTCCAGGCGGTAGATGCCACTGCTCAAGGTCACCAGCGCATCGCCGCGTTCGCAGGGGATGAACGCCGAGACATGCTCGGGCATCCGCCACATGCGCAGTTGCCCATCCATCAGACGCAGCGCCTGTTTGCCGGCGATATCCACCCAATACAACGCCTGGGTCGGACCGTCCCAGAACGGGCCCTCCCCCAACTGCGCACGGTGTGCGGTGACTGCGCTCAACGACATATAGCCTCCTGGACGCGGGTTGGGGGTTTACAGCGGATCGCGCGACGGCGTGCCGTCCACCAAGCGCTGGATACGCAGCGGGTTGGCATTTTTCAGCGCATCGGGCAGCAGGCTGTCAGGGTAGTTCTGGAAACACACCGGACGCAGGAAGCGGTCGATGGCCAGGGTGCCGACCGAAGTGCCACGGGCATCGGAGGTCGCCGGGTACGGACCGCCATGCACCATCGAGTCGCAGACCTCCACCCCAGTCGGGTAGCCGTTGAGCAGGATGCGCCCGACCTTCTGCTCCAGCAGTGGCGTGAGTTCGGCGAACTGCTGCAAGTCGCCCGGCTCGCCGATAAGCGTCGCCGTCAGTTGCCCATGCAGGCCGTGCAATGCGGCGCTGAGCTGGGCCTGATCGGCGACTTCGACAAACACCGTGGTGGGGCCGAAGATTTCTTCTTGCAGTGCCTCATCGCCGTTGATCAATAAACTGGCGTCAGCCTTGAACAGCTGCGGCTGGGCCTGATTGCCGGATTGGGCATTGCCCGCCAGGTGCTGGATACCAGGGTGCGCCAGGAGTTTTTCCAGGCCCTTGCCATAGCTGCTCAAGGTGCCGGCGTTGAGCATGGTTTGCGCCGGTTGCTCGCCGATCAACTGTGCCACTTGCTGGGTGAATGCGCTGAATTGGGGCGAGGCGATCCCGATCACCAGGCCTGGGTTGGTGCAGAACTGGCCGCAGCCTTGCACCACCGAGGCGGTCAGGTCGCGGGCCACGGTGTCCGCCCGTGCCTGCAGCGCCTGAGGCAGCACGATCACCGGGTTGATGCTCGACATCTCGGCAAACACCGGGATCGGTTGCGGGCGCGCCGCCGCCATGTCGCACAGGGCGCGACCGCCTTTGAGCGAGCCGGTAAAGCCCACCGCCTGGATCGCCGGGTGCTTGACCAGCGCTTCACCGACGCCGCCGCCGAAGATCATATTGAATACGCCGGCGGGCATCTCGGTTGCCTCGGCCGCGCGGATGATCGCATCGGCCACGCATTCGGCCGTCGCCATATGCCCGCTATGGGCCTTGAACACCACCGGGCACCCGGCCGCCAGCGCGGCTGCGGTGTCGCCGCCAGCGGTGGAGAACGCCAGTGGGAAGTTGCTCGCGCCGAACACCGCCACCGGGCCGAGGCCGATGCGGTATTGACGCAGGTCCGGACGCGGCAGTGGTTGGCGGTCCGGCAGCGCTTTGTCGATGCGCGCACCGTAGAAATCACCGCGCCGCAGCACGGTGGCGAACAGGCGCATCTGGCCGCTGGTGCGACCGCGTTCGCCTTTGATGCGGGCGGCCGGCAGCGCGGTTTCGCGGCACACCAACTCGACAAAATGATCACTCAGGGCATCCAGTTCGTCGGCAATCGCGTCGAGGAACTGCGCACGGCGCGCGGCGCTCAAGGCGCGGTACGCCGGGTACGCGGCGGCGGCGGCCTGGGCGGCGGCGTCGACCTCTTGCGGGGTGGCCTGGAAGAAAACCTGAGGCAAGGTTTCGCCGGTGGCCGCGTCGACGCTGTGCAGCTTGGTGCTGCCCTGGGCGCTGCGCTGGCCGCCGATGTAGTTGTGGCCGATAAACTGGGTCATGGTGCTCTCCTTAAAGGGTGACGACGTTGCCGGGTTCGAATACCGCATCGGCCTGGCCGACACTGTTGATCAGCGGCGCGCCGAACTCGGCCTGGCTGATCTCGAACACATCCCCCGGTTGGGTACGTATACCGTCGGCGAATGACAGCGTGGCGGTGCCGAAGAAATGAATATGCACATCGCCCGGCGTGAGGAACTGACTGTACTTGAAGTGGTGGTACTCAAGGTTTTCCAGGCTGTGGCACATGTTGGCCTCGCCGCTGAGGAATTCGTTTTCCCAGATCACCTGGCCGTCGCGCAGCAGGCGGCTGGTGCCGGCCAGGTGCTGGGGCAATTCGCCCACGCGCAGCTCGGGGCCATAGCTGCAACTGCGCAGTTTGGAGTGGGCCAGGTACAGGTAATTCTTGCGCTCCATGACATGGTCGGAGAACTCATTGCCCACCGCAAAACCCAGACGATACGGCTTGCGGTCGTGGCCGATGACGTACAGGCCGCCGATCTCCGGCTCTTCGCCGGCGTCTTCGGCAAAGGGTGGCACCGGGAACGCCTGGCCAGGGCGCACCACGATGCTGCCGTCGCCTTTATAGAACCATTCCGGTTGCACGCCCGCCTGACCGGCGGCGGGCTTGCCGCCCTCCACGCCCCATTTGAAGATGCGCATGGTGTCGGTCAACGTGGCTTCGTCGCCGGCCTGTTGGTGCATTTTGTCGCGAGCGGCGGCGCTGCCCAGGTGGGTCAGGCCGGTGCCGCTGATCAGCATATGGGCCGGGTCCGGATGGTCCAGCGGCGGCAGGATCTTCTGTTCGGCGAGCAACGCGGCGTAGTCATGGCTGTCGCCCAAGCCCAGGCTGTCGACCTGCTGCTGCAATGAAGCCCCGGCTTCGATGGCGGCCAGCGCCAGTTCGCGCACGCTGCCGGCGCCCTGCACTTCGCGTAACCGGGTGCCATCGACAACGCCGACCCGGCGCTCGCCGTTATTGAGTTCGAACTGCACTAAACGCATCAGCTTTCTCCTTGAATTAAGTACGGGTGGCACCACGGGCGCTGGCGGCGAACTGGTCGGCCGGTAGCACATGTTTGCGCTCCAGCACGCGGTAGACCACGCCGGTCAACACCAGGCCGAACAGCATCACGCCGGACAGGAAATACAGGCCCGAGGCCAGGTTGCCGGTGTACTCCTTGAGCGCGCCGATCACGAACGGACCGATATAACCGCCCAGGTTGCCCACCGAGTTGATCAGGGCAATGCCCGCCGCCGCACTGGCGCCGGCGAAGAAACGCCCCGGCAAGGTCCAGAACACTGCGGTGCAGGAAAACATCGCGAACGCCGCCAGGCACAACGCCGCCATTTGCAGCACCGGCGCGCCGAGCCAGGCGCTGAAAAACAGGCCGGTGGCACCCAGTACATACAGCACGGCGAGGTGGCCGTAGCGATCATTCAAACGGTCGGAACTGCGCGGGATGATCAGCAGGCCGATGATGCCGAAGATATACGGCACGGCCGAGATAAAGCCGGTAACCAGGTCCGTGCCGCCGAACTGTTTGATCAGGGTCGGCAGCCACAGGCCCAGGCCATAGATGCTCAGGGTCACCGGCAGGTAGAACAGCGCCAGCAACAGCACGCGCTTGTCCTTGAGGGCATGCAGCGGGTTGCCGTGACGGGTCTGGCCGTAGGCTTGCAGATCTTTGGCCAGCTCGCCGGTGAGCCAGGCTTTTTCGTCCTCGCTCATCCATTTGACCTGTTTGGGGCCGTCCGGCAGCCAGCGCAGCACCGGCCAGGTCAGCAGGATCGCCGGGGTGCCGATCACGATGAACAGCCACTGCCAGCCATGCAGACCGAGGATGCCGTCCATGCCCAGCAGGCCGCCGGATACGGGGCCGGTGATCATCATGGCGATGGGTTGGGAGAGGATGAACAGGCCGAGGATCTTGCCGCGATGGCGCACCGGGAACCATTGGGTGATGTAGTACAGCACGCCGGGAAAGAACCCGGCTTCCGCCGCGCCGAGCAGAAAACGCATCACATAGAAGCTGTGCGGCCCCTGCACAAAGGCCATGCCGATGGTGATGGTGCCCCAGGTGATCATGATCCGCGCGAACCAGCGCCGGGCGCCGAAGCGGTCGAGCATCAGGTTGCTGGGAATCTCGAACAGGAAGTAGCCGATAAAGAACAGGCCCGCGCCCAGGCCATAGGCGGCGTCACCGATGCCGACATCGGCGCCCATGTGCAGCTTGGCGAAACCCACGGCGGAACGGTCCACGTAGGCGATCAGGTACAGCAGGATCAGGAAGGGAATCAGTTTCAGCGTGATGCGCCGAATAAGCCGCAGTTCCTGGCTCATGGGGGTCGATCTCCGATTGTTGTTTTTATAGAAGCTCGGGCGACGCCTCTCGCGATAACTCGCCAGGGCCACACCTCAGTTGAGATCGACTATATAGTAGTACTATTTGCGAAACAACACTTCCAAATGGAAGATTTTGCGCTTATGTTTAGCCACAGAGAGAACATATAGTCATACAATAAGAGAAATCGATCATGTCTGATAAAAAGCCCGGCCTACGCTCTGCCCAGTGGTTCGGTACTGCCGATAAGAACGGCTTCATGTACCGCAGCTGGATGAAGAACCAGGGCATCGCCGACCACCAGTTCCATGGCAAGCCGATCATCGGTATCTGCAACACCTGGTCGGAGCTGACTCCGTGCAACGCGCACTTCCGTCAGATCGCCGAGCACGTCAAACGTGGGGTGATCGAGGCCGGTGGCTTCCCGGTGGAATTCCCGGTGTTTTCCAACGGCGAGTCGAACCTGCGCCCTACCGCCATGCTCACCCGCAACCTGGCGAGCATGGATGTAGAAGAAGCCATTCGCGGCAACCCCATCGACGGCGTGGTGCTGCTGACCGGCTGCGACAAGACCACCCCGGCCCTGCTGATGGGCGCCGCCAGTTGCGACGTACCGGCGATCGTGGTGACGGGCGGGCCGATGCTCAACGGTAAGCACAAGGGCCAGGACATTGGTTCGGGCACGGTGGTGTGGCAACTGAGTGAGCAGGTCAAGGCCGGCACCATCACCCTGAACGATTTCCTCGCGGCCGAGGGCGGTATGTCCCGTTCGGCGGGCACCTGCAACACCATGGGCACCGCCTCGACCATGGCCTGCATGGCGGAAGCCCTCGGCACGTCCCTGCCGCACAACGCCGCGATTCCCGCAGTGGATGCGCGCCGTTATGTACTGGCGCATATGTCGGGCATGCGTGCGGTGGAGATGGTGCGTGAAGACCTGCGCCTGTCGAAGATCCTCACCAAAGAAGCCTTTGAAAACGCGATTCGGGTCAACGCGGCCATCGGCGGCTCGACCAACGCGGTGATCCACCTTAAAGCCATTGCCGGGCGTATCGGCGTGGACCTTGAACTGGACGACTGGACCCGCATCGGTCGCGGTATGCCAACTATCGTGGACTTGCAGCCCTCCGGGCGTTTCCTGATGGAAGAGTTCTACTACGCCGGTGGCCTGCCTGCGGTGCTGCGTCGCCTGGGCGAAGCCAACCTGATCCCACACCCGAACGCGCTGACCGTCAACGGCAAGACCCTGGGCGAAAACACCCAGGATTCGCCGATATACGGCCAGGACGAAGTGATCCGCACCCTGGACAACCCGATCCGCGCCGACGGCGGCATCTGCGTGCTGCGCGGCAACCTGGCGCCGCTCGGTGCAGTCCTCAAGCCGTCGGCGGCCAGCCCGGAATTGATGCAGCATCGCGGCCGTGCGGTGGTATTCGAGAACTTCGACATGTACAAGGCGCGCATCAACGACCCGGAGCTGGAGGTGGACGCCAACTCGATCCTGGTCATGAAAAACTGCGGTCCCAAGGGTTACCCAGGCATGGCCGAAGTCGGCAATATGGGCCTGCCGGCCAAGCTGCTGGCCCAGGGCGTGACCGATATGGTGCGCATTTCCGATGCGCGCATGAGCGGCACGGCCTACGGCACCGTGGTGCTGCATGTGGCACCGGAAGCCGCCGCCGGCGGGCCCTTGGCCACGGTGCAGGAAGGTGACTGGATCGAGCTGGACTGCGCCAACGGCCGCTTGCACCTGGACATTTCCGACGCCGAGCTGGCGGCGCGCATGGCCGACCTCAAGCCGCCACAGGACCTGATCGTCGGCGGCTATCGCCAGCTGTACATCAACCATGTGCTGCAAGCGGACCAAGGCTGCGACTTTGACTTTCTGGTGGGTTGCCGTGGAGCGGAAGTCCCACGGCATTCCCACTAATTGGGATGCTATGATGCCGCGAATTTAAGCCAGAGCATCCCGCCCGTTATGGATCACCAGCCGTCCAAGCCGCGCAAGAGCATGCATGCCCAGATCGTCCAGGACTTGGGCATGCACATCGTTTCCGGTCGCTTCAAGCCAGAAGAACGCCTGCCCATGGAGGCCACGCTCTGCGAGGAGTACAAGGTCAGCCGTTCGGTGTTGCGCGAGGCGACCCGCGTGCTCAGCGCCAAGGGCCTGGTGTATTCCAAGCCACGGGTGGGTGCAGTGGTGCGGCCACGGCTCAAATGGCACCTGCTCGACCCGGACGTGCTGTCCTGGTTGATGCAGTCCACGCCCCATAGCGAGTTTTTCAACACCCTGGCCGGTGTGCGGCGCATCCTCGAACCGGAAATCGCCGCCATGGCCGCGACCACCGCCACCGACGATGACATCGCCATCATCGAAAAGGCCTACCACGGCATGGAGACCGCGCAGACCCACGAACAGCTGCTACAGGCCGACCTGGACTTCCACCGCGCCATCGCCGATGCCACCCGCAACGACCTGCTGGCATATATGTGCAACATGCTGTCGCTGCCGTTGCGCGAATCGATCAACATCACCAACCGCCGCCCCGACATCCAGGGCCTGAGCCTGCCTCGGCATAAAGCCATCCTCACCGCCATCCAGAACCGCGATGCCCTGGGCGCGCGGCATGCGTCGCTGGTGCAGTTGGATGACACGCGGGTAGCGTTGGATACGGTGATGAATGTACTCACCCCGCTCTAAAGCCAAGTGAAAGGACAGGTGGGAGGGGGCTTGCCCCCTCCCACAGTTAAATTCCTCTGAGCCACCACCCGGCAACTCGGTGCATTTGGCCCCGATAGCCATAGATATCTACACACGTTTCAAAGGCTGAAATAACTCTGTGGTGAGCGGGCTTGCCCCGCGCTGGGCCGCGAAGCGGCCCCAAACCCAGACACCTCGGTGTGTCAGCTAAACCACATCGCCTGGGATGGGGCTGCTTCGCAGCCCAGCGCGGGGCACGCCCGCTCATACATGGACGCCCCCAGTATGCCAAGCACTCAATTCGTGAAAACACAGACGGGATAAGGTTGCAGCCATACATCCGGACTTTAAGTGAGGCGGTGCCT
>NZ_VFEU01000050.1 GCF_007858255.1 Pseudomonas rhodesiae | reverse complement strand
GTTTTTGCCAAGTCAACCGAAACAGTCGTAAGCTGCATGAGGACGCTCCCTTCCGCTAAGTGTGGGTAACACTTTAACTTTGGCACATAGATGCCGTTAGGAAGGGGGCGTCCATTCCATTACCACAAAAGCCTGTTCAGCATAAGAGCCTGTACACCATAAAGCTCAGTCACCACAAAAGCCCCTCTTATCCAATCAGCCAGCTCACTACAAACGGCTTAGAACGCGATACCGACCTTGAACCCATACTCGTCACGCTTGAGTTTGGTGTTGTCGGCCACGGGGGAATCTTCATCCAGTTTGTATTCGGTGCGGGTGTAGTACAGGCCCGCCATCACAGGCAGGTTGCCTTTCTGGTTCATCAGCAGGCTGACTTCCGCGTACGGGTTGGTGCGGTCCTTGAGGTCGACGGAATCGCTGCCCAAGCCGTCAACCTTGACTTTGACGCGGCCGTCGAGGGTGTGACGAGCGCCGGCTTCAACTCGCAGGGTCATGTCATCGAACTGGTGGTTGTAACCCAGTGCCGCTTTGGCAAATGGCGACTTGGTGGTCAGCTCAAGGTCATTGCCGTTGGACTCTGGCTCGTAGCGGGTCCAGCTGTAACCACCGCCCACGATCACGTCGACAAAGTTGCGCGCATCCAGCGCGGCACGCCAGCCCAGGTCCAGATCGGCCTGGCCTTCCTTGAGTTTGTTGTCGCTCTTCTCGCCGTATTTGGCTTCGAGGCCGGCTTGGTAGATAAAACCGGACTCAGCGGTAAGCTTGTTGCCGAAGTTGTAGAACAGGCCCGCTTCGGGCATGTGGTCCTTGTCGCTCTGGCTGCCGCCTTCGAGTTTGAAATCGTTGTAGCTGCCCTGCAGACCGAAGATGGAAATCGGGTCGGTGGACGGCGCTGCGAACACCATCGCCGGCGCGGTGGCCAGCGCAAGCAGCGAGGCGTTTTTGAGGAATGATCCGAATAGTTTGGACATCGTTTTACATCTCCTTGTCAGGTGGACAAATTATTCAGGAACCGCTTCGAACCTCCGCGCGCGCAAAAGGTTCGAAAAAATTCACCTGACTTTGGAGGTAAAACGGTTCAGCGAACGCTCTAGATCAAGGCTCTTGGCGGCCTGCGCGAATCAAGTCATCCAATGCGTCGCTCAAACGTGGGTGCTTAGGCACCTGAATGCCGAACGTGTCGCGTAGCAATGCCAGCAGTTCATCGCTGTGTTGCAACGTACGCTTGGCGCTGGGCCTGTCCAGATAGTGAATTGCGTAATGCGCGTTGTTCAACGTGTGCCGCTCCCCCACGGCCAGCCGCGCGACTTTGAGCTGCCCCAGAAAGGGCGAGCCAGGGTGGGTCGAGACGTACCAGTTGCCGATTTCGTAATCGATGTCGGCCTGCACTTGCAGGTCGAACACGTATAAGCCGCGCCATTCCCCGGCCACTTCGGCCCACAGCGTATAGCTGCTCTCCTGCGCATCGAATGTCAGGCGGTAAGGCTCATGGGCCGTGGCCTGCACCGCCTGGGTATCGAGTTGCAACGGACTGCTGGGTACCATGCCACCAAAGCCCACGTCGGCGATGTAGCGCACTCCGTCCAGGTTCACCAGGCTCAGACGATGGGTACGCGCCGTACGCGCATCCGGCGGGCCGCCCATGACAACCCGGCCGGTGATGCCGCGCGCGTCGAAGCCCAATTCCTGCAATAGCATCAGAAACATCTGGTTCAACTCGTAGCAGTAGCCGCCGCGCCCCTCGAACAACACTTTGTGCTCGACGCTCGGCAGATCGATCGGCACCGGCTGGTGCAGCAGGGTCGACAGGCTCTCAAAGGCGAAGGTGCAGACATGGCGCAATTGCAGGTCTTGCAGAGTTTGCAGGGTGGGCGGTGGCGGAGTGTCGTAGCCCAGGCGTTGCAGGTAGCGCTGGCAATGGGTGAGACGGGGCATGGCACGGTCCTTGAGCACGGGCGAAGGCGTCACTATGCCGCGCCCGCGTGCAGATTGTCATTTTGAATGAACCTTTTTAAACGCCTTCCTATCCATTTATAACAAGTCAGGGAGGCACCATGAGTACCGCAAAAATCTACACCATTAATTATCAGCTGCACGGTCAACCGAAGTCCTTTGTAGTACGCGCCGAAGTGATGAATAACGCCGAGGCCTGGCATTGGGCGGCGGTCGACGCCGACGTTGCCCATGTGAGTCGCATTGGCCGCGTGGGCCATGAGCAAGTCAAAAAAACCACCCGCCCCTGGGCGGAGAAATACGGCATCACCAATGTGACCTGGATGCCACCTAAATAACCCCATCCCCTAAACCAAAAAGCCCCGCTCAATCGAGCGGGGCCTGCATCACTTCTTCAAGTCGCCCAACGGATCGTAAGGCGGCTTTTTTTCCGGGTGATCTTTTTTATCCTTGTCCAGCGGCGCGATGGCCGGGCCGATCGGGTCGACCTGCGGGTCGGCGACATCCGGCGAGTCCGGGTCGAAACCCAGCTCATCCTTGCCACTGGCGTGCTCGCTGGAGCGCGGGCCTTTGTCTGGAGCGGTCATGGCTATCTCCTCTAGAGCGGACGGGCTTTATCGTGAAGGGTTTCCAGGTCTTGCTCGGCTTGCTCCGTATCGTCAATGTCCTGACGATGCGCGGGATCATTGGGGCGCAGAGCGTCGTTGTCGCGCTCCTCCTCACCGGGGGTACGGTTGGGGTCTGGCGTGCCGGGCGGTGGCTGTTTGTATTCGGGCATGATGGTTCACCTCGTCATAATGGGTGGCCTGCACCGATTTAGAGAAAGCCCCGCGCACCAACGTTCAACTTGTTTGCCCTGACGTGCGATGATGCCACCCCGCCATCCTCTAGAGACCTGACCCGGATGTTCGAGCTCAAACCCTGTGACCCCGCGCTCTACCGCCAACAGACCCGCCGCAGCACGCTGATCGTGGCGGTGCTGTTCTTGGCCCTGGCCATGGTGCTGTCGAGCCTGGCGGTGACGCTGTTCGGCGAGCCCGGCGGGGATAATTTCCGCTTCAACGTCGGCGGCGTATTCGCCGGTGTGCTGATCACCCTGGCGCTGGTGCGCGGCCCCTTTTGGGGCCAGGCGTGGCTGGCACCGGCGGTGTATGGCTGGCAGCTCAAGCGCAGCCTGATGAACGTGACCAACGTGATGCACAAGGTCACCGAGGGAGTGCAGGCCAATGACCCGACAGCCATGAAGCTGCTGCGCTTCTATCACTTGGGGCTGACTCAGATGCACGAATTGGACGCCAACTCCAGCGCCCAGGCGCAGTTGGTCGGTGAGATGCAGGCCCACGTCAGCAAGATGCAGGCGCTGGGGCTGGACACCGACCAGACCCGCCTGGACCCTGCCTGGCTCGACCACCTCAAAAGCGTCTGAGTCACAAACGATTCACGCAGGCGGCGAAGGCTCTCAGGTTAGGGCTGGCGTTGTTCTTTTCAGCGGACGATCGACGAGCTTTCGACCTATTCGGGTTCAGCGTCCGCTGCACATGCAGAAACCTCCTACATTCTTCGCTCAGCATTCTTTGCACCCTTGGCGCTTTCGCTAACCCCCTATCGAGAGCCCATCCATGTGCAACGCCCATCGCCCCACTGATACGCCATCGAACAACGGCCGCCGTGACTTTCTGCGTCTGACCACACTCGGCGCCAGCGCGTTGATGCTGGCCGGCGCTTTACCCAGCGGCATGGTTCAGGCCGCCCCGGTGCCGAAAGCGGCCAACAAGCTCGACCCACAACAGGCGCTGGAACGTTTGATGGAGGGCAATCAGCGCTATGCCGCCGGCGTCAAACGACGCCATGATTTCATGCACGAACGTGAGGCCTTGGTCGGCGGGCAAAACCCCTTCGTCGCGGTACTCAGTTGCGCCGACTCGCGGATCGCGCCCGAATATGCCTTCGATACCGGTCGAGGCGACCTGTTCGCCGTGCGCGTGGCCGGCAACTTCGTCACCGATGACGGACTGGCCAGCCTCGAATACGCCGTGGCGGTGCTGGGCACGCCACTGATCATGGTGCTGGGGCACGACAGTTGCGGGGCTGTGGCGGCCGGGGTCAAGGCGGTCAAAGACAACGCTCGATTCCCCGGCAAGATTCAGGGCCTGGCCGACGCGATCAAACCGTCCGTGACCAAGGTGCTGAAAGCGCCGGGCAACGTGTTGGATAACGCCATCGCACAGAACGTCATTGATACCGTCGCACGGCTCAAGACTGAATCCAGCCTGTTGGCCGACGCCCTGACCACCGGCACCTTGCAGATTGTCGGCGGTGTGTACCGCCTCGACAGCGGCAAGGTTGAGCTGATCGGCTAGTCACGCGCGCCACTATCAACTGGCCAGCGCACTAAGATCCAGGTGCCCATCCAGGACCGGCGGGCACCAGTAATAGCCGCCGGTCAACGGCGTACTGATGCGGTACAGGCCGTCGACAATCCCGTCTTCCAGGCCGCTCATGCGGCGCAGCTGCGCCTCGAAAGCATCGAAGGAATGGCCGAAGGCGAGGAACATCAGGCCGGCCTGACCGTTTTCGGCCCACGGCATGGAGCGGCGCACCACGAAGGCCTCGGGGGTGAAGCTCTCCTGGGCGGTACGTTTGGTATGGGCCGACTCTGGGGCGTCTTCCAGTTCTTCGTTATCGCCGTGGCGGCGGCCGATGATGTGGTCGCGTTCCTGGGCTGGCAACGCGGCGAAACCATCGAGGTCGTGCTGCCATTGCTGAAGGGCGGCGAAGCTGGCACCGCCGTCAGTCAAGGCGGCGTCCACGGCAGCATCGTCGTGAGGGTTTTCGGTGCCGTCTTCGTAGTCGGTGAGGTCGAAGCCGGTCTTGTAGCGGAAGCCTTCAATCGACTGCACCAGACGAAAGCCCGGGGCCAGGGCCTTCTCGAACGCGCGACTGCGCAGCAGCAGTTCGCCGCGATCCGCACCGTGCAGCCACACCCACAGCGCCTGTTGGGTCGACGGGTTGTGCGCCCCCGGCGCGCTGATCGCCGGAAACGGCCGCAAGCCGTCAATGGTTGCGCCCAGTGCAGTGACCAGCGGCTCACCCAACCCGACCACCGCCGCCGCATCCGCCATCCGCACCAATGCGTCCAACGCAACGGGAACGGCGGCCAGGGAATCCACGGCGAAAAACAGATGGCGTGCCTGCAACGGCACCGGTGCAGCAAGAATGCCCGGCTGGTACTGACTCATATGAACTCCTTCAAGAAAGGCGCGCAGTTTACCCGGCGCCAGTCGCTCTGCGTACTGCAAAGCGCGCAAGCCTTGCCATAGAGCCCTTGGTTGGGTGACTCTCTAGTCAAGTACCAGTCAAGTTTTGTAACTATTACAGGGATAGCGCCATGACCACTCAGCCCTTGCTCGCTCAGCTGTTTCCTACTTCCACCGCCGAGATCCCAGAGCAATACCGCCTGGCAGCGCCCATCGAACAGCGTGACTACCTGGTGAACGGCCAGTTGCGGGTGTGGAATGGCCCGCTGGCCCAAGTGCACAGCCCGGTGCAACTGGGTGACCAACGGGTGGTGATCGGCAGCACGCCGCTGCTGGACGCCGACACCGCCCTCACCGCCCTCGACGCCGCCGTGCGTGCCTACGATCGTGGCCAGGGCGAATGGCCGACGATGCGCGTAGTTGACCGCATCCGCCACATCGAAGCGTTTTTGCGGCGCATGCGCGAGCAGCGCGATGGGGTGGTCAAGCTGCTGATGTGGGAGATCGGCAAGAACCTCAAGGATTCCCAGAAAGAATTCGACCGCACCTGCGACTACATCACCGACACCATCAACGCCCTCAAAGAGCTGGATCGCCGCTCCAGCCGCTTCGAGCTGGAACAGGACACCCTCGGGCAGATCCGCCGCGTGCCGCTGGGCGTGGCGCTGTGCATGGGCCCCTACAACTACCCGCTCAACGAAACCTTCACCACCCTGATCCCGGCACTGATCATGGGTAACACCGTGGTGTTCAAGCCGGCCAAGCTCGGCGTGCTGCTGATCCGCCCACTGTTGGAAGCGTTCCGCGACAGCTTCCCGGCCGGGGTGATCAACGTGATCTATGGCAGCGGCCGCGAGACCGTTAGCGCGCTGATGGCCAGCGGCAAGATCGATATCTTTGCGTTCATCGGCACCAACAAAGCCGCCAGCGACCTGAAGAAACTGCACCCCAAGCCGCACCGCTTGCGGGCCGCTCTGGGCCTGGACGCGAAAAACCCCGGCATCGTGCTGCCCGAGGTGGACCTGGACAATGCCGTCAGCGAAGCAGTGACCGGCTCGCTATCGTTCAACGGCCAACGCTGCACCGCGTTGAAAATCCTCTTCGTGCATGAAGAGGTGGTCGAGGCGTTTATCGAAAAATTCAACGCACGCCTGGCGACGCTCAAGCCCGGTATGCCGTGGGAAGACGGTGTTTCGCTGACGCCGTTGCCGGAAGTGGGCAAGGTCGATTACCTCAACGGCCTGGTGGCCGACGCGACGCAGCACGGAGCCCAGGTGGTGAATGCAAATGGCGGGGTCAGTCGCGGTTCGTTCTTCTACCCGGCGGTGCTGTACCCAGTGAATCCGCAAATGCGCGTCTACCACGAAGAACAATTCGGCCCGGTGGTGCCGATCGTGCCCTACCGCGACCTGGATACCGTGATCGATTACGTTCTGGATTCGGACTTCGGCCAACAGCTCAGCCTGTTCGGCACCAACCCCGAAGCCATCGGGCGCCTGGTGGATACCTTTGCCAACCAGGTCGGGCGCATCAATATCAACGCCCAATGCCAGCGCGGGCCGGACACCTTCCCCTTCAACGGCCGCAAGAACTCGGCTGAAGGCACGCTGTCGGTACATGACGCGTTGCGCGTGTTTTCGATCCGCACCCTGGTGGCGACCAAGTTCCAAGAGAGCAACAAGGCACTGGTCAGCGAGATCCTGCGCAACCGTGATTCAAGTTTCCTGACCACTGACTACATCTTCTAAGTTCACCTCGGTCAAACAATGTGGGAGAGGGCTTGGCTTCGATAGTGGTGTGTCAGCTAACCGATTCTTTACCGATCCACAGCCATCGGGGGCAAGACCCCCTCCCACATTTGGATTGTTTATAGCTGGAGAATTGAGGGTCCTTTGTTATCAATGAATCTGCCGATGTTTGCCCGGCGCCTGTTGCGCCCCTTGCTCGACCCCTACCGCCGCTACCGGCATGCCAAGCTGATCCACGCCGTGCGCGTGTCCATTGGCTTGCTGGCCACGATCCTGCTGACCACCGGCATCAACCTGCCCCACGGCGAATGGGCGTCGGTAACCATGTTGATCGTGATCGGCGGGCTGCAGCACCACGGCAATATCGGCAAAAAAGCCGTGGAACGCGCCTACGGCACCTTGATCGGTGCCAGTGTCGGTCTGCTGCTGGTGGTGCAACAGGCCTACTTCGGCCTACCGCTGCTGACCTACCTGCTGATGTCGGTGGTGTGCGGGTTCTTCTCCTATCACGCCATCGGCAAGGGCGGTTATATCGCGCTGCTGTCGGCGATCACCGTGTTTATCGTCGCCGGCCACGGTGACAACCCGTTGTCGGATGGTTTATGGCGTACCGTGGATATTCTCATCGGTATCGTCCTGGCCCTGGCGTTCTCCTTCGCCCTGCCGCTGTATGCCGTGTATTCGTGGCGCTATAACCTGGCCAGCGCCCTGCGTGACTGCGCACAGATCTACAGCCGGATCATCAGTGGAAAGTCGGTCACCGATGATGAACACGTCAAACTGCTCAACCGTTTGAATGCGGCAATGGTGCAACTGCGCTCGCTGATGCCGTCGGTATCCAAGGAAGTGCGCATTTCCATGACCGAGCTGGACGCCATCCAGCGTCATCTACGGCTGTGCATCAGCACCCTGGAGATTCTCGGCAACACCCGTCCCGACCCACGCGACGAACAAGCGATGGCCCGTATGCAGGCCGTCTTGAAGGCCGAGCATCGGCAGATCCGTGTGCAATTGGTGGGGATGGCGCGGGCGTTGAAATCCGGCATGACCGAACGACTGGAGCGCCCAAGTACCGGCACGGGCCGCGAGCCCACGCTGGATGCGCCGGTGTACAGCGCGCTGGATGGGTATCGGTTGTTAACGCTGCAACTAGCGGCGAATGTGGATGCGATGCGGGGGCGGTTGGCGAAGAGTGGGAAGTGTTGGGGGATTTGAAACTAAGTAAAAACACGTAACGGGTTTATCTTTCAAACTCCGTTACGTGTTAATCGGCGGTGAATGGATAATCAAGTCGGCTGTAAGCACCAGGCCGGTGCTCGATAGTTGACGCCTAAACACCTGATCTGTGTTGGCAGTCGCGTGTCCCAAGCAGCATCGACTAATGTGAAGCAATACACACCGTTGTCGATACACACCCAGTAAAAGGCATCATAAGGCACTGGGAACTGCGAGGATGGACCGTAGACTTTTTGCATATGTTCAAGACCGTTGGGCCAATCCAGACCAATGGCGCCGGGTAATGATCGGCGCCAGTTATAGGCGTCAGCGCTGCTTATCGCATGGGGGTATTCGCGCACTGCCCACACGTTCGAAACGTACACATTGTAAGACAACCAGTGCCCTGCATTGTCTCGTACATCGATGGTCGTGACGCCATTGCTATAGCCTGTCACTTTACCCGTCGAGGTCACCTGGGCGATGGCTGAGTTGCGTGATACATAGGTATAGGGCGGTTGACCTCCCGTGGGTACGCGAGTTGCTGCATTTCCAGGGTAATCCTGCCCATTCCTCGGCCAGTTGAATGCAATAATCGCAAACCCTTTCAAATCCATATCGCTACGATCGATCTGGAAAGCCTGCGAGACTTTGTAAGTCGTGCTCTGAAAAGGAGTCTCTCTGCCCGGAGTCTGACTACCGTCGAGCGTCACCTGAGCCTTGAGCTCTATCTGCTGGCCGTTGGGCACAGATTCCAACCAAGTGCGTAACACCGGTTTATTCGCCAGCCCGTTTGTCGCTTCTGACTGACTGATGGGCTCACCATTGAGCACATACAGGTCTCCCACATTCGCACTGCTGCAAATCAACCACACCCTTTGACCAGCGGCACTGAACGGCCATTTCGCCAGCGTAGCCATTGCATTACCGACAAAGGTGTTCAGGTCCAGCGTCGCTCCGGCAGGGGTGTTGTTGATCAACGGCCGTGGCATGTTCCCCACGGGGATCGGCGTCACTGTCACCGTTACTACGCCAGAATCTTTGGGCGAGCCGTTCCGGGTGACCTTGTACTGGAGGGTGAAAGTCTGGTTGGTACGACCGATATTGACCCCAATAGCATGCGCTGGGATGGGGAATGGAACGGTGCCCGATACACTGCCATTTTTCTCCGGGATGTTGGGAGAACCGGCAGCGCCATTACCCACCATGGTGACTTTGATGATGTCGGTGGTCAGCATGCCGTCGTAGCTCACTTCCACCGTTCCGCCATTCAAGGCACTTAAGGGCGCCAGCGTCTGGGAGGCACCGATACCACTGGCTTGGACCAAGTTGGGCAATCGCAACTCCCCAATGGCTGTCAAGACGCGATAGGTCGTCGACGGCAAGTCCACGGCCGTTGATCTATCTGTACTTCCATCAAACGTCACCGCACAACTAACCGTGATCTCCTGATTATTCGGCAACGCCGCCAACCAGGTGCGCAGCACCGTCTTATTCGCCAGGCCATTGTTGGCTTCCAGTGA
>NZ_VFEU01000004.1 GCF_007858255.1 Pseudomonas rhodesiae | reverse complement strand
GTAAGGACTCAATGTGGGAGGGGGCTTGCCCCCGATAGCGGTAGATCAGAAACAAAAATGCAAACTGACACTCCGCAATCGGGGGCAAGCCCCCTCCCACAGTAAGGCTGTTCGATGTTGTTGCTGACAGCGGTGATCGAGCCCATGAAACAACGCTGACTCCATGCCCTGTAAGGACTCAATGTGGGAGGGGGCTTGCCCCCGATAGCGGTGTGTCAGACCCGGATGTTCAAACTGACCCACAGCCATTGGGCAAAGCCCCCTACATAGATATCCGCACTGTGTTGCCCTCGGGTATTTGCCATAATGGCGCCCGTTTTCGTACTTCCCAATAGGCCCGATATGCAGGAAAACGCCCACACCCCCGTCAAAGACGCCGCCCCCACCGGCACCCAGACCCTGTTGCGTGGCCTGGGGGTGGTGCAGGCGGTGGCGGCGGGTGCGCGGGATCTGAAAGAGATCGCCAAGCGCATCGGCACCACTCGCAGCACCACCCACCGCCTGGCCAGTTGCCTGGTGGACGAGCGTTACCTGCGTGTGGTGCCGCAAGTTGGTTACCTGTTGGGGCCGAAGTTGATCGAGCTGGGGTTCCAGGCGCGCGAAGAGTTGCCGCTGGTTACCCTGGCGGTGCCGTACCTGGACGAACTATCGGCGCTGACCGGCGACACCATCCACCTGGCCATCCGTGAACACGACGACGTGCTTTACCTGCACAAGAACCCAGGCCGCTACGGGCCGGAAATGCGCTCGCGGGTCGGCCATCGCATGCCGTTGGCGCGTACCGGGGTGGGCAAGGCGATGTTGCTGGATGATTCGGTACAGGAATGGCAACGCTTGTACGACGCCAGCCTGCCAGCAGGCGGGAAGAATCTGCAGTGGCCCCACCATCCTGAGCAATCCTGGGCGCAGTTCGAGCAACGCATGCACGAGTACGTGGCGGGTGGTTATGCGTTCGATCTGGAAGACAACGAACCGTCGATCCGTTGCGTGGCCGCACCGGTGCGCGATGCCAGCCGGCGGATCGTCGCCGGCATCAGCATCGCCAGTACCGTGCCCTACATGCCGCTGGAAAAAATGGCCGAGCTGATCCCTGTAATCAAACAGGTCGCAGCACGGCTGTCGGCGGAGTTGGGTGCGAAGGCCTGATCAGACCTTGAGGGTCGCCATGTCGATGACAAAGCGGTACTTCACATCGCCGGCGATCATGCGGGTGTAAGCCTCGTTGATCTGGCGGATGTCGAGCATTTCGATATCGCAGGTGATGCCATGCTCGGCACAGAAATCCAGGACTTCCTGGGTTTCGGCAATACCGCCGATCAATGAGCCGGCCAGCACTTTGCGCCCAAGCACCAGTTTCGCGGCATTGACGGGCGGGTCCACCGGCTCGATCAGGCCCACCAGAATATGCACGCCGTCAAAACGCAGGGTGTCGAGGTAGGGGTTCAGGTCGTGCTGCACCGGGATGGTGTCCAGCAGGAAGTCGAAGTGCCCGGCGGCGGCTTTCATTTGCTCGGCGTCGGTGGACACGATCACATGATCGGCGCCCTGGCGACGGCCTTCTTCGGCCTTGCTCGCGGAACGGGTAAACAGCGTCACTTCCGCGCCCATGGCCTTGGCGAACTTGATGCCCATGTGGCCCAGGCCACCCATGCCGAGAATCCCGACTTTGTCGCCAGCCTTGACCCCGTAGTGTTTGAGCGGTGAGTAGGTGGTGATGCCCGCGCACAGGATCGGCGCAGCGCTGGCCAGGTCGAGCTTGGCCGGGATCTTCACCACAAAATGTTCGCTGACCACGATGCTGTCGGAGTAGCCGCCCATGGTGTTGCTACCGTCCACACGGTCGGGGGTGGCGTAGGTCATGGTCGGGCCTTCAAGGCAGTATTGCTCGAGGTCCGACTGGCAAGCCTGGCACTGGCGGCACGAATCGACCATGCAGCCCACGCCCACCAGGTCGCCGACTTTGTGCGCGGTGACGCTGGCGCCCACGGCGGTGACTTTGCCGACGATCTCGTGGCCGGGCATCAGCGGGTAGACGGCGATGCCCCACTCGTTGCGCGCCTGGTGAATGTCAGAGTGGCACACGCCGCAGTACAGAATCTCGATGGCCACGTCGTCGGCCCGTGGGCTGCGACGTTGGAAACTCATGGGGGCGAGGGGAGTGGTGGCCGACTGGGCGGCGTAACCGATGGCGGTGTACATGCAGAGAACCTCGCAAAAACAATGACAAGTGAGGCGGGCCATTGTCCCCATCGACTTGCTTGGCGGCCATGGCGATTGCTCCGAGTCTCATGCCTAAAGCTCCGGGGGAGCAGCTAAAAGCAGCAAGCTACAAGCCGCAAGCTATAAACTGCGCGCTCTCTTGCAGCTTGAGGTTGAAGCTTGCTGATGCTCAGATCTGAAAACTCCCGAGAACTGCCTTTATGTTATTGACCCGCCATCTCGACGCCAACGCCACGTTGGTTTCCTTGATCGAGGGCCTCACGACCCGTGACGGTTTCTCCCCGACCCACTTGCCTGGCGTACAGGTTTTGCGTGCAAGTTGTGATGTGGCACGCGGCCCGCAGATCTATGAGCCGAGCCTGATGTTCGTGGCCCAGGGCAGCAAAGTCGCGTACCTGGGCCCGCGTACGCTGGAGTACGGCGCCGGGCATTACTTGATCCAGGCGATGCCGGTGCCGTTCGAGTGCGAGACCTTTGCCATGGCGCCCGGCGCGCCGTTGCTGGGGGTGACGGTGGGGATCGACCGCGTGGTGCTCGGCGAGCTGGTCATGGCCATGGGTATTCAGGCCGGACCACCGCCCGCTGCGCAGACATTGGCGTCGATGAGTTCGGTGGTGCTCGACGACGCGATGCGAGGTTGCGTCGAGCGACTGTTGCAGTGCCTGCACGATCCGCTGGAAAGCCGGATCATCGGCCCGTCGCGGGTGCGCGAATTGCTGTTTACCGCCTTGCGCGGGCCTCAGGCCGATGTGCTACGCGCATTGGTGGAGCAGCAGGGGCAGTTCTCGCGCATCGCCACCTCGCTAAATCATCTGCATGCCCATTACGCCGAGCCGCTGAATATCGAGACGTTGGCCGGTTTCGCGCACATGAGCGCGTCGACCTTTCACGAGCACTTCAAGCGCTGCACCTTGTTGTCGCCCGTGCAGTACCTCAAGCGTTTGCGGTTGTTGAAGGCGCAGCAGTTGCTGCTGGTGGACGGCATGGGCGTGGCGCAGGCGGCGCACAGCGTGGGATATCAGAGTACGTCGCAGTTCAGCCGGGAATATAAGCGCTACTTTTTGCGCAATCCGGGTGAAGAGCGGGCGGCATAGAGGCTTGGGGCAATCAATGACGCGTCAGGGGGCGTTGAAGGCGCAATGGGTCGGCTTATGGCTTGTGCATTGGCCATCATGCCAATAGTTGGCATTAGCAGGGGTTACGGTCTCGGAAATATTCAGGTGAAGTTCTAGAGGCGGAGCGCTGTCGCCGCTGGCGGCATCATAACGGCAGAAGATTTTATCGTTCTCAATGTGTGCACCGCTGAAGGTGTAACGCTCCTGGCTGTCCTGGCTGCTTGGTTTGTTGCTGCCTTGCCAGGTGGCTCCATTCGGCGCCGTGGCCGTGTAGTTGTGCAACCCATCTGCGGACGAGGTGTGCTCGATCCTCTCCGGCTTGGGGCAGATGACCGACTGGGCATGAGCATCGCCAGTGATGATGAGAAGGGCGAAAAGACTGAAGGATGTAGTCCTGTGCATGGCCATGCATTCCTTTCAAGAGGGGATAGGCCATGTTCTTGCTTTTATGCAGATGCACCAACTGGGAAGAATGACAGTTATCTATAACGATTAGAAATACTGACTGGCACTGTCAGCTCTGTGATCGATTAAAAAAGCGTAGCGTGGAATGTGAGCGTAAACGAAAACGCGGGGCATTAGATGCCCCGCGTTGTTCATTGGTTTTCTGCAAGCAGGCTTGTTCTTACATATTCGGGTAAGTCGGCCCGCCCGCGCCTTCCGGCGTGACCCAGGTGATGTTCTGCGAAGGGTCCTTGATGTCACAGGTCTTGCAGTGCACGCAGTTCTGGGCGTTGATCTGGAAGCGCTTCTCGCCGTCTTCCTGGGTAATCACTTCATACACGCCGGCCGGGCAGTAGCGTTGCGCCGGTTCATCGTAGAGCGGCAGGTTGGTGCCGATCGGGATGCTTGGGTCTTTGAGCTTCAAGTGGCACGGCTGTTCTTCTTCGTGGTTGGTACCGGAGATGAACACCGAGCTGAGTTTATCGAAGCTCAGTTTGCCGTCGGGCTTGGGGTAGTCGATCTTCTGGCAGTCCTTGGCCAGTTTAAGACAGGCGTAGTCCGGCTTGGTGTCGTGCAGGGTGAACGGCATTTTGCCGCCCAGGATGTTCTGGTCGAACCAGTTGAAGCCGGCACCGATGATCGGGCCGAACTTGTGCATCGCCGGGCCGAAGTTGCGGCTGGCGAACAATTCTTCGTACAGCCAGCTGGCTTTGAAACTGTCGACGTAGTTGGTCAACTCGTCACCGCCTTCGGACTCGGCGAACAGACGCTCGGCCACTGCGTCAGCGGCAAGCATGCCGGACTTCATGGCGGTGTGGCTGCCTTTGATCTTGGCCACGTTCATGGTGCCCAGGTCGCAGCCGATCAGCGCGCCACCCTTGAAGACCATTTTCGGCAGCGAATTAATGCCGCCCTTGGCCAGTGCACGAGCACCGTAGCTGATGCGCTTGCCGCCTTCCAGGTACTGGGCCAGCACCGGGTGGTGCTTGAGGCGCTGGAACTCATCGAACGGCGACAGGAAGGTATTGCTGTAGGACAGGTCAACGATCAGGCCGACGACTACCTGGTTGTTTTCCAAGTGATAAAGGAACGAGCCACCGGTGTTCTCGTTGCTCATGATATCCAGCGGCCAACCGGCGGTGTGCACCACAAGGCCTGGCTGATGCTTGGCCGGGTCGATTTCCCAGATTTCCTTGAGGCCGATACCGTAGTGCTGGGCGTCGGCATCGCTGTCCAGCTTGAAACGCTGGATCAGTTGCTTGCCGATATGGCCACGGCAGCCCTCGGCGAACAGCGTGTACTTGCCGCGCAGTTCCATGCCGGGGGTATAGACGCCTTCTTTCGGCTTGCCTTCGCGGTCGACGCCGAGGTCGCCGGTGATGATCCCGCGCACCACGCCATTTTCGTCGAACAGTGCTTCTTGGGCGGCGAAGCCTGGGTAGACTTCCACGCCGAGGTTCTCGGCCTGCTGGGCCAGCCAGCGGCACAGGTTGCCCAGGGAAATAATGTAGTTGCCTTCGTTGTGCATGGTCTTGGGCACAAAGAAGTCAGGCACCTTGGTCGAGGTATCGCTGCTGCGCAGTACATAGATGTCGTCGCGCACCACGGGGGTGTTGAGTGGGGCGCCGAGTTCTTTCCAGTCCGGGAACAGTTCGTTCAGGGCGCGTGGTTCGAACACGGCACCGGAGAGGATATGGGCGCCGACTTCAGAGCCTTTCTCGACCACGCAGACGCTGATTTCCTTACCGGCTTCGGCGGCCTTCTGCTTCAGTCGGCAGGCGGCGGACAGGCCAGCCGGGCCAGCGCCGACGATGACCACGTCGAATTCCATGTATTCGCGTTCCACAGGCTATCTCCTACTCAAGGCTCAACAGGCTTTTTTTCTAATGGATGGAGGTTCGGCATCGTCTTACAGCAACGGTAAGACCCACCGTTCTCTCTAGGTGGCGCATTATATATAGACCACTGTCAGCGTCCAATACAAACGTTTGTTTGAATTGCCCGCAGGCTAGGTAAATCAAAGCAACGCGGCTTATGACTGACCATTTTGCCGTATTGACCAGAATAGGCGTTCCGGTCAAGATACGGTCGGTTTTGCGCTTACCGTAGGCAGACAGCGGGTTTCAAGAGCACGTCCAAAAGCAACGCAACGGTAGAAACGGCAGGTACGCGTGCAAAGAATGGCGCGCAGTTTACACGCCGCGATTAAGAATGACCTCCCAGTCACCCCTGACGAACGGTCGTTACTTGCGTCGGTTTGCCGCTGCCGAGGTTTTTAGAGGTGCCCTTGTGTGCCGATGAGCATCAACCGCCAGGTTCGCCTAGGCGACTTTCTTTTCACCGGAGAGTAACGAGGAATCCATGAAGGTTCTTGTAGCTGTCAAACGCGTTGTCGATTACAACGTGAAAGTTCGCGTCAAGGCGGACAATTCCGGCGTCGATCTTGCTAACGTCAAAATGTCGATGAACCCTTTCTGCGAGATCGCTGTTGAAGAAGCAGTGCGTCTGAAAGAGAAAGGCGTTGCGACTGAAATCGTCGTGGTGTCCATCGGCCCAACCACTGCTCAAGAGCAGTTGCGCACTGCCCTGGCCCTGGGCGCGGACCGCGCCATCCTGGTCGAGTCTGCCGAGGACCTGACCTCCCTGGCCGTGGCCAAGTTGCTCAAAGCCGTTGTCGATAAGGAACAGCCTCAGCTGGTGATCCTGGGCAAACAAGCTATCGACAGCGACAACAACCAGACCGGCCAGATGCTGGCTGCACTGACCGGTTACGGCCAGGGCACCTTCGCTTCCAAGGTCGAAGTAAGCGGCGACAGCGTTGCTGTGACCCGCGAAATCGACGGCGGCGCCCAAACGGTTTCCCTGAAACTGCCGGCCATCGTCACCACCGACCTGCGTTTGAACGAGCCGCGCTACGCGTCCCTGCCAAACATTATGAAAGCCAAGAAAAAGCCGCTTGAGTCGCTGACTCCGGATGCCTTGGGCGTTTCCACCGCCTCCACCAACAAGACCGTCAAAGTCGAAGCGCCGGCTGCACGCAGCGCGGGCATCAAGGTCAAGTCGGTGGCCGAACTGGTCGAGAAACTGAAAAACGAAGCGAAGGTAATCTGAACATGACTATCTTGGTAATCGCCGAACACGACAACAAGGTGCTGGCTCCGGCCACCCTGAACACCGTGGCTGCCGCCGCTAAGATCGGTGGCGACATTCACGTACTGGTCGCCGGCCAAGGCGCGGGCGCCGTGGCTGAAGCCGCTGCAAAAATCGCCGGTGTGAGCAAGGTTCTGAACGCTGACAACGCCGCCTACGCGCATCAGTTGCCGGAAAACGTTGCGCCGCTGGTCGCCGAGTTGGGCAAGGGCTATAGCCACATCCTGGCCGCCGCCACCTCCAACGGCAAAAACATCCTGCCACGGGTTGCCGCGCAGCTGGACGTTGACCAGATTTCCGAGATCATCTCGGTCGAAAGCGCCGACACGTTCAAACGCCCAATCTATGCCGGTAACGCCATTGCCACCGTGCAATCGAGCGCTGCGATCAAAGTGATCACCGTGCGTGCCACCGGTTTCGACCCGGTCGCCGCCGAAGGTGGTTCGGCCGCTGTTGAAGCGGTTGCGGCTGCCCACGACGCCGGCACGTCCAGCTTCGTCAACGAAGAACTGGCCAAGTCCGACCGTCCTGAACTGACCGCTGCCAAGATCGTCGTTTCCGGCGGGCGTGGCATGCAGAACGGTGACAACTTCAAGCACCTGTACGCCCTGGCCGACAAGCTGGGCGCCGCGGTTGGCGCTTCCCGCGCGGCCGTCGACGCAGGTTTCGTACCCAACGACATGCAGGTCGGCCAGACCGGCAAGATCGTTGCGCCACAGCTGTACATCGCCGTCGGTATCTCCGGCGCGATCCAGCATTTGGCCGGCATGAAAGACTCCAAAGTGATCGTCGCGATCAACAAGGACGAAGAAGCACCGATCTTCCAGGTAGCCGATTACGGTCTGGTAGCGGACTTGTTCGAAGCCGTACCTGAGTTGGAGAAGCTGGTCTAATCCAGTCGCTTCACTTATAAAGGGCCCGGTCGTATGACCGGGCTTTTTTATGCCCGGCTTTTTTGAAAATTGGAGAACCGTGCCATGGACCTGCGCCCTTGGACCGCACTGCTGGGTATCACGCTGTTACTGCCGACCCTGTCGCTGGCTGCCGGTAAATGTGATCGTCTGGTGATTACCGGCAGCCCGGACGCACCGCCGCTCTTATGGCGCGACCCGCAGGACCCCACGCACCTGATCGGTGCCACTGCCGATGTGTTGCAGCAAGTCGCCAGTGATCTGGGGCTGAAAATCGACCTGCTCTACGGCGGCAAGCGCACCCTGGCTTCGGATGAAGCACGCAGCGGACGCATGGATATGCTGGCCGATGCACCGCTAAACTTGGCGGAGCTGGACCACTTCGACTATATCCATCCCGCCCTGATGCAGGCCGATTATCTGGTCTGGACGCGCAAGGATTCGGCGCTGGCCTATGCCACGGCCGCCGACCTCCACGGTCATAAAGGCGCCATTTCCGAGCGTGCGCGCCTAAGCCGTGAATTTGAAACCTTCGCCAATCAGCAACTGAGCCTGCAACGCTTTCCCACGTTGACGCCTGCATTTCAAAAGTTGTTGCTGGGGGAAGTGGAATATGTGCTGGCCGGTCGCTATTCCGGCACCGCCATGGCGCAGTCGCTGGGCATGAGCAGCGACCTGGTCGCCCGTGATGTGCCCGTCGATCAACCTGGCCTGTACCTGGCGATTTCCCACAACTCGGCCTGCAATGATCCATGGCTGCGCGGACAGCTGGCCAAAAAGATGACAGAATTGGCCGGGTCCGATGGGGTACAAGCCGCTCTGCAGCGCAATATCGAGCGCTGGAAGGCGCAACTGCAACAATCTGTCGGCACCCCAACAAAGTAGGGATTTTCAGTGACTCTTCGACCTCTTTTCGCGGCCCTCGCCGTTGTCGCTCTGGCGGGATGTGCAGCCGATCCTGCGCCGAATGAACAAATACGCCTCACCCAGCAAGCCCTGGAACAGGCCAGTGCCGTCGGCGCCAATGCCGATGAATCCCCCGAGTTGAAGCTGGCCGAGGACAAATTCACCCAGGCCAAGGCCGATATGGCCGAGCAATCCTTCAAGGACGCGCGCATGCAAGCCGAACAGGCCGAGCTGGACGCGCGTCTGGCCGAAGCCAAAGTGCTGACTCGCAAGAGCCAGGAACAACTGAACGTGCTCAACACCCGTATCACGCGCCTGCGCAAGCAATTGCAATTGGGAGACGCCCAATGAGCCCGATGATCCGAGGTGTGAGCTGCGCAGTGCTGCTGGGCAGCGCGTTGCTGGGCGGATGTGCCAGCCACCCGAGTGGCGAGCAGGCCTTGCAACAGGCGGGGAGCGACTTTCAGAAGGTCAAGGAAGACGCCAATGTGTTGCGCATCGCGCCCAAGGACGTGATTCGGGCAGGTGAATCCCTGGCCCGCGCCGATCGCTTGTCCAGCTACTGGGGCAGCGGCGCCGACGTCGTGCACTACGCCTACTTGAGCCA
This sequence comes from Pseudomonas rhodesiae, assembly GCF_007858255.1. GTDB lineage: Bacteria > Pseudomonadota > Gammaproteobacteria > Pseudomonadales > Pseudomonadaceae > Aquipseudomonas > Aquipseudomonas rhodesiae. Next base: position 429,821 of record NZ_VFEU01000004.1, on the reverse strand, counting down.
GCGCTACAGCGCCATCGCCCGCGAACACACCGAACAGGCACTCAATGAAGAACGCGGCGCCAAGCTCGAACTGGAACGTCAGCGCCTGCAACTAGCCCTACGCGAAAGCAAACTGAGCAGCGTGCAGCAACAGGGCAAATGGCTCGAAGAGCAGATCGCCAGCCTGGCTACCACCCAGACCGATCGGGGCCTGGTGATGACCCTGGGCGATGTGCTGTTCGACACCGGCGAGGCGGAACTGAAAAACTCGGCCAACCGCACCGTGCTCAAGATTGTGCAATTCCTGCAGCTGAACCCCAAGCGCGTGGTGCGCATCGAGGGTTACACCGACAGTACCGGTGGCGAGCAGGAAAACCTCAAACTGTCCCGTGACCGCGCGCAATCGGTAGCCGATGTGCTGGTAGACCTGGGCATAGACGAAAAGCGCATTCAGGTCGAAGGCTATGGCGACCAGTACCCGGTGGAAGCTAACGCTTCCGAGCGCGGCCGCGCGCAGAACCGTCGCGTAGAAATCGTGTTTTCCGATGCCAAGGGCCAACTGGGCGCCGCCCGCTGAAGCCTTACGCTGACTAAAAATGTGGGAGGGGGCAAACCCCTACCCACATTTTTTTTGCACAAGCCTGAATATCCTCAGCGCCACCCTTACAGTTTTTGCTATCACTGCCCGTCGTGCTCGACTATTGTGGCAACTGTCCCCGTACACTTCTAAACTGTGCCGGTATGTTTCACACAAAAATAAAATGCCCGTGAAATCGAGTGCTGCGACATGACCAATCTCTTGCTGTACCAACGTATCGCTCAGCAACTGGCTGAGGATATCCGGCGTGGTGTTTATCAACCGGGCGAACGCGTGCCTTCGGTACGTAAGATGAGTTCCCAGCTCAATGTGAGCCACGCCACGGTATTGCAAGCCTATGCCAACCTGGAGGACCAGGGGCTGATCAGAGCGCGACCGCAGTCCGGTTACTACGTGCATCAAACCCCCGCGCTCACCGCGCCCACGCCGGATATCGCACGGGTGGAGCGCCCGGGGCTGGTCACGCGCAGCAGCATTATCCAGCAGGTTTTGGGTGAGTCGCGCCGCGAAGGTGTGTTCCCGTTGGGCGCTGCGGTGCCGAGCGTCGACTACCTGCCGGTGCGCGCCCTGCATCAGCAATTGGCCAAGGTCACGCGTTTCCAGAGCCCGCGGGCATTCAGCTATATGTTCAGCCCCGGCTTCGAGCCGCTGCGCCGCCAGGTGGCGATCCGCATGCGCGACGCCGGCGTGGTGGTAGATCCTTCCGAAGTGGTGATCACCCACGGGTGCGTCGATGCGTTGCAGATGTCACTGCGTGTGCTGACCCGCCCCGGTGACCTGATCGCGGCGGAATCCCCCACTTATTACGGCCTGCTGCAACTGGCGGATCTGCTGGGCCTGAAGGTCATTGAGATCCCCAGCGACCCGGCCACCGGCATGAGCCTGGAAGCCCTGCAACTGGCCGCCAACCAATGGTCGATCAAGGCGCTGGTGCTGACCACGCGGCTGAGTAATCCCTTGGGTGGCACCATGCCTGAGGAGCGGCAGAAACACCTGCTGCGGTTGGCTTCGGATTTCGATATCCAGATCGTCGAGGACGATATCTACGGCGAGCTGATGTTCGAGCTGGGCCGCACCAAGGCCCTCAAAGCCTATGACCGCCTGGACCGGGTGATCTATTGCTCCAGCTTCTCCAAAACCTTATCGCCCGGCGTGCGTATCGGTTGGATGATTGCCGGCAAGTACCAGCAGGAGATCCAGCGTCTGCAGATGTTCAGCACCCACTCGGCGTGCAGCGTCACCCAAATGGGCGTGGCGGCGTACCTGGAGAATGGCGGCTATGACAGGCACCTGCGCTACATCCGCCAGGAATACCGCAAGAACCTCAGCGCCTTCCAACTGGCGGTGCAGCAGTATTTTCCGGAAGGCACACAGATGACCCGTCCCACCGGCGGTTTTATCCTGTGGGTCAGTTTGCCCGGACGGGTCAATACCCAGGAACTGCATGTGCGTGCCTTGCAGCAGGGCATCAGCATCGCGCCCGGGTTGATCTTCAGTAACACCGAGCAATTCAACCACTGCATCCGGCTCAACTGCGGTACGCCGTGGAACCGCGAGGCAGAGCGGGCGTTGATGACCTTGGGGATGCTGGCCAGTCAGCTGTGCCAGGAGACCGCCGCCGGATTTTAAGGCACGGCCGACATACACAATGGGCACATTGCCGATAGCTGGCTAATCACCGAGCTTGTCATGTTGCCCTCAACAGGCGAGCATGTGGCCTTCTGCCGTTAATGCTGTAGGCGATATGACCTCGATGTTCCGAGCTGTTTTGGTGATTGGCCTGTTAAGCCTGTGTAACGTCCCCACGCTGCTGGCGGCGACTCCCGTGAGCGAAAGCAAGCCCGCGGCGAGCGCGCAGAACACTAAGCCGGCGCCGGCTAAGACGGCCGCTTCTGCGAAAAAAAACGCCGCCGCCAAGAAACGCGCGGCGGCCAAAAAGGCCAAGTCTGCCCACGAAGTGGCCGAGACCAAACTGCCGCCGGCCCAGTTGGACCTGTCATTGCCTTCGGACATGGTCAGGCATTTGCAGCCGCTGGGCACCATGCCCCAGCCCAAGAGCGTGCCGTTGCTGCCGCCGATGTTCGCTGAGAAGCCTACCGACAACAGTGCTTTCCAGATTAACGGTCGCCTGCTCAGCAACGAAATGCGCCTGCAATTGCGCAACGAAGAGCGGCGTGATGTCGAGGGAGCGGCGCTGGATTTCGAATTCAAGCAGTAAACTTTTCCTACCAAGTGACTCGACGTTTCGACCATCTGTCGCAGACTGGTCAGTCACTTTCTTTTTGTGTGAAAAACCGCTGTTGGACCATTTTAAAACGGCTGTTTAAGGGCGTACTCTAGCCCAGCCATCCCATTGAGTCGTCGAGGACCTGCTGGTCATGAAATGCCGTGAAGGCTGTGGCGCTTGCTGCATCGCCCCCTCCATCAGTTCGCCGTTGCCCGGCATGCCCAATGGCAAGCCGGCGGGTGAACGCTGTGTGCACCTGTCTGTCGAACTGCTCTGCCAACTGTTCGGCCAGCCGGAGCGGCCGGCGGTGTGCAGTGATTTCAAGGCTGATATCGAGGTGTGCGGCACCGACCAGGCCGATGCGATCCGTTTGATCGGCTGGTGGGAACAGATGACGGCGGCTTGATGGGCTTTACTCTCGGAACTTGAACAATAAGGAATACAACAATGGGTTCGCTGAAACGAATGGCTGTGGTGTGCGGCTTTACCGTGTTATTTGCGGCCACCGCCCAGGCTGAAGAATGGGTGACCGCCAAAGACGACGACGGCATCAAGGTATCCCTGAGCGAAGTTGCCGGCTCCAAATACAAGGCGTATCGCGGTGTAACGGTGATCAAGGCGCCCGTCGCCAAGATCGTCGCTATCCAAGAGGACGTGGTTGGCGCATGTGCCTGGATTCATGAGTGCAAATCGCAAAAGCTGATCGACAGCAAAGGCGATGAGGCCTGGACCTACACCCAGTTCAACACGCCATGGCCTGTGACGCCGCGTGACTCCTATACCCATGTCACCTCCACCAAAGCGGCTGACGGTAGCGTAACCCGCAAGCTGGAAGGCGTGCCGACTTACAAGCCTGAGGAAAAAGGCTTCGTACGTGTGGCCCAGGTTGAAGGTTTCTGGAAACTGGTGCCAAAGGGCGCTAACGAAACCGAAGTGACCTACCAGGTGCACACCGAGCCAGGCGGCAGCGTGCCTTCGTGGCTGGCCAACAAGTTCGTGGTCGACGCGCCGTTCAACACCCTCAAGGCGCTCAAAGCCCGCGCTGAAAAATAAGCGCAATTGATCGGGTGCTTCCTGCCTTGGGTGGAACGTTTGGCGAACCCCCAAGGTCCAGATAAAGGTGAGCCCACACACGGGTTTTATCGAGGAGGCACCGATGCAAACGTGGCAAATTACCTTCGTTGATGATCACGGCGAAAAATCCGTAGAGCAGTTCACCTGCGAACAAAAGCCCAGCCTCGAAGACGCTGCGCATATGATTCGCAGCAAACTGGTGCCGGTTGCCGCCGAACTCGACCTCAATGACCTTGAGGGGCGCAAGCCGGAGCCGACGGTCAAGATCCTCAAAGACCAGAACAGTATCCAGATTCTCGACATTTCTCCCGCCGCCTGAATATTCCCTGTCCTCCACCCAAGCGCCTCTGGTGGAGGCGATTGCTTCGCGCTACTCTGCAAACGAGATCAGCGAATGAATCGCTAAGGTCTGGTCTTGTCAGCTACATGCTTGTTTTCCAGCGGTGAAACCATTGCCGTAGTTCCCGCGCCAGTAAGGCGCGGGCTTCGGGAAGCACGGAAAGTCTATCCATCGTATTGAGGAGCACTTTTCATGAGCACAGCCTATCAAGAAGACATCAGCACCCACGTTCTGCGCCGCATGAAAGAAGGCGGTTTCGATTTTTCACGGTTTCATCCCATTGAGTTCTACGCGATTTTCCCGGACGAAGAACGGGCGCGCAGAGCTGCGGGCGAATTTCGTGGCGAATCCCTGAACGCTCAGGTCAGTGCGCGCGATGATGGCGCCTGGTACCTGGAACTGAGCAAGATCATGTCTGCAACCTACGACGGCATAGGAGACTTCGAGCAAGACTTTGAAGCAGTGGTCGAGCCCTTGGGCGGCATCATCGAGGGCTGGGGCGTCAAGCAGGAGGTGCGGGGGCGGCCGATGTAATGGTGCGTCCTCCACATCGTTAGCAACGCAGCGTATCGGCTGACCTTCGGGTCGGCCGATTTTGTTTGCGCCGGCGCGAACCCCGGCGGAACTTGCGGGCTCTTTTCATGCACCAAAAAAAAGCCACCCGAGTAGGGTGGCCGAAGGGAAGAGCGGAGCGCTGAAGGTCTGTTCAGCAGATGGTGGCGATTATCCGCAGCTATGGCGGGCCAGTGAAATCAACTCTGACTATGCTCTTGATAGTCAAAGCCCGCATTACGATGAAGCGCGCCACGACACACCAGGCATTCGACGCACCAGGAAGGTGCGATTAACTGCTTGGGTCTATTCAACTCACTGATCTTTAAGTGTTTATGCCGATGGCACGGGCCTTGCGATGGTTCTTGCGTCCGGGTGACAAGGAGTACGGCATGATCCGCACTTATTACGACGAAATGTACGACGGGGCAGGGCAGGTCCGCCCCCATTACCGCGAGTTCGCCCGCTGGTTGGCCCAAACCCCTGATGAACTGCTGGCCCAGCGCCGGCGCGAAGCCGATTTGCTGTTTCACCGCGCCGGGATCACCTTCACCCTGTACGGGGACGAACAGGGCACCGAGCGCCTGATCCCTTTCGACACCATCCCCCGCAGCATACCGGCCAGTGAATGGCGGACTATCGAGCGTGGCTGTATTCAGCGGGTCAAGGCGTTGAATATGTTTCTCGCTGACCTTTACCACGAGCAACGCATCATCAAAGCGGGGATCATTCCCGCCGAACAGGTGCTGGCCAACGAGCAATACCAATTGGCAATGCAGGGCCTGAACTTGCACGGCAATCTGTATGCCCACATTGCCGGTGTCGATCTCGTACGCGATGGCGACGGCACGTACTACGTGCTGGAAGATAACCTGCGTACACCCAGCGGTGTCAGCTACATGCTTGAAGACCGCAAGATGATGATGCGCCTGTTCCCCGAACTGTTCGCCGCCCAGCGCATTGCGCCGATCGATCATTACCCCAACCTGCTGCTCGATACCCTAAAAAGCGCCAGCCCCCTGGATAACCCCAGCGTGGTGGTGCTGACCCCGGGCCGATTCAACAGCGCGTTTTTCGAACATGCGTTTCTCGCCCGGGAAATGGGCGTGGAACTGGTTGAAGGCGCCGACCTGTTCGTGCGCGATGACCGTGTATTTATGCGCACCACCGATGGCCCCAAAGCGGTGGACGTGATTTATCGCCGTCTCGACGACGCGTTCCTCGACCCCTTGGCCTTCAACCCGGAGTCCATGCTCGGAGTGCCCGGCCTGTTGGCTGCCTATCGTTCGGGCAATGTGGTGCTGGCCAATGCCATCGGTACAGGCGTCGCGGATGACAAGTCGGTGTACCCCTTCGTCACCGAGATGATCCGCTTTTACCTGGATGAAGAGCCGATCCTGCAGAACGTTCCGACATTCCAATGCCGTAAGCCTGACGAGTTATCCCACGTACTGGCTAACCTGCCGCAGTTGGTGGTCAAGGAGACCCAAGGCTCCGGCGGCTACGGCATGCTGGTCGGCCCGGCGTCCACGGCGGCGCAGATCGAAGCCTTTCGCGCGCGCATCATGGCCAAACCCCATGCCTATATCGCCCAGCCCACGCTGTGTCTATCCACATGCCCGACCTTTGTGGAAAACGGTATTGCCCCACGCCATATCGACCTGCGTCCGTTTGTGCTGTCCGGCAAGGAGACGCGTGTGGTCCCCGGCGGCCTGACTCGCGTGGCCCTGCGCGAAGGCTCGCTGGTGGTCAACTCGTCCCAGGGCGGCGGCACCAAAGACACCTGGGTGGTGGAGGACTGATGCCATGTTGAGTCGAACTGCTTCGGATCTGTATTGGATGTCGCGCTACCTGGAGCGTGCGGAAAACCTCGCGCGCATGCTCGACGTGAGTTATTCGCTGTCACTGATGCCCCAGGACGGACGCGGCGATGGCCTGCATGAACTGGCGATGCCGTTGTTGATCACCGGCACCCTGGAGGATTACCACGAGCGCCACGGAGAGTTGCACGCCGAGCGCCTGCTGCACTTTTTTGCCCTGGACGCGGCAAACTCCGCCAGTATCTACAGTTGCCTGGGCGCAGCGCGGGCCAGCGCCCATGCGGTGCGTGGGCGAATCACCGCAGACATGTGGGAAAACATCAATGCCACTTGGCTGGACATTCGCGATATCGCCCAGCAAGGCCTGAGCCGTTATGGCATGAGCCGTTTCTGCGAGTGGGTCAAGGAGCGCTCCCACCTGTTCCGTGGCGCGACCTACGGCACCATCATGCGTAATGACGCATTTCGTTTCATTCGCTTGGGGACCTTTATCGAGCGCGCCGACAACACGCTTCGTCTATTGGATGCGCGCTATGAAATGGCCGGCGACCACGCCGACGCCGTCACCGATGGCACGGCTCACGCCTACTACCAGTGGAGCGCGTTGCTGCGTGCTTTGTCCTCGTTCGAGGCTTACACCGAAATCTATCGCGACGCCCCCGGTGCCCGGCAAGTGGCGCAGTTGCTGCTGTTGCGCGCCGATGTACCGCGCTCGCTGCGTGCGTGCAGCGAAGAGATCGACCAAATCCTCGCCAGCCTGCCGGGCCTCAATGGCCGCCCGGCGCAGCGCCTGGCCGCCGAGGTGGATGCGCGCCTGCGCTTCACCGCCATCGATGAAATCCTTGAAGAAGGCCTGCATGCCTGGCTGACCGACTTTATCCCCCTGGTCCGCCAATTGGGCGATGCCATCTACCATTCCTACTTGGAGGCGGCATGAGACTTTCCATCAGCCACGAAACCACCTACCACTATGAAGACCAGGTGCGCGCCAGCATCCAGTACCTGCGCCTCACGCCCCACGACAGCGAGCGCCAGCATGTGCTCAGCTGGCAACTGGATCTGCCGCGCCCGGTGCGCGCGCAGGTCGACCCGTTCGGCAATATCCTGCATGTGCTGACCCTGGATGAGCCCCACGACGCCATCATCATCGGCGCCCGTGGTCAGGTGGATATCGATGAGTTGCGCGAGGCCGAGCACGAGCAACAGTCGGCCTACCCATTCCTGCGCGGCACTCGCCTGACCGAGGCCGATGAAGCCCTGCGCGGGTTCGCCCAGCAGCAGTGCGGCCAACGGCGCGACCGCAGCGCCCTGATTGATTTGATGCACGCACTCAACGAAACCATGGTCTACACGCCCGGCGCCACTGAAGTCGACACCTGCGCCGCTCATGCTTTCGCTGGCCGTGCGGGGGTATGCCAGGACCATGCCCATGTGTTCCTGGCTTGCGCGCGCAGCCTGGGGATTCCTGCGCGATATGTGTCGGGGTATTTGTACAGCGAAGACAGTACTCACTTGGCCAGCCACGCCTGGGCCGAAGCCTGGCTGGACGACGCCTGGTACAGCTTCGACGTGACCAACCGTCTGGCACGTCCGGAACGCCACTTGAAACTGGCCGTGGGCCTGGATTATCTCGATGCCTGCCCGGTACGCGGCATGCGCCGGGGTGGCGGGCATGAACAGATGCACGCCAAAGTTTCCGTGGCGCCGATGCCGGTCATTTCAGTCCAGCAGCAATAACCAGCCTCTACCGTGAAGCTCACCCGCCAAACGAAGGTGAGCGCTGAGCTTTACGGCTGCTTACGCCCCGCCATGTGCTTCAGATAGCCCACCAGCAGGTCCAGTTCATGGTCCGGCAACACGCTGGCGGTGAACGCGGGCATTTTTGCCTGTGGCCAATGCCGCAGGCTTTGCGGATCACGGATGTAGCGCTTGAGGAAATCGGCGGCGAAATATTCCGTAGGGTTGTAGGGAATATTCAGGTCCGGTCCCACCTGCGCATCCCCCGCGCCATTGAGGCGATGGCACGCCAGGCAGTTTTTCTGAAACAGTGCAAAACCCTGATTGATCCGGTCGTCGGCTGCGAGTTTCGGGTCGGGGAGGAGGGCGGGAAAGCGCTCCGCCACGGTTTTCAACTGTTTGATGCTGGAAATCTGGAATGGCCACTGTTCGGGGCTGATAGGCCCGGCCTGTGGGTCGGTCCACACCAGATAGAACGGACCTGCGCTAGGCTTGCCGCCGGCCAGTGCCGGCCATGGCTGCGCGGGGTCTTCCACGGCCAGCCAGGCGCGGGCACCGTGGGTTTGCAGCAGTGGGCCAGCGCTCAGCTCGGCGGCGAAGCCATCCAGTGCAACGGCTTGCACATGGTGTTCCGGCTTAAGACCCGGCAGGAGTAGCGCCAGCGGCACTGCGCGATACGTCATGGTGCGCTTGTAGGAAACGTCATCAACGATACGCACTGTTTGCGCAGCCGGATGCTTGAGCAGGTCGGCGCTCTGCCAGGTCTTGCTGGTGTGGTCGAGTTCGATGGTCAGGGACGCCGCCGTGACCGGCAGGGCAAACAGCACGAGGAGTAGGGCGAAGATCGGTTTCAAGAGGAAGGCCCGGTAATAAGACGTGGCGAAAGCGCTCACGATACCGGAAAAACGCGGGTAAAAAGACAGCCCCTGCCACAGGATCGCGCACGGCGAAGTCCCGGCAGGTGCTGCCAAAAGCTGCAATCCTGATGCGATAAATGCCCAGAATTCGGGGGCTGAAGGGTCACCCAATCACCTTGGTGAGGTTGGGTAGGATCAGTATCAATGTGGTGGCGAAGAGAATAAGTCCCGCCTGACGTACTTTCGAATGCTTGAACATGGCTGACTGCCTTTTGTTGTTATTCCTGAGCGTCAAATGCGTGCCGTGGTCGTCCAGTATGGCGCTATGACGTGTCGCTTTTCTTACAGCCGCTCCGGCAAAACCCGGCAGCAACGTCTTACTGATTGAACCTTAGAGCCCTCGTTCTTCGTGGCTTAGATCCATTTCGTATCAGCTAATACGAATTCGCGCTTAAAACGACATGAGGCATAACGCCATCTTGGCGCCAATGCCTTGGCTAGACAGCTAAAACGATTAATCCGGCAATTAGCTTAGGCACCTACCGTTCGTCCGAGCATGAGGGTCAAAGGCAATGAGCGCATCCGTCATTGAAACCGTGTCAATCGGGCTTAAGGTAAGGGCACACACGCACGCGGTTCGAGGACGTCATGACCCAAGCTTTGATCTTTGATGCCATACGCACACCCAGGGGCAAGGGCAAGGCCGACGGTGCCTTGCACAGTGTCAAACCGGTCAACCTGGCCGCCGGGTTGCTTACGGCGCTCGCGCAACGCAACGACCTCGACACCCAGCAGGTGGATGACATCGTGCTCGGCTGCGTCACCCCAATTGGCGACCAAGGCGCGGATATCGCCAAGACTGCCGCACTGGTCGCCGACTGGGCCATCAGCGTCGCCGGCGTGCAGATCAACCGCTTCTGCGCCTCGGGCCTGGAGGCGGTCAACCTGGGCGCGATGAAAGTGCGCTCCGGCTTTGAAGACTTGGTGGTGGTGGGCGGCGTCGAGTCCATGTCCCGTGTGCCCATGGGCAGCGACGGCGGCGCCTGGGTTCTGGACCCGCAGACCAATCTGCACAGCCATTTCACCCCCCAGGGTATTGGCGCGGACTTGATCGCAACCTTGGAAGGTTTCACCCGCGAGGACGTCGATACCTTTGCCTTACAATCCCAACAGAAAGCAGCCAGGGCCCGTGCGGACGGTTCCTTCAATAAGTCGTTGATCGCAGTGCAGGACCAAAATGGCATTGTGCTGCTGGATCACGACGAATTTATCCGCGCCGACTCCACCCTCCAAGGGCTCGGCCAGCTCAAGCCCAGTTTCGAGATGATCGGGCAGATGGGCTTCGACGCCACCGCGTTGCGGGTCTACAGCCATGTGGAGCGGATCCAGCATGTGCACACACCGGGCAACAGTTCCGGCATCGTCGACGGTGCCGCATTGATGCTGATCGGCTCAGAGGCCAAGGGCCGTGAGCTGGGCTTGCACCCACGGGCGCGGATTGTCGCCACGGCGGTGACCAGCACCGACCCCACCATCATGCTCACTGGCCCGGCGCCGGCCACCCGCAAAGCCTTGGTCAAGGCTGGTTTGCGCGTGGAAGACATCGACTTGTTCGAAGTCAATGAAGCCTTCGCCTCGGTGGTGCTCAAGTTCATCAAGGACATGGGCATCGACCCCGCGCGGGTCAACGTCAATGGCGGCTCGATTGCCATGGGCCACCCGTTGGGCGCCACCGGCTGTGCGATTCTCGGTACTTTGCTCGACGAATTAGAGGCACGCCAGCTGCGCTATGGCCTGGCCACCCTGTGTGTCGGCGGTGGCATGGGCATCGCCACTGTGATCGAACGTCTCTGAGCCCAAGGAATTAGTTATGACCGATGCCATTCGTTACGAAAAAGGCCAGGACCAGATCGTGGTGCTGACCCTTGACCTGCCTGGCCAGAGTGCCAACACCATGAATGCCGTATACCGCGAGGCCATGGCCGCCACCGTCGCACGTCTTGAAGAGGAAAAGGACCACATCGCCGGTGTGGTTATCACGTCGGCCAAGAAGACTTTTTTCGCCGGTGGAGACCTCAACGAGTTGATCGCCGTCGACAAGGCTGGTGCCAAGGCGTTCTACGACGGCGTGCGAGTGCTCAAGGCGCAGTTACGTCGCCTGGAGGCCCTTGGCAGGCCGGTGGTGGCCGCCATCAATGGTGCGGCGCTGGGCGGTGGCTGGGAGATTTGCCTGGCCTGCCATTACCGTATCGCGCTGGACGAGCCATCGGTGCAATTGGGGTTGCCGGAAGTCACCTTGGGTCTGTTGCCCGGCGGCGGGGGCGTGGTGCGTATGGTGCGTTTATTGGGCTTGGAAAAAGCCCTGCCGTATTTGCTCGAAGGTAAAAAAGTACGCCCGCAACAAGCATTGCAAGCCGGTTTGATCCATGGGCTGGCCACGGACCGCGACGCGATGCTGGCCCAGGCCCGCGCCTGGATTCTTGCCAATCCCGAGGCCAGACAACCCTGGGACAACAAGGGTTATCAGATCCCCGGCGGCACGCCGTCGCACCCCAAGGTCGCGCAGATGCTGGCGATTGCGCCGTCGATCCTGCGCAGCAAAACCCAGGGCTGTTTCCCGGCGCCGGAGAAAATCCTCTGCGCCGCTGTGGAAGGCGCTCAGGTAGACGTCGACACGGCTCATCTGATCGAAACCCGCTATTTCACCGAATTGGTCACCGGACAAGTGGCCAAGAACATGATCGGCACCTTTTGGTTCCAGCTCAATGACATCAATGCCGGACGTTCGCGCCCCGCAGGTATTGCACCTTATGTGACACGCAAGCTCGGTGTGCTCGGCGCGGGCATGATGGGGGCGGGCATCGCTTATGTCAGCGCCTGTGCGGGAATCGACGTGGTGCTCAAAGACATCAACCTGGCGGCGGCCGAGAGGGGTAAAGCGCACGCGACGGCGCTGCTGGACAAAAAGCTTGGCCGTGGGCAAGTGAGCGCTGAACAGCGCGAAAGCATCCTCGCGCGAATTTTTCCCACCCAGGACGACAGCGACCTGGCCGGCTGTGACCTGATCATCGAAGCAGTGTTCGAAGACCGTGAACTCAAGGCCAAGGTGTCGGCCGCCGCCCAGCGCGTGGTGGGTGCCGATGCGGTGATCGCGTCCAATACGTCCACCTTGCCCATCACCGGCCTGGCCACGGCGGTGCCGGACCCCGCCAAATTTATTGGTCTGCATTTCTTCAGCCCGGTGGACAAGATGGCCTTGGTGGAAATCATCAAGGGTGCACATACCTCAGACGAAACCCTGGCCCGTGGTTTTGATTTCGTACTGCAGATCAAGAAAACCCCCATCGTGGTCAACGACAGCCGTGGTTTCTTCACCTCACGGGTGTTCGCCACCTTCACCAATGAAGGTATCGCCATGCTTGGCGAGGGCGTGGCCGCGCCGTTGATCGAGACTGAGGCGCGCAAGGCCGGGATGCCGGTAGGGCCGCTGGCGGTGTCCGATGAAGTCTCACTCAGCCTGATGAGCCATATCCGACAGCAAACTGCCAAGGATCTGCAGGCCGAAGGTCAGGCGGTGCAGGCTCATCCAGCCACGGCGGTGATCGAGCGGCTCGTCAATGAATTCAAACGGCTGGGCAAAGCAGCTGGCGGCGGTTTTTATGAGTACCCCAGTGGCGGGCAGAAATACCTGTGGCCAGAGCTGAAACAGCGCTTCGAGCGGCCCGAACAACGGATCTCGGCGCAGGACGTGCGCGACCGCTTGCTGTTTATCCAAGCCGTCGAAACCGTGCGCTGTGTGGAGGAGGGGGTGTTGATGTCCACGGCGGACGCCAACGTGGGCTCGATCTTCGGCATCGGTTTTGCGGCTTGGAGTGGCGGCGCATTGCAATTTATCAATCAATACGGCCTGAACGACTTTATCGCTCGCGCCCGTTATTTGGCCGAACAGTACGGCGAGCGGTTTACGCCGCCGGCACTGTTATTGCAAAAAGCCGCGCGAGGGGAGAGTTTCGTATAGGTGTGGCGGGGGCTTGCTTTGCAGGTAGGTTTGCAGGCAGGCTTGAGGTGTTCGATATTCCCATCGCCGTGTCAGGTATTTTTTATGTCGCTACGCGTCTGCATCCTGGAAACCGATATCCTGCGTCCAGGCTTGATCGATCAGTACCAAGGTTACGGGCAGATGTTCAAGCGCCTGTTCGCCAAGCAGCCGATCCCTGCCGAGTTTGTGGTGTACAACGTGGTGAACGGGGAGTACCCGCCGGACGATGAGCAGTTTGACGCCTACCTGGTCACCGGCAGCAAGGCAGACTCCTTCGGCACCGACCCGTGGATCCAGACGCTCAAAACCTACTTGCTCGAACGTTACCAACGCGGCGATAAACTGCTGGGCATCTGCTTTGGCCATCAGTTGCTGGCGCTGTTGCTGGGTGGTAAAGCCGAGCGCGCTACTCAAGGTTGGGGCATGGGCATTCATGATTACACACTGGATGCCCAGGCGCCGTGGATGAGCCCCGAGGTGCCTGAACTGACGCTGCTGATCAGTCATCAGGACCAGGTGACTACCTTGCCGGAGGGCGCCAAAGTCATTGCCTCCAGCGAGTTTTGCCCGTTCGCCGCGTACCACATCGGCGATCAGGTACTGTGCTTCCAGGGCCACCCGGAATTTGTTCAGGATTATTCGCGCGAGTTGCTGGAGATTCTTCAGACAACCTTGGGCGAAAAAGTCTACTCAAACGGTGTGGCCAGCCTGGCACGCGAGCACCATGGCGTCACCGTAGCGGAATGGATGATGCGCTTTGTGGCGCACAAGCCCGAAGCCGAGGTTAAAGCCATCCCGACCGCTTGAAGCTGGCCCACAGGCTGGTGCACCCCACCGCGATCAGCCCAAGCACCGCAAAATAGCCGTAGTGCCATTGCAGCTCGGGCATGTTCTGGAAGTTCATCCCATAAATCCCCGCCACTGCGGTGGGGAACGCCAGGATCGCCGCCCAGGCGGCGAATTTGCGCTGCACTACACTCTGGCGCGACGCCTCCAGCAACACCCCGATTTCAATGGTCTGGCTGGCGATGTCGCGCAGGGTGGTGAGGTCTTCCATCTGCCGCGTGACGTGGATCTGCACATCGCGGAAATATGGACGCATGTTCTTGTCGATAAACGGAAAGCTCAGTTTCTGCAGCTCCTGGCTGATCTCTACCATTGGCGCCACATGACGCTTGAGCCGCAGCACGTCGCGGCGCAGGCTGTGGAGGTTCTGGATATCGCGTTCGCTCAACGAACTGCATAGCACATTGCGCTCCAGCTCATCGATCTCGGCATGGATTGCCTCACTGACCGGCTGGTAGTTTTCCGTGACGAAATCCAGCAGCGCATAGAGTACGAAATCTTCCCCATGCTCCAATAACAGCGGTCGCGCCTCACAGCGCTGACGTACAAAACCGTAGGATGCCGAGTGACCGTTGCGTGCGGTAATCACGTAGCCGTTGCCGGCGAAGATATGGGTTTCGATAAACACCAGTTTGCCGTTCTCGCGCACCGGCGAATACGTGACGATAAACAGCGCGTCGCCAAAGGTTTCCAGCTTGGGGCGGCTGTGTTTTTCCAGGGCGTCTTCGATGGCCAGTTCATGCAGGTTGAACTGGCGTTGCAGGTTGGCCAATTCCAGGGCGTTGGGCTCTTCCAGGCCGATCCACACAAAATGCCCGGGTTTGGCGGCCCAGGCCGCGCCTTCGTCGAGGGTGATATCGGTGACTTTCTTTCCGGCGCTGTAGACGGCGGCCGCAACAACTCTACCCATGATGCTGATCACTTCTTATAAGAGGAGACAGATGTTGGGCAGCTTAGCGTGAATGGCGTTCCGTTGTAGGAGCGAGCACCCTCGCTCCTATAAGGAAAAAGCAATCAGGCCCTCTTGAGCTGTGCATCCATGGCCTTGATGCACGTGTCCATTTGCGCCTGACACGCTTGCATCAAGGCCGGGAGGTCGTCCGAGGTCATGCCGGTGGTAGGAATTGGAGGCAACGAGCGTATGAGCACATCACCGCTGTTCCAGCGATTGAGCTGCATATGGGTGACGTAATTGCTGACGCACACCTGCACGATGGGCACCCCGGCGGCGATGGCCATATGAAAGGCGCCTTTCTTGAATGGCAGCAGACCCTTGCCCAGGTTGCGCGTGCCTTCGGGGAACACCCAGATCGAGGTGTCTTTATGTTGCAACGTATCGGTGGTGGTGAGCATGGCGCGGCGCGCTTTGTGGGCATTGCCGCGGTCGATCAACACATTGCCCGCCAGCCAGAACAACTGGCCGAACAGCGGCACCCACTTGAGGCTCTTCTTGGCGATGCACACGGTGCGGTGGGGCACCACGGTACCGAACACGAACAAGTCATAGTTGGACTGATGGTTGGCGATAATCACGCAAGTGCCCGGCTTATGCCGCAGCGAGTCGACATCGGCTTTCACATTCAGCCCCAACAACCACATGGCGGGCACCGCGTAGAGGCGGGCGCACAAGCGACTGTTATCCGGGTTGAACGGACGGCAAACGCCAATCAGCACACCCAACACACCAGCCACTATAAAGTGCAGGCCCATCAACACCATACGTAACAGAAAAAGCATCCACCTGGCCTATCGAAACAAAAGGTGGCGCAGTGTACGGTTGTGCACTGTATTCGGCAATTGGCGCTATAGAGGTGGGAGATGGGCGATGTTTGAGCGCATATTTCGGTATTTGCCAGAGCCCCCAGCTAGAGCGACTGAGGCTTCTTCAGATATGGCTGTAAGAAAAAGCCCGGCGCAAGGTCGGGCTTTGGCACAAGCAAGGTTGGGCTTAACTAAGAATATGGCCCTGATCCTGGATGATTGCCTCGTCCAGAGCTTCCAGCAGCGCTTTGCGCACTTTCAATTTGGTGTGCTTGTGGGCGTTCATATTGATCTTCTTCAATTGCCGCGCCGCCTCCAGAGCTGCTGCGTGCAGTTCTTCCGGGGCGACCACTTTATCGAGGAAGCCGGCCTGCAATGCACCCTGAGGGTCGAACATCTCGGCATTGATCACCGAGCGATGAAACGCCGACTTGCGCAGACGATCCCGTGCCAGCTCGATCCCGGCGTGGTGCATGGTCATGCCGATCATCACTTCGTTCAGGCCGATGCTGAACGGGCCTTCTACCCCGATCCGATAATCCGCCGACAACAACAGAAAGGCACCCTTAGCCACCGCATGCCCAGGGCACGCCACAATCACGGGGAACGGGTGCGACAACAGCCGCCGCGCCAATGTCGAGCCCGACGTCACCAGACCGATTGCTTCTTTGGGGCCGGCGGTCATCACCTTCAAATCGTAACCCCCGGACAGAATCCCCGGCGTGCCGGTAATCACTACTACCGCCCGATCCTTCTCGGCCTGGTCCAGCGCTTCGTTAAACGCACTGACCACCGCCGGGGAAATGGCGTTGACCTTGCCGTTGCTCAAGGTCAGGGTGGCGATACCGTCTTCGAGGTGGTAGGCAATCAACTCACTCATGACGCGGTTCCTTGTAGGGCTTGTTATGGAAGAATGCAGCAGACGTTACCCACCACGCCCGGCTCGGTAAAGCGCTATGACTGACTACCCAGTCAGCCTTTTCCTGCATGCCCAAGCCTAGACGGCCTGCGGCGTGGCGCGACAAAGCCTTGAGACAGGCGCCAGCGGTGCCTGAGAATGGCACAATCACCACCCCTCGCCGGACATGCTCAGGCATAACCGGCTAACCGCATGAATATTCTGAAAAAAACCTTTGCCATCAGAAAGGCTTTCGACTACATTAGCGCGCCTCGACAGACTGAACTGGTTTGGCGAGATACGGTGAAGTGTCCGAGTGGCTTAAGGAGCACGCCTGGAAAGTGTGTATACAAGAAATTGTATCGAGAGTTCGAATCTCTCCTTCACCGCCACATTCTGCAAACACAAACCCCCGGTTTCTTAACAAGATCCGGGGGTTTGTGGTTTCTGGCGTTCTTAAATACAGGGCTTGGCAGGCTGCGCCGTGCCCTCGCATGCAGTCATTCAAATCCCGCAAGCCCTTGATGCCTCAAGTGCCTGATGGGCGCCAAGCTCGGCTTGAGATGCCCGCATTCTTGCCGGTATTCACTTCGAATCGGTCTGGCTACATGTGCGGGGCGACTCATACGTTATCTTGTTCGTTATACAACCTCTGCCTTGCCCGGATTGTGTAGATGACCACTCGACCGAAGCCCACGCTCAACCTTCGTAGTTTGATTCTTATTTTTGTATTGCTTTCTGCTGTTGCGACCCTGGTCAACAGTTTCTGGGTCATGTTCAAGATTCAGAAGCAGGAACTCATTGAAGGGGCGCTGGACGTCAATAAAAACTATGCCGCCCGTATCGCCCGCAGCGTCGAGCAGGTATTGGACGCCGATCTCGATAAATTGAAATATGGTGCAGCGGGTATTGGCAAAGCGTTTGGCGACAAAAGTGCTTTGACCCGTGAGGCCAAGCGCTTGTTTGAGCAGGACGCCAGTTTCAACTCCGTACTGGTCGCCGGCGCGGACGGTACCATCATTGCTTCCGCGCCTGAAAACCTTCAACTCAATGGCCGCACGTTGCAGCACAAAGAACCTTTGACGCTGCGCACGCCGAAAATCAGCAACGCCTTCAGGTCCCTCTCCGGCAATTTGGTGGTGTTTATCTCTCAACCCACATTCAGCACGGGCGGAGAGTATCTGGGCTTGATCGGCGGCACTATTCGGTTGGAGCAGAGCAATACTCTTCAATCCCTCATGGACACGAATGTGCGCAAGGATGGCGCGCATTTCTACTTGGTCGACGCTGCGCGCCAGGTGCTCTATCACAGCGATCCTGCGCAGATAGGCAGTGTCAGGGGCACGGATTTGATCGCCAGCGCATCGCTCCGCGAGGCCTCAGGCACCTTACAGGCTAAGGATGAGCACGATGTGGAAATGCTCGCCGGTTTCGCTCGGGTGCCCAGCAGCGGTTGGGGGGTGATCTCGCAGCAGCCCTTGGAGAATATCCAGGCAGTTCTGCGCCGGACGATGACCAAAGTCGCTCAAGGTATAGCACCGTTGGCGCTGTTCGGGATCGTTCTGATCTGGTGGTTGGGCGCAAGGATCTCGGCCCCATTATCGCGGCTGGCCGACTGTGCCAAACGGCTGGACATGCCTGACAGCTACGCGCGCATCAGTGCAGTGCCGGCGCGTTATTTCGAAAGTTGGCAGATCCGCAGAGCGCTGTTGCTGGGCGCGACCCTGTTGCAGGAAAAGATCGGCAAGCTCAATCATCAGGCCCATACGGATGCACTGACGGGGCTGGCCAACCGCCGGGCCATGCAGGACGTGCTGGCGTTGTGGCAGGAGACAGGCAAAGCGTTTGCCGTGGTTTCCGTCGACATCGATCATTTCAAGCGCGTCAACGATACGTTCGGCCACGGCGTGGGGGATCAAACGCTGCGCGCCATTGCGGAACTCATGCAGCAGAATTCTCGTGCCAACGACTTGCCTTGCAGGGTGGGGGGCGAGGAGTTCGTCTTGTTATTGCCGGGCAGTTCGCTGCACACAGCGGCCGACGTCGCTGAACGGCTGCGTGCCTCGATCGAGGCTGCCAGCATCGAGACCGTGGGGCATATCACTGTCTCACTCGGCGTGGCCGTTTGGTGCCCCAATGGCGAGTCGATATCAGCCGTGCTCGAAAGAGCCGATCAATTGTTGTACCAGGCCAAGCAAAGTGGACGCAATTGCGTGGTGGTTGAGCACTCGTCGGACTGAACGGCGACCAGCCGTCACGCCATTGGGCCCTCAATGCCTGTGGCGATGATGCACATCCGGAAAATGCGCGTGGCTATGCTTGATCGGGCTGTGCACATGCACATGGCTGTGTGGCTCATTGGGGTCCCAATCAAACGCATGTTCATGCTGATGATGTTCGTCATGCACATGCCGGTGCCCGTGTTCCGTGGCTTCGTGCTGATGTTCATGGGCGTGGCGTTCGGTCAGGTGCAGCCACACGCCTACCGCCATTAACGCCGAGGCCACCCAGAACGCGATCGACACCGACTCGCCCATCGCCAGTACCGCCAGGGCGGCGCCGAGAAAAGGGGCGGTGGAGAAATACGCCCCGGTGCGTGCGCTGCCCAGGCCGCGCAGGGCCAGTACAAACAGCACGAGGCTGATGCTGTAGCCGAGGAAGCCCACCAGAAGGATTGGCATCAGTTGAGCGGTGGCCGGCCATTGCGCGCCGAGGTAAACGGCCAGGCCGGTATTCACCAGCCCGGCGATCAGACCTTTGATGCCGGCGATAAATACTGCGTCCGAAGCGGAAACCTTGCGCGTCAGGTTGTTATCGATGCCCCAGCACAGGCAGGCCAGCGCAACTGCCAGCGGCCCGGTCCAGTCGTGACTGGCGCCGGCGCCGTCCGACCATGACAACACCACGCCGCCCAGCACGATCGCGATCATCCCCAGGACGATACGGCGGTCGGCGTTTTCTCGGAACACCAGCCAGGCGATCACGGCGGTGAGCACCGATTCCAGGTTGAGCATCAACGAGGCCGTTGCGGCGGCGGTGCGGGTCAGGCCGTACATAAGGGCGACGGGGCCGAGGATGCCGCCGAAGAGGATGGCGCCGAGCAACCAGGGCCATTCGTGGGGTGTCAGCCCGCTGTGTTGCCATCCGCGATCGCGGATCAGGCGCACCATGCCGAGGCCGAGGCCACTGCCGAGGTATAGCAGGCCGGCCAGCAGAATGGGCGAGAGGCCCAGGCCGAAGTGCTTTGCGAGCGGGGTGCTGGCGCCGAACAGGGCGGCGGCGCAGAGGGCATAAACGATGCTGAGGTTCATGGGCCATCCTCGGAGGGTCAGCCCATGATACGTCGCGGGCGCAGGTGAACGCCCGAAGGATTTACTGTGCGGTTTTCAGCTTGACCACATCACCGGAGATCTTGGTGGTGTAACCGCTGAGCACCCAGGCCCAGAACCACTTTTCCTGCACTTGGGTGTTGATCAGAGCGTCGCCGCCTTTTGCCTTGATGGCCGCTTCTTGTGCGCGGACGAAACGGCTGTTCTGACCGATCGGGATCACGCCGAACAGCATGATGCCGGTGGCGCTGGCTTCACTGTGACCCAGCACGGTGTATTGGTTGCTGTCGTACTGTGGGGATTTGATGGCGGTGCCGGTGCAGCCGGCCAGGGCGAAACCGAGTACTGCGGCTGCAACTACTTTGCTGACGTACTTCACTGTGTAACTCCATGGTCTAAAGCCCAAGATTCAATTCCTGGGGGCGCGTACTGTAATCGCTGCATAGACGAATTGAAACGAATCTGAACGATTAGGCTCGTTCACGCCTCGCGGCTAAACATGCAGCCACGCCAGCCCGCCCAGCACCATGGCCACGCCTGCGGCCGTATACGAAAGCCGCTTCAACCACTCCTTCCTCGTCAACAAGGTAATTGCCGCCAACGAAATCGCGATCTGAATCGCAGTCATCGCCTGGGCCCAGCGGTGGTGCCGATGCAGCGCCTGTTCGGATTTTTCATCCCACTCCCGTGAGGTGGCTTCAAGTTTTTCTGCCTGTTGGCGCACGGCCTCCTTCTGGCTTTTGTAGCGTTCGATCTCTTCCCGATAATGCGCAGCATCCACGCCGGGGATATGGGTGGCCAGCTCCGCCAGGTTTTGTCGGCTGGACTTGGCCTGGTAGTAATTCCACTGGTTGGCGGCTTCGGTCTTGATGATCGCGGCGTTGTTCTTGTCCATCGCCGCTTCACTCTCGGTGGAACCGGCCTGGTAGCTGAGCATGGCGCCGAAGGTGGCCATCAACGCGGTCATCACGGCGATGCGGCTGGCGAAACTATCCCCTCGGGCGTGGGCATGTTCGGTGGTGTGTTCGATATGTTTTTCGTGGGGGCTGGGGACTTCGAAGGCTTCGGACATGGCGGCGTCTGTGAACGGCGTGAGGGATACTGATTCTTCACCAGCCAAGCTGTCGCGATCCTGTCCGCGACGCAGGATCAACCGCGCCCAAAAGTTGCCCGCGTGTCGGTGTCACCGTTATTGTGCTGAACCCTTTTAGTCGTTCTCTCAAGGATTCGTTGTGATGAATGCACCGCGTACCGCTGTCCCGATCAAGGCTGTGATTTTCGATATGGACGGATTGTTGCTGGACACCGAAGGCATCTACACCGAAGTCACGCAGATCATTGCCGAGCGCTACGGCCGTTCTTATGACTGGGGGATCAAGCAGCACATTATCGGGCGGGGTGCCCAGGACCTGGCCGAGTATGTGGTCAAGGCGCTGGAATTGCCGATCACCCCGGCCGAATTTCTGCGCATCCGCGAACCGTTGATGAGCGAGCGTTTTCCCAAGGCATTGGGCATGCCCGGTGCCGAAGCGCTGGTTCGGCATTTGAAGGCGCACAACATCCCGATTGCGGTGGGCACCAGTTCTTCGCGTAATTCGTTCGGCCACAAGACCACCTTGCACCGCGAGTGGTTTGCGTTGTTCGACACCATCGTCACCGCCGACGACCCGGAAGTCGGTGCCGCTAAGCCCGCGCCGGACATCTTCCTCACCGCCGCACGCCGTCTGGGTGTCGAACCCAAGGATTGCCTGGTGTTCGAAGATTCGCCGTTCGGCGTGACCGCGGCAAAGGCTGCGCAAATGACCGCCATCGCTGTGCCCGATGAAGCCATGGCCGACAGCAAGTACCACCACGCCGACCAGATCATCCGCAAACTCGCGGACTTTGATCTGGCGGCGTATGGCTTACCGCCGATGTCCTGACCACACTCGGCCAAAATGTGGGAGGGGGTTTGCCCCTTCCCTATTGGCTCAGGCGCTGAAACCACCGTCGATAGTCAGGCTGGCACCGGTGATATACCCGGCCTCTGGCCCCGCCAGATACGCCACAAAACTGGCAATCTCCTCCACATGCCCGTACCGCCCAATGGCCATCAAGCCGATCAAGCTCTCGGCAAAATCGCTGTCGGCTGGGTTCATGTCGGTGTCCACCGGGCCGGGTTGCACGTTGTTGATGGTGATACCGCGTGGCCCCAGGTCCCGTGCCAAACCTTTGGTCAACCCCACCAGCGCGGCCTTGCTCATAGCATACGGTCCGCCGCCGCCGAAGGGCATGCGCTCGGCGTTGGTGCTGCCGATATTGATCACACGGCCGCCTTCGCCCATGTGCTTGGCGGCTTCCTGAGTGGCAATAAATACGCTGCGCACGTTGATCGCCAGGGTCTGGTCGAAGTCCTCCAGTTGGAAGTCTTCCAGCGGCGCAATGGCCAGCACGCCGGCGTTGTTCACCAGGATATCCAGGCGACCGAACGCCTTGACGGTGGCGCTGACGGCGTTGCGGATCGCGGTGGCGTCGGCGCTGTCGGCGTGGATGGCCAAGGCTTGGCCGCCTGCGCTGATCACGCTGTTTTGCAACGCCTCAGCCTTGGTCGCTGAGCTGACGTATGTAAAGGCAACGGCGGCCCCTTGGGCGGCCAGACGCTGGACGATGGCGGCGCCGATGCCGCGGGAACCGCCTTGAATCAAGGCGACTTTGCCGGTCAGGTTGTGTGCAGTCATGTCGATCTCCTGTCTGTTCAAGGCGGTATGCCCTGTTGTTGCAGCCGAGTATCGACCTGCCTCACCCAGGCCGGTAGACCGTGATTGCTATAGTCTGTGTAAACCAAAAGTTTAGGGTGAGGCGGTATGGAAAGCTTTGGCAGTATCGAATGCTTTGTGCGCAGCGCCGAAGGCGGCAGCTTTGCCGAGGCTGCGCGGCACTTGAGCCTGACCCCGGCGGCGGTGGGCAAAAGCGTGGCCAAGCTTGAAGCGCGCCTCGGCGTGCGCCTGTTTCAGCGCAGCACGCGGCGCCTGACCCTCACCGAAGCCGGCAAGCTGTTCCTCGATGAAGTCAGCGCAAGCCTTATCACCATCCAGAACGCCGTGGCCAACCTGGCCAGCGCCGAGGGGCGGCCGGTGGGCACACTCAAGGTGAGCATGGGCACGGTGTTTGGTAATCGTTATGTGATGCCGCTGCTGGGACGATTCACTGAACGCTACCCGGATATCAGCCCGGACTGGCACTTCGATAATCGCCAGGTGGACCTGATCGGCCAAGGCTTCGATGCGGCCATCGGTGGCGGCTTCGAACTGCCCCAGGGCGTGGTGGCGCGCAAACTGGCGCCGGCCCATCGGGTGTTGGTGGCGTCGCCGGATTACCTGGCCAAACGCCCGCCGGTGCAGGGGCCCGAAGACCTGGGGCGCTGCTTGGGTATCCTGATCCGCTCGCCGCAGACCGGCCGCGTGCGCACCTGGCAATTGACCGGTCCCGACCGTGAGCAACGCCCCCTGACGCTCAAACCGCGCATGACCTTGAGCGACTCCGAAGCCGCCTGCTGCGCCAGCGCCCAGGGCCTGGGTATTGCGCTGGTGAGCATGCCCATGGCCGTGCCGTTTCTGGACAGCGGCGCGGTGGTACGGGTGCTGCCTGAGTGGTATGTGGACGACGGCAATATTTCCATCTACTACGCCGAGCACAAGCTGCTGCCCGGCAAGACCCGGGCATTTGTGGATTTCATCATCGAGCAGTTTGCCGAGCAGCGCCTGGGGCAGCGCTTTAGCGCGGTTTAATCGAAGCGCGGGCCTAGCGCCCGGACATCCCCGGCCAACCGATCACTTTCTTCGGCCTTGGCGTGGCATAGGTCCTGATCTTCGAGGTCGACAACCCCAGGCGTACCAGCGATTCGGCAATGGTCACGGCCGCCGTTACGCCGTCCACCACCGGCACGCCGGTACGCTGGCGAATCTGCTCATCCAGCCCGGCCATGCCGCCGCAGCCCAGGCAGATCACCTCGGCCTTGTCCTCGTGGATGGCCAGTTCGGCCTGGCGCACGATGGCCTCCATGGCGGCCAGCGGGTCTTCTTCCAGTTCCAGCACGGCCATGCCACTGGCGCGTACCGAGGCGCAGCGGGCATAGAGGCCGGCGAGCTTCAGGCGGTCTTCGATCAACGGCACGGTGCGATCCAGAGTGGTGACCACCGAGTAGGCATGGCCAAGGAACATCGCGGTGCTGGCGGCCGCTTCGGTGATGTCCACCACCGGCACGTCGAGCAACTCCTGCAGGCCTTCGCGCCCATGTTCGCCGTAGCCGGCCTGGATGACCGCATCGAACGGCTGGTCATAGGCCATCACGCGGTCCATCACGGCGATGGCGGCCAGGTAGCTTTCGAAATTGCCTTCCACCGATTCGGCGCCGAAATACGGGGTGAGCCCGACAATCTCAGTGCCCGGTGCGGCCACGGCCCGCGCCTGCTCGGCAATGGTGTCGGTGATGGAAGCGGTGGTGTTGACGTTGACCACGAGGATGCGCATGGGGTGTCCTTGATTAATGACTGACGTTATCGACTGCAATGCTTTCGCCGCTGACATCGGCATAGAAAGGCTGGCGCTTGGCGATCAGCCGGTACAGCAGCCCTGCAATACCGGCGCCAAACAACCAGGAAAAGGGCGAGACGCTGGCGAAGCCCGGCAGCAGGGCCAGCAGAATGGCGATCACCGCCGCCGGAATAAACGCCGCCACCGCACGCAAATTGACCCCGCGGCTGTAGTAATAAGCGCCTTGCGGGTCTTCGCTGTAGAGCTGCGGTACGTTCACCTGGCTTTTTCGGATCAGCCAGTAATCGACCATGATCACGCCGTACAACGGCCCCAGCAGTGCGCCCAGGCCCGAAAGGAAGTACACAATTACCAGCGGGCTGTTGTAGAGGTTCCACGGCAGGATCAGCACCGCCACCGTGGCGCTGATCAGTCCGGCGCGGCGGAAGTTCAGGTACTTGGGCGCCAGGTTGCTCAGTACGAAGGCCGGCGCCACAAAGTTGGCCATGATATTCACCGCCACGGTCACGATCAGGAACGCCAGGCAACCGAGCACCAGGAACACGGTATTGGGGATCGCTGCGATGATCTCGGTGGGGCTCTCGATCACGCGGCCATTGAGTTGAAACTGCCCGCCGCACAGCAGCACGGTGATGGCGGCGAACACCAGGATATTTACCGGCAGGCCCCAGAAGTTGCCGACCACGATGGTTTTGCGGCACGGCGAAGAACGGGCGAAGTCGCAGAAGTTGAGGATCAGCGTGCCGTAGATCGCCAGCCACAGCGCGCCGCCGGCAAAGATATTGCGCCACATCTCACCGCCGCTCAGCGGCTCGCGCACCGACCAGGCAATATGGCCGTCCACTTGGAAGTACATCCAACCGGCCAGCGCGGCCATGGTCACCAAAATCACGGGGCCTGCGAACCCTTCATAGCGCCGCACCATTTCCATGCCGTAGGCCAGGATCACCAGTTGCACGAACCAGATCGCCACGAAACACACCCAGCCCAGGGTCGACAGGCCGAGGATCGAGTTGTGGTCGTAGTCGGCAAAGCCTGGGTGAATCGCCATAAGCAGTACGCGGAAAACCACCGAAGCCAGGTAGGTCTGGATACCGAACCAGGCAATCGCGATCACCGCACGGATCAGCGCTGGAATCTGCGCCCCGTGGATGCCGAAGCTGATGCGGCTGATCACCGGAAACGGCACGCCGGTTTTTTGCCCCATATACCCCGACAGGTTCATAAAGAAGTACACCAGCGCCGCGCCGATGCCCAGAGACAGCAGAATCTGCCAACCGCCCAGGCCCAAGGCGTATAGGCCGATCGCGAATGAATAGTTGGCGATGTTATGCACGTCATTGGTCCACAGCGCAAAGATGCTGTAGCGCCCCCAGCGGCGGCCTTGCGCCTTGGTCGGCGCCAGGTCCTTGTTGTGCAGGCGTGGGCTCAGTACCAGCGGGCCAGGATCTGAGGCCGGGTGGTTCAGGGCGGAGGAGGGCAGATCCAGTGCGATGTTATTCGAGAGGCTTGTACGCATTCCGGCAGGCTCCAAAGCATCTGCAGCAACGCCGCGGATGGCAAAGTGTATGTAGGTTTTGTATTAATTGTATACAAAGCACTTTTCACCTTAAGCCACATGTGTGCCAGTTTTTGGCATATCAAAACTGTAGGTAATTTCGTTTTTAGAGGTGAGGCAAATAACTGGCTGAATTCAAAGCAATATAAATTGACCGTTTGAACAGCTATTTATTTTTCTGTTGAAGAGGGGCTATTCGCCAGTACGCAGGATGATGCGGAGCAGGTGTTACGTTATGGTGCGAATTTATGAGGATTGCACACATAAATGGCACCTATGGTTACAGGTGTGTGTACATCTAGACGTCAAACTTAAAACAAATGTGGGAGGGGGCTAGCCCCCGATAGCCCAGTGTCAGTCACCACTCAGTTGGCTGATCCACCGTTATCGGGGGCAAGCCCCCTCCCACCTATTTAACTGCGTCAGCCCTTAGGCTTTGCTGATGATATTCCCAGCGTGCAGCCCGCATTCTTTTTGCGTGGCTTCTTCCCACCACCAACGCCCTTCGCGTTCGTGCTGGTTCGGTAGCACCGGGCGGGTGCACGGCTCGCAGCCGATGCTGATAAAACCGCGCTCGTGCAAGCTGTTGTAGGGCAGCTCCAGCATGCGGATGTAGCCCCAGATTTCTTCGCTGCTCATCTGCGCCAGGGGGTTGAACTTGTACAAGGTGCGTTCCGGGGTGGAAAACGCTGTGTCGATCTCCAGCACCGCCACCTGGCTGCGTGTGCCGGGGCTCTGGTCGCGGCGCTGGCCGGTGGCCCAAGCGCTGACGCCAGCGAGCTTGCGCCGCAGCGGTTCGATCTTGCGGATGCCGCAGCATTCGCCGTGGCCGTCCTTATAAAAACTGAACAGGCCCTTTTCCTTGACGAAGGGTTCCAGCTTGCTCTGGTCCGGCGAGATCAGTTCGATGTCGATCTTGTAGAACTCACGCACCTGCTCGATAAACCGGTAGGTCTCCGGGTGCAGGCGGCCGGTATCGAGGCTGAACACTTTGACGTTCTTGTTCAGCTTCCAGGCCATGTCCACCAGCACCACATCCTCGGCGCCGCTGAAAGAGATCCACAGGTCGTCGCCGAACTGGCTGAATGCCAGCTTGAGGATGTCCTGGGCGGATTTGTTGGCATAGGTCGCGGCGAGTTCAGCGACATCGAAGGCTTGGTTCATCAGCACGGTTCCTGCAGGTCAGTGGCGCTGAGCGCTCTATAGGTGGGCGATGGTATCAAAATCCGCCCTGCGTTGCGGCTTCGGGCTTGAATCGCTAGAGTTCGGCAATCCTTTTGCTCGCTCAACCAATAACACCAAAATGGAGTGTCTTGTGGAAATTGCCTGTCTTGACCTGGAAGGGGTGCTGGTGCCGGAAATCTGGATCGCCTTCGCCGAAAAAACCGGTATCGAAGCCTTGCGGGCCACCACCCGGGACATTCCCGACTACGACGTGCTGATGAAACAGCGCCTGCGCATTCTCGACGAACACGGCCTGAAGCTTGCCGACATCCAGGCCGTGATCGCCACCCTCAAGCCGCTGGACGGTGCCGTCGAGTTCGTCAACTGGCTGCGCGAGCGCTTCCAGGTGGTGATTCTGTCCGACACCTTCTACGAATTTTCCCAACCGCTGATGCGCCAGCTGGGCTTCCCGACGTTGCTGTGCCACCGCCTCATCACCGACGAGACAGACCGCGTGGTGAGTTACCAACTGCGCCAGAAAGACCCCAAGCGTCAGTCGGTCCTGGCCTTCAAGAGCCTGTACTACCGCGTGATCGCCGCCGGCGATTCCTACAACGACACCAGCATGCTGGGCGAAGCTGACCAGGGGATCTTGTTCCATGCGCCGGACAATGTGATCCGCGAATTCCCGCAGTTTCCGGCGGTGCATACGTTCGAGGCGTTGAAGCAGGAATTTATCAAGGCGTCGAATCGGTCGTTGAGTCTTTAAAGCTTTGCAGCGCGGCTGAAGGCCCAATCGGGGGCAAGCCCCCTCCCACCTGAATGCAGCAGGTCCAGGAGAGAGGGGGCTTGCCCCGATGAACTTTCCAGCGCCTACAACCCTTCCAACGTCCGCAACAACACCCGCACCTTGGTCAACGATTCCTGATACTCCGCTTCCCACTGCGAGTCCGCGACGATCCCGCCGCCGCCCCAGCAGCACACTTGCCCGTCCTTGACCAACAGGCTGCGGATGGCAATCGAGCTGTCCATCTCGCCGCGTACGTCCAGGTACATCAGCGAGCCGCAGTACAGGCCGCGCCGGGTCGGTTCCAGTTCGTCGATGATTTGCATCGCGCGGATTTTCGGTGCGCCGGTGATGGAGCCGCCGGGGAAGCTGCCGGCGATCAGGTCCAGGGCGTCCTTGTCGTCGGCGAGGGTGCCGATCACGCTGCTGACCAAGTGATGCACGTTGGGGTAGCTTTCCAGGCTGAACAACTCCGGCACGCTGACCGAGCCGGTGCGGCAGGTACGGCCCAGGTCGTTGCGCAGCAGGTCGACGATCATCAGGTTTTCCGCGCGGTCCTTGGGGCTGCTCAGCAGTTCGGCGGCGTGGGCGGCATCTTCTTCGGGTGTCAGGCCGCGCGGGCGGGTGCCTTTGATCGGGCGGGTTTCGACCCGGCGCGCACTGATGTGTACGAAACGCTCCGGCGACAGGCTCAGCACCGCGCCGTGGTCGGGCAGGCTCTGGAACCCGGAAAACGGCGTCGGGCAGGCTTCACGCAGCGCGCAGTAAGCGGCCCAGGGATCGCCGCTGCACGGCGCGCGAAAGCGCTGGGCGAAGTTGACCTGGTAGCAGTCACCGGCCTGGATATAGTCATGGATACGCACGATGGCCTGGCGATAGGCCTCGGCGCTGATGTCCGGTGTCATCGGCCCCTGCAAGGCAAAGGTGGCCGCAGCAGCCTTGGGTAATGAGTTGAACAGCGCGATCAGGCGCTGTCGCTTGCTGTCGGCCAGCGTGGGGTGGAACACCAGTTGGCTGGTTTGCGCCTGGTGATCACTGACCAGCGCCCAGGCGTACAGGCCTAAACGCGCGTCCGGCAGATGCAGATCGTCCACCGCCAGGTGCGGCATTTGCTCCAAATGCCGGCCAAAGTCGTAACTCAGGTAACCGATCAAACCGCCGGCGAACGGCAGCTCATATCCGGCCGGAAGCTCTGCCTTACCCAACAGCGCGAGGTTTTCCCGCAAGCGTTGCAGGAAATCGCTGCCGCTTTCATCAGGCGAAACCGTCAACGTGGCTTGTGGCCAAGCGCTGAGCAGGTCATAGCGGCCGCGGTCCGCAGCCGGGCGGCCGCTGTCGAGCAGTACCGCGCCGGGCGCGTGGCGAATCGCCGCGAAATACTCGGCGGGGTTGGCCCGGTAGGGCAGCGGGTAAACGGTGCAGGTCGACATGCGGGGTGGATCAGCCAGGGCGCGGGGGAGGGGATTGTAGTCCCCCGTAGGATTTGCTCCTAGGGGGGATGTCGGGGATAGACAGATGGAGCGTTCGGATCAGCCTTCCACCGGGGGAATATGCCCGAACATTGCCTGCACGAACTTCACCCGCTCTTCCACGGTTTCTGTCACGCCGGTAGCCTTGAGTTCTTCCAGGCGTGCTTCTACCGCATGGGTGCGCAAGGTCAGGCCGCAGTCGTTGGCGATCTGGATGTTCAGCCCCGGCCGCGCGTTCAGCTCCAGGATCAGCGGGCCTTTCTCCTGGTCGAGCACCATGTCGACACCGATATAGCCCAGCCCACACAGTTCGTAGCAGCCCGCTGCGAGCTTCATGAAGCCGTCCCAGTTGGGCAGTTGCACGCCATCCACCGCGTTTGTGGTGTCCGGGTGTTTGGTGATGATGTTGTTCAGCCAGGTGCCGCGCAGGGTCAGGCCGGTGGCGAGGTCGACGCCCACGCCGATTGCGCCCTGGTGCAGGTTGGCCTTGCCGCCGGACTGCCGGGTCGGCAGCCGTAGCATGGCCATTACCGGGTAACCCATCAGCACGATGATGCGGATATCCGGCACGCCTTCGTAGCTGATGCTCTTGAAGATCTGGTCGGGCACCACGCGGTATTCGATCAGCGCGCGGTCGCGGTGGCCGCCCAGGGAGTACAGGCCGGTAAGAATGCTGGAAATCTGATGTTCGATTTCTTCGTGGCTGATGATCTTGCCGGATACCGTGCGGTAGCGCCCTTCAAAGCGGTCGGCCACCACCAGGATGCCGTCACCGCCGGCGCCCTGGGCCGGCTTGATCACAAAATCGCTGCGCCCGCCGATGATCTCGTCGAGCTTGTCGATTTCCTTCTCGGTGGAGATCACCCCGTACATTTCCGGCACATGAATGCCGGCCGCCAGCGCCCGTTCCTTGGTGATGA
Organism: Pseudomonas rhodesiae; assembly: GCF_007858255.1. GTDB lineage: Bacteria > Pseudomonadota > Gammaproteobacteria > Pseudomonadales > Pseudomonadaceae > Aquipseudomonas > Aquipseudomonas rhodesiae. Next base: position 399,333 of record NZ_VFEU01000004.1, on the reverse strand, counting down.
TCTTGTCATCCACAATGGGGTACAGGCTGCGCTTGTTGTACTTGAGCACGTAGTCGGCATTACGCCGGTTGATGCCCATGATCCCCCGCGCCTCCAGGGCCTTCCAGGTCTTCCAGAAACCGAACATTACGAGTCAGCCTTGAGGAAGGCCTTGAACCGCACCAGTTCGGTCAGGCGGTAGCCGCGATAACGACCCATGGCCAGCATGAAGCCCACCAGGATCAGCAGGATCGCCGGGAAGGTAAATACGAAGTAGATCAGCTCCGGCACGCTCATGATGATGTGCGCCAGGGATGCGGCGAACAGCGTACCGATCGCCACTTTCATTGCATGGCTGGCGCCGCGTTCTTCCCAGGTAATCGACAGACGCTCAATGGTCATGGTCAGGATCACCATCGGGAACAGCGCCACCGACAAGCCGCGCTCCAGGCCCAGCTTGTGGCTGAACAGACTGATTGCGGCGATCAGTACCACCACGAACGTCAGCACCACCGACAAGCGCGGCAACATCTGCAGTTTCAAGTGTTCCAGGTACGAACGCAGGGACAGCCCCAGCGCCGTGATGATGGTGAACAGCACAATCCCGAAGCCCAGCTGTGTTTCGCGGAACGCCAGGGCGATCAGCACCGGGGTGAAGGTGCCCAGGGTCTGCAGGCCGATCAGGTTGCGCAGGATCAGGATCACCAGCACGCCGATCGGGATCATCACCATGATCATAAAGGTCTGCTGGGTCTGCAGCGGCAGGCCGTACAGCGAGTATTCGAGGAAATTGGCGTCGGTGTTCTCGTCAGTCAGCTTGGCCAGGCGAATGGCGTTCATTTCGCTGTTGTTGAGGCTGAAGGTGACCATGGCTTTCTTGCCGCCATCGACGGTGATCAGGTTTTCATCGCCGGTCCACCACAGCAGGCGGTCGGCGGGCAGGCCCTGTTCGCCGGTTTCCGGGTTGAAGTACAGCCAGTCGTTGCCGTTGAAGCTGCGCAGCCACAGTTCCGGGGTTTGCGGCTGGTCGGCGACCAGGCGGATGGTGTGGACCTTTTCCACCGGCACATGGGCGATGGACAGCAGCAGTTCGACGATCTTGGCCTTGTGCGGCGTGGACAGGTCGCCAGCCAGCAGCAGCTTCACGTTGTCGTCGTTGAGGTTGTTGGTGCGCTTGATGGCTTCGGTGATAAAGGTCTCGACGTCGGCCGAGTGCTGGCGGATCGGCGCCAGCAGGGCTTCGGCGGCGATTTTCTCCGGGCCTTCCACAGCGATGCTGTCACGGAAGGTCGGGCCTTTGATCTTGGTTTTTTCGCCGCTGTAACGCTTGGTCAGTACCAAACGGTAGTAGAGGGTCTGGTTGCCCTTGGCCCGGCGCGCCGACCAGGTGACCTTGCGGTTGCCGTCGATGCGGTTGACGCTGACCCCGTAGTTATTGGAGATGAAACTCTCGTTGAGGCTGACGAAGTCGCGGCTCAGGGGCGGCACGAACATCTGGATCTTGACCGGGTCCTTGGGGCTGGCCACGAACTCTACCTTGGCGTCGATGTTCCACAGGTCGTCCGTGGCGTCTTCGGTCACGGGGATGCCCAGCACGAAGATTTGGTAGGCGGTGACCGAAATGCCCAGCACCACCAAAAGGGTGATGAGGATTTTCAGGTGCAGGGTCAGAGAGCGCATTCGGGTTACTCGGCGGTATGAGCGTCGGCGGCGCAGGCGGGTTTGCCTGCTGCATATTTAAGACTCGGATCGACCAGCGCATCAAAGCGTTTGAGCGCTTCGGAGCCAATCAGCAGCGGATATTGGAAAGCGCTGCGGTCAGTCAAGTTCACTTCGATGCTGCGTAAAGCGGTGCCCATGCAGATATCCAGGGCAATCACCGGGCGGGCGGTGTAGTTCTTGTCCTCATCGGGGTCGTAGTCACCGGCGCGGCGCTTGATTTTGCTGACCCGGGCCAGGGGGCGTTCGATGGGGTGGGAGTGGGCGGTGTCGATCGCCAGGTAGAAGCGCACCCAAGACTCACCGTTGCGCTTGAAGCGTTTGATATCGCGGGCGCTTAGGGAGGCGGTCTTGGCGCCGGTGTCCAGTTTGGCGGCGACTTCCAGGTCGATGCCGGCCAGTTGGGCGTATTCGTTGAGGCCATACACAGTCTTCTCGGCGGCAGCGCCAAGGCTTGGGATGGCCAGCAGGCAAAACAATAGGGGGAGGGGCTTGAGTGTCATAGATCCTGAGGCAGTGCAGTGCGATGTTCATTCATGGCGACTGGCATGACTGCGCAATCTCTGGTACGCCCTTTCATCAAAAGACGTCAGGCAAAGGCGGCGGGCATTCTAGCATGATGCTTTTCTGACGCCAGCGCTGGCAGCCGGCCATGTTGTGCGCAATCGCAGGGAGGTTATTAGACGATTGTCGACAATGTGCATTTATTCTTTGACTAGCTGCGGTCTATTGGCTAGTTTTTGCCGCATTGGTTTTAAAGGTGTCGACAATATGCGGGTTCAAGCAGAGCTTCCGACGGTGGCGTCGGACGACTCCCAAACAATGTCGGAGAACGTCTTTCGGCGTATCCAGGCCGCCATCGTCAAAGGTGAGATCGCCCCCGGCAGTAAGATTTCCGAGCCGGAACTGGCGCGCACCTACGGCATCAGCCGCGGCCCGCTGCGTGAAGCGATCCATCGCCTGGAAGGCCAGCGTCTGCTGGTGCGGGTGCCCCATGTAGGCGCGCGGGTGGTTTCGCTCAGCCATGCCGAGCTGATCGAGCTGTACGAAATCCGCGAATCCCTGGAAGGCATGGCCTGTCGCCTGGCGGCCGAGCGCATGACCGACGCCGAGATCGAAGAGTTGCGCCAGGTGCTGCATACCCATGAGCGGGATGCGGCGTTCCAGGCCGGTGTCGGCTATTACCAGCAGGAAGGCGACTTCGATTTCCATTACCGCATCATTCAAGGCGCGGGCAACCGTACCCTGACCCAGATGCTCTGCGGCGAGCTGTACCAATTGGTGCGCATGTACCGCATCCAGTTTTCCGCCACGCCCAACCGTCCACGCCAGGCATTTGCCGAGCACCATCGCATTCTGGATGCGATTGCCGACCGCGACGGCGAACTGGCCGAATTATTGATGCGCCGGCATATCGGCGCCTCCAAGCGCAATATCGCCCGTCATTTCCCCGACGGCGCCACCCAGACAGCCACTCAGCGAGGTGAGTCATGAGTTCCAACAATAACAGCACGCCAGGCCAGCGTTTCCGTGATGCGGTGGCCAGTGAGCACCCCTTGCAGGTGGTCGGCACGATCAACGCCAACCATGCGTTGCTGGCCAAGCGCGCCGGCTTCAAGGCCATCTACCTCTCGGGCGGCGGGGTGGCCGCCGGCTCCCTGGGCGTGCCGGACCTGGGCATCACCGGCCTGGATGACGTGCTGACCGACGTGCGCCGCATCACCGACGTGTGCGACCTGCCGCTGCTGGTGGACGTGGACACCGGTTTCGGCTCCTCGGCGTTCAACGTGGCGCGCACCGTCAAGTCGATGATCAAGTTCGGCGCGGCCGCCATCCATATCGAGGACCAGGTCGGGGCCAAGCGCTGCGGCCATCGTCCGAACAAAGAAATCGTGTCCCAGCAGGAAATGGTCGACCGCATCAAGGCTGCCGTGGATGCGCGCACCGATGACAGCTTCGTGATCATGGCGCGCACCGATGCCTTGGCCGTCGAGGGCCTGGAGTCCGCTCTGGAGCGTGCCGCAGCGTGCATCGAAGCCGGTGCTGATATGGTGTTCCCGGAAGCAATCACCGAGCTTGAGATGTACAAACTGTTCGCCGCGCGGGTGAAAGCGCCGATCCTGGCCAATATCACCGAATTCGGCGCGACCCCGCTGTACACCACCGAACAGTTGAAATCTGCGGATGTTTCCCTGGTGCTGTACCCGCTCTCGGCCTTCCGTGCCATGAACAAGGCCGCCGAAAACGTGTACACCGCGATCCGTCGCGACGGCACCCAACAGAATGTGATCGACACCATGCAAACCCGCATGGAGCTTTACGATCGCATCGACTACCACACCTTCGAGCAGAAGCTCGACGCGCTGTTCGCCGCCAAGAAATAAGCGCAGCGCCTCCCAGATAACTACAAAATTGGAGAAGAACCATGGCTGAAGCAAAAGTATTGAGTGGCGCCGGCCTGCGTGGTCAGGTGGCCGGGCAGACTGCACTGTCCACCGTGGGCCAGGCCGGTGCCGGCTTGACCTATCGCGGCTACGACGTGCGTGAATTGGCCGCCGACGCGCAATTCGAAGAAGTCGCCTACCTGTTGCTGTACGGCGAGCTGCCGAGCAAGACCGAATTGGCAGCCTACAGTGCCAAGCTGAGCAAATTGCGCGACCTGCCTCAGGCGCTCAAAGAAGTGCTCGAACGCATCCCCGCCGACGCCCACCCGATGGATGTGATGCGCACCGGTTGCTCGTTCCTGGGCAATATCGAGCCGGAAAAAGACTTCAGCGCCCAGCGCGATGTCACCGACCGCCTGCTCGCCGCGTTCCCAGCGATCATGTGCTACTGGTACCGCTTCAGCCACGACGGCCAGCGCATCGACTGCGTGAGCGACGAGCCGAGCATCGGCGGCCACTTCCTGCACCTGCTGCACGGCAAGACGCCGAGCGAGTTGCACGTCAAAGTGATGAACGTGTCGTTGATCCTCTACGCCGAGCATGAATTCAACGCCTCGACCTTCACCGCGCGGGTCTGCGCCTCGACCCTGTCCGACCTGTATTCCTGTGTCACCGCCGCCATCGGTTCCCTGCGCGGCCCACTGCACGGCGGCGCCAACGAAGCGGCGATGGAAATGATCGAGCGCTTCGCCTCGGCCGAAGAAGCGGTGGAAGGCACCCTTGGCATGCTGGCGCGCAAAGACAAGATCATGGGGTTCGGCCACGCGATCTACAAAGACAGCGACCCGCGTAACGAAGTGATCAAGGGCTGGGCGAAGAAACTTGCCGATGAAGTGGGCGACACCGTGCTGTTCCCGGTGTCCGAAGCCATCGACAAGACCATGTGGGAGCAGAAGAAACTGTTCCCCAACGCCGACTTCTACCATGCCTCGGCGTACCACTTCATGGGTATCCCGACCAAGCTGTTCACGCCGATCTTCGTGTGCTCGCGCCTGACCGGCTGGGCCGCCCATGTGTTCGAACAACGTGCCAACAACCGCATCATCCGTCCGAGCGCCGAGTACATCGGCGTCGAGCAGCGCAAGTTCGTGCCAATCGAACGTCGCTGAATGGGAACACCGACGATCTCGAAGTAGAAACCGGACCCAGTGTGGGAGGGGCAAGCCCCTTCCACATTTAAGTCGCATTTCAATTTTGGATCGGCGCAGGTCTTCCTTTTGCAATCACCGTGACCGAGTCCTGACCGATGAACACTGAATTTCGCAAACCGCTCCCCGGCAGTCGCCTGGATTACTTCGATGCCCGTGCGGCGGTCGATGCCATTCGTCCCGGCGCCTATGCCACGCTGCCTTATACCTCTCGTGTGCTTGCCGAGAACCTGGTGCGTCGCTGCGACCCCGCCACCCTCAACGCGTCCTTGAGCCAACTGATCGAGCGCAAGCGCGACCTGGACTTTCCGTGGTTCCCGGCACGTGTTGTGTGCCATGACATCCTCGGTCAGACCGCCCTGGTGGACCTCGCCGGCCTGCGCGATGCCATCGCCCAACAAGGCGGCGACCCGGCGCAGGTCAATCCGGTGGTGCCGACGCAGTTGATCGTCGACCACTCCCTGGCCGTCGAAGCGGGCGGTGCCGATCCGCAGGCTTTTGAGAAAAACCGCGCCATCGAAGACCGTCGCAACGAAGACCGTTTCCACTTTATCGAGTGGACCAAGAAGGCGTTCAAGAACGTCGACGTGATCCCGCCGGGCAACGGCATCATGCACCAGATCAACCTGGAGAAAATGTCTCCGGTGATCCAAGTGCGCGACGGGGTGGCGTTCCCCGATACCTGCGTCGGCACCGACAGCCATACCCCCCATGTGGATGCTCTGGGTGTGATCGCCATCGGCGTCGGCGGCCTGGAAGCCGAGAGCGTGATGCTCGGCCGCGCCTCATGGATGCGCCTGCCGGAAAGCGTGGGCGTGGAGCTGACCGGCAAGCTGCAACCGGGCATCACCGCCACCGATATGGTGCTGGCGTTGACTGAGTTTCTGCGCCAACAGAAAGTGGTTGGCGCCTGGCTGGAATTTTTCGGTGAGGGCGCGTCCAAACTGACCCTCGGCGACCGCGCGACCATCTCCAACATGGCCCCGGAGTACGGCGCCACCGCGGCGATGTTCTACATCGATCAACAGACCATCGCGTACCTCAAGCTCACCGGGCGTGAAGACCAACAGGTCGCGCTGGTCGAGCAGTACGCGCGTCACACCGGGTTGTGGGCCGACGATCTCAAGGGCGCGCAATACGAGCGCGGCCTGACCTTCGACCTCTCCAGCGTCGTGCGCAATATGGCCGGCCCGAGCAACCCCCACGCTCGCGTCGCCACCCGCGACCTGGCCTCCAAAGGCATCAGCGGCCAATGGGACGAAGTGCCCGGTCAAATGCCCGACGGCGCGGTGATCATTGCCGCCATCACCAGCTGCACCAACACCAGCAACCCGCGCAACGTGATCGCCGCGGGCTTGTTGGCGCGCAATGCCAACAAACTGGGGCTGACACGCAAGCCGTGGGTCAAATCGTCCCTGGCACCGGGTTCGAAAACTGTGGCCATGTACCTGGAAGAAGCCGGCCTGGGCCATGAACTGGAAAAACTCGGTTTTGGCGTGGTGGCGTTTGCCTGCACTACCTGCAATGGCATGTCCGGCGCGCTGGACCCGGTGATCCAGCAGGAAATCATCGACCGCGACCTGTACGCCACCGCCGTGCTGTCGGGCAACCGCAACTTCGATGGGCGTATTCACCCGTACGCCAAGCAGGCGTTTCTCGCGTCGCCGCCGTTGGTAGTGGCCTACGCGATTGCTGGCACCATCCGTTTCGATATCGAAAAGGACGTGCTCGGCCACGACGCCCATGGCAAGGAAATCCGCCTGCAGGACATCTGGCCAAGCGATGAGGAAATCGACGCGGTGGTTCAGGCGTCGGTCAAGCCGGAGCAGTTCCGCGCCGTGTATATCCCGATGTTCGCGGTGCACGAGGACACCGGCCCGAAAGTCGCGCCGCTGTACGACTGGCGCCCGCAAAGTACCTATATCCGCCGTCCGCCGTACTGGGAGGGCGCGCTGGCCGGGGCGCGGCCGCTCAAGGGCATGCGCCCGCTGGCGGTGCTGCCGGACAACATCACCACCGATCACCTGTCGCCTTCCAACGCGATCATGCTCGACAGCGCCGCCGGTGAGTACCTGGCGAAAATGGGCTTGCCGGAAGTGGACTTCAACTCCTACGCCACGCACCGTGGCGACCACCTGACCGCGCAGCGCGCCACTTTCGCCAATCCGAAACTGTTCAACGAAATGGTCGTCGAGAACGGCAAGGTCAAGCAGGGCTCCCTGGCGCGCATCGAACCGGAAGGCAAGGTCACGCGGATGTGGGAAGCCATCGAAACCTACATGGAGCGCAAGCAGCCGTTGATCATCATCGCCGGCGCCGATTACGGTCAGGGCTCGTCCCGTGACTGGGCGGCCAAGGGCGTGCGTCTGGCCGGTGTGGAAGCGATTGCCGCCGAAGGCTTCGAGCGTATCCACCGCACCAACCTGGTGGGCATGGGCGTGTTGCCGCTGGAGTTCCTGCCGGGCACCAACCGCCATACCTTGCAGATCGACGGCAGCGAAACCTATGACGTGGTCGGCGCCCGCACCCCGCGCGCGCAATTGACCCTGGTGATCAATCGCAAGAATGGCGAACGTGTCGAAGTGCCGGTGACCTGCCGCCTGGACACCGCCGAAGAAGTGTCGATCTACGAGGCGGGCGGCGTGTTGCAGCGTTTTGCCCAGGACTTCCTGGAATCGGCGGCCACCGCCTGAAGAGGATGAACATGGCACACGCACCGCAAATCAAAATCCCCGCCACCTATATGCGTGGCGGCACCAGCAAGGGCGTTTTTTTCAGCCTCCAGGACCTGCCCGCGTCGGCGCAGGTGCCGGGGGCCGCACGCGACGCCTTGTTGCTGCGGGTGATCGGCAGCCCCGACCCCTATGACAAACAGATCGACGGCATGGGCGGCGCCACGTCGAGCACCAGCAAAACCGTGATCCTGGCCAAAAGCACTCGCCCCGAGCACGACGTGGACTATCTGTTCGGTCAGGTCTCCATCGACAAGCCATTCGTGGACTGGAGCGGTAACTGCGGCAATCTGTCGGCGGCGGTGGGCTCGTTCGCCATCAGCGCCGGCCTGGTGGACCCGGCCCGCGTGCCGCGAGATGGCGTGGCCGTGGTGCGCATCTGGCAGGCCAATATCGGCAAAACCATCATTGCCCATGTGCCGATCACCGACGGCGCGGTCCAGGAAACCGGCGACTTCGAGTTGGACGGCGTGACCTTCCCGGCCGCCGAAGTGCAGTTGGAATTCATGGACCCGGCGGCGGAAGAAGAGGGCGGCGGCGGCTCGATGTTCCCCACCGGCAACCTGGTGGACGAGCTGGAGGTGCCGGGTGTGGGCACGTTCAAAGCCACGCTGATCAACGCCGGCATCCCGACGATTTTTATTAACGCCGAAGACCTCGGCTACACCGGCACCGAACTGCAAGGCGCGATCAACAGCGACCCCAAGGCCCTGGCGATGTTCGAGACCGTGCGCGCCCATGGCGCTTTGCGTATGGGCTTGATCAAGCATCTGGACGAAGCCGCCCAGCGTCAGCACACGCCGAAGGTCGCGTTTGTGGCCAAGCCCGCCGATTACGTGGCGTCCAGCGGCAAGGCAATCAAGGCCGGCGATGTCGACCTACTGGTGCGCGCCCTGTCCATGGGCAAGTTGCACCACGCCATGATGGGCACCGCGGCGGTAGCGATCGGCACCGCCGCGGCAATCTCCGGGACGCTGGTCAACCTGGCGGCCGGGGGTGTCGAGCGCAACGCCGTGCGTTTCGGGCATCCGTCTGGCACCTTGCGTGTTGGCGCCGAGGCCACTCAAGTGAACGGTGAATGGGTGGTGAAGAAAGCCATCATGAGCCGCAGTGCGCGGGTGTTGATGGAAGGTTTCGTACGCATCCCCGGCGACGCTTTCTAAGCCCGGCACCCATCCTGTGGGAGGCGGTAAGCCCCTCCCACAGCCATAAGCAGGCACTCAGACCTGCGAAGCGATCAACCCTGACCCTGAGGACGGAGCAACCCCTAACCCACTGTGGAGAACTGCCATGAGCGCCAATGTCGACCAGAATAATCGTCCTGACTATGACCAGGTCTTGCAGGACATCGCCGATTACGTCCTCACCTACCGCATCGAGTCGCAAACCGCCCTGGACACCGCCCGCCACTGCCTGATGGACACCCTCGGCTGCGGCCTGCTGGCCTTGCGTTTCCCGGAATGCACCAAGCATCTGGGGCCGATGGTGGAAGGTACGGTGGTGCCGTTCGGCGCGCGGGTGCCGGGTACCGCCTATCGACTGGACCCGGTCAAGGCGGCCTGGGACATCGGCTGCAGCGTGCGCTGGCTCGACTACAACGACACCTGGCTGGCCGCCGAATGGGGCCACCCCTCGGATAACCTGGGCGCCATCCTCGCCGTGGCCGATCACCTGTCGCAAAAACGCGTGGCCAATGGCGATGCGCCGCTGACCGTGCGTGCGGTGCTGGAAGCGATGATCATGGCCCATGAAATCCAGGGCGTAATTGCCCTGGAAAATTCGTTCAACCGTGTCGGCCTCGACCATGTGCTGCTGGTGAAAGTCGCCTCTACCGCCGTCAGCGCAAAGCTGATGGGCGCCAATCGCGAGCAGTTGCTGTCGGCGCTGTCCCACGGGTTTGTCGATGGGCAGGCACTGCGCACTTATCGCCATGCGCCGAATGCCGGTTCGCGCAAATCCTGGGCGGCGGGGGATGCTTCCAGCCGTGGCGTGCGCCTGGCGGACATCGCGCTGCGCGGTGAAATGGGCATTCCCGGGGTGTTGAGCGCGCCGCAATGGGGCTTCTATGACGTGTTGTTCAGCCACACCAACCAGGACCTGGCCCTCAAGCCCGAAGACAAGCGGGCGTTCAGCCTGAGTCAGCCTTATGGCACGTACGTGATGGAAAACGTGCTGTTCAAGATCAGCTTCCCCGCCGAGTTTCACGCGCAGACCGCTTGCGAAGCGGCGGTGACGTTACATCCGCAGGTCAAGAACCGTCTGCACGAGATCGAACGCATCGTGATCACCACTCACGAGTCGGCGATTCGCATCATTTCCAAGGTCGGCCCACTGGCCAATGCCGCCGACCGCGATCACTGCCTGCAATACATGACCGCCGTGCCCCTGGCGTTTGGCAACCTGGTGGCCGAGCACTACGAAGATGCGTTCCACGCTGCGCACCCGATCATCGACGAGCTGCGCGACAAGATGGTCATCGTCGAAGACCCGCGCTACAGCCGCGAATACCTGGAGGCCGACAAGCGTTCGATTGCCAATGCGGTGCAGGTGTTCTTCACCGACGGCAGCTGTACCGAACAGGTGGCAGTCGAATACCCCATCGGCCATCGCCGTCGCCGCGTAGACGGAATTCCTTTGCTGGAAGACAAGTTCAAAGCCAACCTGGCCACGCGGTTTACCGCGCAGCGCAGTGCTGAGATTTTTGCATTGTGCAAAGACCAGGCGAAGCTTGAGGCCACGCCGGTCAATCGTTTCGTGGACCTATTCGTGATCTGATAAACGCCGCAAAACAATGTGGGAGAGGCAAACGCCCTCCCTCATGTGCAACCCCACTTACTCGAACCGTAGGATCACGCGACGGTTGTGCTTGCTCTTCTTCTCGATCTTCTCGCAGAACACCCGCCCGATTTCCTCGGTGTTGAGCACATGGGTGCCGCCGCAAGGCTGGATATCGATACCGGCAATTTCAATAACCCGCACCGAGCCCTGCATCACCGGCGGTGCGACGGCCTGGGTACGGGTGATCTGCAATAAAGTGCTGTATTCCGAGGCGGGCATCGACAGGGTGTTGACCGGGTGCGCCTGTTCGATCAGGGCATTGAGGTCGCGGGTGAGGGTGTCTTTGTCGAGGGTCATTTCCGGCAGGTCGAAATCCAGGCGGCCTTTGTCGGCGCTGATGCTGCATCCGGTCACAGGCGCGTCGATAAGCGAGCACAGCAGGTGCAAGCAAGTGTGCATCTTCATGTGCTGGTAGCGCCGCTCCCAGTCCAGGCCGGCATCCACCTGCACGCCGGCGGTCAACTGTTCGGACCGCTGCTCGACCTGGTGCCAGATAATCGAACGCAAGGCCGGGTCGCGCACAGTGCCGATCACCTCCACCCGGGTGCCGTCCGGCAAGGTGAAGTGCCCGGTGTCACCCGGTTGGCCGCCACCGGTGGGGTAGAACAAGGTGTGCTCCAGCGCGATTCCTTGTTCGCTGACCGCAATCACCCGGGCGCTGAAAGCGTTCTGATAGGGCGCGCTGTCGAACAGCGCCAGGGTTTCCATGGTATGCACGGACATGTTCATCCTCCGACGATCAGTGGGCTGGCTTGCAATAGATGACGCACCATTGCACTCAAGCCAGGGGGAGAGAGCAGGGTGATCTCGAATTCCGGCCCGCAAACCTTGAGGTTCAGCGGCAGGCGCGGCAGGTGGCTGGCGGGTTCTACGCGGTGCAGACGAAACTGCAGGTGATGGCGCTCCTTGACGGTGGGCTCCAGCATCAATCCCGGCAGCGGGTGGAAATCGGCATCGAGCACGGTGACCTTGTGGCTCGTATTGATCTCGCCGACCACATGCAGGCGCTCGTCCAAGGCGAACGCACCGAGGTACTTGCTGTTGTCCGACTCATCGTGCTTTTGCAGCTGGATCTGGTTGACCACCTTGACCTTGGTGCCGGCCGGCACGTCCTGGGTAATCACACAGGACGGGCTGATAAACACGTTGTCACCGATCAGCACATAGCCGAGCACGCGGGCCCCGGAGCCAACCTCGACATTGTTGCCCAGGCGCGGATGGCGCTTGCCGTCGGGGTTGTTGGCAATGCCCCGGGCACCCAGGGTCACGCCGCAGAGGATGTAGCAGTCGTTGCCGATCTCGCAGGTTTCGCCAATCACCGTGCCGTAGCCGTGGTCCAGCACAAAACGCCGGCCGATACGGGCCGCCGGGTGAATTTCGGCGCCTGAGAGCACCTTGCCCTGGTTGCTCAGTTTGAGGGCGATGCGCGAGAACATGCCGTTGGGGGTGTCGGGAAAATTCCACACCAGATGGGCCAGGCGGTAGTACAGCACCGCTTTGAACGACGCATAGGACTCCAGAATCAACTCGCCCCGCCCACGGGATGCCGGGTCGCGATAGGCATAGGCGATCAAATCCTCGGCAATCGCTTGGGCGGCGTTCTGGATCAGCGGCGCCAGATGCGGCTCCAAATGCTTCATCTGCGCGGGCGTCAGGGTCTTGATGAGATGGGTGAGCAACTCATCGTGCAGGTGTTGCATGTCGATAAAGCCGCCCATGGAGGCATCCCCGCATTCTGGAGGGTTGGAAAACCGGTTAGTCGAAACTGGGCAGGTAGCTGTCGGCATTGTCGTAGACCATGGTCAGCACCACCGTTTCGGGCGGTAATTCGGGAGCGAGCCTGGCGATGGCCACCATATTGGCGGCGGATGACAGGCCCAGGCTTATGGCATCGGTGCGCATGATGCGTTTCATCATGTCCTTGCAGTCCTGGTGCGACACCTTGAGCATGCCGTCGATCACATCCACGTTGAGGATGCTGGGGATCAGCCCGATCGACAGGCCCTGGATATGGTGCGGTGCGTGCTGGTTTTTCAGCAGGTCGCATTCTTCCGGCTCCACGCCCATCACACGGATGGCGGGCCAGGCGGTCTTCAGGGTTTCGCCGATACCGGTGATATGCCCGCCGGTGCCGATGCCGCTGACGAAGTAGTCCACATGGCGGTCGCCGAAGGCGCGGATGATTTCCCGTGCGGTGGTGTCGCGGTGGGTTTGCGGGTTGGCGCCGTTGCGCTGCTGGTTGAGCATCACGTAGCTGGGGTTTTCCAGCTGCAATTCCATGCATTTTTCGCCGTGGGAATTGTTCCCGAGGCGGCTGTCCGACAGCACCACCTTGGCTCCGTACAGGCGCAGCAATTTTTGTTTTTCCGGGCTGTAATTGTCGGGAATCACCAGCACCACTTTATAGCCGAGCACGTTGCCGGCCATGACCAGGCCGATGCCGGTGTTACCGCCGCTGGGCTCGATGATGGTTTGCCCGGAGTCCCGGATCAGCACGCCTCGGCGCTCGGCGTCGAGGATCATGCCCAGGGCGATGCGCGCCTTGTGGCTGCCGCCGGGGTTGAGCGATTCCAGCTTGGCGTAGACCTCGATGCCGAGGTCTTCGGAAAATTGCGCCAGGCGCACAATGGGCGTCTGGCCGATGGCGTCGAGAATAGAGTTATGCAGCATGAGGTAGGAGCCCATGGCCGGTGGTCAGTACAAAGGCATGTCGGGTTCGACGTCGCGAACCCAGTGCTTCATGCCGCCTTGCAGGACTTTGGTGTTGGCAAAGCCCGCCGCCAGCAACGTGCTGGCGGCCTGCTCGGCGCGGGTGCCGGCATAGCAGATCAGGTAATGGGTGTTGTCGCGGTTGAGGCGATCCAGCTGCCCATCCAGCTCCGCCAGGGGGATATGCACCACCCCCGGCAACTTGCATACCTCCAGTTCACTGGCGTCGCGTACATCCAACAGTACGTCGGCGCTGCTGGGGTGTTCGATGACCTGTTTGAGCCCTTGGGGCTTGATGTAGCGTTCCTCGGCCAGTGAAGGCGCGCGCAGCATGGCATCGGCGCACACGGCCGGCGCCACGGCTTGGCTGTGGCGCAGTTCCGAACAGCACGGGCAGTCGGCGCGGCGCTTGAAGCGGATCTCGCTGAATTTCATCGCCAGGGCGTCGAAGCGCATCAACCGGCCGGACAACGGTTCACCAATGCCGATCAACAGCTTGATGGCCTCGGTGGCCTGGATCATTCCGACTACCCCCGGCAGCACGCCGATCACGCCACCGGCGCTGCAATTGGGCGCCAGTTCGGCGGGCGGTGGGCTGGGGAACAGGCAGCGGTAGCACGGCCCGCCCTGGTAGTTGAGCACGCTGATCTGCCCGTCGAAACGGTAGATCGCGCCGTATACCAAGGGCTTGCCCAACTGTACGCAGGCATCGTTGACCAGGTAGCGGGTGTCGAAGTTATCGGTGCCGTCGATCACCAAGTCATAGGCGCCCACCAGGTCCAGGGCGTTGTCGGCATTCAGGGCGGTGTCGTGGGCATTGATCCGAATATGCCGATTGAGGTCCAGCAAGCGCTGTTTGGCTGATTCGACCTTGGGCAGGCCGAGAGTGCTGTTGCCGTGGACGATCTGGCGTTGCAGGTTGCTGCTTTCCACCACGTCGAAGTCCACCAGCCCCAGGGTGCCGACGCCGGCCGCCGCGAGGTACAGGCTGATGGGCGAGCCGAGGCCGCCGGTGCCGATGATCAGCACCTTGGCTTTCTTGAGGTTCAACTGCCCTTCGCGACCCACGCCGGGCAGCGTGATATGGCGCACGTAGCGCTGCACTTCTTCGTTGCTCAAGGTGTCGACGTCCATCCCGCCCGATGTAGCGAGCAGCACTTCGATGCTGGCTTTTTCCGGCAGCGGGTCGTCGGCGCTGATCAGCTCTTGCTCGGCGGTAAACAGGAAGTGTTCCTTGAGCTGGTTGTTCTTTTCGTGGAACAGATGCGGACGCAGTTGCGGGTGGCTGCTGCAGAGGTTTTCAATGACTTCGCGCAATGTCGATCCGGTGCCCTCAAGGGTCGATTCCGGCAGCTTGGCCACGCGGACCAGAATGTCGGGGAAAGAGACAGCGTTCATGGACAACTCCGTGTGCAGGTCGTTGAAAGGGTTAAGGGCGAACTGCTTGCCATCCCAGGCAAACAGCTTGGAACCCAGGGCCTGGCCCTGGCGAACATCGACCACCAGGTAGCTGACCGGGTAGATCGGTTCGCCCATGAACAGTGCCTTGTCCTGGTCTTCGTCGCTGAAATAGGCGCCGACATCCGGGTGTGAGTGGTAGATCACTACCACCGGGTTGTCGCTGCGAAACGCCTTGTTCATCAGCAGGGTGTCGGCTACCGAGAAGGTGTAACCATTGGCCGCGCTGCGCGGGTACATCTCGGGGTTCTTGCGGTGCAGCTCATTCTGGATATTGCTGCCCTGGTACACACTGCCGTCGGCGAAGACGAAGCCACAGCATTCCTCTGGATAGGTGCGGCTGGCGTGGGTGTAGATCTGTTCCAGGGCGTCGGGGCGGAGCACGTCCATGTTTCTCTCGCGTGGTTGAAGGTGATGGGTCGGGCAGGTCAATTTTTCTTGGCCAGGAATTTTTCGATCGGCAGTTTGGTGATTGCAAAACCGGCCAGCAGGATGGCCGAGTACAGCATCAGGTCGCGGGAAATCGGCACGCCTTCGTACCAGGCGCCGATGATCACTGCGAACACCGGAAAAATGATGAACACAAACGACAGGATGATCGGGCTCAAGCGCTTGAGCAGCATGAAATACACGATGAAACCGCCCACCGAGGCCACCAGCCCGAGGTAAACCAGCGCGCTCCATGAGCGCAGGGTGATGGCATCGAACGTTGGCGTTTCAAACAACAGGCCGGCGATAAACAGCATCATCCCGGCAATCCCGATGGGCAGGGTGTTGTAGGTGATCACGCTGATGGCGCTGCCTTTTTGCTTGGTAATGACGTAGCACAAGGCATGCATGATCGCGGCGGTCAGAATCGCCAACACCCCGAAGAACTCGGCGTGATCCAGGTGCAGGCCCTGGCTGCGGATGATCATGTAGAGGCTGCCGAAGCCGATGCCGATGCCGACCACCTGGGAAAAATAGATGCGCTCGCGCAGGAACAGCGCCGAGAAAATCAGGATGAACACCGGCATGCAGCTGAACAGCAGGGCAGTGAGGCCGGACGACACATGCATCTCGCCGTAGTTGAGCAGGTAGTAGGGCACGCTGAAGTAGGACAGGGTCACGAACACAAAGAACCAGCGGCTCTCGCGGGGAAACAGAATCGGCTCGCGACGGGCCATGGCAAAGCATAGGAACAACGGAAAGGCGATCAGAAAACGCAGGCCCGCCGAGGTCAGTGGCGGCACGCTCTCCACGGCGATCTTGATCCCCAGCCAGGTGGTGCCCCAGCTCAGGCACACGATCAGAAACATGACGCTGGTCACCAGCCCGGCCACCCACTGTTTCTGGGTTTTGGTTTTGGCGGTGTTTTCGAGGACGGCGGACATTGGCATCGTTTATTGCTTCCCTGAGCCGAAATTGAACTCTATATTGAACTTGTAATGACTGGTTAAATTCGGCGATTGAACCCGTAAAAGCACACTATTAGGGCGAAAGATGGCTGTCAAAACAAATATTGACATGGTGTCAATTATGCGTGAGGGGCTGTCCAGCGGGCAGGGCGTGAAGTACAAGCGCCTGTCCGATGTGATGGAGCGAGGCATCCTTGAAGGCTTGATTGAACCGGGGCGAAAACTGCCGCCCCATCGGGTGCTGTCCGATAACCTGGGGGTGACTATCGGCACCATCAGCCGGGCTTACGGTGAACTGGAGCGCCTTGGGTTGGTGGTGGCTCGGGTAGGTGACGGCACTTTCGTGCGCAAGCGTGGGATGGAGCGCCAGCGCGATGAAGGGTTTCGCAACTTCAGTGAGGAACCGCGCCAGTACTTCGACATGAGCCGCAATATGCATATCCCAGGGCAGGAGACCGCCTTCCTGGCCCAGAGCTTCCAGACCCTGTCGACCAACGCCAAGTTCTTGCAGGACATCAGTGCCTACACCCCGGATGCCGGTCTGCCGCGCTACCGCGACGCGGGCGCGCAGTGGCTGGTGCAGAGCGATTTCCATCCGATTCCCGAACAGGTTATCTGCGTCAATGGCGGCCAGCATGGCTTGCTCTGCGCGATGATGGCGCTGTTGCGCGCGGGCGACACCGTGGTCACCGAACAACTGACTTACCCTGGGCTGATCACTGCCGCGCGTATGCTCGGCGTCCGCTTGATCGGCCTGGAAATGGACGACGAAGGGGTACTGCCCAGTGCGCTGGATGAAGTCTGTCGTAATCACCGGATTTCGGCGTTGTACTGCACACCGACGATTCAGAACCCGACCACCGCAGTGTTATCGGTGGCGCGTCGCGAAGCACTGGTCAAGGTGTGCCGCGAACACAACCTGCTGATTCTGGAGGACGAAGCCCATGGTGTGCTGGTGGAAGATCGGCCACCGCCGCTGAGTTTTTTCGCACCTGAGCGTACGATTTTGATCAGTAGCCTGAGCAAGGCCGTATCCGCGGGCCTGCGGGTGGGCTATGTGCATGCACCGCCGGCGTTGGTCAGCCGCATCTCGGCAGCGTTGCGTTCGACGTGCTGGATGGCCACGCCGGTTACTCTGGAGCTGGCCACGCAGTGGATCGAAAACGGCACGGCGCAATACCTGCTCAGCCAGCAGATCAATGAGATCAGCCGGCGCAAAGCCCTGGTGCGCGGCCTTTTGGAGGGGCTGGAGTACCGCACCCATCTCAACAGTCCGCACTTCTGGATTGAAGTCCCTGAGCCGTGGCGTGCGTCGGAAATCGAGGCGGAACTCAAGCAGAATAATTACCTGATCGCCACTGCCGAAGCCTTCGCCGTGGGGCAGACCGCCGTGCCGCAGTTTATCCGGGCGAGTATCTGCAACACCTCGGGGGACGATCAGTTGTTGCGCGCGGGGTTCGATGCGTTGGCCACGGCGTTGGGGCAAGGAGGGGGGCGGTTTCAGCTGTAGTTTGGATAGCGGCAAGCTGCAAGCTTAGAGCTGAGTGGCCGTGGCCTGCGGCTTCAACTTGCAGCTGCCTCACTTAAACCTACGCTCTACGCCCTTTTCCACCAGAATCTTCGCCGAGATCTCCTCCACCGAAAAATGCGTGGAATTGATGTGCGCAATATTCTCGCGGCGGAACAGATTTTCCACCTCACGCACTTCAAACTCGCACTGGGCGTAGCTTGAATAGCGGCTGTTGGGCTTGCGTTCGTTGCGGATGGCGGTGAGGCGGTCCGGGTCGATGGTCAGGCCGAACAATTTGTGCGAATGGGCGCGCAGAGCGGCCGGCAGGGTCAGATGCTCCATGTCGTCTTCGGTCAGCGGGTAATTAGCCGCGCGGATACCGAATTGCATGGCCATGTACAAGCAGGTGGGCGTTTTGCCGCAGCGCGACACGCCCACCAGGATCAGATCGGCTTTGTCGTAGTAGTGGGTGCGGGCGCCATCATCGTTATCGAGGGCAAAGTTTACCGCCTCGATACGCTCCATATAGTTGGAGTTATGCCCAATGGAATGGGACTTTCCGACCGAATAGGAGGAATGTTCGCTCAACTCCTGTTCCAGTGGCGCCAGGAACGTGGAGAAAATGTCGATCATGAAACCATTCGAGGTTGCGAGAATCTCACGAATGTCTTGATTGACGATGGTGTCGAAAATGATCGGCCGAAAACCGTCTTTTTCAGCCGCCAGATTGATTTGTTGTACCATGGCCCGCGCTTTTTCCACGCTGTCGATGTAAGGCCGCGTGAATTTGGCGAAGGTAACGTTTTCGAACTGCGCGAGCAGGCTTTGACCCAGTGTTTCGGCTGTAATGCCGGTGCCGTCGGAAATAAAGAAAGCAGATCGTTTCATTTGAGCCCTGGGCCTTAAGCTGATGACGAATCTTGGATATGATAGGCGCGATTTTGCCGTCCCACTGTGGGCCGCATTCTCACTTATTTTCCAGGTCCAGGCCACAAACGCTGGCGAATGCTCCTACGAGCAGCCGGCGTCCTGAGCTTTTCCAACACAGTTAGTGGAGAGATCACCTTGGTAGAGTACGTAGTTTCCCTCGATAAGCTCGGCGTCCATGATGTAGAGCATGTGGGGGGCAAGAACGCATCCCTCGGCGAGATGATCAGTAATCTTGCGGGCGCCGGTGTCTCGGTGCCGGGTGGTTTCGCCACCACGGCCCAGGCTTACCGCGATTTCCTCGAACTGAGCGGCCTCAATGCTCAGATCCACGCCGCGCTGGATGCCCTGGACGTCGACGACGTCAATGCCCTGGCCAAGACCGGTGCCCAGATCCGCCAATGGATCATGGAAGCCGAGTTCCCCGAGAAGCTCAACGAAGAAATCCGCACCGCGTTCGCGACCTTGTCGGCGGGCAACCCGGACATGGCCGTTGCCGTGCGCTCCTCGGCTACCGCCGAAGACTTGCCCGACGCTTCTTTCGCCGGCCAGCAGGAAACCTTCCTCAACATCCGCGGCGTGGAAAACGTGATCCGCGCGGCCAAGGAAGTGTTTGCCTCGCTGTTCAACGATCGCGCGATTTCGTACCGCGTGCACCAGGGCTTCGACCATAAGTTGGTTGCCCTGTCTGCCGGCGTGCAGCGCATGGTCCGTTCCGAAACCGGCACCGCCGGCGTGATGTTTACCCTCGATACCGAATCCGGCTTCCGTGACGTGGTGTTCATCACCGGCGCCTACGGCCTCGGTGAAACCGTCGTACAGGGCGCGGTCAACCCCGACGAATTCTACGTACACAAGGGCACCCTCGAAGCGGGGCGCCCGGCCATCCTGCGCCGTAACCTGGGCAGCAAGGCCATCAAGATGATCTATGGCGACGAGGCCAAGGCCGGTCGTTCGGTAAAAACCGTTGAAGTCGACAAGGCCGAACGCGCGCGTTTCTGCCTGACTGACGCTGAAGTCAGCGAGTTGGCCAAACAAGCGATGATCATCGAAAAGCACTACCAGTGCCCGATGGACATCGAATGGGCCAAGGACGGTGACGACGGCAAGCTGTATATCGTGCAGGCCCGTCCGGAAACCGTGAAGAGCCGCACTTCGGCCAATGTCATGGAGCGCTACCTGCTCAAAGAAACCGGTACCGTATTGGTGGAAGGCCGCGCCATCGGCCAGCGCATTGGCGCCGGCAAGGTTCGCATCATCAAAGACGTCTCCGAGATGGACAAAGTCCAGCCAGGCGACGTGCTGGTCTCCGACATGACCGACCCGGACTGGGAGCCGGTGATGAAGCGCGCCAGTGCCATCGTCACCAACCGTGGCGGGCGTACCTGCCACGCGGCGATCATCGCTCGTGAGCTGGGGATTCCTGCGGTCGTGGGCTGCGGCAATGCCACGCAGTTGCTCAAGGACGGCCAGGGCGTGACCGTGTCCTGCGCCGAAGGCGACACCGGTTTCATCTTCGAAGGCGAACTGGGCTTCGATATCAAGCAAAATTCCATCGACGCCATGCCGGACCTGCCGTTCAAGATCATGATGAACGTTGGTAACCCGGACCGCGCCTTCGACTTCGCGCAGTTGCCGAACGCCGGCGTGGGCCTGGCCCGCCTGGAATTCATCATCAACCGTATGATCGGCGTGCACCCCAAGGCTTTGCTGAACTACGATGGCCTGCCGCTGGATATCAAGGAAAGCGTCGATAAGCGCATCGCCGGTTACAACGACCCAGTGGGTTTCTACGTCGAGAAACTGGTAGAAGGCATCAGTACTCTGGCGGCGGCGTTCTACCCGAAAAAGGTCATCGTGCGTCTGTCGGACTTCAAGTCCAACGAATACGCCAACCTGATCGGCGGCAAGCTCTACGAGCCGGAAGAAGAAAACCCGATGCTGGGCTTCCGTGGCGCCTCGCGTTACATCAGCGAAACCTTCCGCGACTGCTTTGAGCTTGAGTGCCGCGCGCTCAAACGCGTGCGTAACGAGATGGGCCTGACCAATGTCGAGATCATGGTGCCGTTCGTACGGACCTTGGGCGAGGCGAGCCAGGTGGTTGACCTGCTGGCTGAGAACGGCCTGACCCGCGGCGAGAACGGCCTGCGTGTGATCATGATGTGCGAACTGCCATCCAACGCGATCCTGGCTGAAGAGTTCCTGGAATTCTTCGACGGTTTCTCCATCGGTTCCAACGACCTGACTCAGCTCACCCTGGGCCTGGACCGTGACTCCGGGATCATTGCGCACCTGTTCGACGAGCGTAACCCGGCGGTCAAGAAGCTGCTGGCCAATGCCATCCAGGCCTGTAACAAGGCCGGTAAGTACATCGGCATTTGCGGCCAGGGCCCTTCGGACCACCCTGACTTGGCCAAATGGCTGATGGAACAGGGCATCGAAAGCGTTTCGCTGAACCCCGATTCGGTGCTGGAAACCTGGTTCTTCCTGGCGGAAGGCCAAGCGTCCGCCTGAGGTCGATCCGTGAAAAGTGCCGGTCAGCCGTGAGGTTGACCGGCATTCTTATCTGTACAGGGCGGGAATCCATGTGGACGCCGCCCTTTTTTGTGCAAGAACATTATGCAAAGCAGCAGCAACCTGTTTCCCGTCGCCTTGATCAGCGCTGAGCGTCGTGGCGACCTAAGTGAAGATGTGTATCGCCTCAAACCCGGCAACAGCCCGGACGGCAGCGTCGAACTGGCGGTGACCCGTTTGGGGCTGGCCGATGTCCCGGAAAACCGGGGCATCCCGGTTATTTTGTTGCACGGCAGTTTTTCCAATCGACGCTTCTGGTACTCGCCCAAGGGCATTGGCCTGGGCGCCTATCTGGCTCGTCGAGGCTTTGACGTGTGGATTGCGGAAATGCGCGGCCATGGTCTGTCCAAGCGCAATCAAGCGTATGCGCGTAACCGAGTGGCTGATTACGCGCGTTACGACTTGCCGGCCATCGGCGCGTTCGTGCGTGAGCAAAGCGCGCAAATCCCGCACTGGATCGGCCATTCTCTGGGCGGTACGACCTTGGCGGCGGCCCTGGGTGGGCAGTATCTGGGGGCGCCGGCGGTGGCTTCGGTCGCGTTGTTTGGCTGTCAGGTCAGCCGCACCTACTGGCCGTTGAAAATTCCACCGGTGGAGTGGGGCGGGCGCTTTATTCTCAAGCGAATGGCTGAAGTGTCCGGTGCGCGTTTCAAACGCGGGCCCGAAGACGAGCCGGTGGGGGTATTGATTGAAAATATGCGCTGGCACGGGCTGTTCGGGCGCTTCGGCGATGCCGAGCGTGACTGGTGGAAGGGCTTGGCGGACGTCGACGTGCCGTTGTTGGCGGTAAGTGCGGCGGGCGACCATCAGGACCCGGACTGGGCTTGCCGCAAGCTGTTCGAACAAGTCGGCACTGAGCATCGGCAATATGTGTGTCTGGGACGCAAGCACGGGTTTACCGAAGATTTCGGGCATGTCGAGATGCTGGTCAGCAAAGCTGCCCAAGCCGAGGTCTGGCCTCTGGTGGAGCAGTGGTTGAAAGACCCAATTACACCATTGCTCGGCGCGCCGGCGCAGGCCCTCGCGGCGGTTTGACCAAGCGCTCTACCAAGGGCGTTTCACTCCTGCGAGGTTGCGGCTAAGATATGACGCGCCGGACGCTTCTGGTCATATTCAGTCGCGTAGAGGCTATTGCGTTGCAGTGAAACCGATGGGATGTTTCCCACCCGTTTCGCCCGGTACTTCTTTGAAAGACACTTCTCTGGCAGAAAGGAATTTTTCGATGAACCATTACGTGACCCCCGACCTGTGCGACGCCTACCCTGAATTGGTGCAGGTGGTCGAGCCGATGTTCAGCAATTTTGGCGGCCGAGACTCCTTTGGCGGCGAGATTGTCACCATCAAGTGCTTTGAGGATAACTCGCTGGTCAAGGAACAGGCCGATCAGCCGGGCACCGGCAAGGTGCTGGTGGTCGACGGTGGTGGTTCCCTGCGCCGCGCGCTGCTGGGCGACATGATCGCCGAGAAAGCTGCGAAAAACGGTTGGGAAGGGCTGGTCATCTACGGTTGCATCCGTGATGTCGACGTCATCGCCCAGACCGACCTGGGCGTACAAGCCCTGGCCAGTCACCCGATGAAAACCGACAAGCGCGGCATTGGCGACCTGAACGTGGCGGTCACGTTTGCCGGCGTCACCTTCCGCCCGGGTGAATACGTGTATGCCGATAACAATGGCGTGATCGTGTCGCCCAGCCCGTTGAAAATGCCTGAATAAATCGTAAAAGCCGACAGGGGTGAGGATGTTCGAGGAAGAAAACGCGCAATGGGGGCTGGTGCATGCCCTGGTGCTCGACGGTAAAGGCGGTGCGCGTTCGATTGCCCGGACTGAGCTGGATGACCTGCAGTTGCAGCCCCAGGAAAGCCTGTGGCTGCACTGGGATCGCAGCCATCCCCAGACGCAGACCTGGCTGCGCAAATCCAGTGGCTTGAGTGAATTCGCCTGCGACCTGTTGCTGGAGGAAAACACGCGCCCGCGCCTGTTGCCGCTGCCGGATTCGCAGTTGTTGCTGTTTCTGCGAGGGGTCAACCTCAATCCCGGCGCCGAACCGGAAGACATGGTCTCGGTGCGCATTTTCGCGGCGGCCAACCGGGTTATTTCCCTGCGTCTGCGCCCGTTGCGCGCCACCGATGAGTTGCTGCTGCAACTGGCGGATGGCAAGGGGCCGCGCACCGCGTCGGAACTCATCCTTTATATGGCGCAGTACCTGACCAATAAAGTGCAGGATCTGGTCACGGATTTGTCTGAAATCGTCGATGCCGAGGAAGAAAAACTCGATACCGACGAACGGTATACCCCGGAGCATGGCAGCGTATTGCAGATCCGCCGGCGAGCAGCCGGACTCAAGCGATTTCTGGCACCGCAGCGAGATATTTTTGCTCAGCTCACGCGGATCAAATTGCCGTGGTTCTGCGACGACGATGCTGATTACTGGAACGAATTGAACAACAGCCTCACACGCTATCTGGAAGAACTCGAATTGACCCGGGAGCGCGTGGGGCTTGTGCTGGAGGCCGAAGACCGGCGCTTGAGCGTACGCATGAACCGCACCATGTACCGCTTCGGAATCATCACTGGAATCTTCCTGCCGATGAGCTTCCTGACCGGTTTGCTGGGCATCAATGTGGGCGGTATTCCGTTCTCTGCCAGCCCCTATGGATTCATGCTTGCGTGCCTGCTGATGGTCTCGGTGGCGCTCGGGCAATGGTGGCTGTTTCGACGGTTGCGTTGGGTTTGAGCTGAATATGAGCTGAACGTAGGAAGGGTCCCATGTGACCCCATGAAATTTACCCTCGTCTTTTAAATCACTTGCGAGAGGTCTTTATGCACGATCCGTTCGAACAGTCTTTGCGTGACATGCTCAATGCTTCGCCGTCCAACCGCGATGACGATGCTTGCCTGGGGCGCGTGTTGAAAACCGCCAACCGTCAGGTCGGGGCGGGGGATCTGTTCGGTCTGCTAGGTCGTTGGCTGCCGGCCTTGATGATGGCGCTGAACAATGGTTCTGCCCACGTTTCACCGGTTTCCCGTCGTAAACCTCTTGCTCGCACTGCTGATAAGGCTGATTGAATATGGAACTTGATCTCTGGACCCAGAGCCTGGTCACCGCGATGACCGCATTGTGGACCAAGGTGGCAAACTTCATTCCCAACCTGTTCGGTGCGCTGGTGCTGGTGTTGCTGGGTTTTGTCGTGGCCAAGCTGCTCGACACCCTGCTGTCCAAATTGCTCGCGAAACTGGGCCTTGATCGCTTGATGGCAGGCACCGGCCTGACCAAGTTGCTGGGGCGCGCCGGGTTGCAAGTGCCGATCTCCACACTGGTCGGCAAGATCGTCTACTGGTTCGTGTTGCTGATTTTTCTGGTTTCTGCCGCTCAATCCCTTGGCCTTGAGCGAGTTTCAGCTACGCTCGACATGCTTGCGCTGTATTTGCCGAAGGTTTTCGGCGGCGCGCTGGTGCTGCTGGTCGGTGTCTTACTGGCGCAGCTGGCCAACGGGTTGGTGCGCGGAGCCGCCGAAGGCGTGGGGTTGGACTACGCTGCAGGGCTGGGGCGGATCGCCCAGGGGCTGGTGATCATCATCAGTATTTCGGTCGCGATCAGCCAGTTGGAGGTCAAGACTGACCTGCTCAACCATGTGATTGTGATCGTTTTGATTACCGTTGGTCTGGCCGTTGCGCTGGCCATGGGCTTGGGTAGCCGGGAAATTGCCGGTCAGATTCTTGCAGGAATCTATGTGCGCGAGTTGTACCAGGTGGGCCAACAGGTGCGTGTGGGCGAGGTCGAAGGGCAAATCGAGGAGATCGGCACAGTCAAGACGACCGTGTTGACTGATGACGGCGAGCTGGTGTCGCTGTCCAATCGCATTCTCCTGGAGCAGCAGGTCAGTAGCCGCTAAACCGGCAAACCCTGCTAATGTACGCCGCCGCGAACCCGGGTGATCGGGCCGCAGCGGACATTGACCTGACTGTCGGCACGACTTGTTTTGAATAAAGCCCAATCGCTGTCCACGCGCTATGACCCCCGTGAGCTCTCTGATGAGGAGTTGGTCGCGCGCTCGCACACGGAGCTGTTTCACGTAACTCGCGCGTACGAAGAATTGATGCGCAGATATCAACGCACTCTGTTCAACGTTTGTTCAAGGTATTTGGGGAACGATAGAGATGCTGACGATGTCTGTCAGGAAGTGATGCTCAAGGTGTTGTACGGCCTGAAGAACTTCGAGGGCAAATCGAAGTTCAAGACCTGGCTCTACAGCATCACGTACAACGAGTGCATCACGCAGTATCGAAAGGAACGGCGAAAGCGTCGCTTGATGGACGCTTTGAGCCTGGACCCCCTTGAGGAGGCGTCTGAAGAAAAGGCGCCGGCACCCGAGGAAAAGGGCGGGCTCGATCGCTGGTTGGTGCATGTGAATCCGATTGATCGGGAAATTCTGGTGCTACGTTTTGTCGCAGAGCTGGAGTTTCAGGAAATCGCCGACATCATGCACATGGGTTTGAGTGCTACAAAAATGCGTTACAAACGTGCTCTTGATAAATTACGTGAGAAATTTGCGGGCGAGACTGAAACTTAGTGCGTGGCAAATATCTCTTACGTGTAGGCAAGTTCTGTTAGACTTGTCGCCGAGTTGTCCCCCGGTTTGTGGGACTGCTTTACAATCACCAGATGGGGATTTAACGGATGAAACTGAAAAACACCTTGGGCTTGGCCATTGGTTCTCTTATTGCCGCTACTTCTTTCGGCGTTCTGGCACAAGGCCAAGGCGCAGTTGAAGGCGAGCTGTTCTACAAGAAGCAGTACAACGATAGCGTCAAGCACATCGAAGACGGCTTCAATCCTGGCGCTCGCATCGGTTACTTCCTGACCGACGACCTGTCCTTGAACCTGTCCTACGACAAGACCAACCACACCCGTTCGAACGACGGTACTGGTAACCAGAAGATCAAAGGCGATACCGGCAGCCTGGTTGCCCAGTATCACTTCGGTCAAGCTGGCGTAGACTCCCTGCGTCCATACGTAGAAGGCGGTTTCGGTCACCAGAGCCGTACCAACGTTAAGGTTGACGGTCACAGCGGTCGCGACCAGACCACTTTCGCCACTGTCGGTACCGGCGTTAAGTACTACTTCACCAACAACCTGTACGCTCGTGCTGGTGTTGAAGCTGACTACGGTCTGGACAACGGCAAGTGGGATTACTCCGCACTGGTCGGCCTGGGCGTGAACTTCGGCGGTAACGCTGGCGCAGCTGCTCCAGCTCCTACCCCAGCACCAGCTCCAGAGCCAACTCCAGAGCCAGAAGCTCCAGTTGCTCAGGTTGTTCGTGTTGAGCTGGACGTTAAGTTCGACTTCGACAAAGCCGTTGTTAAGCCTAACAGCTACGGCGACGTGAAAAACCTGGCCGACTTCATGGCTCAGTACCCATCTACTAACGTAGAAGTAGCTGGTCACACTGACTCCGTAGGTCCAGACGCTTACAACCAGAAGCTGTCCCAGCGTCGTGCTGACGCTGTTAAGCAAGTCCTGGTTAAAGACGGCGTGGCTCCTAGCCGTGTAACTGCTGTAGGTTACGGCGAATCCCGCCCAGTTGCTGACAACGCAACTGAAGCTGGTCGCGCTATCAACCGTCGCGTAGAAGCTTCGGTTGAAGCTACCGCTCAGTAATTACTGAGTTGTAGAAAAAACCCGGCTCAGGCCGGGTTTTTTTTCGCCTGCCATTTGTGTCATGCGCTGGCGGCGGCTGCGACATATGCAGCTTGTTCACTGGCGGCAACACGGCCTATCACCAGGATCGCCGGGCTTTTCAGGGCGAATGCCTGGGCATCCTCGTGCATGTGCGACAAAAGGCTACGGCACTCGCGCTGCTGGGGCAGCGATGCATTCTCGATCATCGCCACGGGCATGTCCGCCGCCATGCCACCCTCCATCAAGTGCTGACGAATCTCGTCCAGTTTGGCCACTCCCATATACACGACCAGGGTAGTCCCGCCTTCGGCCAGGGCGCGCCAGTTCAGTTGGCTGTCATCCTGGGTGTGCGCAGTGACCAGCGTTACGCCACGGCTTACACCACGCAATGTCAGGGGAATCCCACAGTTGGTCGCGCCTGCCAGCCCTGAGGTGATGCCATTGACCAGTTCTACCTCAATGCCCCGATTGCGCAGCCACAGCGCCTCTTCGCCGCCTCGTCCGAAAATGCACGGGTCACCGCCCTTGAGGCGTACCACGCATTTGCCCTGGCGTGCGTAGCGCAACATCAGGCGGTGGATAAAGTCCTGAGGGGTGGAGCGGCAGCCACCGCGTTTGCCCACGGTGATCACGCGCGCCGCGGCGCAGTGGTCCAAAACTGCCGGGTTGACCAGATCATCGATCAACACCACGTCGGCTTCACACAGGGCGCGGACCGCCTTGAGGGTCAACAACTCCGGATCGCCGGGACCTGCGCCCACCAACCAGACTTTTGCGTTCATAAGGTTGCCCTCGTGTAGAGATACTCAGTTATGAAGGAGTGCATACAGCAACACCAGATTGATCAGCACCGACAGCAGTGCCACGGTTTGCCAGACTTTTAGCGGTTCTCGCTCCAGCAAAGGCCTGGGGCGGACGCTCAGCTCACGCCGGTCAGCCTGCTCCAGTACCAGTAGCCATTCTTCGGCGGTTTCGTAACGCTGCGACGGCTGGGCGGCCACCGCCCGTTCCAGGCTCAGCGGCAGCCAGTCCGGCAGGTCGGGGCGATAGCGGCTTGCGCTGACAGGCTGGGTGAATCTGGGCCGTTGGAAGGCTTCGATTTCGCCGTAGGGGTAATGCCCGGTCAGCAGGAAATACAAGGTGACGCCAACGCTGTATAAATCTTGTTGGGCGGTAGGCCCTTGGCCATTGAAGGCTTCGGGCGCGATAAAACTTGGGGTGCCCGGCAGTTCGTGGGCACGGTCTTCCGACAGGCCGGGGCAGTAAGCCAGGCCGAAATCCAGCACGCGCAACTCGCCGTCGTCCCCCAACAACAGGTTTTCCGGTTTGATATCGCGGTGCAGGATTTGCCGCCGGTGCAGCAGGCCCACGGCCCGCAGCAAGCGCTCGGCGACGGACTGCCATTGGGCCAGAGGCAGGGGCCCCTGAAGCTGGAACAGGGTGGCGAGGGTCTGCCCCGGATACTCGCGCATGACGTAATACAAGTGCTGCCGGCTACCGGCGCTGTGCACTTCTGGGAATGCGCGTCCGGCCATGCGCCGCAAAAACCACTCTTCGGCCAGCAAAGCCTGGCCGGCTTGGCTATCGTCGTCATGGCTCAGTGGCAAGGTTTTCAACAGCCAGGGCTGTTGCTGGGTATCGCGGACCCGGTAGAGCAAGGATTGTCGACTTTGCGCCACTAATGCTTCCACCCGCCAGCCTTCGAACGGTTGGCCGGGTTTCAATGGCGGTGGCAGCGGCCATTGCTGCAACTGCACCAGGGCGTCGCCGAGGGTGGCGGCACCCAAGGCATCAACGCGTACCAGCAACGCGCTGGCATTGTCTTGGCTGCCGGCCAAGTGGGCAGTATTGACCAAGGTGGCCACAGCTACGTCCAGGTCCGCCTGCTCACGCAGGATGGCCTGGATGCTGTGCTCGGCCAAGGTTGCCCATACGCCGTCGCTGAGAAGCAGGAAGCACTCGCCCTCGCGCAAGTGGCCGTCTAGAAAATCCAGCACCACATGTTGATCCAGGCCCAGCGCACGTTTAAGGACGTGCTGCATGCCCGGCTGTTCCCAGACGTGATCCTCGCTGATGCGTTGCAGTTGGCCGTCCAACCAGCGATAGACCCGGCAGTCTCCTACATGGGCCAGGGTAAAACGCTGACCCCGAAACACCAGGGCACTTAGAGTCGTTAGCAGCGGCTGGCCACCACCGTTGGCTTGCAACCAGCGATTCTGGGCCAGCAGTAAACGTTCCAGTGCCTGAGCTACGCTCCAGGTTTGCGGCGTGGCGTAGTAGTCCATCGCCAGGGCTTGCAAGGTCGAGCGCGCCGCCAATCCGCCATCGGCACATTGGCTGACGCCGTCGGCCATGGCGCACAAATAGCCTTTGCTGGCCGCCAGTTCCGCCACGGGGGTGACCACCCGCAGCGCATCCTGGTTTTCCGGGCGCGGGCCGATGGCACTGGCCTGGGCGACGCTCAGTTGCAGGCTCATCAGACGCGTGCAGCCGTCACGGCGGCCGAGCCCCAAGTGGTTCTCCAGCGACGCTTGACGCCGTGCAGACCGAACCATGCCAGTACGCCCAGGCTGGCGAACAACCACAGGGCCAGTTGATAGCTACCGGTGCTCTGTTTGATCGCACCCATGCCGGCCGCGAGCGCGAAGCCACCGATGCCGCCGGCCATGCCGATCAACCCGGTCATCACGCCGATTTCACGGCGAAAGCGCTGCGGAACCAATTGGAACACCGCGCCGTTGCCTGCGCCGAGACCGAGCATGGTGCAGACGAAAAGCGCCAATGCCGCGTACGAACTGGGTAGGTTGAAGCCCACGGCGGCAATGCAGATGGCCGCGATGCTGTACATGCCCAGCAGGGTGCGGATGCCGCCGAATCGGTCCGCCAGAGCTCCCCCCAGCGGACGCATCAGGCTGCCGCCAAACACGCATGCGGCGGTGTAGTAGCCGGCAGTCACCGGACTGAGGTGGTATTGATCGTTGAAATAGCCGGGCAATGCGCTGGCCAGGCCGATAAAGCCGCCGAACGTTACGCTGTAGAAAAACATGAACCACCAGCTGTCACGATCGCCCAGGGCCTTGAAGTAGTCGGCCATGGATTTGGCTTTCGGCCGTTCAGGGGCATTGCGCGCCAGCCAGGCGAAGACCACAAGCGTCAAGATCAACGGAATCAGCGCAAACCCGAACACATTGCTCCAGCCAAACGCCGCTGCGAGCACCGGGGCCAGCAAGGCAGCGAATACCGTGCCCGAATTGCCGGCACCGGCAATACCCATGGCCTTGCCTTGGTGCTCGGCGGGGTACCACTGTGAAGCCAGGGGCAGCGCCACGGCGAAGGACGCGCCGGCCATACCCAGAAACAGCCCCAGCAGCAGGGCCTGTTCGTAACTGTGGATGCCCAGTTTCCAGGCCCCGAACAGCGCGACAATCACGATCACCTGGCCGATCAGCCCGGCGGTCTTGGGCGACAGCCTGTCGGCCAGCATTCCCATCAGAAAACGCAGCACCGCACCGGCCAGGATCGGTGTTGCCACCATCAGGCCGCGTTGCTGGGTGGTCAATTGCAGGTCGGCGGCAATCTGCACCGCCAGCGGGCCCAGCAGATACCAGACCATGAAACTCAGGTCGAAATACAGGAACGCGGCAAACAGGGTCGGGGTGTGCCCGGATTTCCAGAAGCTTGATTTCATCACGCACCTCAACGGTTAGGAGTCTTGTAAGAAGGCCTGGTGATGGAACAGCCACTACGGCCGCCCCACCGGCCCCACACAGGGGCCAAAACGAAAAAACGCCGCCACCGGGTTCGCGAGGGCAAACCGGATGTGCGACGTCTTTGTCGTGGAGGGGCAACCGCCGTTGGTTACCTGTGATGATTCATTAGCAAGAGCTGAGCCAAATCAACCGAGCAGCTCACTCATGGCGATGATCTGCTCCGCCACCTGGATCAATTTCTGCTGGCGGCTCATGGCTTGGCGGCGCATCAAGGTGTAGGCCTCTTCTTCATTGCAGTCCTTCATTTTCATCAGCATGCCCTTGGCCAACTCGATGCGTTTACGCTCCGCCAACTGTTGGTCTCGCGCCTGCAACTGCGCGCGCAAGGCCTGATCGCTCTCGAAGCGGGCCATGGCCACATCGAGGATCGGCTGCAGACGCTGGGCCTGGATGCCTTCCACGATATAGGCGCTGACCCCGGACTTGATGGCCTGGCGCATCACATTCGGGTCATGTTCATCGGTGAACATCACAATGGGGCGTGGCTGGTCGCGACTGACCAGCACCACTTGCTCCATCACATCGCGGCCCGGTGACTCGGTATCGATCAGAATCACGTCCGGACGCACCGTTTCGACGCGTGCTGGCAGGTCGATGGTCAGGCCGGACTCGTCGATCACCTCGAAACCGGCTTCGATCAGCGCCGTGCGCAAGCGCCCGACCTTGCGGGGGGTGTCATTGATCAACAGGATTCGCAGCATGGCAGTTCTCCTGTCAGCGCAAGGCTTGGCGGTTGGCGTGATCGGCCAGCGCATGCAAGCGGAAGCTGCGGGCGTAGCCGCTCGGGTCCGAGCCGTCCCAGACTTTGCCGTCGATCAACTGGCTGCTGCGCAGGTCCTGGTCCCCGGCGTTGAGGCCCAAGGCGGTGGCGGCCTCGCGATACAGCGCCAGTTGCTGAACCTGGCGCGCCACGCCCAGGTAATCCGGGTCGTCGCGCAACAGGCCCCAGCGGCGAAACTGGGTCATGAACCACATGCCGTCGGAGAGGTACGGCAGGTTGACCTCGCCACCCGCAAAAAAACGCAGCGCGTGAGGGTCCTGCCAGTGGTTGCCCAAGCCGTCGTCATACGCCCCGAGTAAACGTGGCTCAATACAATCGAGCGGCGCGTCGAGGTATTCGCGGCCGCTGAGTAATTGCGCCGTGGAGCGCCGGTTTTCAATGCTCTGTTCAATGAAGCGGCTGGCTTCGAGGATGGCCATCACCAGTACCCGCGCCGTGTTGGGGTATTGCTCGACGAACGCCTGGGTACAGCCGAGGACTTTCTCGGGATGGTTTGGCCAGATCGCCTGGCTGGTCGCCAGGGTAAAGCCCTGATCTTGCGCGACCGCGTTGGCGCTCCAGGGCTCGCCCACGCAAAACCCGTCGATCCGGCCGGCTTGCAGATGCGCAAGCATTTGCGGGGGCGGCACCACCACACTGGCAACGTCCTGCAACGGATGAATGCCTTGGCTCGCCAGCCAGTAGTACAGCCACATCGCATGGGTGCCAGTGGGAAATGTCTGAGCGAAGGTCAGTTTTGTTCGGCTTTGGTGCACATGGCGATCCAGTGCCTCAGGAGTGACCACCCCTTGTTGTTGCAGACCACGGGAAAGATTGATGCTCTGACCGTTTTGGTTCAGGCCCATCAACACGGCCATGTCGGTGGGCGCCACGCCACCGATACCCAGGTGTACGGCGTAGATCAGCCCATACAGGCTGTGGGCGGCATCCAACTCCCCACTGACCAGCTTGTCACGCAGGTTGGCCCAGGAAGATTGACGCTTGAGATTCAGGGTAAGGCCGTAGGGTTGTGCGAAACCCTGGGTCGCCGCCACTACCAATGAGGCGCAATCGCTCAAGGCCATAAAGCCCAGGTCGAGAGTGCTCTTTTCCGGCGCATCGCTGCCGTTCACCCACGCCAGCGCGTTGCTTATCGGGCCGTTGCCCACCGAATCGTTCATCCGCACCTACCTTTTCATTCAAAAAAAGCGTCGCTCCCTCAGATGGCGATGCAAGGCCATTGCGGGTAACGACGCCTTTGTCCGTAAGCCCGTTCCGCCGTTGGTACGCGCTTTGATACAGAGTTCATAGCAAGGCACATGCCACGGGGTGAGCGTGAGGGGCAGCCGTTAAATTTCCATCAAGATTGAAAAGAGGCGGCCTCGCAGTATGGCCGCTTTCCTCTGCCAGCCCCCAGGAACTTCCACGGTGTACGCTGACTTCCTCGAACGCATGTCTCGCCGCCGCCTTCGCCGCTGGTGGCTGTGTGCCGCGCTGTGGCTGGCATGTGGAGTGGCCTGGGGCGAGACCTATCAGGCCCGGGAGGAGAGCCTGCATACCGTGTTCACCGCGCTGTCGGTACCCTTGGGTCTGCCGATCGTGGTGAGTCGCGAGGTGGCGCGCAAACGCGTCAGTGGTCTGTTTGATTTGACTGCGCCACAGCAGACCCTGGAAGAACTGGCACGGCAGCATGGCTTGATCTGGTACAGCGACGGCCAAGGGTTTTATCTCTATGACGCCAGCGAAGCGAAAAGCTCGGCGGTGTCGTTGCGGCATATTTCCATTGATCGGTTTCGCAGCCTCATGCGTCGCTCTGGGCTGCAGGAATCCCACTTTCCCCTGCGTGCCGACGGCGCGCGCACATTCTATGTGTTCGGCCCGCCGAGCTATGTCGACCGGGTGTTGCGCCTGGCGCAATTGATGGACCGCGAGCGCGCTGAACTGCGCGTGGGTGACCAGGCCTTTGGGGTGGTTCAGGTACTCAACACCCATGTGGCGGACCGTGAGTACGCGATAGGTGAGGGCAAGGTCAGGGTCTCGGGGATAGCGTCAATAATCGAAGCGGTGCTGGCCAGTGAGCACAAGGGGGTGCTGGCCGACAAAAGTCTTGCGGTCATCGCTTATCCGGACACCAACAGCCTGCTGATCAGAGGCAAACCTGCACAGGTGCGGTTTATCGAACAACTGGTGGCGGAACTGGATACGCCCAGGCGATCGATCGAAGTGTCGCTGTGGCTGGTCGACATGGGCCGCGATGAGCTGAAAAAACTCAACCTGGCCTGGGATGAAGATGCCAAAACCTCGACCACTCGTGTCATGGAGCCGCTGGAGGATAACCGCCTGATGGCGCAGATCGCTGCGCTGGAGCGCCGCCGTCGAGCAAAGGTGGTGACGCTGCCGGTGATTCTGACTCAGGAGAACGTGCCGGCGGTGTTTAACGACAACCATACCTTCTATGTGCCGGCCCGCGCGGATGACACCGCCGAGTGGAAGCCTGTGCATTACGCCACTCAGGTCAGTGTGCTGCCGCGTTTTGCCGAAGCGAACGAAATCGAGATGCTCCTGGATATTGAGGATGGTCGCCCCATGAGTGCCAAGGGGCGGCGCGATAAACCGGCAGGGGTCGGGCGGGTAGGGGTCAGCAGCGTGGTGCGCGTCTCCCAGGGCAAGCGCCTGTGGCTGGGCGCGTTCCCCCGTGACTCGCGCGAACAGAGCCGTAGCACGGTGCCCGCACGCTCGGCTGATGTCCGCCTGTTTGTGATTCAGGCCCGCGCTGCTGCAGCAGAGGCGAAAGGCGCGGCCGCAGGCAGCGGGCCGCCTCCATTGACCGCGGCGCAATACGAGCGTGTGCAACGTGCGTTCGTGCGGCCAAATCGCGACGGATCCCGTGAATAAAGGCATTGACCCATGCATTTGGAAATTCTTCTGCAGGAACAACTGATCAGCCGCAAGCGTCTGGCCGCTTTTGCGCCAGGGAAGGTGTTGCCGTTGGCGCCAGCGGTCATTCACTGCGTGGAAGTTCGGGTCAACGGCCAACTGCTGGCCTTGGGCGAGTTGGTGCAACTGGAGGACCGCTTGGGGGTTGAGCTGCATGAGGTTTATCAAGAGTGGGCCCCACGTGCGTTCACGTTGTGAAACGCCCTACGCAGTGATCCCAAAAAACGCAGGATCTCTGAGCTTTTTCCTAGGGTGGGTTGTCAGGCGGGTTTTTATAGTCGTCGCGTGGGCGCAAGCGCCAGTCAAGGAAATAAGGACTTCAATGTCAGTTGTCGGATACCGAGGTAGATATGGGCGTCGTGAATGATGAATTGACGACGGTTTCCCTGGCTTTTGCCTGTTGGACCTTGCATGGCGATGGGCGCTTGACCGGTGAGGGCGCCGATATTCAATTGCCGCCCAAGGAGTGGCATGTCTTGCGATTGCTGCTGGTGTCGGGTGGTGCGCTGATGACTAAGGATCGCTTGCTGGAGCTGGTTTGGCCCCAAGGCGAGGTCGCCGAAGAATCCCTGACACGGTGCATCTACTCGCTGCGCAAACATTTGGGCGCCGACAAGGGGTTTATCAAGACGATCTACGGCAGGGGCTATCGCTTTAACTGTCCGGTCAAGGTGCGCCGAGACGGGCACACTCAAGGGGGGCAAGTGTGTTCTGCCTGCGGTCAGGTCCGACATGGATAAGCGTTGGAGCAAGGCGCTGCTCTTTGGTTGGTTGATGAGCGCGCATCCGGCGTTGGCCTACTGCTGGGAGGAAATTGCCGGTCGTTACGACATTGAACCGGAGTTATTGCAAGCCATCGCCGCGGTGGAGTCGGGCTATCGAGCTGACGCGGTAAACACCGCCAACAGCAACGGCACCCGAGACATCGGCCTGATGCAGATCAACAGCATGCATTTGCCGCGCCTGCTCAAGTTGGGGATTACCGAGGAGCGTTTGTTGAACGAGCCGTGCCTGTCGGTGGAGGTTGGCGCGTCGATACTCGCCGAGTTTATCCAGCGCTTCGGCTACAACTGGACTGCAGTGGGCGCCTACAACGTGGGGCCGGGTTCTGGGCCGGAGCGCGATGTACTGCGCCAGCGCTATGCCGAAAAAATCTGGGCGCGTTATGAGGCCCTGGTCATGCAGCGTTAGCGACGTTGGGCGGCACGCCTCGCCTGCGCGCGGTTACCCCGGCTATAATCGCCGCCACCTTCGTCGCCATCCGAGTCTAGCCCGCCCATGTATACCCTGGCCCGCCAGCTGTTGTTCAAACTCTCCCCGGAAACCTCCCACGATCTGTCCCTGGACCTGATCGGTGCCGGTGGCCGCCTGGGACTCAATGGTCTGGTGTGCAAGGCGCCGGCAAAAATGCCGGTATCGGTGATGGGGCTGGACTTCCCGAACCCGGTCGGGCTGGCTGCCGGCCTGGACAAGAACGGTGCGGCCATTGATGGTTTCGCGCAATTGGGCTTTGGCTTTGTTGAGATCGGCACCGTGACGCCGCGACCGCAGCCGGGCAACCCCAAGCCTCGCATCTTCCGCCTGCCGGAAGCCGAGGCGATCATCAATCGCATGGGCTTCAACAACCTGGGCGTCGATCACCTGCTGTCACGGGTCCAGGCCGCGAAGTACAGCGGCATTCTCGGCATCAATATTGGCAAGAATTTCGACACGCCGGTCGAGCGCGCGGTGGACGACTACTTGATCTGCCTGGACAAGGTCTATGCCCACGCCAGCTACGTCACCGTTAACGTCAGTTCGCCGAATACCCCAGGCCTGCGTAGCCTGCAGTTCGGTGATTCCCTCAAGCAATTGCTCGAAGCCCTGCGCCAGCGTCAGGAAGACCTGGCCGTTCGGCATGGCAAGCGCGTGCCGCTGGCGATCAAGATCGCCCCGGACATGAGCGACGAAGAAACCGTGCTGGTGGCCCAGGCCCTGGTGGATTCCGGAATGGACGCGGTGATTGCCACCAATACCACTTTGAGTCGTGCCGGCGTCGAAGGTCTGGCCCATGGTGACGAGGCGGGCGGTCTGTCGGGTGCGCCGGTCCGCGATAAAAGCACTCATATCGTCAAGGTGCTGGCCGCCGAGCTGGCGGGGCGCTTGCCGATCATCGCGGTGGGCGGCATCACTGAAGGCAAGCACGCGGCCGAGAAAATCGCCGCGGGTGCGAGCCTGGTGCAGTTGTACTCTGGCTTTATCTATAAAGGCCCGGCGTTGATTCGTGAGTCGGTGGATGCGATTGCCGCATTGCCCAGAAAGGCCTGAACGGCGCCCATAAAAAAGGGCTCCATCAAGGAGCCCCCTGGGCCGAAGCCCGCCGCCCGGATGGGGCGCGCATGGTAAGTCGTTACAGCTTCAAAGGTGGTGTGTCGGAATTAAGTGCCCTGATTAGCCGACGGCGTGAAGTTCGTTGAGTCTGTGGATTCCCGCAGTGCCTGTCATACCGTCCCAGTTGTCGCCGCGTCCTTCGCGCCAGCCGTTGATCCAGGCTTGGCGTACCGACGGTAGAGTAAATGGGCAAAGCTCACGGGATTTGCCATGAACGCCATATTGATATCCGCGTAAAAACGCTCTTTCCAACGGATCACGCTTAAGTCTTCTCATAGGGTGTTTCCCTCACTTGTTGACTGTCTTGATATCCTTCGGCCTCGTCTGAGGCCGGGCAGAGTTTTTCTGCCGTTGGTGGGCTCGCTGCCGGCGTGGCGAGCCGATGTGTTGGCGTCGTTACGGCGCCAACCTGTGGTGAGTTCTAACCAATAGGTCACATGGATTCAATGATCGTTTTGTCATAAGCACGTAACGATAACGATGCTATAGCCATAAGCTGGGATGGCTTTACGCCCCATTTGTCTGGCAAAGCCAGCTATGATGCACCCCGCATAGAGGAAAGGTTTAATCCTTAAGTAAGAATGTCCGTCTGTTGCAGTCGGTTATTATTCGACGAAGGGTCGGAATATTTCTTTTTGTTGCTACACATTTTTATCTGCCCCGTAAATAAAGGCCCAACGGCCTGGCAGCCGGGGTGGAACGGCACATTCGTGCCACGCGAGCACTCTTCAAGAAAAGTGCTTGATTGAAAACCGGACCGGCGATGCGTCGCCCGTTCACTTATTGCTGAAAAGCCTGGAATGCCCCATGTCGGACCGTTTTGAACTCTTCCTCACCTGCCCCAAGGGCCTCGAAGGCCTGCTGATCGAGGAAGCCGTCGGGCTTGGCCTTGAGGACGCGCGCGAGCACACTTCGGCCGTGCGCGGCATGGCCGACATGGAGACCGCTTACCGGCTGTGCCTCTGGTCGCGCCTGGCCAACCGCGTGCTGCTGGTGCTCAAGCGTTTCCCCATGAAGGACGCCGAAGACCTCTACCACGGCGTGCTGGATATCGACTGGGCCGACCACATGGTCCCTGACGGCACTCTGGCAGTGGAGTTCAGCGGTCACGGCTCCGGTATCGACAACACCCACTTCGGCGCGCTGAAGGTCAAGGATGCGATCGTCGACAAACTGCGCACTCCGACCGGCGAGCGCCCATCCATCGACAAGATCAATCCGGACTTGCGCATCCACCTGCGTCTGGACCGTGGCGAAGCCATCCTGTCCCTCGATCTCTCCGGTCATAGCCTGCACCAGCGCGGCTATCGCCTGCAGCAGGGCGCGGCGCCGCTGAAGGAAAACCTGGCGGCCGCGATCCTGATTCGCGCCGGTTGGCCGCGTATCGCCGCTGAAGGCGGTGCGCTGACCGACCCGATGTGCGGCGTGGGTACCTTCCTGGTGGAAGGCGCGATGATTGCGGCCGATATGGCGCCCAACCTCAACCGTGAACTGTGGGGCTTTACCACCTGGCTCGGGCACGTCCCGGCGCTGTGGAAAAAGCTGCACGCCGAGGCCACCGAGCGCGCCGCGATTGGCATGAACAAAACGCCGCTGTGGATTCGAGGTTACGAAGCCGACCCGCGCCTGATTCAACCCGCGCGCAACAACATTGAGCGCGCCGGTCTGAGCCATTGGATCAAGGTGTACCAAGGGGAGGTCGGGACCTTCGAGCCGCGCCCGGACCAGAACCAGAAAGGCCTGGTGATCTGCAACCCGCCTTACGGCGAGCGTCTGGGCGATGAAGCCAGCCTGTTGTACCTCTACCAGAACCTCGGCGAACGTCTGCGCCAAGCCTGCATGGGCTGGGAAGCCGCAGTGTTCACCGGTGCGCCCGACCTGGGCAAGCGCATGGGCATCCGCAGCCACAAGCAGTACTCGTTCTGGAACGGCGCCTTGCCGTGCAAATTGCTGCTGATCAAGGTCAACCCCGACCAGTTCGTCACCGGCGAGCGCCGTACCCCGGAACAGCGCCAGGCCGAACGCGAGCAGGCTGCATACGACCAGGCCCCGACCGAGCCGCAAGAACGCCAGTACAACAAGAACGGTAACCCGATCAAACCGGCCCCGGCTCCCGTGGTCGAGCAGGCGCGCTTGAGCGAAGGCGGGCAGATGTTCGCCAATCGCCTGCAAAAAAACCTCAAGCTGCTGGGCAAGTGGGCCAAGCGTGAGGGCGTGGATTGCTACCGTGTGTATGACGCCGATATGCCGGAATACTCCATGGCCATCGACCTGTACCACGACTGGGTGCATGTGCAGGAGTACGCCGCGCCCAAGTCCATCGACCCGGAAAAAGCTTCCGCGCGCATGTTCGATGCTCTGGCGGCTATTCCCCAGGCGCTGAACATCGACAAGAGCCGCGTGGTGGTCAAGCGTCGCGAGCGTCAGAGCGGTACTAAGCAGTACGAGCGTCAGAGCGCCCAGGGCAAGTTCACTGAGGTGAGCGAGGGCGGTGTGAAGCTGCTGGTCAACCTCACGGATTACCTGGACACCGGCCTCTTCCTCGACCACCGCCCGATGCGTATGCGCATTCAGAAAGAGGCGGCCGGCAAGCGTTTCCTCAATCTGTATTGCTACACCGCCACTGCCAGTGTGCACGCGGCCAAGGGCGGTGCGCGCAGCACTACAAGTGTCGATCTGTCCAAGACCTACCTGGACTGGGCGCGTCGCAACTTCTCCCTCAACGGTTTCTCCGACAAGAACCGCCTGGAGCAGGGCGATGTGATGGCGTGGCTGGAAGCCAGTCGCGATGAGTTCGACCTGATCTTCATCGACCCGCCGACCTTCTCCAACTCCAAGCGCATGGAAGGCATCTTCGACGTGCAGCGCGACCATGTGCAGTTGCTCGACCTGGCCATGGCCCGCCTGGCACCGGGCGGCGTGCTGTACTTCTCCAACAACTTCCGCAAGTTCCAGTTGGAAGACAATCTCAGCGAACGCTATGCAGTCGAGGAAATCAGCGACAAAACCATCGACCCGGATTTCGCGCGCAATGCGAAAATCCACCGCGCGTGGAAAATCACCGCTCGCTGATGGCTGCATAAAAAGCCGCAAGCCAGGATATTCCAGGCTTGCGGCTTTTTTGCGCTGGTCAAACTACTGGCCGATAGCTATAACTTAAGGCCAAGCCAAAGTGACACCCCCCGCACGCTGGCGTTGTGAGTGTTGCCTATGCCGTTGCAAGCCGTTCGCCCGAAAATCCTAGGCTTCATCAGTGAGCAGGCATCGGCTTGGCTGGTGGCATTGGTGGTGCTATTGGCCGGTTGTACCTTGACGGGTATCGTCGCCTGGGCCACTCACGATCTGTATCAGCAACAGGTGCGCCAGCGCTTTCAACTGCTGGTCAACGAGCGCTACACCCGTTTGCAGGAGCGCTTTGAAGATCAGGAACAACGCCTTAACAGCCTTCGGCGTTTTTTTGTCAATTCCTCCGATGTGTCCCGCGAAGAGTTCGATGGGTTTACCCAGCCATTGCTCCTGCGCGCCCGCGCATACGCCTGGGCGCCACGGGTGCTGCGTCAGCAGCGCAGCCAGTTTGAACAGCAAGTGTCCCGAGAAAGGGGCGTGGATTTCGTGATCCGTGAGTTGAACGCGGCGGGTGAACTGGTCCCCGCGCCGGGGCGCGATGAGTACGTGCCGGTGCTCTACAGCCAGACCCAGAGCCTGTTGGGTTCGCCCTTGGGCTTTGACCTATTGGCCCAGCCCTTGCGGCGTTCGGCGCTGGAGCGCGCGCATAAAAGCGGCAAGCTGGCGGTGTCTCAACCCATGCAGTTGGTGGGCGTGGAGCCGGCCTATGCAGCCGGCGTATTGCTGGTGGCCCCCGTGAGCCGAGAGGCGGGTACTGAACAGCCCTATGGCTACGTCATGGCGGTGATCAGCATGCGCCAGCTGA
Organism: Pseudomonas rhodesiae; assembly: GCF_007858255.1. GTDB lineage: Bacteria > Pseudomonadota > Gammaproteobacteria > Pseudomonadales > Pseudomonadaceae > Aquipseudomonas > Aquipseudomonas rhodesiae. The sequence continues at coordinate 358,449 of NZ_VFEU01000004.1, read as the reverse complement.
TGGCCGACGGTTTGCCCAAGCCGGAGCGGGACAACCTGGTGATGCAGATTGTCGACACCTCGGACCAGCAACAACGTGTGCTCTATGAATCCAACAATGCCGTGGCCGACAGCCGCCTCGAGGGGGTACGGCGCCTGACACTGGGCGATCATGTCTATGCCTTGACCCTGCGCCCGAGCGAAATATTCGCGCGGGCCAATCATTCTTCGCTGGCCGCTATCCTGATCATGGGCAGCTTGCTCAGCCTGCTGCTGAGCATCTTGCTGTATATGCTGGTCAGCCAGCGCCAGCGTGCTTTGAAAATGGTCGAGCAGCGTACCCAGCAGTTGCGTCTGCGTGAGCAGGAATTGCGCGGTGCCCACGGCCAGTTGCGCAGTGTGCTGAACGCGGCCACTCAGGTTGCGATCATTGCCACTGACTTGCGCGGTGTGATCAACACGTTCAATGCCGGCGCTGAACAGATGCTCGGCTTCACCGCCGACCAAGTGGTGGGCAAGTTGACCCTAGAAAGTCTGCACCTGGCGACAGAACTGGAAATGCGTTCCGCCAAACTGGGCGTGACCATGGGCAAGCGCATTCCCGCCAGCCAGGCCATGTTGGTGGAAAGCCCCGACAGTTTGCACGAAGCCCGCGAGTGGACCTTGATCCGAAACGACGGCAGTCCGCTGAGCGTCACCATGCTGGCCACCGTCCTGCTGGATGACCACGGCCTTTGGGTCGGGCATCTGGCGATTTACCTGGATGTGACCGAGCAAAAGCGCGCCTACGAAGCTCTGGCCGTCCGCGACCGGCTGCTTAAAAAGCTCAGCGCCCATGTCCCCGGCGGGATCTTTCAGTTCACCCTGGAACCTCAGGATAACTGGCGCTTTATCTATGCCAGCGACGGCATGCGCGATATCTACGAAATCGAAACGGGGTTGTTGCAGCAGGATGCCAAGCGCGTGTTCGAGCGCATCCATCCGTTGGACGCAGAGCGGGTGCGCGCTTCGGTGCGCCTGTCCGCATTGCAACTGAGCCATTGGCGCGAAGAGTATCGCGTGCTGTTGCCGCAGCGCGGCCTGCGCTGGATTCGTGGCGAAGCAACCCCGGAAGAGTTACCCGGCGGCGGTACGTTGTGGCATGGGTATGTGTCGGATATTTCCGATCTCAAGCGGGTGGAAGAAGAGTTGCGTGCCTTATCCATCACCGACTCGCTGACCGGCATTTACAACCGGCGCTACTTTTAGGATCGCTTGCGCGCCGAAATTGCCAGGCTCAATCGAACCCAGGGGGCATTGTCGGTGATCATGTTGGATGTCGATCATTTCAAGCGCATTAACGACAAGCATGGCCACGCGGTAGGCGATGGGGTGTTGCAGGAGTTGTGCTCGCGCATCAGCCAGCGTCTGCGCCGCACCGATGTGTTCTGTCGTTTTGGGGGTGAAGAGTTCATGGTGTTGTGCCCCACCACCGATGCTGAACAGGCCTACAGCCTGGCGTTGGAATTGTGGCAGTCGTTGCGCAGTGCGCCGATGGACCCGGTGGGGATCGTCACCGCCAGCTTTGGCGTGGCCAGTTGGCGGGGCGATGAAGGCATCGATGGGTTGCTGCTACGCGCCGACTCGGCGGTGTACGTGGCCAAGCAGGCGGGCAGGGACCGGGTTGAGGCGCAGAGGGTTCAGGCTTGAAAGGCCGGTGGGATACTTAAAGGCTCACACATGACTCGGTGGTGAGCAGGACAAGCCTGCTCGCCACGATAAACCCCTTCCACAGGTGAACGACGGTGGGTGCTAGAGCACCGGTGCCGCCGCCGTCAGTTTTGGCTGGCGATACAGATCCAGCAGCACCTGGTCCAGTACCGACGACGCGCCCCATGGCTTCGGATCGTTGAGGATCGCCACCACGACCCACGAATTGCCGTTGTTGTCGCGGCTGAACCCGGCGATGGCGCGCACAGTGTTCAAGGTGCCGGTCTTGACGTGGGCTTCGCCGCGCATGGCGGTAGTCTTCAAGCGCTTACGCATGGTGCCGTCGGTGCCGGCGATGGGCATCGAGCTGATGTACTCCGCCGCGTAAGGGCTTCTCCACGCGGCTTGGAGCATGGCTGCCATCTCACGGGCGCTGACCCGTTCGGCGCGGGACAGGCCGGAGCCGTTCTCCATCACCAAGTGCGGCGCGGTGATGCCTTTTTTCGCCAGCCACTGACGCACCACGCGCTGCGCGGCCTTGGCATCGTCGCCGTCGGCATCGTTTCTGAATTGTGCGCCCAGGCTCAGGAACAACTGCTGGGCCATGGTGTTGTTACTGTATTTGTTGATGTCGCGGATGATTTCCGCCAGGTCCGGCGAGAATGCGCGCGCCAGGACCTTGGCATTCTTGGGCACCGGCGCCTGGATGTCGCGGCCCTGGATGCTGCCGCCCAGTTCCTTCCAGATCGCCCGCACCGCGCCGGCGGTGTAGGTGGCGTGGTCGAGCAGCGACAGGTACGTCTGTGAACTGCAGCCGTCGGCCAGTTGCCCGCTGACGGTCACCGTCACGCTGCCATCGGCGGCGGTCACCGGGTTGTAGCGCACATCGCCGGTGCATTGCTTGGCGTTGGAGACCTTGACCTGATTGTCGATACGAATGCTGGCAATCGGTGGCTCTACCGAAACGAGCACCCGTCCGCCATCGTTGCGCGTGACGAAACGCAGGGCCTTGAGGTTGACCAGCAGCGCATCGGGCTTGACCAGGAACGGCTTGTTCTCGTCATTGCCATCGTCGTTGAATTCCGGCAATTGCGGTGGGATGAAGAAGCCGCGATCCAGCACCAGGTCGCCGGTGACTTGCTGCACGCCGTTGGCGCGCAGATCGCGCATCAGCAGCCACAGCTTTTCCATGTTCAGCTTGGGGTCGCCGCCGCCCTTGAGGTACAGGTTGCCATGCAGCACGCCACCGTTGAGGGTGCCGTCGGTATAGAACTCGGTTTTCCACTGGTGGTTGGGGCCGAGCATTTCCAGGGCCGCATAGGTGGTGACCAGTTTCATGGTGGAGGCCGGGTTCACCGAAACGTCGGCGTTGAATACGGTGGGCGTGCCGGGGCCGTTGAGCGGCAGCATAACCAGGGACAACGCAGTATTTTGCAGTTTGGCTTTTTGCAGGGCCTGCGCGACGTTGGGCGGCAGGGTGGTGTTGATCGGAGCGGCGGTGACGGAAAAGGCCAGTGGCAGAAGAAACCCGGCAAGTAACAATGGACGCAAAGATTTGATCATAAAGAATAAGACCCTACTGCTGAGGAGGGTGAAAAAGGCGAGGGGTAAATAGGAAAAATCCCTCAATGGTCAAGAAAGTGTCGGCATTATGCCCCAAGGCACAGATACTTGTAGCTGAACGATAGCTGCTAATCCGCGTTTTTTTTCCAGGCAAAACGCCGCCTGTCCCAGAGAGTCGGGCAATCGCCGCCTTAAGCTGCTAAAGTGCCGGCCGTTATTACTTAAGAGGACTGTTCCAATGGCGACTAACCGTTCCCGGCGTCTGCGCAAAAAACTGTGCGTTGATGAATTTCAAGAGCTGGGTTTCGAACTGAACCTGGACTTCAAAGAAGGTTTGGACGATGAAGCGGTTGACGCTTTCCTCGAAGCATTCCTGACTGAAGCGATGGACGGCAATGGCCTGGACTACGTAGGCGGCGACGACTTCGGTCTGGTGTGCTCGGCCAAACGCGGTTCGGTCAGCGAAGAGCAGCGTGCAACCGTCGAGGCGTGGCTCAAGGCCCGCCCAGAGCTGACTCGCGTTGAAGTGAGCCCGCTGTTGGACGCATGGCACCCAGAGACGCCGATCAACCCGGTAGCCTGATGTGCTGAAACAGCGACCCGCCCGGGTCGCTGTTTCGTTTGGGGCTTTGAAAACTCAGGCCTTGCGCCCATTCAGAATCAACAGCGTCAACACCCCCGCCACGATCCCCCAGAACGCCGAGCCGATGGAAAACAACGTCAAGCCTGACGCGGTGACCATAAAGGTGATCAGCGCCGCTTCCCGTTCCTTGGGTTCATTCATGGCAATGCTCAAGCCGTTGATGATCGAGCCAAATAACGCCAACGCCGCAATCGACAGCACCAGTTCCTTGGGCAAGGCTGCGAACAATGCCGCCAGTGTCGCGCCGAACACCCCGGCAATGCCGTAGAACACACCGCACCAAACCGCTGCTGTGTACCGTTTGTTACGGTCTTCGTGGGCGTGGGGGCCGGTGCAGATGGCCGCGCTGATCGCTGCCAGGTTGATGCCGTGGGAGCCGAACGGTGACAGCACCAACGAGGCCAGGCCGGTGGCGGTGATCAGCGGCGAGGCCGGCACGTTATAGCCATCGGCGCGTAACACCGCCACGCCCGGCATGTTCTGCGAGGTCATCGCCACCACGAACAGCGGAATGCCGATGCTGATGGTGGCTGCCAGCGAGAAGTGCGGGGTGGTCCACACCGGCGTGGCGACTTCCAGATGAAACCCGCTGAAATCCAGCAACCCCATCGCGCCCGACAACAGGGTGCCGATGATCAGCGCGGCAAGCACGGCATAGCGCGGCGACATGCGCTTGATGATCAGGTAGGTGAAGAACATCCCCAGCACCAGGCCGGTGCGATGCTGCGCCGCGACGAAAATCTCACTGCCGATCTTGAATAGAATGCCAGCCAGTAACGCGGCCGCCAGCGACGCCGGAATGCGCTTGACCAGTTTTTCAAAGCTGCCGGTCAGCCCGCACAGCGTCACCAGCACCGCGCAGGTGATATAGGCGCCGATGGCTTCGCCGTAGGTGACACCGCCCAGGCTGGTGATCAACAGCGCCGCGCCGGGGGTGGACCAGGCGATGGTGATCGGCGTGCGGTAACGCAGGGACAAGCCAATGCTGCACACCGCCATGCCGATGGAAATCGCCCAAATCCATGAGGAGATCTGCGCCGTGGTCAAGCCCGCGGCTTGTCCGGCTTGGAACATCAGCACCAAGGAGCTGGTGTAGCCGGTCATCATGGCAATAAAGCCGGCGACAACCGCCGAATGGGAAGTGTCGGCCAGTGGGCGCAGGGGCGCTTGGGTGGCGTCAGTCATGAACGCTGTTCCTTTTTACCTGGGGTTAGCCGGTGAAGGCGCAGATTCAAGCCTAAACTCAAACGTAACGACGCATTGCAATACAGCCGAGGGCGCAAACAGCCGTACAGTGTGTTGGCCCATTGGGTTGTGTACAATGTGCGCTGTTTTTAGCGGATACTTGCCAGCGACCCGCTGTTGCCGTATTACCGTAAAGTCGCCGTATCACCGATAATTCGCCGCCGTTCTCCAAACCCGAGTGCCCATGAACGAACAGTTGCAACCTCTCAAGAAACAACCGCGAGCCGGCAAGGCCGGTCGCAGCGGAACCCAGGACGATATTGTCTATGCGCATATCTTCGAGGCCATCCTTGAACAACGCCTGGCGCCCGGAACCAAGTTGAGTGAAGAGGCACTGGGGGAAATCTTCGGCGTGAGCCGCACCATCATTCGTCGCGCCCTGTCGCGCCTGGCCCATGAAGGCGTGGTATTACTGCGGCCCAATCGCGGCGCGGTGGTGGCCAGCCCGAGCGTCGAAGAAGCGCGTCAGGTGTTCCTGGCCCGTCGCCTGGTAGAGCGGGCGATCACCGAGCTGGCGGTGCAGCACGCCACTGCCGAGCAACTGGCCGAGTTGCGCCAGATGGTCAACGACGAGCGCGACAGTTTTTCCCGTGGCGATCGCGGTGCCGGTATCCGCCTTTCCGGCGAATTCCACCTCAAGCTGGCCGAAGCGGCAAAGAATGCACCGCTGATCAGCTTCCAGCGCAGCCTGGTGTCCCAGACCTCATTGATCATCGCTCAGTACGAAAGCGGTAACCGCTCCCACTGTTCCTACGATGAGCACACCCAGTTGATCGATGCCATCGAAGCTCGCGACGCGGCGTTGGCGGTGAACCTGATGATGCATCACATGGATCACATCGACAGCAAGCTCAACCTCGATGAAGAGAGCGCGTCGGATGATCTGCATGCGGTGTTCTCGCATCTGTTGCAGACCAAGAAGCCTGGGCGTTCCTCGATAAAGCTGTAATTTTCCTGCTTTGCCAAGGACAAAATGTGGGAGGGGGCTTGCCCCCGATAGCAGTGGAACAGTCACCTCATGCAGTAACTGACACTCTGTTATCGGGGGCAAGCCCCCTCCCACATTGGTTTTGTGCTGGTGCCAAGATCAGCGCTGGTGCACCCGTTGGCCGGCGGCATAGGTCTGCAGCACGGTGCGGTCATCTCCCAGAGTCATCAATACAAACAACGTTTCGTCGATGCTGTTCGACTGCTTCAGGCGGTAGCTGAGCAGCGGTGTGGCGTTGTAGTCCAGCACCAGGAAGTCCGCATCCGTGCCCGGTTGCAATGTGCCGATCTTGTCTTCCAGGCGTAGCGCCCGCGCGCCGCCCAGGGTCGCCAGGTACAGCGATTTGAACGGGCTCAACCGCGCGCCTTGCAACTGCATGACTTTGTAGGCTTCGTTCAAGGTTTGCAGCAGCGAGAAACTGGTGCCGCCGCCCACATCGGTGCCCAGGCCAACGTTCAGTTTGTGCTTCTCGGCCATCGGCAAGTTGAACAGGCCGCTGCCCAGGAACAGGTTCGAGGTCGGGCAGAAGGCGACCGCCGAGCCGGTTTGCGCCAAGCGCGCGCATTCGTCGTCGCACAGGTGCACGCCGTGGGCAAACACCGAGCGCTCGCCCAGCAGCTTGTAATGGTCATACACGTCCAGGTAGCCGCTGCGCTCCGGGAACAATGCCTTCACCCACTGCACTTCCTGCAGGTTCTCGCTGATGTGGGTCTGCATATACAGATCCGGATATTCCCCCAGCAGCTGCCCGGCCAGTGTCAATTGCTCCGGCGTGCTGGTGGGTGCGAAGCGTGGCGTGACCGCATAGTGCAGCCGGCCTTTGCCATGCCAGCGCTCGATCAACATCTTACTGTCCTGATAACTGGACTCGGGCGTGTCGGTCAGATAGTCCGGCGCGTTGCGGTCCATCATCACCTTGCCTGCGATCATGCGCAGGTCGAGTTTCTGCGCCGCTTCGAAAAACGCGTTCACCGATTGCGGGTGCACACTGCCGAACACCAATGCGGTGGTGGTGCCGTTGCGCAGTAGTTCCTTGATGAAAATATCCGCCACTTGCTCGGCATGGGCCTTGTCGGCGAACTGGCTTTCGCAGGGGAAGGTGTACGTGTTGAGCCAATCCAGCAACTGTTCGCCATAAGCGCCGACCATTCCGGTTTGCGGCAGGTGGATATGGGTGTCGATCAGGCCGGGGGTGATCAGCGCGTCCTGGTAGTGGGTCACGTCAATATCGGCCGGCAGTGTCGGCAGCAATTCGCTGGCGTGCCCGAGGGCGCTGATCTGGCCGTTATCAATCACCAGCAGGCCGTCTTCAAAATACTCATAGGACGCTTCGATGCCCACCTCGGCGGGGTCGGCAATGCTGTGCAGGATGGCGGCGCGGTAGGCTTTGCGGGTCAAAGGCATGGTCTTCTCAATGGGTCGCTTGGCTGCGGCGTGACACCGGCAGCAGTTTGGCAATCGGTTCGGCGCCGGCGTTGTGCTGGCCGAAATTGGCGTTGTAAGTGGCGATGATTTCGCCGGCGATGGAGATGGCGATCTCCACCGGTAATTTGCCCTTCACCTCGGTGAGGCCCATGGGGCAGCGCATGCGTTGCAATTGGGCGGCGTCGAAGCCGCGATCGCGCAGGCGGTGTTCGAACTTGACGCGTTTGGTCTGCGAGCCGATCAGGCCGAAGTAGGCGAAATCGTTGCGTTTGAGCAACGCGGCGCTCAGTTCCAGGTCGAGTGCGTGATTGTGGGTCATGACGATGCAGTAGCTGCCCACCGGTAAGTCGGCGATTTCGTCGACCGGTTCTTCGCTGACGATTTTACGCACGCCCTCGGGGATCTGTTGCGGAAACTCCTGCTCGCGCGAATCGATCCAGCGCACCCGGCACGGCAGGCTCGCCAGCAACGGCACCAGGGCGCGTCCCACATGGCCGGCGCCGAATACCGCAATCTGCGCCTGCACCTGGCCCATGGGTTCGAACAGCAGCACGGTGACGCCGCCGCAGCACTGGCCCAAGCTCGCGCCCAGGCTGAAGCGCTCCAGATGGGTGTTTTGCTGGCCACGGGCGAGCATCTCGCGGGCGATCTGCATCGCTTTGTATTCCAGGTGCCCACCGCCGATGGTGTCGAAGGTCTGCGATGCACTGATGACCATCTTGGAACCGGCATTGCGTGGCGTGGAGCCGAGTTCTTCGATGATGGTCACCAGGACGCAAGGCTCGCCCTGGTTCTGCAGGTCGGCGAGGGCGCTGATCCAGTTGTTCATAGTCACCTCATAGTGGTGTCTGTCAGGCCGCTATCGGGGGCAAGCCCCCTCCCACATTTGAAAGCATTCGCAGATCACTATGTGGGAGGGGGCTTGCCCCCGATGGCAGCACCTCGATCTAGAGCGAAGCCATCTCGGCTTCAGTCTCAACAGCTGTCGCCGCCTGCAACTGGCGCATCTGTTCGCAACCCCACAACACCCGCTCGGGTGTCGCCGGCGCGTCGATCTTCGGCTGATGGCGATAACCTCCAAGGCTCGCCACCGCATCCTTGATGGCGCACCACGAGGCAATGCCGAGCATGAACGGCGGTTCACCCACGGCCTTGGAGTGGAACACCGTGTCTTCCGGGTTCTTGCGGTTTTCCACCAGCTTCACCCGCAGGTCCAGGGGCATGTCGGCGACCGCCGGGATCTTGTAGCTGGCCGGGCCGTTGGTCATCAATTTGCCTTTGTCGTTCCACACCAGTTCCTCCATGGTCAGCCAGCCCATGCCCTGGATGAAACCGCCTTCCACCTGGCCGATGTCGATGGCCGGGTTCAGCGAAGCGCCCACATCATGAAGGATGTCCGTGCGCAGCATCTTGTATTCGCCGGTCAGGGTATCGACGAGCACTTCGCAACACGCCGCGCCGAACGCGTAGTAATAGAACGGCCGGCCACGGGACTGGCTGCGGTCGTAAAAGATTTTCGGGGTCTTGTAGAACCCGGTGCTCGACAGCGAGACCTGGGCGAAATACGCCTGCTGGATCAGCGCTTCGAAGGTCAGGATCTGCTCGCGCACGCGCACATGGCCATTGTGAAACTGCACATCCGCTTCACTGACGTCGTACTTGCGCGCAGCGAATTCCACCAGGCGCTGCTTGATGGTTTCGGCGGCATTCTGCGCGGCCTTGCCGTTCAGGTCGGCACCGCTGGAAGCGGCGGTCGGCGAAGTGTTGGGCACCTTGTCGGTGTTGGTGGCGGTGATCTGCACGCGGTCGATGCTGACCTGGAACACTTCGGCCACCACCTGGGCGACCTTGGTGTTCAAACCCTGGCCCATCTCGGTGCCGCCATGGTTCAGGTGGATGCTGCCGTCGGTGTAGACATGGATCAGCGCGCCGGCCTGGTTGAGGAAACTGGCGGTAAACGAAATGCCGAATTTGACCGGGGTCAGCGCCAGGCCTTTTTTCAGGATCGGGCTATGGGCGTTGTAGCGACGAATGGCTTCGCGGCGTTCGGCATATTGGCTGCTGGCTTCCAGTTCGGCGGTCATCTCTTCGAGCATGTTGTGCTCGACGGTCTGGTAGTAGTGGGTGACGTTGCGCTCGGTCTTGCCATAGTAGTTGGCCTTGCGCACGGCCAGCGGGTCGAGCGCCAGATGGCGGGCGATGGCGTCCATCACTTCTTCGATGGCAACCATGCCTTGCGGGCCGCCGAACCCCCGGTAAGCGGTGTTGGACGCGGTGTTGGTCTTGCAGCGATGGCCGTTGACCGTGGCGTCGCCCAGGTAATACGAGTTGTCGGCGTGGAACATGGCGCGGTCGACAATCGAGTTCGACAGGTCCGGCGAGCAGCCGCAATTGCCGGCTAGCTCCAGATTGATGCCGTGCAGACGACCGGTGTCGTCGAAGCCCACGTCGTATTCGATATAGAAGGGGTGGCGCTTGCCGGTCATCAGCATGTCTTCGACCCGCGGCAGGCGCATCTTGGTCGGCTGGCCGGTCAGGTGGGCAATCACCGCGCACAGGCATGCCGGGCTGGCGGCCTGGGTCTCCTTGCCGCCGAAACCGCCGCCCATGCGACGCATGTCCACGACGATTTTATTCATCGAAACGTCCAACACTTCGGCCACCAGCTTCTGTACTTCGGTGGGGTTTTGCGTGGAGCAATAGACGATCATGCCGCCGTCTTCGGTGGGCATCACCGAGGAGATTTGGGTTTCCAGGTAGAAGTGCTCCTGGCCGCCGATATGCAGCGTGCCCTGAATGCGATGTTGAGCCGCGGCCAACGCGCCCGCCGAATCGCCACGCTGGTGGGTGTGGCTGTCGAGCACGAAGTGTTTATTGCGATAGGCCTCGACCACATCCAGCACCGGTTCCAGGTCCTGGTATTCGATCACCGCCGCCATCGCCGCTTTACGCGCGGTCTCCAGGTCGCGGGCGGCGACGGCCAGCACCACCTGGCCGACGAACTGCACAGTGTCGATGGCCAGCAGCGGATCGCCGGGCAGCAACGGGCCGATATCTTTCAAACCGGGCACGTCTTCATGGGTGATGACGATGCGCACACCCTCGAAGGCGTAGCAGGGGGCGGTGTCGATGCTGAGGATGCGGGCGTGGGCGCGGTCGGACAGACGCGCGTACACATGCAACTGGTTGGGGAATTCCAGGCGGTCGTCGATGTACTGCGCCTCTCCCGATACGTGCTTGGTGGCGCTGTCATGCTTGACGCTGCGCCCGACTCCGCTGGTCAAGTCCTGGGCGAACAGTTCGGCCAGCTCGGCCTGGGTTTTTGCCACGGCGTGATGGTTAGACATAAGCGGTCACCCGAGTCTCGATATGCGGCGTTTGCAGCTCGATGAAATATTTGCGCAGCAGGTTCTGCGCGCTGAGCAGGCGGTATTCCTTGCTGGCGCGGAAGTCCGACAGCGGGGTGAAATCCTCGGCGAGGGCGGTGCAGGCTTGCTCGACCGTAGCGGCGTTCCAAGTCGCGCCCACCAGCACGGCCTCGCAGTGACGCGCGCGTTTGGGGGTGGCGGCCATGCCACCGAAGGCCACGCGGGCGGCTTGGACCACACCGTTGTCGAGGGTCAGGTTGAAGGCGGCGCAGACCGCGGAAATATCGTCATCCAGGCGTTTGGACACCTTGTAGGCACGGAACAGCGTATGTCCCTTGGGCACGATGATTCTCTCGATGAACTCGCTGTCCTGGCGCGCGGTCACGCGGTAATCGATGAAGTAGTCCTCCAGCGCCAGGGTGCGCCGGGTGTTGCCTTTGCACAACACGATCTGCGCGCCCAGGGCGATCAGCAGCGGCGGCGAATCGCCGATCGGCGAGGCGTTGCCGATATTGCCGCCCAGGGTGCCCTGGTTGCGGATCTGCAGGGAGGCGAAGCGGTGCAGCAGATCGCCGAAGTCCGGATACGCCTGGTGCAACGCGGCGTAGCAGTCGGAGAGCGGGGTGGCGGCGCCGATTTCCAGGCGGTCGTCGAACGACTCGATGCGCTTCATTTCTTCAATGTTGCCGACGTAGATCATCACCGGCAGCGTGCGGTGGAACTGGGTGACTTCCAGCGCCAGGTCGGTGCCGCCGGCCAGTAAGCGGGCTTGCGGATAGGCGTCGTAGAGGTCGGCCAGGTCGGCCAAGGTCAGGGGCACCAGGCAACGTTTATCGCCGCTGTTGAGTTCGCCGGTCTGGGTCGGGGCGATGGCTTTAAGGCGTGCAATGGTCTGGGCTTGGCGGCTGTCGAACTGGTCTGCGGGCTTGTTGCAGCAGGCCTGTTCGGCGGCGGCGAGAATCGGCCGGTAGCCGGTGCAGCGGCACAGGTTGCCGGCCAGGGCCTCATGGGCCTTGGCGCTGTCGGGGGCGTCGCTGTTTTTTTGCAGGGCAAACAACGACATCACGAAACCGGGGGTGCAAAACCCGCATTGCGAGCCGTGGCACTCGACCATCGCCTGCTGCACGCTGTGCAGTTGGCCTTGGTGCTTGAGGTCTTCGACGCTGATCAGTTGTTTGCCATGCAATGACGAAACGAAAGTCAGGCACGAATTAAGGCTGCGATAGCGAATCTGCTCGACGCCCTGGGCATCGCTGTGCAGCTCGCCGACTACCACGGTGCAGGCACCGCAATCGCCGCTGGCGCAGCCTTCCTTGGTGCCGGATTTGCCCACATGCTCACGCAAATAGTTGAGCACGGTCAGGTTGGGGTCCAGGGCGTGCTCGCTACGGAGTTCCTGGTTGAGTAAAAACTGGATCACGGAAGGCCTCGCAGACTCATTATTGTTGTTAACCGCTGTGGGCCGAATCTAGTCATGTCTGACTTTTCGGTCAATTGTTTTCTGACCTAAGGGTCAAGAAAATGCGGTCACAACCCATTCAATTATGGTTCAGTCTTCTGGAACCGGCGTTTTTGGCGGCGTGTAGACAGGCAGAGCTGCTTATTTCATGCCAATTCGCGACAGTGGGCGTAGCGCCATCAGCGGGCCAATGCGCTACACTGCCGCGCTTGTACCGATAGACGATTTTGAAGGAAACCCATGACGTTCAAGGCGCCGGACAGTCTCGCCGAGCAGATCGCTCACCACCTCGCCGAACGTATCATTCGCGGCGATCTCAAGCCTGGGGAGCGCATCCAGGAACAGAAGGTCACGCTGGCACTCAATGTCAGCCGCGGCTCCGTGCGCGAAGCCTTGCTGATCCTTGAACGCCGGCACCTGATCGCGATCCTGCCGCGCCGTGGCGCCCACGTCACCGAACTCACCGCGCACAAGGTGCAAAGCCTGTGCACGTTGATGGGCGAGCTGTACATCCTGCTCGGCAATGCGGTGGCGCAGGGCTGGCAGACCCAGGCCGATATGGCGCCGTTCGTGCAGATCCAGCAGCGTCTGGTGAGCAATTTCGAACGTCAGGACATCCGCGCGTTCGTCGAAGAAAGCTTCAATGTGATGCGCGCCGCGTACCCCTTCGCTAACAACCCGTACTTGCAGGAAACCGTCGAAAACCTGCAACCGGCGATGAACCGCGCCTATTACCTAGCCCTGGACCAACGCAAAGCCGAGATGAGCGAGTACCTGGCGCTGTTCGAGCAACTGCTCGCCGCCGTGCTGGCCCGCGACTTGCCGCAGATCCGCCAGGTGCTGTCGGCCTACGGCCAGCGCAGTTGCTCGCTGGTCATCGCAGCGTTGGCGGACGCCTAAACGTGCGGCTCAAGTGCATCAAACTGGCGGGGTTCAAATCCTTCGTCGACCCGACCACGGTGAACTTCCCCAGTAATATGGCGGCGGTGGTCGGGCCCAATGGTTGCGGCAAGTCGAACATCATCGACGCCGTCCGCTGGGTGATGGGCGAGAGCTCGGCCAAGAACCTGCGCGGCGAGTCGATGACCGACGTCATCTTCAACGGCTCCACCAGCCGCAAGCCGGTGAGCCAGGCCAGCATCGAGCTGGTGTTCGACAACTCCGACGGCACCCTGATCGGCGAATACGCGGCCTATGCGGAAATCTCCATCCGCCGCAAAGTCACGCGCGACAGCCAGAACAGCTACTTCCTCAACGGCACCAAGTGCCGCCGTCGCGACATTACCGATATCTTCCTCGGCACCGGCCTGGGCCCGCGCAGCTATTCGATCATCGAACAGGGCATGATCTCCAAGCTGATCGAAGCCAAGCCCGAGGACCTGCGTAACTTTATCGAGGAAGCGGCCGGCATCTCCAAGTACAAGGAACGCCGCCGCGAGACCGAAAACCGTATCCGCCGCACCCACGAAAACCTCGCCCGCCTGACCGACCTGCGCGAAGAGCTGGAGCGCCAGTTGGAGCGCCTGCACCGGCAGGCCCAGGCCGCCGAGAAGTATCAGGAATACAAGGGCGAAGAGCGCCAGCTAAAGGCGCAATTGTCGGCCCTGCGCTGGCAAGCCTTGAACGATCAAGTGGGCCAGCGCGAAGCGATCATCGGCACCCAGGAAATCAGCTTCGAAGCGCTGGTGGCCGAGCAGCGCAACGCCGACGCCAGCATCGAACGCCTGCGCGACGGGCACCACGATCTGTCCGAGCGCTTCAATCTGGTGCAGGGCCGCTTCTATTCGGTGGGCGGCGATATCGCCCGGGTCGAGCAGAGCATCCAGCACGGCCAGCAGCGTCTGCGCCAATTGCAGGACGATCTGAAGGAAGCCGAGCGCGCGCGCCTGGAGACCGAATCCCACCTGGGCCACGACCGCACCTTGCTGCTGACCCTCGGCGAAGAGCTGGACATGCTCACCCCTGAGCAGGAGATCACCAGCGCCGCCGCCGAAGAAGCTGCCGCCGCCCTGGAAGAAGCCGAAACCACTATGCACGGCTGGCAGGAACAGTGGGACGCCTTCAACCTGCAATCGGCCGAACCGCGCCGCCAGGCCGAAGTGCAGCAGTCGCGCATCCAGCAACTGGAAACCAGTATGGAACGTCTGGCCGAGCGCCAGCGCCGCTTGCAGGAAGAGCGCGTGCTGCTCGCCGCCGACCCGGAAGATGCGGCGATCATGGCGCTCAGCGAGCAACTGGCCGAAAGCGAAATGACCCTGGAAGAACTCGAAGCCAGCGAAGAGCAGCAAGTCGAGCGCCTGGAGCAACTGCGCCAGCAACTGCAACAGGCGACCCAGGCCCAGCAGCAGGCTCAGGGCGACCTGCAACGGCTCAACGGGCGTCTGGCGTCCCTTGAAGCCTTGCAACAAGCCGCGCTGGACCCGGACACCGGTACGGCCGAGTGGCTGCGCGACCAACACCTGGCCGAGCGCCCGCGCCTGGCCGAAGGTTTGAAGGTCGACGCCGGTTGGGAGCTGGCCGTGGAAACTGTGTTAGGCGCCGACCTGCAAGCCGTGCTGGTGGACGATTTCGGCGGCTTCGATCTCGCCGGCTTTGCCCAGGGCGATCTGCGTTTGCTCAGCCCCGCCGCCGATGGCGCGCGGGTGCCGGGCAGCTTGCTGGATAAGGTCGAGGCCGCGATCGATCTGTCGCCGTGGCTGGGCCAGGTGCGGCCGGTGGATTCCCTGGAGCAGGCCCTGGCCCAGCGCGGTCAACTGGCGGTCGGCGAAAGCCTGATCAGCCGCGACGGTTACTGGGTCGGCCGGCACTTTTTGCGCGTGCGTCGCGCCAGTGAAGCGCAAAGCGGCGTTCTGGCCCGTGGCCAGGAAATCGTCAATCTGAGCGCCGAGCGCGAAGAGCGCGAAGCCACCCTCGAACGCCTGGAAACCGAACTGCAAACCCTGCGCGCCACCCAGCGTCAGCAAGAGACCGGCCGCGAGCACCTGCGTCGCCTGTTGCAGGATGAGGCGCGCCAGCAAGGCGAACTCAAGGCGCAGCTATCGGCGAGCAAGGCCAAGGTCGAGCAACTGAGCCTGCGTCGCACCCGTCTCGACGAAGAAGTCGCCGAGATGGGCGAGCAACGCGCGCTGGAGCACGAACAAATCGGCGAAGCGCGCCTGCACTTGCAGGAAGCCCTCGACAGCATGGCTCAGGACACTGAGCAACGGGAACTGCTGCTGGCCCAGCGCGACAGCCTGCGCGAACGTCTCGACCGAGTGCGCCAGGAAGCGCGCCAGCACAAGGATCACGCCCATCAGTTGGCGGTGCGCCTGGGCTCGCTCAAAGCCCAGCACGCGTCCACGGCCCAGGCCCTTGAGCGCCTGGAGATGCAATCCGAGCGCCTGACCGAAAAGCGCGAACAACTGAGCCTGAATCTGGAAGAGGGCGAAGCGCCGCTGGAAGAGTTGCGCCTCAAGCTCGAAGAGTTGCTCGACAAGCGCATGACCGTCGACGAAGAACTCAAGACCGCACAGATCGCCCTGGAAGACGCCGACCGCGAACTGCGCGACGCGGAAAAACGCCGGACCCAGGCCGAGCAGCAGTCCCAGTTGATTCGTGGCCAGCTCGAACAACAGCGCATGGAATGGCAAGCCCTGACCGTGCGCCGCAAAACCTTGCAGGACCAACTGCTCGAAGACGGCTACGACCTGCACGGCGTGCTCAATACCCTGACCGCCCAGGCCAACGAGAAAGACGCCGAAGAAGAACTCGAACGCATTGCCGCGCGGATTCAACGCCTCGGCGCGATCAACCTCGCGGCCATCGACGAATACCAGCAGCAATCCGAACGTAAGCGCTACCTGGACGCTCAGGACGCGGATCTGGTGGAAGCCCTCGACACCCTGGAAAACGTAATTCGCAAGATCGACAAAGAGACCCGCAACCGTTTCAAAGATACCTTTGATCAGATTAATGGCGGTTTACAGGCGTTATTCCCAAAAGTTTTCGGTGGCGGCAGCGCTTACTTGGAACTGACGGGCGAAGATCTACTCGATACAGGGGTGACGATCATGGCGCGCCCACCGGGTAAGAAGAACAGCACCATTCATTTGCTGTCCGGTGGGGAAAAAGCCCTGACCGCCTTGGCGTTGGTGTTTGCGATCTTCAAGCTGAACCCGGCGCCGTTCTGCATGCTCGATGAAGTGGATGCACCGCTCGATGATGCGAACGTTGGACGCTACGCGCGGTTGGTCAAAGAGATGTCCCAGACCGTGCAGTTCATCTATATCACCCACAACAAGATCGCCATGGAAATGGCTGATCAACTGATGGGGGTGACGATGCACGAGCCGGGTTGTTCGCGCTTGGTGGCGGTGGATGTGGAAGAGGCGATGGCGATGGTGGACGCCTGACGGCAAGCTTCAAGCGGTAAGTGAGTCAGCTTGAAGCTTGTCGCTCAGGGCCTGTGACTCACAGTTGGCGTCTGCTGTAGGAGATTGCCTGCTACGCCTGAAAGCTGGCAATTCGACACATTTCGCGCCAACTGTGTAAAGTTATCTTTGGTCGTGCTAGTTTAATGTCAATTTTTCGTGTGCGTGGGCAAAACGTCAGTCAGAACATAGAGTTGGCGCCACGTTTTAAAGCGGTTTGCACGATGCTAAACCCCTTATTTTTCAGCATTTTTTATTAGAGGCACGGGATTACATGGAAATCGGTCTGCGCGAGTGGCTGATCGTCATCGGCATTATTGTCATTGCCGGTATTCTTTTTGATGGCTGGCGCCGCATGCGTGGTGGCAAGGGCAAGCTCAAATTCCGTCTGGACCGTAACCTGTCCAACCTGCCCGACGACGACGGCAGCGCCGAGCTACTGGGGCCGCCCCGTGTGCTGGACACCCATAAAGAGCCGCAGCTGGACGAGCACGACCTGCCGTCGATGAGCGCGCCGGTGCGTGAAGCCCGCGAGCCATCGTCCAAACGCGGTAAACGCAGTGGCGCAGCGGTTGCCGAACCCCATCAGGGTGACCTTAACCTCGACGTGGATGAAGGCCCGAGTTTCAGCAGCCGTGACGACGATTTCCCTGATGAGAACGCCGCCAAGAACGCGCCGCGCCAATCGGTCAACGATCAGCCGGCCGCCGAAGAAGTGCTGGTGATCAGCGTGATCTGCCGCGACGCCGCCGGTTTCAAAGGCCCTGCGCTGTTGCAGAACATTCTCGAAAGCGGCCTGCGGTTCGGCGAGATGGATATCTTCCACCGCCACGAAAGCATGGCGGGCAACGGCGAAGTGCTGTTCTCCATGGCCAATGCCGTCAAGCCGGGTACTTTCGATCTGGACGATATCGACCTGTTCAGCACGCCTGCGGTGAGCTTCTTCCTCGGTCTGCCAGGCCCGCGCCACCCGAAACAAGCATTCGATGTGATGGTGGCCGCAGCACGCAAGCTGTCCCAGGAACTCAACGGCGAGCTGAAGGACGACCAACGCAGCGTCCTGACCGCCCAGACCATCGAACACTACCGTCAGCGCATCGTCGAGTTCGAGCGTCGCGCCCTGACACAGAAACGCTGAGGATTGGCCTCAAGCGTTGTCGATAGAATAAGCGCACCACCATTTGAGCAGCTTCGGCTGCTCTTTTGCTTTATGAGAGAACACCCATGACCGCCGCCCATACCCGCATCCTCGAACTGCGCGCTGAACTGGATCAGCACAACTACCGGTATTACGTCCTCGACGAGCCGAGCATCCCGGACGCCGAATACGACCGGCTGTTCCACGAACTCAAGGCACTTGAAGACGAGCACCCTGATCTGGTCACGCGGGATTCACCGACGCAGCGGGTCGGCGGCGCGGCGCTGTCGGCGTTCACCCAGGTCAAGCATGAGATTCCGATGCTCAGCCTGGGCAACGCCTTCGATGAAGCCAGCATGCTTGAGTTCGATCGTCGTGTTACTGAAGGTCTCGATCTGCCGGTGGGGGATCTGTTTGGCGGTGGCGCGGCGGTGGAGTACAGCTGCGAGCCGAAACTCGATGGCCTGGCGGTCAGCCTGTTGTATCAAGACGGCGAGCTGGTGCGCGGCGCCACCCGGGGCGACGGCACCACCGGCGAAGACATCAGCGTCAACGTGCGCACCGTGCGCAATATCCCCTTGAAGCTGCATGGCAGCGGCTGGCCGGCGACCCTGGAAGTGCGCGGCGAGGTGTTTATGTCCAAGGCCGGTTTCGAGCGGCTTAACGCTTCGCAACTGGAGGTGGGCGGCAAGACCTTTGCCAACCCGCGCAATGCCGCTGCCGGTAGCCTGCGCCAGTTGGATTCGAAAATCACCGCCAGCCGCCCGCTGGAGTTCTGCTGCTATGGGATTGGTCAGGTCACGGCGGACATCAGCGACACCCATATCGGCAACCTCAAGCAGTTACAGAAGTGGGGGCTGCCGATCAGTCACGATCTGAAGCTGGCCAAGGGGATTCAGGAGTGCCTCGATTACTACCGCGACATCGGCGAGCGACGTAACAGCCTGCCGTATGAAATCGATGGTGTGGTGTTCAAGGTCAACAGCCTTGCCTCCCAGCGCGAGCTGGGCTTTCGCGCCCGTGAGCCGCGCTGGGCCATCGCCCACAAGTTTCCGGCCATGGAAGAACTCACCGAACTGCTCGACGTGGAATTCCAAGTCGGCCGTACCGGCGCCGTGACTCCGGTGGCCCGCCTGAAACCAGTCAAGGTCGCGGGGGTGACCGTGTCCAACGCCACCTTGCACAACATGGACGAAGTGGCGCGCCTGGGCCTGATGATCGGCGACACCGTGATCATCCGCCGTGCCGGTGATGTGATCCCGCAGGTGGTCTCAGTGGTCACCGATCGCCGCCCGGAACATGCGCGTGCGGTGCAGATTCCTGAAAGCTGCCCGGTGTGCGGTTCCCATGTGGAACGCACGCAACTGGTCAAGCGCAGCAAGGGCAAGGAAACCGTCAGCGAAGGCGCGGTGTACCGTTGCGTCGGGCGCCTGGCCTGTGGCGCGCAGCTCAAGCAAGCGATCATCCACTTTGTGTCCCGTCGCGCCATGGACATCGACGGCCTGGGCGACAAAACCATTGAGCAATTGGTGGATGAACACCTCATCGCGTCACCGGCCGACCTGTACAAGCTCAAGTACGAGCAGATCATCGACCTGGAAGGCTTTGCCGATATCTCCAGCAAAAAGCTGATCACCGCCATCGAAAACAGCAAATCGCCGACCCTCGCACGCTTTATCTACGCCCTGGGCATTCCCGATGTGGGCGAGGAGACCGCCAAGGTGTTGGCGCGCTCGCTGGCGTCCCTTGCGCGCGTGCAGCAGGCGCTGCCGGAGGTACTGACGTACTTGCCGGACGTGGGTCTGGAAGTGGCGCACGAGATCCACAGTTTCTTTGAGGACAGCCATAACCAGCAGGTGATCGGTGCGTTGCTTTCGCCGAACGAATGCGGCCTGCAATTGCAGGATCAGGGCGACCTGAGCGCGGAGTTTGCCGCCAGTGCGACCCTGGGCGGGCTGCTTGACAAGCTCAATATCCCCAGCGTCGGCCCCGGCGCTGCGCAGAAATTGGCGGACAAGTTCGGCAGCCTTGACGGCGTAATCCAGGCCGACTGGCTGGACATGCGCCAGGCACTGCCTGAAAAGCAGGCCAAGGCCGTGCGCGACTTCTTCGATAATCCGCAGAACGCCCGCCGTGCACAGGCCATCGAGCAGCAGCTCAAGGATTTCGGCATGCACTGGCACAGCGCGAAGAAAGTCGTAGAAGGCTTGCCGGAAGCCGGTCACACCTGGGTGCTGACAGGCTCGTTGGAGCTGATGAGCCGCGATGTGGCCAAGGACAAACTGGAAAGCCTGGGCGCCAAGGTCGCCGGTTCCGTCTCGGCCAAGACCCACTGTGTGGTCGCTGGCCCTGGGGCTGGTTCAAAGCTGGCCAAGGCCACCGAACTGGGCCTGAAGGTGCTGGATGAAGAGGCGTTTGTTGCCTTTCTGGCCCAGCACAACGTGACTGTCTGATGGCGTGTGCCGGGCGCGGGCTTGCCGCGCGCCGGGCGGCGCTGCAACCCTTACAGCAGTGAAGTGGAACGATCCCAAGCCCTGAATGATCTAGTCTGGGTCACCTAGGGAGAGATCGCCATGTTCCGCTATTTCGAGCAACTCAGTTCGCGCATCGCCGCACCGTTCATGGCCGATACTTCGCGTAACAGCAAAGTCTGGCAATGCCGCTGCGGCCAGCCGCTGTTCTTTCGCAATAGCCAGTGCCTGGCTTGCTCGGCGCTGTTGGGGTACCAGCCGCAGCAGAGCCGCTTGGCGTCCCTACAGCCCGGGCCCGTTGCCGGAACGTGGCTGCAGGACGGCAATCTCGACGCCGGGGCCTTCCGCCGTTGCGCCAACCTCGACACCCCGGCGGCCTGCAACTGGCTGATCCCGGCCCACAGCACTGCGCCGTTGTGCGTGGCCTGCAGCCTCAATCGCACCATTCCCGACCTGTCCATCGTGGACAACCACGAACGCTGGCGCAAAGTGGAAACCGCCAAGCGCCGCCTGGTGGCGCAATTGATCAGCCTGGGCCTGCAGGTGGTGCCCAAGAGCGTCGACGAAGAGACCGGCCTGGCCTTCGACTTTATCGGTGTCGACCTGGAGGGCAACGCGCCCACCACCGGGCATGCCAACGGCCTGATCACCCTCGACATCAAGGAAGCCGACGACGCCCACCGCGAGAAAGTCCGCGTGCAGATGCACGAGCCTTACCGCACCTTGCTCGGTCATTTTCGCCATGAAGTCGGCCATTACTATTGGGATCGCCTGATCGCCGGCAGCCACTGGATCGAACCGTTTCGCCAACTGTTCGGTGACGAACGCGCCAGCTACGCCGAGGCCCTCGACCGGCATTATCATCACGGCCCGCGGCCGGACTGGCAGGAAACCTGCGTCAGCGCCTACGCCACCATGCACCCCTGGGAAGACTGGGCGGAAACCTGGGCACATTACCTGCACATGATGGACGCCGTGGATACCGCCCTAGGCTTCGGCATGAGCGCGCGGGAGATGGACCTGGATTACCAACCATTCCCCCTTGCCACCCTCTACGATCCCGCGCACCCCGGCGGTCCGGCGTTTCTGGCGTTCGTCAATGCGTGGATCGAACTGGCCGGCATGCTCAACGAACTGTCGCGCAGCATGGGCCAACCGGATTTCTACCCCTTCGTACTGCCACCGGCAGTGATCGCCAAACTGCACTTTATCCATCTGGTGATCCAGGAAGAGGGCGGCCGCGCGGACGAGGTGCTGCAAGCACAATGATTAACCATGTGGGAAGGGCGTGCTGACGGCCATGGCAAGTGCTTGAACCTCTTCATATTTTTAATCCGTCACCAACGGTTGTAACTTCCGATGAGATCGGTACAATGGCGCGGCTTGCCGAGAGGCCAGCGTCGTTATGGTGACCCCATCGGTCCCCCCGCAACGATTACCCGTTAACCTGGTCAGGCCCGGAAGGGAGCAGCCACAGCGGGAACATTGTGTGCCGGGGTGTGGCTGGTGGGGTTGCCTCCATAACGCTCTTCTTTAGTTGTTCATCCCAATATCCAAAAAAACTGTTTGCGAACCATCTGCCCTTGAGCAGTCCATGGTGGCATTGTCGCGACGGTCAAAAACTCACGCCAGCTCGGCAGTTTATCGGTGGCATACTTCACTGCCTGGCAACCGGAGGCAGCGCAAGTGGAAAAAGTTGACGACCTCACACGAGAAAAACTGCGGGAATGGCAGATGCGGCGCTTGGAGATCAAGGACCGTATCCAGGCACACCCGGAACAGACCCTGGCGTTGTCGAAGGTGTTGGACCTGATGGACGAGGAGCACGCCGAGATTATGAGCGGTGCGCAGTTTGTCCGTACTGCCGAGCCGAGCCCTGGGCCGAAGCTCGATCAGCCTCCACCGATCGCCGCTACCTACCAGTTGCACTTGGACGTGTCCGCCCACAGCGCCGAAGACCTGCGGCGTTTGCTCGATATGGCCGTTCATGAACTGCAACGGCAGATTGAACTGGCCAGCGCACCGGCCTCCACCGGGCCACGGCGTTACCCCGGTGGCATGGCGGGCTCTCTGGGTGGCTATCAATTCGAGGTGGGCGTCGGTCAGGATGCCTGACAGGCTTAACCGCTGAATCCATTTGACTGACCTCATTCGGCCCCTGGCCGCGAGGATGTATGCAACCGGAACACTTCGATTTATCCAGCCCCGTTTTCCTACCGGTTACCGACGACACCTGCAGCGCCTTGCTCGGTGCCGACGGTGTCGCGCACCTGGATACCCTGACAGACCCGGAGCTGGCTGCGGTACTGGTCATTCAGAACCTGGCGCAGGCCGCGCCAGCGGACCTCAACGGTGCCGCCGCCGAGCGTGTGCTGGTCAAGTTGATCGGTTGGGCGATGAACACGCCGACGTCCGGCACGGCGGCGTTGCTGCCCGAAGCGCGGCGGTTGTTCGATCCGCGCAAGTTGTACTTCGGCATCAATGCGCTCAAAAACCTCAACCTGCGCCTGTTACTGGCCGAAGAGGTCGCGGCGCGTGATTATCTGCTGCCCGACGGCCAGTGGGATGTGACCTACAAAGTCCGCCAGCGGCGCAGCAACAATCCCTTCAGCCAGCAGATGATCACTCCCCGGCACCGCGAGCGTTGGCTCAGCCCGGCGCAGGACAAGCTGGTGCGCACCTTTCGCGCCAATCTCAATGAAGACCTGCACGTGCAAGGCTATGCCGGTATCGGCAAGAGCCACTTGCTGGGCGCGTTGCTGGAGTGTCTGCGCCCGGAAAAAACCCTGATCCTGGCGCGCACCGGAGCCAAATTAGCTACGTTGCGCGAGCGCATGGGGCTGACGCGGGACAGCAAGGCCGGTTCGACCTTCGCCGCGTTTGCCAAAGCGCTGTTGCAGAACGGGCGGCCAACCGCAGACAAAACACCGGCCAGGTTGCCTAGCAAGCAGGCGGTGGCCCAAGCCCTGGATATCCTGGGTTGGCGCGGCCACGATGGTCAGGCGACGTTGAATGTGTGCCTCAAGGTGCTTGAGAACTACTGCGACTCCAGCCATCACAGCCTCTCGGCCCGGCACTTTCCTCACTTCAAGCAAGCCTTGTCCAGTCTGGATGCACAGGTCTTGCTGGAATACTCAAGCCGCGTGTGGACGTACCTGGAGCGCCATCCGCAGTGGGTCGTCCAGACCGAGTTCGCCACATTGTGGTTGATCAAGCGCGCCAGCCTGGAAGGCTGCGAAGTGCCGCCGCGGTTTACCCATGTGCTGATCGATGAAAGCCAGGACATCCCGGCCTCGTTGCTGCAGATCATCGAGCGCGGCCGTCAGGTGCTGATCACCCTGGGCGACGAATACCAGTTGGCCACCGGCGTGATGGTGCGGCGCAAGCGTGAAGTCCGGCACACCGATATCAGCTATTCGGTGCGTTCCGGCCGCAATGTCGAGCGCCTGGTCAACCCCTTGATCAGCGTGCATTCGCAGAAGAGCAAGGTTCCGTTCGAAGGCGCGCGGGACGCCGATGTCAGCATCGAACATTACCCCCAGGGCTTCGTGCCGCCGGAAGGCTGCGTAGTGTTGACCGCGTCCCCTTGGGACACGATGAAGTGGGCGATCCAGTTACAGCAGGCCCATTGCCCGTTCGCCTTGTTCGACAGCGCGGCGCAGCGCGATCTGGAGCGCTTTATGATCAGCGCCATTGCGTTGTTCAAACCGCAGTTCTACAGCACCGAGCACACCGACAAAGGCCCCCACGCCTATTTCAGCGACCTGGCCGACTGGCAGCAGGTGCGCGAGGCCGGGCAGTTCGACGAAGCGTTCCTGTGGGTCGAGCATGAGCTGGAAAAAGGCTTCAACGTGGCCGATGTCACCCGCCTGAACCGACTGGCCGGCGAGCCCGACAAACGCTGCCGGCTGATGCTGGCGCAAGAGGCCGGCGGCATGGAGTTCGACTGCGTGTTGCTCACCCCGGAATTGCTGAGCAACGTGAAGTTCAAGGATGCGTATGCCTTCGATCAACGATTGTGCGAGGTGTACATCGCGATTTCACGGGCCAGGCGCCAGCTCTATCTGCCTTACGATGTGGTCGAGTGGATCGATTACCACAAGTATCAGAAGACCCGTGAGACTCATGGCTTTTAACTGAGTTGATTTACGCATCGACGGGGTTCTGTGTCAGTACCTCTTCTGCAATGTCTCCGAAAAAAGTTCGTGTAAGACTGAAAAAAGGGCTTAGCTGCTTGCCGCGAGGAACGAGGTCGATACTTGCCAGGCAGTAAAGGCTCATATCTTGGTCAATGTGATCTTCGAAAAGCACCTGTAACTCGTCCCACCATTGCTGACGCAGGTTCTGAAGGAAGTGGCTGTTCAAGTTAAGTAACCCAATGGTGTACAACGCTCTGTCTTCGTCTTCTATGGACAGCTTATCCGCAGGCACTATGCGGCCGTCAGATAGGTAGGCGAAAAAACGACGGCAATCGGGATGATGGCAGGAGACAAAGCGCTTGATATCGACCGCATCGGATTTTCCGAGTGCATGTCCGCCGAAAACTTCTGACGCTCGGCCTTTGAATGTATGCAAATCGCTTTCGCTATCTAGAGCGGACGCGGCGAGGTTGTGGTAGTCAAAAGTGCGCTGAGGGTTCTGGCTCTTATTTTCGACGTGTTCTATATGAAAGCCTAAACCGATCTGGTCGGGACGAATCTCACTGTAGCAACATAGGCCGTATTGTTCTTCCAGAAGGTAGGCGAGAACTTGCTGTTTGTACTTAAATCCAGACCATCGGCTGTCCGCCGCCTCTGCTGAGATGGGCGGATTGGAATTTGAGTTGTTCAGTTGATAGGGACCGTGGCCACGCTTGCAAACAGCTCTCATTTTTTAAGCGCTCTTTGTCGTTTTATGCTGCGATGCAGGCGCTGAAGCTGGGGGTGCTGATCACCCAATGCTTTTGTAAGTCGCGCCATCAATTCAATGGCTGGCTCTTCATCGTACCGACCCTTGTCGACCCATTCAGTGAGTTGCAACAACTCAGGTTTTTCAATGACCGGTGGCTGCGGGTCAACTTGCATTACGCTATGTAGAACGCTGCTGCTTGGCTCACCGTAAGTCATCGCCAGAGGTGGCGAGGCAACCAGATTGCCTTGTATATCCTTGCCAATCACTCGAATGTTTTCGCGCCGCACGGTGCTTAATACTTGTGGGCTATGCGTGGTGACAATGAATTGCATGGCTGGGAAAGCTCCACGCAATGAGGCCAGAACTGTTTGTTGCCAATGGGGATGGAGAAACATGTCCACCTCATCGATCAACGCAATACCGTGGGTTTTCAACGGTGCCTCAACGCCGAGATGCGGATTTAACTTGCAAGCGCGAAAAGCAAGATCCGCGACCATCGCAATTGCATTACGCAAACCATCGCTAAGCATGTCTACAGGCAGTATCCCTTGTTCAGGATGATGCATGATCAGTTGCTGTTGATGGCTCTCGCTGTACTCAAGGCTGTGCCAGCCAGTGGGGGCTTGAATCAATCGGTCAATCGCTTCTTTGATCGATTTGATGATTTGTCCGAATCGAGTTCCAAGCTCAGACAGTTGCGCGTTACGTTCCAGGGCAACGACCTGAGCTTCGCGATAGCTGCGATAGATCCAGCCATACCATGCTGTAAAGGTTTTGAAACTCGACGAGTAAGAAAGACAGTTCAGATAGCCTGAAGTCCTGGAGTATTCGGATTTGTCAAGAGTGGTTTGGGCCGCGGCCGAGGTGAAGCGCCCCTCAAACCAGAGCCGAGACGTTCCCAGGTAAGTGATCAGAGGTAGAACAACAGATTCATCACGACGAACTTTTTCCTGCAGTGATTTGCTGTACCCCGTCAGGGCTTTAGCGCCGGTGTCTGCGAGTGTATTGGTTGATTTTTTCAAGCGCGTACGTTGTTGTAACCAATGGCGTTCCAGTTCGCCGTCATCCCACGGGCCAGACGCTTCAATAATGCTCGGTATCTGAGGTTCCATATTGCCGCTGCTAAGGTGGGCAAGACGTACGTCGTCGATTTGAATTGTCGCGGATTTTCCGGTCTGACTACCGAGGTCAAAACCTTTTACAAACGGCCATAAAGCAACCCGAGCCGCATCCAGGATAGTGGTTTTGCCACCACCGTTGGAGGCAATCAAGACAGTCAGATGAGGATCGAAGTCGATATCGAACTCTCCAAAGCAGCGGTAATTGCGCACGCGCAGTTTGTCGAGCCTCACAGTCGTTCCTCCGGTTTCATCATATGGCCAGGCAAAGGGACATCCCATTGCATTGCTGGGTGTACAGCATACTAGAGCGGACGGCGAAAACGCGAAGTTAAGCCGTGGAGAGTGACTGGTTTGTTGGCGTGTTTCTGAGGCCAACCCGCTCAGCCGTCAGATCTAAAGAAACGACGGCTCCCTGCCTTTAGATAGCTGTCTCACAGCTTTCAAGCTCGCGACTGGACAACCCTTGAGCGCCTTGCTAGTTTCCGCCAGCTGCATGTTTCAGAATATGACAACAGTAACGCATTGATATTGAAGTGATATCACTTCTTTAACTAACAAGGATGTCTCTGATGAAAAGCCTGCAAGGGTTGCCCCGTCTGATCAGTGCTTCGGTGGGCGCTCCCGGTAAAGCCCGCAATTTGCCCGCCGATGTGCAGTGCATCCAGTATTTATTCAATCTGATCATTCCCAAAATGGGCTTTCCCCTGCCGGAAAACGGCAAGTGCGACGGCCAGTTGGTGCAGTGCATCAGCCAGTATCAGTTTCGCCACCTCAAGTACGCCCATCCCGACGGCGTGATCGACCCCACCGGCCGTACGTTCAACAGTCTGATCGAAGAGGCCGTCAAGGTGCCGGTCAAGGCCTCTCCAACGTTGCGCATTCCAACCTTCCTGAATGCCTTCGGCAATAACCACGGCGATGCAGTGCAGGCTACGGTGAATGTGTACTTGGACCGCATGCGCGCGATGATCGAGGCGGAGCGCCGCAACCGGCAACTGATGTTGCAGCCCACCTGCGACGGTGGCATGACCCTCTCCGACACTGATTTCCAGAACGCCGCCACCCAGTTGGGCAACGGCATTTCGGTCAATATCATCAAGGCCTTCGCCACCGTGGAATCCGGCGGGCGTTCGGGGTTCGGGCCGGCCAAGTTGCCGGTGATCGCCTTCGAAGGGCACCTGTTTCGCAAGTACACCAAGCGCATCTACGACCAGGCCCACCCGCTGCTGTCTTACCCCTACGTGAAAAAGGCCGGGCCGCAGTGGCAGACCAACAACAAGGACCAGACCAAGGCCTGGGAAACCATGGCGACGGCATTTGCTCTGGATCAGGAAGCGGCCTTGATGTCGGCGTCCTGGGGCATGTTCCAGATCATGGGCTTCAACTTCGAATCGTGCGGTTACAAGACCGTGTTTGAATTCGCGGCGGCCTTGAAAGTGAATGCTGGCAACCAGCTCAAAGCCTTCCTGGGTTTCTGCAGCAAGAGCCCAGCGTTGATGAAAGCCATGAAGGCCAAGGATTTCACCGGCATGGCGCGTAATTACAACGGTGAGGACTACGGCAACTACGACGTCCTGATGAAGAAAGCCTACGAAAAACTTGAAGGGAAAAAATAGGATGACGCGTTTTCTGACGATGGGTGTGTTGTCGTTGTGCTTTGCAGTGCCGGCATTGGCCGCCAGCAGCGCTTTGCATTCGGGCAAGTATGAAGGCCTGATGCTGGCGGTCACGCCGCAGCAGCAGGTCGAAGGTTACTACGCCGAAGAGATGGGCGAGGGCGTCACCCGCGGCTGCACGTTTTACCTGCAGGGAAAACCGGGCGCGCTGACCACTTGGGGCCAGGAAGCTTATCCCGGCAGCATCGCAGCGTCTGGCGATGGCGTGACCCTGACCGTGGAACAAGGCCGCCAGCACCCCGGCTGCCTGAACGTGTTGATGCCGGAAATTGCCACCGGCCTGGACCTGAGCCAGACCGCCAGCAAAAACTGGATCGGTCTGGTCACGGTGTCCGCTGACAAGGCTTACTTGCAGAAAACCCCAGGTGCCAAGGTCGCCAAGCGCCCGTATATCGTCAAGCGAGACGTGGTCGGTGTGCTGGCGTACAAGGACGGCTGGGCCCAGGTCGAGTTCGTCAACGCCGAAGGCCGCTCGTTCATTGGTTGGATCAGCCAGGACCAGTACAGCCGTCTGGCTGCGCCCACCGCGCAAAACTGAGTCACAAAAAAACGCCGCCGTGTGCCTGGTACACGGCGGCGTTTTTTTATGGGCGGGGTTCAGCCCTTATTGCGGCTGAACAACTTGCGGATACCGGCGAGCAACGCCACCACGCCGATGACCAAAAACTTCTTCGCCGCCAGCAGGAAAATGCCGATCTTGGCGAACAACCCGGCCTTGGCGGCGATCCCACCGGCCACCAGTGCCGCTAGGCCATAGGTGGCCATTTTGTCGGTGCTGGGGTTGAAGTCGGTGTACAGGTTGCCATCGGTGAAGTTGGTGAAGGCCAGCACCTTGGGCAGCTCTTGCTTGATGGTCGGCAGGTCGGCCATGGCGGCAACGGCATTGAGTTCCAGCACGCCTTCACGGCCCAGTACGCGGATGCTGTAGTTGAGGGTGTTCTGATCGGCGTCGTCGGCTTTCAGCTCGCGGGCCCAGTACATCTTGTGGGTTGTGTCGTCATAGTGCGGCGGCTCGGCCCAGCCCAGCAGATGCAGGCCGGCGTAGCCTTGTTTCTTGCGTTCCTGGTTCTCGGCCTCGTCTTCTTCCTGCATCTGCTTGAGCAGGTCGGCGTAGTCGATTTTTGCCGCGTCCTCGTCGGAAATATGCCCATCGGCCTTGTAGCTGACGATCACGCCCCAGCCACTCTCGGACAGCGGGCTAACGGCTTTGGGTACGATCATGCCTAGGGTCTTGAAGCCCGGTGGGTTGCCCCAGCCGTCGGTCAGCAGGCGCTCGGTATCGGCCGGGTCGAGGTAGTAGAACTCGTCGTTGAGTTTGAGGGTGGCGATGCCGCTGGGCAGGGTGACCGTGCCGGTTTTTTTCTTCAGCGAAGCCAGGAAATGTTCGGCGGTTTCAGCCGGTTCAGCGGCGGCGCTGGCTTCGACCGGTGCAGGCGTGGCGGCGGCGAAGGCGGGTACGACGGGCAGGCTCAGAGCAGCCGCCGCAAGCAACAAGCGGAAGTAATTCACGGTAGTCCCTTACATTTTGAATTAATTTCGCGGGAGGATAACGGAAAAACCTGCTACAGGCATCCAGATATGGCTTAGCCAAAGATTTCGCGCAGCAAATCGGCAAACGCATCCCGCGCCAGGTGCCGCTGCGTGTCGGTGTGCCAGAACAGCAGATTGTCCACGGCCTCAAGCTCCTCGAACCGGTACGACGCCAACTGACTGGCCTGCTCATAACGCGCCAGAATCCCTTCCGGCGCCAACGCCACGCCGATTCCGGCGCTGACACAGCCGATGATCGTGCCCCAGCTGGCATAGGTGGCGATGCTCGGTGTGACGTTATGGGGTTTGAGCCAGTTCTCCAGCGCCGCGCGATAGGGGCAGCCACTTGGCCACACCAGCAGCGTGCGGCCCGCCAGGTCCTGTGCGCCGTGAATGGGCGCGCTGCACGCGCTGGCGATCAGCACCAGGCGTTCGCGGTAGACCACGCTGTGTTCGAGTTTGGCCCGCGAGTTACCGGCGGCCACCAGGGCCACGTCCAGGCGATGGTGTTGCAGGTCGTCCAGCAATGGGCTCCAGGCGCCGGTCACCAGCTCCAGGCTGACCTGTGGGTAACGCCGGTGATATTCCGCCAGCAGCGGTGGCAAGCGGCCGCTGGCGCTGGATTCCACCGCGCCGATGCGCAAGGTGCCACGGGGGATGGCAGTGGTATCCACTGCGCGTTTGGACTCATCCACCAGCGCCAGGATGCGCTCGCAGTAGTCGAGAAAAATTTCACCCGCCGCACTGATCGCCAGCCCGCGTCCGGCGCGGATAAATAACGGCGTGCCCAGCTCGCTCTCCAGCTGCTTGATGCGCGTGGTGATGTTGGAGGGCACGCAATGCAGCTGCACGGCTGCCTGGGCCACGCTGCCCGTCTGCGCCACGGCGCGCACCATTTTCAGTTGGGCCAGTTCCATTGCTCAATTCCCGTGATTTCAGAAGTCAGAAACGCTTAATTGTCCTGCGCCGCGTCCGGGCCAAGACTGAAGGCCTTCTTTCGCGGTTTCTGGACGCTCTCGATGAACACACCGTCACGCGTGAAGCTTACGCTAGTCACCGCCAGCGTGATCCTCTGCTGGGCCTATTCGCCGATTGGTGTGCATCTGGGCCTGCACAGCTACAGCCCCGGCCAGCTGGCGTTGTTGCGCTTTTTGATCGCGTCGCTGTTTATGGCCGGGGTGGCGCTGGTACTGGGCATTGGCCGACCGCGCTGGCGGGACGTGCCCTGGTTGCTGGTGCTGGGGTTCTTCGGCGTGTTCCTGCACCACACAGCCCTCAACTATGGACAGCAATGGGTCACGGCGGCGGCCTCCAGTGTGTTGGCGCAGTCGGCCCCGCTGTTCAGTGTGCTGATCGCGTTTTTGGTTTTAAAGGAGCGGGTGAGTGTGTGGCGTTGGGTGTGTGTGTCATTGGGGTTGGTCGGGGTAGGGGTGGTGATCTGCGGTGATCGGGGCATCGGCGAGATCGACCCGCGCGGCGTGCTGATCCTGCTGGCAGCGCTGTCCTGGAGTGTGTATTTCGCCCTTCAGAAACACTACGCCCATCGCTACAGCCCGCTGACCATGGCGTGCTACATGGTGTGGGCGGGCACCCTGATGCTCTGCGTGAACCTGCCGGGCCTGCCCGCGGCGGTGCTGCGGGCGCCGTTGACGGAGAACCTGGCGGTGCTGGTGCTGGGCATTTTTCCCAGCGCTCTGGCCTATCTGGCGTGGGGCTATGTGTTGAAACATGTGGAGGTCAGCCGCGCATCGGTGGCGATGTACCTGATTCCGCCCGTGGCGATGCTGATGGCCGCCACTCTGCTGGGTGAGCAGGTGACGCCCTGGGTGGTGCTCGGTGCGCTGATCGTGTTGGCGAGCGTGGCGGCCATCAGCCTGGAGGGACGCAGGCGCTTAGTCGTGCAGGCAGAATGCGCGCAACCGGTGGCCGTCGAGGTCCTCGGCGACGAAGGTATAGCCGAAGTCCAAATCCGTCGGTGACTGAATGATCGTGGCGCCCCGTGCCGACCACTGCGCGTGCAAGGTGTCCACAGTGGTTTTGTCCGCCAGTGACAGCCCCACTTCAGCGCCGCCGCCCGTCAGCGTGGCGGCCGGTTCCACGATGTGGCGCGACCACAGCCCCAGCTTGACGCCGTTATCGAGTATGAACAGGGCAAAGGTCGGGTTGAGTTCCACGGGTGGCTTATCAAGCAGGCGGCTGTAGAAATTCGCGCTGGTGGCCGGGCTGTCGACATACAGCAGGAAATAATGGGCGACGGTGTGCATGCAGGCTCCTTGAGGGCTGGCGGTTAAGTCAGCCCAGTCTAAAAGGTCGCACTGTCAGTTCTTGTCAGGAGCGCGGGGCGCCGATGGAATTTGGCCGGTGTACAGCTGAATGATCTCGTCGATTTCCCCTGACATTTTCATGCGCTGCAATGTGTCCAGAATCTGTTGCACCGGCAGGTTTGGATCGTTGCGCACCAGGCAGCTCAGGTTCAACTCATCGACCACGGCGACCTTATGCAGACGCTGGCCAAGCGGCAGGGATTGGTTGAAGCGATCAACTGTCCATTCGTTGATGACGGCGTACTGAAAGCGTCCGGCCAGCAGTTTGTGCAAGACCTGTTCTTCGCTGCGGGCATCGTCACGGGTCAGCCGGCCGCTGGCGAACAACGCGGCCAGGCCGGTGTAGCGGTAATTGAGCACGGTGCCGATGGCTTGCGGGGCCATGTCGGCCAGCGTGATCGGTTGCTCGGCGGCACTGACCAGGACGCTGCGCTGCACCATCAGCGGCACGCTCCAGGCGTAGTCGCCGGGGAGGTCATCGAGCCAGGCCTGGGTGACATAACAGCGCACGTCGATGTCGCCATGGAGCAAGGCAGTGGCGATGCGCGCGCGTGCCAGCACTTGGAACCGGGCCGGTAGGCCGAGCTGTGTGGCCAGGCTCGCCATCACGTCATACAAAATGCCCTGGGTCGGCTGACCGTTCTCCACTTGCACCATCGGCATCGCCCAACTGTCGGAAATCGAAAAACGCAGCGGGGCAGGCGCCGCCAAGCTGGCCGTGGTGATCATCCATAAAGCGCCCAGGACTACGCGCATACACTCTCCAGGTTCAGGCCGTTTCGGGGGCCAGTCAGCAGAGCTTAGTCAGATTAGACGAGCGTGCCGGATGCAATTTCCCCCTTGCTCCGCTAGCATTACCGGCCTCTGCTTCCCAGTTGCGACGGTTTTCGATGAGTTATCAGGTTCTTGCACGTAAATGGCGCCCGCGCTCGTTCCGCGAAATGGTCGGCCAGACCCATGTGCTCAAGGCTCTGATCAATGCCTTGGACAGCCAACGGCTGCACCACGCCTACCTGTTTACCGGTACCCGGGGGGTGGGCAAGACCACGATCGCGCGGATCATCGCCAAGTGCCTGAACTGTGAAACCGGGATCACCTCAACGCCCTGCGGCACCTGTTCGGTATGCCGGGAAATCGACGAAGGGCGTTTCGTCGACCTGATCGAGATCGACGCGGCCAGCCGCACCAAGGTCGAAGACACCCGCGAGCTGCTGGACAACGTGCAATACGCCCCGAGCCGTGGCCGCTTCAAGGTCTACCTGATCGACGAAGTGCACATGCTGTCCAGCCATTCCTTCAACGCCTTGTTGAAAACCCTGGAAGAGCCGCCGCCCTACGTCAAATTCATCCTGGCCACCACCGACCCGCAGAAACTTCCTGCAACCATTCTGTCGCGGTGCCTGCAGTTTTCCCTGAAGAACATGACTCCCGAGCGAGTGGTCGAGCATTTGACCCATGTGCTGGGTGTCGAGAACGTGCCGTTCGAAGACGACGCGCTGTGGCTGCTCGGCCGCGCGGCCGATGGCTCGATGCGTGACGCCATGAGCCTCACCGACCAGGCCATCGCCTTTGGCGAAGGCAAGGTCATGGCCGCCGATGTGCGTGCCATGCTGGGCACCCTGGATCACGGCCAGGTCTTCGACGTGCTGCACGCATTGATCGACGGCGATGCCAAGGCGTTGCTGGAGGCCGTGCGCCATTTGTCGGAGCAAGGCCCGGACTGGAACGGCGTGCTCTCGGAAATCCTTAATGTGCTGCACCGCGTCGCCATCGCCCAGGCCCTGCCTGAAGGTGTCGACAACGGCCACGGCGACCGCGACCGGGTGCTGGCGTTGGCCCAGGCTTTGCCGGCCGAAGACGTGCAGTTCTATTACCAGATGGGCCTGATCGGCCGTCGCGATTTGCCCCTGGCGCCGGATCCGCGCGGCGGTTTTGAAATGGTGCTGTTGCGCATGCTGGCGTTCCGGCCCGCCGATACGGCGGATGCGCCGAGACAGCCACTAAAGCCAGTGGGGATCAGCCAGGCCACAGTTGATTCCGCCAAACCTGTGGCTGGCGCCGCCGTGGTTGCGCCAGTTGCCGCAGCGCCTGCGCCGGTAGCGCCTCCAGCCGTGGCGCCTGAGCCAGTAGCGGTTGCCGCGCCTGAGCCCGAGCCAGTGGTCGACCTGCCGTGGAACGAGCCGACGGACGCCGAGCCCGAGCCCGAGTTGCAGCCTGCCGTGGAGCCCGTGCTGGAAACCATCGGCGAGCAACCCGAACTGACCCCGATGCCCACGCCGACGCCTGACAGCGTGGTACCGGATGCGCCGGAGTGGGTGTCCGCGCCGGTGCCAGAGCCGACGGTCGCCCAAGTCGACGCGGCCACGCCGGGCATCGACCTCGACGACGAGCCGCCGCTGGACGAAGACTACATCGAGCCGGACATGGATTCGGCCTACAGCTACCTGGACGAATTGGCCAGCGAACACGCCGCCGAACCGGCCCCGGAGCCCGAGCCTGAACCTGCCGCGGCGCCGGCCACCGGCCTGGCTCTGCAGTGGCTGGAGCTGTTCCCGAAATTGCCGATTTCCGGCATGACCGGCAGCATCGCCGCCAACTGCACGCTGATCGCTGTCGACGGCGACCACTGGTCGCTGCACCTGGACCCGGCCCATAGTGCCTTGTTCAACGCAACCCAGCAGCGTCGCCTCAATGATGCCCTTAACCAGTACCATGGGCGCACGCTGACGATCAGCATCGAATTGATCAAGCCTGAGCAGGAAACCCCGGCCCAGGCCGCGACGCGCCGGCGTCTGAACCGCCAGCGTGAAGCCGAGGACGCGATCCACGCCGATCCGCTCATCCAGCAAATGATGCAGCAGTTCGGTGCGGTGGTGCGCCACGATACTATTGAACCTGTCGAAGCTCCGGTGCCCCAGGCGTCATAACACCGGGCTACTAACTTGATCCACGTACTTTTGAGGTGATTCCCATGATGAAAGGTGGCATGGCCGGCCTGATGAAGCAGGCGCAGCAGATGCAGGAAAAAATGGCCAAGATGCAGGAAGAACTGGCCAACGCCGAAGTCACCGGTAAAGCCGGTGGCGATATGGTCAGTGTGGTGATGACCGGTCGTCACGACATCAAGCGCGTGAGCATCGACCCGAGCCTGCTTGAAGGCGTCAGCGATGACGACCGTGAGGTGCTGGAAGATCTGTTCGCGGCTGCCGTGAACGACGCCGTGCGCAAGATCGAAGCCAACAGCCAGGACAAAATGTCCGGTATGACCGCCGGCATGCAACTGCCGCCGGGGATGAAGCTGCCGTTCTGATCCGCAGGCTTTAGCTAGACTCCAATGCCAGGCATCGCGCCTGGCATTTTTGTTTATGCCGATCCGATCGAACCCCGGCACGGCACCCATGGTCTGCACCCTATACCGATGAATTCGATAAGGAGCCCTCTGATGCCTCACGAACCGACACTCAACCAGCGAATCGTCCTGGTTTCGCGTCCTAAAGGCGCACCGACCCCGGAGAACTTCCGCCTGGAGCGTGTGACTTTGCCGGAGCTGGCGGACGGCCAGGTGCTGCTCAAAACCCTGTACTTGTCCCTCGACCCCTACATGCGTGGGCGGATGAGCGATGCGCCGTCCTACGCGGCACCGGTGGAAATCGACGAGGTGATGACCGGCGGTGCTGTCAGCCGTATCGAGCAGTCGCGTCATCCGAAGTTTGAAGTGGGTGATCTGGTGGTCGGTGCGACCGGCTGGCAGAGCCACAGCATTTCCGACGGGCGCAACCTGATACCGGTGCCTAAGGGGCTGGCCAGTCCTTCCATGGCGCTGGGTGTGCTGGGCATGCCCGGCATGACCGCCTACATGGGCTTGATGGACATCGGCCAGCCCAAGGCCGGCGAAACCCTGGTGGTGGCCGCGGCGTCCGGAGCGGTCGGCTCGGTGGTGGGGCAGGTGGCTAAGCTCAAGGGCCTGCGTGTGGTCGGTATCGCGGGCGGCGCGCAGAAGTGCCGCTATGTGGTGGACGAGTTGGGCTTTGATGCCTGTATCGACCATAAAAGCGAGGACTTTGCCGACGAGTTGGCCCAGGCCTGCTTCAAAGGTGTGGACATCTATTTCGAAAACGTCGGCGGCAAGGTCTTCGACGCAGTTTTGCCGCTGCTGAACGCCAAGGCACGGGTGCCCCTGTGCGGCCTGATCGCCGGCTACAACGCCCATGAGGCGCCCAGTGGTCCAGATCGTCTACCGGTCCTGCAACGGACGCTGCTGACCAAGCGCGTGCGCATCCAGGGCTTTATTGTGTTCGATGACTACGGCGACCGTCAGCCCGAGTTCCTAAGCGCCATGGCGCCGTGGGTGCGCGAGGGCAAGATCAAGTTCCGCGAAGATGTGGTCGAGGGCCTGGAGCAGGCGCCCGAAGCCTTTATCGGCCTGCTCGAAGGGCGCAACTTCGGCAAGTTGGTGGTGCGCGTCGCGCAGGATTGATCATTTGACGCTAATCCGGGGCGCGGGTATAAACCGCGTCTCGTCGTTTTGTCGGACCCATGCCCCATGAGCTTCAGCCCCCTGATTCGTCAACTGATCGACGCCCTGCGTACTTTGCCGGGTGTCGGCCAGAAAACCGCCCAGCGCATGGCGCTGCAATTGCTGGAGCGTGACCGCAGCGGCGGCACTCGCCTGGCCCAGGCCCTGAGCCAGGCCATGGAAGGCGTTGGCCACTGTCGCCAGTGCCGCACTCTCACCGAAGAAGAGCTTTGCCCGCAATGCGCGGACCCGCGCCGCGACGACACTTTGCTGTGCGTAGTGGAAGGGCCGATGGATGTGTATGCGGTGGAACAGACCGGCTATCGCGGACGCTACTTCGTGCTCAAGGGCCACCTCTCGCCACTCGATGGCCTGGGGCCGGAGGCCATCGGCATCCCGCAACTGGTGGCGCGTATCGAGGAGCAGGGCACCTTTACCGAAGTCATCCTTGCCACCAACCCCACGGTGGAGGGTGAAGCGACTGCCCATTACATCGCCCAACTGCTGACCAACAAAGGCCTGATCACTTCACGCATCGCCCACGGCGTGCCGCTGGGTGGCGAGTTGGAACTGGTGGACGGCGGCACCCTGGCGCACTCGTTCGCCGGTCGCAAACCCATCGCCCTCTAGCCAACCCGGCCGTTGTAGTAAGCAGGCTTACCCTGCGCTGGGCTGCGAAGCAGCCCTACAACCTGGCAACCGTTTCTGCCTGACGCACCGCAGCGCCTGGAGACAGGGCCTGCTTCGCCGCAACAAGTGCGTGGCGGGTTCAGTTCGGATTTCTTTGGCACCGCGTTCTCTCGAATGCTTGTTAACCAAGCAAGCGCTTGGTAATTTCTCTCCACCGTTGCGTGGAGTTTGCCGATGTCTGCCTATCAGGATTACTTCGACCCCCATCACCAACTGATCCGCGACAGCGTGCGTCGCTTTGTCGAGCGCGAAATACTGCCGGGCATCGAGCGCTGGGAGGAGGCGCAAAGTTTCCCCCGCGACCTCTACGACAAGGCCGGTGCGGCGGGGATCCTTGGCATCGGGTATCCAGAATCATTGGGTGGCAGTCACGAAGGCGATTTGTTCGCCAAGGTTGCGGCCAGCGAAGAGTTGATGCGCTGCGGCTCCGGCGGCGTTGTCGCGGGGCTCGGTTCGCTGGATATCGGCTTGCCGCCTGTCGTCAAATGGGCACGGCCCGAAGTGCGCGAGCGAGTGGTGCCGCAGGTGTTGGCAGGGGCGAAGGTCATTGCTCTGGCGGTTACCGAGCCGGGTGGCGGTTCCGATGTGGCCAACCTGCACACCCGCGCCGTGCGCGACGGCGACTGTTACCGCGTCAGTGGCAGCAAAACCTTTATTACCAGCGGCGTGCGCGCCGACTTCTACACCGTGGCGGTGCGCACCGGTGGGCCGGGATTTGCCGGTATCAGCCTGCTGTTGATCGAAAAAAACACCCCTGGTTTTACCGTCGGTCCACCACTGAAGAAGATGGGCTGGTGGGCGTCGGACACGGCTGAGTTGTTCTTCGATAACTGCCCAGTGCCCGTCGGCAATCTGATCGGCGCCGAGAACATGGGGTTCGCCTGCATCATGGGCAACTTCCAGAGCGAACGCCTGGCCCTGGCATTGATGGCCAATATGACCGCGCAGATGGCCCTTGAACAGAGCCTGCAATGGGCCGCTCAGCGTGAGGCGTTCGGCAAACCCATCGGTAAATTCCAGGTGCTCAAGCATCGCTTGGCGGAAATGGCCACGGCCGTGGAAGTCTCGCGGGAGTTCACCTACCGCCAGGCAGCGAAGATGGCGGCGGGCAAAAGTGTGATCAAGGAAATTTCCATGGCCAAGAACCTGGCCACCGACACCGCCGACCGCGTCACCTACGACGCCGTGCAGATTCTCGGCGGCCAGGGCTATATGCGCGGCAATCTGGTGGAGCGGCTGTATCGCGACAACCGCATCCTGTCCATCGGCGGGGGGACTCGGGAGGTGATGAACGAAATCATCAGCAAGCAGATGGGCTTGTGATGGGCAGTGCCATTAGCGTTCAGTCAATGAAAACTGCGTCAGGCAAAACGTCGGGATGCCCATGTCTTCCAAGCGCTGCGAGCCACCCAGCTCCGGCAGGTCGATGATTGCGGCGGCTTCGAACACCTTCGCACCCATGCGCCGTACCAGGTTCGCAGCGGCGATCAGCGTACCGCCAGTGGCGATCAGGTCATCGAATATCAGCACCGAGTCGCCTTCGCACAAGCTGTCGGCGTGCACTTCCAGGAAGGCTTCGCCGTATTCGGTCTGGTAACCCTCGGCTAGCACATCGGCCGGCAGTTTGCCTTGCTTGCGAAACAGGATCAGCGGCTTGTTCAACTGATAAGCAATGATTGAACCGATCAGAAAACCACGAGCATCCATCGCGCCGATGTGGGTGAACTCGGCTTCGACGTAGCGCTGGGCAAAGCTGTCCGCCACCAGGCGCAGGGCCTTGGGCGATTGG
Source organism: Pseudomonas rhodesiae (assembly GCF_007858255.1). Taxonomy (GTDB): domain Bacteria; phylum Pseudomonadota; class Gammaproteobacteria; order Pseudomonadales; family Pseudomonadaceae; genus Aquipseudomonas; species Aquipseudomonas rhodesiae. The sequence goes on along the minus strand of NZ_VFEU01000004.1, from coordinate 319,537 downwards.
AACAGCGGGGTAATGTCACGGAAGATCACCCCAGGCTTGGGGAAGTCGATGACAGGGCGGATCAGGGATTTGATGTCGAACGAGTCGAAGGTCATCGTCGAGGAGTCCTGGGTGCGGAAAACGGACTCGAAGTATACCTGCGACCTCGCCGATTGGCGCGGCCGCAGGTGTCTGCATCAACCTTCTATGGAGCCACCGGCCAGCGCACACAGCTGGATCGGGTCGAGGATATGCACTTCCTTGCCTTCGGCGGCGAGCAGTTCGTTCTGCTGGAAACGGGTGAACACGCGGGACACGGTTTCCACCGCCAGCCCCAGGTAGTTGCCGATTTCGTTGCGCGACATGCTCAGGCGGAATTGGTTGGCCGAGAACCCACGGGCGCGGAAACGGGCAGAGAGGTTAACCAAGAAGGTGGCGATGCGCTCGTCGGCGGTTTTCTTCGACAGCAGCAGCATCATTTGTTGATCGTCGCGGATCTCGCGGCTCATCACACGCATCAATTGGCGGCGCAGTTGCGGCAATTGCAGCGCCAGCTCATCCAGGCGTTCGAAGGGTATCTCGCACACCGAGGTCGTCTCCAGCGCCTGGGCCGATACCGGGTGAATCTCGGTGTCCATGCCCGATAATCCCACCAGCTCACTCGGCAGATGGAAACCGGTGATTTGTTCCTCGCCGCCGTCGCTCAGGCTGAATGTCTTCAACGCGCCGGAGCGTACTGCATAGACGGAATCGAACTTGTCGCCCTGGCGAAACAGAAACTCGCCTTTCTTCAGCGGGCGACCGCGTTTAACGATGTCGTCCAGCGCATCCATGTCTTCCAGATTCAGCGAAAGTGGCAGGCAGAGGGGGGCCAGGCTGCAATCCTTGCAATGGGCCTGGTTATGAGCGCGCAGCTTGACTGGCTCGGACATTACTAAAATCCTTGTGGGGAATCACACATAATGCGTAAGGGTAACGCACTGTGGGCAGTCAGGCCAGCCTGTACAAAAAAGCACCAATAGTATAGAGGTTAACGCAAGCCCGGCCCTCACCGCGCCGGGGCTTGCCCTTCAGATCACCCGCGAAAACCGCTGCCGGTTCTGGTGCTCCAAGTACGCATCGAACACCATGCACACCGAACGCACCAGCAGTCGACCGGCCGGCAGCACGCGAATGCCGTGTTCGTCGAGGGTGATCAGGCCGTCCGTGGCCATCGCCTCCAGTTGCGGCCAGAGATCGGCGAAATACCCGCGAAAATCAATATTGAAAGCCTGCTCGACGGGTTCGAAAGCCAGGCTGAAATTGCAGATCAGTTGCTGAATCACTTCACGGCGCAAACGATCGTCCGTGGTGCAGACCAGTCCACGGCTGGTGGCCAGTTGCGCGCCAGCCAAGGTGTTCTGGTAGGTATTCAGGTCACTGCTGTTCTGGCAGTACAGATCGCCGATCTGGCTGATGGCCGACACCCCAAGCCCGATCAGATCGCAATGACCATGGGTGGTGTAACCCTGGAAGTTGCGTTGCAGCCGGCCCTCTTCCTGGGCGATGGCCAGCTCGTCGTCGGGCAGGGCGAAGTGGTCCATGCCGATGTAGCGATAGCCGGCCTGGGTCAGTTGTTCGATGGTGGTTTGCAGCATCAACAGTTTTTGCGCCGGGGAGGGCAGTTCGTCGCTGTTAATCCGGCGTTGCGGCATGAAACGTTCCGGCAGGTGCGCATAGTTGAACACCGACAGGCGGTCAGGCTGCAGCTTGATGACTTCCTCCACGGTGCGCGCGAAGTTGATCGGCGTCTGTTTGGGCAAGCCGTAGATCAGGTCGATGTTGATCGAACGAAATTGCAGGGTGCGCGCCGCGTCGATCACCGCGCGGGTTTCTTCCAGACTTTGCAGACGGTTCACTGCGCGCTGGACCTCGGGATCGAGGTCTTGCACGCCGATGCTCACGCGGTTAAAGCCCAGCTCGCGCAGCAGGCCCATGGTGGCCCAGTCGGCTTCGCGCGGGTCGATCTCGATGCCATAGTCGCCGGAGTCATCGTCCAGCAGGTTGAAGTGCTGGCGCAGGCAGGTCATGACCTGGCGCAGTTCGTCGTGGCTGAGAAAGGTCGGAGTGCCGCCGCCGAAGTGCAGTTGCTCCACCGGCTGCTTGGGGTCCAGGTGGCAAGCCACCAGTTGGATCTCCTGCTCCAGGCGTTGCAGGTAGGCGTGGGCGCGGCCTCGGTCCTTGGTGATGACCTTGTTGCAGGCGCAGTAGTAGCAAATGTTCGCGCAGAACGGCACATGCACGTACAGCGACAGCGGCCGTGTGGCCTTGCGGCTGTCACGCAGGGCGTGGAGCAGGTCGAATGTGCCGACTTGGCTGTCGAATTGCACGGCGGTCGGGTAGGACGTGTAGCGCGGCCCTGCCAGGTCGTAGCGGTTAATCAGATCGGTGTCCCAACGAATGGCGTCGAGCATGCGGGCGTCCCCCGGATAGGCTAGTGGGCCGAGTCTAGGGGTTGGCCGTAGGGGGCGCCTTGATTTGCGTCAACGGGGAGCGGCGCTATGCCACACGGCGTTTCAATGCCCCATCAACCAGTGCTGATGCGGGCCGGGCAGGGTCCAGATACCGAAGAGCACCACCAGCACACCGCCGGCCATGCGCACGCTGCGCTTGCGCAGTAAGGCAGTGACGCGTTCCGCCGCCAGCCCGGTGGCCAGCAACACCGGCCAGGTGCCCAGGCCGAATGCCAGCATCAGCAAACCACTGTCCAGCGCATTGCCTTGGCTGGCGGCCCAGAGCAGGGTGCTGTAGACCAACCCGCACGGCAACCAGCCCCACAGCGCGCCCAGCAACAACGCGCGGGGCAGGCTGGACACCGGCAGCAAACGGTTGGCAATCGGCTGGATATGCCGCCACAGGCCGCGCCCGAGGCGTTCGATGCGGGTCAGACCGCTCCACCAGCCGGCCAGGTACAGGCCCATGCTGATCAGCAGCAGACCGGCCAACACCCGCAGAATCATGGCCGCCGGGCTATTGGCCACGGCCCAGCCGGCCATGCCGATCAGCAGCCCGGCGCAGGCGTAGCTGAGGATGCGCCCCAGGTTGTACGCCAGCAGCAGACGAAACCGACGGCTGCGCTGCTCTTGAGGGATGGCCAGGGTCAGCGCGCCCATCAGTCCGCCGCACATGCCCAGGCAATGGCCGCCACCGAGCAGGCCGAGGATCAGCGCGGAAACCAGTAACGGCGCCAGTTCAAGCATGGGGTGGTTCTTGGGGCTTGGGCGGTTGCTCGGGGCTGTTGGCTTCTTCGACGCCGGCCAAGTGGTTGGGGTCCTGGTCATCGAACAGCACGCTGTGGGCCGGGCCGTCGAGGTCGTCGTATTGGCCGCTGTCCACGGCCCAGAAGAAGATGTAGATGGCGACGCCCACTAATAGCAGCGCCGCCGGAATCATCACGTATAAAGCTGGCATCTGCACTCCATGCCCGCGCGGCTCAAGCCGGCAGCGGGCGGGTTACTTGAGGGGCGCTGGCGGCCGGCGCGCTCGGCAGGCGAGTCAGGCGCAGGGCGTTGAGCACCACGGTCAACGAACTGAGGGACATGCCCACCGCCGCCCAAATGGGCGTGATCCAGCCGAGGGCGGCGAACGGCAGCATAAGGCCATTGTATAGCCCCGCCCAGACCAGGTTTTCAATGATCACCCGTCGGGTGCGCCGCGCCAGGCTGAAGGCCTGCACCAGCGCATCCAAGCGGTTGGACAGCAGCACCGCGTCGGCGCTGGTCTTGGCCAGATCGGTGGCCGAGCCCATGGCCACACTGATATCCGCGGCGGCGAGCACCGGCACATCGTTGACTCCATCGCCGAGCATTAACACCCTGCGGCCTTCCCGGTGCAGGCGTTGCAGCACTTGCAGTTTGTCGTCGGGGCGCAAGCCACCGTGGGCTTCGTCGATGCCCAACTCAAGCGCGACGCTGGCGACCATCGGCGAACTGTCCCCCGAGAGCAGCAGGGTGCGCCAGCCGCGTGCCTGGCAGGCTTGCAGCAAGGCCGGTGCATCGCTGCGCAGGCGGTCGTCGAGCACGAACCAGGCGAGCGGGCCCTGGCCGTCACCCAGCAGCAGCCATTGTCCGGCTTCGTCGGGTGAGGCGGGCAAGGCGCAGCCGCTGAGCTCACACACGAACCCCGGCTGGCCGATGCGCAGTAGGCGCTCGCCCACGCGACCCTCCAGGCCGAGGCCGGGGGTGCTCAGTACTTCATCGGCAGCCAGCGGCGCACGCCCGAAGGCACGGGCAATCGGGTGCTCTGAACGGTTTTCCAGGGCGGCGGCCAGGCCCAGGCAGGCATCACTGTCCAACGGGCCCAAGGGGCGAATCGCTCGCAGCGCCAGGCGGCCTTCGGTGAGGGTGCCGGTCTTGTCGAAAATCACCGTGTCGATTTGGTTAAGACCCTCCAGCACATGGCCGCGGGTCAGCAGCAAACCGAGTTTGTGCAGGGTGCCGGTGGCGGCGGTGAGGGCGGTGGGTGTGGCCAGCGACAAGGCGCACGGGCAGGTCGCCACCAGCATCGCCAGTACGATCCAGAATGCCCGCGACGCGTCCAACTGCCACCACCACAAGCCGATCAGCGCGGCGGCGAGCAGCGAGCCCAGCAGGAACCATTGCGCGGCACGGTCAGCGATCTGGGCCAGCCGCGGTTTCTCGGCCTGGGCCCGTTCCAGCAAGCGCACGATGGCGGACAGGCGGGTGTCGTGGCCCAGGGCGCGTACTTCAACGGTCAGCGCGCCTTCCACATTCAGGGTGCCGGCGGTGACGCTATCGCCCACCTGGCGCGCTTGCGGCAGGTACTCGCCGGTCAGCAGCGACTCGTCGATGCTGGACTGACCGTCGAGGATCACCCCGTCCGCCGGCAGTACCGCGCCAGGGTGTACGCGCACGCGGTCGCCCACGGCCAGTTCGCTGAGCAGGATGCGCTCGCTCTGGCCGTCGCTTTGCACGCGCAGGCACGACGCCGGTAGCAAGTTGACCAGTTGCGCAGTGGCGGCGGCGGTGCGTTCGCGGGCGCGGCGTTCCAGATAGCGCCCTGCCAGCAGGAACAGCGCGAACATGCCCACTGCATCGAAATACAGCTCGCCCACGCCACTGATGGCGGTCCAGATGCCCGCCAGGTAGGCGCCGCCAATCGCCAGGGACACCGACACATCCATGGTCAGATGGCGGGTGCGCAGGTCGCGCAACGCGCCTTTGAAAAACGGCGCGCAGCTGTAGAACACGATGGGGGTGGTCAGAAACATCGCTACCCAGCGCAGGATGACGTGCAGCTCTGGGCTCAGGTCGATATTGAATTCCGGCCAAGTGGCCATGGTTGCCATCATCGCCTGAAACCACAGCAAGCCGGCCACGCCCAGTTGGCGCAAGGCCAGACGGTTTTCACTGGCCAATTGCTCAGCGGCGCGGTCCGCCTGATACGGGTGGGCGGCATAGCCGATATGGCGCAGTTCGCTGAGCACCTGGCTCAACGGCAGTTGCCCATCGGCCCAGCGGACCTGCAAGCGATGGTTGGACAGATTCAGCCGCGCCTCGGCCACGGCGGGCAGGCTGCGCAGGTGTTTTTCGATCAGCCAGCCACACGCCGCGCAACTGATGCCTTCCATCAGCAGGGTGGTTTCGGCCAGTTCGCCGTCATGGCGCACAAAGGGTTTTTGCACGTCGGCGCGGTCATACAGCGCCAGCTCCTCCACCAGTTGTACCGGCAGCGCTTCGGGGTTGGCCGAGGCTTCGCTGCGATGCTGGTAATAGCTTTCCAGGCCCCCGGCCACAATCGCTTCGGCCACTGCCTGGCAACCTGGGCAGCAGAGTTCACGGCGCTCGCCGAGGATCTGAGCGGTGAACCGGCTGCCGGGCGGCACGGGCAGGGCGCAGTGGTAGCAGGGAAGCGGGGTGGTCATGGCTTGGAATCTTTAGGGGCTGGTAGGGCCTCGTCGCGGGCCAGCCCGACTCTCGCAGGGAGGGGCGGGGCCGCGACGTGCGAAGCGCAGAGTGTTTACTTCTTCAGGTCTTCGGCGCCCTGCAAGGGCTCATCTCCCAGCAGTAAGTCTTTGTCGTGGCTGACTTCTTCTTCCTCGAACAGGCGCCAGGTCTTGTCGCCTTCCACACCCAAAAGCTCCACGAAACGGCGGCCTTCGACTTTATCGGTCACCTGACCCAGGTAGCGGCCCGGCTCGCTGTCGCTGCGGGTCAGGTTGATCTTGCGGTCTTTCTCCGGCTGGGTCGGTGAAATCAGGTTCAGTTGCAGGGTGTTGGGGTTGCTGTAGCCGGTGAGGTTCAGCTCGACCTCGCCGGTCAGTTCGTCCAGGTGCAGCTTGGCGCGCAACTGCAGGGTCTGGGCCAGGCGTTCACGATCCAGGGAGCGGTTGATGCCTTTGCCGGCCTCGTAGTAGTTGTCGTTGACCAGGTTGTCCGGATTGTTCACCGCGATCGTCACCATGGACAAGGTCAAGGCCACCGAGCAGGCGAGGATACCGATGATGATCCAGGGCCAGAGGTGCTTGTACCAAGGGCTTGCGGCAGTGGCTACGGGCATTGTTCGGCTCTCTGTTTAACAACGTTGGGTTAACGGACCTGAGGGCCGATGAATCGGCTCTTGGCTTCGACGTGAATGCTCGGGTCATCGGCATCCTTGAGGATGAACGTCACCTCGTTGGTGCTCGATGGCACTTGTTCCGGCGCACTCGACAGTTCCACCGGCATGCTCACGATATCGCCGGCGGACACCTTGATCTCGCGGCGGCCCTGCAACTTGAGATCCGGCAGGCCGGCGGCATCGAGCACGTAGGTGTGGTCGCGCTGGTCCTTGTTCATGATCTTCAGGCTGTAGACGTTTTCGATGCGGCCTTCGGCGTTTTCGCGGAAGAGCACGCGGTCTTTGCTGACGTCGAAGCCCACCAGCGAACGCATGAAAAACGCGGTGACCAACAGGCTGATCATCGCCAGCAATACCAACGCATAGCCGATCAGACGTGGACGCAGCTTGTGGGTTTTCTGGCCGGACAGGTTGTGTTCGGTGGTGTAGCTGATCAGGCCGCGTGGGTACTCCATCTTATCCATGATGTTGTCGCAGGCATCGATGCACGCCGCGCAGCCGATGCACTCGATCTGCAGGCCGTCACGGATGTCGATGCCGGTCGGGCATACCTGTACGCACATGGTGCAGTCGATGCAGTCGCCCAGGCCCTGGGCCTTGTAGTCGGCGCCTTTTTTACGTGGCCCGCGCAGTTCGCCACGGCGTGGGTCGTAGGAGACGATCAGGGTGTCCTTGTCGAACATCACACTCTGGAAACGCGCATAAGGGCACATGTAGATGCACACCTGTTCGCGCAGCCAGCCGGCGTTGCCATAGGTGGCAAGGGTGAAGAAACCGACCCAGAAATACGACCAGCCATCGGCCTGGCCGGTGAAGAAGTCGAAGACCAGTTCGCGGATCGGCGAGAAGTAACCGACGAAGGTCATGCCGGTGACGAAACCGATAATCAGCCACAGGCTGTGCTTGCTGAATTTGCGCAGGAATTTGTTGGCGCTCATCGGCGCTTTGTCCAGCTTGATGCGTTGGTTGCGGTCGCCTTCGGTGACCTTTTCGCACCACATGAAGATCCACGTCCACACGCTTTGCGGGCAGGTATAGCCGCACCACACGCGCCCGGCGTACACCGTGATAAAGAACAGGCCGAACGCGGCGACGATCAGGATGCCAGACAGCAGGATGAAGTCCTGAGGCCAGAAGGTTGCGCCGAAAATAAAGAACTTACGTTCCGGCAAATTCCACCACACGGCCTGGTGACCGCCCCAGTTCAGCCACACCGTGCCGAAGTAGAGCAGGAACAGCGCGGCACCGCCGAGCATGCGCAGGTTGCGGAACAGGCCAGTGAAGGCACGGGTGTAGATCTTCTCGCGCGCGGCGTAGAGATCGACCGTCTGGCTTGAATGTTTGGCAGGCGGGGTAACGTCATGTACCGGTATTTGGTCGCTCATCATTGCATCCCACGGCGGTGGAGATTTGCCTCGGCCAGTACGTGCCAACCGGGGTCAAATTAAGGATGTTGCAGTAGCGTAATGATACGCCCCCGATGGTACGCCAAGGGTGCGACCTTTGGTCGCGTTGGGGGAAATCAATTGATGGTGTACGTGATCTGGATCAATTGACTTGGGAAGTATGGACGGTTTTGCCGGTTCGACCTTCAAAAATGCCAGAGATCCAATGTGAGAAGGGCTGGCCCCCGATAGCAGAGTGTCAGTCAATAAAGGCATGACTGGCCCACTGCTATCGGGGGCCAGCCCCCTCTCACATGGGTTGTTTCTGTGTTGCTAAATAACGATCAGTCTCACTGCTCCTCGGCCTTTTTGTCTGCATGAGACAAGCTGTACACATACGCCGCGAGCAAGTGCACCTTGTCGTTGCCTTGCAGTTGTTCCTGTGCAGGCATCTGGCCCTGACGGCCGTAGCGGATGGTCTGCTGCAACTGAGCGAAGCTCGAACCGTAGATGAACGCGCCGGGGTGGGTCAGGTCGGGAGCGCCCATGGCGGGGGTGCCTTTGCCGGCGGGGCCGTGGCAGGCCACGCAGTTGGCGGCGAAGAGTTTTTCGCCGTTGGCCACGTCGGCCTTGGCCCCTTCAGGCAGCTTGCGACCGTCGAGCTTGGTCACCACAAAACCGGCCACATCGGCCACGCCTTGTTCGCCAATCACTTCGGCCCAGCCTGGCATCACCGCGTGGCGGCCTTTGAGGATGGTTTCCTTGATGGTGTTAGGTTCGCCGCCCCAGCGCCAGTCGGCGTCGGTCAGGTTGGGGAAGCCATAGGCGCCCTTGGCGTCGGAGCCGTGGCACACCGAGCAGTTGGAGGCGAACAGGCGGCCGCCCATTTTCAGCGCTTGTGGGTCCTTGGCAACTTCTTCGATCGGCATCGAGGCGAATTTGGCGAAGATCGGCCCGAACTTGGCGTCCGAGCGGGCCATTTCCTTCTCCCATTCGTGCACGCCGGTCCAGCCGGTCTGACCGTTGGCGAAGGGGGTTTGCTTGTCGTTGTCGAGGTAGTTATAGCCCGGCAGCAGACCCTTCCAGTTGCCCAGGCCCGGGTACAGCACCAGGTAACCAAGGGCAAACACGATGGTGCCGACGAACAGCATGAACCACCACTTGGGCAGCGGGTTATCGTACTCCTCGATGCCGTCGAACGAGTGGCCGACGGTTTCGTCGGTTTGCTCGGCGCGCTGGCCCTTGCGGGTCGACAGCAGCAGCCAGGTCAGGGCGAAGATGGTACCCAGACTGAGGACTGTGACGTACAGACTCCAGAACGTAGTCATTCTTTGTTACTCCTAGAAGCTTGCTCGACGTGCTTGATGGCTTCGGGGTCATCCGCAAAGGGCAGCATGGTTGCGTCGTCAAACTCCGACTTGCGCTTGGGGCTGAACACCCACAGCGCCAGGCCGACAAAGGCCACCATCACCACAACGGTGCCCAGGCCACGAATCATCCCGATATCCATGAAGAATCACCGTTTGCTTTTGATGATGGTGCCCAGGCCCTGCAGGTAGGCCACCAATGCGTCCATTTCGGTCTTGCCCTTCACGGCAGCCGCGGCACCGGCGATGTCTTCGTCGGTGTAGGGCACGCCCAGGGTGCGCAAGACTTCCATCTTCTTCGCGGTGTCCTTGCCGTCGAGCTTGTTTTCCACGAGGAACGGGTACGCCGGCATTTTCGACTCGGGCACGACGTTGCGCGGGTTGTACAGGTGCGCACGTTGCCAGTCATCGGAATAACGCCCGCCCACGCGCGCCAGGTCCGGGCCGGTGCGCTTGGAACCCCACAGGAACGGGTGGTCCCACACGCTTTCGCCGGCGACCGAGTAGTGGCCGTAGCGTTCGGTTTCGGCGCGGAACGGGCGGATCATCTGCGAGTGGCAGCCCACGCAGCCGTTGGCGATGTAGACGTCGCGGCCTTCCAGTTCAAGGGCGGTGCGCGGCTTCATGCCTTCGACCGGCTTGTTGGTCACGTCCTGGAAGAACAGCGGGACGATTTGGGTCAAGCCGCCGATGCTCACGGCGATGACCATGAAGAAGGCCAGCAGGCCGATATTCTTCTCGACTACTTCATGCTTCATCAGTGGGCTCCCACAACGGCGATCTTGGCGGCGGCTTCAGCTTTTACAGGGTCCGAGGCCCGCACGGTGCGGAACACGTTGTAGGCCATGAACAGCATGCCGGCGGCAAAGAACGCACCGCCCAGGGCACGAACGATGTAGCCCGGGTGGCTGGCTTGCAGCGCTTCGACGAAGGAGTAGGTGAGGGTGCCGTCATCGTTGATCGCACGCCACATCAGGCCCTGGGTGATGCCGTTGACCCACATCGAAGCGATGTAGAGCACGGTGCCAATGGTGGCCAGCCAGAAGTGCGTGTTGATCAGCCCGACGCTGTGCATCTGCTCGCGGCCAAACAGTTTGGGGATCATGTGGTACAGCGCGCCGATGGAGATCATCGCCACCCAACCGAGGGCGCCGGCGTGAACGTGGCCGATGGTCCAGTCGGTGTAGTGGGAGAGCGAGTTGACGGTCTTGATCGCCATCATCGGACCTTCGAAGGTCGACATGCCGTAGAACGCCAGGGACACCACCAGGAACCGCAGGATCGGATCGGTGCGCAATTTATGCCAGGCGCCCGAGAGGGTCATCATGCCGTTGATCATGCCGCCCCAGCTTGGCGCCAGCAGGATGATCGACATGGCCATGCCCAGGGATTGCGCCCAGTCCGGCAGCGCGGTGTAGTGCAGGTGGTGCGGACCGGCCCAGATATACAGGGTGATCAGCGCCCAGAAGTGCACGATGGACAGGCGATAGGAGTAGATAGGGCGTTCGGCCTGTTTCGGCACGAAGTAATACATCATCCCCAGGAACCCGGTGGTGAGGAAAAAGCCTACGGCGTTATGCCCGTACCACCACTGGATCATTGCGTCCGTCGCGCCCGAGTAAGCCGAATAGGACTTGAACAGGCTGACCGGCAACGACGCGTGGTTGACGATGTGCAGCATCGCCGTCACCAGGATGAACGCGCCGTAGAACCAGTTGCCCACATAGATGTGCTTGGTCTTGCGCTTGATGATGGTGCCGAAGAACACCGCAGCGTAGGTCACCCAGACCACGGCCAGCAAAATGGCGATGGGCCATTCCAGCTCGGCGTATTCCTTGGTGGTGGTGTAACCCAACGGCAGGGTGACGATGGCGCCGATGATGACCGCTTGCCAGCCCCAGAAGGTGAAAGCGGCGAGGCCATCGGAGATCAGTCGCGTCTGGCAGGTTCGCTGCACGACATAGTAAGAGGTGGCAAACAATGCACATCCGCCGAAGGCGAAAATCACCAGGTTGGTGTGCAGCGGGCGCAGGCGACCGAAGGTCGTCCAGGGCAGGTCGAAATTCAATTCCGGCCAGACCAGTTGCGAGGCGATGAAGACCCCGAGCCCCATGCCAAGGATCCCCCAGACCACCGTCATGATGGCGAACTGGCGGACTACCTTATAGTTATAAGCAGTCGGACTGATTGCTGTGCTCATTCTAAGGTTCCACGGTTTAGGTTTTTTTATAGGTAAAAATCGGCCGCAAGTATGTAGAAAGCGAGGGGTCATTGCAACGCAATGACTGACCTGTATCAATGCGTTCCACGCCAGATTCTGCGCCCTTTCCATGTTTGGCGTAAGGACAAAATCCGAAATGGAAAGCTGATCGAGTGGACAGGAAATTTTGCAGGTCGCAACGTGACTCGTCGCGTACACCAGGATCGGTCCACTGTGCAAGCAAGCGTAGACCCGAATGGGAGGAGGGGAAAGGTTTGCTTTAGACGGGTGCGACACTTGGTCGCGTAGGGGGGGCGGTGTGGGAGCGAGCAAGCCCGCTCCTACAGACGAAGCAGCGGCCGCCCCGGGTGGGGCGGCCTTGAGTGGTTATTGCGCTTGGCTTTCTGGCTTTGCGCCATCAGCGTTGTGGGACAGGCTGTACACGTAAGCCGCCAGCAGGTGCACTTTGTCATTGCCTTGCAGGGCTTCCTGCGCTGGCATCTGGCCTTGACGGCCGTGACGGATGGTCTGCTGCAATTGCGCCAGGCCGGTGCCGTAGATGAAACCGGCGGGTTCGGTCAGGTTAGGCGCGCCCATGGCTTCCACACCGTGGCCTTGCGGGCCGTGGCAGGCAACGCAGGTGGTGTTGAAGGTGGCTTGGCCAGCGGCCAGATCGGCGGTGCTATCGGCCGGCAGCGGCAACTTGGCCAGGTCGTGGCGCACATAGGCCGCGACGTTTTTCACGCCGTCTTCGCCCAGTACTTCACCCCAGGCCGGCATCGCCGCGTGGCGACCGTTCATGATGGTGGTCTTGATTGCCTCGGCAGAGCCGCCCCAGCGCCACAGGTTGTCGGCCAGGTTTGGGAAGCCGTATGCGCCCTTGGCATCCGAGCCGTGGCACACCGCGCAGTTGGAGGCGAACAGGCGGCCACCCATTTTCAGCGCTTGTGGGTCTTTGGCTACTTCTTCCACGGGCATGGCCGCGAATTTGGCGTAGATCGGCCCAAATTTCGCATCGGCCTTGGCCATTTCCTTTTCCCATTCCTTGGCCTGGGTCCAACCGCCTTCATAGCCCGGCAGGACGCCTTTCCAGTTGCCCAAGCCCGGATAGAGGATCAGGTAGCCGACCGCGAACACCAAGGTGCCGACGAACAGCATGAACCACCACTGGGGCAGGGGGTTGTCGTATTCCTCGATGCCATCGAAGGCGTGGCCCATGGTCTGGTCGACACTGCCCTTGGTCTCGCCCTTGCGGGTGGAGATCAACAGCCAGGTCAGCCCGATCAGGCTGCCGATGGTCAGTACGCAGATCCATGTACTCCAAAATAGGGTCATGGCCGAGTGCTCCTTATTGCAGGCTCTTCTTGAGCGTCGGATGGGGGGGCGGTGGGCTCGTCGGCGAACGGCAGCAGGCGCGCCTGCTCGAATTCCGCATTGCGCCGATTGTTGAACACCCACAGCGACAAGCCGATAAAGGCGATGGCGACCACCAGCGTGCCGAGGCCGCGGATGGTGCCCGCATCGAATTCAAATCCCATGGCTCACCTCTTGCTCTTGATGGCAGTGCCGAGCACTTGCAGGTACGAGACCAGCGCGTCCATCTCGGTTTTGCCCTTGAGGCTGGCCACGGCGCCCTTGATGTCGTCGTCGGTGTACGGCACGCCGAGGGTGCGCATTACGTTCAACTTGGTCTCGGTGTGGCTGCTGTCGACCGGGGCCGTGACGAGCCACGGGTAGGCCGGCATTTTCGACTCAGGCACCACGTTGCGCGGGTTGTACAAGTGCGCACGGTGCCAGTCGTCGGAGTAGCGTGCGCCGACGCGCGCCAGGTCCGGGCCGGTGCGCTTGGAGCCCCACAGGAACGGGTGGTCCCACACGCTTTCGCCGGCGACCGAGTAGTGGCCGTAGCGTTCGGTTTCGGCGCGGAACGGGCGGATCATCTGCGAGTGGCATTGCACGCAGCCTTCGCGGATGTAGATGTCGCGGCCTTCCAGTTGCAGCGCGGTGTAGGGCTTCATGCCTTCGACCGGCTTGTTGGTCACGTCCTGGAAGAACAGCGGGACGATCTGGGTCAGGCCGCCGATGCTCACGGCGAGCACCATCAGCAGCATCATCAGGCCGACGTTCTTTTCAATCGTTTCGTGTTTCATCACTGACTCCTCAGGCCATCTGCGCGACAGGGGCGGCTTCGACAGGTTGTGCCGAGCGCACGGTGCGCCATGTGTTGTAAGCCATCAGCAACATGCCGCTGAGGAACACCGCGCCGCCCACCAGCCGCACGATGAAGCCTGGGTGGCTGGCCACCAGGGTCTCGACGAAGGAGTAGGTCAAGGTGCCGTCGTCGTTGATCGCACGCCACATCAGGCCCTGGGCGATGCCGTTGACCCACATCGAAGCGATGTAGAGCACGGTGCCGATGGTGGCCAGCCAGAAGTGCGCGTTGATCAGGCCAAGGCTGTACATCTGCTCGCGGCCGAAGACTTTCGGGATCATGTGATACAGCGCGCCGATGGAGATCATCGCCACCCAACCGAGGGCGCCGGCGTGTACGTGGCCGATGGTCCAGTCGGTGTAGTGGGAGAGCGAGTTGACGGTCTTGATCGCCATCATCGGACCTTCGAAGGTCGACATGCCGTAGAACGCCAGGGACACCACCAGGAAGCGCAGGATCGGGTCGCTGCGCAATTTATGCCAGGCGCCCGAGAGGGTCATCATGCCGTTGATCATGCCGCCCCAGCTTGGCGCCAGCAGAACCAGCGACATCACCATGCCCAGGGACTGTGCCCAGTCCGGCAGTGCGGTGTAGTGCAGGTGGTGCGGACCGGCCCAGATGTACAGGGTGATCAGCGCCCAGAAGTGCACGATGGACAGGCGATAGGAGTACACCGGACGCTCGGCTTGCTTGGGCACGAAGTAATACATCATGCCGAGGAAACCGGCGGTGAGGAAAAAGCCTACCGCGTTGTGCCCATACCACCACTGCACCATGGCATCCGTCGCACCGCCGTACAGCGAGTAGGACTTGGTCAGGCTGACCGGGATTTCCAGGTTGTTGACGATATGCAGGATGGCCACGGTGATGATGAACGCACCGAAGAACCAGTTACCGACGTAGATGTGCTTGGTGTTGCGCTTGGCCACGGTGCCGAAGAACACAATGGCGTAGGCCACCCAGACGATGGTGATCAAGATGTCGATCGGCCATTCCAGCTCGGCGTATTCCTTGGAACTGGTGTAGCCCAGCGGCAGGGTGATTGCGGCGAGCAGGATCACCAGTTGCCAGCCCCAGAAGCAGAACGCGGCGAGTTTCGGCGCGAACAGCTGGGTCTGGCAGGTGCGCTGCACCGAGTAGAAGGAGCTGGCGAATAGCGCACAGCCACCGAACGCGAAGATCACCGCGTTGGTATGCAGTGGGCGTAAACGGCCAAAGCTGGTCCAGGGCAAATCGAAGTTGAGCGCGGGCCAAACCAATTGGGCGGCGAGAAAAACCCCGAGCCCCATGCCGACGATGCCCCACACCACCGTCATAATGGCGAATTGGCGGACCACCTTGTAGTTATAGGCGGTACTTAATGTAGTGTTCATGGTTCCCCATCCACGGTTCAACCCAAGCCGAGCGGCACTTGGGCTGGAGTTATAGGCAGACTAAATAGCGAGGCAAGCATGGGCAAAGAGCACAAGGCCAGTATTGACGGGGATCAATGGGCGCAGTGTGCGCGGGAACATGGCTGGTTGTGGGATGTCGCGTCCAACGCGCCTTCGGGCGGGCCGATCACGCTTATCCTGGCCCACGGCGCCGGCGCGCCAATGGACTCGACCTTTATGAACGACATGGCTGCACGCCTTGCCGCACAAGGCGTGAACGTGTTGCGCTTCGAGTTTCCCTATATGGCTCAGCGCCGGCTCGACGGCGGCAAACGCCCACCCAACCCGGCACCGAAACTGCTGCAGGCCTGGCGTGAGGTGTATGCCGAGGTGCGGCGTCATGTCGCTGGGTCTGTGGCCATCGGTGGCAAGTCCATGGGCGGGCGCATGGCCAGTCTGGTGGCCGACGAACTGGGCGCCGATGGGTTGGTGTGCCTGGGGTATCCGTTTTATGCGGTGGGCAAGCCGCAGAAGCCTCGGGTCGAACATTTGGCCGAGCTGAAGACCCTGGCCTTGATCGTGCAAGGTGAGCGCGATGCCCTGGGCAATCGGGCCGCGGTGGAGCGTTATGCGTTATCGCCGAGCATCGAGGTAATGTGGCTGGAGGCGGGGGACCATGACTTGAAGCCGTTGAAGGCTTCGGGGTTTACGCATGAGCAGCATTTGGAGGCTGCGGCCGTGCAGGTGGCTGAGTTTCTCAGCGTCTGTTAGGGCCAATCGGGAGCAAGCCCCCTCCCACATTCGACCGCATTCCAAGGGATGTACGCGGTTAACTGTGGGAGGGGGCTTGCTCCCGATAGCGGTCTATCGGTTGAAACGTTCGACCAAGGAATACTGGCTATTAGCTGTGTGGGTCAGGTCTTCACTCAATTGCGCCGAGTTCAGTGCCTGTTCCGAGGTTTGATCGGCCAGCAGTGCAATGGTGCTGATATTGCGGCTGATCTCCTCAGCCACCGAGCTTTGCTCCTCGGTCGCGGCGGCGATCTGGCTGGTCATATCGGTGATGTGCGCCACCGCTTCGCTGATGCCCACCAGCGCCTGATCCGCTTCCATTACCCGTGCCACGCCTTCTTCGGCCTGGCGATGCCCGGCATCCATGGTCTGCACGGCCGCGCTGGCGGTTTGTTGCAGCTTGGCGATCAAGGTATGGATCTGCCCGGTAGACTCGGCGGTACGTTGCGCCAGTTGGCGAACCTCGTCGGCCACTACGGCAAAGCCTCGACCCATTTCACCGGCACGCGCCGCTTCAATGGCGGCGTTCAGCGCCAGCAGGTTGGTCTGGTCGGCAATGCCTTTGATCACATCGACCACGCCACCGATTTCATCGCTGTCCTTGGCCAGTTGGGTCACGGTGACACCGGTTTCACCCACGGCGGTGGACAAGCGCTGAATCGCCTCGCGGGTTTCCCCGGCGATATCGCGGCCGCGACCGGTCAGGCGATTGGCTTCCTGCGTGGCATCGGCGGTGCGCTGCACGTGGCTGGCCACTTCCTGGGTGGTCGCGGCCATCTGGTTGACGGCGGTGGCCACTTGCTCGGTTTCGACGCGCTGGCGTTCCAGGCTGCTGGAGCTGTTATGCGCCAGGGTATTGGACTGCGACGCCTGATCGTTGAGGTGCTCGGCAGTGTCCTGCAAGCGGGTCAGACACGTCCTCAGACGCGCCTCCTGGCTGAGGATCGACATCTCCAGGCGTGCCTGGGCGCCACGGCTGTCGGTGTACATCTGCGCGATCAACGGGTCGGACGTGGTCTGCTCGGCCAGGCGCAGCAGGCGCTTGAGGCCGCGCTGTTGCCAGCTCAGGCCCAGCAGGCCCAAAGGCACCGACAGCGCCGCGGCCAAGGCAAAACCCCAGTGGGAGTTAAGCCAGGCCCCGATCATAAAGCTCAACTGGCTCACCAGAATAAAAGGCACCCAGTCCTGTAGCACCGGTAGCCACTTGTCGCGCCGTGGAATCGCCGACTTGCCCTGGTTGATGCGTTGGTAGAGCGCTTCGGCCCGGCGGATCTGCTCGGCGGTGGGTTTGACCCGCACCGATTCGTAGCCGACCACCTGGTTGCCATCGAAAATCGGCGTTACATAGGCGTTCACCCAGTAATGATCGCCGGTCTTGCAGCGGTTCTTGACAATGCCCATCCATGGCAAGCCTTGTTTGAGCGTCGTCCACATGTGCGCGAACACTGCCGCCGGAACATCCGGGTGACGTACCAGGTTGTGCGGCGCGCGCAGCAGTTCTTCACGGCTGAACCCACTGATCTCGACAAACGCGTCGTTGCAGTAAGTGATCACGCCCTTGGCATCCGTGGTGGAGATCAACCGTTGCTGAGCGGGGAAGGTACGTTCGCGCTGGGTAACGGGCTGGTTATTACGCATGATTGTTCAATCCGCAAGGCTTTCAGGGGGTATCGACCGGCACGGGGGTTTATTTAACTTATTTTTGCAACAATCAACCGGCCAGCATCGGATACGTAAACAAGCCGAAGTGAAGCAGGTTCAAGCCAAAGTGCGTGGCAATCGCCGCCCCGAGGCCGCCAAACCGGTATGCCAAGCCGTAACCGACCCCGGCAATGCTCGCCAGCAGCACCCAGTGCCACCCCGCCCCCAGGTGCACAAGGCCAAATAGCAGCGACGCCAACAACAGCGCGAGGTTGTCGCCATAAGGCAGGTGCTTGAAGCGCCGGCTCAAGCCGCCTTGAATGTAGCCACGGAACAGCGCTTCTTCCACCAGCGTGACCAACAGCAGATTATTGAGCACCCACAGCCACGCCGGATCCGGCCATTTCGGTGCCCAACTGATGATGCCAAGCAGCGCCGCGCCGCCCAGGGCCGCGATGGCGGTGAGGGTCAAGGCCAGGGCGGTGACACAGATCGACAGGCGCAACGCGCGCCGCGCCACGATCCAGGGGCAGGCCAGTAGCAGCCAGAAGCCGATCAGAGGTTTGTCCTGATTCAGGTACATCGAGAACGGCACTGCATCGGGGGTGAAGCGTTGCGGGTCGATCCCGCGGCCGTTATAGAAGCCCGGCAACCAATGCATCGCCAGGCCCAGCGCCAATACGATAAACAGGCCGTGGCCCAGGTAGCGCGCCCAGGGTGTGTGTTGTTGGCGCACGGCATAGCCGGCGACCAGCAGCAGGGCGACTGACACCAACGCCAGTGCACCCAATTGTCCGTAAACCAGGGCCATTACATAGCCGATGGAAAGCAGTGCCAGGTACAGCCAGGGCAGGGTCAGCATGGGGGGAATCCTTGAAAATACCGGGCGGCAGTATAACGACCGTCCCTGGCTCCCCGCATGAAACCTGCCTACAAGGTCTTGGCCAGTTTCCCTACCCGTAATACCAGCCACAGCGCGCCCGCGATCAACACCCCACCATATAGATGAGCCATGGACAGCGGCTCATCCAGCAATAAGGCGCCCCACAGCACGCCAAACGGCGGGATCAGGAATGTGGTGGTCATCGAGCGCACCGGCCCGATGGCCGTCAGCAAGCGGAAGTACAGCACGTAGGCAAACGCCGTACACACCAACCCGAGCCCCAGCAGCGACGCCCAGACCTGCCAACCGCCCCAACTGGCCGGTGGCTGATATAGGGCACTGATGGCGAAGAAGGGCAGTAGAAACAAGGTCGCGCCGAGCATGCTGCCTAGAGCGGCGAGGCGGCTGTCCAGGCCGCCGCGTCGATCCAGCCAGCGGCGTGCCAGGAACCCGGCAAAGCCATAGCAGGTGGTGGCCAGCAGGCAGGCGAGGGCACCCATCAGCAGGGGCAGGTCGAATGCCACCGGCCCGGCGCGGGTCAGTACGGCCACGCCCAGCAGGCCCAGGCACACGCCGGCGATTTTCGACGGGGTCAGGCGTTCGCTGAAGAACAACCCGCCGATCAACACGCCCATCAGCGGCGTGGTGGCGTTGAAAATCGCCGAATAGCCGGCCGGCAGCACTTGGGCGGCCACCGAGTACATGGTGGCGGGGATTCCGGAATTGATCACCCCCAGCAGCAGGACGGTTCTGAATTTACCCTGGAAATCCCATTTCACCCGCATCACGGCCAGCATCACCAGCAAGCCGGCGGCGGCGATCGATACGCGGAAGAACGCGGTGGGCAGCGTACCGATTTCCGGCGCAATGATGCGCATAAACAAGAAACTCGCGCCCCAGATAGCGGCCAGTCCCAGCAGGTAGAGGGTGTCGACAGGTCTCACGGAAAACTTCCTACGCGAATAAGCCGGCGAGTGTTGCCCAGCGCCCTGCGCGACACAATCCCTGATTACACGACGAAGCGCAGCACCATGCCATTGAGGTCCACCGCCAGGCGCGACAGCTCTTGACTGGCGGCCGATGTCTGGGTGGCACCGGCGGCGGTCTGGGTGGACAGGTCGCGGATATTGACCAGGCTGCGGTCGACCTCGCGCGCCACCAGCGCCTGCTGCTCGGCGGCGCTGGCGATCACCAGATTGCGC
The DNA here is from genome assembly GCF_007858255.1 of Pseudomonas rhodesiae. Taxonomy (GTDB): domain Bacteria; phylum Pseudomonadota; class Gammaproteobacteria; order Pseudomonadales; family Pseudomonadaceae; genus Aquipseudomonas; species Aquipseudomonas rhodesiae. The sequence goes on along the minus strand of NZ_VFEU01000004.1, from coordinate 299,885 downwards.
TGGCTGATCTGCGAAATGGCGGCGGTGATCTTTTCCAGCGCGCTGCCGGCGCTGTTGGCCCGCTGCAGAGTCTGGCCGGCGTGCTCGGCGCTGCTGTTGAGTGCGTCAACGGTGGCTTGGGTGCCTTGCTGGATGCCGCTGATCATCTGCTCGATTTCTTCGGTGGAGTCCTGGGTGCGCTGCGCCAATGAACGCACCTCATCGGCGACCACCGCAAAGCCCCGCCCGGCCTCGCCTGCGCGCGCCGCTTCAATCGCCGCATTCAGCGCCAGCAAGTTGGTCTGCCCGGCAATGCCCCGTATCACCTCAAGCACCTTGCTGATGTCCTGGGCCTGTAGCGCCAAGCCCTCGGCTTTATTCGAGGCGCCGAGCACTTCGTCCACTAGGTTCTGGATTGAGCTGATGGTTTCACTGATCTGGTAGTGGCCATGTTTGCTGTCTTCGTCGGAGGCCTGGGACGCCTCGGCGCTGGACACCGCATTGCCCGCTACCTCGTCGACGGCCGCGCTCATTTGGTTGACGGCGGTCGCGGCTTGCTCGATTTCGTCGTTCTGGGCCTGCAAGCCGCGTGTGCTCTGATCCATCACCGAGCTCATCTCCTCGGCGGCCGAGGCCAGTTGCCGGGCCGATTCGCTGATTCCACGAATGGTGCCCTGCAACTGTGCTTGCATACTGGCCAGGGCGGTCAGTAGCTGAGCTGCTTCGTCCTTGCCGCTGACGGTGATGGGCTGGCTCAGGTCGCCGTTGGCGATGGTGCGGGCCACCCCCAGCGCCTGGCCGATCGGCACGGTGATGCTGCGGGTGAGCAACCACGCCAGCAGGAGGGTAGCGATCAGTGCGACCACGATAATCAGGCCGACCACCCACTGCGCGCTCCCATACAGCTGCGCGGCCGAATCGGCAGCGGCTTCGACGCCGTTCTGGTTGAACACAATCAGGTTTTCCAGGCTCTGGCTCAGCACGCCGCCCTGGGGCGCGAGGCGACCGACTAGCAAGTCGAGGGCTTCCTGCTGTTGGTCCTGGTCCACCAGCGCGATCATTTGCGCGACGATGGCGAGGTAGGTGGTTACGTGGCCTTTGAGGGTCTTGAGCAGGTCGCGTTCGGCGTCGTTGCTCAGCAGGGTTTCATGCCGGTCGAGCAGCTTTTGCAGTTCATCGCTGGTGCGGCTGATCACTGCTCTGCTGGTGTCACGCACGCGAGATTCGTCGGTGCTTACCAGGCGCAGGGACTCCAAGCGGATAGTGGCCACCAGGGCCGCACTGTCGTGAATGTTCTCGATGCTGGGCATCCACGTTTGCTCAATCACCAGCGCGCTTTCACGCAGCTTGGCCATCTGGCCCAGGCCAAACAGCCCCACCATCACCAGCAAACTGGCCAACGCGGCAAAACTCAGACCGGCGCGCATACCGATTCTCATGTTCCTCAATGACATCTCAATGCTCCTTGGACGATTAGAACCTCTTCCCGCATCGGCCTATGGCCTTGTCAGGGTGGGAAAGGGCGCGCTGTATATCAAAGTGCCATCAAGGTGGTAATCAGGGTTTCCCTTAGTTGGATCCAAAATCGAATTTTGTGTCGGGGGCTGGCGATAGGCGCCTTTTTCTTGGATTCAAGCGCCAGGCCACGCTGTGAGAGGCTCAGGCGAATGACGCGTTGCACGTTTCTAGTGCGTTAGTTGACCATCCGGTCGACTTATAAAAATTGCAAATTAATGTACAAAGTTGACAAGGCTGTAGAACGGCGCGCCGAAAATCCTTCTTCTCCTGGGTTCCCGCACTGGCTAAGCTCAGGGCTTCCCGATGCCCGTTCGAGGTTTCCCGCATGTCGCAGCCCACGTCCGCCCTTGCCATCGCCCGCACCATCCTTGAGGGCTTCGATGACTACCGCGAACACTTTCGCCAGATCACCGATGGTGCGCGCGAGCGTTTCGAAAAGGCCCAATGGCAGCTGGGCCAGGCGGCATCGGCGGCGCGGATCAACCTGTATGAAGAAAAGGTCGGCGAAGTCACCACGCGGCTGCGCGCGGGGTTCGAGGCCGCCGATTTGCTGGACATCGACCTATGGCCTTTGGTGAAAAGCGCCTATATCGGCCTGATCGACCTGCGTTTCGACGATGAATTGTCCGAGACCTGGTACAACTCGATCTTCTGCGGCCTGTTCAGCCACGACCTGATCAGCGACGGCTGCATGTTTATCCACACCACCCGGCCCAGCCTGCGTCGCGCGCGGGCGGCGCAAACCCGTGTCTACGCGCCGGCCGGGCAGATTGCCGAGATGCTCGCGCAGATCGTCGAGGACTACCGCTTCAGCGAGCCCTACGCCGACCTGGCGGCCGACTTGCGCCGGCTCGAAGCCCAACTGCGGGAAAACCTGCCGGATTGGGTGTGCAAAGACCCGGACCTCAAAGTCGAGCTGTTTTCCTCGGTGCTCTACCGCAATAAAGGGGCCTACCTGGTCGGGCGCATCTATACCCGCGATGAGCAATGGCCGCTGGTTATTCCGCTGCTGCACCGCGAAGGGCAGGGTATCCGCATTGATGCGCTGATCACCGATGAGGCCGAGGTGTCGATCATCTTCTCGTTCACCCGCTCCTACTTCATGGTGGATGTGCCGGTGCCGGCGGAGTTCATCGGGTTTCTCAAGCGCATCCTGCCGGGCAAGCACATTGCCGAGTTGTACACGTCCATCGGTTTCTATAAGCACGGCAAGTCGGAGTTCTACCGCGCGCTGATCAACCACCTGGCTACCACGGACGACCGGTTCATCATGGCCCCCGGCGTGCGCGGCATGGTCATGAGCGTGTTCACCCTGCCGGGCTTCAACACCGTGTTCAAGATCATCAAGGACCGTTTCTCACCGTCGAAAAACGTCAACCGCGCCACCGTGATCGAAAAGTACCGCCTGGTTAAAAGCGTCGACCGTGTGGGGCGCATGGCCGATACCCAGGAATTCGCCGATTTTCGCTTTCCCTTGAGCAAGTTCGACCCTGATTGCCTGGCCGAACTGCTGGACGTGGCCGCCGGGACTGTCGAAGTCGAAGGCGACACCGTGCTGATCCGCCACTGCTGGACCGAACGGCGCATGACCCCGCTCAACCTCTACCTGGAAAACGCCAACCCCGCACAGGTACGCGAAGCCCTGGAAGATTACGGCCTGGCCATCAAACAGTTGGCGGCGGCGAATATCTTCCCCGGTGACATGCTGCTCAAGAACTTCGGCGTCACCCGTCACGGCCGCGTGGTGTTCTACGACTACGACGAAATCTGCTTTCTCACCGAGGCCAACTTCCGCCACATTCCCGCCCCGCGTACACCCGAGGATGAAATGGCCTCCGAGCCCTGGTACTCCATCGGCCCGCTGGACGTGTTCCCGGAGGAATTCCCGCCGTTCCTGTTTGCCGACATCGACCAGCGCAAGCTATTCAACGAACTGCATGGCGAGTTGTACAACGCGGATTATTGGAAGGGCCTGCAGGAGGCGATTCGGGCGGGGAAGGTGATTGATGTGTTTCCGTATCGACGCAAGTGAGGAGAGGTGTCTTGAACCGCTCAGTGACTGTGGTTTAGCGCACCCTGAAGTGTTCCCACTGAATAAAGCTACTGGCAATTATAAAAATGCCAGTAGCAAGGTGATGCAAGTTATAAGTCGATATATCTAACGGTTCGCTTGAGTTTACTTCAGGAATGGTACGTCTTTGTTAGTTTCCAGTACCCTGTCGCTCCAGTTAGTCAAACGATTTCTGTCCACTTCGTTGGACGAACTGCTCTGGCCTTTAGCCGTTGCCTGGTAGAGGTCATTCATCGACTCTTTATATGCGTTGTCGACATTCTTGGTCGAATACCCTTTGTCCTGTAGTTCAATTTTTCTCTGTAGCAAACCTATAGGCTTGTCAACATGACTTTGACCGAATTTGGACGTAGGGAAGTCGGTGGGGAGACTTTTTAAAGTTTCTATGGTTTTCCACGAACTGGAGGACGACGCCGAGGCGCCTTGTGGCATGCTGTCGGGCGTGCGTTGGTGCTTTTCCGCAAATGAATGTCCATAGCCTCCGACACGAGATGAAGACATGCGATCTATAGGCATAAAAACTCCGATGACTGTTGTTGGTAACTGGTAAATAATGCGTCGAATAAAGTTTCGAGATTGCATCAGTGCATTAGTGTTTTTTCAAAAAAAGCACAAAGTGCTTATTTATTTAACTAAATAAAACGCTGTGTTTTTAATGGGGTATTAAAAGTATTGAATGGAAAAGGTGAGTCTTCTTGGCTTTCGTTTGTTAATGGTCACTCATGAAGTTCACGCCTCGATTGGCCTGGCTTATAGAGTGATACTGCGAGATTCTATTCGCCGTCAGGTTGGTGGCCGGTGTGGATGGAGCACGGCTATTACTGGCCGAAGGTTGGGTACCTGTTGCTTGTGCATAGCTCGGAGGGTGCTCATAGGGCGGCGGGTTCCGAGGATTTGTTGCTTCGGCGTAGGAGGGCGGGTTGTGTGAGCGCGTAGTGGACGGACTTAGCGGCATGGAAACTCCGGTTCACGTTGAAAAATGAAGGTTGGCCAGAGGTGTCTGGAAGGTTCATTGAACCGTTCGCATGCCATCTATCCCATCGGACTTCTGCCATTAAGACGACAGAGTGATCTACTCAGTGGCGTAGTAAATATCGTCGTCGGCGGTAAGTCAGCGCAGTCGTAATTGACTGACCGTCTCCATACTGGTCGAAATCTGCGACAATCCCGCCCTCTCTGATGACTTACGCTGCGCAGGCCTCACCTGCCTCACCCAAAAGACCCTTGCCGCCCTGATGACTGACCAAGCGCCCGCTATCGACCAACTACTCAAAAACCTCGATCACGCCATGCTCGCCGACCGCCACCGCTTGCGCCGGCAGTTGCTTGAGCTGCGCAAGAAACCCGACGAGGAAAAGTTGGCGCAGTGGGTCGCGCGCATGCAGGCCTCCTGTGCCCAGGTGACGGCGCGGCGCGCCAGCCTGCCAGTGATCCGCTATGACGACAGCCTGCCCATCGCCGCCAAGCGCGATGAGATCAAGGCCGCGCTGAGCAAGCACCAGGTGTTGATCATTGCCGGCGAAACCGGCTCGGGTAAGACCACCCAGTTGCCGAAGATCTGCCTGGAGATCGGTCGCGGCCAGTACGGCCTGATCGGCCATACCCAGCCACGCCGGATTGCCGCGCGCAGCGTGGCCAGCCGCGTCGCCGAAGAACTGGCCACGCCCCTCGGCGCGCTGGTCGGTTACCAGGTCCGTTTCGAAGACCAGAGCGACGCCAACACCCTGATCAAGCTGATGACCGACGGCATCCTGCTGGCGGAAACCCAGAACGACCGTTATCTGGAACGCTACGACACGATCATCGTCGACGAAGCCCACGAACGCAGCCTGAACATCGACTTCCTGCTCGGCTACCTCAAGACCCTGTTGCCGCGTCGCCCGGACCTCAAAGTGATCATCACTTCGGCCACCATCGACCTGGAGCGCTTCTCCAAGCACTTCGACGATGCGCCCATTGTGGAGGTCTCGGGTCGTACGTTCCCGGTGGAGACGTGGTACCGCCCGCTGACCCTGGAGCAGGACGAGGAGGGCAACCGTGTCGAGGACGACCTCACCGTTGACCAGGCGATCCTCGCCGCCCTCGATGAAATCGCCGCCTACGAGCGCAGCGAACGGCGTAGCCCCGGCGACGTGTTGGTGTTCCTGCCGGGCGAGCGCGAGATTCGCGACGCCGCCGACATGCTGCGCAAGGCCCAGCTCAAGCACACCGAGATTCTGCCGTTGTATGCGCGCCTGTCGCCCGCCGAGCAGCAGCGGATCTTCCAATCCCATCCCGGCCGTCGCGTGGTGCTGGCGACCAACGTCGCGGAGACCTCGCTGACGGTGCCGGGCATTCGCTATGTGATCGACAGCGGCACGGCGCGCATCAGTCGCTACAGCTACCGCGCCAAGGTGCAGCGCCTGCCCATCGAAGCGATTTCCCAGGCCAGCGCCAACCAGCGTAAGGGCCGCTGCGGCCGGGTTGAGCCGGGCATCTGCGTGCGTTTGTACAGCGAAGAGGATTTTATCGGCCGTCCGGAATTCACCGACCCGGAAATCCTGCGCACCAACCTCGCCGCCGTGATCCTGCAAATGCTGCACCTGCGCCTGGGCGAAATCACCGACTTCCCGTTTATCGAACCGCCGGACGGCAAGGCCATCAGTGACGGTTTCAATCTGCTGCAAGAGCTGTCGGCGGTGGACCGAAACAGCCAGTTGACCCCACTGGGCCGCCAGTTGGCGCGCCTGCCCGTGGACCCACGTATGGGCCGCATGCTGCTGGAAGCGGCCAAGCTCGGCAGTTTGCAGGAAGTGCTGATCGTCGCCAGCGCCATGTCGATCCAGGACCCGCGCGAGCGCCCACCGGAGCGCCAACAGGCCGCCGACCAGGCCCACGCGCAGTGGAAAGACCCGGATTCGGACTTCGCCGGCTTGGTCAATCTGTGGCGCGGCTTTGAAGAGCAGCGTCAGGAACTGACCGCCAGCCCGCTGCGCAACTGGTGCCGCAAAAACTTCCTCAACTATTTGCGCCTGCGCGAGTGGCGCGATTCCCATCGCCAGTTGAGCCTGATTTGCCGCGATATGCAGTTGGCCATCAATAAAGACCCGGCGGACTACCCGAAACTGCACAAAGCCGTGCTGTCCGGCCTGCTCAGCCAGATCGGCCAGAAGACCGAAGACGGCGATTACCTGGGGGCGCGTCAGCGGCGCTTCTGGATCCACCCGTCCTCGGGCATCGGCAAAAAGCGCCCGCAATGGCTGATGACCGCCGAACTGGTGGAAACTACCAAGCTGTATGCGCGCATGGTGGCCAAGATCGACGCCGACTGGATCGAGCCGCTGGCCGGGCACTTGATCAAGAAGAACCACTTCGAGCCCCATTGGGAGAAGAAGCGCGGCCAGGTCGTGGCCTTTGAGCAAATCACCCTGTTCGGGCTGATTGTGGTCGGTCGACGGCCGGTGCATTACGGCCCGGTCGACCCGGTCGTCTCACGGGAATTGTTTATTCGCGAAGGTCTGGTGCGCGGCGAGATTCAGTCCCGCGCCAGGTGCCTCAGCGCCAACCAGCGCTTGCTGGAGCAGCTCGACGAACTGGAAGCCAAGGCCCGCCGTCGCGATATCCTGGCCGACGAAGAAACCCTGTACGCCTTCTACGACGCGCGCTTGCCGGCGGAAATCCACCAGACGGCGACCTTCGACAGCTGGTACAAGATCAACAGCCAGAAAGATCCGCAATTGCTGATCATGCGCGAGGAGGACGTGCTGGCCCGCGAGGCCAGCGAAGTCACCGCCGCGCATTACCCCGACACCTTGCACTTGGGCGATCTGGCCCTGGCCTTGAGTTACCACTTCGAACCCAACCACCCGCGCGACGGTGTGACCTTGCGCGTACCGGCGCCGCTGTTGCCGGCGTTGCCCGCCGAGCGCCTGGAATGGCTGGTGCCAGGGTTGATCGAAGCCAAGTGCATCGCGCTGGTGCGCAACCTGCCCAAAGCGTTGCGCAAGAACTTTGTGCCGGTGCCGGACTTCGTCAAGGCCGCGCTGCAACGTATCGAGTTCGGCCAGGGCTCGCTGCCCCAGGCGCTGGGGCGCGAACTGCTGCGCATGACCGGTGCGCGGGTCAGTGACGAAGCCTGGGCCGAAGCGGCGCAGCAGGTGGAAAACCACCTGAAGATGAATCTGGAGGTGGTCGACGGCCAGGGCAAGTTCCTCGGCGAAGGCCGCGACCTGGCCGAACTGACCGCACGCTTCGCCGAAGCCAGCCAAGCCGCGCTCGCCGTGCCGCAGACCGCGAAAAGCCAGCAACCGGTGGAGGCCAAGGTGTTCGCGGCGGTGGCCGAGAAGACCCAGCAGAACATCGCCGGGCTGTCCATGACGGTGTACCCGGCGCTGGTGGAAGAGAACGGCACGGTCAAGGAAGGGCGTTTCTCAACCGCCGCCGAGGCTGAGTTCCAGCACCGTCGCGCTTTGCAGCGCCTCTTGATGCAGCAACTGGCGGAACCGGCGAAATTCCTGCGTGGCAAGTTGCCCGGTCTTACCGAACTGGGGCTGATGTACCGCGAACTGGGGCGTATCGATGCGCTGGTCGAAGACATCCTGTTGGCCAGCCTCGACAGCTGTGTGTTGGAAGGTGAAGCCAGCCTGCCGCGCGACGGCGCCGGCCTGGCGGCCCTGGCCGAGCGCAAGCGCAGCGGCTGGACCGAACACGCCGAGCGCCTGGCGCGCCTGACCCTGGATGTGCTGAAACTCTGGCACGGCCTGCAAAAGCGCTTTAAAGGCAAGATCGACCTGGCCCAGGCCGTGGCGTTGAACGACATCAAGCAGCAACTGAGCAACCTGGTGTACCCAGGCTTCGTACGTGAAACGCCGGCGCAATGGTTCAAGGAACTGCCGCGCTATCTCAAGGCCATCGAATTGCGTCTGGAGAAGCTGCCGAGCCAGGTACAGAAAGATCGAGTGTGGAGCGGTGAACTCAGCGGCCTGTGGACGCAGTACCAGAACCGCCTGAACAAACACACCCAAGAAGGCAAGCGCGACCCGCAACTGGAGCTGTACCGCTGGTGGCTGGAGGAGTACCGCGTGTCACTGTTTGCCCAACAGCTTGGAACCAAGGTGCCGATTTCCGACAAGCGATTGAGCAAGCAGTGGAGCCTGATCGAGGCCTGATCGCTTTTTCGGTCAGCCAGGCAGGCAGATCAAAATAGGAGAGGAGGCGTGCCCTCTCTCCTATTGAAACCCGCTGGCAGATGGCGCCAAATCCCTGTGTTTGTGGCAAACTTCGCCGCTATAAATGCCGGGATCGTCGCAGAAGTCTGCGGCGCGATGGAATAAAGCGATGCCAGTTTGGTGTCCGCGGTGCGGAATCGGACTACTTACAGTTTGGTACGACGGTACCAATATCTTCTGCCTGACAGATTTAGAGGAACGACCGTGCATAACGTCGTCATCAGCGGCACTGGCCTGTACACCCCGGCCAACAGCATCTCCAACGAAGAGCTGGTGCAGTCTTTCAATACCTACGTGCATCAGTTCAACAGCGACAACGCCGCCGCCATCGAGCGCGGCGATGTGCAAGCGCTGACCGAGTCCAGCGCGGCCTTTATCGAGAAAGCATCGGGTATCAAAAGCCGCTTCGTGATGGACAAGGACGGCATTCTCGACCCCCAGCGCATGACCCCGAGCCTGCCGGAGCGCAGTAACGACGAATGGTCGGTGCTCTGCCAGATGGCCGTCGGTGCCGCTGAACAGGCCCTGCAACGCGCCGGTAAGACCGCCGCCGACATCGACGGTGTGATCGTCGCCTGCTCCAACCTGCAGCGCGCTTACCCGGCCATCGCCATTGAAGTCCAGGAAGCCCTGGGTATCGCAGGCTTTGGTTTCGATATGAACGTGGCCTGTTCTTCCGCTACGTTCGGCATCCAGAATGCCGCCAACAGCATCCAACTGGGCCAGGCCCGGGCGATCCTGATGGTCAACCCGGAAGTTTGCACCGGTCACCTGAACTTTCGTGACCGCGACAGCCATTTCATCTTCGGCGATGCCGCCACGGCGGTGATCCTGGAGCGTGCCGACCTGGCCACCTCCGAGCATCAATTCGACGTGGTCAGCACCAAGCTGCTGACCAAGTTCTCCAACAACATCCGCAACAACTTCGGCTTTCTCAATCGCGCGGCGCCGGAAGGCATCGGTGCGCCGGACAAGCTGTTCGTGCAGGAAGGCCGCAAGGTGTTCCGCGACGTATGCCCGATGGTCGCTGAACTGATTGGCGTGCACCTGCAAGAAAACCAGCTGAATGTGGCGGATGTGAAGCGCTTCTGGCTGCACCAGGCCAACCTGAGCATGAACCACCTGATCGTGAAGAAACTGCTGGGTCGCGAAGCCACGGTGCAAGAGGCACCGGTGATTCTCGATACCTACGCCAACACCAGTTCGGCCGGTTCCGTGATTGCGTTTCACACTTACCAGGACGACTTGCCCAAGGGCTCGGTTGCCGTGCTCAGTTCGTTCGGCGCGGGTTATTCGATCGGCAGTGTCATCCTGCGCAAGCGCTGAATAACCGGAGTCTTTAATGGCTGCAGCGGACGACGCGCACCTGCTTGAACGTTTGCTCAAGGGCGAGCAGCAGGCTTACAAAGAACTGGTCAGCACCTATCAGAGCGCGATGCGGGCGGTGGCTTATGCCATCGTCGGCCAGCGCCATGCCGATGAGGTGGTACAGGACGCCTGGCTGTCGGTGGTGCGCAATCTGGCCAAGTTCGAGGGGCGTTCCAGCCTCAAGACCTGGTTGCTGACAATCACCGCCAATGCCGCCAAGGGCCGTTACAAGCTGAATCGTCGGGAGGTGCTGCTCGACGATTTGCCTTCGCCCCACGGCACCATCGGCGACGACCGTTTCAGCCCCGATGACGGTCACTGGGCCGTCGCCCCTTATGCCTGGCACCAGGACACGCCGGAGGCGTTACTCACCGAGGACGAGCTGCGCGACTGCCTGGAACATACGTTGCTGAGCTTGTCCGAGCTGCAAAGCAGTGTGTTGGTCTTGCGCGAACGCCAGGGCCTGGCGTTGGAAGAAATCTGTAATCTGCTGACCCTCTCGCTCTCCAATGTGCGAGTGCTGTTGCATCGGGCACGGCTTAAAGTCTTCGCCACGGTGGAGCATTTTGAGGAAACCGGCGAATGCTGACCTGTAAAGAACAAGTGGCACGTTCCAGTGATTATCTCGATGGGCAATTGACCTTTCGCGAGCGCCTGATGGTGCGTCATCACTTGATGTTCTGCGCGAACTGCCGCCGGTTTATCCGCCAGATGCGCCTGATGCAAGCCACCTTGAAGATGATGCCCGACGCGCCGGTCAAGAATGTGGATGCCTTGGCGCAGCGGCTCGCTGACGAGCGGCGCAAGGATCGCAAAGACGGGAAATAAACAGGCTCGCGTGGGTGAGCCGAACGGATGATGGGGATCGCCCCGCCCACGCCAGACTGTGACAACCACCTCGGGCCTTCCTGGCCCGAGGCTTACAGCGCCTAGCTTCAGAACTTGGCTTCGGCATCCAACTGCAGGGTGTTGGTGTCGGCGTCGCGCTGGGTACGGCTGGAGAAATCCGCCTTGGTCAGGAAGTACGTGGCACCGACCGCGAAGTTCTTGTCGATGTCGTAACCCACTTTGAACTTGTGACCGCGCGAACCGGTGGTGCCGTTGGCGAAGTCCGAGTCGGTGAAGGCGCCGACCACGGCGTTACGCTGGGTGTCGCGGTAGTTGTAGTCCAGGTTGAAACCGAACACCTTGGACTTGGCGCCCAGCAACCAGGCGGTGTCCTGATCGGTGGAGGCGTCGTTGTTTTTCACGTATTGACCGTACAGCGACAGCGGTACGGCCAGGCCGCCGATGTCCAGTTGGCTGAAACCTTCGTACAGGCGGAATTCTTCGTTGGCCGAGTTACCGTTGACCGCCAGCGCGCACGGCGTGGTGGTCGTGGTGCAGCGGCTGTCCTCATCGTTCTGATAGGCGTAGACGCTGCCGCCCACGGTCAGTTTCAGGTTGTCGGTCAGCGAGAAACGCGAGCCCAACTGGCCGGCGGTCAAGCGCAGGTCGTGGCGGAATTGCACGCCGTCGCCGTCGACGTTGTCTTTGAGGTTGTAGTTACCAATGCTGCCGAACAGCTCGGCGCTGCTGCCCAGCGGGTACTTGTAGGTCAGGGCCAGGCCTTCAGGGTTGATATCGCTATCCCAGATCACATCGCCCATGTTGACCCACGGTTGCAGCATCTTGCCGCCGATCACGTGCAGGTTCTTGATCTGGTCGGGGTGGTAGTCGATGTAGCCCAGGTCCAGCCAGATCGACTTCTTGTCGAAGTAGCCATCCTGATCCTGGTTGGTGGAGCGCGCGTCGTCGCCGCCGCCGGTGGCGATACGGATGCCGGTGTCCACTTGCGGGTTGATCTCAGTGTAAGCGCCCAGACGCGCACGGATGCGCTGACGATCCTTGTCACGCCCGCCGTTGTTGGGTTCGCCGTCGATCTTGATGGTTTCCTGACGGAAGCGTACATCACCCTTGAACTGCGTCTTGGCGGCCCAGGCCAGCTTCTGGTCGAACACGCTCAGTTCGTTGGCTTTCTTGGCGGTGGCCGCGATCTGTTCGTTGGTCTCTTGTTGAGCTTGCCGTGCGATCTGCTGTTCTTTCTGGTCTTTGGCCAACTCGTTTTGCAGTTCGGTGTACTGCGCCGCAGTGATCTGGCCGTTGGCCTTGAGCATGTCGAGCAATTTAGCGTCGACTGCGGCGCTGGCCGGAACGCTCAGGGCCAGCAACAGGCCGCCACACAGGACCGCCGCAGTTTTAGTGGAAGCAAGACGCATATCAATCTCCGAAAGTGGGGAGGGATGGCAAACCATCCAGGACACAACCGACCGTTGACGGACGGAAAAAATAACCGCCTGCTAGAACCAGGCGCTCTAAAAACAGGCGTCAGTATCGCGGTGGTTTATGACGGAACAGTGGCAAAGTAATGTCATGTCGGTGACAAATTGTTCGGGCGTGGAACTATTGGTTTAGAGCCTTGTCCGGCGATTCGAGGGTGTGCTGGTCGCGGCGATAAGCGATACTCGCGAAGCTTTCACGCCATGATGTAGTGAGGATGCCGATGCCGTTGCAACGCCTGGACAGCCTGTCCGAAATCGCCCCGCAGACATGGGATGCGCTGCTGCCGAGCGCCCAGCCCTTTGTGCGACATGCCTTCCTCAGCGCTTTGGAGGACAGTGCCAGCCTGGGCCCACAGTCAGGCTGGCAAGCGGAGCATTTGCTGCACTGGGAAGGCGATCGACTGGTGGCGGCACTGCCCGGTTATCGCAAATGGCATTCCTATGGCGAGTACGTGTTCGATCACGGCTGGGCCGATGCCTGTGAGCGCGCCGGTATCGATTACTACCCCAAACTGCTGGTAGGCGTGCCGTTCAGCCCGGTAAGCGGCCCGCGTTTGCTGGCCGCCAGCGTCGAGGATGGTTTCGAGCTGCTCAACAGCCTGCCCGGTTACCTGGAAATCGAAGGGCTTTCCAGCGCGCATATCAACTTTACCGACGGGTTGGCTGATGAGGCCTTGGCCGGCCAACCGGGCTGGTTGCAGCGCCTGGGTTGTCAATTCCACTGGCAGAACCGCGGCTACCGCGACTTTCAGGATTTCCTCGACGCCCTGAGCTCGCGCAAACGCAAGCAGATGCGTAAGGAACGCGAGCAAGTGGCGGGGCAGGGCATCGAGTTCGAATGGCTGCAAGGCCACGAACTGAGCGAGGCGCAGTGGGATTTTGTCTACGCCTGTTACGCCAACACCTATGCAGTCCGGCGCCAGGCGCCGTACCTGACCCGCGCCTTTTTCAGCCTGCTGGCCGAACGTATGCCCGAGGCAATCCGCGTGGTATTGGCCAAGCAGGGCACACGCCCGGTGGCCATGGCTTTCAGCCTGATCGGCGGCGACAGCTTCTACGGCCGCTATTGGGGCTGCCTGGCGGAATTCGACCGCCTGCATTTCGAAACCTGTTTCTACCAGGGCATGGACTACGCCATCGCTCACGGCCTTCGACGTTTCGACGCCGGCGCCCAGGGTGAGCACAAACTGATCCGTGGGTTCGAGCCGGTGATCACGCGGTCATGGCACTACCTGCGGCATCCGGGCTTGAAAAAGGCGGTAGAGGATTTTCTCGAGCGCGAACGGGTAGGCGTTTTGGCCTATGCCGAAGAGGCGAGGGCGGCGCTGCCGTATCGGCAGGCGTAGGCCGTTCGTCCGCGTCGCGGCAAACGAACTGTAAAATTGGCTACTTTGTATGTACAAAAGTACATACAGGCATTGCCATGCGTTTTGAATGGGATGAATCAAAAAACAAGGTCAATATTTCCAAGCACGGAATCGATTTCAATGACGTACCCGATATTTTTCGCCATCCGATGCTGGCCTTGCGCGATGATCGAGCGGATTATGGGGAAGAGCGTTGGATCTGTATTGGCTGGATAAAACGGTTAATGGGTGTAGTCGTATACACCGAGCGGTGTGGTGATGTGATTCGTATCATCTCCGCCCGAAAGGCAACTAAGAAGGAGGCCAAATACTATGACGCAAACATCCAAAACTGATTGGGAGCGCCTGGCCAAGATGAAAGATAAAGAAATCGATACCAGCGACATCCCTGAGTTGGACGCCGAATTTTTCCGACGTGCGGAGTTACGTGTGCCTGTAAAACAGGCGGTGACTATTCGGCTGGATGCTGACGTTCTTGAGTGGTTCAAAGGTCAGGGTACGGGCTACCAGACACGGATCAACCAATTGTTGCGTCAATACATGCAGGCCCATCAGGGTTAAGTCAGCCTCTGTTGAATGCAGCCCTGCCCTGTATCGGCAGGGCTGCACCGGCCCATCGTGGTATTGGGGCGTCAGGCTGGAGGCTCCTTACCCAACCATCCGTAAATAAAACCGCCGATCGCCGCACCCAGCAACGGCGCCAGCCAGAACAACCACAACTGCTGGATCGCCCACCCACCCACGATCAGCGCCGGGCCTGTACTGCGCGCCGGGTTGACCGAGGTGTTGGTCACGGGAATGGAGATCAGGTGGATCAGGGTCAACGCCAGGCCGATGGCGATGGGCGCCAGGCCCTTGGGGGCGCGTGGGTCGGTGGCGCCGAGGATGATCACCAGGAACATCGCCGTCATCACCAGTTCACTGACGAACCCCGCCGCCAGCGAATAGCCGCCGGGTGAGTGCTCGCCATACCCGTTGGCAGCCAGCCCCGACGCCAATTCGAAGCCGGGCTTGCCGCTGGCGATCATATACAACAATGCCGCCGCGACTACGCCGCCTATGACCTGGGCGATGATATAGACCGGTAACTCCTTGGCCGGAAACCTCCCGCCGACCACCAAGCCCACCGTCACGGCCGGGTTGAGGTGACAACCGCTGATATGGCCGATGGCGGCGGCCATGGTCAACACCGTCAGCCCGAACGCCAGGGACACCCCCAGCAACCCGATCCCAACCGCTGGGAACGCTGCGGCCAATACCGCGCTGCCGCACCCGCCCAACACCAGCCAAAACGTACCCAGCCCCTCTGTGACTGAACGCTTGAACAAAGACATGAAACCCGTCCTTGATAGATCGCTCTACCGAATCAGTAAATCAGTGATGCTCCCTGCAGATTTACTTCAGCGCCCGTCTGGGCACTGCACTGAATTACAGCATGGTCAGCGCAAAGTGCCAGGCGGACGGTGCAACCAGCGTTGTGTTCAGTCGATACCGACGAAGCCGCCGGTTTGATGCTGCCACAGCCGCGCATACAGCCCGCCATGGGCCAACAGTTCGGCGTGGCTGCCGCTCTCGGCGATCCGGCCTTTTTCCAGCACCACCAAGCGGTCCATGCGGGCGATGGTCGACAGGCGGTGGGCAATCGCGATCACCGTTTTGCCTTGCATCAGGGTTTCCAGGCTTTCCTGGATCGCCGCTTCTACTTCCGAGTCCAGCGCCGAGGTGGCCTCGTCCATGATCAGGATCGGTGCATCCTTGAGCAGCACCCGCGCAATGGCGATGCGCTGGCGTTGCCCACCGGAGAGTTTCACCCCGCGTTCGCCGACGTGAGCGTCCAACCCGGTGCGGCCTTCGGCGTCCGACAGCAGTGGGATGAATTCATCGGCGCGGGCTTTGTGGATCGCGCTCCAGAGTTCTTCATCGGTGGCGTCAGGCTTGCCGTAGAGCAGGTTGTCGCGGATCGAACGGTGCAGCAGCGAGGTGTCCTGGGTGATCATGCCGATCTGCTCGCGCAAGGTTTCCTGGGCCACCTCGGCGATGTTCTGGCCGTCGATCAGGATGCGCCCACCTTGCAGGTCGTACAGGCGCAGCAGCAGGTTGACCAAGGTCGATTTGCCCGCGCCGGACGGGCCGATCAGGCCGATTTTCTCCCCGGCCTTGATGGTCAGGTTCAGGCCGCCAATGATCCCGCTCTGTTTGCCGTAGTGAAAGTCCACCTGTTCGAAGCGCACTTCGCCATGGGGCACGCTCAGGCGCGGGGCGTTTTCACGGTCGACCACGGCCAGCGGTTGGGCGATGGTTTTCAGCCCGTCCTGCACCATGCCGATGTTTTCGAAAATACCGTTGACCACCCACATGATCCAGCCGGACATGTTGACGATGCGGATCACCAGGCCCGTGGCCAGGGCGATGGCGCCCACCGAGATCAGCGACTGCGTCCATAACCACAGGGCCAGGCCCGTGGTAGTGACGATCAACAGGCCGTTCATGGTGGTGATCGCGATGTCCATGCTGGTGACCACACGGCTGGCCAGCTGGGTTTTTTCGGTCTGCTCGATGATCGCTTCCTTGGCGTATTGCTGCTCGTACTGGGTGTGCGCGAACAGTTTCAAGGTGGTGATATTGGTATAGCCATCCACGATGCGCCCCATCAGTTTGGAGCGCGCCTCGGAGGAAATCACCGAGCGCTCTTTGACCCGCGGCACGAAATACCGCAGCGCCAGGCTGTAGCAGATGATCCACGTCACCAGTGGGATCATCAGGCGCCAGTCCGCTTCGGCAAACAGCACCAGAGAGCTGATGGCATAAATCGCGACGTGCCAGATCGCATCCACCGCCGCCACGGCGGAATCGCGCAGCGAGTTGCCGGTTTGCATGATGCGCTGGGCGATCCGCCCGGCGAAGTCGTTCTGGAAGAAATTCAGGCTCTGTTTGAGCACATAGCTGTGGTTCTGCCAGCGGATCAGGCTGGTCATGCCGGGGCTGATCGTTTGATGCACTAGCAGGTCATGCAGGGCGCCGAAGATCGGGCGCAGCAACAGGGCGACCACGGCCATCCAGATCAGCTCGCTGCTGTGCTCCTGGAAAAAATTCGCCGGCGGCGTGCCCTGGGCCAGGTCGATGATGCGGCTCAGGTAGCTGAACAGCGCGACTTCGATCAGCGCACCGATCAGGCCCACCACCAGCAGGGCGGCAAAATGCGGCCACACTTGGCGCAGGTAGTAGAGGTAGAAGGGTAGGACTTTGTCAGGTGGTGCGGCGCTGGGCGCGTCGCGGAAAATATCGATCAGTTGTTCGAAACGACGATAGAGCATTGGGGTTGACGCCCGCCGGGCGGGCTCTCCTTTCAGGTGCGCGCACAGCCTTGTGGGCTGTGCGCGGAGCATCCTGCAGACGTCAGTCGATGCGCTTGGCCGACTTGATCACGACAGGGTCGATCGGCACGTTTTGCATGCCTTGCTTGGTGGTGGTCTGGGAGTTGACGATGATGTCGACCACGTCCATGCCCTTGACCACTTTGGCGAATACCGCGTAACCGGCGTCACGGCCTGGGTCGAGGAACGCATTGTCCGCCACGTTGATGAAGAATTGGCTGGTGGCCGAATCCGGGTTGGAGGTGCGTGCCATCGACAGCGTGCCACGCACGTTGTGCAGGCCGTTGCTGGCTTCGTTCTTGATCGGCGGCTGGGTGTCTTTCTGCTTCATCTGTGGAGTGAACCCCCCGCCCTGAACCATGAAACCAGGAATCACGCGATGGAAAATGGTGTTGGTGTAAAAGCCTTTGTCTACGTAGGCCAGGAAGTTTTTGGTACTGATCGGCGCCTTGACCGGGTCCAGTTCGACTTCAATGTCACCATTGGTGGTGGAGATCAAAACGTGTGGCGCCTTGGCCGGCTGGGCCGCCATCAGGTTGGCAGCGAACAGAACGGAACCGGCAAAGAAGGCGATTTTTTTCAGCATGGGTCAGTGATCCTGAGCAGTGGTGTCGACGGTCTTTAGAAATTCGAGCAGGGTTGCGTTAAAGACCTCGGGTTGATCCAAGGGCGTGGCATGGCGGGAATCTTCGATGACCACCAGGCGCGCATCGGGCAGCAGTTTTACATAGATTTGTTTTTGCGCCACAGGGGTGTAGTCGTGGTCGGCGCTGATGACCAGGGTTGGACAGGCGATGCTGGACAGTCGTTCCTGCACGCCCCAGCCCACAATTGCGTCGAAGCTGGCGAGATAAGCACGTTTGTCGTTTTTTGCCCAGCGTTCGGCCATCTTGCGCCGCAGGTCGGCCTGCTGCGGTTTGGGAAACAGCCGGTTACCGAGAGCCTTGCCGATGGTGTTCAGGCTGAGCACCCGGGCCAGCGTCCAGCGTTTGGTCCATTGCCAATAGTCATTGGCGCTGCGCACCTTGACCTCAGGCGCGCTGTTGACGATGCACAGGCTGCGGACGCTGCCGGGCTCGTCCACCGCCAACTGAAACGCAATCATGCCACCCATCGACAACCCCACCACATGGGCCGGCGGCAGGTCGAGGTGTTCTATCAGTGCGCTCAGATCGGCGCTGAAGCCAGGGATGCTGTAGCGTTCGCGGGGTTTGTCGGAGCGCCCATGGCCGCGTACATCTACCACGATCAGGCGGTAGTGCCGGGACAGCACCGGCAGCTGCAGCTCCCAGTCCTGGCTGCTGGAGCCCAGGCCATGAATCAAGATCAGTGGGGTGCCGTGGCCGTATTCCTCGTAGTGCAGGCTGCAGTCGTCATGGTCGAACCAGGGCATGCATGAACTCCGTTTCAGGCTTGTCGAGGGGCGGCGAAAGGGGCGTCCAACGGGGCGGTGTCGAAAGTGCGCAGCAATTCCACGAGGATCTGCGTGGCCGGCCCCAAGGGTTTGTCCTTGTTCGAATACAGGTAGAACGTGGGATGGCGGCTGCCGCCCTGTTCCAAAGGTAGCTGCTTGAGCACGCCCTCGGCGAGTTCGCGTTCGATCATGTGCCGTGGCAACCAGGCAAAGCCCAAGCCGCTGCCCACAAAGGACGCTGCCGTGGCCAGGCTGCCGACGGTCCAGCGCTGTTCGGCGCCGAGCCAGCCCACATCCCGCGGCTGCTGGCGGCCGGAGTCGCGGATCACCACTTGCATCTGGCTTTCCAGGTCCTGGAAGCTCAACGCGCGATTCATGCGGTGCAGGGTGTGCTCGGGGTGGGCCACGGCGACAAATTCCACATTGCTCATCTCGGTGCCCAGGTAGCCGGGGATACTGAAACCGCAAATCGCCAGGTCGGCCACGCCTTCGATCAGCAGCTCTTCGACGCCGGACAGCACTTCCTCACGCAAGCGCACGCGACAACCGCGGCTTTGCGGCATAAACGCACTCAAGGCGCGCACCAGGCGAGCGTTGGGGTAGGCGGCATCCACCACCAGGCGCACTTCGGCTTCCCAGCCTTGCTCCATATGGTGGGCGAGGTCTTCCAACTGGCTGGCGTTTTTCACCAGTTGCCGCGAACGGCGCAATAGCACTTCACCGGCGTCGGTGAGTACAGCCTTGCGCCCGTCGATGCGCAGCAGCGGCACGCCGAGTTGGTCCTGCATGCGGGCTACGGTGTAGCTCACCGAAGACTGCGAACGGTGCAGCGCTTCGGCCGCCTGGGCGAAGCCGCCATGGTCGACCACGGCTTGCAGCGTGCGCCATTGATCGAGGGTAACGCGGGGCGCTTTCAAGATGGGTTCCTCTTGTCCTAAGCTGGCGGTCCTTATTGGAGACTGCCGAATGAGAAAATTCTGTTGTGTGCTGCTGGCGCTGCTGCCGTTGAGCGCGTTCGCCTACCCTATCGATGTGAGCAAAAAGATCGACGGCGTGAGCGTGGACTACACTGCGACCGACGTGGATGCCGATATCAGTTCGATTCAACTGAATAACTACGGCACCAACGATGCCCAGTGCTCGGTAGTCTTCACCAACGGTCCGGAGTCGCCGCGTCGGCGTACCGTCTCGGTACCGGCCGGCAAGAGCACCAACACCACGGTCAAATTCAACCGCGCGATTATCAAGATGCGTATCGCCCTGACCTGCACCCCGAAATAACCCATCAGCGGAGCAGGCCAACAGGGATACTCCGCTTATCAACAAATTTCTAGATGGGTTATAGCAGTTTTTTGCGCTTTTTTATCGAATGAGCCCTGGTTAATCTTTTCTCCATCGACTTACAGCAGTTTCAGATGGAGCCTACATAGCCATGTCCAACGTTCTGATCATCGAAAGCAGTGCACGCCAGCAGGATTCCATTTCCCGCCAACTCACTCAGCAGTTCATCAGCCAATGGCAGGCCGCCCACCCGGCGGACCGGATCACCGTGCGCGACGTGGCCCTCAACCCGGTTCCGCATTTGGACGCCAACCTGCTCGGCGGCTGGATGAAACCGTCGGAACAGCGCAACGACGACGAACAGATCTCTCTGGACCGCTCCAACGAATTGACCGATGAGCTGTTGGCCGCCGACGTGCTGGTACTGGCCGCGCCGATGTACAACTTTGCCATCCCCAGCACCTTGAAAGCCTGGCTGGATCACGTATTGCGCGCTGGGGTCACGTTCAAATACACCCCCACCGGGCCCCAGGGCCTGCTGACCGGCAAGCGCGCCATTGTGCTCACCGCGCGCGGCGGCATTCATACCGGCGCCAGCTCTGATCATCAGGAACCGTATCTGCGGCAGGTCATGGGCTTTATCGGGATTCATGAGGTCGCTTTTATTCATGCCGAAGGGGTGAACCTGAGCGGCGACTTCCAGGAAAAAGGCATCAATCACGCCAAAGCCCAGTTGGCCCAGGTGGTGTGAAGCTTTAATCGCCAGATAATCCCGCGGTGTTTATATCGCTGCACGCCAACCCTTCAAGTACGCGTAACGAACCTCCCTTTGCACTTGTGCTCCTGAGTGCTCCTGCCCGACTGACGCTTTAGCGAGGTCGGGTTTTTTTTGCCCCGAGTTTCGTCCTGCGACGAAAAGCTTTAATGTCCCGCCCATTCGAAACGAGGCGCGCATGGGCTATCTACTGGTTGTCACCCTGATTCAGGCATTTTCCTTCAGCTTGATCGGCGAATACCTCGCCGGTCACGTCGACAGCTACTTCGCGGTGCTGGTGCGCGTGGTGCTGGCCGGGCTGGTGTTTATCCCGCTGACGCGCTGGCGTTCGGTGGAGCCGGCGTTCATGCGCGGCATGCTGGTGATCGGCGCGCTGCAGTTCGGCGTGACCTACGTGTGCCTGTACCTGAGCTTTCGCGTGCTTACCGTGCCGGAGGTGCTGCTGTTCACCATCCTCACGCCACTGCATGTGACCCTGATCGAAGATGCTCTCAACCGCCGCTTCAATCCCTGGGCATTGCTGGCTGCCCTGGTGGCGGTGGCGGGTGCGGCAGTGATTCGCTTCGACCAGGTCACCCCGCACTTCCTGATGGGCTTTTTGCTGCTGCAATTGGCCAACTTCACCTATGCCGCCGGGCAGGTCATGTACAAGCACCTGGTGGCGCGCTACCCGAGCGACCTGCCGCACTACCGACGCTTCGGCTATTTCTACCTTGGCGCATTGCTGGTGGTGTTGCCGGCGTTCCTGTTGTTCGGCAAAGCTGATTTTCTGCCGCAAGCGCCGCTGCAATGGGGTGTGCTGGTGTTCCTCGGCCTGGTCAGCACGGCATTGGGCCTGTACTGGTGGAACAAGGGCGCATGCCTGGTCAACGGCGGCACCCTGGCGGTGATGAATAACTTGCACGTACCGGTTGGGTTGTTGCTCAACCTGTTGATCTGGAACCAGCACGAGCCGCTGGGTCGGTTGGCCTTGGGCGGGCTGGTGATTGTGGGGGCGGTTTGGATCAGTCGGTTGGGCGTCAAGGCGCCCAACCGCTCGCTGGCTTAAACCGCCGGGTAATCCGGGGCCGCTAAATGACTGGCGCCCGCCACCGCCGGTAGCATCCCCGCCCGCAGATCGTTGCCACTGGGTTGCTGGTACAGGCTCAGGCCGAACTCCGGCAACACCGCCAGCAGATAATCGAAGATATCGCCCTGGATTCGTTCGTAATCGGCCCACGCCGTGGTGCGGGTAAAGCAGTAGATTTCCAGCGGCACGCCTTGGGCGGTGGTCTGCATCTGGCGGACCATGCAGGTCATGTTCGGCTGGATGTCCGGGTGGCTTTTCAGGTAGGCCAGCGCGTAGGCGCGGAAGGTGCCGAGGTTGGTCATGCGCCGGCGGTTGGCCGACAACTGCGCGCTGTGACCCTGGGCTTGGTTCCAGGCCCTGAGTTCGGCTTGCTTGCGGCTGATGTAGTCGGTGAGCAGGTGCACCTGGGTCATGCGCACTTCTTCGTCGTCACGCAGGAAGCGCACGCCGCTGGCATCGATGAACAGACTGCGCTTGATACGCCGCCCGCCCGAGGCTTGCATGCCGCGCCAGTTTTTGAACGATTCGGACATCAAGCGCCAGGTGGGGATGGAAACGATGGTTTTATCGAAGTTCTGCACTTTCACCGTGTGCAAGGTGATGTCCACCACATCGCCGTCGGCGCCGACCTGAGGCATTTCGATCCAGTCGCCGACCCGCAGCATGTCGTTGCTGGTCAACTGCACGCTGGCGACGAACGACAGCAGCGTGTCCTTGTAGACCAACAGGATCACCGCCGACATTGCACCCAGACCTGACAACAGCAACAGCGGCGACCGGTCGATCAGGGTGGCAACGATGATGATCGCGCCGAACACAAACAGCACCATCTTGGCCAATTGCACATAGCCCTTGATCGAACGGGTGCGTGCGTGTTCGGTGCGGGCGTAGATGTCCAGCAGGGCGTTGAGCAGGGCGCTTATGGCCAGCACCAGGAACAGGATGGTGAACGCCAGGGCCACGTTGCCGATGAACAACGTGGCGGTCTTGCTCAGGTCGGGCACCAGGTACAGGCCGAACTGAATCACCAGAGACGGTGTCATCTGCGCCAGACGATGGAAAACCTTGTTATGCCGCAGGTCGTTGAGCCAGTGCAGGGCCGGTTGGCGCCCGAGCAGTTTGACTGCGTGCAGGATCAGGTAGCGCGCCACCCGACCCAACACCAGGGCCACCACCAGCAATACCAGCAAGCCCAGGCCCGCATGCAGCATGGGATGTTGGTCGAGTGCGTCCCAAAGGTCTTGGACGTTGCGCCAGAGCTGTTTGATATCCATGAATAAAGCAATTCCTCGGTAAGACAAGTCGGGGGCGATTAGAGCACCTGAGTGCGCCAAAGTTGACGTCGCCGACACAATCAAGCACAAAAAAACGCCTGATTGGGCACGTTCGCGTAAAGAAACTCGGTTTGGACGCCCGAAACCGTTACCCTATGCAGCTGATATTTTGCATTTCTTCGAGGTAGCACCCGTGTTTTCCCAATTCGCCCTGCACGAACGCCTGCTCAAAGCCGTGGCCGAGCTTAAATTTGTCGAGCCTACGCCTGTGCAAGCCGCGGCCATCCCGCTCGCGCTCGAAGGGCGTGACCTGCGGGTGACAGCGCAAACCGGTAGCGGCAAGACCGCCGCTTTCGTCCTGCCGGTTCTGAATCGTTTGATTGGCCCGGCCAAGGTCCGCGTCAGCATCAAGACCCTGATCCTGCTGCCGACCCGCGAGCTGGCCCAGCAGACCCTGAAGGAAGTCGAACGCTTCTCGCAGTTCACCTTCATCAAGTCCGGCATCATCACCGGCGGCGAAGACTTCAAGGTGCAGGCCGCCATGCTGCGCAAGGTGCCGGACATTCTGATCGGCACGCCAGGGCGCATGATCGAACAACTCAACGCCGGCAACCTGGACCTCAAGGAAGTCGAAGTGCTGGTGCTCGACGAAGCCGATCGCATGCTCGACATGGGCTTTGCCGACGACGTGCAGCGCCTGGTGGGCGAGTGCGTCAACCGTCAGCAGACCATGTTGTTCTCCGCCACCACCGGCGGTTCGACCCTGCGCGACATGGTCGCCAAGGTGCTGAACAACCCGGAACACCTGCAGGTCAACAACGTCAGCGACCTCAACGCCACCACGCGTCAGCAGATCGTCACCGCCGACCACAATGTGCACAAAGAACAGATCCTCAACTGGCTGCTGGCCAACGAGACCTATCAGAAAGCCATTGTGTTCACCAACACCCGCGCCGCCGCCGACCGCATCTACGGCCGCCTGGTGGCCCAGGAATACAAGGCGTTCGTGCTGCACGGCGAGAAAGACCAGAAAGATCGCAAGCTCGCCATCGACCGCCTCAAGGCCGGCGGTGTGAAGATCCTGGTGGCCACCGACGTGGCCGCCCGTGGCCTGGATGTGGACGGCCTCGACCTGGTGATCAACTTCGACATGCCGCGCAGCGGCGACGAATACGTGCACCGTATCGGCCGCACCGGGCGGGCCGGTAACGATGGCCTGGCCATCTCGCTGATCTGCCACGGCGACTGGAACCTGATGTCGAGTATCGAACGCTACCTCAAGCAGTCGTTCGAGCGCCGCACCATCAAGGAAGTCAAAGGCACCTACACCGGGCCGAAGAAGGTCAAGGCGTCGGGCAAGGCCGTCGGCGTGAAGAAGAAAAAGACCGACGCCAAGGGCGACAAGAAGAAAACCGGCGCCAAGTCGCCGACCAAACGCAAGATCGCCAACCGCCCGAAGACCGACAACCTGTCGTTGGTAAGCAAGGACGGCATGGCCCCGCTCAAGCGCCGCAAACCCGAAGCGCCAGCTGCTGAATAAGCCTGGGGCGATATAAAAAAACCGGACGATGTCCGGTTTTTTTATGGGCTCAGTTTTCGGCCTTGGCGGCGGCCTCTTTCAGTTCTTTGAGGCGCGCGTCGATCAACTGGCATTTGTCGGGGAACTCCGCGCTCTCGGTGTCCAGGTCCATTTTCTGCAGTTCGTCGTTCATCTCCTTGGCCTTGGCTGGGTTCTGTTCGGTGAGCCGGGTCACTTGCTTGGCCAGCTCCTCGCGCTTGGCGGTGGCTTCTTCCGGCGTACAGGCCCAGGTCGGCAGGGCGGTGAGCAGAGCGGCGGCGACGGTCAGATTCATCAGGGTTTTCATGGGGCGACCTCCTTGGCGTTGGTACGCAGTTGAGGGGGCGAACGTCTGGAAAGTTCAGAGAAATGACGCCCGTCCATTCGGCTGAACGGCTGCCGACGTGACAGGTCACACCTGCTGACGGGCCACTTTTGCTCACGCCCGCAGGAGGAATCAGGATGACGACTTACAACTGGGATTTGATCGAACGTTTGCTGCACGAAGTGCAGAACGGCGAGGGCAGCTTCGCCCCACGCAAATATGCGGAGCAGGAAGCCGCCGACAAGGCCACGGCTGGTGAGTCCATTGGCAACCTTGATGCGCTGAAAAAGACCGCTGCCGACTATGAAGCGCTGCTGTTCAAGCGCGGCTTTATCGAATCGCGCCCGGAAGAACAGGGCGGTAACGGCGAGAATTTCATTTTGACCCCACGGGGAGCGAGCCTGCTGTCCCTGATTGACAGCTCCATTCCTGGCAACGCTCATCCGCGTCAGGTCATGGACGAGCAGGAAGACGCATTGGACCCTGAAACCTTTGATCGCGTGGCTTCCGAAGCGGCGATTGCAGGCGGGGCGATCTAGGATCGTTGTCGAGTTGCGATGGCAGCCCGCATTTCAACGGGCAGCGGCCTTGAGGCACTTGAGTGCCTTGAAGTCGCTGCGCACGCCGTCGATTTTCTGGGTGAGTTTTAACCGCTGTTGCGGCGTGCTATCGGCCATCAAGTCGACTATCAGGCTTCGCGCTTGCGCTTCAGTCTGGGCGTAGGCGGCGCGGTACTGCGGGGTCCATAGGCTTTCACGGTCCACCAGCAGTTGCTGCATCTTTTGTGGGAAATCGGCACTGCGGCGTTGCTGGACCGCGTCGATAAACTGCGCCTGCCAATGGGCGCGGTTGCCGATCCACTGCTCATTCTGCTCACCCAACGCGACCGACCAGGCCAGGACGCGGGCTTGCTGGCTGGGGCTGAGCGGGCCCATCCAGCTGTCCAGGCGCTTGCGCATGCGTTCGGCGCGCTCCTTGATCTGCTGTTGCAGCGGGGGCTTGAGGTATTCGTCCTGACGCTTGCGCAGGTCTTTGGCCAGCGCGGCGTTCATGTCCTCGACCTGCTCATCGTCCAGCCCTTGCAGCAGCTCGATGGCCGACGGAGTGATTTCTCGTGCTACCTCGGCAATCGCCTGTTTGGCCTCGACGGTGCGGGTTTGCAGCGCGGCGTCCGTGACTTGATTGGCGTCGACCATCTGTTGCAGGCGGTCCAGCCAGTCCAGGTAACCCGGCAGTTGCGTGGTGCAATGCCAGGCCAGGTGTTCTTTGAGTGTGTCGTTGAACCAGCTCTTCTGCCCGGCGTTCATGTCCAGGTAGTCATTGAGAGTCCAGGGGATGATCACGTCCAGATTGCGATAGGCCAGGCCCACGCGATTGCAGCCGGCGAGCACCAGGCTCAGGGTCAGTACTACCACCAATAGTTTGAGCCGACGCAGCATGAGCGGATCCTTGCACAGAGGGGACTTGTGCATGTGAACCCTGGCCGGGTCCGACAGTTCAGCCCATCAATAAAACGAGCGCACGGCCTTGAGAGTCAGCAGGCCATCGCATTGCGCGTTGTGCCCGGAGTAGGCGGAGCAATTGCCGCCGCTGAGGCTGGAATCGCTGTAGATCAGGTCCAGATCGATGCCTTTCCAGGCGCGGGAAAACTGCACCGACCAGTCGCTGAAACTGCTGATAGAGCCGCCATCCACCGAAACCGGCGAGCCCAGCTGATGGGTGGTGTACTTCATGCTTACCCCGATCCCGAACGGCTGTGTGCCGCTGAGGTCGGCAAAGAGGGTGCTGTCCTGGCGGTCCGGGTCGTTGCTGAAGGAAGCGCCGAAACGATTGCCGAGCAGGTTCAGACCTCCGTAGAACTCCTGGCTGTTGAGCGGGCTGAGAGTGGGGTAGCTGTAGTGGATCAAGCCAACTTCGTAGCCCAGGGTCTGATCGAAAGGGTGTTTGAAGCCCATATAGGAATCGATTTCGAGGTTGCTGGAGGAGGATAGCCCCATGTTCGGCGAGAACTGGCCGAAATACAGGCCGCTGTCGTGGCTCAGATCCAGGCCGCCATGGAACGAATCACTGCCCGGCGACGTCGGCTTGACCAGGCCCTGAGCCATGCTGCGGCTGGGGGTTGTACCCAGTTTCAGGTCGAAGTCGCCCAATTCGCGTTGGAAGATTTGCGCTTCGGCCAGAGGGCTGGCGACCAGGGCAGTGATCAGGAATATGCAGGGTTTAAACATGCTTCACTCCATGAAAAGCGAGGAGCAGTGACGGAAAAATCGGGCAGATGCCCGCGCTAGACGCGTGCAAGGATACCGGCGAATAGCGGTCGGTGAGGCCCGTTCGTCGATTAGGGTGCTATTGAATGCAATGGGAGGGTGGTACTGACGCTAGTCCTAGCGCCTTGAAGGCAAGGCGCTTAGGGACCAGGTGTGTTGCAGGAGTGTTACTTCTTGCCCAGGCTGATCTGCTTGGACGGGCCGAAAGTCTGGCCGCTTACGCCCTTGGCAATTTGCTGGATTTCGCCACCGGATTTAAGGAACGCAGCAATCTGGCTGTTGATCGATTCGCTGGTTTCAACGGCGGGAGCTGGCTTTGCTTTGCTGTTGGATGCTTTTACACGCATGGCGGCCACTAACCTGTAGAGAATTAACTTGGCCAGGCATCGTACATGAAATACTTGACAATTGCTTGGTAAATATCCCCTGAGAATAAAACGCCTGGTTGAAAATGGGCAAAGTTGGGCCGATGAATAACCCGCTAACTTACTGTTTTAACTGGAAAGCCCTGGAACGACTGGCCTGGCGCTCCGGGCAAAATTCATCGGGATGATCTGACGAGCGGGGCAGGGCCAGTAGAAAGCCACGCAACCCCTGGATTTTTCAGGCGTGCGCGCGTGGCGCGCACAACTCGGGTAGAATGCCGCCCACGTAACGAGGGGTTTGGAAATGGCTTTAGTCGGGCGCTACAACAGCTTGCAAGTGGTTAAACACACTAACTTTGGTTTGTACCTCGATGGTGCGCAAGACGGTGAAATCCTCTTGCCTAATCGGTATATCCCCAAAGATATTCCCAGTGAAGATGAAGACTGGCTTAACGTTTTTATTTATCTGGACAGCGATGACAAACTTATCGCTACAACTGAAAAGCCCAAAGTTCAAGTGGGCGAGTTCGCCAGTTTGAAAGTAGTGGAAGTCAACAGCATTGGTGTATTCCTCGATTGGGGGCTGCCCAAAGATCTGTTGCTGCCTTACTCGGAAGAAAAGCGTCAGTTGAGCGCCGGTGAGTATTGCGTGGTGCATGTCTATCTCGACAAGCACACTAAGCGCATCACCGCCACCGCGCGCCTCGACCGTTACCTGGACAAGACACCCGCCAACTACCAGGTGGGCCAGGAAGTCGATCTGCTGGTGGCCGAAGCCACCGATATGGGTTTCAAGGCGATCATCAACAACAAGCACTGGGGCTTGATCCACAAGAACGAAGTGTTCAAATTCCTGCGACCCGGCAAGGAAGAGAAAGGCTTTATCAAGGAGATCCGCGCCGACGGCAACATCAGCCTGAGCCTGCAACCGGTCGGTCAGGAAGCGGCCTCCAGCCTGAACTCGAAGATCCTCGCCAAGTTGCGCGAAAACAACGGCACCTTGCCGGTCAGCGATAAAAGCGACCCGGCGGTGATCAGCAACTTGTTCGGCGTGAGCAAAGGCAACTTCAAGAAAGCCATCGGCGCGCTCTACAAACAGGGCCAGATCGTGATTCATGCCGATCGCATTGAACTAAGCTGAGGGTGTTTTGCTCTTCTGTAGGCGCTGATCGGCGCCTACAGAGGCTGTTTCCATGACCAAGAAAACCCTGTTTGCTTACCTGGGCACGTTGCTCGCCTTTTTGATTCTGGACGGCCTCTGGCTCGGCGTCCTTATGGGCCCCACCTACAAATCCCTGCTGGGCCCTCTGATGCTCGATCAACCTCGGCTGTTGCCCGCGGTGCTCTTCTATCTCTTGTATGTGCTCGGCTGCGTGGTGTTCGTGGTGCTGCCCAGTGTCAGTTGGCAGCGCGCGGCGCGCTTGGGCGCGTTGTTGGGCCTGGTGGCGTATGGCACCTATGATCTGAGCAACTGGGCCACGTTGCAGGGTTGGTCCGCTCAACTGGCAGTGATGGACATGGCGTGGGGCACCTTCCTCACGGCGGCCTGCTGCACGGTGGGTTACGTGTGTGCACATCGGGTGCACCGATGATTGTGTACAGGATCAATCTGCACCGTTGCTGAGCGAAGTGCCGCTGACTAAGGTTCGCTGATCCTCTTGGAGTGCCGTACCACAGGGATTGTGTGCCATTGGCACGTATTCTGCTGATGATCTCGTATACAAACCATGCCGCCTCCCGTATGCACCCGCTACGGCAGCGCAGGCCGGTATGACGAGGAGCCAGCGATGACCGAACAATTGCCCAACGGCTACAGCCCACGCCTATACAACCAGGACCTTGGTCCACTCCCGCAAAAGTGGACCTGGTACAACATCTTTGCCTTCTGGATGAGTGACGTGCACAGCGTCGGCGGCTACGTGTTCGCCGCCAGCCTGTTCGCGCTGGGGCTGGCCAGTTGGCAGGTGTTGATCGCCTTGCTCGCCGGCATCTGCATCGTGCAATTGATCGCCAATCTGGTGGCCAAGCCCAGCCAGCAAGCGGCAGTGCCTTACCCGGTGATTTGCCGTCTGGCGTTCGGGGTGTTCGGTGCGAATATTCCCGCGGTGATTCGCGGCCTGATCGCCGTGGCGTGGTATGGCATTCAGACCTACTTGGCGTCGAGTGCCTTGATCATCGTGGTACTGCGCTTCTTCCCACAAATGGCGGTCTATGCCGAGCCGCATTTCGCGGGCCTCTCCTACCTGGGCTGGTTTGGTTTTCTCAGCCTATGGGTACTGCAAGCCGCCGTGTTCTGGGCCGGGATGGAGTCCATCCGCCGTTTTATCGATTGGGCGGGCCCGGTGGTGTACGCCGTGATGTTTATCTTGGCCGGCTGGATTGTGTGGAAGGCGGGTTGGGCGAATATCAGTTTCACCCTGGCGGAAAAATCCCTGTCGGGTTGGCAGGCGTTTGGCCAGGTGATCGTCGCCACGGCGTTGGTGGTGTCGTATTTTTCTGGGCCCACCCTGAATTTCGGCGATTTCAGCCGCTACTGCCGCAGCATGCAAGACGTGCGACGCGGTAATTTCTGGGGCCTGCCGGTGAATTTTCTGGCGTTTTCCCTGGTCACCGTGGTGATTGTTTCAGGCACCTTGCCGGTGTTTGGCGAGATGCTGCATGACCCCATAGCCACCGTCTCGCGGATCGATAACAGCATGGCTGTTCTGCTCGGTGCCTTTGCATTTGTAACCGCCACCATCGGCATCAATATTGTCGCCAACTTTGTATCTCCGGCGTTCGACTTCGCCAACGTCGCGCCGAGCAAAATCAGCTGGCGCGCCGGAGGCATGATCGCGGCGGTGGCCTCGATCTTCATCACCCCGTGGAACCTGTTCAATAACCCGCTGATGATCCACTACACCCTGGATATTCTCGCAGCATTCATCGGGCCGCTGTTCGGCATCCTGCTGGTGGACTTCTACCTGATCAAAAAACAACGGATCGATGTGGATGCGCTGTTCGATGACAGCCCGAACGGACGTTATTACTTCGACGGTGGTGTGAACTGGACAGCCGTCAAGGCGCTGGTGCCCGCGACGCTGGTGGGCGTTGCGATCACCTTCACCCCGGCATTGCAGGGCCTGGCCAACTTCGCCTGGTTCACTGGGTGTTTGCTGGGCGGCCTGTTCTTTCTGGTGCTGGCGCGACGCGAGCAGGGTCGCGTGCCGGTGCCGTTGGTTGCGAGCTGAGGACGATCCCGCCCGCCACTAACAGACCTGCACCGGCGATTACCAACGCTGGCTGCAAACCGCCGCTCACATGGCTGCTGATCGAGGCCAGCAACGGGCCGCTCAATTGCCCGATGGCGAAGCTGGCGGTGAGCAGCCCAGTGTTGCGCTGGTAGCCGTGGGGCGCGATCTCTCGCAGACGCGCCATCACCAGCTGCATGCAGGCTAGGAACGGCCCGCCGCACAGCAGCACGCCCAAGGCCAGGCCCCAGCCGTTGCCCAGCAGGCAGGCGAACACCCCGGCCGCTTGCAGCCATAAGGTCGTCATCAGCCAACGGCGGGTAGTGTGCGCATCCTTGCGGCGCAGGCTCGCGGCCACTACGCCGAGGGCCGATGCCAGGCCAAAGCAGGGCCAGAACAGATCGGCCTGCCAGGCGCCCTTCAATTGTGCGCTGGCCATTTGCGACAGAAAGGTCGCCGGGATGATGTAGCCCACGCCGTACAGCACGTAAACCCAGCACAGATGCGTGATGCTGCCATTGCGGCCAGCGCTGACTTCGGCCCCTGGCGCGGCGGTTGCGTTGACCGGCGGCAGGAACGGCAGAATCGCCAGCAGCATCACCAATGCCACGCCGCCATACACCCGCCACAGTGTTGCGCTACTTTGCCCCACTTGGTTGGCGACCAGTGCCAGCACCCCCGTCAGCAGAATCCCCAGCCCCGGTCCGGCAAATACCAGTGCCCCCAAGCGCGGCCGGCCGACTGCAAGCGCCAGGGGCTGGCTCAGGCTGGTGATCATCACCAACGCCCACGCGCTCGCCACTCCCGTGCCGAATCGGAGTAACAAATGCGCCCAAAAGCCATGGGCCCAAGATGAGGCCACGGTCAGCAGCACACACAGCCATAAGCCGCCGTACAGACGGCCGCGAATATGCTGATGGCTGCGGGCGAACATCGAATCCACTGCGCCGACGAAATAGCCCAGGTAGTTGGCGGCCGCGATCAGGCCCGCGTCAGTCAGGTCGATCTGGCCTTCATTCAGTAGGTGGGGCAGTTGCGGAGTGAGCGCGAAGCGGCCAATGCCCATAGCCATCATCAAGGCGATGAAGCTGGCGAGTAAGCGGATTAACGGCGACATGGTCAGGGGTTCCTGCAAGAAACGTATGACGGTCAGCCTAAGGTGCATTGACTTTCTGAAAAAATGAATAATAGTGAGCAACTTGTTCAGTTTTGGAGAAAGGTATGGAGTTCAGTCAATTGCGCATCTTCCAGGCGGTGGCCGAAGAGGGCTCCATCACTCGCGCGGCCGAGCGCCTGCACCGCGTGCCGTCGAACCTGTCGACACGCCTCAAGCAGATGGAGGAACAGCTCGGCGTCGAATTGTTCGTGCGCGAACGTCAACGCTTGCAGTTGTCCCCGGCAGGTAAGGTGCTGCTGGACTACAGCACGCGATTGCTGGCCTTGCATGACGAAGCCCACGGCGCGGTGCAAGGCGGCCAGCCGGCTGGGGATTTTGTGCTGGGCAGCATGTACAGCACCGCGGCGATTCACCTGCCGACCTTGCTGGCGCGTTATCACAAGGCTTATCCGCAGGTGAACTTGCAGGTGCAGTCGGCGCCCAGTGGCGAATTGCTTGAAGGCCTGATCACCGGGCGGCTCGACGCGGCCTTGGTGGACGGCCCGCTGACCATCGCCTCTCTGGATGGCATCCCGTTGTGCGAAGAGCGCTTGGTGCTGA
Source organism: Pseudomonas rhodesiae (assembly GCF_007858255.1). Taxonomy (GTDB): domain Bacteria; phylum Pseudomonadota; class Gammaproteobacteria; order Pseudomonadales; family Pseudomonadaceae; genus Aquipseudomonas; species Aquipseudomonas rhodesiae. The sequence goes on along the minus strand of NZ_VFEU01000004.1, from coordinate 267,405 downwards.
TCTGTGAAGCGGACCATGCGCCAGTGCGCGGGCCCCAGGACGTGGCTGGTCGCGCAGTGTTCACCTTTCGCCGCAGCTGCGCTTATCGCGCGCGTCTGGAAAGCTGGTTTGCCCAGGATCGTGTGGCCATGGGGCGCGCCATTGAGATTGAGTCGTATCAGGGCATGCTCGCCTGTGTGATTGCAGGTTCGGGAGTGGCGTTGATGTCCGAATCCATGCTTGCCAGCCTGCCGGGCAGGGACAGTGTGTCCGTTCATCCGCTGATAGGGCAATTTGCCACTGCGACCACCTGGTTGATGTGGCGAAAAGGTATGCTCGGCGCTAACCTCAACGCATGGATCGACCTGCAGCAAACAGGCAAGGCCGAGTTGCTGCCAGACACCCGCGCCATCGCTTGAGCGATCCGTCAGGATTCAGACCTATTCGGTAATAGTTCGTTGTGGTTTGCCGCAAGCAATACGTAGTACTTAGGGCTATTATCAGTAGGAAGCGGCGATATTTTATGTAGGGCAATTCAGCTTCCGCCGATCCGCACTACCCTCAAAGGGGGCACCACCATGAAAGAGAAAATTCAAAACTGGCTCCATGACCTCGGCGTCGCCCTGGGCTTGATCGAGCCACCGCTGCAGCCGGTGCCGATTCGCACGGATGACGAACAGCGTCGCCCACGTCGCCGGTGAGCCGCGATTGAGGGAACATTGAGGATTTCGCAACTGTAGTAGCAGGCTTGCTAGGGCAAGTCTGCCACCACAGGTGTCTTAGCATGCCCTGTGTCACACGTTCGTCTCTGAGCATCGGAATCGGACTACTTGTTTGTCAGATTCGGCTGGCTTAGTTAATCCGAAAAATCAGCGTAGAAAAAATCTCCAGCGCCTACATGAATCTGCTGGAGATAAGCCCATGACGCTCTCATGTGTCCCGCCCGTCGCCGCTTCACTGATCGCCACCCTCGACACGGTTTTACACATCGCCCCTGTCTCTAGACGCTGGAGGGCCGACGCCCCCGGCAACGTCGTGTTTCTTCCCCCCACCCTGACCAAGCAGACACTGCTGTTGCAGATCGCACTGTTGCGGCCGTCCGCGTTGATTATCGCGGACCAAGTCATCGATGCCGAAATCATTGAGCGGTGGCGCTCAGCCCACCCATTTGGCGATCTGTGTCTGATTCGTAGAGGCACGAGCCTGGATAAAGTACGACTGGACTTGTGCGAAGCGAACGATATTCGAGTAATCAATACCCCGGGCGTCAACGCGCCCCATGTGGCGGCGTATATGGTGCGTTGGCTGACGCTTGGCGAGGGGGCCTTGCCCTCTGAAGTGGGCGTAGTTGGCTACGGGAATGTGGGCAAGGCGCTTGTCAGATTGTTGCTTGAGCGTGACCCCCATGTGCGAATCAAGGTGCTGGGTGAGTATCAGTCCCAAGAGACCACCGACAGCAGAGTGACATTTGCGGTGGACCGGTTCGAAGCGCTGACGGGGGCCCATGCTGTCGCCCTATGCCCGACCCGGAATGACGAAACCACGCCCCGCATCGATGGGGCGTTGATTGAGTGTCTGCACCCACACGCCCGTCTGGTTTGCGTCGTCGAGCCAGACGTGTTCAGCGACGATGCGGTCCAGGCCCTGGCAGTGGCTGAACACCTTCAATTGGTGCTGGGCTGCGGGTCCGTCACATTGGGTGAGTTTCGCTCGCGCGCTCAACTGCTTGGCTGCAGTCTCGATACCTGGCGCAGGCCGGTGACCTTCACCATTCAAGCCACCTCCAGCGATGCCTGCCATGGCGACCTTGACCACGCCGTCTGCGTTCAGCAGAGCCTGATGGCCGTGCGCGGCCTGCTCAAGCGGACCCTTGCCAAATCCTTCACTATCCCGACCGTGCAAACTGATGCCGCCGCGCCATGTGTGTCGATCGTCGGCAGGGGGATCAATAGCCTGTTTCAAGCCGTGATGTTCCGCTTGGCCAACTATCAGGTCACGGTGTACGGAACCGAACGACACAGCGATGATGCCCGCCTTAAGCACGTCAATACGTGGCCTATGTCAACAACGCAGCCGACGGCGGAACCAGAGTTCGACCACCGCTTGCCCGTTGAGTGTCACCGCGCAGGGCTTGAGCTGTTCGAAAAGCTGCTGGCGGACAACCCTTCGTTGGCACGATTCGCACACGGGCAGGCGACCACTGCGTTGTGGAATGAACTTGAGGCGCTCTTGGGTGCCTCTGGGGTCCGGTTTCTGCCCCAGTCGTTGAGTCCGGCTCAAACTGCCGCACTGAGTAGGCGGCACTGCGTTGTGTCGGTCTTGGAGGGTGATGATCTCGAAGAGCTATCCATCGTGTACCGCTGCGCCCACAACCGCATCGTCGCCGGCGGAACCTATGCCGCGGGCACCACGCAGGGGTTGCTGTGGGCTTCTCTGGTGCAGGAAATCATCCAAGCCAAAGCGCCTATGGTTTTGGCCATGAACGCCCAATAAAAAAAGCGGGTGCGACCTCCGACGTCGCACCCGCTGAAGAAACCGCTTTGTCTCACACCGCCCGAGCTGTCACGCCTTGTGGCTTGCGCGACAGCAAGCTCACCGCGACAAAGCTCACCAGCCCCACCGCCAGGCTGTAGTAGATCGGTGTGTTCGCATCCAGGCCATCCTTGAGCATGAACACCAGCGCCGTCACAAAGCCCAGGGCCATGGAGGCGATCGCGCCGGGTGTGCTGGCGCGTTTCCAGAAGATTGCGCCGATCAGCGGGATCAACATACCGCCTACCAGCAGGTTGTAGGCCAGGGTCAGAGCGCTGATTACGTCGTTGACCACCAACGCAATGCCCAGCACTGTCGCGCCGGTCAGCAGGGTGAACAAGCGGTTGAGGCTCAGGCTCGACTGCTTGCCGCCGCGCAGGCGCGGCAGCAGGTCTTCGGTCAGCACGGTAGAGGCGGCCAGTAGGCCGGCGCTGGCGGTGGACATCATGGCCGCCAGGGCCGCAGCGATCACCAGGCCGCGAATGCCGTCCGGCAGCGACAGTTTCACGATAGCGGCGAAGGCGTTGTTGACGTTGTCCAAGTCCGGGATCAGCACATGGGCCGCCATGCCGATCAATGCACAGGCCAGCCCGTAGAGCACGCAGTAGAAACCGGCGAAGGTTCCGGCGTACTGCGCGACTTTTTCATCACGGGCGGTGAACACCCGCTGCCAGATGTCCTGGCCGATCAAGATGCCGAAGAAGTAGATCATGAAGTAGGTGATGATCGTGTCCCAGCCGATCGCGGTGAAGCTGAAACTCGACGCAGGCAGCTTGGCCACCAGTTCATCCCAGCCACCGACGCGGTACAGGCAGATCGGCAGCAGGATAAACATCAGGCCGACGGTCTTGATCACGAACTGCACGATGTCGGTAAGGGTCAGCGACCACATGCCGCCGATGGTCGAATACACCACCACCACGCCGCCGCCCAGTAGTACCGACACCCAGAACGGCAGGCCGAACAGCACTTGCAGCACGGTGCCGATGGCCAGGATCGAGGTGACGCCGATCATCAGCGCATACGCCAGCATGATCACCGCGCTGGCCTGGCGCGCCATGGGGTTGTAGCGTTTTTCCAACACCTGAGTGACGGTGAAGATCTTGAGCTTGAGCAGCGGCTTGGCCAGAAAAAGATTCAGCGCAATGATCCCCATGCCCAGCGCCGCGCATAGCCAAAAGCCCGAGATGCCATGCACATAGCCCAGGCGCACCGTGCCGACGGTAGACGCGCCACCCAGTACCGTGGCGGCCATGGTGCCCATGTACAGCGACGGGCCCAGGTTGCGGCCGGCCACCAGGTAATCTTCGTGGGTCTTGGCGCGGCGCATGCCGTAATAGCCGAGCACGAGCATGCCGGCGGCGTAGATGAGTACGACGAATAAATCCAAAGCCATGACGGCGAGTCTCCGATTATTGTTTTAGGCGGTTTGCACGCGGGTTGCGGCCAAAGCCCTGGCCGACTCGGTCGGTCCATACACCGACGCCGGCTCCGGGAACACCCGCAATAGCGTCAGGTACACCACCGAAGCCAGCCCCAGGGTCACCGGCAGGCTGATGTCGATGCCGTCGGCCAGGTTGCCCAGCGGCCCGACGAACTGCCCCGGCAGGTTGACGAAGCACAACCCCACCAGCGCGCTGGGAATCCATGCCCCCAAACCGCGCCAGTTCCAGCCGTGGCTGAACCAGTAACGCCCGCCGGTCTCGCCGCGGGTGAACACTTGCAGGTCATCCGGGCAATAGAAGCCGCGGCGCACGATCAGGCCGATGATCATCATCACCATCCACGGCGTGGTGCAGGTGATGATCAGCACGGCGAAAGTCGACACGCTCTGCACCAGGTTGGCGGCGAAACGTCCGATAAAGATGAAGGCAATCGACATCACGCCGATCAGCAATGTCGCCTTGACCCGAGAGAGCACGCGCGGGAATACGCTGGACATGTCCAAGCCGGTGCCATACAGCGAGGTGGTGCCGGTGGACATGCCGCCGATCACCGCGATCAGGCACACCGGCAAGAAGAACCACGTCGGCGCCACCGCCAGCAGGCCGCCGACATAGTTGTTGGCCGCGATGTAATCCGGCGCCTTGACCGCCACGATGGTCGCGGTGGCCAGGCCGAACAGAAACGGAATCAGCGTGGCGATCTGCGCGGCGATCACCGCCAGCATGATGCGCAGTTTCGGCGTCTCGCGCGGGATGTAGCGCGACCAGTCCCCCAGGAACGCACCGAAGGAAATCGGGTTGCTCATGGCCACCAGTGCCGCGCCGATAAAGGCCGCCCAGAAGCCGCTCTGGCCGAGGGCCAAGCTGCCGGCGAAATGGCTGTCGAAGGTCGGTGCGAAGGCAAAGATGCCCAGCAGGAACAGCAGGCTGGCCGCCCACACGGCAATGCGGTTGACCCACAGCATGAAACGAAAGCCATAGATGCACACCGTCAGCACCAGCAGGGCAAACATGCCATAGGCCAGGCCCAGGGTCAGGTCGGTTTCCGGCAGGCCGATCAGACGTTTCGCTCCGCCGACCAGTGCATCCCCCGAACTCCACACCGACAGGGAGAAGAAGGCAATCGCCGTCAGCAATGATAGAAACGAGCCGACAATCCGCCCATGCACACCGAAGTGCGCGCCGGACGACACTGCGTTGTTGGTGCCGTTGAGCGGCCCGAACAGGCCCATGGGCGCCAGGATCAGCGCGCCCACCAGCACACCCAGCACAATCGCCCACACACCGGCCTGGAATGACAGGCCGAACAGTACGGGGAAGGAGCCCAACACGGCGGTGGCAAAGGTATTGGCACCGCCGAAGATCAGTCGGAACAGATCCTTGGGGCTGGCGGTGCGCTCGTGGTCCGGGATCTGTTCGACCCCGTTGGTTTCTATGGTGCGAATACTTTTTTGGTTGTTTTTATTATTCATGATCAGCTCCGATCACATTGGCTAAGGGGGCGGCAGCCCTTCCGGCATAGCGGACAAATGTTCGTGACAGGCCAGCCACAGGCCTTGTTTTTGTTGTGTGCCAGACCCTTGCCGAATAAACACAATGGTCTCGCGTTCCTGGCTGGAGCAGTGCTCCCCATGCATGCGCAACTCGGTGGCCACGTCATGCATAAAAATCGCCACATCCCCGTGCAGGCTGACGTGGGCATTACTCGACGTGCAGGACAGCACCTCGAATCCTTCGTCCCTGCGCCAGCTGTCCCACAACGTCTGGTACGCGTCGCGACTCAGCAACGGCTGGGGCAGGGTATAAAACACAAAGCTGGCATCGGCGGTGAATGCGTCGAAGTAGGCGGCGCGGTCATTGCGTGCGAACGCGGCCACCAGGTCGGCGGCCGCTTGCAGCACCTCGTGCGCGCTCATCAACGGTGCGCCACGCCAGGCAGCACGCAGAGCATTTCGTACAGCAGATTCGCGCCCAGCAGGGAGGTATTTCCGGTGGTGTCGTAGGGCGGCGACACTTCCACCAGGTCGCAACCCACCAAGTCCAGGCCCTGGCAACCGCGGATGATTTCGATCGCCTGAATGGTGGTCAACCCGCCGATTTCCGGGGTGCCGGTGCCAGGTGCCCAGGCCGGGTCGATGCCGTCGATATCGAAGCTCAGGTACACCGGGCCGCCGCCGACTTTTTCCCGCACTTCGGCCATCAGAGGGGCGAGGGAGTGGTGCCAGCATTCTTCGGCCTGGACTACGCGAAAGCCCTGCTTGCGGCTCCAGTTGAAGTCTTCGGCGGTGTAGCCCTGGGCGCGCAGGCCGATCTGCACCACGCGGTCGCAATCGAGCAGGCCTTCTTCCACGGCGCGGCGGAAGGTGGTGCCGTGGGCGATTTTCTCGCCGAACATATGGTCGTTGACGTCGGCGTGGGCATCGATGTGCACCAGTCCGACCTTGCCGTGTTTCTTGTGGATCGCCCGCAGGATCGGCAGGGTAATAGTGTGGTCGCCGCCCAGGGTCAAGGGGATCACGTCGTGTTCGAGGATCTCGTGATACGCCTCTTCGATAATGCGCACGGCATCCAGCAGGTTGAAGGTGTTGATTGCCACGTCACCGATGTCCGCCACCGACAGCGAGTCGAACGGTGCGGCGCCGGTGGCCATGTTGTAAGGGCGGATCATTACCGATTCGGCGCGGATTTCGCGGGGCCCAAAGCGGGTGCCGGCGCGCAGTGAGGTGCCGATGTCCAAGGGCACGCCGATAAACGCGGCGTCCAGGCCCTTGGCCGTTGGCAGGTGGGGCAGGCGCATCATGGTGGCGATGCCGGCAAAGCGCGGCATTTCGTTGCCGCCCAGTGGTTGGTGAAAAATCTTGTCCACGGGAGTGCCTCATCGTTGTTTTGGTTGTTGGGGGCCGATTCTGCGAAAAGCGCGGCGCCGGACAAATCGGCTGAGGCAAATACTTAGTTCAGATTTTTCTAAACTAAAGCAGGCAGGTAGACTGCCGCTCTCAACCCTCGGAGCCGCCCATGGCCAACGCCTTGCCAGACCTGAAACTCCTGCGCATCTTCGTCAGCGTCGTGCGGCACCAGGGGTTCGCCAATGCCCAGCACGAACTCAACCTGTCGACATCGGCTATCAGCACCTATATGAGCCAGCTGGAATCGGCGCTCGGCCTGGTGCTGTGTCATCGGGGGCGCGGCGGCTTCAGCCTGACCAGCAAGGGCGAGTTGTTCCATCAGGAAACCCTGCGCTTGCTGGCCGAGCTGGAAGGCTTCGAGCAGTACGCCGCCGCGCTCAAAGGGGAATTGCGCGGCACCCTCAAGCTCGGCGTGCTGGACTCCACGGTCAGCGACAAGGCGCTGCCGTTCGCTGAAGTGATCGGCGCCTACAGCCAGGAACACCCGGCGGTGCACCTGCATCTGTCGGTCATGAGTCCCTACGAATTGCAGCTCGGCGTCCAGGACAATCGCCTGGATTTGGCGATTGGCGCCTTTTCCAATCGCATGAGCGGGTTGATCTATATGCCGCTGTACCGCGAGCAGCACTGGCTGTATTGCAGCTCGCGGCATCCGCTGTTCGGCGAGCGGCGTATTCCGGAACAGGTGATTACCCAGCAGCGCATGGTTGGACGCGGCTATTGGAGCCAAGCGGAACTGGCGCGCCATGGTTTTAAACACAGCGCGGCGACCGTGGAAAGTATGGAGGCACAGTTGATCCTGGTGCTGTCCGGCGCCTATATCGGTTACCTGCCGGAACACTACGCCCAGGCCTGGGCCGACAAAGGCGATCTGCGGGTATTGTTGCCCGCCACTTTTGGTTATCAGGCACCGTTTTCGATGATCATGCGCCGGGGCCGCAGCCGCGAACCGTTGATCCAGACTTTCCGCGACTTACTTAAAGCTCAGCTCAATCAGGCCTGATACCAGCATGTCCAGACCCCAATGTTCCCGTTGCCTGAGGCCCGCCGCCCATTGCTTGTGCGCGCTGATTCCCCGTCTGGATAGCCGCACTCGGGTGTTGCTGTTGCAGCATCCGAGCGAGGTCAACCATGCGCTCAATACCGCGCGCCTGGCGGCATTAGGTTTGAACAATGCGCAACTGGTGGTGGGCGAGGTGTTCGATGATCTGCCGACCTTGTTGAACCCTCCCGGCTATCAGGCACGGCTGTTGTTTCCCGCTGACGACGCCCAGCCATTGCACGCTTATGGGCCCGACGACCAGCCGCTGTTGCTGGTGGTCCCCGACGGCACCTGGCGAAAAGCACGTAAATTGCTGCACCTGAATCCGTTGTTGGCGGCGTTGCCACGGGTGTCGCTGGCCGAGGGCGGTGTGTCGCGCTATCGGCTGCGCAAGGCGCCCGGGCCGGGAGCCTTGTCGACGGTTGAAGCAATTGCGCAGGCATTGCAGGTGCTGGAGGCACCCACTTCTTTCGAGCCGCTGCTCAAACCTTTTGAAGCATTGATCGACGGGCAGATTGCGGCGATGGGGGACGAGGTTTTCCAGAAGAATCATGGCGGCGGGCATTGGGAGTAGGCATGGGCGTTGCAGCATGAAAATGCGCTCGCATGTGGGAGGGGCCAGCCCCCAATAGGGCCCTCACAGCTGCCCATTTCCCTCGCTTATTCCCATAAGCCATAAGTACCGCACTTTGCGTGATATGGCCCGCCGACCTTTCCCGGTATGATGTGCGCCCCGCAGTCTGGATTGCGAATACGCCATGACCTTGCAGTACCCCACTATCGCCGATTGCGTCGGCAACACGCCCCTGGTCCGCTTGCAACGCATGGCGGGTGAAACCAGCAATACCCTGTTGCTCAAGCTCGAAGGGAACAACCCGGCCGGCTCGGTAAAAGACCGCCCGGCGCTGTCGATGATCACCCGCGCCGAGTTGCGCGGGCAGATCAAACCGGGTGACACCCTGATCGAAGCCACCTCGGGCAACACCGGGATCGCCCTGGCCATGGCCGCCGCGATCAAGGGTTACAAAATGATCCTGATCATGCCCGACAACGGCAGCGCCGAGCGCAAGGCGGCAATGACCGCCTATGGCGCCGAGTTGGTGCTGGTGACCCAGGAAGAAGGCATGGAAGGTGCCCGCGACCTCGCCGAGCGCATGGCCGCCGCAGGCCGTGGCCTGGTGCTCGACCAGTTCGCCAACGGGGATAACCCTGAGGCGCACTACACCAGCACCGGCCCGGAAATCTGGCGCCAGACCCAGGGCACCATCACCCATTTCGTCAGTTCCATGGGCACCACCGGCACCATCATGGGCAACTCGCGTTACCTCAAGGAGCAGAACCCGGCGATCCAGATCGTCGGCCTGCAACCGATGGAAGGCGCGGCCATCCCCGGCATTCGCCGCTGGCCAGAAGCCTATCTGCCGAAGATCTACAACGCCTCGCGGGTCGATCGCATCATCGACATGGCCCAGCGCGAAGCCGAAGACACCACCCGCCGCCTGGCCCGTGAAGAAGGCATCTTCTGCGGCGTTTCCTCCGGCGGTGCGGTGGCCGGCATGCTGCGGCTGTCGAAAGAAGTCGAAAACGCGGTGATCGTCGCGATCATCTGTGACCGAGGCGACCGTTACCTGTCGACCGGCATTTTCGACGAACCCAACTGATGGCCAAGCACGACAGAGGCCTGCGCTTCCAACCGACGGGCGGCAGCCGGGCCCCACAAATTCCCGTGGGCAAGAAACAACGCCTGACCATCGAGCGCCTGGCCAATGACGGGCGCGGCATCGTGTTCTTCGAAGGACGCACCTGGTTCGTCAATGGCGCCCTGGCCGGTGAAGAGGTCGAAGCGCGGGTGTTGGGCACCCACGGCAAAGTGGTCGAAGCCCGCACCGAGCGGGTGTTCAGCGCCAGCGAACTGCGCCGCCCTGCACCTTGCGCGCATTTCGGCCGCTGCGGCGGCTGCAGCGTGCAGCATCTGGCGCATGACCAACAACTCGCCCTGAAACAGCGCATGCTCGCCGAGCAACTGTCCCGTGTGGCCGGTATCGAGCCATCGGAATGGGCGGCGCCGTTGAGTGGCCCGGAATTCGGCTACCGTCGCCGCGCCCGCGTGGCCGTGCGCTGGGACGCCAAGGCCAAGACCCTTGAAGTGGGTTTTCGCGCGGTGGCCAGCCAGGACATTGTTGCCATCGATGAATGCCCGGTGCTGGTACAGGCCTTGCAACCGATCATGCAGCGCCTGCCGAACATGCTGCGCCGCTTGAGCAAACCTCAAGCCCTGGGGCATGTGGAGTTGTTCAGCGGGTCGTCCATCGCTGTGTTGTTGCGGCATATGGCGCCGTTGTCCGAAGCGGACCTGCTGGTGTTGAAAGAATTCTGCGCGTTCCATGACGCTCAATTGTGGCTCCAGGGGGAGGGGCAACCGGCACCGGTGGAGCCCGATCTGACCCTGGGATTTGGCTTGGAAGCCTGGGATCTGGAGCTGGCGTATCGCCCAGGGGATTTTGTTCAGGTCAACGCCGGGGTCAATGAGGCGATGGTGGCCCAGGCCCTGGAATGGCTGGCGCCGCAACCCGACGAGCGGGTGCTGGATCTGTTTTGCGGTCTGGGCAACTTCGCCTTGCCATTGGCGCGCCAGGTGCGTGAAGTGGTCGCGGTAGAAGGTGTGCAGACCATGGTGGACCGGGCGGCGCTCAACGCCGTCAGCAACAATTTGCATAATGCGCGGTTTTTTCAGGCCGATTTGTCTCAGCTTTTGACTGACGCAGAATGGGCCAAGCAGGGCTTTTCTGCGGTACTCTTGGACCCACCTCGCGACGGTGCTCAGGAGGTGGTGCGCAAGCTCGCCACCCTGGGGGCCAAGCGTCTGGTGTATGTGTCCTGCAACCCGGCGACGCTGGCGCGGGACACGGTTGAGTTGGTCAAGCAAGGCTACCGGCTAAAACGTGCCGGGATCCTCGATATGTTTCCGCAGACAGCGCATGTCGAGGCCATGGCGTTATTTGAAGCGGGCTAGGATGCCCGTTTAATCCGACTGGCCTGCATTCTCCAGGGCCGTGATCCGCCAGGGAATCTGCAGGGGTGAGCTTTAGTGATAAAGCAGGTTGGCGATGATTTTTGACGCATCGAAGGTGCGTCGTAGGGAAGGTAAGCAAGATGGTACAGGTGAGAGCACACCAGCCGATCAACACTGACGGCAGTATCAATCTCGAGGCATGGCTGGATCATGCGGTCAGTGTCGATCCGGCACTGGACCGTGAAGCCTTGAAGGCCGCCTGCGAGTTCGCCCGTGAGTCTGAGCAACAGGACAACGCGGCGAAGAACCTGTGGGCCGAAGGCACTTCAAGTTTTCGCACCGGCCTTGAGATCGCCGAGATCCTCGCCGATCTCAAGCTGGACCAGGATTCGCTGATCGCCGCCGTGCTCTATCGCGGCGTGCGCGAAGGGCATATTCCGTTGCCAACGGTCAGCCAGCGCTTCGGTGCGGTGGTGGCCAAACTGATCGACGGCGTGCTGCGCATGGCCGCCATCAGTGCCAGCCTCAGCCCGCGCCAGTCCATGGTGCTGGGTACCCAGGGCCAGGTCGAGAACCTGCGCAAGATGCTGGTGGCGATGGTCGACGATGTGCGCGTGGCCCTGATCAAGCTGGCCGAACGCACCTGTGCGATCCGTGCGGTCAAGAACGCCGACGACGAGAAACGCAACCGCGTCGCCCGCGAGGTCTTCGATATCTACGCGCCCCTGGCGCACCGCCTGGGTATCGGCCATATCAAGTGGGAGTTGGAGGACCTGTCCTTTCGCTACCTGGAGCCCGATCAATACAAACAGATCGCCACGCTCTTGCACGAGCGCAGGCTGGATCGCGAGCGCTTCATCACCGATGTGATGAACCAACTGCGTTCCGAGCTGCAGGCCACCGGGGTCGAGGCTGACATCAGTGGCCGCGCCAAACACATCTATTCCATCTGGCGCAAAATGCAGCGCAAGGGCCTGGCTTTCAGCCAGATCTACGACGTGCGTGCCGTGCGCGTGCTGGTGCCGGAAATGCGCGACTGCTACACCGCGCTGGGCATCGTCCACACCCTGTGGCGGCACATTCCCAAGGAATTCGACGACTACATCGCCAACCCCAAGGAAAACGGCTACCGCTCGCTGCACACAGCGGTGATCGGCCCCGAGGGCAAGGTCCTGGAAGTGCAGATCCGCACCCATGCCATGCACGAGGAGGCAGAGCTGGGGGTGTGTGCGCACTGGCGCTACAAGGGCACCGACGTCAAGGCTGGCTCCAATCAGTACGAGGAGAAAATCTCCTGGCTGCGCCAAGTGCTGGAATGGCACGAAGAACTCGGCGACATCGGCGGCCTGGCCGAACAACTGCGGGTCGATATCGAACCGGACCGGGTCTACATCTTTACCCCGGACGGCCACGCCATCGACTTGCCCAAGGGCGCCACGCCGTTGGACTTCGCCTACCGCGTGCACACCGAGATCGGCCATAACTGCCGGGGCGCCAAGATCAACGGGCGCATCGTGCCGCTCAACTACAGCCTGCAGACCGGTGAACAGGTCGAGATCATCACCAGCAAACACGGCACCCCCAGCCGCGACTGGCTGAACCCGAACCTGGGTTACATCACCACATCACGGGCGCGGGCCAAGATCGTCCATTGGTTCAAACTGCAGGCCCGCGACCAGAACGTCGCCGCCGGCAAGACCCTGATCGAACGCGAACTGGCGCGCCTGGGGCTGCCCCAGGTGGACTTCGACAAGCTGGCCGAAAAGGCCAATATGAAGATTGCCGAGGACATGTTCGCCGCCCTCGGTGCCGGCGACCTGCGCCTTGCGCAGTTGGTCAACCTGGCCCAGCAACTGGTGGAGCCGGAGCGCGGCAACGAACAACTGGAGCTGATCCCACGCAAAGCCACCGGCTACAAGCCTGGCAAGCGCGGCGATATCCAGATCCAGGGCGTGGGCAACCTGATGACGCAGATGGCCGGTTGCTGCCAGCCGCTGCCGGGCGATGCCATCGTCGGCTACATCACCCAGGGTCGTGGCGTGAGCATTCACCGTCAGGACTGCGCTTCGGTGTTGCAGCTGGCCGGGCGTGAGCCGGAGCGCATCATTCAGGTCAGTTGGGGGCCGGTACCGGTGCTCACCTATCCGGTGGACATCATCATCCGCGCCTACGACCGTTCGGGGTTGCTGCGCGACGTCTCGCAAGTGTTGCTCAACGAGCGGATCAACGTGTTGGCGGTCAACACCCGCTCGAATAAAGAAGACAACACCGCGTTGATGTCACTGACCATCGAGATTCCCGGGCTGGATGCGCTGGGGCGGTTGCTGGGGCGGATTTCCCAGTTGCCGAACATCATCGAGACGCGGCGTAATCGCACGCCATCATGAGTAGCCCGATGTACAGCCTCGAAGACCTGCTGCACTTGATGAATCGCCTGCGGGACCCGCAATACGGGTGCCCGTGGGACATCAAGCAAACCTACGCGAGCATCGTCCCGCACACCCTCGAAGAAGCCTACGAGGTGGCCGATGCCATCGAGCGTGGCGACTTCGATCACTTGCAGGGCGAGCTCGGCGATTTGCTCTTTCAGGTGGTGTATTACAGCCAGCTGGCGCGGGAAGAAGGGCGCTTTGAATTTGCCGGGGTGGTCGACAGCATTACTCGCAAGCTGATTCGGCGTCACCCCCATGTGTTCCCGACCGGCGATCTGTATGCGCCGCTGGATGTCCCGCGACTCAGCGAAGAACAGGTCAAGGAACGCTGGGAGCAGATCAAGGCCGAGGAGCGCGCGGAAAAGTCCGACGCACCGCAGCAGCTTTCACTGCTCGACGATGTGCCCAGCGCCTTGCCGTCCCTGTCCCGTGCCGCCAAGTTGCAGAAACGCGCCAGCCAGGTCGGTTTCGACTGGCCATCGGCGTTGCCGGTGGTGGACAACGTGCGCGAAGAGTTGGATGAAGTCCTCGAAGCCATGGCCGATAACGACCCGGCGGCCATTGCCGATGAAGTCGGCGACCTGCTGTTCGCGGCGGTCAACCTGGCCCGTCACCTCAAGGTCGACCCCGAAACCGCGCTGCGTGGCGCCAATGCCAAATTCGAACGACGCTTCCGATTTATCGAACAGGCATTGCGCGAGACCCAGCGTCCCATGGAAGATTGCACCCTCGAAGAGTTGGACGCCCTGTGGGGCGAAGCCAAACGTCAGGAAAAGAACGTGTCCAGCTGCGGTTGAGCAGTTGCCTAAGTGAGTAAGCACCATGAGCCTTTCCCTTCGCGACCAGTTGCTCAAAGCAGGTCTGGTCAATCAAAAGCAGGCCAAGCAGGTCGGCAAAGAGAAACAGAAGCAGCAACGTCTGGTCCACAAAGGGCAGGCCGAAGCCGATGACACCCAGGCACGCCTGGCCCTTGAGGCCAAGGCCGAAAAGATCAAGCGCGACCAGGAACTGAACCGCCAGCAGCAGGAAAAAGCCGAGGCCAAGGCCCGTGCGGCCCAGGTCAAGCAACTGATCGAAACCTCGCGCCTGCCCAAGTTGACCACCGAGGACTACTACAACTTCGTGGATGACAAGAAGGTCAAGCGCCTGTCGGTCAACACGTTGATGCGCAACAAACTGAGCAACGGCTCCCTGGCGATCGTGCATCACGGCGGCGGTTACGAAGTGATCCCGCGGGAGGCCGCGTTGAAGATCCAGGAGCGCGCACCCGAGCGCATCGTACAGCTCAATATCCTCACCGAGAGCCAGGTGCCGGACGAGGATGATCCATACGCGGCTTACCAGATCCCTGACGACCTGATGTGGTAAGCGGCGCATCGTGCTGCGAATAACAAACCCCGCTCAATGGCGGGGTTTGTTTTGCTTCTTGAAGCGCTTTTACGAGGGGAGTTTCTCTCACCAATCCACGGCGTAACTCAAGCTGAAGGTGCGCCCCTCTGCGTTCGGATAGGGCGCGCGCGCATTTGCCTGGGCAAACATGTTCTGGTAGTTGCGATTAGTCAGGTTGTAGACCGCGCCTTCGAGGCGCCCCACCGGCAACCGCACCGATCCCAGCAGATCGGCCAACGTATAGCCCTTGATATCGCGACCGTTATTGTCCTTGAACGCGACGTCGTAGTCGGCCAGGCGCATACCTTGCAGGCGCAGGCTGTAGTCGCCGCGGTCATAGCCGATAAAGGCGGTAGTCTTGGCTGGCGCGATGCGCGTGGCCGGAAGGTCGATCCATTGGCCGTTCTGGCGCGTCTCGCCCTTGGCGTAGGCGTAGGTTCCGCCGACTGACCACTCATCGGTAACGTTATACGTCAGGCTGGTTTCGATACCGCGCACGCGTTCTTTCTGGCTGACCAGGCGCAGCACGCGGTCGTTGGCATCGTAGAACTGTGTGACGTCCGAGGTGTTTTCATACGCGGTGACATTGGCCAGCCACTTGTCCCAATTGCCACGCCAGCCCAGCTCGTAGCTATCGACTTTCAGCGCCTGGGCATTAAGGTTCTGGATATCGTATCGACTGCTCACGTCACGCAGAAAACGCTGGATATCCGGTAGGGAAAACCCCTGGCTGAAATTGACGAACACATCCTGGTTTTCGCTCAGGTGGTACACCGCGCCCAGGTTGTAGAGGGTGTCGTCATACTTGAGGGTGCCCCCCGGCAGCGTCGCGCGATTGCCGGTCTGCACGATTTCGCCGTAGGCGATGCTGTCGTCCACGTCGCTTTCGATCCATTCGCGGCGCACACCCCCGCGTAGGGTCCAGTCATCAATGTCGTAGGACAGCTGCCCGAAGATGGCTTTGGTAGTGGTCTGGATGTCCGGGCCCAACTCGAAGGTAGTGCCGGTCTTGGTGTAGGTCAGGCCATTGACCCGGTACTGGTCACCGCGTTGGCGGGATGTCTCGTGATCGTAATCCGCGCCCCACACCAGGTTGCCGGTGGCGCGGCCGATGTCTGGCATTTGCGTGTCGATGGCGGCGCGTAGGCCGTACACGTCCTGCACGCTGTTATTGTCCGACACCCCGGCGCGGCCCCGCGACAGGTCCGGGAAGAACAGCGCGTCGGCGCGGCGCCAGTAACTTTCCACCTGCAGGCCCTGACCGTAGAAGTCCCGGTCGGTGTAGTTGAGGTTGACGGCCTGGTTATGGGTGGACGGCTGGTCGTCCAGATCCAGGCCTTTGACCGCAACAGCAGCGCTGGTGATGCGTGGGTTCTTGGTGTAGCGGGTATCTTGTTCGTCCTTGTAGTCCTGCAGCGACAGGCTGATCTTTTTGTCGTCATCCAACTCGTAGCCGAAACGGCCTTGCAGGTCGTAGGTGTCGGTGTCCATGTTGCTGCCCTGGGACGTGTCCTGGGGGATGCGCTTGCCGTTGCCGTCGAACTGGTCGTTGCGTTGCACGGTATTGGCCGACAAATACCAATCCACCGGGCCCTGGCGGCCGGTGGCGCTCTGGAATGCCTCGTAGGCAAAGCCTTTATGGTTGAAATTGTTGCCGGAGGTCATGCCGATCTTGCTGCTGAACGCCAGGTCCTCACCTTTGTTGCGCTTGGTGATGATGTTGATGATGCCGCCGGAGGCACCCGCACCGTAGACACTGCTGGCGCCGGAAATTACTTCGATGCGCTCGATGCTCTCCGGCGCCACGCTGTTGAGCTGGCGGAAGTTGTCGCGCGTGGCGTTCTGGGACACGCCGTCGATCAGGATCAGCGTATTGCGCCCGCGCAGGGTCTGGCCGAAGTTACTCATTCCGCCGCTGGAAGGGGCGATGCCCGGCACCAACTGCCCGAGGATGTCCGCGACCCGGCGCCCGGCGCCCGTTTGCTGGCGGATCTGGGCTTCGTCGATGACCTGCACCGAACCCGGGATCGCCGCGATGCTGGTTTCATTGCGCGTGGCCGAGACCACGGTTGCCTGCAACTGCAGGTTAGTGGGAGCTTCCTGGGTTTGCTCCGCGGTATCGGCCCAGGCAGCATTGCTGAGTGAGCCGAGGAAGGGCAGTAGAAGTGCCAAGTGTGTTTTGTTCATGACCTTGCCTTTGAGTTATTAGAAGTATTGACAGAAAAATCGGACGGCTCAGGCGCGCGCGCCAGCCCGCGGATCCCCCGGATGCCCACGGCCGCCACGGCATAGGTGAGCGCGACCAGCCAGAAGCTGTGCGCCAGGCCCACCATCCCCATGCCGATACCGCCGATCAACGCGCCACACAGCGCGCCGGCCTTGGCGGCGCTATTACCCAGTCCAAGGGCAAACCCTTGCTGGCTGGGGGGCACGGTGCTGGCGATCAACGTATAAGCCACAGGCAGCAATGCGCCTTGCCATACGCCCCACAGCAACCGACTGGCGAGGAACCCCAGCCACTCGCTGGCCATGGCGGTGAATGCCAGCGTCAGGGCGCAGGCCCATGTGACCCATTCGATGATGCGCAGCGTATGCGCCGGTGGGTGCCGGTCGAACAGGCGACCCCACAGCGGCGCGGAAAGCGCCAGGGTGAGCGCGCTGGCGGCATAGCTGGCGCCAATCAACCACGCCGGCGCGTGCAGCACATCGGCCACGTACAGCGCGTAGAACGGCTGCGGCATCATTTTGGCTGCCTGGATCAACACGATGATGCCAAGCATCGCGCCGAGCCAGCCCTTGGGCAGCGCGGAGCGGGTCGCGTTGCGCGCCGGTCGTGCGCGCGGTGCATCGCTGGGCAGCCACAGGCTGAGCGCTGCGCAGAGCAGGCAGACCGCAGTGGCGCTGTAGCACAGCAGGGCGAAACCCGAGACGTCCATCAGCCAGCCGCCCAATACCGGGCCTGCCAGGGAACCCACGGCGGTCGCCGATTGCAGCCGCGCTAGGATGTGCCCGCGTCCGCCGTCGCCGCAGCACGCCAGAGCGTAGGCCTGGGCCGCTGCGATAAAGCCCGCCAACGCGCCTTGCACCACCCTGATTGCCACCAGCAACCAAGGATCCTGTGCGATCGCTGCCAGCGCCTGGCACACCGCCAGCGCCAGTAGTGCGCGCAGGATCATCGGCTTGTGACCGGTGCGGTCACCCAGGCGGCCCCACATCGGTGTCAGGAGCATCGCCGCCATCATCGGCCCGGCGTACACCAGAGCTGACAGCAGCCCAGTGTAATGAGCATCGGCAACGCCGAGCAGTTTCTGGATTTGCAACGGCCAGAAAGGCCCGCTCATTTCCATGGCGCCCATCGACACCAACTGAATCATCACCAGCAACCGCAACGCCGTACGGTCAGAGCTCATTGGCGGCGGCACTCAGCGGGTTGGGCAGCCGCCCGACAATATCGGCGTGACTTTCCAACAGGCGCATGCGCATAAACGATTTGGCCGGCCATGCCTGCTCCAGCAGTGCGGCGCGTTCGGTCCGCCAGCGTTGGGGCTCGACCTGGTCGCGCAGCGCGTCGAAACACTGGCTGACCTGGGCTGACAGTTCATCCCACAGCTGCGCCTCGGGCATTTCGAAATGACGCGCGCTGAGCAGTACCAGCTCGCCCAAATGACACATGAAAACCGTATGCAGCAACTTGTCGCGTACAAAGCTGGCGTCGTCGTACAAGGTCATTTTCGGGTCGTGCAGCTCAATGTCCAGACCCTGGGCATGCAAGGTCTTGCGGTCGATACGGATATCGCCGAAGTCGCGCAGCAATAGGCGGCTCAGTTGCCCGTCGTCGCTCATGACCATAAAGGAGTTCTGCTGATGGGCCTCGAACGCGACGCCGTAGCGCAGGTACATGCCCAACAGCGCCGGCACCGTGATCGCGGCGTAATCACGGAAAAACGCGCGCATGCCTTGGGCATCGTCCCGGCCCTGGCTCAGGCGTACCCAGTGTCGCAGCAGCGGTTCGCCGTGCTGGTCGAGGGCGAACAGGCTGCCGACCGGCACAGCCATTTCCCCCGATTGCAGCTGGCTAAGCGGGTTATCGCGGTACAGCACGGCGAGGTGACGGGAATGTTCGTCGTTGGCCGGTTGCGGCTTGAAGTGCACGCCGATTCGCTCCGGTACGATGCTAAGCCGCTTGGAGATACCCGGCTCACGGGAAAGAATGCTCAACAATAGCTCGCTGATACGCGGCCCCATACGCGCCGAACGTGGTGAAACGGTACGCTGCACGCTGGTCAGGCGCAGCGAGACTGGCAGCTTGACCATCGGTGCATCGCAGCGGCCGTCCGGCAATACGGTGCGAAAAGACATGGTGGGGTGGGCTGTAAACGCGACAATCTCGGTGAGCACCAGCAGCCGATCGCTGATCTCATTGGCGAACAGCTGTGGCAACTCCTGGCGAGCCTGCCAGGGGTGAGCGGGCAGCGGTAGATAGTCGGCGGGTGCAAGGCCTTGCGCGGTCAGCACGTCGGCCAATTCCCGGGCGGCCTGGGGAAAATGCTGTTGCCACCACGGCCAGTAATCCGCAGAACCGGCCAGCGTTTCAACGTGTGCGTATTGACGGTGCAAGGCGCACAGCAACACCGGGAAGCGCGCTTCGAACTCCGGCGAGAACGCGATCACCTGCTCGGTGCTCAAGCCCAGTTTAGTTTTGTAGTTGGGGTGCCAGGGATGGCCCAGCGTGCCCCATTGCTCCAACACGCAGGTCGGGTTGGCGACGTGTGGGTCCTGCTTGAGATAGCTGAGCAGGTTGCCCGCGTGGGCAGCTGGCATGGAGGCCTGAAGCTTCAGCGTCCAATGCGCGTGAAAGGCCAGGCACAGCGTGTCGTTCACGAAGCTGTCGTCGATTTCAGTGTTCAGACGATTCAGTACATCCGGCGCGGCAGGGGTTTGAAGCGTACTGTTGAGCAGCGTCAGCAATTGCGAGGGGAATTGCAGTTTGAGCGCCGGCTGACCCTCGCGCACATGCACGACGCGTCCGCGCAGGTCCCAGCTGGCCATACGGCCTGGGCGCAGATGCTCGAAGCACAGGCGCGACTGGTCCGGCAACACCAGCCAGCAATGGCCATGACCGTCGTAGGTACAGGTGTCGGGAGCCAGCAGCGCTTCGCGCAGCAGTGCCTGGAGCAGCCGTTGGAAGCTACGTTCAGCGGCAGGTTGCAAGGTGCCGGCAAGGTCTTCGAGGGTGATGTGGTTCGCCTGGAAGGGCGAAGTGGCCAGTGCTTCGCTCCAACGTGCGAGCAGGGACGATTCAGGCGTCATGCTGTTTCCGTACATCAAGTCGAATTCCTTATCCTGGGTACTGAGTCGAAGGCGGCGCGATAGTATCGAGAACCATTATCAAATGTCTATTTTTTGTTACTCGAATAGACGCCCACGTTTATTCGCGCTTGGCTGGGGCGGGGTGTCTCAAGGCAATTGTGTCGCTTTGGAGGCGGGAAGGCGGGCTTGGGAGGCTCTGGAATGGGCCCGTTCAGGGTTTTCAACGCAGCCCGTAGTACGCAGATGCAACTTTTGTAAGACGTGTCTGGTTTCTTACGGTGATTTAAAAAGTACCGTCTTGACCACGCAAAACCCCGCTCGAAGGCGGGGTTTTGTTTCGCAGGTGCTCCGTGTCGTGGACGCAGCGCCTGCGCACTATCAGCGGTTCAGGCGCTTTCTGCCTGGCGTCTCATCTCAAGCATTTCAAGCTCGTTCTTATAGTTCTGAGCGTCGCTTTCGTTATGAAACATGCCGACCAGCAGGTCTTGTTGGTGTACATCCCAGATGTGAATCCCATGGCCCAACGCTTCATGGGACATATGTGCATCGTCGCGTTCAGTTACTTTTACAGTCATCTGCTTGCTCCAATCTCTGGTGGATCTGCGGCAAGTCGTCGCAGGCTTTTGTTATATGTTTTGTTAGCTTGCTAAGTAAACCGCTTTTGCCTGCAACAATTCATTGCACGAAACGCAACAGTGCTGCGGGCCCCGTTAACCGCGACATTGCGCCGCAGTGCCGTGGGTTTGATGACAAAAGTTTCATGTGAAAGGGCTTGCCCCATCCTGTGCGAGCGAGAAAAACAGGCGAAAAAAAGCCCCGCATTCGCGAGGCTTTCAGTCGTATCGATCGATCAGCTGCCTTTGACCGCGTTACCGTCAACGGTGCCGTCTTGCAGCATGATGTTGTATTCCTTGCCGTCGGTCTCGACCTGGCGCAGGGCTACCAGAATGCCGCCCTGGTCCTTGGCAAACCACATCTGGGTGATGCGCTTGCTTTGCGTCGGATCACGCACCCGCTCGACCTTGATGGCGTCGATGGAGCCGACCTTGGTCTGAACCTTTTCCGGGCCGATCACGCGGAAGTCGTAGGTGTCGACATCGGTGCCTTCCACCACGTTGTAGCTCATGCTCTTTTTGCCGGCCGCGACATCGCGCTGCAGGGCCAACTGGTAGGTCGACTTATCGAGCATGCCGCTTTGCAGGGGTACATTCACGGCATCTTTGTTTTCGAAACCGGTGACTTTCTTGGCTGCCTGATCGAAGTCCAGGTTGATTTTCTTGGCTTTGCCCAGGCCGCCGCGTTCGAAGGTGTAGCTCTTCGGTTGCAGGCTGTCCTTGTCAAACAGAATCACGCTGGTTTCGGTCAGGCTGGCAATCATCATGGAAGCCTTGAAGTTCAAGGTCCACGTGCCGTCGCTATTCTTGGTCAGGCTGCGTTCGGCCGAACCACTCATGGGCAACTGTTTCCAGTCGGCGGTGTAGCTTACGGAGAAGGGATGAAGGTCTGCCGCTTGCACCGCAGGCAAGGCGAACAGCGCAAAAGCGAAGAGCAAGGCACGACGCATAAAATCTCCTAGGTTCGAATCAAGTGGCCGCTGGCCGCGAGTAACTGGCCGTCCAATAATGCACCCTGGTCACCGAGAATCAACCGCCCCTCGGCAAACCAGCGAACCGCCAGCGGGTAAATCCTGTGTTCCTGGGTGTGAACCCGTTGCGCAAGCGTCTGCGCCGAGTCATCCGACTCTACCGGAACCACTGCCTGTACGACCAGAGGCCCGCCATCGAGTTCCTCGGTGACGAAGTGCACGCTGCAGCCATGCTCGCGGTCACCGGCATCAATGGCACGTTGGTGCGTGTGCATGCCCTTGTATTTGGGTAGCAGGGAAGGGTGGATATTCAGCAGACGCCCGGCGTAATGACGCACGAAGTCAGCGCTGAGGATGCGCATGAAACCGGCCAGTACCACGAGCTTGGGATCGAAGGCGTCGATCAGCTCCACCAGGGCGCGATCAAAAGCCTCGCGGCCGTCGAACGCCTTGTGATCCAGGGAGCGGGTTTCGATTCCCGCGTCCCTGGCGCGCTGCAGCCCATAGGCGTCGCTGCGGTTGGAGATCACCGCAGCGATGCGCACCGGGCTGTCGCCGGTGCGCGTGCTGTCGATCAGGGCCTGCAAGTTACTGCCGGTGCCGGAGAGCAGCACCACGACATCACAGGTTGCCGGCATCAGTGCGCCTTAAGGTTCTTCAGTTCAACCTGGGCCGCGCCTTCCGGAGCGGTGGCGATCTGGCCGATGACCCAAGGCTGCTCGCCGGCTTCGCGCAATACGTTCAGCGCGGTTTCCACATGTTCCTGCGCCACGCAGATGACCATGCCCACGCCGCAATTCAGCACACGGTGCATTTCGGTTTCGTTGACGTTGCCTTGTTCCTGCAACCAATCGAACACCGCAGGACGCTGCCAGCTGGCGACGTCGACAATAGCCTGAGCGCCTTTTGGCAGGACGCGCGGGATGTTGTCCAGCAGGCCGCCACCGGTGATGTGGGCCATGGCCTTCACGGCGCCGGTGTCCTTGATCAGCTTGAGCAACGGCTTGACGTAGATGCGGGTCGGCGCCATCAGCAGGTCGGTCAGTGGCTTGCCGTCGAGCTGGGTGTTTTCGATGTCGGCACCCGACACTTCGATGATTTTGCGGATCAGCGAGTAGCCGTTGGAGTGCGGACCGGAGGATGGCAGGGCGAGCAGGGCGTCACCGGCGGCCACTTTGGAGCCGTCGATGATGTCGGCTTTTTCTACAACGCCGACGCAGAAGCCGGCCAGGTCGTAGTCTTCGCCTTCGTACATGCCGGGCATTTCAGCGGTTTCGCCGCCTACCAGGGAGCAACCCGACAGTTCGCAGCCAGCGCCGATACCGGTAACCACTTGTGCGGCGGTGTCCACGTTCAGCTTGCCGGTGGCGTAGTAGTCGAGGAAGAACAGCGGCTCGGCGCCACATACCACCAGGTCGTTGACGCACATGGCCACCAGGTCGATGCCGATGCTGTCGTGCTTGTTCAGGTTCAGGGCCAGGCGCAGCTTGGTGCCCACGCCGTCGGTGCCGGACACCAGGACTGGCTGCTTGTAGCCGGCCGGGATCTCGCAGAGGGCGCCAAAACCGCCCAGGCCGCCCATGACTTCGGGGCGCGCAGTGCGCTTGGCGACGCTCTTGATGCGTTCGACCAATGCTTCACCGGCGTCGATGTCTACACCGGCGTCCTTGTAGCTCAGGGAGGGTTGCTTGCTCATGATCCAGGCCTTTAGGGGGGATTTCTGGGTAACGACCGAGCGGGCGGGGGCTTTTGTAAAAAGGCCCAGCCGTTGACGGTCTGCGAAGGCGCGCGATTTTATCAGGCTTGAGGGGCAGCGGCCATCCTCGGGCCGACGGGCAGGGCCATATCGGCTAAAAAAGGCGATTAAAAAAATGCTAATCGACTCGGCTTCAGCGCCTATTAAGGTATAGCCTTGAACCCGCTAGTACTGTGACAGTACGAAAACTTACCGAGACCCCGTGAATGTTTTACCGGTCGCCGTGGTCCCAGCCCAGGCGAAACCGAGTTCGCGCGGTCTGTTCCAGCCGCTAAATCTGTCGTTCGGGAATCTTTCATGCGTCTGTGTAATGTGTTTTTTGTGGGCTGTTTGTCGTTGGTCAGCCTGGCGAGTCATGCCGAAACCCTCAACGGCCTTTATCAAGTACTTGAACCGGTCAGCAGCCAGTCGCCCCAGGAGCGCGACCAAGCCACCCAGCGCGCGGTGCAGACCCTGGTGATCCGCCTGACCGGCGATGCCAAGGCCGCCGAAGGTCCGGGCCTGGCGGCGGTACGCAAAGACCCGCAGCAGATCATCAGCCAGTACGGCTACGACGCCGGCCCGCCGGAAAGCCTGCAAGTGGATTTCGACCCGGTGAGCACCGATCGCGCATTGCGTGACGCCGGGTTGTCTATCTGGGGCAGCAATCGGCCCTCGATCCTGGGCTGGTGGCTGAACGATTCCACCGAGGGCAGCAGCCTGGTGGGCGACGGCCAGTCCGTCGCCCAAGCGCTGCGCCGTGCGGCGCAACACCGTGGCTTGCCGCTGCGTCTGCCATTGGGCGATCTGGAAGAGCAAGTGGTGGCCACCGCGCCGAACCTGGAGAGCGCCGATGCCACGCCGCTGCGGGCTGCGTCCGAACGCTACGGCGCCGACGCGTTGCTGGCGGTGCATGCGCGTCAGGAAGGTAATCAGTGGCAGGCCAAATGGCGCCTTTGGATGGGCGACAAGGCTGATCAAGGCACCGCCGAGGGCGCCGACACCGCAGCGCTGGCGGACGCGGTGATGTTGGCCGTCAGCCAGAAGCTGGCGCCGCGTTTTGCGGTCAAGCCGGGCGTCAGCACCGAGCAGTTGCTGGAAGTGCAGGGCATGAATCTGGAGCGCTACGCAACGCTTGGGCATCTGCTTGAGCCGTTTGGCGGTCAACCGCTGCTGGTCGATGGCAACCGCATTGTGTATCGCGTGAACGGCAGCGCCGAGCAATTGCGTACCCAGTTGAACCTGGCCAAGTTGCAGGAGGTTCCAGCGGCTGAAGCCCAGCCGGTGACCGACGGAACGCCACCGGCCGCTGCCCCCGAACCCCAGGCGCAACTGCGTTTTCGCTGGTAAACGTTCTTCCTTATATAGATAGAAGCAAACAGATGGAGTGGTTTATGGCGGATACGCGTCGTTGGGTGTGGCTAGGCGGGATTGTCCTGCTGTGCGTTTTTGTGTTCTTGCTGCATTCGATCCTGACGCCGTTCCTGGTCGCGTTGCTGTTGGCCTACCTATTCGATCCCGTGGTGGATCGTCTGGAAAAGGCCGGACTTTCGCGAACCTTGGGCGTGGTAACGGTGTTCGCGCTGTTCACCTTGATCGTCACGGCTCTGGTCCTGGTACTGGTGCCGATGCTGGTCAAGCAGTTGTATCGATTGTATGAGCTGGCGCCGCAAATGCTCGACTGGCTGCAGCACACGGCGATGCCGTGGGCTCAGTCCAAACTGGGGCTGTCGGATGGCTTCTGGAAGTTCGACAAAGTTAAGGCGGCCATCAGTGAGCACATGGGCCAGACCACCGATATCGTCGGTGTGGTGCTTAGCCAGGCCACCGCTTCCGGGCTCGCGCTGATCGGTTGGTTGACCAACTTGGTGCTGATCCCGGTGGTGGCGTTTTACCTGCTGCGCGACTGGGACATCATGATGGCCAAGATCCGTAGCCTGCTGCCGCGTGACCGCGAAGAGCGCATTGTGTCCCTGGCCGAAGAGTGTCATGAAGTGCTGGGCGCATTCGTGCGTGGCCAGTTGCTGGTGATGCTGGCCTTGGGCGTTATCTATGCCGCCGGGTTGATGGCCATCGGCCTGGAGCTGGGCCTGTTGATCGGGCTGATTGCCGGTTTGGCCGCGATCGTGCCGTACATGGGGTTTGTGATCGGGATCGGCGCGGCGTTGGTGGCGGGGCTGTTTCAGTTCGGCGGCGATCTTTATCCGATGCTGGGTATCGTTGCAGTGTTTATGGTCGGCCAGGCGCTGGAAGGCATGGTGCTCACGCCGCTGCTGGTGGGGGATCGCATCGGTCTGCACCCGGTGGCCGTGATCTTTGCGATCCTGGCGGGCGGGGAGTTGTTCGGTTTTACCGGCATCCTGCTGGCCCTGCCGGTGGCTGCAGTGATCATGGTGCTGGTGCGCCATGTGCATGATCTGTACAAGGATTCGGATGTCTACACGGGGGTCGAAGACCCCGACCTGTAATCGCAGTGTCACAAGCCCGGCGCAACGCCGGGTTTGTTGTTTATTCAGGCGTGGCGTCAAACAATTCGCGTAAAACCAACGAGTTAACGCAAACCTTTGATTTTGCTTGAGGTCTGCTGCATTGTGCGCCCGACGTCACGGGTATAAACTTCGCAAACTTTTCACAGAGGCCACTAACGGTTCGATGGGAGCCGTTCAGTCAGCATGAAACCGATTCAGCTGCCCTTGGGTGTGCGTCTGCGTGACGACGCCACCTTCATCAATTACTACCCAGGCGCCAACGCCGCTGCACTCGGCTATGTCGAGCGGCTCTGCGAAGCCGACGCCGGGTGGACTGAAAGCCTGATCTATCTGTGGGGCAAGCATGGCGTGGGGCGTACCCACCTGTTGCAGGCCGCGTGCCTGCGCTTCGAACAGATGGGCGAACCGGCGGTGTACCTGCCGTTGACTGAGTTGATGGATCGCGGCGTCGGCATTTTCGACCACCTTGAGCAATACGAGCTGGTCTGCCTCGACGACCTGCAGGCCATCGCCGGCAAGGCTGACTGGGAAGAAGCGCTGTTCCATCTGTTCAACCGCCTGCGTGACAGTGGCCGACGCCTGTTGATTGCGGCCTCCACCTCGCCGCGGGAATTGCCGGTCAAGCTGGCGGACCTTAAATCGCGCCTGACCCTGGCGTTGATCTTCCAGATGCGCCCCTTGTCCGACGAGGACAAATTGCGCGCCCTTCAGTTACGAGCCTCGCGGCGCGGCCTGCACCTCACCGATGAGGTGGGGCATTTCATCTTGACCCGTGGCACTCGCAGCATGAGCGCATTGTTCGATCTGCTTGAACAGCTCGACCAAGCTTCCTTGCAGGCGCAAAGAAAATTGACGATCCCTTTTCTCAAAGAGACTTTGGGCTGGTAACACGTTGATTTTCAATGTTTCGACACTTTTCAGGCGCCAGAAAACCTGCGTTTGAGCCCGGCGAGCTACGCATTTTTGTCGATAAATGGAATTACGGCTTAGATGTCAGGGTCGAATCGGGAAGTCACAAAAGGCACGATTGAATTTGCAAATCGATGTGATAGAGGGCATAGTCGCGGCTTCTAAATCTATCAGCCACGGTCGTGCCCATGCTAAATCGCTTCGCACCCCTCGTGCCTCTCGCACTCGTTACCCTGTTGTTTGGTTGCGCGTCCCACCCTCAACAAGTGGCAGAACAGCAAAAACCACAGGTTCAAAACCAGGCAAAATTCGTCGCGGCGCAATCTTCCACTGTTTATGAGGAAGAAGTGGCGACCGAAAAAGAGCTGGCCGACTTCTCCGGCAGCAAGCCTTATCAACTCCCAGTTCTGGCCGACAGCATTCTTGAGCGCGGCATGTCCCTGATCGGTACCCGTTACCGTTTCGGCGGTACCTCCGAAGCCGGTTTCGATTGCAGCGGCTTTATCGGCTACCTGTTTCGTGAAGAGGCCGGCATGAATCTGCCGCGTTCGACGCGCGAAATGATCAACGTTAATGCACCGTTGGTCGCGCGCAACAACCTCAAGCCCGGCGATCTGCTTTTCTTCAGTACCAGTGGCCGTGGGCGCGTCAGCCACGCCGGTATCTACTTGGGCGATAACCAGTTTATCCACTCCAGCAGCCGTCGCAGCGGCGGTGTTCGAGTCGACAATCTGGGCGACAGCTACTGGAGCAAAACCTTCATCGAAGCCAAGCGTGCCTTGGCGATGGCTCCGACTACCGTTACCGCCAGCAAGTAAAGTTAAAGTGATACTTGAAGTTTGACGTGTAAGCGCTAGAATCCCTGGACATTGTTGTAATCGGTACGCGCGAGCTTTGCTTGCGCGTTCTGGTTTTCAGCGTTCGGCAGCGAAAGCCGCATCCAGACCAGGATTGTTCTGCACATGTCGACCTCGGCCCGCCTGATTCTTATCCTCTGCGCCGCGCTTATCAGCGCCTGCGCCAGCCGGCCACAGCCCGCGCCCGTCGCGGTCAAGCCCAAGCCGGTGTTCAACTATTCCACGCAAAGTTTCTCGCCTGCCGCCGAAGACGTGCTGTTTCGCGCGCTCGGCCTGGTCGGCACGCCTTATCGCTGGGGCGGCAACACCCCGGACTCTGGGTTTGATTGCAGTGGCCTGATCGGGTTTGTGTTCCGCGATGCCGCCGGCATTTCGTTGCCGCGCACCACCCGTGAGCTGATCGTGATGCGTGCCCAAGATGTGAGCGAGCAGAACCTGCAGACCGGCGACCTGTTGTTCTTCGCCACCGGCGGCGGCTCTCAAGTCAGTCACGCCGGCATCTACGTGGGTGAAGGCCGCTTTGTACACGCACCGCAAACCGGCGGTACGGTGAAGCTGGACACCTTGTCCAAAGCCTATTGGCAGAATGCCTACCTGAGCGCCAAGCGCGTGTTGCCGGCTGAGCATTTGGCGCGCAATCCTTAATCCAATGTGGGAGGGAGCAATTCCCTCCCACATGGTTTTTGCGGTGTTTATTTAGCGGCCGACACCCGCCACACCTTGTTCCCCACATCATCGGCCACCAGCAAATCGCCTTGCTGATCAATCACCACGCCCACCGGCCGGCCCATGGCTTTTTCATCTTGATCGAGGAATCCGGTCAGTACATCCACCGGTTGCCCTTTCGGCTGGCCACCCTCGAACGGTACGAAGATCACTTTGTAGCCACTGTGTGGCTTGCGGTTCCACGAGCCGTGCTGGCCGATAAACGCGCCGTTGCTGAAGGCGGTTGGCAATTTGCTCCCTTGCGCAAACGTCAGGCCCAGTGAAGCGGTATGGGGCCCCACTGCATAGTCCGGGGCAATGGCTTTGGCCACCAGGTCCGGACTCTGTGGCGTGACGCGTTCATCCACGTGCTGGCCGTAGTAGCTAAAGGGCCACCCGTAGAAAGCGCCGTCTTTGACCGACGTGATGTAATCCGGCACCAAATCGCTGCCGATCTCGTCGCGTTCGTTCACTGCGGTCCACAGTTTGCCGCTCTGGGGTTCCCAGGCCATACCGTTGGGGTTGCGCAAGCCTGAGGCGAAGATGCGGTGCTGGCCGCTGGCGCGGTCCACTTCCCAGATCGCAGCGCGGCCTTGTTCGGCCTCCAGGCCATTTTCACCGACGTTGCTGTTGGAGCCGACGCTCACGTACAGCTTGCTGCCGTCCGGGCTGGCGATCACGTTTTTGGTCCAGTGGTGGTTCAGCGGTCCGCCCGGCAGCTCGACCACCGTGGTGCCTGCGGTCTTGATTGCAGTGGCACCCGGTTGATAGGCAAAGCGCAGCAGTTTGTCCGAATCGGCGACATAGAGGTCGTTGCCCACCAGTGTCATGCCGAACGGCGAGTTGAGATTTTCCAGGAACACCGTGCGGGTTTCCGCCACACCGTCGTGGTCGGCATCGCGCAACAGGGTGATGCGGTTCGGGCTGGGTACGCCGGCGCCGGCGCGGTCCATGACCTTTTCCATTACCCAACCACGAATGCCTTTGGCGTCATCCGGCTTGGGCGGCGCGTTGGTTTCCGCCACCAGCACGTCGCCATTGGGTAAAACGTACAGCCAGCGCGGGTGATCCAGGCCTTCGGCAAAAGCGCTCACCTGCAAGCCTGGTGCTGCCGTGGGCTTGGCGCCGTCGGGCCAGCCGATGGCCGGGGCGATGTTGACGGTGGGGATCAGGGTCTTGTTCGGTTGCGGTAAGCGCGGCGATGGCCCCGTGCCGTCGCTGATCTGCAACGTGGAGCTTTCACCGCAGGCGGCGAGGCTGCCGGCGAGCATGATCAGTAAGGCGAGTCTGGTTTTATGCATGGTGTTCTCCTTGATACCTGTAGGGATAGAGGAGGGCGCGGGTGCGATGGTTCAAGAACAAGGCCGGCTTTAATTGACGCTCCACCCCCAACCCACTAACCTTCGCGGCTTGTTTCAGGTGCTCTGTGACCCACGGGTCGACGGAGTGAAACAGGGAAGCCGGTGAGTGAGCGCACTTGTACACAGTGTGGCCGCGATCCCGGCGCTGCCCCCGCAACGGTAAATGAGTCAAGACGCTGCCTTTGGCCACTGTATCCCAGCGATACGGGAAGGCGCAGCGTCGGTCTGTTCCTGGTCCGCCGGGAGCGGTCCACTTATGAGCCCGGAGACCGGCCTGGATCATTCAACAGCATCACGGTGGGCGATGCTTGGCTGTCTGATTGTGTTTTTCCCTGCCCGCCGTTTTTGTCCAGCCCCAACGGAGAGCTGCCATGACCGATTCCCCCGACCGCGACGAACGCCACCTGGCGCGCATGCTGCGCAAAAAAGCCGTGATCGACGAGCGCATCGCCAATTCCCCCAATCAGTGCGGTTTGCTGCTGGTGCTGACCGGCAACGGCAAAGGCAAGAGCAGCTCGGCCTTCGGCATGCTGGCCCGGGCCATGGGCCACGGGATGCAGTGCGGTGTGGTGCAGTTCATCAAGGGTCGCCACAGCACCGGCGAAGAGCTGTTCTTCCGGCGCTTCCCCGAACAAGTGCGCTTTCATGTCATGGGCGAAGGCTTCACCTGGGAAACCCAGGACCGCCAACGCGACATCGCCGCCGCCGAAGCCGCCTGGGCTGTGTCCCGCGCGATGCTGCAAGACCCGACTATCGGCCTGGTGGTGCTGGACGAACTGAATATCGCCCTCAAGCACGGCTACCTCGATCTGGACCAAGTGCTCAGCGACCTGCAAGCCCGCCCACCGATGCAGCATGTGGTGGTCACCGGCCGTGGCGCCAAGCCCGAAATGATCGAGATGGGCGACACCGTCACCGAAATGGGCATGCTCAAGCACGCTTTCCAGGCCGGTATCAAGGCACAGAAAGGCGTCGAACTTTGAATCAGCCTCGTCATTGCCCGGCCGTCCTGATCGCCGCACCGGCGTCCGGCCAGGGCAAAACCACCGTCACTGCCGCGCTGGCCCGCTTGCATCGCAACCTGGGACGCAAGGTGCGGGTGTTCAAATGCGGCCCGGACTTTCTGGACCCGATGATCCACGAGCGCGCCAGCGGTGCGCCGGTGTATCAACTGGACATGTGGATGGTGGGCGAGCAGGAAAGTCGCCGTCTGCTGTGGGAAGCCGCCGGCGAGGCCGATCTGATTCTGATCGAAGGCGTAATGGGCCTGTTTGACGGCACGCCTTCCAGCGCCGACTTGGCCCGGCATTTCGGCGTGCCGGTGCTGGGCGTGATCGACGGCACCGCCATGGCCCAAACCTTCGGTGCCCTGGCCTTGGGCCTGGCGCGTTACCAGCCGGACCTGCCGTTCGCCGGGGTGCTGGCCAACCGTGTCGGTACGCTGCGTCATGCGCAACTGCTCGAAGGCAGCCTCACCGAGGGCCTGCGCTGGTATGGCGCGCTGTCCCGCGAAACCGGGATCGAGTTGCCCAGCCGCCACCTGGGCCTGGTGCAGGCCAGTGAGCTGAATGACCTGGACCTGCGCCTGGACGCCGCCGCCCAAGCCTTGGGCAGCAGTTGCGAAGTGGCGGTGCCGCCGCCGGTCACGTTCGCCGCGCCGACGATCGTCGAAGCCGAACCGCTGCTGGCCGGTGTGCGCATCGCGGTGGCCCGCGACGAAGCCTTCGCGTTTACCTACGGCGCCAGCCTCGACCTCCTACGGGCTATGGGCGCCGAGTTGCACTTCTTCTCACCGATCCACGACCGCGAACTGCCCGACGCCGACAGCCTCTACCTGCCCGGCGGCTATCCGGAGCTGCATCACCAGGCCCTGGCGCAAAACACTACGATGCTGGCCGCCATCCGCGCCCATCACGCGGCCGGCAAACCGTTGCTCGCCGAGTGCGGCGGCATGCTCTACCTGCTGGACTCGCTCACCGATGTCGACGGCAACCGTGCCGAACTGGTGGGCCTGTTGCAGGGCGATGCGGTGATGCAGAAGAAACTCGCCGCCCTGGCCCTGCAAAGCGTCGAATTGCCCGAAGGCGTGCTGCGCGGCCATACCTACCATCATTCCCTGACCAGTACCGAGTGGCAGCCGATTGCCCGTGGCCAAAGCCCTAACGGTGGGCGCGGTGCCGAGGCAGTCTTCCGACAGGGGCGGATGACTGCCTCTTACGTACACTTCTATTTCCCATCGAATCCGCCGGCGGTCGCCGCCTTGTTTGCCCCGGACCGAGCTGAAACCCCCTCCACTGTGGGAGGGGGCTTGCCCCCGATAGGGCCATGACCGACAACGCTTTCCCCCAGGCCGACCGCGACGCCGTCTACCGCGCCATCGCCGAACGCCGCGATATGCGCCACTTCAGCGGCGGCAGCGTCGCTTGCGAGGTGTTGCAGCGCCTGCTCCAGGCTGCGCATCAGGCGCCGAGCGTCGGCCTGATGCAGCCGTGGCGCTTTATCCGCATCAGCGACCGCGTATTGCGTGGGCAGATTCAACAACTGGTGGAAGAGGAACGCGTGCGCACCGCCGAGGCGCTGGGCGAGCGCTCTGACGAGTTTATGAAGCTTAAGGTCGAAGGTATCCACGACTGCGCCGAAGTCCTGGTGGCGGCGCTGATGGATGATCGCGAGCGGCATATTTTCGGGCGCCGTACGTTGCCGGAGATGGATATGGCGTCGCTGTCCTGTGCGATCCAGAACCTGTGGCTGGCGGCCCGCGTCGAAGGGCTGGGCATGGGCTGGGTCTCGTTGTTCGAACCCCAGGCCCTGGCCGACCTGTTGGGGTTGCCTGCCGGTGCCAAGCCGCTGGCGGTGTTATGCCTGGGCCCGGTGGCCGAGTTTTACCCGGCACCGATGTTGCAACTCGAAGGCTGGGCCGAACCTCGGCCGCTGAGTGACATGCTGTATGAAAATGTGTGGGGAGTGAGTCGATGAGTGTGGCCTTGCTGTGTGTCGCCGCCGTGGCGCTGGATGCGCTGCTGGGCGAGCCCAAGCGTTGGCATCCGCTGGTGGCGTTCGGCAATTTCGCCGGGCGCATCGAGCAGCGTTTCAACAGTGGCGGGCGCGGCTGGCGCAGCCATGGCGTCACCGCCTGGTTTATCGCGGTGGTGCCGCTGACGCTGCTGGCCACCGCTTTATCGTGGGCGCCCTATATCGGTTGGGTGCTGGAGATTCTCGCGCTGTACTGCGCCCTCGGTATGCGCAGCCTCGGCGAGCATGTGTTGCCGGTGGCCCAGGCATTGCGCGGGGATGATCTTGATGAGGCGCGCAAACGCGTGAGTTATCTGGTAAGCCGCCAGACCAGCGAACTGGACCGCACCGAAGTTGCCCGCGCCGCCACCGAGTCGGTCCTGGAAAACGGCAGCGACGCGGTGTTTGCCGCGCTGTTCTGGTTTGTGATCGCCGGTGTGCCCGGTGTGGTGCTGTACCGCCTGAGCAATACGCTGGACGCCATGTGGGGCTATCGCAACGAACGCTTCGAACGGTTCGGCTGGGCGGCGGCAAAAATCGACGATGTACTCAACTACATTCCCGCGCGTCTGGTGGCGTTGACCTACGCCGTACTCGGCAAAACCGGCCTGGCCCTCAAATGCTGGCGCACCCAGGGCCCGACTTGGGACAGCCCCAACGCCGGCCCGGTCATGGCGTCCGGTGCCGGCGCCTTGGGCGTCGAGTTGGGCGGTGCAGCGATCTATCACGGTGAACTGCACCAACGTCCGCCACTGGGCGAAGGCCCGGCGGCGGATGCGGACGCCATCGAGCGGGGCTGGCAACTGGTGCAGGGCGGCGTATGGTTGTGGCTGCTGATCCTATGTGCGGGGGCGCAATTCTATGCTTGAACATGGCGGGCGACTGCGTAAGGCATCCATTCAATACGGGATCGCCGAAGCCAATTGGCTGGACCTGTCCAGCGGCCTCGCGCCCTGGCCTTGGCCGATCCCCGAAATCCCGCTGCGAGCCTGGGCACGCCTGCCGGAAACCGACGACGGCCTGGAGCAGGCCGCCAGCGAGTATTACGGCGCGCCCCACCTGTTGCCGGTGCCTGGCTCCCAGGCGGCGATCCAGTTGCTGCCGCGCCTGCGCCGCGCCGGCAAGGTCGGCGTGGTGTCGCCGTGCTACGCCGAACATGCCGAAGCCTGGCGCCGCGCCGGTTATGTGGTGCGCGAGGTCCAGGAGCAGGAAGTGGACTTTTTCCTCGACGGCCTCGACGTGCTGGTGGTGGTCAACCCCAACAACCCCACCGGCCTGAGCTTGAGCCCCCAACGCTTGCTGGACTGGCACGCGCGCCTGGCCCAGCGGGGCGGCTGGCTGGTGGTGGACGAAGCCTTTATGGATGTCACGCCGCATTTGAGCCTGGCGGGTCAGGCCCATCTCGTCGGCTTGATCGTATTGCGTTCGTTCGGCAAGTTTTTCGGTCTGGCTGGAGTGCGCTTGGGTTTTGTCCTGGCCGACCGTAAGTTGCTCAAGCTGCTCGCCGATCAGGTCGGGCCATGGGCAGTCAGCGGGCCGACGCGGGTGTTGGGCCAAGTCTGCCTGCGCGATGCCGAAGGGCAGGCACGCCAGCGTGCGCGTTGCCTGGAGGCCGGCGCGCGTTTGTATGCGTTGCTTGAACAGCGGGGGTTCCAGCCGCAAGGCGGCTGCGCGCTGTTCCAATGGCTGATCACGCCGCATGCCGAGCGCATGCATGAGTTCATGGCCCAGCGCGGCATCCTGCTGCGCTTGTTCGTTCACAACAGCAGCCTGCGCTTCGGCCTGCCGGACACCGAGGCCGATTGGCTGCGCCTCGACGAAGCCCTGGTCGCCTATAAGGACGCCACATGAGTACGCTGATGGTGCAAGGCACCACCTCCGACGCCGGCAAAAGTACTCTGGTAACCGCGCTGTGCCGTTGGCTGATTCGTCAGGGCGTTGCCGTTGCACCGTTCAAACCGCAGAACATGGCGCTCAACAGCGCCGTGACTGCCGAAGGCGGCGAGATCGGCCGCGCCCAGGCCGTACAGGCCCAAGCGGCGCGGCTGGCGCCCCACACCGACATGAACCCGGTGCTGCTCAAACCCAACAGTGACACCGGCTCCCAGGTGATCATCCATGGCCGCGCCTTGACCAGCATGAACGCCGTGGCCTATCACGATTACAAAGCCATCGCCATGCAGGCCGTGCTGGCCTCCCATGCGCGACTGAGCGCGGCCTACCCAGTGGTCATGGTCGAAGGGGCGGGATCCCCGGCGGAGATCAACCTGCGCGCCAACGACATCGCCAACATGGGCTTTGCTGAAGCGGTGGACTGCCCAGTGCTGCTGATCGCCGATATCAATCGCGGCGGTGTGTTCGCTCACTTGGTGGGCACTCTGGAATTGCTCTCGCCCAGCGAGCAGGCGCGGGTCAAGGGCTTCATCATCAACCGCTTTCGCGGCGATATTGCGCTGTTGCAGCCAGGCCTGGATTGGCTGGAGGCACGCACAGGCAAGCGGGTGGTGGGGGTTCTGCCTTATGTGATGGATTTGCATCTGGAGGCCGAGGACGGCATCGACCGGCGCCAGATCGACAAAGCCGCCCAGGTCCTCAAGGTGGTGGTGCCGGTGCTGCCGCGCATCAGCAACCATACGGATTTCGACCCGCTGCGCCTGCACCCCCAGGTGGACTTGCAATTTATCGGCCCGGGCCAAGCGATCCCGGCCGCCGACCTGATTATCCTGCCGGGCTCTAAAAGCGTGCGCAGCGACCTCGCCTACCTGCGCGCCAATGGCTGGGACAGTGCCGTGGCGCGGCACTTGCGCTACGGCGGCAAGGTGCTGGGTATTTGCGGCGGCCTGCAGATGCTCGGCGAGCAGGTGCACGACCCCCTGGGTCTGGAAGGGCCTTCCGGTTCCAGCGATGGCCTGGGGCTGCTGGCCTTCAGCACGACCCTGGAGGAAGAGAAGCAATTGCGCAATGTGCGCGGCCGTTTGCTGCTGGAAGACGTCGAGGTCAGCGGTTATGAAATTCACGCGGGGGTAACGTCCGGCCAGGCTCTGGCGAGCCCAGCCGTGCGCCTGGACGACGGCCGCCATGACGGCGCGCGCAGTGCCGACGGGCAGATCCTCGGCACCTACCTGCACGGCCTGTTCGAAACGCCGGCCGCATGTAGCGCGCTGTTGCGCTGGGCGGGGCTGGCGGATGTGCAGGAGGTGGACTATCACGCCCTGCGCGAGCGCGATATCGAGCGTTTGGCGGATCTGGTGGAGCAGCATTTGGATACCGATTTATTGCGCAGCCTGTGTGGAGTGGTCCCATGCACCAACTGATCCTCGGCGGCGCCCGCTCCGGCAAGAGTCGCCTGGCGGAAACACTCGCGGTGGACACGACGTTGCCGGTCATTTATGTCGCCACCAGCCAACCCCAGGACGGCGAGATGAACGCACGGGTGGCCTTGCATCGCCAGCGTCGACCGGCGCACTGGGGCTTGATCGAAGAACCGATCGAGCTGGCGCGGGTGCTGCGTGAACACGCCGCGGCCGACCGCTGCCTGCTGGTGGATTGCCTGACCCTGTGGCTGACCAACCTGCTGATGCTCGAAGATCCGCAGCGCCTGGCGCTGGAGCGCGACCAGTTGCTGGAGACCCTGGCCACGCTGCCGGGGGAGATTATTTTTGTCAGCAACGAGACCGGTCTGGGTGTCGTGCCGCTGGGCGAATTGACTCGCCGCTACGTGGATGAAGCCGGTTGGCTGCATCAAGCCTTGGCCGAGCGGTGTCAGCGCGTGGTGCTGACGGTCGCCGGACTGCCCCTGACATTGAAAGGTACTGCGTTATGACTGACACCTGGTGGCTCAACCCCTGTAAGCCTGTCGACACCGAGGCGTACGAAAACGCCTTGGCACGCCAGCAGCAATTGACCAAACCCGCCGGCTCCCTCGGCCAGCTGGAAGCGTTGGCGGTGCAACTGGCCGGCTTGCAGGGGCGGGTCAAGCCTGCGGTGGATCAGCTGTGGATCGCGATCTTTGCCGGCGATCACGGCGTGGTGGCTGAAGGGGTGTCGGCGTTTCCCCAGGCGGTGACCGGGCAGATGCTGCACAACTTTGTCAGTGGCGGGGCCGCCATCAGCGTGCTTGCCCGGCAATTGGAGGCGCGTCTGGAAGTGGTCGACCTGGGCACGGTGACACCGACCCTGGACCTGCCGGGTGTGCGTCACCTGAATATCGGCGCGGGTACGGCCAATTTCGTCGACGGCCCGGCGATGAGCGTCGCTCAGGGGCGGTTGGCGTTGCAGGCCGGACGTGACAGCGCACAGCGCGCATTGGAACATGGCACGCAGCTGTTCATCGGCGGCGAAATGGGCATCGGCAACACCACGGCGGCGAGCGCGCTGGCTTGTGCCTTGCTCGATTGCCGAGTCAGCGACCTCACAGGTCCTGGCACCGGCTTGAATGCCCAGGGCGTCAGTCACAAGGTGGCGGTGATTGAGCGTGCATTGGCACGGCATGCTGCCGAGCGCGGCGATGTGTTGCAGACGCTGTTCAACCTGGGCGGCTTTGAAATCGCCGCGTTGGTGGGCGCCTACCTCGCCTGCGCCCAGGCCGGCATCGTGGTGCTGGTGGACGGGTTTATCTGCAGCGTCGCCGCATTGGTGGCCACGCGTTTGAATCCGGCCAGTCGCCCGTGGCTGCTGTTTGGCCATCGCGGCGCCGAGCCGGGCCACCGTCATGTGCTGCAACACCTGGACGCGCAACCGTTGCTGGACATGGGCCTGCGCCTGGGCGAAGGCAGCGGCGCGGCGCTGGCGGTGCCGTTGCTGCGCTTGGCCTGTGCGCTGCACGGGCAGATGGCGACCTTCGCCGAAGCCGCCGTGGCAGATCGCCCGGCATGACCTTGCACCTGGACCTGCTGCGCCACGGTGAAACCGAGCTGGGCGGCGGTCTACGCGGCAGCCTGGACGACGCGCTTACCGCCAACGGTTGGGCGCAGATGCGCGCCGCCGTGGCGCAACAAGGCCCGTGGGACCGGCTGATCAGTTCGCCCCTGCAACGCTGCGCGCGGTTTGCCGACGAGCTGGGGGCCCGGCTCAATGTGCCGGTGAGTCTGGAAAAAGATTTGCAGGAATTGCACTTCGGTGCGTGGGAAGGGCAGAGCGCAGCGGCGCTGATGCAAACCGATGCCGAGGGGTTGGGACGCTTCTGGGCCGATCCCTACCGCTTCACGCCGCCCGAGGGCGAGCCGGTTGAGGATTTTTCCCAGCGGGTTCTAGGTGCTGTCGCACGCCTGCATCAGGCGTATGCCGGTGAGCGCGTCCTGTTGATAAGTCATGGCGGGGTGATGCGTCTGTTGCTGGCCCGCGCGAGGGGGTTGCCTCGTGAGCACTTATTGAATGTCGAAGTCGGCCACGGTGGGTTGTTCAGCCTGCGTGTCGCCGCCGATGGCGCGTTGTGGGAAGGAAGCTGACGATGTTGCCGTTCTGGATCGCCTTGCAATTTCTGAGCAGCCTGCCGATTCGCCTGCCAGGCATGCCGCAGCCGCAGGAAATGGGACGCTCGTTGCTGTTTTACCCGGCGGTCGGTGGGGTGTTCGGTGTGCTGTTGTGGGGGCTGAGTATCGCATTGACGGGCGCGCCGTTGCTGCTGCACGCGGCGCTGCTGCTGACGGCCTGGGTCTTGCTCAGCGGCGGCTTGCACCTGGACGGTCTGGCGGACAGCGCTGACGCCTGGCTGGGTGGCTTCGGTGATCGCGAACGCACCCTCACTATCATGAAAGATCCGCGCAGTGGGCCGATTGCCGTGGTGACGTTGGGCCTGGTGTTGCTGCTCAAATTCAGCGCGTTGGTTGCCTTGATCGAACAGCACAACACGGCGGCATTGATCCTCGCGCCGTTGATCGGCCGGGCGTCGATGCTCGCGTTGTTCCTGAGTACGCGTTATGTGCGTGCCGGCGGCTTGGGTCAGGCATTGTCGGAGCATTTACCAAGGGCTGTGGGGCAGCAGGTGCTGATCCTCAGCGGTCTGGCGTGCCTGCTAATCGGTGGGTTCGGCGGCGGGGTTGCGGTGCTGCTGGCGGCTATCGCCTTTGTAGGCCTGCGCCAATTGATGATCAATCGCCTCGGCGGCACCACCGGCGACACCGCCGGTGCGCTGCTGGAGCTGCTGGAAGTCGTGGTATTGGTCGGCTTGGCGCTGTAACACTTTCTTGCATTTGCTCAATCGCGGGTATATACACGTTCCATGCTTGCCTCCCAATGTTTATGCACCAACCTGCGACGTGCCGCCCGTGGCGTCAGCAGGCATTACGACGGCGCCCTCGACGGCTTCGGGATCAACGTTGCCCAGTATTCTTTGTTGAGCAACCTGCAACGCCTGGATCAACCGAGTATTTCCAGCCTGGCCGATGCGATGGGGCTGGATCGCAGTACCCTGGGCCGCAACCTGCGGGTGCTGGAAGGTGAAGGGCTGGTCAAACTGGTGGAAGGCGATGATTTGCGCAATCGCCTGGTGCAGCTCACCGCAACCGGTGAAGCACGCCTGGCCGCCGCGTTGCCGGCCTGGGAAGCGGCACAGCGGAAACTGATCGATAAATTGGGCGCGCAAAAACGTGAAACCCTGTTGGCCTTGCTGGATGAACTCGCCTGAACGCGGGTTCGTTCGATGATAAGCGGGTATATACCCGCGAACGGAGAATAAGAAATGACCTCGATGTGGCGCACCAGTGGCTGGGTTCTTTTGGGGAGTGCGCTGATCCTGGCGTTATCGTTGGGTGTGCGGCACGGGTTCGGCCTGTTTCTCGCGCCGATGAGTACCGAATTCGGCTGGGGCCGTGAAACCTTCGCCTTTGCCATCGCCTTGCAGAACCTGATCTGGGGCCTGGCGCAGCCGTTCACCGGCGCGTTGGCGGACCGCTTCGGCGCCACCAAAGCGGTGTTTGTCGGCGGTGTTTTATACGCGGCGGGCCTGGTGCTGATGGGCATGTCCGATTCAGCGTGGTCGCTGTCGTTAAGCGCGGGCTTGCTGATCGGAATGGGCCTGTCGGGCACTTCATTCTCGGTGATCCTGGGGGTGGTGGGCCGCGCCGTGGCTCCGGAAAAACGCAGCATGGCCATGGGCATCGCCAGCGCTGCCGGGTCGTTCGGCCAGTTCGCCATGGTTCCGGGCACCTTGGGCCTGATCGGTTGGCTGGGCTGGTCCGCCGCATTGTTGGCGCTGGGCTTGATGGTGGCGTTGATTCTGCCGCTGGTCAGCATGCTCAAGGATCGGCCGCTGCCGGTCATGGCCGGCCAGCAGACCCTGGGTGAAGCGCTCAAGGAAGCCTGCGCTCACTCCGGGTTCTGGTTGCTGGCCTTTGGGTTTTTTGTGTGCGGTTTCCAAGTGGTATTTATCGGCGTGCACCTGCCGGCCTATCTGGTGGACCAGCATCTGCCGGCGACCGTCGGCACCACGGTGCTGGCGCTGATTGGTCTGTTCAATATTTTCGGCACCTATACCGCCGGTTGGCTTGGCGGGCGCATGTCCAAGCCGCGCCTGCTGACGGCTTTGTACCTGCTGCGGGCGGTGGTGATCGTGCTGTTTCTGTGGGCGCCGGTCACAGAGATGTCGGCGTACCTGTTCGGTATGGCCATGGGCTTCTTGTGGCTGTCCACCGTGCCGCTGACCAACGGCACCGTCGCGACGCTGTTTGGTGTACGAAACCTGTCCATGCTCGGAGGCATCGTGTTTCTGTTCCACCAACTCGGTTCATTCCTCGGCGGCTGGCTGGGCGGGGTGGTCTATGATCGAACCGGCAACTACGATTTGATCTGGCAGATGGCAATTCTATTGAGCCTGCTCGCCGCAGCCTTGAACTGGCCGGTGCGCGAGCGGCCGGTGGCGCGTTTGCAGGCGCAGATGGAGGTGGCATGAGTTCGACCTGGTATTGGCTCGGCGGCGCAGCAGCCACGGCGCTGCTGCTGGCGCTGGCCTGGTGGGGTTGGCAGCGCGGCGGTCTGGCGTTGATGCAACTGGGCATGTCGATCTGTTAAGTTCGATCCCTGAATTCTTAAAAGGATATTTCCCCATGCAGATGCGCTGGCTTGCAGTACCCGTGCTGATGGCGGCCTTTGGCGGTGTGGCGATGGCCGCCGACTGCCCACCCTTGCTGGAGGGGCAATTGCCGAAGTTGCGCGCCAAGGAGTCCATCGATCTGTGCCAGCGCTTTGCCGGCAAGCCACTGGTAATCGTCAATACCGCGAGCTTCTGTGGTTTCGCCCCGCAGTTCAAAGGTCTTGAGGCGCTGTACCAACGCTACAAGGATCAGGGCTTGGAAGTGATCGGCGTGCCCTCCGATGATTTCAAGCAGGAAGCCAAGACCGGCGAAGAGACAGCTAAGGTCTGCTACGTCAACTACGGCGTGACCTTCACCATGACCGAGCCGCAGAAGGTCAAAGGCCCGGACGCGGTGCATTTGTTCAAAGTGCTGGCGCAGCAGAGCAATGCGCCGAAATGGAATTTCTACAAGTACGTGGTTGACCGCCAGGGCAACGTAATTGCCGATTTTTCCAGCCTGACCAAGCCGGACAGTCCGGATCTGATCGAGGCGGTGGAGCAGGCGCTGGCCTCCAAACCCTGATCGACACCCATTGAAAAGCCCCGCCTCCTTTGCAGGAGAGCGGGGCTTTTTTACGCCTCGGTGAAATCAGAAGCGATAGGTCATGCCCAGGCCGAAACCATTGGCGCTGTTTTCGTACTTGGCGTTGTAGCTGGCCAATTGGTTGGAGCGCGCAATCTTGACGTCTTCTTCCTTCAGGTAGGAGTAGGCCACGTCGACCGTCATGTTTGGCATGACCTCGTAACCCAGGCCCAGGCTGAAGATGGTGCGATCACCGGTAGGAATACGCGGCGAACGGTCAGTGTTGTTGGTCGGCGACTGGTCGAACGTCAAGCCGGTACGCAGTACCACCTGCTTGGTCAACTGATACGACGTGCCCAGGGCGTAGGCCCAGGTATCGTGCCAGTTCTGTTCTTCCTTGATGGTGCCGACCAGCGCGGGAGCCAGCGCGCCGCCCGTTGCGCCACCCACGACGCCTTCGTTCTTGACTGTGATGTCTTTCAGGCGGCTCCAGCGGGTCCAGGTGGCACCGGCATAAAGTTTCCAGGCGTCGGTCAGGTCCTGAGTCACCGACAGGTCGTAGGACTCAGGGGTGTCGATCTTCAGGGACGCGTCGTAGCGGTTGCTACGCAACAGGCCCGAAGTAGCGGCGGGTGCGCTCACCTCAGTGTGGCCGTCCAGCTTGTAGCTGACTTTGGAGTGGTAGGTCAGGCCCACGCGAGTGGTGTCGGTGGCTTGTACCAGTACGCCGACGTTGAAGCCCAGCGCGGTGTCATCACCTTTGATCTTGATGTTGGTGTCTGGCGCCGCTGGGTTGAACGACAGGTCCGATTCCAGGGTACCGGCGATGCGGTTGATGGTCGGGCCGAAACCGACCGAAACGCGATCATTGAAGGCGTAGCTGACGGTCGGCTGGAAAGTGATGACTTTCACTTCGCTGTTGCTGCCGAAGCTACGGCCCTGGAAGCCTTTCTCGTAGTCGGTCACCA
Organism: Pseudomonas rhodesiae; assembly: GCF_007858255.1. GTDB lineage: Bacteria > Pseudomonadota > Gammaproteobacteria > Pseudomonadales > Pseudomonadaceae > Aquipseudomonas > Aquipseudomonas rhodesiae. The sequence continues at coordinate 225,142 of NZ_VFEU01000004.1, read as the reverse complement.
GGCCAAACGGTGCGTACACGCCAAAACCGACAGCCCACTGATCGTTGAGTTTATTGGTGTAGAAACCGAAAGGCACGGCAGTGAAAGGCACCATATCGCCTTTGTTGCTGCCGCGAGAGCGGCCGCTGACGTCGCTGATATCGGTGGAGGCATCAATGGCTGCTACGCCGCCAGTGATTTGCTGGCCATTCAGGCGAGCCATACCGGCAGGGTTGCCGTAAACAGTGCTTGCATCATCGGCAGTGGACGAGCGACCTGCGAAACCCGTACCCATCCCGCTGACACTCTGTTCGTTGAGTGCGAAACCGCTTGCGAACAGTTGGGAGGAGGCCATGGCAACGGCGAGGCTAAGTGTGGTCTTGAGCATTACTTTTTTCATTATTAGAACTCCGTGGTGATCACCGCTGCGGAAAGTATCAATAAATTACACAACGCGCTACAGGCTGTAATGCTGGAGATAGAGCGGTTTTGTAGGACAATCCGACCAAAATTCGCGTTTTTTGCCGAATCTTGCAAATTGCCCGGTCAACAGGCCATGTGTTTCTTGGGCGAAACACAGGTTTGCCAGGCTTGGGTGAAATCTCGCAGTCTCCCTTGAGGATGAAATATTTCTTTCCAGATGCGCGCCATGCCTAAAACATCGCCGGGCGGTGGCAGGGCGGCGGCATGTTGTTCCACCAGAAGCCAAGCGATGGCAGTGGCGTAACGCAGGTTGACGGTGAGTTCAAGCTGAGGAGCGCTGAGAAACGCGTGCTGGCTGGCCAAGCCGCGCACCAGGCTGGCCCGGTCCGGGTCCAGCGCCAAATAGGTGTCCCACAGGGCGCGATGGCACGGCTCGGTAATGCTGTACAGGCCGTGACCACGCCGATCATGCAGCGCCGAGCCCAATTCGGATTGGCTGGCAGCGATACCCAGCAGCAGGGACTCCGCGTTCGGGTCGTGACGGCCGAGATACATCAAGGTCGGCCGGATCACATATCGACACAAATCGCTGGCAGCGATACCCATAAACGTCTCAATCCATAAAAGGGGTAGGCGAGGCCTGAGACAGTAGGGCTTGGCAGCGGTGGATCGGATCTCAGGCTCGCCGGAAGCGGATCATGCCGCTTGAGTTGAAGTGTAGTGTCATATTCGTGATGTAAAGGCCTGTTTTTAAAACATCTTATTCATTTAGTTATATCGTTTATATCTAATTGAACTTAACCGAAATCGGTAGAACATTTATTTCGGGCAATAAAAAACCCTGTGGGTTAAACAGGGTTTTTTGTGTTTCAGCGACTCGGGTCGATCAGGCAACCAGTGCCTGGCGGGTACGCTCGATCACGGCCTGCAGCGGTTCTGCGCTGGAGTATTGATCGGGGTACAGGCGTTCGCTATGACGGGCGATGCCATGTTCGTTGACCAGGGTGAAGCTGAAGCAGCCTTTGCGAGCGGCCATGATTAGGCAGTTCATTGGAGCAAAAGCGTTGGTAAGGGTGCGAATGGCATCCTGAGTATGGATTTGAGTGGACATATTATTGGTGTTCCTACAAATGACACGGTTAAGAACCGTGCAACGTTAAAACGTTCCAGTGACGTTGATCACCATTGATCAAACGAAGAACCCGACTGGAACAAAGCAGCCAGTTTGAAGCGCTATTCAATAAGGCGCGCTTGGGCTGGCAGGTAGGTACTTAGGAGGGCAGGCAACACGACAAGGGCAAAGGTTCTGGGCCCGGGGTGAAGATCCTGATCAATTTGCAGGTTGGTTCGGTCAGAGTATTGAGACTTCGCGGCACCCTTTGCTTGTTCAAAGGCGGTGTCGTCGCAAGTGATACCTGGAAACCATCGAGGTGGTCGATCCCGTGTTTTCAGGGGATTTGTTCGACCAGAATTGACTTTCAGCTTGGTACTAACGCCGCGGATAGTAACGGATTGAAACAGGTAAGGGAAGTGTGTTCGCCAAAAAAATCAGTCAGCCTCCAAGCAGGCCGCGATAGACCAGCACCGTGGCGGCCGCCGCCAAGGAGCAGCCCAACGCGTAGGCGGCCAGGGTCAGACGCAAGGATTGGCCGGTTTCTACCACCGTAACCAGGTCGCTCATGTCGTTGATGCGTCCTTCCCCCAGCTCAATGCACAAACTAACCGCAGTGAACGTGGCTGACAGCAGAATGGCGATGGCAAACAAGGCTCCGTCTGGAGAAGGTAAGGCGGCATTGATGCCCAGGGAGATGGCGCAGATGGCCAGTAACAACACAGCGAACAACAGCATTCCCTTCATCGACCCACCCAGCGTTGCATTGCAGGTCCGGCAGTGTGGACAGCCTGGGAAGATTTGAAAAGTCCTTAATGGGATAGGACGGTAACATTTCTGACGCTTGTCGCTTAAAAAGTCGCGGCGATATAACCGGCACCTGGGTACTTGTGCACATTAGTTGCGGCATGTGTAACCAAGCTGTCAACTTCTGCCAAAAGCCGCCATTTGCCTGCAATGGAAATTTAAGTCAATGAAAAATCTGGCTTTTTTTTATTGGTGAAAAAATCGTCAGTTTGACTGCGAGCCCCGTTCCATGGGGCTTTGCGCCAGTTGAGGGCGGGTTGTCCACTGAGTTATCCACAGCTTCTGTGGATTGTCCCAAGCGCTTGCTCTAGCACGGGCGTGCACGGTTTTTTCAGCTTTACCTGTGCGAAAAAAAGAGTAGAGTGGCGCGCCTTCCGTTCTGTCCCACAGTGCTTTATGAAGTTTCGCTCAGTATCACCTGCTGTTACCGATACCCTCCAAACTGTTACCGCACCCAAGCGTTTTTCCTTGAAAGTCGCGCTGTGGCTGCTCGACAGCCCACGCCTGGGGCACAGCGCCAATGTCAAACATTTCGCCGGGCGCTTGCTCAAGCAGCCTGCCCGGGAAGGTGTAGTCGCTGCTCAGAGCCGTCTGGGTCAATTGATGTGCCGCGAGTGCGGCAGTGCCCGCGACCGTCGCATCGGCCATGATCTGCTGCGCCAGGCGGCCCGTGCCGGCGACGTGCGGGCCCAGCGCGAATTGCGCCAGGTCGAAGACTGAGCTGTCCTCTGACCCTGTGCTTGGTTAACCTTGCTCTTTTTCGGTGATGGCAGACATGGCGATGGCTTTTGACTGGACCAGTATTGCCCTTGGCCTTGCAGGCGCCGCGGTGCCGCTGTTGGCAGTGTGCTGGCAGCTTCAGCGGCGACTGAGCGCGCGTATGGCCGGCTGGGAAGTGCTCGAAGAACGCTTGGCCAACGCGCAGTTGGCCCAGGAAGGTCTCGCCGCGCAACTGGATGCCAGTCGCGATGAAATCAGCGACCTGAGCCAAGCCAACACCGCCAAGCAGGCCGACCTGGCGGCACTGCGCCGCGAAGTCGAACTGTTGCAGATCGACCGCGACAATGCCCGCGATGCCGCCCACGCCTGGAACCTCGACCGCAGCGCCAAGGAGGCCGAATTGCGTCGTCTCGATGCGTTGGCGGCCGCGCTGAGCGCTGAACTGCGCGAGCAACAGGACAGCCATCAGCAACGCTTGGCCGATTTGCAGGGCTCTCGCGATGAGTTGCGTGCGCAGTTCGCCGAGTTGGCCGGCAAGATCTTCGATGAGCGTGAACAGCGTTTCGCCGAGACCAGCCAGGAACGCCTGGGCCAGTTGCTCGATCCGCTGAAAGAGCGCATTCAGTCCTTCGAAAAACGTGTGGAAGAAAGCTATCAGAACGAAGCGCGCGAGCGTTTCTCTCTGGCCAAGGAGCTTGAACGCCTGCAGCAACTGAACCTACGTCTATCGGACGAAGCCACCAACCTGACCCGTGCGCTGAAGGGCCAGAAAACCCAGGGCAACTGGGGCGAACTGATTCTTGAGCGGGTGCTGGAGCACGCGGGCCTGGAGAAAGGCCGCGAGTACCAGACCCAGGTCAGCCTCAAAGGCCCGGACGGCGAGCGCTTCCAGCCGGATGTGCTGATCATGCTGCCCGGTGATAAGCAAGTGGTGGTGGATTCCAAGGTCAGCCTGACCGCGTACCAGCAGTTCGTCGCGGCCGAAGATCAGGTGATCGGCCAGGCGGCGTTGAAACAGCATGTGCTGTCCCTGCGCAATCACGTCAAAGGCTTGGCCAGCAAAGACTACAAGCGCCTGGAAGGTCTGCACAGTCTGGATTTCGTGTTGTTGTTCGTGCCGATCGAAGCGGCTTTTTCCGCCGCGCTGCAGGCTGAGCCGAACCTGTTTCAGGAGGCCTTTGACCGGCATATCGTCATCGTCAGCCCCACCACGTTATTGGCCACGCTGCGGGTGATCGACAGCCTGTGGAAGCAGGAGCGCCAAAGCCAGAACGCCCGTGAAATCGCCGAACGTGCTGGCTGGCTGTACGACAAGTTCGTGCTGTTTATCCAAGACCTGGATGAAGTGGGCAACCGTCTACAGCAATTGGATAAAGCTTACAGCGCCGCGCGAAACAAGCTGACAGATGGACGCGGCAACCTGGTCAGCCGCACCGAGCAGCTCAGATTGCTCGGGGCGCGTGCCAGCAAAAGCCTGCCGGCGGATCTGTTGGAGCGGGCGATGACCGATGCGGACGGCGTGGCGCATCTGCCTGAATAATCGCCCCGCACACACTTGCCCTACAACGGCAGATGCCGACTCAACAGCGCCCGCAACGCCGCCGGCTTGACGGGTTTGGCCAAATAATCCAAGCCCGCCGCATGCACTTCGGCCACGCTCTCCGGGCGCCCGTCGGCGCTGATGACTACGCCGGGAATCGGTTCGGCCAACTGCGTGCGCAGCCAGCCCATCAATTCCGTGCCGGTTTCGCCATGGTCCAAGTGGTAATCCACCAGCGCCAGTTGTGGGCGTACCCCCTCGGCCAGCAGCGCCGCGCATTCAGCTTGATCCCTGGCCGTCCACACTTCGCAGCCCCAACGGGTTAATAGGCTGCGCATGCCGATCAGGATGCTCTCTTCGTTATCCACGCACAGCACCTGTGCGCCACTGAGGGGCAAGCCGTTTTCCTGTGCTGGCTTGGGTAGCGGGCTGGCCTGGTTGCGCGCCAGCGGCACACTCACGCTGAACACGCTGCCCTTGCCGGGCCATGAGCGCACACTCAGGCGGTGACCCAGCACGCGGCATAGGCCGTCGGCAATCGCCAAGCCCAGGCCCAGGCCCTTTTCCGCGCGGGTCTGGTGGCTGTCCAGGCGTTTGAACTCTTCGAAGATCACCTTTTGCTTATCCGGCGGGATACCGGGGCCGCGGTCCCACACTTCCAGGCAGAGTTCGCCCCCGCGACGCCTTACGCCGAGCAGCACCGGGCCGTCGGCATAACGGAAGGCATTGGTGAGAAAATTCTGCAAGATGCGCCTTAGCAACTTGATGTCGCTGTCCACCCGTAAACGGCTGCCGCGCAGGCGGAAGCGCAAGCCTTGCTCCTGGGCCAGGGCCTTGAATTCGGCGCCCAGGGTGTCGAACAGTTCGTTGAGAGCGAACGGCTGGCGTTGCGGATTGATCTTGCCGTTTTCCAGGCGAGAAATGTCCAGCAGATCGCTGATCAGGTCTTCGGCCGAGCGCAGCGAACTGTCCAGATGCTGCACCAATTGCCGTGCCTCGTCGGAGAGTCCGTCGCTTTGGTGGGAGAGGGCGGCGGAGAACAGGCGCGCGGCGTTCAACGGCTGCATCAAGTCATGGCTGACCGCCGCCAGAAAGCGGGTTTTCGACTGGCTGGCGGTTTCGGCCACGCTCTTGGCGTCGGTGAGGGCCAGGTTAAGCTGCGACAGTTCATGGGTGCGTTCGGTAACCCGTTGTTCCAGGCCCTCGTTGGCCTCGGTCAGGGCCTGTTCGGCTTCACGGAACGCGGTGATGTCAGTGAAGCTCATGACAAAGCCACCGCCAGGCATCGGGTTGCCGATCAGTTCGATCACGCGGCCATTGGGAAACAAGCGCTCGGACGTGTGCGCACGGCCCTGGCGCATCCAGTGCAGACGCCGCGCCACATGCACCTCGGCTTCGCCCGGCCCGCACAGGCCACGCTCGGCGTTGTACCGGATGATGTCGGCAATCGGCCGGCCAACGCTGATCAGCCCCTCCGGGTAATTGAACAACTCCAGATAACGCCGGTTCCAGGCCACCAGTTTCAGAGACTGGTCCACCACGCTGATGCCCTGGGTGATGTTCTCGATGGCGCCTTGCAGCAGGGCGCGGTTGAACTGCAGCACTTCCGAGGCTTCGTCGGCGATGCGTACTACGTCCTCCAGTTGCATGTCCCGACCTTCAATCGCGGCTTTTACCACCGCGCGCGTCGAAGAAGCGCCGAGCACGCCGGCCAGCAGGCGTTCGGTGTGGGCGATCCAGTCGTTGTCGGCATTCTGGTTGGGGTTGAAGCCTTTGCCCTGGCGATAGGCAAAACGGATAAAGCTTTGCTGCGCGCGCTCTTCACCCACAAAACGCGCGGCCAGGCTGAGCAGGTCGCTGATCTGCACCGACAGCATCGAACGGGCGGTGGCGCGTTGGCTGATTTCCTGGCCGATAAAGCGCCCGGCTTGCCAGTGCTCGGACACCCTTGTGCGCGACAGCATCGACACCCACACGAACAGCGTGAAGTTGCCCGCCAGGGAGAACACCGTGCCCAGGGTCAGCGAAGTCACGGACAGCCCCAGCGGGTGGGAATGCATCCACGTCAGCCCTGGGAACAGGCTTAGCGACCATCCCAGACTTTTCGCGGTAACCGGTAGGACCAAGGTGTAGAACCACAGGAACGTGCCTGCGGCGAGACCGGCAAACACTCCGCGCCGGTTTGCCTGCTTCCAATACAGCGCGCCGAGCATCGCCGGCGCCAATTGGGTCACGGCGGCGAAGGCGATCTGGCCGATGGTCGCCAGGCTCGCCGTGGAGCCCAGCAGGCGGTAACTGACGTACGCCAGCAACAGGATGATCACGATGCTCACCCGACGCACCGACAGCATCCAGTGGCGGAACACCTCGAACGGCCGCTCGGCGCTGGAGCGGCGCAACAGCCATGGCAGCAACATGTCGTTGGACACCATGGTGGATAACGCGATGCTCGCCACGATCACCATGCCGGTAGCCGCCGACGCGCCACCGATAAACGCCAGTACCGCCAGCGCTGGATGGGCTTCGGCCATGGGCAGGCTGATCACGTAAGAGTCCGGCAGTACCGAGGCCGGCAGCAGCATCTTGCCGCCGAGGGCGATAGGGATCACGAACAGCGCGGCCAGCACCAGATAGGCCGGAAACACCCACTTGGCCAGGCGCAGGTCCTGAGGCTCGATATTTTCCACCACGGTCACATGAAACTGCCGGGGCAGGCAGATGATCGCCATCATGGCCACCCCGGTCTGCACTACCATGGATGGCCAGTTAACGGTCTCTTGCCAGTATTCCTCCAGGCGAGGGGTGAGCATCGCTTGGTCGAGCAGGTCGCCGAAACCGTCGTACAGGCCGTAGGTCACGAACGCACCCACCGCGAGAAAAGCGAACAGCTTGACCAGGGACTCAAAGGCAATGGCCAACACCATGCCGCGATGGTGTTCGGTGGCATCGAGGTTGCGCGTACCAAACACGATGGTGAACAACGCCAGTACCAGCGACACGATCAGCGCGGTGTCCTGAGCGCGCGTGCCGGTGGTGTCGGCCCCGGCGCCGATCAACAGGTTGACCCCCAGCACAATGCCTTTGAGCTGCAGGGCGATATACGGCAGCACGCCCACCAGGCAGATCAACGCCACCACCACCGCCAGGGACTGGGATTTGCCATACCGCGCGGCGATAAAGTCAGCGATGGAAGTGATGTTTTCCTGCTTGCTGATCAGCACCATCTTTTGCAGGACCCAAGGTGCCAGTACCAGCAATAGCACTGGTCCCAGGTAGATCGGTATAAATGCCCACAACTGTTCGGCAGCCTGGCCGACAGCGCCGAAGAAGGTCCAACTGGTGCAGTAAACTGCCAGCGACAGGCTGTACACCCAGGCACGCATGCGCGGCGGCAGTGGCGCATGGCGACGGTCGCCGTAGAAAGCGATGGCAAACATAATGGCCATATAGGCCAGGGCGACGGTGGCGATCAGCCCACTGGACAGCGTCATGGGAACTCCGAACAAAAGAACACCCAGGCATTCCAGGCCCGGTGGGACAGTCTCGCACGATGCCCGGGGTTAGTCAGTGTCGACCAAGGTCGTGTGGGATCTTATGTCGCACACGGCGTTCAGCGTGGCGGCAGGGTTTTCTGGCGCAGGATATAGACAGTCACCAGCACGGCGCTGGTCAGCATGAACCCACGTGCCCAAGGTAGTGGCACCAGATAGCAGGAAATACCGATGCTCAGCCACATCAGGCCGATGGCGTAGACCTTGCCCTTGAGCGGGATGCCATTGCCATCCAGATAGTCACGAATCCATGGGCCCAGGCGCGGGTGTTCCACCAGCCACTGGTAGAACCGCGGGGAGCTTCGCGCGAAGCAGGCGGCGGCGAGCAAGAGGAAGGGGGTGGTGGGCAGCACCGGTAGGAAAATACCGATCACGCCCAGGGCCACGCTCAGCCAGCCGATGGCCAGCAGTGCGTAGCGCAGGAGCGGCGAACGCTTGCCCATGGGTGTCACGGGCGAGCGACTCAGTGGTGACGTGGCTTGAGGATCGCCGGTTTTTCATCAGGGGCGTTGCACAGCAGGTACAGGGCGGTCAGGGCTTCCGGGATTTGTACGATCATGTCGTCCATCAGGTTGGCGTCGGAAGCGATGTCGGAAAATTCCGCTTCTTCTTCGAACAGGCCCGAACCGACCATGATCGGCAGCAGCATCTCGCTGACCTCTTCCTCGGCGGTTTCGAACCAGGCCGCTTCACGCAGGAACACGCCTTCCATAAAGCCGATGCACCAGCCGCGCAGGTCGGAGTCGTCCGGGTCATCGCCCAAGTCCAGCTCGCACGGCAGCTCGAATTCCTCGTCGGATGCCAGTTGGCGACCGATATGGGCCTTGAGGGCCACCAGGGTGGACTCGATTTCTTCGCGCTGGGCGGCGTCGGCGTAGTGGGGTTCTTCGGCGAACAGCGCGTCGATCCATTCGCGGTCGGGCACGACCTCGGAGCAGATGGACAGTGCGGTCAGGTAGCCGTGGGCGGCCACATAGTCCAGCGCCTCCTCATGCAGCTCATCGGCGTCGAGGAAGGCTTGCAGGCGGGTTAGTTGCTCAGCGAAGGACATGAAGGACTACCTTGGGGATAAACGATGCTGAATTCTAGGCGTTCTTGCGTCCACAGGCCAGCCGCCATGCACATTTGCCCGGTTTTAAAGACGGGCTGCAATTCGTCAGTGGCGCCCTTTGCCGGATGACGCTCGGGTATACTGCCGCGTTTTGTGATGCCCCTACCGGCCAGGAGCCCGCCCGAGAAAACTTCGCTTACGGATTATTTTCCGAGGCCGCGTTTTTTTTCGGCCAGCCTATACGGAGGGTTTCGGCACTTTTTTGGAGTTCTACATGCTCGAGCAGGCTCAACGCGTCCTCAAGGACATCTTCGGCTACGACAGTTTTCGTGGCCGTCAGGGTGCGATCATTGAGCGCGTGGCCAGTGGCGGCGATGCCCTGGTGCTGATGCCTACCGGCGGCGGCAAGTCGTTGTGCTTCCAGGTGCCGGCGCTGTTGCGCAACGGGTTGGCGGTGGTGGTATCGCCGTTGATCGCTTTGATGGACGACCAGGTGGCAACCCTTGAGGAACTCGGCGTGGCCGCTGCTTCCCTGAACTCCACCCTCAGCGCCGAGCAGCAACGCGACCTGGCCGCGCGGATCAAACGCGGTGAAGTCAAAATGCTCTACCTCGCCCCGGAGCGGCTGGTGCAGCCGCGCATGCTGGCGTTCCTGCAGGGACTGGAAATTGCCCTGTTCGCGATTGATGAGGCGCACTGCGTCTCGCAATGGGGCCACGATTTCCGGCGCGAATATCTGCAACTGGGCCAACTGGCGGAACTGTTTCCCGACGTGCCGCGCATTGCGCTGACCGCCACGGCCGACAAACGTACCCGCGAAGAAATCGTCGAACGCCTGCATTTGCAGAACGCCGAGCGCTTCCTGTCGAGCTTCGACCGGCCGAATATTTTTTACCGCATCGTGCCCAAGGAGCAGCCGCGCAAGCAGCTGTTGGCGTTCCTGTCCGAGCGGCGCAGCGATGCGGGCATTGTCTATTGCCTGTCGCGCAAGAAAGTCGACGAAGTGGCCGCGTTTCTGTGTGAACAGGGTTACCCAGCCTTGCCTTATCACGCCGGCCTGCCGAACGATCTGCGCGCCTATCATCAGAAGCGTTTCCTCAACGAGGAAGGCTTGATCATGGTGGCGACCATTGCGTTTGGTATGGGCATCGACAAATCCAACGTGCGCTTTGTCGCCCACATGGACCTGCCCAAGTCGTTGGAAGCTTATTACCAGGAAACCGGACGTGCCGGCCGTGATGGTCTGCCGGCGGATGCGTGGATGGTCTACGGCCTGCAAGACGTGGTGATGCTCAAGCAAATGCTGCAGAACTCCGAAGGCGATGAGCGCCACAAGCGCCTGGAACAGCACAAGCTCGATGCCATGCTCTCGCTGTGCGAAGAGACCCGTTGCCGCCGTCAGACGCTGCTGGCCTATTTCGACGAAGACATGCCCGAGCCCTGCGGGCATTGCGACAACTGCGTGGACGGCGTGCAGACCTGGGACGCCACCGAACCGGCGCGCCAGGGGTTGTCGGCGATCTACCGAACCGGTCAGCGTTACGGCGTGGGCCATCTAGTGGATGTGTTGCTGGGCAAGGACAACGAAAAAGTTCGCAGCTTTGGCCACGAAAAACTCTCGGTTTACGGCGTCGGCAAGGCCCGCGCCGAAGGCGAGTGGCGCTCGTTGTTCCGACAAATGGTGGCTCGCGGCCTGGTGGACATCGACCTTGAAGGGTACGGCGGGCTGCGCCTTAACGACAGTTGCCGGCCACTGCTCAAGGGTGAAGTGAGCCTGGAACTGCGCCGCGATCTCAAGCCGCAGACCACCGCCAAAAGCAGCACCAGCCAGGCCAGCCAACTGGTGCGCGGGGAGGAGCGCGAGCAGTGGGAAGCCTTGCGTGCCCTGCGGCGTAAACTGGCACAGGAACACAGTGTGCCGCCGTACGTTATCTTTCCGGACTCCACCTTGCTGGAGATGTTGCGCGAGCAACCCGCCACCCTGGCGGAAATGGCCCGCGTCAGCGGCGTGGGCGCGCGCAAGCTGGAGCGCTATGGCCAGGCCTTTCTCGAAGTGCTCGGTGGTCAGGCCGAGGCGCCCAGGGAAGTGGCCGACATTCGCCACGAATTGATCAGCCTGGCCCGCGCCGGCATGACCCCGATCCAGATCGCCGGCCAACTGCAATGCTCGGAAAAAAACGTCTACACCTTGCTTGCCGAATCCATCGGCAAGCAACAATTGTCGCTGGAGCAAGCACTGGATTTACCGGAAGATTTGCTGGGTGAGATCCAAGACGCTTTCCTTGACGGCGAAGGCGAATTGCCAGCTGTTGCGGAGATCGCACCGTTGTTTACCGGGCGTGTGCCGGAGGGGGTTCTGTACTGCGTGCGAGCCGCGTTGCAGTCAGAATTCGAAATTTAATGTGTCAATTACGACAATGTCACAGATCAGTACTGAGCGGCGCTTGCCTAAGGGCAAGGCTCATGCTTAGCTGACTAATAATTAGCCAAATTTTTTATTTTCAGTCTAAAACATGAGTTTTTTATGCCGTTAACCGATCAACACCGTTTTGGCATGCAGCTGGCGCAGATGTCCCGAGGTTGGCGCGCCGAGCTGGACCGCCGTTTGGCGGGGCTGGGCCTGTCCCAGGCGCGTTGGCTGGTGCTGTTGCACCTGGCCCGTTTCGAAGAAGCCCCTACTCAGCGTGAGCTGGCCCAGAGCGTCGGGGTAGAGGGGCCGACCCTCGCAAGGCTGCTCGACAGCCTTGAAGGCCAGGGCCTGGTGCAACGCCAGGCGGTGCTCGAAGACCGTCGCGCCAAGCGCATCTTGCTCTGCGACAGCGCCCGTCCTCTGATCGATCAAATTGAAACCATTGCCACCGAGTTGCGTCACGAGCTGTTTGCCGGCGTAAACGAGGCGGACCTGCGTGTGTGCATGCGGGTGCATGCGCACATTCTGGCGAATCTGGAAAAGTCCTGAGCTGCGCAGATGGCTGAGCCTGTTGTGATGGGCAGGCTCACCCCATCTTGAATACCTGCCGCATTGACCCTATGCGCGCAGGCCCCCTAGAAAGTCTGCCCCAGGTTCAGGTACACCGCCTTCTGGTTGTCATCGTTGAATCCATAACTGAAATTCAGCGGCCCCAGTGGCGTGTCGAACCCGAGGAAAACACTCGCGGCGTTGATATAGCCGCTGTCGAATTCATTGTCGTTGTTCCACGCCCGCCCACGTTCCAGAGACGCGCCCAGGTACAGTGGGAAATCCAGCGGCAAGTACGAACGCGGCGTCAGCCGGCGGTAGTACACGGCGCGCATCAGGCTGATGTTTTGCCCCGAGATCGCGTCCTGGCGAAAGCCTGACAGCTGTCTGGCACCGCCGAGCAGGAAGCTGGAAATCACCACGTCCGAATCATCCAGGGTGCGCCCGTAACGTCCGCCCAGCACCAGAGTGTCCGGGCCGTGGCTCGTGGCTTTGTCGAGTTTGAACTCCCATTGACGGTAGCGTTGATCCGAGCCTAAACCCGGTTCGAATTCGCGATAAGCCAGGCCGATGTCTTCACCGGAGTGGGGGAAGTAAACGTTGTCCAGAGAGTCGAAGGAGTATTTCAGCTCATAGAAGCCTTCGCTGAAGCTCACGCTCGGCAGGTCGCGGTCGCCGATGCGTACGTCCGCCTGGCCCCAGGCTTCGCCGACACCGAAGCGAATCTCGCCGCTGTTACCGATCTGCCGCCCCACATTCAGGCCGAAGCCGTAACGTTCCAGGCGGTATTCGGAGATGGGGTCGTTATCCAGGATCAGCTCGACGTTCTGTGCCTGGGCGCTGATATAGGGCGCGACGAAGTAACGCGAACCAGCGTCCATCGGTTGGTAGAACTCGCTGTACAGCTCTTGGCGGTCGCCGATCTGCACGCGCGTCAGCCATTCCGCGCCAAGGCGGTTGATGCCGTTGATGCGATAGCTGGCGCCCAGGTTGAAGGCGCTGTCGCCGCGCATGTCATCCGACAGGTTCAGCCCCAGGCGCAGGTAGTCGGTGCCGCTGCGTTTGCCGCGGGCGCTGATTACAAGGGTGTTGTCCTGGCCTTTCTTGATCACGCGGTATTGCACCTGATCGAAGTAGTCCAGGCCATACAAGGTGCCCATGTCGGTTTGCAGGCGACCCAGATTGAGCGGTTCGCCCAAGGGTTGGCGGATGTAGTAGCGGATCACGTCGTCGCTGACTTTCGAGTCGTTCTCCACGGTGATGGCGGTGATGACCGGGGTGCGCTCGCCCGGCGTGCGCGCGGCTACCAGCTGCGGGTCGATCGGCTCAGCCGGACGCAGGTGCGCCAGGCGCACGTCGAGGGCGCGGGTGGCGCGGTAGCCGGCGTCGATCATGTCCTTGGCGCGGCCGAAATCGGTCACGCCGTAGGCTGCCAGCGGCGGCTGGATCAGCACGTCCCTGGGTTGCAGGGCTTTGAGTTGCTCTTCGGAATTGCGCCGGGTCATCAGGGTGATGGACTGGTTGAGTACGTCCACCACCGTGGCCAATTGCTTGCGCGAGCGTAGCGGGGTGCCGATGTCCACCACGATGGCGATATCCACGCCCATCTCCCGCGCGACATCCAGCGGGATGTTATCGGTCATGCCGCCGTCCACCAGCAGCCGGCCGTCCAGCTCCACCGGGGCGAACACGGCTGGGATCGACATACTCGCGCGGATCACCTTGGGCAAGTGGCCCTTGCGGAACACAACTTTTTCACCGGTGGTGATATCGGTGGCCACCGCGCGGAAAGGGATAGGCAGTTTGTCGAAATCGCGGGTGTTGCTGCTGTGGGCGAACATGCTTTCCAGCAGCAGCGCCAGGTTCTGGCCCTGGATCACCCCCAGCGGCAGGCCGAGGCTGCCGTCATCGCGGAAACTGAGCTTCTGCTTGACCAGGAAGTCCCGGTCATCTTGCTTGCGGCGAAACGGCACGTCTTCGCGCGGCGGTGCGTCGGAGAGCGCCTGTTGCCAATCGATGTTCAATGCGAGTTTTTCCAACTCGTCGATCTTGTAGCCGGAGGCATACAGCCCACCAATCACCGCGCCCATGCTGGTGCCGGCGATCGCATCGATCTGGATGCCTTGCTCTTCCAACGCCTTGAGCACCCCGATATGCGCCAGGCCTCGGGCGGCGCCGCCAGACAGCACCAGGCCGACCTTCGGGCGCGGAGCGTCCACGGCATGGGCAAGGAGGGGGAGCAGGCACAGAAACAGGCAGGACAGCAGGCGGCGCATCTTGAATCTCGGAGCTGGACGATAAAGGCCGCTATTATAGCCACCCGATCCTCCGCACCCGTTATGCCAGGAACCTGTCAAATTATGTCGTCGATTAAACCCGAGGTCGTCATCACCTATTGCACCCAATGCCAGTGGCTGCTGCGTGCCGCGTGGTTGGCCCAGGAACTGCTGAGCACATTCGCCGATGACCTGGGTAAGGTCTCACTGGTGCCGGCTACCGGTGGCACGTTCCATATCACCTGTGACGGTGTGCAGATTTGGGAGCGCAAGGCCGACGGCGGTTTCCCCGAGGCCAAGGTGCTCAAGCAGCGGGTGCGCGACCAGATCGCCCCGGCGCGCGATCTGGGCCACAACGACCGTACCCAATGACGTCACCGCCCCGTGCAAGGGGCGGTGAACTGAGCGCTATCTGGCGTCCAACTTCTGTTTGATGAATCCGACAACCCAGGTCAACACCGCACCGCCTACGCCGCCGCCGAGGATATTGCCGCCAACGGCCGCCACATCCAGGGCTTCGCCGCCCGAAGTACCGGTCAATGCCGAGACAAGCTGGCCCAGAACCAGCCCGCCGACACCGCCCAGCAGTGTGTTAAGCCCGGTACCCAGGCTTTGTTTGGTCATGCCGGCTACATTCCCGCCCACGGCACCGCTGATGATCTGAACCAACACGTTAATGAGCATTTCCATGATCAAGTCCTGCATAGCGTTAAGGGAGTGACCACTCGCTTGCAGCAACTGCGGAAAATGCTCTGGCTGTCGTCGAGGAGCCATTATCCGTTGAACGACGACAGACTGTTGCGGATGCCCGGAGTATAGATCAGGGCGCTGCGGTCGGTTGTTTGGCTGGGCCGGCACTGCTCATCAGGCCGGAAATCACGATGGCGACGATGATCAAGGCGCCCCCCAGCAGCATGCGCAGGGTCGGCGTTTCGGCAAACAGCAGCCACGCCACTGTGATGCTGTAGACCGGCTCCATGGCAAACACCACCGACGCCGTACGCGCCTTGATCACCGCCAGGCTGGCGACAAACAGGCTGTGGGCCAGGCCGGTGCAGAACACGCCGAGCAGGCCGATCCACAACCAGTCCAGCGCTCGCACATGCGCCAGGCCCGGTGCGGCCACCGGCAACAGGCACGCCGCGACTACCAGGTTCTGGCACAGCGCCGCCTGCACCGCCGGAATGCGCCCGGAGCCGGCGCGGTTGTTCAGCGACAACAGGGAAAACAGCAAGCCGGAAAGGATGCCCCAGAGCAGGCCACCGGTGGCTTCACTAGCCAGGTTGAAGTCGGGGGTCACCAGCACCAGGCCGACCGTGACCAGTACCACCAGCAGTACTTCGTTGGCGCGAATACGCTCGCGGAATATCAGCCCTTCCAGAATGACCGTAAACGCCGGGAACGCCGTGAACCCCAGGGTCGCGACCGCCACACCGGCCACCTTGACCGCAAGAAAAAATGTCACCCAGTGCGCCGCCAGCAACACGCCGCTGACCAGCAGCCGACGCCAGTCGCGCCGCTCCAGGTGCTTCCACGGAGCGCGGCTGGCGAACCGGGCGAACACCGCCAGGGCGAGCACGGCAAACACGGCGCGACCAAACACGATGATGGCCGGCGAAGCGGCCGCCAGTTTGCCGAATACGCCGGTAAGGCCAAACATCAGTGCGCCGATATGCAGGGCGCCGAGGGCTGTGCGGGGAGTCATTGCGTTCCTTCAAACCACGAGAGTGACAGGCTCGCAGTCTAGTGGCTTGGGATGGCTGGCGTCTGTCGTGAGGCTCGCGCGTTTTAGCGCAGGGCTCGCCCTAAGGCGAGCGCCGCAACGCGCCGGGAGACGCGCCGAACTCACGGGACATAGCGGCGGCAAACGCGCTCTGGGAGCTATAGCCGACCCGCTCGGCGACTTCGCCGATGGGCAGGGCGGTATCGCGCAGCAGACTCAGGGCTTTATGCAGGCGTCGGCTGCGGATGTAGTCCATCGGCGTCTGTCCGCACTCGACGACGAACCGCGCGTGCAGACGCGCCACCGACAGCCCGGCGATGCGCGCCAGATCGGCCACTTGCAAGGGGTGCGCCACGTGCCGTTCGATATGGGCATTGAAGGCCGGATAGGGCAAGCGTCGACTTGGCACGGGCTGGGGTTGCGCAGAATTGAGGCTGGCCAGCAGCAACACCGAGCCTTGCTGCACGATCAGCGGGTCGTCCACCGGGCTGTGGGCCAGCCACTGCACCAACTGGTGCTGACGTGCATCCAGGGCCAGGCGCGCGGGCTGGTCGAGCAGGCGTCGGCTCGCGTCTGCATGTTCGCCCAGGGACTGCAGCAGCCAATGTTCGGTGGGTATGTCCAGCACCAGGCAGCGGCTGCCATCGCGACTGCCGCAGGCGTGATGGGCAGAGAAGGGTAGTACCATCACGCTGCTTTCGCGCACTTGGCTGCCACGGCCATCGACCTCCAGATCCAGATGCCCGGATAGGCCGAACACCAACTGCGCATGCGCATGGCTGTGGGCGATGGGCGCTTCGAGGTAGTGGCGTAGGGTAAGGGACGGTCTCATCACGGTCTCCCTGGGGGCGAGGCGCCAGTCTACAACGCATCGTGGGCGCCGGTCGCTGTCATCAGACTGACCCACACTTGTCATGGGCCATTAACCGCCATGGCGCAAGCTCGCGAAAACACCGTCGAGGGATGCCCATGACCAGTGCCGAGTTCGCCAAGCCCAGCCGCAAACAACGGGTGCGTACCCTGTGGATTTCCGATGTGCACCTGGGCACCCGGGATTGCCAGGCCGACCATCTTTCGCAGTTCCTCAAGGGCTATCACGCCGATAAGGTCTACCTGGTGGGCGACATTATCGACGGCTGGAAAATGCGCGGCGGCATGTACTGGCCCCAGGCGCACACCAACGTGATCCGCCGCCTGTTGACCATGGCCAAGCGCGGCACCGAGGTGATCTATGTCACCGGCAACCACGATGAATTCCTGCGCCGTTATTCCAAGCTGATCCTGGGCAATATCCAGTTGGTCGACGAAGCCGTGCATGTGACCGCTGACGGTCGCCACCTGCTGGTGATCCACGGCGATCAGTTTGACGTGATTACCCGTTATCACCGCTGGCTGGCGTTTCTTGGCGACTCGGCCTACGAGTTCACCCTGACCTTGAACCGCTGGTTGAACCACTGGCGTGCGCGCTATGGCTATGGTTACTGGTCGCTGTCGGCGTACCTCAAGCACAAGGTCAAGACGGCGGTGAGTTTTATCAGCGATTTTGAAGAAGCGATCGCCCACGAAGTGACCCGGCGTGAATTGCATGGGGTGGTGTGCGGGCATATTCACCATGCGGAGATTCGCAAGGTGGGCGAGGTGGATTACCTCAACTGCGGGGACTGGGTGGAGTCTTGCACGGCGCTGATCGAGCACTGGGATGGCAGTATCGAGTTGTATCGGCTGGCGGATGCCCAGGCCAAAGAAGCGCAGCTGAAGGCCGAGGTGGCTCAGGCACACCTTCTGTAACTTCAGATCGCCATCGGGGGCAAGCCCCCTCCCACATTTGGTCGCATTCCAATGTGGGAGGGGGCTTGCCCCCGATAGCGGTGTATCAGTCAACCGATCACTGACTTAGATGTGCAGTGTTCAGTTGCAGACGTCGGCAATAGCCTCGGCCAGCAACGCCAAGCGTGTCGCATCAATTCCCGCCACATTGGCCCGCCCCGAACTGACCATATACACACTGTGCTTCTCGCGCAGTTGCTTGACCTGCTCGGCACTCAGGCCGGTGTAGGAGAACATCCCACGTTGCACGCCAATGTGTGCGAATCGCTCCGCTAGACCATGGGGCGCCAGGGCCTCCACCAGCCCGGAACGCAACTGCGCGATGCGCCCACGCATGGCTTCGACTTCTGCGCTCCACTGCTGTTTGAGCTGGGCATCGCCGAGGATGGTCGCCACCACGGCCGCGCCGTGATCCGGCGGGGTCGACCACAGGTTGCGGGCTATATTCGCCAATTGGCTGCGCACATCCGTCAGCTTCTCGGCATCCGCCGCGCACACGATCAATGCGCCGACGCGGTCGCGGTATAAGCCGAAGTTCTTCGAGCACGAACTGGTGATCAGTACTTCCGGCAATTCGGCGGCAAACAGGCGCACGGCCCAGGCGTCCTGTTCCAGGCCATCGCCGAAGCCCTGGTAGGCAAAGTCGATCAGCGGAAGCAGGTGGCGTTCGCGCACGATCTGCAGCACCTGGCGCCAATCGTCGTGGGACAGATCGAAGCCGGTCGGGTTATGACAGCAGGCATGCAGCAACACCACATCGCCTTCCGGCACGGTGGCGAGGGTCGCCAGCATCGCCGCCACATCCAGGCGGTTATCGGCGCCCACGTAGGGGTAATGGCTGACCTTCAGCCCGGCCTTGGCGAAGATGGTTTCGTGGATCGGCCAGGTCGGGTTGCTCAGCCAGACACCACGGCCTGGCAAGTTGGCAGCGATAAAATCGGCGCTCAAGCGCAGCGCGCCGGTCCCGCCCGGGGTCTGGGTGGCGCCAGCACGACGCCCGTGCAACAGCGCGCATTCGGCGCCCAGCACCAGTTCGCTGATCAGTTGGCCGAACGCGGCGTCGCCATGACCGCCGATGTAAGTCTTGGTGGTTTGCTGGTCTACCAGGCGCTGTTCGGCGAGCTTCACCGACGGCGGAATCGGCGTGAGGCCCTGGTCGTCCTTATAGACGCCTACGCCCAGGTCGAACTTGTGCGGGTTGGCATCCTGGGCGTACAGGTCCATCAACCCGAGGATCGGGTCGCCGGGCACGCGGCCAATGGCATCGAAATGCATTACTTGCGACCCTCGGCGGTCTTGGCTACTTCATCGGTGCGCGCGGCCATGATGAAGTCGTTGCGGTGCAGGCCCTTGATGGAGTGGCTCCACCAGGTCACGGTGACTTTGCCCCATTCGGTGAGCAGGCCCGGGTGATGGCCTTCTGCTTCGGAAATCTCACCCACGGCATTGGTGAAGGCCAGGGCGAATTTGAAATTCTTGAACAGGAAAACCTTTTCCAGCTGCATCACGCCGTCGCGCACTTCGATGTTCCAGTCAGGGATCTGCTTGATCAGTACCGGCAGTTCTTCATCGCTGACTTGCGGGGCATCGGCGCGGCAGGCTTCGCAGTGGGCTTGGTTCAAGGTGGTCATGTGGAAATGTCCTGAATTCGAATAAGTGAAGGTCAGTGGCGTCACCCTAAAGCAACGCGGCGCCAGGGAACAGACTCACCTGGCCTTAAAAGGCACGGTTCAAGCAGCCTTTGGTTTGGGCGGGAATTTCGGCGCGTGCAGACCCAGCTGCATGGCACGCTCGACCATGCCCATGATGTCTTCCTGCGCCACCTCGAACAGACGCTTGAGGTCGGGCAGCACGAAGTACAGCGGTTGCAGGATGTCGATGCGGTACGGCGTGCGCATCGCTTCCAGCGGGTCGAAGGCTTGGTGTTCGGGCTCGGAGGATAGGCTGTACACCGTCTCCTTGGGCGACGACAGAATCCCGCCGCCGTAGATGCGCCGACCGGCCGGCGTGTCCACCAGGCCGAACTCGATGGTCATCCAATACAGGCGCGCCAAGTAGACTCGTTGCTCTTTGGTCGCCGCCAGCCCGAGTTTGCCGTAGGTGTGGGTGAATTCAGCGAACCAAGGGTTGGTCAGCAGCGGGCAGTGGCCGAAGATCTCGTGGAAAATATCCGGCTCTTGCAGGTAGTCCAGTTCTTCGCGGGTGCGGATAAACGTCGCCACCGGAAACTGCTTGCTGGCGAGTAATTCAAAGAAGGTTTGGAAGGGGATCAACGCCGGCACGCGAGCGACTTGCCAACCGGTGGTCTCGGCCAGCACTTGGTTGATCTCGCCCAGTTGCGGGATTCGGTCCAGGGGCAAGCCCAACTTGTCGATGCCGTCCAGGTATTCCTGGCAGGCGCGACCTTCGATAACTTTCAACTGGCGCGTGATCAGGGTGTTCCACACCGCATGTTCTTCCGGCGGATAGTGGATAAACCCTTGCGCATCGGGCTCGCGGGCCACGTAGTGCGTCTGCTTCATACGGCTCTCCTGCTAGGCATTCGTTCTTGTTATGTCCTGCGATAGGCCTATTGATAACCCGATGGCGTGCGGATGCCAGCTACCTGTGGCAGTGCAACGTAGGAAAATTTACCGTTTTTTGTAAAGTATTCGTTACGAGCAGGCGTCTGCTCGTGGTGTTGGGCTGGGAAAAGCTGTCGCACTGTCACATAATCTTGACGACTTTCTGCGCCCAGCGACAAAAAGACGCGGCGCCTTCCCTCTTTTCGGGCCTCATTCATGCGTATCAAAGTGCATTGCCAGAACCGCATCGGCATCCTGCGGGACATTCTCAACCTGCTGGTGGAGTACGGCGTCAACGTTGCCAAAGGCGAGGTGGGCGGTGAGCACGGCAATGCTATCTACCTGTTTTGTCCGAACCTGGTGAATATGCAATTCCAGGCGTTGCGCCCGCAGTTCGAGGCGATTGCCGGGGTGTTTGGGGTCAAGCGGGTAGGGCTGATGCCCAGCGAGCGGCGACACATGGAACTCAATGCCTTGCTGGGCGCCCTGGACTTTCCGGTGCTGTCCATCGACATGGGCGGCTCCATCGTCGCCGCCAACCGTGCGGCGGCGCAGTTGCTGGGGGTGCGGGTGGACGAGGTGCCGGGCATTCCGTTGTCACGCTACGCCGAGGATTTCGATTTGCCGGAACTGGTGCGCGCCAGCAAGTCGCGGATCAACGGCCTGCGGGTCAAGGTCAAGGGCGACGTGTTCCTGGCGGATATCGCGCCGCTGCAATCCTCCGAACACGATGACAGTGAAGCCATGGCCGGCGCCGTGCTGACGTTGCATCGTGCGGACCGGGTCGGCGAGCGCATCTACAACGTGCGCAAGCAGGAACTGCGCGGCTTTGACAGCATCTTCCAAAGCTCCAAGGTGATGGCCGCCGTGGTGCGTGAAGCACGGCGCATGGCCCCGTTGGACGCGCCGCTATTAATAGAAGGCGAGACCGGCACCGGCAAAGAACTGTTGGCGCGCGCCTGCCACTTGGCCAGTCCGCGCGGGCAGTCGCCGCTGATGGCCCTCAACTGCGCCGGCCTGCCGGAGTCGATGGCCGAGACCGAGCTGTTCGGCTACGGCCCCGGCGCGTTCGAAGGCGCCCGGGCGGAAGGCAAGTTGGGGCTGCTGGAGCTGACTGCGGGCGGTACGTTGTTTCTCGACGGTGTGGGCGAAATGAGCGCGCGCCTGCAGGTGAAATTGCTGCGCTTCTTGCAGGACGGTTGCTTCCGCCGCGTCGGCAGTGACGAAGAGGTGTACCTGGATGTGCGGGTGATTTGCGCGACTCAGGTGGACCTGTCCGAACTCTGCGCGCGCGGCGAATTCCGCCAGGACCTCTACCACCGCCTCAATGTGCTGTCCCTACATATCCCACCCCTGCGCGAATGCCTGGATGGCCTGGCGCCGCTGGTGGAGCATTTTCTTGACCAGGCCAGCCGCCAGATCGGCTGCCCGTTGCCCACGTTGGCACCGGCGGCGATGGAGCGCCTCAGCCATTATCACTGGCCGGGCAATGTGCGGCAGTTGGAAAACGTGCTGTTCCAGGCGGTGTCGTTGTGCGACGGCGGCACGGTGAAGGTCGAGCATATTCGTCTGCCGGATTACGGCGTGCGTCAGCCCCTTGGCGATTTTTCACTGGACGGCGGTTTGGAGGCGATTGTCGGGCGCTTCGAGAAAGCGGTGTTGGAAAGCCTGTATGTCGAACATCCCAGCAGTCGACAACTGGGCAAGCGCCTGGGCGTGTCGCACACCACCATCGCCAATAAATTGCGCGATTACGAAATCCTCAAGACCGATAAATAATCAACTGACACAACGGTGGCAAAAATATGGGAGGGGCGGTGCGACAATTCGACTTGCCCCCGATGGCAGTAGGGCAGTCAGCCCAACTGTCACTGACGCATCGCTATCGGGGGCAAGCCCCCTCCCACTTTTGATAGTCATTGCCTAGGCTGGATCAACTGAGTCCTGAACTGACTGGCATTAGGGCTTGCCCGCTCCCGGATGGGTTCTCTGTCACCCGTAAGACGGCCCTTGCCGTAAGCGGCAGTAGTCCGCCGTTTTTTCGACTCTCTCCTCTTTTGAAAAATGTGAAGGCAGCTCGCAAACCCCCGTCCCGCCTGGACTTTCCTGACTTTTTGAAAGTTGGTTCGCTAATTGCTTAAGCCTCAGCAGTACAGCGGTGGGCGGCAAGCGTCCGTCATAAAGAGGAAAGAGCGTGGACAAGTACCTTTATGTGGCAATGACCGGCGCCAGCCAGAATGCGCTGGCGCAGAAGGCCCATGCCAACAACCTGGCGAACATTTCCACCAACGGTTTCCAACGCGACCTGGAGCAGGCGCGTTCGATGCCAGTGTTCGGTGACAGCTTTCCGGCGCGGGCCTTCGCCATGACTGAGCGTCCCGCCACCGACTTCACGCCTGGCGCGATGATCGAAACCGGTCGCGACCTGGACGTGGCCGTCAATGGCGACGGCTGGCTGGCCGTGCAAACCCCGGATGGCGGCGAAGCCTACGTGCGCAGCGCCAGCATGAACGTGGACGCCCTGGGCGTGCTGCGTGCCGGCAACGGCATGCCGATCATGGGCAACGGCGGCCCTATCGCGGTGCCGCCGCAGCAGAAGATCGAAGTGGGTGCCGACGGCACCATCAGCATCCGTGCCATGGGCGAAGGCCCACGGGTGATGGCCGAAGTGGACCGCATCAAGCTGGTTCAGCCGGACCTGAAGAACATGAATAAGGGCCTGGATGGCACCATCCACACCAAGGATGGCCAGCCGGCTCAGGCCGACGCAGGCGTCAGGCTGACCTCAGGGTTCCTGCAGGCGAGCAACGTCAATGCCGTGGAAGAAATGACGGCGGTGCTGGCGCTTTCCAAGCAGTTCGAGCTGCACATCAAAATGATGAACAGCGCCAAGGAAGACGACCAGGCCATGACACGCGTCATGCAGATGAGCTGATCGCGGTTTCACTGAACCACTAATTTTGCAGCGCAGCGCCAACAAACAGGCGCACGAAGGAGAACAGCATGCTTCCGGCTCTATGGGTTGCCAAAACCGGTCTGTCCGCCCAGGACACCAACCTGACCACCATTTCCAACAACTTGGCCAACGTATCGACCACGGGTTTCAAACGTGACCGCGCCGAGTTCCAGGACTTGCTCTATCAGATCAAGAAGCAGCCGGGCGCTCAGTCGACCCAGGACAGCGAACTGCCGTCGGGCCTGCAATTGGGTACCGGTGTGCAGATCGTCGGCACCCAGAAGAACTTCAGCGCCGGTAACCTGCAACAAACCGGTCAGCCGCTGGACATGGCCATCAACGGCCGTGGCTTCTTCCAGATCCTGCAACCGGACGGCACTACGTCCTACACCCGCGACGGTACATTCCACCTGGACTCCAACGGCCAGATCGTCACCGCCAACGGTTTTGCCCTGGAACCGGCGATTGTAGTGCCGGCCGATGCCAAGACCTTCACCGTCGGCAACGACGGCACCGTGTCCATCACCGTGGCCGGCAACCCCGCCTCGCAAGTGATCGGCAACCTGCAGACCGCCGACTTCATCAACCCGGCCGGCTTGCAGGCCATGGGCAACAACCTGTTCCTGGAAACCGCCTCCAGCGGCGCGCCACAGATCGGCACCCCTGGTCTGAACGGTTTCGGCACCACGCTGCAAAGCACCCTGGAAACCTCCAACGTCAGCACCGTGGAAGAGATGGTCAACATGATCACCACTCAGCGCGCTTACGAGATGAACTCCAAGGTGATCTCCACCGCCGACCAGATGCTCTCGTTCGTAACGCAGAATCTGTAATCAAGTCTATGGGGCGCCCTGAAAGCGTCTGCAACACCGTGAGGTAAGGGTCATGAATCGCTATGTTTCCGTTCTGGCATTGAGTGGGATTGCCGTGCTCGCGGGCTGTGTCGCCCCGACGCCAAAACCCAATGACCCGTACTACGCGCCGGTGTTGCCACGCACGCCGCTGCCGGCGGCGGCCAACAATGGCTCGATCTACCAGGCCGGCTTCGAACAGAACCTATACAGCGACCGCAAGGCCTTCCGGGTCGGTGACATCATCACCATCACCCTGAACGAGAAGACCCAGGCCAGCAAGAACGCCAACTCCCAGGTCGGCAAGACCAGCAAGGCAGGCATTGGCCTGACCTCGTTGTTCGGTGCCGTACCTAACACCAACAACCCGTTGGGTGACGGCGATTTGAGCCTCAACGCTGGCTATAGCGGCGACCGTGCGACCAGTGGCAAAAGTGCGGCGGGGCAGGGCAACAGCCTGACCGGTTCGATCACCGTGACCGTGGCCGATGTATTGCCCAACGGCATCATCGCCGTGCGCGGTGAGAAGTGGATGACCCTCAACACTGGCGACGAGCTGGTGCGAATTGCCGGCATGGTGCGCGCCGACGATATCTCTACCGACAACACTGTTTCGTCGACGCGAATCGCCGATGCACGCATTACTTACTCGGGGACGGGTTCGTTTGCCGATGCTAGCCAGCCGGGTTGGTTCGACCGTTTCTTCCTCAGCCCGCTGTTCCCTTTCTAGGTGGCCACTTTGAAACTCAAACAGCTGATGGCGGCGGCCCTGTTGCTTTCCTTGAGCGCCGTCGTCCAGGCCGAACGCTTGAAGGACATCGCCAGCATTTCCGGCGTGCGCTCCAACCAGTTGATCGGCTATGGCCTGGTGGTGGGGCTCAACGGTACGGGTGACCAGACCACCCAGACCCCGTTCACCCTGCAAACCTTCAACAACATGCTCTCGCAGTTCGGCATCAAAGTGCCGCCGGGGTCGGGCAACGTGCAGCTTAAAAACGTCGCGGCGGTGTCGATCAGTGCTGATTTGCCGGCGTTCTCCAAGCCGGGTCAGGTGGTGGACATCACCGTGTCGTCCATCGGTAACTCCAAAAGCCTGCGCGGCGGTACCTTGCTGATGACGCCCCTCAAGGGTATCGACGGTAACGTTTACGCCATTGCCCAGGGCAACCTGGTGGTGGGCGGGTTCGACGCCGAAGGTCGCGACGGTTCCAAGATCACCGTCAACGTGCCGTCGGCCGGTCGCATCCCTGGCGGGGCCACGGTGGAACGCACCGTGCCCAGCGGTTTCAACCAGGGCAACAGCCTGACCTTGAACCTCAATCGCTCGGACTTCACCACCGCCAAGCGCGTGGTCGACAAGGTCAACGACATGCTCGGCCCAGGCGTGGCCCAGGCTATCGACGGCGGTTCGATCCGTGTGACCGCGCCGCTGGACCCCAGCCAGCGCGTCGATTACCTGTCGATCCTGGAAAACCTGGAAGTCGACCCGGGCCAGGCAGTGGCCAAAGTCATCATCAACTCGCGCACCGGTACCATCGTGATCGGCCAGAACGTCAAAGTCTCGCCGGCGGCGGTGACCCACGGCAGCCTGACGGTGACCATTACCGAAGACCCGATCGTCAGCCAGCCTGGGCCGTTGTCCAACGGCCAGACCGCAGTGGTGCCACGCTCGCGGGTTAACGCTCAGCAAGAAGCCAAGCCGATGTTCAAATTCGGCCCCGGCACCACCTTGGACGAGATTGTCCGCGCGGTGAACCAGGTGGGCGCGGCGCCCGGCGACTTGATGGCGATCCTTGAAGCATTGAAACAGGCCGGCGCCTTGCAAGCCGACCTGATCGTGATCTGAGGCCATGGCCATGGATATGCACAAAAGCGGCATTGTCAGTTCGGCGGACTCGGGGTCTTACTCCGACTTGAACCGGCTTAACCAGCTCAAGGTCGGTGCTGACAAAAACAGCGAAGGCAACATGCGCAAAGTGGCGCAGGAGTTTGAGTCGCTGTTTTTGAGCGAGATGCTCAAGTCCATGCGTTCGGCCACCGAGGCGCTGGGCAAAGATAACCCGATGAACACCCCGGCGGCCAAGCAGTACCAGGAAATGTACGACCAGCAATTGGCGGTCTCGCTGTCCCGCGAGGGCGGCGGCATCGGCCTGGCCGACGTGCTGATGCGCCAGATGCAGAAGAACAAACCGGTGGACGCCCAGGCGGCCACCTTGCAGGGGCCTGCAGCGGCCGAGGCGGTCAAGAAAGTCGATGTGCCGACCGAGATCGCCGCCGGCACCCAGGCCGATGGCCCGTTGGGGCGCTCCAATGGTCAGCGTCCGTTGTGGGCGTTCCGTGTCGCCGAGCCTCAAGCCGGCGCCGCCGCTACCCACAGCAACGACATGGAGCTGATGAACCAGCGCCGTATCGCCTTGCCGAGCAAGCTGACCGATCGCCTGCTGGCCGGCATCGTGCCGAGCACCCAGGTCGCCACCGAGGCCAAGGCCGCGCCGCTGCGCAACAGCGCCCTGCAAGACAACGTGATCAACAGCGGCGCACGCAGTGTTGCCGCGGCCAACGGCAGCATGCAGGTCTATGGCCGCGCCGTGGCCCAGCCACCATTGGCGCCGGCCAAGAAAGCCTTCAGCTCCCAGGACGAATTTGTCGCCACCATGCTGCCGATGGCCGAAGCGGCCGCCAAGCGTATCGGCATCGATCCGAAGTACCTGGTGGCCCAGGCCGCGTTGGAAACCGGTTGGGGCAAATCGGTGATGCGCGCCGAAGACGGCAGCAGCAGCCACAACCTGTTCGGCATCAAGGCTGGCAAGAGCTGGCAGGGCGGCCAGGCCCGCGCGATCACCAGCGAGTTCCGCGACGGGGCGATGGTCAAGGAGACGGCGCAGTTCCGTTCCTACGACTCTTACCAGGACAGCTTCCACGACTTGGTGACGTTGCTGCAAAGCAACGATCGCTATAAAGACGTGGTGAAATCGGCCGATAACCCAGAACGCTTTGTACGCGAGTTGCAAAAAGCCGGTTACGCCACCGACCCGAACTACGCCAACAAGATCTCGCAGATCGCCAATTCGATGAGCAGTTACCAGAACTATGCCGCCGCGGGCGCGACCACTCTTTTATAAGGTCTGAACCACCATGAGTTTGCTCAATATAGGGATGTCGGGGCTTAACGCCGCTCAAGGATCGTTGTCGGTCTTGAGTAACAACATCGCCAACGCCAATACCGCGGGTTATTCGCGTCAGCAGACCACGCAAACCGCGAATGCCGTGAACCAGTTTGGCGGCGTGTACATCGGCAGCGGCACGACCCTGGCCGATGTGCGCCGGGTGTACAACGAATTCCTCGACACGGCTTATCAGAACAGCACTGCGCTGAATGCCGACGCCAAGGCTTATCAGGATCAGGTCAGTGCCGTCGATAAGACCTTGTCGGACAAGACCACGGGCATGTCCGCAGTGCTCAGTTCGTTTTTTGCGGCGGTGCAGACGGCGGCGAGCAACCCGAGCGACGTGACTGCGCGCCAAGTGATGGTCACCAATGCTCAGACGTTGAGTAACCGCTTCAACGCGATTTCCTCGCAGTTGAGCCAGCAGAAAGAAACCATCAATGGCCAGTTGAGCTCGATGAGCGATCAGGTCAACCAACTGACAGCGTCGATTGCTTCGCTCAACAAGCAGATCAATCAGGTGCAGGGTTCGACCAATACCACTCCGGCCAACCTGCTTGATTCGCGCGCCGAGGCTGTGCGTTCGCTCAATGAGCTGATCGGCGTGACCGCGGTGGAAAAGAATGGCGTGTTCAGTGTCAGCACCGGCAGTGGCCAGTCCTTGGTGCTGGGTGATCAGTTCAGCACCATTTCCGCCGTGCCGAGCAAAGGCGACACCAGCCAGTACACCATTGAGCTGAATGCCCCCGGCGGCACCAAGCTCGACCTGGGGAATGTGATCAGCGGCGGCAGCATCGGTGGCCTGTTGCGTTATCGCAGCGACGCGCTGATCCCGGCGATCAATGACCTGGGGCGCATTGCCGTGGCGACGGCTGATGTGGTCAACAGCCAATTGGGTCAGGGCCTGGACCTCAACGGCGAGTTCGGTTCTTCGTTGTTCACGGACATCAACAGTGCCTCGGCCGTTGCCCTGCGCAGCCAGGCTGCACAAGGCAACCTCGGGGATGGTGCCTTGGGCGTAACGATCAAAGACACCAGCAAGCTGACCAATTACGATTACAAGGTTTCTTTCAACGACAGCACCGATCTCACCAAGGCGACCGTGCTGCGTTCCGACGGCAAGGCCATGGGGGTTTACGACCTCAGCGCCACGCCGCCGCCGGTCATCGACGGGTTCACCCTGGCGGTCAAAAGCGGTGCGGTCCAGGCCGGTGACAGTTTCAAGGTCAGCCCCACTGCCAACGGTGCCAAGGAAATCGGTACGGTCCTCACCGACCCCACCAAGCTCGCCTTTGCAGCGCCGCTGTTGGGTGAAGCCAGCAAGACCAACCAGGGCACCGGCAACTTCACGCCGCCGGCGCTTACCGTACCTTTGGATATTCAGGGCGGCGCCGCCACCGCTCAGTTGCGCGTCGGGATTGAAAACTCGATGCCAGTGAAGATGGTGTTCGGCAAGCCCGCGGCAGATGGCACCCAGCCGTATACGCTCAATGATTCCCAGGGCAACCCGATCGGCACCGGCACCATCGTCCCGGGGCAGGGCAACAAGGTCACCATTAACGTGCCGATGCGCGATGCCAGCGGTGCCTTGGTGGTGCCGGCCACCAGTTTCAGCTTCGACACCACGGTGGGTGGTGTGCCAGCTGATGGTGACAGCACCTCTTTCTCGTTCAATGCCGGCGGAAAGTCCGACAACCGCAATGCTCTGCAGCTATTGAATCTGCAAACCAAGGCGACCATTGGCACGGCGGCCGATGGCACGGGCGGCACCAGCCTGGTGGGCGCCAACAGCAAACTGGTATCGACCGTCGGTGCCAAGGCCGCCGCGGCCGGCACCGATACCACTGCCACTGGCGCGCTGTTGAGCGCCAATAAGAACGCGCGTAACTCGGTGTCCCAGGTCAACCTGGATGAGGAAGCGGGTGACATGATCAAGTTCCAGCAGTACTACACCGCCTCGTCGCAGATCATCAAAGCTGCGCAAGAAACCTTCAGCACGCTGATTAACAGTCTTTAAGGGAGCCAGGGACGATGCGCATTTCTACGCAGCAATATTTCGAGACCAGTTCCACCAAGTACTCGAACAACTATTCGGGCGTGGTGAAAGCTCAAGACCAGGCCAGCAGCGGCGTGCGCGTGCAAACCGCCGCGGATGATCCAGTGGCGGCGGCACGTTTATTGATGCTTCAGCAGCAGAAGGACATGCTGACCCAGTACAACGGCAACATCACCAGCCTGAAGGACAAGCTGACCAACGAAGAGAGCGTGCTGACCGCAATCAGCGATGCCATGCAGCGCGCCACCGAGTTGGCGCTGCGTGCCGGTGGTTCGATCAGCGATGCGGATCGGCGCTCGATCGCCAGCGAAGTCGGCGCGATCGAGGATCAGGTGCTGGGTTTGCTCAACAGCAAGGACTCTTCGGGCAACTATCTGTTTTCGGGCTCCAAGACCCAAACCCCGCCTTATGCGCGTAATAACGATGGCACCTACAGCTACCAGGGTGATGAAACGCCGCTGAGCCTGCAGGTTTCCAACACGCTGACAATCAATGCCGGCGATACCGGCAAGACCGTACTGGAAGGTGCTGCCAACTCGGGCCGCACCCAGGCCCCGTGGCTGGCGCCGGTGCCGCAGACAGTGCCGCCGACCGTCAACGACAACAAGGTGGCGTTGTCCGCCGGCCTGGTCACGTCCAGCGCTGACTATTCGGGTAAATTTGCCGACGGCCAGCCGTACAAGCTCACCTTCACCAGCAGTACGCAATATAAGGTGGAGGACAAGAACGGTACCGACATCACCTCCGAGATCCCTGGCAACGGCACGTTCGATGCCACCAAGGAAGGCAGCTCCAGCATTGCGCTACGTGGTGTGAAGTTCGACATCACCCTGAAGCTGGGCGACGATGTCGCGCCTGGCGCGCCGTCCGATGCGCTGGTCAAGGACCGTACTTTCAGCCTGGAATCCAAGCCCGATACGTTCAGCGTCTCGCGTACCCCGAGCAACGCCTCAAGCGCGCAGTTGACGGGAGCTCAGGTGTCAAGCCAGGTGGACTATGCCAGCACCTTCCCGACCAACAGCGGCGCGATCATCAAGTTCACTAGTGCCACGGCCTATGAGGTCTATGCCCAGCCGTACACCACCGACAGCAAGACCATTGCCACCGGTGATACCGGTGGCGGTACCACGGTGACAGCGGCCGGCGTGACCTTCGATGTGAGTGCCGGGCCACCGCAGCCGGGTGATCAGTTCTCCGTCGGGGCCAACACCCAGAAGACCCAGAATGCGCTGGATACCTTGGGTCAGTTGCGTCGAGCCCTGGAGTTGCCGGCCGACGGCAACCCGGCAGCGACCGTTAAACTGAAGGATGTGCTGGATACGTCGATCGCCAACCTGGCCAACTCGACGTCCCAGATCGTCAATGTGCGCGGCTCCATCGGTGCGCGCGGCCAGGCCCTGACGATCCAGTCCGATGAAAATGCCAGTATCGGCATTGCCAACACCAGCACCATGAGCGACTTGGCCAATATCGACATGGGCGAGGCGGCAATCAACCTGTCGCTGCAACAAACCATGCTGCAAGCCTCGCAGCTGGCCTTTGTGAAGATTTCGCAGTTGAGCTTGTTCAACAAGATGTGATTTCACCGCGTCAGCACAGCGGCCCCGCCTGGAAACAGGCGGGGCCGCTGTCGTTTCAGGGGGCTCAATTGTTTAAAGGTTTTGCATAAACCGCAGAAAATTGAGTGACCTGTGAGTCATAAAGCGCATCTTCACTGTATCGTGTGAAAAGGATAAGTCGTCACAGGGTCCTTGCGGGGCGGCTTTCAGCGAGATTTTTATGGGGTTACCCCCTTTATTGTCAGCACTCCAGGCGTCAGCCGTGGGGTGTTCTCCAGCTATTTAGTATTGGGAAGCCACAATGATTGGCATAAAAAGCATCGCCAGTTACGTGCCGGCGGACGGTATCGATAACTACGCCCAGGGTGCCAAATTCGCCAAGGATGAAGAGTTCATCATTGGCAAGATCGGTTCGGCGTTCCTGCCGCGCAAGGAAGCTGCGCAGGAAACCTCCGATCTGTGTGTCGAAGCGGTCAACGCCTTGTTTGCCAACAACCCGGATCTCAAGCGCGAATCGATTGACGCGCTGATCGTCGTGACCCAGAACGGTGACGAAGAGGGCTTGCCCCATACAGCCGCCATCGTCCAGGACAAACTGGGGCTGCCGACCCATGTCGCCGCGTTTGATATTTCCCTGGGCTGCTCCGGTTACGTCTACGGCATCTACGCGATGAAGGGTTTCATGGAGGCCGCCGGCCTGAAAAATGGCCTGTTGATCACCGCCGACCCGTACTCCAAGATCGTCGACCCGGAAGATCGCAACACCACCATGCTGTTCGGCGACGCCGCCACCGCGACCTGGATGGGCGAAGATGCCTCGTGGCTGCTGGGCAAGTCCAAGTTCGGCACCGACGGTTCCGGCGCACCGCACCTGAAGGTCAGCGATGGCGTGTTCTTTATGAACGGTCGCCAGGTGTTCAATTTTGCCTTGCTCAAAGTGCCGGCGCATTTGCACGAGCTGCTCAATGAGTCGGACCTCAAGGCCGATGACATCGATGCGTTCTGCATTCACCAGGGCAGTGCGGCGATTGTCGACGCCGTAGCCCGTCGCTTCGAAGAGGCGCCGGTGGACAAGTTCATCAAGGACATGGTCGAGACCGGCAACACCGTGTCGTCGAGCATTCCATTGCTGCTGGAAAAGCATGTGATGGACGCCACCTGGAAACGCGTGGCGATCAGTGGATTCGGTGTGGGCCTGTCGTGGGGCTCGGCGATTCTGCATCGTCCGTGACGCGTCGGTAGACTGCGTACACCGCAAAAGCAAACGCCGATGATCGAAAGATCATCGGCGTTTTTTATTTGGCGCCAAAAAAACCGCTGAAATCGCGGCTTGGCGTATGCCTAAACCCTTGAATTACAAGGGGTGGCACGGCGCCAGTAAAAAAAATCAAAAAAACCCTCAAGCAACCGGCTACCACGACGATAACTATTACGTAGGTTCTCTAGGCCACACCCGGCAGTTGCCAGGGCCGGAAGCCGCAGTATCCATCCAACGAGGATTTCGTCATGGCTTTAACAGTAAACACCAACATTGCTTCGGTCTCCACTCAGGGCAACCTGAACAAAGCTGGCACCGCCCTGGCCACTTCCATGCAGCGCCTGTCTTCCGGCCTGCGTATCAACAGCGCTAAAGACGACGCTGCCGGCCTGGGTATCGCTACCCGTATGACCAGCCAGATCAACGGCCTGGGTCAAGCAGTGAAGAACGCCAACGATGGTATCTCCATCGCGCAGACCGCTGAAGGCGCAATGCAGGCTTCGACCGACATTCTGCAAAAAATGCGTACCCTGGCTCTGTCCTCGGCTACCGGCTCCCTGAGCACCGACGACCGTAAGTCGAACAACGATGAATACCAGGCTCTGACTTCGGAACTGACCCGTATCTCGCAAACCACCACTTTCGGTGGCCAGAAACTGCTGGACGGTTCGTACGGTACCAAAGCCATCCAAGTAGGCGCCAACGCTAACGAAACCATCAACGTCAGCCTGGACAACGTTGCAGCCAACAACATTGGTTCGCAGCAAGTCAAGAGCATTGGCATCACCCCAGGTGCTGGTGTTGCTGGCGGCGTAATCGCTGTGACCGGTAACGGCCAGACTAACAGCGTCACCGTAGCTGCCGCTGCTTCGGCAAAAACCATCGCGGCCCAACTGAACGGCGCCATCGGTGGCCTGAACGCTACCGCCAGCACTGAAGCTCAGTTCGTGGTCGGCGCTGCCGCTGCAACCACTCCAGCTTCGTTCACCATGACTGTTGGCGGCCAAGCCACCACGTTCGTCGGTGTAAGGGATACCGCCAGCCTGGCTGACCAACTGAAGTCGAACTCCGCCAAACTGGGTATCAGCGTTAACTACGATGAGTCCAAAGGCACTCTGTCGGTTAAATCCGATACCGGTGAAAGCCTGGCCTTCAGCGCTTCGACCGATGCCGGCAGCATTACTGTCGCCACCAAAGACGGTTCGGGCACTTACGGCACTGCTGCCGCCTTGGCTGACGGCGTCATCGCTACCGGTGCTGTGAACATGGACTCCTCCAAGGGCTACTCCCTGGAAGGCGCTGGTGTGACTGGTCTGTTCGGCGCCGCCACTTCGGCTGCTTCGGCCAAGACCACTGTGTCGCAAACCGACGTGACCGACGCCACCAAGGCGCAGAACGCTGTGGCTGTGATCGACCAGGCTATCGCTTCCATCTCCAGCGCCCGTTCGGGTCTGGGTGCTGTTCAGAACCGTCTGACCAGCACTGTGGACAACCTGACCAACATCCAGAAAAACACCACTGCTGCCCGTAGTACTGTTCAGGACGTCGACTTCGCTTCCGAGGCCGCTGAACTGACCAAGCAGCAAACTCTGCAGTCGGCTTCCACCGCGATCCTGTCTCAGGCCAACCAACTGCCATCCGCTGTACTGAAGCTGCTTCAGTAATACAAGCGCTTGGTAGCTGACGGAAGGGCGCGTTTACGTGCCCTTTCGTCTTTTCCAATCAGAGGAGATTGGGCATGGACATGAATGTGAATTTGAACTTGTCTTATCCGTCGCTGGCCCCGCAAGGCGCGGTGGCCCCTGTGGTTGTGGATAAAGACAAGAGCAAAGTTGAAGCGGTTGCGCCAACCCCGGATAAAGCCAAACCTGGCGATCTGGAAAAAGCGGTCACCGATATTAAAGAATTCGTACAAGCGGCCCAGCGCAATCTGGATTTTTCCATTGATGATTCCACTCACAGGGTCGTGGTCAAGGTCATTGCCACCGACACCGGTGAAGTGATCCGCCAGATCCCATCGGAAACGGCCTTGAAATTGGCGCAAAGCTTGTCCAGCGCCAGTCATGTGCTGTTTGACGACAAGGCTTGATCTGGCATGAAACTTGTTGCTGCTACTGTCTGATGCGTAATTCGTCAAGATAACGGCAGCCACCGGACTAGGAGAAAGATGATGGCGGGTACAACGATTACTGGCGTGGGGTCTGGTTTCGACACCCAGGCAATTGTGAAATCCCTGGTGGATGCCGAACGCGCGCCGAAACAGGCGCAGATCAACGCACAATCGCAAAAGGCCACGACCCAGCTGTCGTCGATCGGCAAAATTCAGGCGGCCCTGGATGCGTTCCGTGGCGCGTTGGACAGCATGGTCACCGACAATAGCTTCAGTGGCTTGACCGGTACGTCCTCGGATGAAAAAGTCGCCACCATGACGGCTAACCAGGGCGCGGCCAACGGTAGTTTCTCGCTGGTCGTCAACCAGCTTGCCAAGCCCTCGAAGCTGTCGACCATCAGTTTTGCCGGTGGCCAATCCACGGTCGTCAACAGCACGGGCAAAGCGACGACGCTGACCATCACTCAGTCGGGTAAGAACTTCGACCTGAGTGTTCCGGCCGGGGCCACCTTGCAACAGGTACGCGACTCGATCAACTCGCAGTTCGGCACTGCCGGTCTGAGTGCCAACATTCTCACCGACTCCAACGGTTCGCGTCTGATCCTGACGTCCACCAATGGCGGGGTAGGGTCTGACTTGACCATGTCGGGTAACTCCGGGATCGACACTGGCTACAAGGTGGTCGATGTGCCGCAGAATGCCAAGTACACCATCGATGGCATTGCGGCGGAATCGAAGTCC
Source organism: Pseudomonas rhodesiae (assembly GCF_007858255.1). Classification (GTDB taxonomy): domain Bacteria; phylum Pseudomonadota; class Gammaproteobacteria; order Pseudomonadales; family Pseudomonadaceae; genus Aquipseudomonas; species Aquipseudomonas rhodesiae. Next base: position 189,913 of record NZ_VFEU01000004.1, on the reverse strand, counting down.
AACAGCATCAGTGATGCGGTGAGTGGTGTCAGTATCAAATTGCTGGCCGTGTCGCCTACGCTCGTTGCTAACGATCCGAATACTACTGATCCGGTTCGTACCGCCCTGACCATCTCGGTAAGCACTAGCACTACCGCACTGAAGTCCGGGGTCAAGGGGTTTGTCGACACCTACAATGCTCTGCTCAAGGCGATGAACGCCGAGACCAAAGTGACCAAGGACGCCGCCGGCAACTCGGTCGCGGCAACGCTGACCGGCGACTCGACCATGCGCACCCTGCAATCGGCGATCCGCAACGAGTTCAATATGTTGTCCGGCAACGGTACCTTGAAGTCTCTGGCGCAGTTCGGTGTGACTAGCGACCAAGACACGGGGGCGCTGAGTATCGACGCCAAGCAGTGGGACAAAGCCGTGCTGAGCAATCCGGCGGATATCAACAGCATCTTCAGTGGCAAGACAGGTCTGTTGGCGCGTCTTAAGACGGCGACCGAGCCCTATGCCAAGGCCTCCACTGGCATTCTGGCCACGCGCACCGCGTCGTTGTCCGAAAGCCTTAAAGACCTGAACAAAGACCAGATCAGCCTGGATGAGCGTTTGACCACCATGCAGGACGCCCTGACTCGCAAGTACACCGCCATGGACACCCTGGTAGCGCAGTTGCGGCAGCAGAGCAACAGCATTCTCGGCACGCTCAGTGCGATCAGTAATTCCAAAAGCGATAGCTGATCGAACGGTCGAAAAAAAGCCCAGGTTCATTGACCTGGGCTTTGTTTTTCAAGCGGCCGACGGGTTAAAGTTTTGCGCAATCCAGTCGATATATTGGTTAATGAAATCCTTCTCGCTGTTGCTTGTCACGAGGTAGAAACATGAATCCCATGAGAGCCCTTCGCCAATACCAGAAGGTCAATTCCCACGCCCAGATCTCCGAAGCCAGCCCGCACCGCCTGGTGCAGATGCTGCTCGAAGGCGGCCTTGACCGTATTGCGCAAGCCAAAGGGGCCCTGGCGCGCGGTGACATTGCTCAGAAGGGCCTGATGCTGGGCAAGGCCACGGACATCATTATCGGTCTTCGTGATGGCCTGAATGCGGAAAAAAGCGACAACAAGGAATACGTCCAGCGCCTGGAAGGCCTGTATGTGTACATGAGCAACCGTCTGATGGAAGCCAATCTGCACAACGACGCCGACATGCTCGACGAGGTCGCGCAACTGCTGATTACCGTGAAAGAAGGCTGGGATGCCATCGGGGCGCCACAGGGCGTCGCACAATAAGGCCACAGGCCTTGAGGAACTCGTCATGAGCCATGCACTGCAACGCATTGATGAAACCCGCGAAGCCCTGATCGGCGCGTTGGCGGAACGCAACTGGGAAGCCATCGGCGAACTGGATATGGGCTGTCGCAGCGTGATCGACGAAGTGCTCAACGAGGCACCGGTGGATGAAAATGCGCTGCGGGAAAAGCTAGAGAGCCTGTTGGCGGTGTATCAGCAGTTATTAACGGTAACGACCGGCGAGCGCCAGGCGATTTTCGAAGAGATGTCGCAGATCAACCAAGCGAAGAATGCGTCAAAGGTCTACCATCTGTTCGGCTGAACAGACGCAGTTAATCCGACCGGCGCGTCATAAATTTGACCGTGCCAGCTTTTTTGACTTAACTAGTGCTGTTTTCAGAGTTCAGACGTCTATAGAGTAAGAAGTCCTACAGCCGTCTCGATTGCCCCTACATTTGGGCAGGAAGTTTTACTAGGGAAGTTGCTATTGCATGTGGCGTGAAACCAAAATTCTGCTGATTGATGACGATAGCGTCCGTCGCCGCGATTTGGCGGTGATTTTGAATTTTCTCGGCGAAGAAAATTTGCCCTGCGGCAGCCACGATTGGCAGCAGGCGGTCAGCTCGTTGTCGTCGAGCCGTGAAGTCATTTGTGTGCTGATCGGGACGGTAAACGCTCCTGGCGCTGTTTTGGGCTTGTTAAAGACACTGTCTACCTGGGATGAGTTCCTTCCCGTGTTGCTAATGGGCGAAAATTCTTCGCTCGACCTGCCCGAAGACCAGCGCCGGCGCGTCCTTTCCACCCTGGAAATGCCGCCCAGCTACAGCAAATTGCTCGATTCCCTGCACCGTGCCCAGGTCTATCGCGAGATGTACGACCAGGCTCGCGAGCGCGGTCGTCATCGCGAACCCAACCTGTTCCGTAGCCTGGTCGGCACCAGCCGCGCCATCCAGCATGTGCGCCAGATGATGCAGCAAGTGGCCGACACTGACGCCAGCGTGCTGATCCTCGGCGAGTCGGGCACCGGCAAGGAAGTGGTCGCGCGCAACCTGCATTACCATTCCAAGCGCCGCGACGGGCCCTTTGTACCGGTCAACTGCGGGGCGATCCCGGCAGAGCTGCTGGAAAGCGAACTGTTCGGTCACGAGAAGGGCGCCTTTACCGGCGCCATTACCAGCCGTGCCGGGCGTTTCGAGCTGGCCAACGGCGGCACCCTGTTCCTCGACGAAATCGGCGACATGCCGCTGCCGATGCAGGTCAAGCTGCTGCGTGTGTTGCAGGAGCGCACATTCGAGCGCGTGGGCAGCAACAAGACCCAGAGCGTGGACGTGCGCATCATCGCCGCGACCCACAAGAACCTCGAAAGCATGATCGAGATCGGCAGCTTCCGCGAAGACCTCTACTATCGCCTCAACGTATTCCCCATCGAGATGGCCCCGCTGCGTGAGCGCGTGGAAGACATCCCGCTGCTGATGAACGAACTGATCTCGCGCATGGAACACGAAAAGCGTGGCTCGATTCGCTTCAATTCCGCCGCAATCATGTCCCTGTGCCGCCACGGCTGGCCGGGCAACGTGCGTGAGCTGGCCAACCTGGTGGAGCGCATGGCGATCATGCACCCCTACGGTGTGATCGGCGTGGTCGAGCTGCCGAAGAAATTCCGCTATGTCGACGACGAAGATGAGCAATTGGTCGACAGTCTGCGCAGTGACATGGAAGAACGGGTCGCCATCAACGGCCACACCCCGGACTTCGGTTCCACCGCCATGCTGCCGCCGGAGGGCCTGGACCTGAAGGACTACCTCGGTAACCTGGAGCAGGGTCTGATCCAACAAGCCCTGGACGATGCCGGTGGCATTGTCGCCCGTGCCGCCGAGCGCCTGCGCATTCGTCGTACCACCCTGGTAGAGAAGATGCGCAAGTACGGTATGAGCCGCCGCGAAGGTGACGAACAGGCGGATGATTGACGCCTGTTTTTCAACTGACTGAAAACTAAGCCTATTTTTTTAGGCACGGGTATTGCTACAGCCCTCGCAACGTTCCGTTTAACTGACGGTCAGCCAAGCGAGAGAGCATCATGCCCCACGCCGCCCAATTAGCCTCAGCCCCTGCCATCCAGGGGCTTGTTCCCTCCGCAGAGCCGCTCGCCCGGCAGGGTCTTGAACATGCGTTCTCGCAGTTCAACCAGATGTCGAGCCAACTGAGCGACTCCTATAGTCTGCTGGAAGCTCGGGTTTCGGAGCTTAAAGGCGAGCTGGCGGTGGTCAGTGCTCAGCGTATGCAGGAGCTGGCCGAGAAAGAGCGCCTGGCCAACCGCTTGCAAAACCTGCTCGACCTGTTGCCCGGCGGCGTGATCGTGATTGACGACCAGGGCCGCGTGCGCGAAGCCAACCCGGCCGCCTGCGACCTGCTGGGACTGCCGCTGGAAGGCGAGCTGTGGCGCCACGTCATCACCCGCTGCTTCGCCCCGCGCGAAGATGATGGTCATGAAATCTCCCTCAAGGATGGGCGTCGCCTGTCGATTTCCACCCGTTCCCTGGACGCCGAGCCCGGCCAGTTGGTGCTGCTCAACGACCTGACTGAAACCCGCCACTTGCAAGACCAGTTGGCGCGCCATGAGCGCTTGTCGTCCCTGGGGCGCATGGTCGCTTCTCTGGCGCATCAAATCCGTACACCCTTGTCGGCGGCGTTGATCTACGCCAGTCATTTGACTGATGAGCAGTTGCCGGCCGCTACCCATCAGCGTTTTGCCGGGCGCCTAAAAGAGCGTCTGCACGAATTGGAGCATCAGGTACGCGACATGCTGGTGTTCGCTCGCGGCGAACTGCCGTTGACCGACCGCATCACTCCGGCCGAGTTGATGCAGACCCTGCAGGCGGCGGCCGCCACTCACATTCAAGACGCGCAGGTGCGCTGGCAGTGCGACAGCCACCAAGGCGAGTTGCTGTGCAATCGCGACACCCTGGTGGGATCGCTGCTCAACCTGATCGAAAACGCCACCCAGGCCAGCGGCCCCGGTGCGCGGCTCAAGGTGCACCTATATCGCCGTCAAGATTCGCTGCGCCTGTGCGTCAGCGACAATGGCAGTGGCATCGACCCGCAGGTGCTGCGGCGTCTGGGCGAGCCCTTTTTTACCACCAAGACCAACGGAACCGGCCTGGGCCTGACCGTGGTCAAGGCCGTGGCGCGCGCCCATCAGGGAGAATTGCAGCTGCGTTCCCGGTTGGGGCGCGGCACCTGTGCATTGATGAGCTTGCCGCTGTTTTCAGGCGCGGCAAGCGCGGAGTAAAGAGTCATGGCTATCAAGGTTTTACTGGTGGAAGACGATCGCGCCCTGCGTGAAGCATTGGCTGACACGCTGCTGTTGGCGGGCCATGACTACCGGGCGGTCGGGTCTGCCGAAGAGGCCTTGGACGCGGTGGCACAGGAGGCGTTCAGCCTGGTGGTCAGCGACGTCAATATGCCCGGCATGGACGGTCACCAATTGCTGGCCCTGCTGCGCGCCCGCCAGCCGCAACTGCCGGTGTTGTTGATGACTGCCCACGGAGCCGTGGAGCGCGCGGTGGATGCGATGCGCCAGGGCGCGGCGGATTACCTGGTCAAGCCCTTTGAGCCCAAGGCCCTGATCGAGTTGGTAGCGCGCCACGCTCTTGGCGTGATCTCGGCGCACGAAGGCGAGGGTCCGATTGCCATCGAGCCAGCCAGCGCCCAGTTGCTGGAATTGGCGGCCCGCGTGGCGCGCAGCGATTCCACGGTGCTGATTTCCGGTGAGTCCGGTACGGGTAAGGAAGTGCTGGCGCGTTACATTCACCAGCAGTCGACCCGCGCCAAGCAGCCGTTCATCGCCATCAACTGCGCGGCGATCCCCGACAACATGCTGGAAGCCACGCTGTTCGGTCATGAAAAGGGCTCATTCACCGGTGCTATTGCGGCGCAAGCCGGCAAGTTCGAGCAGGCCGACGGCGGCACAATCCTGCTCGACGAGATTTCCGAGATGCCCTTGGGCCTGCAAGCCAAGTTGCTGCGTGTGTTGCAGGAGCGCGAAGTGGAGCGCGTCGGCGCGCGCAAACCGATCCAGTTGGATATCCGAGTAGTGGCCACCACCAACCGCGATCTCGCCGGCGAAGTGGCGGCGGGGCGCTTCCGTGAAGACTTGTTCTATCGCCTGTCGGTGTTTCCGCTGGCCTGGCGCCCTTTGCGCGAGCGTCCGGCGGATATCGTGCCCTTGGCCGAGCGCCTGCTGAACAACCACGTCAAAAAAATGAAGCACGCCCAGGCGCGGCTTTCGGCCGAGGCGCAGGCGTGCCTGATCGCCTATCCATGGCCGGGCAATGTGCGGGAACTGGACAACGCGATCCAACGTGCCCTGATCTTGCAGCAGGGCGGTTTGATTCAGCCCCAGGATTTCTGTCTGGCCATGGGCAGTGGCGCGGCGCCGCTGCCGACACTGGCCCCCGCACCGTTGGTCGCCGAGGTGGAAACCGCCAGCGCTTTGGGCGATGACCTGCGTCGCCGCGAATTCCAGATGATCATCGATACCTTGCGCGCCGAGCGCGGCCGCCGCAAAGAGGCCGCCGAACGCCTGGGCATCAGCCCGCGCACCTTGCGCTACAAGTTGGCGCAGATGCGCGACGCCGGCATGGATGTGGAAGCGTATCTTTTCGCCACCTGAAAATAGCCAAGGCGTACAAGGTTTGTCGCCTTTTCTTACGAGTCGCCACGGATCTGGCACCCTTGTTGCTACCTCCCCTAGTAACTGCAGCGTAGTGTCAAATTTTTGCGGGTCGGAGAGAGAAGGTCATGAGCCAGGGTATTGAGTTCAATCGGTTGATGTTGGATATGCGCTCCATGCAGATGGATGCCATGGCTCAACCGAAATCCGTCGCGCCAGCGCCGGAATTGGGCCAAAGCAGTTTTGCCGACATGCTCGGTCAGGCCATCAACAAAGTCAGTGACACCCAGCAAGCCTCCAGCCAGTTGGCCAGCGCGTTCGAGATCGGTAAGAGCGGTGTGGACCTCACCGACGTGATGATCGCTTCGCAAAAAGCCAGCGTTTCCTTTCAGGCTCTGACCCAAGTGCGTAACAAGCTGGTTCAGGCCTATCAAGACATCATGCAGATGCCGGTTTAAGGGCGAGATTTAAGTCATGGCAGAAGCAGTCGTGGACAACGTACCCGCCAAGACAGAAGGCAAGCCGCCGCTGTTTGGCCTGTCGTTCCTGGAAAACCTTTCGGAAATGACCATGTTGCGTCAGGTTGGCCTGTTGGTCGGCCTGGCTGCCAGCGTGGCGATTGGTTTTGCCGTGGTGTTGTGGTCGCAGCAACCCGATTACCGGCCATTGTATGGCAGCCTGGCTGGCCTGGATTCCAAACAGATTATGGAAACCCTGGCCGCCGCTGACATCGCCTACACCGTGGAGCCCAACTCCGGGGCTCTGCTGGTCAAGGCCGATGACGTCGCCCGTGCGCGCATGAAGCTGGCCGCTGCCGGTGTGACGCCGTCCGACAGCAATATCGGGTTTGAGATCCTCGACAAGGACCAGGGCCTGGGCACCAGTCAGTTCATGGAAGCCACCCGCTATCGGCGCGGCTTGGAAGGGGAACTGGCGCGTACCATCTCCAGCCTCAATAACGTCAAGGGTGCCCGCGTGCACCTGGCCATTCCGAAAAGCTCGGTATTTGTGCGTGATGAGCGCAAGCCCAGCGCCTCGGTACTGGTTGAGCTGTTCGCCGGTCGTTCCCTGGAACCCGGTCAGGTCAATGCCATCGTCAACCTGGTGGCTACCAGCGTTCCCGAACTGAGCAAATCCCAGATCACCGTGGTGGATCAAAAGGGCAACCTGCTCTCCGACCAAGCCGAGAACTCCGCGCTGACCCAGGCCGGCAAGCAGTTCGATTACAGTCGCCGCGTGGAAAGCATGCTGACCCAGCGCGTGCACAACATCCTGCAACCGGTGTTGGGCAATGATCGCTATAAAGCCGAAGTCTCCGCCGATGTGGATTTCAGCGCTGTGGAGTCCACCTCCGAGCAGTTCAACCCGGACCAGCCGGCCCTGCGCAGCGAGCAGTCCACCAGCGAACAACGTACCGCCAGCAATGGCCCGCAAGGTGTGCCGGGGGCCCTGAGCAATCAGCCGCCATCGCCAGCCTCGGCCCCGCAAACCACCGGTGGCGCCGCCGCTACCGCCGGCGCGATCCAGCCTGGGCAACCGCTGCTGGACGCCAACGGTCAGCAGATCATGGACCCGGCCACCGGCCAGCCGATGCTCGCCCCGTACCCGGCGGACAAGCGTAACCAGTCCACCAAGAACTTCGAGCTGGACCGTTCCATCAGCCACACCAAGCAGCAGCAGGGCCGTGTCAATCGCCTGTCGGTGTCGGTGGTGGTCGACGATCAAGTCAAGGTCAATGCCGCAGACGGCGCGGTCACCCGTGCCCCGTGGAGCGCCGACGAATTGGCGCGCTTCACCCGCCTGGTGCAGGACGCCGTCGGCTTCGACGCCAGCCGTGGCGACAGCGTGAGCGTGATCAACATGCCGTTCTCCGCCGAGCGTGGCGAAGTGATTGCCGAGCCAGCGTTCTACTCGCAGCCGTGGTTCTGGGACATCGTCAAGCAAGTGCTGGGTGTGCTGTTCATCCTGGTACTGGTGTTCGGCGTGCTGCGCCCGGTGCTCAACAACATCACCGGCAACGGCAAGAAGCAACTGGCCCTGGCCGGCGGCAGCGATGTCGAGTTGGGTGGCATGGGCGGCCTGGACGGCGAACTGGCCAACGACCGCGTCAGCCTCGGCGGCCCGCAAAGCATTCTGTTGCCAAGCCCGAGCGAAGGCTATGACGCGCAGTTGAACGCAATCAAGAGTCTGGTAGCAGAAGACCCGGGCCGTGTGGCTCAGGTCGTGAAAGAGTGGATTAACGCAGATGAGTGATAATCGAGCCGCTGTTGCCAAGCTCTCCCGGGTCGACAAAGCCGCAGTCCTGCTGCTGTCGCTGGGGGAAACCGACGCCGCCCAAGTGCTGCGCCACATGGGGCCCAAAGAGGTTCAACGGGTGGGCGTGGCCATGGCGCAAATGCGCAATGTGCACCGCGAGCAAGTCGAACAGGTGATGAGCGAGTTCGTCGAGATTGTCGGCGATCAGACCAGCCTGGGCGTCGGCTCCGATAGCTACATCCGCAAGATGCTCACCTCGGCCCTGGGCGAAGACAAGGCCAACGGCCTGATCGACCGCATCCTGCTGGGCGGCAATACCAGCGGCCTGGACAGCCTCAAGTGGATGGAACCGCGCGCCGTGGCCGATGTGATCCGCTACGAGCACCCGCAGATTCAGGCCATCGTGGTGGCGTACCTCGACCCCGACCAGGCTGGTGAAGTGCTGGGCCACTTCGACCATAAAGTGCGTCTGGACATCATCCTGCGCGTGTCGTCGCTCAATACCGTGCAGCCGGCCGCCCTGAAAGAACTGAACACCATCCTGGAGAAGCAGTTCTCGGGCAACTCCAATGCCTCGCGTACCACCCTGGGTGGCATCAAGCGCGCGGCGGACATCATGAACTTCCTCGACAGCTCGGTCGAAGGCCAGTTGATGGACTCGATCCGCGAGATCGACGACACCCTGTCCGGCCAGATCGAAGACCTTATGTTCGTGTTCAACAACCTCTCCGATGTCGACGACCGTGGCATCCAGGCGTTGCTGCGCGAAGTGTCCTCCGACGTACTGGTACTGGCACTCAAAGGCTCCGACGACGGCGTCAAGGAAAAGATCTTCAAGAACATGTCCAAGCGCGCGTCCGAACTGTTGCGCGACGACCTGGAAGCCAAGGGCCCGGTGCGCGTCAGCGACGTCGAAACCGCGCAGAAAGAAATCCTCACCATTGCCCGCCGTATGGCCGAAGCCGGAGAAATCGTTCTCGGTGGGAAGGGCGGCGAAGAAATGATCTAAGGCGTTGTCCATGTCGAGCAAAGATGAGGCACCCAGCGATCTGATTCGCGCACGGGATGTCGGCGGGTTCGACATCTGGTCGCTGCCCAGCTTCGACCCGCATGTGCCTGAGCCCGAGCCGGAACCGGTGGAAGAGCCGCCGGTGGAAATGGAAGAAGTGCCGCTGGAAGAAGTCCAGCCACTGACCCTGGAAGAGCTGGAAAGCATCCGTCAGGAGGCTTACAACGAGGGCTTCACTGCCGGTGAGAAAGACGGTTTTCGCAGCACCACCCTCAAGGTGCGCCAGGAAGCCGAGGCCGCGCTGGCGGTGAAACTGGCCAGCCTGGAGCGCTTGATGGGTAGCTTGTTCGAGCCTATCGCCGAACAGGACACCCAGATCGAAAAAGCCATGGTGCGCCTGGTGGAGCACATGACGCGTCAGGTGATTCAGCGTGAGTTGGCGCTGGACTCCAGCCAGATCGAAAGCGTCATGCGCGAAGCCCTCAAGCTGCTGCCCCTGGGCGTCGGCAATGTGCGGTTGTACATCAACCCGCAGGATTTCGAACAGGTCAAAGCCCTGCGCGAGCGCCATGAAGAAACCTGGCGCATCGTCGAAGACGCCGCGTTGCAGCCCGGCGGTTGCCGCGTCGAGACCGAGCACAGCCGCATCGATGCCACGGTGGAAACCCGCATCAGCCAGATCATGGCCAAGTTGCTCGATCAACAGCACGAGCAGGTGCTGAACCCGGCCGAACCTGACCTGAGCATTGACCTGGACGCCCCCGATGCGCCTTGATCGCACCAGCTTCACCAAGCGCTTGAGCGCTTACACCGAAGCCACTGAATTGCCCGGCCAGCCGATCCTGGAAGGGCGGCTGTTGCGCATGGTTGGCCTGACCCTCGAAGCCGAAGGTTTACGCGCCGCCATGGGCAGCCGCTGCATGGTGATCAACGACGACAGTTATCACCCGGTGCAGGTTGAAGCCGAGGTCATGGGGTTTTCCGGCAGCAAGATTTTCCTGATGCCCGTGGGCAGCCTGGCGGGCATCGCCCCCGGTGCCCGCGTGGTGCCCCTGGCCGATACCGGCCGCCTGCCCATGGGCATGAGCATGCTCGGTCGCGTGCTCGACGGCGCCGGGCGCGCGCTGGACGGCAAGGGCGGTATGAAGGCCGAAGATTGGGTGCCGATGGACGGTCCCACCATCAACCCGCTCAACCGTAACCCCATCAGCGTGCCGCTGGACGTGGGGATTCGCAGCATCAACGGTTTATTGACGGTCGGTCGCGGCCAGCGTCTGGGCCTGTTCGCCGGTACCGGCGTGGGTAAGTCGGTGTTGCTGGGCATGATGACGCGCTTTACCGAGGCCGACATCATCGTGGTTGGGCTGATCGGCGAGCGGGGCCGGGAGGTGAAGGAGTTCATCGAGCACAGCCTCGGCGAGGAAGGTCTCAAACGCTCGGTGGTGGTTGCATCCCCTGCCGACGATGCGCCGCTGATGCGACTGCGCGCCGCCATGTATTGCACGCGCATCGCCGAATACTTTCGCGACAAGGGCAAGAACGTCCTGTTGCTGATGGACTCGCTCACCCGTTTCGCCCAGGCCCAGCGGGAAATCGCCCTGGCCATCGGTGAGCCGCCGGCCACCAAGGGTTACCCGCCGTCGGTGTTCGCCAAGCTGCCTAAGCTGGTGGAGCGCGCCGGTAACGCCGAGGCCGGTGGGGGCTCGATCACCGCGTTCTACACGGTGCTGTCCGAAGGCGACGACCAGCAGGACCCCATCGCCGACTCGGCCCGGGGCGTACTCGACGGCCATATCGTGTTGTCGCGGCGCCTGGCGGAGGAGGGGCACTACCCGGCCATCGACATCGAAGCATCCATCAGCCGGGTGATGCCGGCGGTGGTCACGCCCGAGCACATGACCCGTGCGCAGCAGTTCAAGCAGCTGTGGTCGCGTTATCAGCAGAGTCGCGACCTGATCAGCGTCGGCGCTTATGTGGCCGGCGGCGATCGCGATACCGACCTGGCCATCGCCCTGCAACCGCAGTTGGTGACGTACCTGCGCCAGGGCCTCAACGACAAGATCAGCATGGGCGAAAGCGAAGCGCACTTGCAGTCGATCTTCGCCCCGGCGCCAGGCGGCTAAGCCATGGCCAGCAGTCGCGCGTCACGCTTGGCCCCGGTGGTGGACATGGCCGAAAAGGCCGAAAAAACCGCGGTGCAGCGCCTGGGGTATTTCCAGGGCCAAGTGCGCTTGGCCGAAAGCAAGCTGGGCGACCTGGAGCGCTTTCGCGGCGAGTACCAGCAGCAGTGGATCGAGCGCGGCGCCAAAGGCGTATCGGGCCAATGGCTGATGGGCTATCAGGGCTTTCTCAACCAGTTGGAAACCGCCGTCGGCCAGCAGCGTCAAAGCCTGGCCTGGCACCAGAACAACCTCGACAAGGCCCGTGAGAGCTGGCAGCAGGCATTCGCCCGCGTCGAAGGTCTGCGCAAACTGGTGCAGCGCTATATCGATGAAGCGCGGGCGATTGAAGACAAGCGCGAGCAGAAGTTGCTGGATGAACTGTCCCAACGCCTGCCGCGTCCGGAACAGTTCTAAATGACGGGCTGTGTTGCCCGTACTCGGTTCAACTGCTAAACCTTGTGTGTACGCCCCCCACGACAAGGAAGCAGTCATATGTCAGTCGAGTCAGTTGTATCCCCGGACGGGAAGAAGTTGACCATCGTTATCAAAGGCCGCTTCGATTTCAGCAGCCACCAGCTCTTTCGTGACGCTTACGAGCCGTTCTACAAGGCACCGGATACCTATATCGTCGACCTCAAAGACACTACCTATTTGGACAGTTCCGCCCTGGGCATGCTGCTGTTGCTGCGGGACCACGCGGGGGGCGACGAATCTGAGGTCAGGGTCATCAACAGCAACTCTGACGTGCGCAAAATCCTCGCCATCTCCAACTTCGACAAGCTGTTCGACATCAATTGAGCGCCCTGGCCCCCGCCCATGAGGCGCTTACGATCCTGATCGCCGATGACAGCGCCACTGACTTGCTCTTGCTGTCGACCATTGTGCGACGTCAGGGGCATCAAGTGCTCACCGCCGCCAATGGGCGCGAAGCGGTCGAGGTATTCACGCGCGCGCGTCCGCAATTGGTGTTGATGGATGCGCTGATGCCGGTGATGGACGGCTTCGAAGCCGCGCGCTGGATCAAGCAGCTGTCCGGCGAAGCCTTGGTGCCGATCATCTTCCTCACCTCCCTGACCGACAGCGCCGACCTGGCCGAGTGCCTGGACGCCGGCGGCGATGACTTCCTGGCCAAGCCCTACAACCCCTTGCTCCTGGCCGCGAAGATCAACGCCATGGACCGCCTGCGCCGCCTGCAAGCCACGGTCTTGCAGCAGCGCGACCTGATCGCCAAGCACAATGACTACCTGCTGCACGAGCAACGGGTGGCCAAGGCAGTGTTCGACAAGGTCGCGCATTCGGGCTGTATCAATGCCGCGCCGAATATCCGCTACCTGCAATCGCCCTATGCGTTGTTCAACGGGGACTTGCTGCTGGCGGCCTACACGCCTTCGGGTGATATGCATGTGCTGCTCGGCGATTTCACCGGCCACGGTTTGCCGGCAGCGGTGGGGGCCATGCCCCTGGCGGAAGTGTTCTACGGCATGACCGCCAAAGGCTACGGCCTGACGCAGATCTTGCGCGAGATGAACGCCAAGCTTAAACGCATCCTGCCGGTGGACATGTTCTGCTGCGCCACCCTGCTGTGCCTGAGTACCGATCGGCGCGTGGTCGAGGTGTGGAACGGCGGCATGCCCGAGGGCTACGTGCTTGAAGTGACCACCGGCAAACGCACGCCATTGGCGTCGCGGCATTTGCCGCTGGGGGTACTGTCGGCGGAACTGTTCGACGACCGCACTGAAGTCTGGCCCGTGGCCCTGGGCGATCGGGTGTTTCTGCTGTCCGATGGGGTGTTGGAAACCGCCGACGCCAATGATCGATTGTTTGGGGTTGAACGCCTGCAACAAGTATTCGACACCAACCGCGAGCCCGATCGTCTGTTCGACGACATCGAACAGGCCCTGGTCGCGTTTCGCGGTGAAGCCCGTGATGACGTGAGCATGGTGGAGATCACCTTGCGGTCGGGTCTGGCGACGCGCGCCACCGGGCCGTTGTATGCCGACAGCGGCCAGTCGTGCCCACGGGATTGGTCGGTGAATTTCGAATTTCGCGCCGAAACCCTCAAGCGCTACAACCCGTTGCCCTACCTGTTGCAACTGCTGTTGGAGATCCACGGCCTGCGTGCACAGAGCGGCGCGCTCTACAGCGTGATGGCCGAGCTGTACTCCAACGCGCTGGAGCACGGCGTACTCGGCCTGGACTCTTTGCTCAAGCGCGATGCCCAGGGCTTTGCCGAATATTATCGCCAGCGCAACGAGCGCCTGGCTCAACTGGACAGTGGTTACGTGCGGGTGCAGGTGCAGGTGGTGCCCAATGGAGCGGGCGGGACGATGACCTTGCGGATCGAAGACAGCGGCCCCGGGTTTGACGTGGAAAAAGTGCTGGCGCAGCCAATGGATATCGATCGTCTGTCCGGTCGGGGCTTGGGCCTGGTGCGTCAGCTCAGCCGCGACATACGCTGGTCCGATGGCGGGCGCTGTGTCTGCGTGGAGTTTTCCTGGGAGGCTCTGGCATAATCCGCCGATTCTTGATCAAGGAGCGAGCAAGTGGTCGATGTTCATCTGGACCCTGACGTGTTGTCGGGTTTGCAGGAAGTGATGGAAGGCGAGTACCCCAAGCTGCTCGAAACCTTTCTCGACGATTCGCAAAAACGCATCGAAGCGCTGCGCACGGCGCGGGATGACGCCAAGGCATTAGGCAAGATCGCCCACAGCTTCAAGGGCAGCAGCGGCAACCTGGGGGCTGTACGTCTGGCGCAGTTGTGCGAGCGGCTGGAGCTGGAATCCGGCGAGCCGACCGCGAATCTGGAGGCGCTGGTGGATCAGATCGATCATGAGTTTGCGGTGGTCAAGCCGCTGTATGAGTCGGAGCGTCAGCGGTTTCAGGTGTAGCGGTCAACCCGCAGTCCGAAGGCAGAAACCATACTTGGCCCGACTCTTGCTTTAGCTCTCGATACTGCATCCCTCGATCCCCATGCAGTGGAGACCTTTATCATGCCAGTCGCCACGAATTCGCTTCTTCAGGCTGCCCCCGCAGCCAAGGCCCAAGCGCCCGCCGCCAACTCGCCGGCGGTGGCGGCGGAGCCACGGGACAAGGGCCCTGGCTTCGCTCAAGTGTTCGCCAGCCAGGGTTCCAAGCCCAGCCTCAAGGGCGATGACAACAGCGTCAAACCCTCTCGCGACAAGTCCGCCGATGCCAGCGCCAAACCTGCCGCCGGGGGTGATCAGCCTGCCGCCAAGACACCGGCGGTTGCCGATAGCGGCAATACCTTGCCTGCCGCTAATCCACCGGCCAAAGCCGATGATGATGCCGCTCAGGACGACGCCGCCGCAGCCGACCCGAGCCTGGCGCAGCAGCCTGCGGTTGACCCCGCGTTGATCGCCGCTGTCGTGCCGGTCGCGGTGCCTGTGCCGGTGGAAACCCCGGCTCCGGTCGTTGACACTGCCGATGATAAGACGCAGCCGCCGGTTGCCGCGCCGCTTGCGCCGCTCGCGCCGGTGGCGGCCAGTGAAGAGGTCAAGCCCGCTTTCGACCCCGAGGCCGACCCTCTGGATGCAATGCCAGCCGTGCGCCTGGCCATGGAGCAGGGCGGCCATGTGTCCGCCAGCAGCCAGGCCCCGGCGAAAACCGCCCCGGCACCAACCCAGGAACAACCCACCGCCGCGCAGAACTTCGCCGCTGGCCTGGCCAATATGGTCGACCAGCAAGCCACCAAGGACAGCACTGACCAAGGCGGCGACAAAGCTTTCAGCGGCTTGATCGACGAGGGGTTGAAGGATCTCAAGAGCGCTAGCAGCGACACCCGGGTCGATGACTTCGCCAACCGCCTCGCCGCCCTGACCCAGGCTGCCACGCCGAAAACCGCCAATGCCTTACCGCCCGTCGCGAATGCGCCGCTGGCCATGCACCAGAGCGGCTGGACCGACGAGATCGTCAACCGCGTCATGTACCTCTCCAGCGCCAACCTCAAGTCGGCGGAGATCCAGTTGCAGCCGGCCGAACTTGGACGCCTGGATATCAAGGTCAACATGACCGCCGACCAGCAGGCCCAGGTCAACTTTATGAGCGCCCACCCGGTGGTGCGCGAAGCGTTGGAAAACCAGTCCGGGCGTTTGCGTGAGATGTTTGCCCAACAGGGCATGGGGCAGGTGGACGTCAACGTCTCCGACCAGTCCCGTGGCCAGGAGCAGCAACAGCAGCAGGCGCAAACCCGCAGTGTGAGCAGTGGGGGTGGGCGTGGTGACATCGGCGACAGCGGTGGTCACGTAGATGTGGCTGAAGCTGTGGCGCCCGTGACGTCGACAGTGATCGGCTCCAGTGCCGTCGATTACTACGCCTGATGTGAGGGGGCTTGCCTAGATAACGCTGTATCGGCCCGCCGATGTATAAGCTGACAGACCCTTATCGGGGGCAAGCCCCGTCCCACTCGAATCGCATTCCAGCTTGAGTGGCAATTGACGAAACGAGGTCAAAATGTGGGAGGGGGCTTGCCCCCGATGAGTGTGTGTCAGTTCATACATCAGTTGACTGATACGCCGCTATCCGGGGGCAAGCCCACTCCCACACTTTATGGTGTTCTCTTGTCTGTGTTCAGCCAGACAACTCTGGCATAACACTTGCTCTTGCCTTCCCGTAGATCTATGAATCCCCGAATAGTGACGGATTATTGGCATGGCGAAGAGCGACGACGCAGCAGCAAAAGCACCCGCAGGCAAAGGTAAGCTCAAGCTTATTCTGTTGATAGTCGTGGGCCTGCTCCTGGCCATCGGCGCCTCGGTGGGTGGCACCTGGTACATCATGCACAGCAGTGCAAGCAAACCGGCACCCGCCGCCGAAACCGCCACCAACGTCAAGCAACCGGCAATCTTCGAGCCGATGCTTCCGGCCTTTGTCGCCAACTTCAACCAGAACGGTCGTCAGCGCTACCTGCAGGTGAGCATCACCTTGCTGGCGCGCAACCAGTCGGACCTGGATGCACTCAAGGTGCATATGCCGGTGATCCGCAACAACCTGGTGATGCTGTTCTCCAGCCAGAGTTTCGACACCCTGGCCACGCCGGTCGGCCAGGAAATGCTGCGCCAGAAGGTCACTGCCAGCGTGCAGGAAGTGGCCCAGAAAGAGCTGGGCAAAACGGTGGTCGAACAGGCGCTCTTCACTAACTTCGTATTGCAGTAGGATCACGACATGGCCGTGCAGGACCTGCTGTCCCAGGATGAAATCGATGCGCTGTTGCATGGCGTCGACGATGGTCTGGTACAGACCGAAATGGCTGCCGAGCCTGGCAGTGTCAAAAGTTATGACCTGACCAGCCAGGATCGCATCGTCCGTGGACGCATGCCGACCCTGGAAATGATCAACGAACGTTTCGCCCGTTACACCCGTATCAGCATGTTCAACATGCTGCGCCGCTCGGCGGACGTGGCGGTGGGCGGCGTGCAGGTGATGAAGTTCGGCGAATACGTGCACTCGCTGTACGTGCCCACCAGCCTCAACCTGGTCAAGATCAAGCCCTTGCGCGGCACCGCGCTGTTCAT
This sequence comes from Pseudomonas rhodesiae, assembly GCF_007858255.1. GTDB lineage: Bacteria > Pseudomonadota > Gammaproteobacteria > Pseudomonadales > Pseudomonadaceae > Aquipseudomonas > Aquipseudomonas rhodesiae. The sequence goes on along the minus strand of NZ_VFEU01000004.1, from coordinate 173,012 downwards.
CCTCGACGCCAAATTGGTGTTCAAGCTGGTGGACAACTTCTTCGGTGGAGATGGCCGCCACGCCAAGATCGAAGGCCGTGAATTCACCCCCACCGAGTTGCGGGTGGTGCGCATGGTGTTGGAGCAGGCGTTCATCGACTTGAAGGAAGCTTGGCAGGCGATCATGGAAGTCAATTTCGAGTACATCAACTCGGAAGTGAACCCGGCCATGGCCAACATCGTCGGTCCCAGCGAAGCCATCGTGGTGTCCACCTTCCATATCGAACTCGACGGCGGTGGTGGCGACCTGCACGTGACCATGCCGTACTCGATGATCGAACCGGTGCGCGAGATGCTCGACGCCGGCTTCCAGTCCGACCTGGACGACCAGGACGAGCGTTGGGTCAAGGCGCTGCGCGAAGACTTGCTGGACGTCGACGTGCCGCTGAGCGCCACCGTGGCCCGCCGTCAGTTGCGCCTGCGGGACATCCTGCACATGCAGCCGGGGGACATCATTCCGGTGGAATTGCCGGAACAAATGGTCATGCGCGCCAATGGCGTGCCGTCGTTCAAGGTCAAGCTCGGTTCCCACAAGGGCAACCTGGCATTGCAAGTGGTTGAGCCGATCAACCGTCGCTGATCCCTAATTTATGAATGTTTGCTTCGCCGAGGACATGTAATGGCTACCGAACACGAAAACACTTCCGCCGAAGACCAGGCCCTGGCCGACGAATGGGCGGCTGCCCTGGAAGAGACCGGCGATGTCGGTCAGGACGATATCGATGCGCTGTTGGCCGCTGACGCCGCCACCGCGCCGGCCGGCAATCGCCTGCCGATGGAAGAATTCGGCAGCGTGCCGAAGAACAACGACCCGGTGTCCCTCGACGGTCCGAACCTGGATGTGATCCTGGATATTCCGGTGTCGATTTCCATGGAAGTGGGCAGCACCGACATCAACATCCGCAACCTGCTGCAGCTCAACCAGGGCTCGGTGATCGAGCTGGACCGCCTGGCCGGTGAGCCGCTGGACGTGCTGGTCAACGGCACGCTGATCGCCCATGGCGAGGTGGTGGTGGTCAACGAAAAGTTCGGCATCCGCCTGACAGACGTGATCAGCCCAAGCGAACGCATCAAGAAGTTGCGCTGATATGAAACGGCTGATGGTGGGGCTGTTGATCGCGTTGGCGCTGCCCGTGTGGGCGGCGGAGCCGGTGGCTCAGGCCGCTGCGGCGCCGGTGGTCGGCAGTGTTGGCGGGCAACTTACCCAACTGGTGCTCGGCCTGCTGCTGGTGGTGGGCTTGATCTTCGTACTGGCCTGGCTGATGCGCCGGGTGCAGCGCGTAGGCCCTGGCAATGGCCAGGTGATCGAAATGATCGGTGCCCGCGCCCTCGGCCCGCGCGATCGGCTGGTGCTGGTGCAGGTGGGGGAGGAGCAGATTCTGCTGGGCATTACGCCAGGTCGCATCACCCCGCTGCACGTACTCAAGACACCGGTGAATGTGGAGCAGACCCAGTCCGCCACGCCCGAATTCGCCCAGCGCCTGATGGAATTGCTGGGCAAGGATCAGAAGGATAAGAAGTAATGCGCGTTTTATTGACGCTCATGCTGTTGCTGGCCGCGCCCTTGGCGCTGGCTGCCGACCCGTTGTCGATCCCGGCCATTACGCTGGGGACCAATGCGGCGGGCGCGCAAGAGTATTCGGTGAGCCTGCAGATCCTGCTGATCATGACCGCGCTGAGCTTTATCCCAGCGTTCGTCATGCTGATGACCAGTTTCACGCGGATCATCATCGTCTTTTCGATCCTGCGTCAGGCGTTGGGCCTGCAGCAAACCCCGTCGAACCAGATCCTCACCGGCATGGCGCTGTTCTTGACGCTGTTCATCATGGCGCCGGTATTCGACAAGGTGAACACGCAAGCCCTGCAACCCTACCTGGCGGAAAAAATGACCGCCCAGGATGCCATCGACAAGGCCCAGGGCCCGATCAAGGATTTTATGCTGTCGCAAACCCGCTCCAGCGACCTTGAGCTGTTCATGCGCCTGTCCAAGCGCACCGACATCGCCAGCCCCGACCAGGCGCCGTTGACCATTCTGGTGCCGGCATTTGTCACCTCCGAATTGAAGACCGCGTTCCAGATCGGCTTCATGATCTTTATTCCGTTCCTGATCATCGACCTGGTGGTGGCGAGCGTGCTGATGGCCATGGGTATGATGATGCTGTCGCCGCTGATCATCTCGTTGCCGTTCAAGATCATGCTGTTTGTGCTGGTGGATGGCTGGGCGCTGATTATCGGCACCTTGGCCGGCAGTTTCGGAGGGGTATAGCGCTATGACGCCAGAAGTCGCCGTCGACCTGTTCCGTGAAGCGCTGTGGCTGACCACCGTGATGGTCGCCGTGCTGGTGGTGCCCAGCCTGTTGGTGGGCTTGCTGGTGGCGATGTTTCAGGCCGCGACCCAGATCAACGAACAAACCTTGAGCTTCCTGCCGCGCCTGTTGGTGATGCTGGTTACCCTGATCGTCGCCGGGCCGTGGCTGGTGCAGTCTTTCATGGAATACATCCTGCAGTTGTACGGCAGTATTCCGCAGCTGATCGGCTGACCGATGCAATCCTTGCTGGCCTTGACCGACACCCAGATCAGTACCTGGGTGGCGTCTTTCATCCTGCCGCTGTTTCGCGTGACGGCGATGTTGATGGCCATGCCGGTGTTCGGCACGACCCTGGTGCCACGGCGGGTGCGCTTGTATTTCGCTGTGGCGATCACGGTGGTGATCGTGCCTGGGCTGCCGCCGATGCCGCCGGTGAATGCGCTGGACCTGAGTGCGCTGCTGCTGATCGCCGAACAGATCCTGATCGGCGCCTTGATGGGCTTTTCCCTGACGTTGTTCTTTCAGGCGTTCGTGATTGCCGGGCAAATCATCTCGGTGCAGATGGGCATGGGCTTCGCCTCCATGGTCGACCCCACCAACGGCGTGTCGGCGGCGGTGATCGGGCAGTTCCTGACCATGCTGGTGACCTTGCTGTTCCTGGCCATGAACGGCCACTTGGTGGCGTTCGAGGTGATGACCGAGAGCTTCACCACCTTGCCGGTGGGCTCGGGGCTGGTGGTTAACCATTTCTGGGAAATTGTCGGCCGCCTCGGCTGGGTGATGGGGGCGGCGCTGTTGCTGGTGTTGCCAGCAATCACGGCCCTGCTGGTGGTCAATATTGCGTTTGGCGTGATGACCCGCGCGGCGCCGCAACTGAACATTTTCTCCATCGGTTTCCCATTGACCCTGGTGTTGGGCATGGGGATTTTCTGGGTCGGCCTGGCCGACATTCTCAATCAGTATCAACCGCTGGCGACCGACGCCTTGCAGTTCTTACGTGATCTGGCACGGGCGCGCTGAACCATGGCCGAGAGCGAGAGTGGTCAGGACAAAACAGAAGACCCCACGGAGAAACGCAAAAAGGACTCCAGGGAGAAGGGCGAGATCGCCCGTTCCAAAGAGCTCAATACCGTTGCGACCATGATGGCCGGTTCCGGTGCCCTGTTGATCTATGGCGGCGGTCTGGCGCTGGATCTGATGGAGCTGATGAAGCACAACTTCAGCTTGCCCCGCGAAGTGCTGCTCAGCCCCGGCGCCATGGGCCAGTATTTGCTGCATTCGGGCCAGATCGCGATCCTGGCCGTGCAGCCGATCCTGATTACCTTACTGCTGGCTGCGCTGATCGGACCCGTGTCCCTTGGCGGCTGGTTGTTCGCCGCCAGCAGCATGGCGCCCAAGTTCAGCCGCATGAATCCGGCGGCGGGGCTCAAACGCATGTTTTCGGCCAAGGCGCTGGTCGAGCTGCTCAAGGCCTTGGCCAAGTTCATCCTGATTCTGTTCGTGGCCATTTCGGTGTTGTCGTCCGATATCGATGACTTGCAGCGCATCGCCCATGAGCCCCTGGAGTCGGCGATTATCCACAGCGTGCAGGTGGTGGGCTGGAGTGCGCTGTGGATGGCGGCTGGGCTAATCCTGATCGCGGCGGTGGATGCGCCGATCCAGCTGTGGGAAAGCCACAAGAAGCTGCTGATGACCAAGCAGGAAGTGCGTGACGAGCACAAGGATCAGGAAGGTCGGCCCGAGGTCAAACAGCGCATCCGCCAGCTGCAACGCGAGATGTCCCAACGCAAGATGATGGCCTCGGTGCCGGATGCCGACGTGGTTATCACCAACCCGACCCACTACGCCGTGGCCCTGAAATACGACCCGGAAAAGGGTGGAGCGCCAATGCTGCTGGCCAAGGGCAGCGATTTCACCGCGTTGAAAATCCGCGAAATCGCCGTGGCCAACGACATTCTGCTGCTGGAATCGCCGGCGTTGGCGCGCTCGATTTTTTACTCCACTGACCTCGATCAGGAAATCCCTGCCGGGTTGTACCTGGCCGTGGCCCAGGTGCTGGCCTATGTCTATCAGATTCGCCAGTACCGCGCCGGCAAAGGCAAGCGGCCCGATCCGCTCAAAGACCTGCCCATCCCGCCGGACCTGCGCCGCGACTCCTGATCGCCACGCCTGTACTGAGCAGGCTTGACGTCTACTACCCTCCACGCCCGTTACCACTCGTCGCGCGATCTCGTCTACCTGTCAACTTTGACAGTAGTCAGTGTCGCGTTCTCGCGGTTCCATAGCCTTAGTGACTGCGCCTCAAGATGCAGGGAGTGGGTTAATGCAGGTGTTTACAGGCAAGGTTCAAACGTATGACCCACAGACCGGCAAGGGTTTGATTGCGCCGGAGGGGTGGGGTGAGGTGGTGGCGGTCGATTTGCTCAGCTCAGATGGTCGCTTGCTTTCGCAAGGACAGAGAGTGGTGTTCCGGAAGATCCATCGCCCTGATGGTGTTTACGCGTGCGAGATCAAGTTGATCTGAGTGTTTTATTGAAGTGTATGGAGAACGGCAATGGCGACGGGCACAGTTAAGTGGTTCAACGCGGAGAAGGGCTTTGGGTTTATCACTCAGGACGGTGGGGTGGATCTATTTGTTCACTACTCCGCCATTAAGGGCGACGGATTCAAAACGCTTGAAGAGGGGCAAAAAGTAGAGTTCGAGGTTACCCAGGGGCCCAAAGGTGCTCAGGCTGAGAACGTCCGCGTCCTTTGATCGTTGTGATCGTTCTCGCAGGGCGATGCTTGATCAACCGGGCCGCGACCGCTGCGTGTGAAGCGGTGTACGGAGACTGGAAATCGAGTTTCCTGTGGGCAGCCCCAAATCACGGTCGAAAATTTCCTCAGCAACGGCTGATGTCCGCCGACCCAAATGTGGGAGGGGCCCCGATTTCACCTCGATAAGCTCAGTTGGCCGTTGGGCCTTTGCTAGTGAGTTGTACTTGCTACCTGTCAACTTTAACAGTAGCCGCCGCCACGGTATCGCGATCTGATGGGGCGGAACGCGCACGTTGTGCGTAAATCTTGTTGAGGAAGGAGGGATTTCTGATGATCACTACCGACAGCGGTCTTCAGTATGGGGACACGACAGAGGGTGAAGGTGTTGAAGCTAAGGCTGGCCAGCGTGTCATCGTTCATTACACGGGTTGGCTTTGGGAAAATGGCGTACAAGGGGCCAAGTTTGACTCGAGCCGTGATCGCAACGATCCATTCGTGTTTGCATTGGGTGCGGGTCAAGTTATTCGTGGGTGGGACGAGGGTGTGCAAGGAATGAAGGTCGGCGGGCAGCGAAGGTTAATCATCCCTCCTCAGCTTGGGTATGGGGCAAGGGGCGCTGGGGGGGTAATCCCACCAAATGCAACACTCTGCTTTGATGTGGAATTGCTCGGTGTTTGATTGTTCTCTCACTGCCAGAGGAATATGACATCTCGCAAGGTCACAAAGACCCGCAGGCCGGGAATATACGACCTCTTTAAAAGCTTACCCCCGTTCGAAAGTGTGGAAAGGGATTGCCCCCGATTGCAGTGTGTCAGACCCTGAGTAGGTGAATGATACCGCCATCGGGGCAAGCCCCACATTGGGTCCGAATTATCCGTTGCTTGCTGCGGTCGTTATTGCGGCGCCAGCGTGCACACGATCCGCCAGTAACTGCGCCAGTTCGATCAACTGCGCCACTCCCAGCAATTGCTCTCGTTTCGAGCCTTCCAGGTCAAAGGCCAAGTTACAGCGCAGCGCGTTGGCCGAGGCGAGGGTTTCGCTGAGGTTGACCAGGAGGTCTTCGGTGCTGATGCCGTTGATGACGGTGAAGAGTACTGTGGTCGGGGGATTTGGGGTGAAGCTGCCACAGATCGCCGCGACGCGATGGAAGGTGGCAGCTGTGCACAGGTTCGCGGACCGGTTACCAAGGAACCCGGCACACCCGAAGGTATCCCACGCACAGCCGCCATAGCGCCGCACAGTAGACGATAAAAAACCGCTTACTGAAAGGGAGATGGTGCTTTTGTTCCGTAGTAAACCGGGCCGCGACGCCCGTCCGCTGCTTTTGCAGTGGTGTTCGGAGACTAGAGAGCGCAGCTCCTAGGGGTAACCCCAAATCCGTGTCAGAAATTTCCTCGATAGCCCCGGCTGTGCACAGCTCAAAATGTGGGAGGGGGCTTGCCCCCGATAGTGGTGGATCAGTCAAAACATCAGTGCCTGACAACTCAGCAATCGAGAGCAAGCCCCCTCCCACAGTCCAATCGATTTATACCCGCTGGATTGTGTCCTTTATGAGGAGGTCCGAAACTAAAAGCAAAGTTGGAAGGCTTCTTGCAATACCGCCTCCAGGACGCCTCCCGGCGTCAAAAGTTTGCTTCAAGGAAACGAGGAATACCGGTGGTGGATCGCTCTCAAATGCTCAGTACGGCCCGTGGCACCCTGACTGACCTGTCGCGGGGCAATCTGGGTGTGCCGTTGCTGTTGCTGGTGATGCTGGCAATGATGATGTTGCCGATGCCACCGTTTCTGCTGGATGTGTTCTTCACGTTCAACATCGCGCTGTCCGTGGTGGTGCTGCTGGTGTGTGTGTATGCCCTGCGGCCGCTGGATTTCGCGGTATTCCCCACCATCCTGCTGGTGGCGACCCTGTTGCGCCTGGCGCTGAACGTGGCGTCCACCCGCGTGGTGATGCTCCACGGTCAGGACGGCCACGCCGCTGCCGGTAAGGTGATCCAGGCCTTCGGTGAAGTGGTGATCGGCGGCAACTACGTGGTCGGTATCGTGGTGTTCGCGATTTTGATGATCATCAACTTCGTGGTCGTGACCAAGGGTGCCGGGCGTATCTCCGAGGTGAGCGCACGTTTTACCCTCGATGCCATGCCCGGCAAACAGATGGCTATCGACGCCGACCTCAACGCCGGCCTGATCGACCAGAACCAAGCCAAGGCCCGCCGTCTGGAAGTGGCCCAGGAAGCCGAGTTCTACGGCTCCATGGACGGTGCCAGCAAATTCGTGCGCGGTGACGCCATCGCTGGCCTGTTGATTCTGTTCATCAACCTCATCGGCGGCGTCGCTGTCGGCATGTTCCAGCACGGCATGAGCTTCGGCGATGCGGGCAAGGTGTACGCCTTGCTGACCATCGGTGACGGTTTAGTGGCGCAATTGCCATCACTGTTGTTATCTACAGCGGCCGCGATCATGGTGACCCGTGCTTCGGGCTCTGAAGACATGGGCAAGCAGATCAGCCGGCAGATGTTCGCGTCGCCCAAGGCGTTGGCCGTAGCGGCTGGCATCATGGCGATCATGGGTATCGTGCCGGGCATGCCCCATGTGTCGTTCCTGACCATGGCCGCGCTGGCCGGCGGCGCCGCCTACCTGTTCTGGAAAAAACAGAACATGGTCAAGGTGCAGGCCCAGCAAGAGATCGCCCGTCAGCAGGAACTGCTGCCATCCCCGGCCCGCGCCCAGGAAACCAAGGAGCTTGGCTGGGACGACGTGACCCCGATCGACATGATCGGCCTGGAAGTCGGCTATCGCCTGATCCCTCTGGTGGACCGCAACCAGGGCGGCCAACTGCTCGCGCGGATCAAGGGCGTGCGCAAGAAGCTGTCCCAGGACCTGGGCTTTTTGATGCCCACCGTGCACATCCGCGACAACCTCGACCTGGCCCCCAGCGCCTACCGCCTGACCCTGATGGGCGTGATCCTGGCCGAAGCCGAGATCTACCCCGACCGCGAACTGGCGATCAACCCCGGGCAGGTGTTCGGCAGCCTCAACGGCATTACCGCCAAAGATCCGGCTTTCGGCCTGGACGCGGTGTGGATCGAAATCAGCCAGCGCAGCCAGGCACAGTCCCTGGGTTACACCGTGGTGGACGCCAGCACGGTCGTTGCCACCCACCTCAACCAGATCCTCTACAAGCACTCCCACGAGCTGATCGGCCACGAGGAAGTCCAGCAATTGATGGGGTTGCTTGGCAAAGCCTCGCCAAAACTCGCAGAAGAACTGGTGCCGGGCGTGCTGTCGTTGTCGCAATTGCTCAAAGTGTTGCAGGCGCTGCTGGCCGAACAGGTGCCGGTGCGCGACATCCGCAGCATTGCCGAAGCCATCGCCAACAACGCCGCCAAGAGTCAAGATACCGCCGCGCTGGTGGCGGCGGTGCGCGTCGGATTGTCCCGCGCTATCGTGCAAAGCATTGTAGGGCTTGACTCCGAGCTGCCTGTGATCACCTTGGAACCAAGGTTGGAACAAATATTGCTCAATAGTATTCAGAAGGCAGGACAAGGCCAGGAAGAGGGCGTTCTGCTGGAGCCAAGCATGGCTGAAAAACTGCAGCGTTCGTTGATCGACGCCGCACAGCGTCAGGAAATGCAGGGCCAACCGGTGATTCTGCTGGTGGCGGGCCCGGTCCGAGCGATGTTGTCGCGGTTTGGACGCCTGGCAGTACCGAATTTGCACGTTTTGGCTTACCAGGAAATTCCTGACAACAAGCAAGTGACTATCGTCGCGACAGTAGGGCCCAACGGCTGAGGGTAGTGGGTTATGCAAGTGAAGCGTTTTTTCGCCGCCGATATGCGTCAGGCCATGAAACTGGTCCGTGATGAGCTGGGCGCCGATGCCGCGATTATCGGTAACCGTCGCATTGCCGGCGGTGTCGAGCTGACGGCTGCCCTGGATTACACCCCCTCGGCGCTGGCGCCGCGCGTTCCCAACATGGAACTCGAAGATGAACTGCGCAAGACCGCATCGCGCATCGTCTCGGCCCAGGCTGAACTGAGCATGCGTGGCGACAGCGATGCCACCACCAATCGCCAGTTGTTCGCCGGGCTGCCGCTGACCGCCGCCGAGCCGCTGGTGGAGCCGACCTTCGTCGAACCGCCACGTCCCGCCGCGCCAGCACCGGCCGCCGCCGTCGACCAGCGCGTATTCGATTCGATGCGCTTCGAACTCAACGGCCTGCGCGAGCTGCTGGAAGTGCAACTGGGCTCCCTGGCCTGGAACCAGTTGCAAGGCAGCAAGCCGCAGCAAGCCAACCTGTGGCGTCGCCTGCAACGCATCGGCCTGTCCGGTCCGTTGTCCCGCGACCTGCTGGCCCTGACCACTGAAATCGATGAGCCGCGCCAAGCCTGGCGCATGCTGCTGGCCCACTTGGCACGCATGATCGTCACCCCGGAAATCGAACCCCTGGAAGAGGGCGGTGTGATCGCTATGGTCGGCCCGGCCGGCATGGGCAAGACCACCACCCTGGCCAAACTGGCGGCGCGCTATGTGCTCAAGTACGGCGCGCATAACATCGCGCTGGTGAGCATGGACAGCTACCGTATCGGTGCCCAGGAACAACTCAAGACCCTGGGGCGCATCCTGAATGTGCCGGTGACCCACGTCGACCCGGGCCAGTCCCTGGCCAACGCCCTCGACCCGCTGCTGCGCAAACGGGTGGTGTTGATCGACACCGCCGGCCTGCAAGCCAGCGATCCGGCGCTGCGCATGCAGTTGGAAAGCCTGGCCGGGCGTGGCATCAAGTCAAAGAATTACCTGGTGCTTGCAACCACCAGCCAGAAACAGGTTCTTACCGCTGCCTACCACAGCTACAAGCGCTGCGGGCTGGCCGGTTGCATCCTGACTAAACTGGACGAAACCGCCAGCCTGGGCGAAGTGTTGAGCCTGGCTATCGGTCATGCGTTACCGGTCGCCTACCTGACCGACGGGCCGCGGATCCCGGATGATCTGCATCTGCCGCGCCGTCATCAGTTGGTCAGCCGTGCAGTCAGCGTGCAAATGCAAGACGAGCCGAGCGAGGAAGCGATGGCCGATATGTTCGCTGATCTTTACCACAGCCCGGCAAAACGGGTGGGCTGAGCAACATGAACACAATGCAATGTACCTACATTGATGGTCTGCAAGCGATTCACGCGGCCAAGCCATGTAGCCTGCGTCTAAGCAAGACAAGGTAAAGAAATAAAATGGGCAGCATGCATCCCGTACAGGTGATCGCGGTGACCGGCGGCAAAGGTGGCGTCGGAAAAACGAACGTGTCAGTGAATTTGTCCCTGGCGCTGGCAGAGCTTGGCCGTCGCGTCATGCTGCTGGACGCTGACCTGGGGCTGGCGAACGTCGACGTTCTGCTGGGGCTGACGCCTAAACACACCCTGGCCGATGTGATCGAGGGGCGCTGTGAGCTGCGCGACGTGCTGTTGCAGGGCCCTGGCGGGATCCGCATCGTGCCGGCCGCTTCCGGCACCCAGAGCATGGTGCACCTGAGCCCGGCGCAGCATGCCGGCCTGATTCAGGCGTTCAGCGATATCGGCGACAACCTCGACGTGCTGGTGATCGACACCGCCGCCGGGATTGGCGAATCCGTGGTCAGCTTTGTGCGCGCCGCGCAGGAAGTATTGCTGGTGGTCTGCGACGAACCCACCTCGATCACCGACGCCTACGCCCTGATCAAACTCCTTAACCGTGACTACGGCATGAACCGCTTCCGCGTCCTGGCCAACATGGCCCAGAGCCCGCAGGAAGGGCGCAACCTGTTCGCCAAGTTGACCAAGGTCACGGATCGCTTTCTCGATGTCGCCTTACAATACGTCGGCGCAGTTCCCTACGACGAGTGTGTGCGCAAGGCCGTGCAAAAGCAGCGTGCGGTCTACGAAGCATTCCCTCGTTCGAAATGCGCCTTGGCGTTCAAGGCTATTGCTCAGAAGGTCGATACCTGGCCTTTGCCCGCCAACCCGCGTGGGCATCTGGAGTTTTTCGTCGAGCGATTGGTGCATCAGACGAGCGCAGGACCAGTGCTATGACATCGAGCGGCTACAACCTCTATAAGAAATCGGCGCGTGACAGCCAGGGTGAACTGATCGAGCGCTATGCGCCCCTGGTCAAGCGCATTGCCTACCACTTGCTGGCCCGGTTGCCTGCCAGCGTGCAGGTCGAAGATTTGATTCAGGCCGGCATGATCGGCCTGCTCGAAGTGTCGACCAAGTACGACGCAACCAAAGGCGCGAGTTTCGAGACCTATGCGGGTATCCGTATCCGTGGGGCGATGCTCGATGAAGTGCGCAAAGGTGATTGGGCACCCCGTTCGGTGCACCGCAATACGCGCATGGTCAGTGACGCAATTCGTGCAATTGAAGCAAAAACCGGTCGCGACGCTAAAGATCATGAAGTTGCGGCCGAACTCCAATTGAGTCTCGACGATTATTACGGGATTTTGAACGATACCTTGGGCAGCCGCCTGTTCAGTTTCGACGACCTGCTCCAGGACGGCGAACACGAAGGGCTGCACGAGGACGGCGCGAGCGCTCACATGGAGCCGTCGCGCGACCTGGAAGATGCGCGTTTCCAGGGGGCGTTGGCGGACGCAATCGCCAATTTGCCGGAGCGTGAACGATTGGTGTTGGCGCTGTACTACGACGAAGAGCTGAACCTCAAGGAAATCGGTGAGGTCCTGGGGGTCAGCGAATCGCGAGTCAGCCAGTTGCACAGCCAGTGCGCCGCCCGCTTGCGGGGGCGTTTGGGAGAGTGGCGAGCGCGCTGACAGGCAGTGTGGGGACACTGCAGAGCGATACCGCGGGGGTGATTGGCCTACGCGGGTTCGGCCCGTGGTGGCCCCGGCAGTCCTTTTTGTGTAATGCCTGTTGATTGAAATGGCGCGTCCAGGTGCTGGGCGCGTTTAAGACTGCTTGGAGGTCGAATTGGACAAGAACATGAAAATCCTCATCGTTGATGACTTCTCAACGATGCGGCGGATCATAAAAAACCTGTTGCGTGACCTTGGGTTCACCAACACGGTCGAGGCGGACGATGGCATCACTGCACAGCCGATCCTCAACAGCGGAGGCATCGACTTTCTGGTGACTGACTGGAACATGCCGGGCATGACCGGTATCGACCTGCTGCGCTGGGTGCGCGCCGATGAAAAACTGCGCAACCTGCCGGTGCTGATGGTAACCGCCGAAGCCAAGCGCGAGCAGATCATCGAGGCCGCCCAGGCCGGTGTTAACGGTTATGTGGTCAAGCCATTCACTGCACAGGCGTTGAAAGAGAAGATCGAAAAAATCTTCGAACGCATCCACGGCTAATGCCATCGCGGGGGAGCTATGGAGCACAAAGAAACGTCACAGGGAGACTTTGAGTCCACCCTGAAAAAACATGCTCACCAACTGGTCGACAGCCTTGAAAAAGGCCATTTCGGCGACGCGGTGCAGTTGATCCATGAGCTCAATCAGACCCGTGACCGAGGCCTGTACCAGGAAGTGGGCAAGCTCACACGCGAGCTGCACAGTGCAATCGTCAATTTCCAGATTGACCCGCACATGCCCCAGGCCGAGGAAATCTCGCAGATCACGGATGCCACTGAACGCCTGTCCTATGTGGTCAGGCTGACCGAGGCTGCGGCCAACCGCACCATGGACCTGGTGGAAAACGCCACGCCTCTGGTCAACGGCATGGCCACCGAAGCTCAGGCCCTGAATGCCGACTGGGGGCGCTTTATGCGCCGGGAAGTGGGGGCTGAAGAGTTCCGCGAGCTGGCGCGCCGGGTCGAAGGGTTCTTGTCACGCAGCGAGCAGGACAACCGCACGGTGTCCAGCAACCTCAACGATATTCTGCTGGCTCAGGATTATCAGGACCTGACCGGTCAGGTGATCAAGCGCGTGACGCAATTGGTCACCGAAGTGGAAAGCAACTTGCTCAAACTGGTGCTCATGGCCGGCCAGGTTGACCGTTTCGCCGGCATCGAACATGACCGCGCAGCGATCCTCTCGGAAAAAGATCCACAAAAACATCTCGCCAAGGGTGAAGGTCCGCAGATTCATGCCGATAAACGTGAAGACGTTGTGTCAGGTCAGGATGACGTAGATGACCTGTTATCCAGTTTAGGCTTCTAAGGAGCACCCACATGAGCTTCGGCGCCGATGAAGAGATCCTTCAGGATTTCCTTGTAGAGGCCGGCGAAATTTTAGAGCAACTGTCCGAACAACTGGTCGAGCTGGAAAGCCGCCCGGATGATGCGAACCTGCTCAATGCAATTTTTCGCGGTTTTCATACTGTAAAAGGGGGCGCCGGCTTCCTCCAGCTCCATGAGCTGGTGGAGTGCTGCCACATCGCCGAGAACGTGTTCGACATCCTGCGCAAGGGTGAGCGTCACGTCGACTCGGAGTTGATGGACGTGATTCTCGAAGCGCTCGATGCGGTCAACGGCATGTTCAGCCAAGTGCGCGAACGTGCGCCGATCACTGCCGCCACCCCGGAACTGCTGGCCGCCCTGGCGCGCTATGCAGAGCCTGCCGACCTGTCGGCGGAGCCCGTGGTCGAGGCCGTGCCGGAGCCTGGACCGGCGCCGGAACCGGACGTGACCGACAGTGAGTTCGAACAGCTGCTCAGCTCCCTCAGCGCGGTCAAGGCCGAAGCCGAAGCGCCGGCCGCTGCGGCCCCGGCCCCGACCTCGGCTGAAGCACCGGCCAGCGAAGACATCACCGACGCCGAATTTGAGTCCCTGCTCGATCAGTTGCATGGCAAAGGCCAGTTCGCCGCCGATGCCGTGGCGCCTGCCGCCGCGTCGCCTGCACCGGCCGCTGCGGCTGCCAGCACCGATATCACCGACGACGAGTTCGAAGCGTTGCTCGACCAGTTGCACGGCAAGGGCACCTTCGCCGCCGACGCGTTGCCGGAAGTCGCGGCCACCGCCGCCGCGCCGGCTGATGCCAAGCCGGCAGCCGCTGCGGCACCTGCCGGTGACGGGCTGATCACCGATCATGAATTCGAAGCGTTGCTGGATGATTTGCACGGCAAGGGCAAATTCAGCGAAGTGCCTGCGCCGGCCGCGTCTGCGGCCGCCGCTACCGCCGCCAAACCTGCACCGGTCGCCGCCAAGGCCGCGGCGCCTGCCGCAGCACCCAAGCCCGCGGCCGCGTCTGCGGCCGCCGCTACCGCCGCCAAACCTGCACCGGTCGCCGCCAAGGCCGCGGCGCCTGCCGCAGCACCCAAGCCCGCGGCGGCGGCTCCGGCTGCCGCGCCTGCACGGGCCGCCGCCGCGCCGGTGGCCGACAAGCCTGCCAGTGAAGCCGAAACCACCGTGCGGGTCGATACCGCGCGCCTGGACGACATCATGAACATGGTTGGCGAACTGGTGCTGGTGCGTAACCGCCTGGTGCGCCTGGGCCTGAGCAGTGGCGATGAGTCCATGCAAAAGGCCGTGTCGAACCTCGACGTGGTTACCGCCGACCTGCAAACCGCCGTGATGAAGACGCGGATGCAGCCGATCAAGAAAGTCTTCGGCCGCTTCCCACGCCTGGTTCGCGACCTGGCGCGTCAGCTGAAGAAAGAGATCAACCTGGAGTTGGTGGGCGAAGAGACCGACCTCGACAAAAACCTCGTCGAGGCCCTGGCCGACCCGCTGGTCCACTTGGTGCGTAACGCCGTCGACCACGGCGTGGAAACCCCGGAAGAACGCGAAGCCGCGGGCAAGTCCCGGGGCGGCAAAGTGATCCTGGCGGCCGAGCAAGAAGGCGACCATATCCTGCTGTCGATTACCGACGACGGCAAAGGCATGGACCCGGCCATCCTGCGTAACATCGCGGTCAAGCGTGGCGTGATGGACAAAGACGCCGCCGACCGCCTGACCGACACCGAGTGCTACAACCTGATCTTCGCCCCAGGCTTCTCGACCAAAACCGAGATCTCCGACGTGTCGGGCCGTGGCGTGGGCATGGACGTGGTCAAGACCAAGATCAGCCAGCTCAATGGTTCGATCAATATCTACTCGACCAAGGGCCAGGGCTCCAAGATCGTCATCAAGGTGCCGTTGACCCTGGCGATCATGCCGACCCTGATGGTGATGCTGGGCAACCAGGCGTTCGCCTTCCCGCTGGTCAACGTCAACGAGATCTTCCACCTCGACCTGTCGCGCACCAACGTGGTGGACGGCCAGGAAGTGGTGATCGTGCGCGACAAGGCGTTGCCCCTGTTCTATCTCAAGCGCTGGCTGGTGGCTTCGGCGGCTCATGAAGAACAGCGCGAAGGCCATGTGGTGATTCTCTCCGTGGGCACTCAACGCATCGGCTTTGTGGTCGATCAGTTGGTCGGCCAGGAAGAAGTGGTCATCAAGCCTTTGGGCAAAATGCTGCAGGGAACCCCGGGCATGTCGGGTGCGACCATCACCGGTGACGGTCGAATCGCGCTGATTCTCGATGTTCCGAGCATGCTCAAGCGTTACGCCGCTCGGCGTATTTGATTCTGGCGGGGCAGGGCGGTATTGCCCGCCCCGCCTAACGGAGTGTTTATGGCAGTCAAGGTCCTGGTGGTGGACGATTCGGGTTTCTTCCGCCGCCGCGTCTCGGAAATTCTTTCCGCCGATCCAAGCATCCAGGTGGTCGGCACGGCCACCAACGGTAAAGAGGCGATTGATCAAGCCATTGCGTTGAAGCCAGATGTCATCACCATGGACTACGAGATGCCCATGATGGACGGCATCACGGCGGTGCGGCACATCATGCAGCGCTGCCCGACTCCGGTGTTGATGTTCTCCTCGCTGACCCATGAAGGCGCCCGAGTGACCCTCGACGCCCTGGATGCAGGGGCGGTGGACTTCCTGCCGAAGAATTTCGAAGACATCTCGCGCAACCCCGAGAAGGTCAAGCAACTGTTGTGCGAGAAAGTCCACAGCATTTCCCGCAGCAACCGTCGCAGCCTATTCAGCGCCCCCGCGCCGGCCCCGACACCTGTTGCCGCACCGGCTCCCATGAGTGCCTCGACGTTCGGGCGCCCCGCGCCTGCACCGGTTGCCCGCCCCGCAGCGGCACCTGTGCGTGCGTCAGCGCCAGCGGCAACGGCACAGTCCCCGGCGCCCAAGCGCAAGGCCTACAAACTGGTCGCCATCGGCACCTCCACCGGTGGCCCGGTGGCGTTGCAGCGCGTGCTGACCCAATTGCCGGCCAACTTTCCGGCGCCGATCGTGTTGATCCAGCACATGCCGGCCGCGTTCACCAAGGCGTTTGCCGAGCGCCTGGACAAGTTGTGCCGCATCAGCGTCAAGGAAGCCGAGGATGGCGACATCCTGCGGCCCGGCCTGGCGCTGCTGGCCCCGGGCGGGAAGCAGATGATGGTCGACGGCCGGGGTGCGATCAAAATCCTGCCGGGTGACGAACGCCTCAACTACAAACCCTGCGTGGACATCACCTTTGGTTCGGCCGCTAAGTCTTACGGCGACAAAGTTCTGGCGGTGGTCCTGACCGGCATGGGCGCCGACGGCCGCGAAGGCGCGCGTCTGCTCAAGCAGGGCGGTAGCGCGATCTGGGCCCAGGACGAAGCCAGCTGCGTGATCTATGGCATGCCCATGGCCATCGTCAAAGCCAACCTGGCCGACGCCGTCTACAGCCTGGATGACATCGGCAAGCATCTGGTGGAGGCCTGCCTCTGATGGATGTCTTGAGTCTGATTGGCATCACCATGGCATTTGTCGCCATCATCGGCGGCAACTACCTTGAGGGCGGCCACCTGGGCGCCCTGGCCAACGGCCCAGCGGCGCTGATCGTGATCGGCGGCACGGTGGGCGCTGCGTTGCTGCAGTCGCCGTTGAGTTCGTTCAAGCGCGCCATGCAGATCCTGATCTGGATTATTTTCCCGCCCCGTGTGGACTTGGCCGGTGGCATTGATCGCGTGGTCAACTGGAGCCTCACCGCACGCAAGGAAGGCCTGCTGGGCCTGGAAGGCGTGGCCGATGCGGAGCCTGACAGCTACGCGCGCAAAGGCTTGCAGTTGCTGGTGGACGGCGCCGAGCCGGAAGCGATCCGCAGCATCCTTGAGGTGGACTTCTACACCCAGGAAAGCCGCGATATCAACGCCGCCAAAGTCTTTGAAAGCATGGGCGGCTACGCGCCGACCATCGGCATCATCGGTGCGGTAATGGGCTTGATCCATGTGATGGGCAACCTGGCCGATCCGTCGCAATTGGGCAGCGGCATTGCCGTAGCCTTTGTCGCCACCATCTACGGCGTGGCGAGCGCCAACCTGGTGTTGCTGCCGGTAGCCAGCAAGCTCAAGTCGATTGCCATGCGCCAATCGCGTTACCGCGAAATGCTGCTCGAAGGCCTGCTGTCGATTGCCGAGGGCGAGAACCCGCGCTCCATCGAATTGAAGCTCCAGGGCTTCATGGATTGATGGGAGGTATGGGTTGTGAGCCGTCGCCGTCGCGAGCCTGAAGAACACGTCAACCATGAACGCTGGCTGGTGTCCTACGCGGACTTCATCACCCTGCTGTTCGCGTTTTTCGTGGTGATGTACTCCATCTCGTCGATCAACGAAGGCAAGTACAAAGTGATTTCCCAAGCGCTGATCGGGGTGTTCAACGACGCCGACCGTTCGCTCAAGCCGATTCCCATCGGCGAAGAGAGGCCCCGCACCGTGACCCCGGCCAAGCCGCTGGTCAATGACAGCGATGAAACCGCCGCTGGCGTGGGCGGCACCAGCGACCCGTTGAAAAGCATCGCCGATGACATCAGCGCCGCGTTCGGCGACCTGATCAGTTCCAATCAGATGACCGTGCGCGGCAATGAGCTGTGGGTCGAGATCGAGCTCAATTCCAGCCTGCTGTTCGCCAGCGCCGATGCGATGCCCAGCGACCAGGCGTTCACCATCATCGACAAAGTGGCGGCGATCCTTAAGCCGTTCGAAAACCCGATCCACGTCGAAGGCTTTACCGACAATATTCCGATCAGCACCGCGCAGTACCCCACCAACTGGGAACTGTCCTCGGCCCGCGCGGCGAGCATCGTGCGCATGCTGGCGATGCAGGGTGTGAACCCCGGGCGCCTGGCGTCGGTGGGCTATGGCGAGTTCCAGCCGGTGGCCAATAACGCCACGGTGGAAGGGCGCGCGCGCAACCGTCGAGTGGTGCTGGTGGTGTCGCGCAACCTGGATGTGCGCCGCAGCCTGACCGGCACCGGCACCGCCAATGCAACACCGGATGCGGCCTTGAGGCGTGCTGGCACACAAACTGCACCGCCAGCGGTTAAGCCGCCGGTGGGTCAGAGTGCCGTCAATTCTCCGTCACCGGCTCAATAACGTTATGCAATGTCTCGGTCGCGCCTGTGCCTGCCGGGAGGAATCATCCGAATGAGAGTCTGGGCAGTTGCCAATCAAAAAGGTGGAGTCGGCAAGACCACCACCTCCATCGCTCTGGCCGGTTTGCTGGCCGAGGCGGGCAAGCGTGTGGTCGTGGTGGACCTGGACCCCCACGGCTCGATGACCAGCTATTTCGGCTACGACCCGGATGCGCTGGAACACAGCTGCTTTGACCTGTTCCTGCACAAGGGCAACGTGCCTGGCGACCTGCCCGGGCAATTGCTGTTGCCCACCAGCAACGAGAGCATTTCCCTGCTGCCCTCCAGTACCGCGCTGGCCACCCTTGAGCGTCAGTCGCCGGGGCAGAGCGGCCTGGGCCTGGTGATCGCCAAGACCCTGGCGCAACTGTGGCAGGACTTTGACTACGCCATTATCGACAGCCCGCCGCTGCTGGGCGTGCTGATGGTCAACGCATTGGCCGCCAGCCAGCAACTGGTGATCCCGGTGCAGACCGAGCATCTGGCTGTCAAAGGCCTTGAGCGCATGGTCAGCACCCTGGCGATGATCAATCGCTCGCGCAAACAGCCGCTGCCGTTCAGCATCGTGCCGACCCTGTTCGACCGTCGCACCCAAGCGTCGCTGGGCACCTTGCGTGTATTGCGCGATGCCTACCCGGACACCATCTGGCAAGGCTACATTCCGGTGGATACGCGCCTGCGTGACGCCAGCCGCGCAGGGCTCACGCCGTCGCAGTTCGATGGCAAGAGTCGCGGCGTGATGGCCTACCGTGCGTTGCTCAAACACTTGCTGTCCCAGCAACTCGTGGCGCAGGTGGCATGATGAACCGTCCTGTCGAACTTAAGACCAAGACCCGGCCGCAACTGGCGTTGGAATCCTATCTGGATGCCCTGTTGCAGGAAGCCACCGATGAGGTGCTGCCGGAACCGATTCTGGTGCTGGAGGCGGTTGTCGAGCCCAGCAGTACACTGGATGAATTCCAACTGGCGGTGCTGGAAGAGCAGGCCCGAGACGCCCGGATCGTAGCGCCGATTGTTGCGCCGGTCGTACCCGTAGTGGCGGAGCCTGTGGCGGCGGAACCGTTGGTGGCGGCGCCCGTGGTGATCGAGCCGGTGGTGGACGTGCACCTGCCGCCGAGCATCACGCCGCCGCCGGTGAGCGGCGACGACCGGCCGGCATGGGCTGCTGAGCCTTTCGAGTGCCTGCTGTTCGACGTCGCTGGTTTGACCCTGGCGGTGCCGCTGGTGTGCCTGGGTTCGATCTACTCTTTGGAAGGCCACGAGCTGACGCCGCTGTTCGGCCAGCCGGAGTGGTTCCTCGGCATCCTGCCCAGCCAGGCCGGCAACCTCAAGGTGCTGGACACCGCGCGCTGGGTGATGCCCGACCGCTACCGCGACGATTTTCGCGAGGGTCTGCAATACGTTATTTCCGTTCAGGGCTACGAGTGGGGGCTGGCGGTGCATCAGGTCAGCCGCTCGCTGCGCCTGGACCCGAACGAAATCAAATGGCGCAGTCACCGGGGCCAGCGGCCTTGGCTGGCCGGCACCGTGATCGAACACATGTGCGCGTTGCTCGACGTCGCCGAGCTGGCCGAGTTGATCGCCAGCGGCGCCGTCAAGTCGATGCCCGGTAACAAACGCAGTTGATTGAACACGCTGGCCGCACGGGTGTGCGGTTGGCGAATGAAGCACACACGCCGTATCCAACGGCATTTGAAGGGGTCATGGGTATGAATATGTCAGCATCTGCACAAAAAGGCTCGGACGATCCGATTCTGCAATGGGTAACCTTCAAGCTGGACAACGAGACCTACGGTATCAACGTGATGCGCGTGCAGGAAGTGCTGCGCTACACCGAGATTGCCCCGGTCCCGGGTGCGCCGAGCTACGTGCTGGGTATCATCAACCTGCGCGGCAACGTGGTGACCGTGATCGACACGCGCCAGCGTTTCGGCCTGGATACCGCCGAAGTCACCGACAACACGCGTGTCGTCATCATTGAAGCGGACAAGCAAGTGGTCGGCATCCTGGTCGACAGCGTCGCCGAGGTGGTCTACCTGCGCCAGTCGGAAGTGGAAACCGCGCCGAACGTGGGCAACGAAGAGTCGGCCAAGTTTATCCAGGGTGTGTGCAACAAGAACAACGAACTGTTGATTCTGGTTGAGCTGGACAAAATGATGAGCGAAGAAGAATGGTCGGAACTGGAGAGCATTTGATTGTTCCTTGAGGTCGCGGTGATCGTCCTGGCCCTGTTGTGGGCCGGGACCCTGGGTTTTCTGCTGCGCTACATGGCCCGGCAGCGCGAATTGGCGTTGCAGCAGGCCGAGCGCGATGCCGTGCGTGACCGGCGCATCGTGGAGCTGGTCAAGCGCGTCGACCATTACCAGAAGAGTGCCGTGCGGGTCGGGGATGAGGTGCACGAACTACGCGCGATCCTCGCACCGATGCCGGACAAGCTGGAGCAGTTGGAACAGCGCGATCCGGCCAACCTGTCGTTTGCCCAAGCGGCCAAGCTGGTGGGGATGGGGGCGACGGTGGACGACCTGACCCAGTCGTGCGGCTTGACCCAGGCTGAGGCGCAGTTGATGAGTAAGTTGCATAAGAGCTGATTGCGCCTGTGGCAACTGTTGGGGGGCGTCGCACCTGCGATGCCTGGCACCTGGCCGGCCAATTAATTTTCAACCCCACTGACTTTTTTCTCCTCTGCCAAGGTCCACATCCTTCAAGCACCTTTGAATCAGGAGATTCCCTGCATGAGCACCCCCAAGGCACTGTTGATCCTCCACGGCAAGCAAGCCCTCAACGAGGACGTGCGCAGCGCCGTGCTGGCCCGGCGTGAGCAGGGTTGGGAGCTGGCCGTGCGGGTGACGTGGGAGGGCGGCGATGCGCAGCGTCTGGTCAGGGAAGCCCTGGACGGCGGTTATACCCACATCATTGCCGGCGGCGGCGACGGCACCTTGCGCGATGTGGCCGAGGCGATGGCCCAGGCCAAGGCCGATGCCAGCCTGGTGCTGATGCCCCTGGGCACCGCCAATGATTTCGCCAAGGCCGCTGGCGTACCGCTAGAGCCGGCCCAGGCCCTGGCGCTGCTGGATGTGGCGCCGCGGGCGATCGACCTCGGCCAGGTCGGCGGGCAGATTTTCCTCAACATGGCCACCGGCGGTTTCGGCAGCCAGGTCACCGCCAATACCTCCGAAGACCTGAAAAAAATCCTCGGGGGCGCGGCGTACTTGTTCACCGGCCTCACTCGCTTCAGCGAGTTGAAGGCGGCCTATGGCGAGCTGGAAGGCCCGGATTTCCACTGGAAGGGCGAGATGCTGGCGCTGGGCATCGGCAACGGTCGCCAGGCTGGCGGCGGGCATGTGCTGTGCCCAGAGGCGATGGCCGACGATGGGTTGCTTGATGTCAGTATTCTGCCGGCGCCCCAGGAAGTGGTCGGCACCTTGCGCGAACTGATGAGCAATGGCTGGGGCCTGGACACCATGTTCGTGCGTGCGCGGCTGCCCTGGGTGCAGATCAAACAGGCCGAAGGGCTGTACATCAACCTGGACGGTGAACCGCTCAAGGGCGACGACTTGCGTTTCGAAGCCTTGCCCAAGGCCTTGCGCGTGCATTTGCCGCTGGGTTCGCCCCTAGTCGTCCAGGCTGATGATTTGCTCGCGCACCGCGAATAGCACCAGCCCCGCCACGTCGAAAATCTGCAAGCGCTTCATGATTTGCGAGCGGTGAGCTTCCACGGTTTTGATGCTCAGGCCCAGGCCGTGGGCGATCTCACGGGTGGACTTGCCGCGCACGATCAGGCGCAGGATTTCCAACTGCCGCGCCGTGAGGTTGTGGCCGTGGCCTGCCGGCGCGGTGGGCCCTTGGGTGCGCACCAGCGCCTGGTTGATCACGGTATGGGCGATCGCCGGGCTCAGGTAGCGCTCGTTATTGCACAGGGCTCGCAGGGCGTGTTCCAGCTCGTTGGCGGTGGTGTCCTTGAGCAGGTAGCCATGGGCGCCGGCCTCCAGCGCGCACATGATCAGTTGCGGGTCGGTGTGCATCGACAGGATCAGCACCTTGCAGCGCGGGTAGGCGGCCTTGAGTTGCTGCAAGGCGTCCAGGCCGCCGGTGTGCTTCATCGACAGGTCCAGCAGCACCATGTCCGGTTGCAACGCGTGGAACTGCTCAAGTAACTGTGCCCCATCGTTGGCTTCGCCGATCACGGTGTAGCCGGGAATATCTTGGATCAGGGCGCGCACGCCGGCCCTGATCAGTGCATGGTCATCCACTAGAAGTAATGTGCAGGTCACTCGAGAACCTTAGGGGAGTTGGCCCGTTCGAGGGCGCGCGGCGCCCAGGGAAAAAGTGCGTCGATGCGCGTGCCTTGCCCGGGCTGGCTGCTGACGGACAGCGTGCCACCCAGTTGATCGACACGTTCGGCCATGCCTGCCATGCCTCGCTGACCTTCACGGCCTGGGTTGCTCGCAGGCGCGAAGCCGCGGCCGTCATCGCGAATTGTCAGCGATAACCCTTCGGGCAGGCGTTGCAGGCGCACCAGCAGGTTCTGGGCCTGGGCGTGGCGCAGCATGTTGGTCACCGCTTCCTGGGTAATGCGAAACGCCGCCACGGCCATTTCTTCCGGGATGCCGGTGAGGCGTTGCCGGCATTCCAGGCTCCAGTGAACGGGGCTGTTTTCCAGGGTCTTGAGCAGGTGCGCGCGCAGGCTGGCCTCCAGGCCCAGGCTGGTCAGTTGCCGGGGGTTGAGGATGGCAGACACGTCGCGCACCTTGGCCAGGGTTTCGTTCAGGGTATTGCACAGCATGGTGCATTGGTCTTGCAGGTCATCCGGCAGGCGTCGCTTGAGCCATTCGCTCTGCAGTTTGGCGGCGGTGAGCAGTTGGCCGATATCGTCGTGCAGTTCACGGCTGAGGCGATGGCGTTCGTTTTCCTGGACCTGCAACAGACGATCGGCCAACTCCTGGGGCTGGAAGCGGATGGATTTGCGTGAGCGCCATTGTTGCAGGCCTACCACCCCCAGCGTGGCCAGGTTGAGCAGCAACACCGACAGTGGCAAAGGCGCCGAATGGCTATAGGCCCACAGGCTGATCAACAGCGAGGCAAGACACAAGCCAAGGGTCAGGCGGCGAGCATGGCTGCGGGACACGGACCTGGCGAGGAGTGACTTGAGGCTGGCGTACATAGCGGATGAAGCCAATGAAGGTTCGCTGCGGGAAGTCCGGTCACCTCTGACGGGGCTCAGTCTGGAGTGCGTGGCCGAATCGTTTATATACAGGAAGTTGAATGACTTCGAGCGACGCATAGTAACACCCCTGTAACCGTTGGTCGCCTGACACCTTACCGTGCCGAGCAATTAAACGAGGGGATGTAGTGGGAGATATCAGCGTCTGAAGCATGGAAAGTTTTACTACTTAAACGAAGTTGTAACGTTAATGGACGTTAAAGATGACTGAATCGTTAACGCCTGTCGTTTTTAGGTAAGTTGCGTAGCGAAACACGACCTGTCAAACCCTCACGAGGCGTGGTGCAAACGTTGTTGCGGTTTACAGGTGAAGCCCTTTTGCGGGATCTGCACGGTGACCGTCGCAATCAACGAGGTTTGCTCGGTTTCATCCAGTGCCAATTGGCCGGTCTTGGTATCGATCAGTTCCAATTGCCAGGCCAGTAAAGTCAGGCAGTCATGCAGCGCGTCCAGCGCCTGGTCGTGCAGTTGCAATGGGTTTTCAGCGTTGGCAATCAGGCCGTGGATATGCCCGGAAAACTCGCTGATGGCTTGCAGCGCCAGGGTGTCGGCCTGTGCCGCGAGCTTGGCCAGGCTGAGTGTCATGCAGTCGATGGCGTCGCTGTCGTTACGAATCAGATGCAGGTGGCTCAGGCATTCTTCTGACCGGTTCAACAGCTTTTCAGCCTCCAGCAGAAACGCTGAAAGTGCGAGCTGCCACTCTTTACCGTCGTTCATCATGCAAGTCTCCACAATATGGAATCGGGCGATGAGATTTCGCTGCGGGTCAATGGCTTAAAGCTAGCGCTGAAATATTGCTGATGCTTGTAGGTTGCTTCTGAGCTTTTGGTAGGAAGTTTATTGAAATAACGCCAACGGCGCTGCGCAGCCCTCGTGAGCGGGCTCAGTTGCACACCTTCAGTTGCCGCGACGTAAATGTCTGAAACACCCAACGGGCGAGGACTTGGGATGGCGAACAAAAGCCTGACTCCATTCATGCAATGAGAATGGCGTCACATTAATGGCTATTAGATATTGCGAATATCAGGTTGGACCTGATTGCGTATAGGGGAATCCCTTACAAGCGGGAACCTTGCGTCGATTTGAGTGTCGCGCAATGCCGCCTTGCCCACTTATGAAGCGGTACGGCCAGTAAAGCATGATGTCAGTGTGACATCAATTAATTTACGTGGCATTTTAACGGGGTCAAGATCTGGCGCTTGCCGCCGATAAACAGCTTAGTGAACTGCACAACCCCTACGCGCAGCACTTACCCGCGCATATCAGGAGCTTCCAATGGCCGGCATTCTCGACACGGTAGATCAACGCACGCAATTGGTGGGTGAGAATCGCCTGGAAATCCTCATGTTTCGCCTGGCCGGGCGGCAGTTGTTCGCCATCAACGTGTTCAAGGTGCAGGAAGTCCTGCAATTGCCCAAGCTCACGCTGATGCCGCAGCGCCATCCGTTTGTGTGTGGCGTGGTCAACCTGCGCGGCCAGACTCTGCCGGTGATCGACCTGTCCCAGGCCATCGGCATGCGGCCCCTGGTGCCGGGCCCGAACAGCACCATCATCGTCACCGAGTACAACCGCTCGGTGCAGGCGTTTCTGGTGGGCGGTGTGGACCGCATCGTCAACATGAACTGGGAAGCCATCCTGCCGCCTCCGACCAGCGCCGGTCGCCAGCATTACCTCACCGCCATCAGTAAGGTCGACGACCAGTTGGTGGAAATCATCGACGTGGAAAAAGTCCTCGCCGAGATCGTGCCGTACAACGCCAAGGTCTCCCGGGAAAAGCTCGAAGACCCGGTGCTCGAACGCGCCCGTGGCCGCGAAGTGCTGCTGGTGGACGACTCCAACGTGGCGCTGTCGCAACTGCGTGACACCCTCGGCCAGTTGGGCGTGAAAATGCACATCGCCAGCGATGGCCTCAAAGCCCTGAACATGCTCAAGTCCTGGGCCGACGCCGGTCACGTGATGACCGACAAACTATTGATGATCTTCACCGACGCCGAAATGCCGGAAATGGACGGCTACCGCCTCACCACCGAGATCCGCAACGACCCGCGCCTGCGCAAACTGTACGTGGTGCTGCACACCTCGCTGTCGGGCAGCTTCAACGAATCGATGGTGAAGAAGGTCGGCTGCGACAATTTCCTGTCCAAGTTCCAGCCTGACAAATTGGTGGATGTGGTGCGCCAGCGACTGATGCTGGACGAACAGCCAGCTTGACCTTAGGGTGATGGCTTTGCCCCTCAGGAATGCAGAGCCATGCTTCGTCTCAGCGCGTTGTACCGTTATCCCTTGAAATCCGGCAAGGCCGAATCGTTGCAACACAGCGGCCTGGATAAGCTCGGGTTGGACGGGGATCGACGCTGGATGCTGGTGGACGAGGCCAGTGGGCGCTTCCTGACGCAACGCGCCGTCACCAAGATGAGCCAGCTGTCGGCCTTGTGGAACAGCGCCGGTGGCCTGACCCTGAGTTCGCCTGGCCATACCTCCCTTGACGTCCCATTGCCCGACGAAGACGCTGCGTTGCGCGGCGTGACCATCTGGCGCGACACCCCGCGCCTGCCGGATGCCGGTGACGCGGCGGCTGCGTGGGTCAGCGAGTTTGTCGGCGCGCCGACCCGGTTGGTGCACATGCCGCTCAAGCGGGCGCGCACCACTCAGTCCGGTTATGGCCGCGACGATGACCAGGTGGCGCTGGCCGACGGTTATCCCTTGCTGCTGATCGGTCAGGCCTCCCTGGAAGACCTGTCCGAGAAGGTCGGCCGCCCCATGGAGATGCTGCGCTTTCGCCCCAACCTGGTGATCGAAGGTGCCGACGCGTTTGCCGAAGACGGCTGGAAGCGCCTGCGCATCGGCGATGTGGAGTTCCGGGTGGTCAAGCCGTGCGCACGCTGCATCCTCACCACCATCGACCCGCGCACCGGCGAGCGCAGCGCCGACCGCGAACCCTTCGCGACTTTGAATGGCTATCGCAAGACCGAGGATGGCGCGATGTTCGGCCAGAACCTGGTCAACGATGGCGTGGGTCATCTGGAAGTCGGCATGCCGGTGACGATCCTCGAATAATCCATCGCCCATAAAAAAATGCCCGTTTCCACCTGGGAAACGGGCATTTTTTTGCCTGGCTGAAACCTTAGCCGCGGTATTCGCACAGGTAAGCGGTGTCGACCTCGACCTTCAGCTGGAATTTGCTGTTGGCCGGTACGTTGAACTGGCTGCCGGCGGAGAAGGTCTGCCACTCGCTGGCATCCGGCAGTTTGACGGTCAGCGCGCCGGAGACGACGTGCATGATTTCACGCTGGGCAGTGCCGAACTCATATTCACCCGGGGCCATCACACCGATGGTCGCCGGACCTTCAGCGGTGCCGAACGCGATCGACTTGACGGTGCCGTCGAAGTACTCGTTGACTTTGAACATGGGCGAATCCTCGGAAAAAGTTGCCTTCCCTGTTGAAGCGAGGGCAGCGTTATGGAAAAGGTTGGCCAGTATGCCCAAGCCTTGCGAGGCTGCCTAGACCGGCAAAATCAGCGGCAACAGGCGGGCGGTGTTGCGCGCGTCTTCGAGTGCCCGGTGCTGCTGGCCATGGAACTGCATCCCTGCCAGTTGCAGCGCACCGTTGAGCCCCAGCGGCTTGTCCAGGCGTCGGGCCTTGGCGAAGCGCTGCTTGAGGTTGATATGGGGCGTGTGGGCCAGGGCGCTGTCCAGGCCATGGCGCTGCCACTCCAGTTCCAGTTGCTGGCGGTCGTAGTCGCCCCAACTGGCCCAGCCTTCCAGGCGCGTCCGATGCTGGCCCAGCCAGCGTTCGAACAGTGGCCACACCACGTTCAGCGGCGTCGCCGCGTCGATATTGGCCTGGGTGATATGGGTGAGCTGGCGGCAGAACGGCGTCAGCAACGGGCGGCGTTGCGGGCGTACAAAGCGCTGGAAATGATCCACTTCGCGGCCCTGGCGGTTGACCAGGCTCGCGCCGATCTCGATGACTTCCATCTCCGTCACGGGCCAGCCGCCTTCATCCGTCGTGGCTTCAAGGTCAATAATCAGCCAATGAGGCATGGTGCAGGTTCCCGTACTCTTCCCGTCCTGGGGGATAGAGCGTAGACGGCCCGTGTAGTTCCGCGCTGTTTTTTCCAGGAGAGCCAGGGTTTATTCGATCTCCAGCAGAATCTGGCGATTGCGAACCTGATCGCCCGTCATCACCTGTATGCCCTTGACCACGCCCTCAACCCCGGCCTTGAGCGGATGCTCCATCTTCATGGCCTCCAGCACCAGCAGCAGTTGGCCTTTGCGCACACGGTCACCGACGCCCACGCACACGTCGACGATTGCCCCATCCATCGGCGCTTTGAGCGTACCGCTGCCGGCGTCGTCCTGGCGCTGGGCAACCTGCTGGGTCACGTCGACCACCGTCAGCCCCGGCAGCCACAACCGGCTGCCATCGAGGTGATAGGCGAGGCGGCGACGAATGCCATCGATGACCAGGGTGAAGTGGCGGTCGTCGAGCCCGAGCGGCCGGATATCGATGCCGTTGATGCAAAGGGCGTTATCGGCCGACACACTGACGCTGATCCCCTGCACCTTGTCGTTGACCAGCAAGCGATAACTCCTGGCTGCGCTGGCGTTGTTGCACCACCCGGACAAACCGGGACGATGCCGCGCGGCAATGTGCTGGTAGAACAATGCGGCGGCGACGGCTAATTGTTCGTCAGTGGCCGGGTAGGGGGCGATCGCGTTGAAATACCGGGGAATAAACCCAGTGCTGAAGTCCCCGCGTACAAAGTCCGGATGTTCAAGCACCTCGGCCAGTAGCCGTTGATTGCTGGTCACCCCCAGCAGCAGCGTGTCTTGCACCGCGCGCAGCAGTTTGCGCCGCGCTTCTTCGCGGGTGGCGCCGTGGGCGATGATCTTGCCCAGCATCGCGTCATAGAACGGGCCGATGCGCTGGCCTTCCAGCACGCCGTGGTCAACCCGTACAGCGGCGGCCGGTTGCCAGCGCAGCACGTCGCCGGTCTGCGGCAGGAAGCCCTGGGCCGGGTCTTCAGCGTACAAGCGCACTTCCATGGCATGCCCGGTCAGGGTCACGTCGGCCTGGGTCAGGGGCAGTGGCTGGCCGGCGGCGACCTGCAGTTGCCAGGCCACCAGGTCGAGCCCGGTGATCAGCTCGGTGACCGGGTGCTCGACTTGCAGGCGAGTGTTCATTTCCAGGAAGTAAAAGCGCCCGTCGCGGTCGAGCAGAAACTCCACGGTGCCGGCGCCCACGTAGTTCACCGCGCGCCCAGCCTTGAGCGCGGCCTCGCCCATGGCCTGGCGCAGGTCGAGCGTCATCACTGGGCAGGGCGCTTCTTCGATGATTTTCTGATGGCGGCGTTGCACCGAGCAGTCGCGCTCGCCCAGGTATATCAGCTGGCCGTGACGGTCGCCGAACACTTGGATTTCGACATGACGCGGTTCAATCAGCGCTTGTTCCAGAATCAGCTCGGCGCTGCCGAAGGCGTTGAGCGCTTCGGAGCGTGCCGTACGCAATTGCGCTAGCAGCTGATCCTGTTGATGAACCAGGCGCATGCCACGCCCACCGCCGCCGGCACTGGCCTTGATCATCAACGGGTAGCCGATGCGTTCGGCGTGGCGTTGCAGGGTGGCGTCATCCTGATCGGCGCCTTGATAGCCCGCAATGCACGGCACGCCGGCCTCCAGCATGGCCAGCTTGGATAGGCGTTTGCTGCCCATCAGCTCGATCGCTTCGGCGCTGGGGCCGATAAAGGTGAGCCCGGCGTGTTGGCAGGCGCGGGCGAAGTCGGGGTTTTCCGAGAGAAAGCCGTAGCCGGGGTGCACCGCGTCAGCGCCGGTTTTATGCGCGGCATCGAGGATCGCCGGGATATTGAGGTAAGACAGCTGCACCGCAGCGGGGCCGATGTGCACGGCTTCGTCGGCCATCTGCACATGCAGGGCGTCGGCGTCGGCATCGCTGTATACCGCCACGGTGCGATAGCCCAGGGCCTGGGCCGTGCGCTGGATGCGACAGGCGATCTCGCCGCGATTGGCGATCAGGATTTTGCTGAATGTGGGCATTGGAAGGTCCCTTGGTTATGCGCTGTTTGGTCTGGCCTTATCGGGGGCGAGCCCCCTCCCACATTTGCAACCAGTCCCCGGGGCTGGCGTCATTTGCACCAACCAGGCTTGCGCTTGTGTACAAAAGCCTGTGTCCCCTCAATCCCTTCTGCACTGGCCACCGCCTCGGCAAACCACTGCGCCGCTTGATCCAGCAACGGCTCCAACGGCTGATCGACGCTGGCCAGCAACAAGGCTTTGGTTCGTGCATTGGCCCTTGGCGCGCACTGCAAGACCTGGCCCAGCACCTCATCCACACGCTCGGCCAGGGCCTGGGGGTCGCGCTCGACAAAATGCACCAGGCCCAAGCGTTGCGCTTGGACGCCATCGAAGCGTGCGGCGGTCAGCGCCAGCCGCCGCGCCTGGGTCAGGCCGATGCGCTTGACCACAAACGGTGCGATCTGTGCCGGCAGTACCCCCAGGCTGGTCTCCGGCAAACCGAACTGTGCCTGGTGATCGGCAATCGCAATGTCGCTTACGCAGGCCAGGCCGAACCCGCCGCCCAGCACGGCGCCTTGCAGCACCACGATCACCACGCGTGGTGTGGCTTGCACCTCTTGCAGCAAGGTGCCGAATGCGCGGTTCAGCGCCTGCAATTGATCGCCCGCACTGACCAGATCCTTCACGTCGGCCCCTGCGCAAAAGTGCCCGCCCGCACCGCTGATCACCACGGCACGCACCTGGCTGTCGAGCTGCGCCAGCACCGTGCGCAGTTCGTTGACCATCTCCAGGCTCATGGCGTTGCGGCTCTGTGGGCGGTTGAGGGTGATGTGCAGCACACCGTTGTGGGCTTCCAGCAACAGGGTGTTCATGGCTTTTTCCCCGGCAGGGTGCCCATCAGTTTGCAGATGATGCCCAGCATGATTTCGTCGGCGCCGCCGCCAATCGACACCAGGCGCACATCGCGATACGCCCGCGCCACCGGGTTGTCCCACATAAAGCCCATACCACCCCAGTATTGCAGGCAACTGTCGCTGACTTCGCGACCCAGGCGCCCGGCCTTGAGCTTGGCCATGGAGGCCAGCCGCGTCACGTCCTGGCCTTTGATGTACTGCTCGGTGGCCTGGTACACCAGTGCGCGCAGGCATTCGATTTCGGTGGCCAGTTCCGCCAGGCGAAAGTGGATCACCTGGTTGTCGATCAGTGCTTTGCCGAAGGTGTGGCGTTCCTTGCAGTACGCGATGGTGCTGTCGATGCAGTACTCCAGGCCCTTGATCATATTGGCCGCGCCAAACAGGCGTTCTTCCTGGAATTGCAGCATTTGCATCATGAAGCCCGCGCCCTCCTGACCAATGCGGTTGCGTTGCGGCACGCGCACGTTGTCGAAGAACACCTGGGCCGTCTCGGAGCTGTGCATGCCGAGTTTTTCCAGGGGCGGGCTGAGGCTGACGCCGGGGGTGTTCATCGGCACCATGATCAGCGACTTGTTGATGTGCGGTTTGTCGTCGGAGGTGTTGGCCAGCAGGCAGATAAAATCGGCGCTGGGGGAGTTGGTGATCCACATTTTGCTGCCGTTGATCACGTAGTCGCCGCCATCCTTGCGCGCGTGGGTCTTGAGCCCGGCCACGTCGGAACCGGCGCCGGTTTCCGAGACGCCGATGCAGCCGACCTGTTCGCCACTGATGGCCGGGCGCAGGAATTCGTCGCGCAGCTCGTCGGAACCGAAGCGGGCGAGGGCGGGGGTGCACATGTCGGTCTGCACGCCGATGGCCATGGGGATGCCGCCGCAACGGATGGTGCCGAACTCTTCGGCGGCCACAATCGAGTAGCTGTAGTCCAGGCCCATGCCGCCGAAGCGTTCCGGTTTGGAAATGCCCAGCAGGCCGAGGTCGCCGGCCTTGCGGAAAACCTCGTGGATGGGAAAACGCCCGGCTTTCTCCCATTCGTCCACATGGGGGTTGATCTCGCGGTCGACGAAGGCGCGCACGGTGCGGCGCAGTTCCTGATGTTCCTGGGTGAAGATCATTTTTATTGTTCTCCTGTTAGAAACGCGCCACACCGAAGCTGTTCGGCTGTAGCTGTCGAGCCTCGGCTTCATGGCAGATATCCAGCACAAACCCCAGCACGGTGCGGGTATCCCGTGGATCGATCAGGCCGTCATCCCACACATTGGCGCTGCCGTAGAGCGCGGTGGATTGGCTGTCGAGTTTCTGTGCGGTGACCTGCTCCAGCATGTCCAGCACCTTTGGGTCGGGCACCAGGCCGTCCTTCAACTGCTTGGCCTCGGTGACGATACGCAGCACCTTGCCCGCCTGCGCACCACCCATCACAGCTGTGCGGCTGTTTGGCCAGGCGAAGATAAAGCGCGGGTCCAAGCCGCGACCGCACATTGCATAGTTGCCGGCGCCATAGGAACCGCCGACCACCACCGTGAGTTTAGGCACCCGTGCGTTGGCCACCGCCTGGATCATCTTCGCACCGTGCTTGATCACCCCTTGCTGCTCCGACTCGGTGCCGACCATAAACCCGGTGGTGTTGTGCAGAAACAGCAGCGCCGTGCGGCTCTGGTCGCACAGTTGGATAAACTGCGCGGCCTTGCTCGCGCCCTTGGGCGTAATCGGGCCGTTATTGCCGATCACTCCCACCGCGTGGCCGTGAATATGCAGGTGCCCGCACACCGTGTGCGGGTCGAACTCGCTTTTGAATTCGAGGAACTGCGAGCCGTCGGCCAGACGCGCGAGGATTTCGCGCACGTCGTAGGGTTTTCTGGCGTCAGCGGGGATCAGCCCGAGCAACTCGTCGATGGGGTACAGCGGCTCGGCGAAGGCACGCGACGGCGTCGGCGGCAGCTGAGCGTTCCACGGCAACAGGCTGACGATCTCACGCACGATGCGCAGGCCGTCGGCATCGTTTTCCGCCAGGTATTCGGCGGTGCCGGCTACGTGCGCGTGCATCTGGGCACCGCCTAATTCCTCGTCCGTGGCCACTTCACCGGTGGCGGCCTTGAGCAGCGGCGGCCCGGCCAGGAACAGTTTGGCCTTGCCGCGCACCACCACCACGTAATCCGACAACCCAGGCTGGTAGGCGCCGCCGGCCGTGGCCGAGCCGTGCACCACGGTGATCTGCGGCAAGCCCATGGCCGACATGCGCGCCTGGTTGGCAAAGCTGCGTGCGCCTTCAACGAAAATCTCGGCGGCGTAGTTGAGGTTGGCGCCGCCGCTCTCGGCCAGGGTCACCACCGGCAGTTTGTTCTCCATGGCGATCTGTTGCAGGCGCAGGGATTTCTTCAAGCCCGAAGGGGAAATGGTGCCGCCCTTGATCGCACTGTTGTTGGCCACCACCAGCACTCGCACGCCGCTGACGTAACCGATGCCGGCGATCAAGCCACCGCCGGCGGCGCTACCGTCCTTGTCATCGTGCAGCTTGTAGCCGGCCAGGCTGGCCAGTTCCAGGAACGGCGCGCCTGGGTCCAGCAACGCACTGAGGCGCTCGCGCGGCAGCAACTGGCCGCGCTGCTCGAACTTGGCCTTGGCTGCTCGAGCCTTGTCGAGCAGGGCATTTTCCAGCTGGCGCAGGTGCTCGATGCTGGCGAGCAGCGCTGCGCGGTTCTGGGCGAACGCCGGGCTGTGCGGGTCGATCTGGCTGATTATTGTCGGCATGGCGTCAGTCCTGCGCCTTGAGCACATCGGGCAGATACGCGCGGTGAAAACCATTGAACGGCGCGCTCGGCACGGCCGCTTTATGCAGCGGCCAGGCCCGGTTGCCAAGGCTAGCGGCGCCATCGATGCGCAGGGTGCTGCCGCTGATGAACGCGGCGGCGGGGCTGAGCAGGAACACGATCGCCGCGCTGACTTCCGACTCGGTGCCGATACGCTTGAGCGGCACATGTTCGCGCAAGGTGGGGATCACGGCCTTGAACGCGCCTTCGTAGGTGTCCATGCCGCTGGAGGCGATCCAACCCGGGGCCACGGCGTTAACCCGAACCCCGGCGTAACCCCATTCGAACGCGGCAGTCTTAGTGAAGTTATCCATACCGGCGCGCGCCGCTCCTGAGTGGCCCATGCCGGGCATGCCGCCCCACATGTCGGCCAGCATGTTGACGATGGCGCCGCCGTGGGTGCTCATGCACTGGTTGAACACCTCCCGCGCCATCAAAAAACCGCCGACCAGGTTGGTTCGCAGTACGGTTTCGAAGCCTTTCTGATTGATCGACGCCAAAGGCGAGGGGTACTGGCCGCCGGCGTTGTTGACCAAGCCGTGGATTGCGCCGTGTTCTGCAATGATTTGGCCGACCAGCGCTTTGACCGCCACTTCATCGCGAATATCGCAGGCGTAGCCATGGGCGCTGCCGCCGTCTTCGGCAATTTGCGCCGCGACCGCGTGGAGTTTTTCCGGCTTGCGCCCCACCAGGATCACGCGGGCACCGAGGGCCGCCAGTTCATGGGCGGTGCAACGGCCGATGCCGCTGCCGCCACCGGTGACCACCACGGTGTGCCCCTGGAACAGCTCGGCTTTGAAGATCGAGTCGAAGGCCACGGCCAGGCTCCTGTCAGTTGAGTTGATCGGCGATGTGCTGCGGTACGGCGATGGGGATTTCCAGTAGTTGCTGGGCGAAAGCCTTGCCCTGGGGGTCGATGCGTAGGCTGGCGATGCCGCCACCGCCCAAGGCGTTTTCCAGCAGGAAATTCAGGCTGTGACTGCCGGGCAGGTACCACCGCTCGACGCGACCATGCACGGGGTCGAGCACATGGCGCATCCAGTCGACGACCACTTCTGGGGTCAGCGTTTCGGCGATCCAGGGCAGGTACTCGGGCGCGCGGGCGATCACACCGATATTGCTGTGGTTGCCCTTGTCGCCAGCGCGCGCCACCGCCAGTTTCACCAGGGCGACGCTGGCGTCGGCGCGGCCTGTGGGTTTGGGTGGGTCGATCGGTGCCGCCGGTGTCACCAGTGCCTGGGCAGTGGGCAGGGCGCAGGTATGTCGTTCGCCCTGCCAGTGGATACTCAGGTCACAGGCCGATTTGTCGATCAGAAACGAAAACAGGCGGATCAGCGGGTATACCGTCGGCCGCCCGCCGACGATGCCGGTGAGCCCCGGCGCCATGCCCGTTGCCGCTTGGGCGATCTCGCGGGCGAACAGCACCAGCGCCTGTTTGCTTGGGTGGCGCACCGCCAGTTTGACCACCACTTCGCGGGTGTCATGGCGCTGCCCGTGGGCGCCGTAGGTCGCTTCGCTGCCCAGCAGTTCGATGTTCACGTCGGTAAAGGGCGCCCAGCCGCGCTGGCTGAACAACTCGGCGGTCTTGCCGATGATCGCCTGGCTGACCCGCTCGGCTTTGGCCACCGCGTCGATCCCGGCGATCAGGCAACTGGCGGTGCAGCGAAAACCATCCGGGTAGGTGGCGCTGACCTTGTAGCGGTCGGTCGGGGGCAAGCCTTTGGCGCCGTGCAGGCGCACCTGGTGCTTGCCTTGTTGCTGCAATTTGACCTGGCTGAAATCGCAGATCACATCCGGCAGCACATACGCGCGCGGGTCGCCGATTTCATACAGCAGTTGTTCGGCCACACTGAGTTCGCTGATCAAGCCGCCGCTACCGTCGACTTTGTTTACGGTGAACTGGCCGTCGGCGCTGACCTCAACGATGGGGAAACCGATATGTTCGTAATCGGGCACGTCGCGCCAGTCGGTGAAGTTGCCGCCGGTACACTGCGCGCCGCATTCGATGATGTGCCCGGCCAGGGCGGCCTGGGCGAGGCGGTCGTAATCGTGCCACGACCAGCCGAATTCATGCACCAGCGCCGCGCTGACCACGGCGCTGTCGACCACCCGACCGGTGATGACGATATCCGCTCCGAGGGCGAGGGCTTGGGCGATGCCCGGCGCGCCGAGGTAGGCGTTGGCCGATACGCATACCGGCGGCAGTGGCGTGCCGTCGAACATATCGGTGATGCCGTGCAGATTTTTCAGCTGGGGTTGCAGGTCATCGCCCAGCAGCACGGCGATTTTCAAGGGCACTTGGGCATGGTCGCAAGCCGCTTGCAGGGCGGCGGCGCAGGCCTGGGGGTGGATGCCGCCGGCGTTGCTGATCACCCGGATTCCCTGGCGCTGGAGATCGGCCAGCAACGGCGTGAGCACCTCGACGAAGTCCGTGGCGTAACCGGCCTTGGGATCTTTCATGCGCGCGCCGGCGAGGATCGACATCGTCACCTCCGCCAGGTAATCGAACACCAGGTAGTCCAGGGCACCGCCGTGCACCAACTGCGCGGCGGCGGTGCAGGTGTCGCCCCAAAAGGCGCTGGCGCAGCCGATACGAACCGTCTTGCTCATGAGAAATCCTTCCTCGAATGGCTGTGGCCGAGACTACCAAGCAAGCGCTTGGTTTGTAAACGCCGTCGACAAGTTTTACCCAAGCGCTTGCTTGGGTGGCTGGCACGGCCTAAATTGCCGGCCAACACGTTCTGGCAGTAGAGGAGAGAAGCATGGATGAGCAAAAAGCCTTGCAGGTAATGCGCACCATGGTCGACGGCGGCCAATTGACCGACCCCGACAGTGCCCGGGGCAAGTTGCTGCAGACGGCGGCTCACCTTTTTCGCAACAAAGGTTTCGAGCGCACCACCGTGCGCGATCTGGCCGGCGCCGTGGGCATCCAGTCCGGCAGCATCTTTCATCACTTCAAGAGCAAGGACGAGATCCTGCGGGCCGTGATGGAAGAAACCATCCACTACAACACCGCGCTGATGCGTGCTTCGCTGCAAGCGGCGAGCAGCGTGCGCGAGCGCGTGCTGGCGCTGATCCGCTGCGAATTGCAGTCGATCATGGGCGGCAGCGGCGAAGCCATGGCGGTGCTGGTGTATGAATGGCGCTCGCTGTCGGCCGAGGGGCAGGCCCAGGTGCTGGCGTTGCGTGACGTGTATGAGCAGATTTGGTTGCAGGTGTTGAATGAAGCCAAAGCGGCGGGCTACATCCGCGGCGATGTATTTATCACCCGGCGCTTTCTGACCGGCGCGCTGTCCTGGACCACCACCTGGTTCCGTGCCGAGGGCGGCAGCCTGACTCTCGAACAACTGGCGGAAGAAGCATTGCTAATGGTTCTGAAAGAGGACTGAGGCGCAAGCTATTAATTTGCCGGTAGAAAGTTGTCTCCCCAGGCAAAAACGCCTAGCTTATTGCCATCAGAGTGATGAACGGTGTGTGCCTCGATGTTATCGCCATGGCGGTTGGCTGCAGGAGTTACTTTATGGGCACTGGGCACCGCCGCGTGGCTGCCTGCTTCAGCTGCGCAATTGGTGCGCATCGGCGCGGCGCATTTTCCGCCGTACACCGTGCGACCTGAGCAGGGGGCCGATACCGGGTTGCTGCCGCAGTTGGTGGAGGCGTTGAACGCCGAGCAGACCGAGTACCAGTTCGTGCTGGTGCCCACTTCGATTCCCCGGCGTTTCCGCGATTTCGACCAGGGCCGGGTCGACATGGCGATCTTCGAAAACCCCGACTGGGGCTGGCAGAAGATTCCCCATACCAGCGTCGATATGGGCTTGGAAGACGCGGAAATCTTCGTCGCTCAACGTGCGCCCGGACGCGACCAAAGCTATTTCGCTGACCTGGCCGGCAAGCGTCT
This sequence comes from Pseudomonas rhodesiae, assembly GCF_007858255.1. Classification (GTDB taxonomy): domain Bacteria; phylum Pseudomonadota; class Gammaproteobacteria; order Pseudomonadales; family Pseudomonadaceae; genus Aquipseudomonas; species Aquipseudomonas rhodesiae. The sequence goes on along the minus strand of NZ_VFEU01000004.1, from coordinate 135,678 downwards.
GGCGGTGTTCAGCGGTTATCACTACGCCTTCGCCAACTTCGACCCCGACCCCAAGCTCATGGCCGAACGCTTCAACGCGACCTTGACCTATTCCCACGACAGCAACCTGCTGATGGTCGCCCGCGGGCGCGCCGATATTGCGCTGGTGACCCGCTCTTACCTCAGCGATTTCATGGTACGCAATGCCGACACCGCCACGCAGTTCCTGGTCTCGGAGCGTATCGACCAGATCTACCACCACTACGCGCTGCTGCGTCCCAAAGCGCCGATCACAGGCCCAGCGTTTGCCGCGCTGCTCAAACGCCTGCGCGATAACGGCGAAATGCTGAAGATTTTCGAGCCTTACCGCATCGATGTGATGCCGGTGCCTTGATCGAGGGTTTTACACCCGCCGCGCAAACGTATCGCTGTGGCTGCCCGAGACCTTGCGGCAGTGCACCAGCGCGTCGCGAATCATAAAGTTCACCAGGGTCGGCGAGACGCCCAGCTCCTTGGCGATGTCCTTTTGTGGCACGCCATGCAAGCGATACATCTCGAACGCATAGCGGGTGCGCTGGGGCAGTTGGGTCAGGGCCTCGGCGATGGTTTCCAGGGTATTGAAATTGATGTGGGAGGTTTCCGGTGAAGCACCGTGAATCACCACATTCAAACCTTCCTCTTCCGTACCGGAGTATTTCAGTTCAAGGGCCTGCTTGCGGTAGTGATCGATCGCCAGGTTGCGCACGATCTGGAACAGGTAACTGAGCTGGGCTTTGAACGAGGAGGTGATAGTCGGCGCCGATTGCAGGCGAAAGAACGCATCCTGAACGACGTCTTCGGCCCGCGAGCGGCAGCCGGTAATGCGTGCCGCGATCTTCACCAGAATCGTTCGATTGTCGACGAACGCCTGAAGAAGAGGTGAATCGCACCTGCCTGTGGTTACTGGTTCCGTCATGGAAATCACCTTGTCGCAAAAGAGGTTAGGGGAGGGCTTCCTTGCTGAGGCCTCCTACACATCGGGCAACAAATTAGGATGAATGATAATGATTGTCAAATGAGAAGACGAACTAATCTTATGCTTTTCACTTTGATGTGAAGTGCCTCACGCGCTGCCCCGGCGACTAATTATTTGCCGAGGCCGTCCGTTCTCATGGGTGACAGGTCCGTTCCCGCAGCGGCCAAGAATCAGCACCCGCAGGAGGACGAGATGGGTTTTTATCGTGCACACAGCGTGTCTCACATCGGAGCACTCCAGGGATGAGTGCAGCGACCCGATTGCGCCTGTATTGCCTGCCTTATTCCGGCGCCAGCGCCATGGTCTATGTGCGCTGGCGCCGTGCGTTGCCGGACTGGCTACAGGTCTGCCCACTGGAATTGCCCGGTCGCGGCATGCGCATGGACGAGCCCTTGCAGCGCGACATCAAGGCCCTGGCGGCGCAGCTCGCGCAGGAAATCAGCCGCGATCCGCACACCCCCTACGCCTTGTTCGGCCACAGCCTGGGTGGCCTGCTGGCGTTTGAACTGGCCCACGCGCTGAACGCCCGCAATCTGCCGGCGCCGCTGGCGCTGTTCGTATCCGGGACTGCCGGGCCGGCCCGTCGGGACGTCAGTGAATACGCGGTTGAAAAGACTGATGAACAGCTGATCGCCCGTCTGCGCGAACTGCAGGGCACCGCCGAGGAGGCCCTGGCCAACCCCGAATTGATGCAATTGATGCTGCCGATCCTGCGCGCCGATTTTCTGCTGTGCGGCAGTTTCAGCTATGGCGAGCGCCAGCCCCTGGGCATGCCGATCCATGTGTTCGGCGGCAAGCAGGACAGCGTGCGCGCCGACCAATTGCTCGACTGGCAATTGGAGGCCGCCAGCGGCTTTTCCCTAGACCTGTTCGACGGTCACCACTTCTTCATCGTGCAGCACGAAAGCGCGGTGCTGCGCTGTGTGCGGCGCTATGCCGAGGAACACCTGACGCGCTGGCGCAATGGCGCGCCGCGGCAACTGGCCGCTGGCTGAGCGCAGCCCATTTTTCCGATTTCCCCGTAAGCCGATTTCAGGCAGGAACCCCATGATGGACGCCTTCGAACTTCCCCGCACACTGGTCCAGTCCCTTCAATATCGCGCCGCGCACACCCCGGATCAGGTGGCGTTGCGTTTTCTCGCCGAGTCGGCCGAGCACAACGTGGTGCTCAGTTATCGCGAACTGGACCAGCGCGCCCGCACCATCGCAGCAGCGTTGCAGGCGCAGGCGAGCCTGGGCGACCGCGCGGTGTTGTTGTTCCCCAGCGGCCCGGACTACGTCGCAGCGTTCTTTGGTTGCTTGTACGCCGGGGTGATCGCGGTGCCGGCCTATCCGCCGGAGTCCACGCGTCGCCATCATCAGGAGCGCCTGCTGTCGATCATCGGCGACGCCGAGCCGCGCCTGTTGCTGACCATCGCCAGTCTGAGCGACGGCCTGGCGCAACTCCACAACGCGCCGCCGGTGCTGAGCGTCGACACCCTTGACGCGCAGCTTGCCGAACAGTGGGTCGCGGTCGACCTGCAAGCTGACGATATCGCCTTTCTGCAATACACCTCCGGTTCCACCGCGTTGCCCAAAGGCGTGCAAGTCAGCCACGGCAACCTGGTGGCCAACGAAGTGCTGATCCGCCGTGGTTTTGGCATCGACCTCAACCCGGACGACGTGATCGTCAGCTGGCTGCCGCTGTACCACGACATGGGCTTGATCGGCGGCCTGCTGCAACCGATTTTCAGCGGCGTGCCGTGTGTGTTGATGTCGCCGGCGTACTTTCTCGGTCGGCCGTTGCGCTGGCTGGAAGCGATCAGTGAATACGGCGGCACCATCAGCGGCGGTCCGGACTTTGCCTATCGCTTGTGCAGTGAGCGGGTCAGCGAATCGGCCCTGGAGCGTCTCGACCTGAGCCGCTGGCGCGTGGCCTATTCCGGTTCCGAACCGATCCGCCTTGACACCTTGGAGCGCTTCGCCGACAAATTCGCGGTGTGCGGCTTCAGCCCCAACAACTTTTTCGCCTCCTACGGCCTGGCCGAAGCCACACTGTTTGTGGCCGGCGGCCGTCGTGGCCAGGGTATCCCGGCGCTGCGGGTGGACGACGCGGCGCTGGCCGCCAACCGCGCCGAGCCAGGGCAGGGCAGTGCGATCATGAGCTGCGGCACGGCGCAGCCGGACCACGCGGTGTTGATCGTCGACCCCCACAGCCTGAGCGAACTGGCTGACAACCACGTCGGCGAACTCTGGGCCAGCGGGCCGAGCATCGCCCACGGCTACTGGCGTAACCCCGAAGCCACCGCCAAGACCTTTGTGTCGCACGCCGGGCGTACCTGGTTGCGCACCGGTGACCTGGGCTTTCGGCGCGACGGCGAGGTGTACATCACCGGTCGCCTGAAGGACCTGTTGATCGTGCGCGGCCACAACCTCTATCCCCAGGACATCGAACAGACCATCGAGCGCGAAGTGGAAGTGGTGCGCAAGGGTCGGGTGGCGGCGTTCGCCGTCAGTGATCAGGGCCTGGAAGGTATCGGCATCGCCGCCGAAATCAGCCGCAGCGTGCAGAAAATCCTGCCGCCCGAAGCGTTGATCAAAGCGATTCGTCAAGCGGTGGCCGAGGCCTATCAAGAAGCGCCGTGTGTGGTGGTGCTGCTCAACCCCGGCGGTTTGCCCAAGACTTCCAGCGGCAAGGTGCAGCGCGCCGCCTGCGCACTGCGCCATGCCGATGGCAGTCTCGATTGTTATGCGCAATTCCCCGATCGGCAGGTGTTGGCCGTTGAGGCGAGCTTGGAATCCGAACTGCAGCGCCAGATCGCCGCGATCTGGTGCGAGCAACTGCAGGTCGCGAGCGTGGCAGCCGACGACCACTTTTTCTTGCTCGGCGGTAACTCCATCAGCGCCACCCAGGTGATTGCGCGCCTGCGTGAAAGCCTGGGCCTGGAGCTGAACCTGCGCCTGTTGTTCGAGGCACCGACCCTGCAAGGTTTCGCCGCACAGGTCGCGCACCTGCAACAGGACGGCGGGGTGGCTCAAGGGGCCATCCGCGCCTTGTCTGCTCACGACGAACGGCCTCAGTCCCTGGCGCAGAATCGCCTGTGGATCACCTGGCAACTCGCCCCCCAGAGCAGCGCGTACACCATCCCCGGCGCCCTGCGCCTGCGCGGCGAACTGGATGAAGACGCGGTGCGCGCCAGCTTCGAGCAGTTGATCCAGCGCCACGACGCCCTGCGTACGCGCTTTTACGAGCGCGACGGCCAGGCCTATCAGCGCATCGACGCCGCAGTCACGTTCGACTTGCAACTGATCGACCTCAGCGATTTACCCGCCGCCGAGCGTGAAGCCCGCGCGCAGCAGATTCGCGAGGACGAAGCGCGCACCGTGTTCGATCTGGAGAAAGGTCCGCTGCTCTGGGTAACCCTGGTGCGCCTGGACGATGAAGACCACCAGTTGCTGGTGACGCTGCACCACATCATCGCCGATGGCTGGTCGTTGTCGATCCTGCTCGACGAGTTCGCGCGCCTGTATTCGGCCGCTGTTCAGGGCCAAACCCTGACACTGCCACCTTTGACCGTAAGCTACGCCGACTACGGCAGTTGGCAGCGCCAATGGCTGGCCGACGGTGAGGGCTCGCGTCAACTGGCGTACTGGCAGGCGCAACTGGGCGATGAGCACCCGGTGCTGAGCCTGGCGACCGATCACCCGCGTGCGGCCCAGCACCGCCGCAGCGCCTCGCGGCATAGCGTGCGCTTGAGCGCGAGCCTTAGCGAAGCGCTTCGCCAGACTGCCCAGGCCCATGAATCCACGCCGTTCATGTTGCTGCTCGCGGCGTTCCAGACCTTGCTCTACCGCTATAGCGGCCAGCGCGATATCCGTATCGGCGTGCCCAGCGCCAACCGCCCGCGCCAGGAAACCCAGAGCCTGGTGGGCTTCTTTATCAACACCTTGGTGCTACGCGCCGAGCTGGATGGGCGCCTGCCGTTCAATGAGTTGCTGGCCGCTACCCGCCAAACCGCATTGGGCGCCCAGGCCCATCAGGACCTGCCGTTCGAACAACTGCTGGAAGCCTTCCCCCAGGCTCGCGAACAGGGGTTGTTCCAGGTGATGTTCAACCATCAGCAGCGGGACTTGAGCGCGCTGCGCCGCCTGCCGGGCATGCTCGCCGACGAGTTGCCATGGCACAGCCGCGAGGCCAAGTTCGACCTGCAACTGCACAGTGAAGAGGACCGCAACGGGCGCCTGAGTCTGTCGTTCGACTACGCCGACGAACTGTTCGAGGCGGCGACTATCCAGGGTCTGGCCGAACACTTTATCCACCTGCTGCACGGCGTGTGCGAACAGCCGCACCTGGCCCTCGGCGACCTTGCGTTGCTGCCGCACGATGAACAGCAGGCATGGAACGCCGCGCCCTGCGCGCCGGCGCAACAATGGCTGCCCGAAGCCCTCAACCAGCACACCTCGGACGCCACCGCGCTGGTGTGGGACGGCGGCAGCCTGAGCTTCGCCCAACTGCATACCCAGGCCAATCGCCTGGCCCATTACCTGCGCGACAAAGGCGTCGGCCCGGACGTGTGCGTGGCCATCGCCGCCGAGCGTTCGCCGCAGTTGCTGATCGGTCTGCTGGCGATCATCAAGGCCGGCGGCGCCTACGTGCCACTGGACCCGGACTACCCGGCCGAGCGCCTGGCCTACATGCTCAAGGACAGCGGCGTGCACCTGCTGCTGACCCAGACCGCACTGCTCGATCGCGCGCCGAGCGCCGAGGGCGTGTGCGTGATTGCCATGGACAGCCTGCACCTGGACAGTTGGCCGACTCAGCCGCCGGGCCTGCACCTGCACAGCGACAACCTCGCTTACGTGATCTACACCTCCGGCTCCACCGGCCAGCCCAAAGGCGTGGGCAATACCCACGGGGCTCTGGCCGAGCGCTTGCAATGGATGCAGGCCACCTATCGGCTCGACGCCAGCGATGTGCTGATGCAGAAGGCGCCGATCAGTTTTGACGTGTCGGTATGGGAGTGCTTCTGGCCGTTGATCAGCGGCTGCCGCCTGGTACTGGCCGGGCCCGGCGAACACCGTGACCCCCACCGCATCGCACAGTTGGTGCAGACCTACGGCGTGACCACGCTGCACTTTGTGCCGCCGCTGTTGCAGCTGTTTATCGACGAGCCGCTGGCCGCCGAATGCACCAGCCTGCGCCGCCTGTTTTCCGGTGGCGAAGCCTTGCCCGCGGAGCTGCGTAATCGCGTGTTGGCGCAGTTGCCGGCGGTGCAGTTGCATAACCGCTATGGGCCGACCGAAACCGCCATCAACGTCACCCATTGGCACTGCCAGGCCGAGGACGGCGAGCGCTCGCCGATTGGTCGGCCGCTGGGTAATGTGATCTGCCGCGTGCTCGACGAGCACCTCAACCCACTGCCGGCCGGAGTGCCGGGTGAGTTGTGCATCGCCGGCATCGGCCTGGCGCGCGGTTACCTGGGGCGTGCCGGGCTGACCGCCGAACGCTTCGTTGCCGACCCGCTGGGCGAAGCCGGCACGCGCCTGTATCGCACCGGCGACCGTGTGCGTTGGAGCCGCGACGGTGTGCTGGAATACCTCGGCCGCCTCGACCAGCAGGTCAAGCTGCGCGGGTTCCGCGTGGAGCCGGAAGAAATCGAAGCGTGCCTGCTGGCCCTGGACGGTGTCGCCCAAGCCGTGGTGTTGGTACGCGACGGGCAATTGATCGGTTACTACACCGCGCACACCCCGTTGGATGAACGCGACGTCAAAGCCGCCCTGGCCGCCGAGCTGCCGGAGTACATGGTGCCCGCGCAGGTGATACGCCTGGATGCCATGCCCCTGAGCCCCAGCGGCAAAATCGACCGTCGCGCGTTGCCTGAGCCGGTGTGGCACACCCGCGAACATGTGGAACCCGCGACGCCTTTGCAGCAGCAGATCGCCGCGATCTGGCGCGAGGTGCTTGGAGTGCCGCAGGTGGGCCTGCGCAATGATTTCTTCGCCCTCGGCGGCCACTCCCTGCTGGCCACCCAGATCGTTTCCCGCACCCGCCAGGCCTGCGATGTCGAGCTGCCGTTGCGCACCCTGTTCGACGCCAGCGAGCTTGAAGCATTTGCCACACAGGTCGCGCTGATCCAGGCGGCCGGTCAGCGCAATCAGCACACCGCCATCGCCAGGGTCGACCGTCGCCAGCCGGTGCCGCTGTCCTATTCCCAGCAGCGCATGTGGTTTCTCTGGCAGATGGAACCGGACAGCCCGGCCTACAACGTCGGCGGCATGGCGCGCTTGCGCGGGGTGCTGGATGTGGGGCGTTTCGAAGCCGCGTTGCAGGCCTTGATCATGCGTCACGAAACCCTGCGCACCACGTTCCCCAGCGTCGATGGCGTGGCCTGCCAGCACGTCGCGGCGCAGACCGGCGTGCGCATGGACTGGCAGGACCTGTCCGCCCTCGATGCTGCCGAGCGCCAGCAGCGCCTGCAGCAGTTGGCCGATCACGAAGCCCATACACCGTTTAACCTGGAAACCGGGCCGTTGCTGCGTGCGTGCCTGGTCAAGGCCGGCGAGCAGGAGCATTACCTGGTGCTGACCTTGCACCACATCGTCACCGAAGGCTGGGCCATGGACATTTTTGCCCGTGAACTCAGTGCGCTGTACGAAGCGTTTATCGACGAGCGCGAGTCGCCGCTGGCACCGCTGCCGGTGCAGTACCTGGACTACAGCGTGTGGCAACGCCAATGGCTGGAGAGCGGCGAGCGTCAGCGCCAATTGGATTATTGGACCGCCCAACTGGGCAGCGAACACCCCTTGCTGGAACTGCCCGCCGACCGTCCGCGGCCGTCGGTGCAAAGCCATCGGGGCGAGCTGTATCGCTTCGACCTCAGCGACGAACTGGCCGCGCGGGTGCGGGCCTTCAATGCCGAGCGCGGCTTGACGCTGTTCATGACCATGACCGCGACCCTGGCGGTGCTGCTCTACCGCTACAGCGGCCAGACCGACCTGCGCATCGGCGCCCCCGTGGCCAACCGCATCCGCCCGGAAAGCGAGGGGCTGATCGGCGCGTTCCTCAACACCCAGGTGCTGCGTTGCCAGCTCGATGGGCAGATGAATGTCCACGAATTGTTCGAGCACGTTCGTCACACCGTGATCGAAGGCCAGTCCCATCAGGACCTGCCGTTCGACCACTTGGTCGAAGCCTTGCAACCGCCGCGCAGTGCAGCGTACAACCCGCTGTTCCAGGTGATGTGCAACGTGCAGCGTTGGGAATTCCAACAGCGCCGCCAACTGGCCGGCATGACCGTCGAGTACCTGGCCAACGATGCGCGCGCCACCAAGTTCGACCTCAACCTGGAAGTCACCGACCTCGACCATCGCCTGGGTTGCTGCCTGACCTACAGCACCGACCTGTTCGACGAACCGCGCATCGCGCGCATGGCCGAGCATTGGCGCAACCTGCTCGAAGCACTGATCGCCGACCCGCACCAGCGCTTGAGCGAATTGCCGTTGCTGAGCGCCGCTGAACAACGCCAGTTGCAGCGCAGCCTGGGCGCCGAGCCCGGTGTGCATCGCCTGGATCAATGCCTGCATCCGCTGTTCAGCCAACAGGCACGACAACGTGACGACGCCCCGGCGCTGACCTTTGCCGGTGAAACCCTCAGCTACCGCGAGCTGGAAGCGCGCGCCAACCGCCTGGCCTGGATGCTGCGCGAGCGTGGCGTGGGCCCCCAAGTGCGGGTCGGCCTGGCACTGCCCCGGTCCTTGGAGATGGTGGTTGGCCTGCTGGCGATCCTCAAGGCCGGCGGCGCCTATGTGCCGCTGGACCCGGAATACCCCCTCGATCGCCTGCACTACATGATCGACGACAGCGGCATCGGCCTGCTGCTCAGCGATGCGGCGATGTTCGAAGCCCTCGGCGAACTGCCGGCCACGGTAGCCTGCTGGTGCCTGGAGGATGACCTGCCGGTGCTGGGCCATTACCCGGCCGAGGCGCCGCCATGCATCAACCTGGCGCAGCATCAGGCTTATCTGATCTACACCTCCGGCTCCACCGGCAAGCCCAAAGGCGTGGTGGTGTCCCACGGTGAAATCGCCATGCACTGCCAGGCGGTGATCGAGCGTTTCGGCATGCGCGCCGACGATTGCGAATTGCACTTCTATTCGATCAATTTCGACGCCGCCACCGAGCGTTTGCTGGTGCCGTTGCTCAGCGGCGCACACGTGGTGCTGCGGGCTGAGGGGCAATGGGATGCCGAGCAGATCTGCGGGTTGATACGCAACCATGGCGTCACGGTGCTGGGATTTACCCCGAGCTACGGCAGCCAGTTGGCGCAATGGCTGGCGACCCAGCGGCAGACATTACCGGTGCGCATGTGCATCACTGGCGGCGAAGCCCTGACCGGCGAACACTTGCAGCGCATCCGTGGGGCGTTCCAGCCCGCGCTGTTTTTCAACGCCTACGGCCCCACCGAAACCGTGGTGATGCCCCTGGCCAGCCTGGCGCCGCCGCAGTGGGAGGAGGGCGCTGGCAGCGTGCCGATCGGCAGCATTGTCGGTGAGCGCGTGGCGTACATTCTGGATGCCGATCTGGCCCTGGTGCCCCAGGGCGCGAGCGGCGAGTTGTACATTGGCGGGGCCGGTCTGGCCCAGGGTTACCATCAACGTCCGGGCATGACCGCCGAGCGCTTTGTGGCCGACCCGTTTGCCGCCGATGGCGGGCGTCTGTACCGCACCGGTGACCTGGTGCGCCAGCGCGCCGATGGCCTGGTGGAGTACCTGGGGCGAATCGACCATCAGGTGAAGATTCGCGGTTTCCGCATCGAATTGGGGGAAATCGAAACCCGTCTGTTGGAACACAGCCAGGTGCGCGAAGCGGTGGTGCTGGCGCTGGATGCGCCGAGCGGCAAACAACTGGTGGCGTACCTGGTCAGCGACGCCGAGCACGGCCCTCTGCGCGAGGCCCTCAAAGCCCACCTGAAGGCGCAACTGCCGGACTACATGGTGCCCGCGCATCTGATCGTGCTCGACAGCATGCCGCTGACTGCCAATGGCAAGCTCGACCGCCGTGCGTTACCGCAACCCGACCCGGAGGCCAACCGCCAACATTACGTGGCGCCAGGCAACGCCCTTGAAAGCAGCTTGGCCGCGATCTGGTGCGCCGTGTTGAATGTGCAGCAAGTGGGCCTGGACGATAACTTCTTTGAACTGGGCGGCGATTCGATCCTGTCGATCCAAGTGGTGAGCCGCGCACGCCAGGCCGCGATTCATTTCAGCCCGCGTGACCTGTTCCAGCACCAGACCGTGAGGGCCTTGGCCGCCGTGGCCACGCGCACCGAGCACATTCGCGCCGAGCAAGGCGTGCTCACCGGCCGTTCGGGGCTGACGCCGATCCAACAGTGGTTCTTCGAAACGCCGATGCCCAACCGTCAGCACTGGAACCAGGCGCTGCTGCTCAAGCCGCTGCAACTGCTCGACCCGCACCGTCTGGAGCAAGCGTTGCTGGCGGTTCTGGAACAGCACGATGCGCTGCGCCTGAGTTTTACCCGGCGCGACGCCCAGTGGCACGCCGAACACCTGGCCGTACCCCATGGCGGTGTGCTGATGCAGGCCCAGGTACGCGACATGGCGCAGTGCACCGCGCTGTTCAACGACACCCAGCGCAGCCTCGACCTGCAACACGGCCCGCTGCTGCGCGCGCTGCTGGTGGACGGGCCCGAGGGCCAGCAACGCCTGCTGATCGCGATCCATCACCTGGTGGTGGACGGCGTGTCGTGGCGTGTGCTGCTCGAAGATTTGCAAACGGTGTACCGCCAGTTGAGCGCCGGCCAGTCGGTCAGCCTGCCGGCCAAGACCAGCGCGCTGCGTGACTGGGCCGCGCGCCTGCAGGCGTATGCCGGCAGCGAATCCCTGCGCGAAGAACTGGCCGTATGGCAAGCGCAGTTGGCCGGGCCTGACGTGGCGTTGCCGGTGGACCGTGCCCATGGCGCGCTGCGCAATCGCGATGCCGACAGCGTCAGCGTGCGCCTGGACGCCGAGCGCACCCGCCAGTTGCTGCAACAGGCGCCCAGCGCATACCGCACCCAGGTCAATGACCTGCTGCTGACCGCCCTGGCCCGCGTACTGTGCCGCTGGAGCGGCCACGCCTCGGCGTTGATCCAATTGGAAGGCCACGGCCGCGAACCGCTGTTCGACGATATCGACCTGACCCGTAGCGTCGGCTGGTTCACCAGCGCGTACCCGCTGCGTCTCACGCCCCAAGACGGGCAGGGCGATTCGATCAAGACGATCAAGGAACAGCTGCGCGCGGTGCCCCACAAGGGCCTGGGCTATGGCGTGCTGCGCTACCTGGCGGACGCCGGTTGCAAGCAGCAGATGGCGGCGCTGCCGAGCGCCGAAATCACCTTCAATTACCTTGGCCAGTTCGACCAGAGCTTCGGCGCCGATGCGCTGTTCCATCCGCTGGATGAGCCGGCCGGCCAGGCCCATGACCCGGACGCGCCGCTGCCCAATGCTTTGAGCGTGGACAGCCAGGTCTACGGCGGTGAATTGCTGCTGCGCTGGACCTTCAGCCGCGAACGCTATGATGCGCGCACCATCGGCGCATTGGCCGAGGCTTACCTGGCCGAGTTGCACCGCCTGATCGAACACTGCCTCAGCGACCAGGCCGGTGGCCTGACACCGTCGGACTTCCCTCTGGCGCGCCTGACCCAGGCACAACTGGACAGCCTGCCGGTGCCCGCCCATGTGATCGAAGATGTCTACCCGCTGACCCCAATGCAGGAAGGTCTGCTGCTGCACACCTTGTTGGAACCGGGTACCGGCCTGTACTACATGCAGGACCGCTACCGCATCAACAGCGAGCTGGACCCCGAGCGTTTCGCCCAGGCCTGGCAAGCGGTGATCGCCCGTCACGAAGCCTTGCGCGCGTCGTTCTGCTGGAACGTCGGCGAAGACATGCTGCAAGTGATTCACGCACCGGGTAGCACCCCCATCGAGTACCTGGACTGGCGTCACGCGCCGGAGGCCGAGCATGAGCCGCGCCTGCAAGCGCTGCTCAAGGCCGAGCGCGAGGCCGGTTTCGATCTGCTCAACCAGGCTCCGTTCCACCTGCGGCTGATTCGCGTGGGCGAGGCGCGCTACTGGTTCATGATGAGCAACCACCACATCCTGATCGATGCCTGGTGCCGTTCGTTGCTGATGAACGACTTCTTCGAAATCTACCTGGCGCTGGGTGAAGGCCGCGACGCGCAACTGGCCACGCCGCCGCGCTATCGCGACTACATCGCCTGGCTGCAACGCCGCAACCTGAGCGAAGCGCGCCAGTGGTGGCAGCAGAACCTGAAAGGCTTCGAACGCACCACGCCGATCCCCAGCGACCGCCCATTCCTGCGCGAACACGCCGGCCACAGCGGCGGCATGGTGGTGGGCGACTGCTACACCCGCCTCGATGCGCACGACGGCGCACAGCTGCGTGAATTGGCCCAGGCCCATCAACTGACCGTCAACACTTTCGCCCAGGCGGCCTGGGCGCTGGTGCTGCGTCGGGTGAGCGGAGACCGTGACGTGGTGTTTGGCGTGACCGTGGCCGGTCGTCCGGTGGACATGCCCGAGATGCAACACACGGTCGGCCTGTTTATCAACAGCATCGCCCTGCGGGTGCAACTGCCCGAGGAAGGCCAGCCCTGCAGCGTGCGGCAGTGGTTGAACGGCCTGCTCGACAGCAATATGCAATTGCGCGAGTACGAATACCTGCCGCTGGTGACTATCCAGGAACACAGCGAACTGCCCAAGGGCCAGCCGTTGTTCGACAGCCTGTTCGTGTTCGAAAACGCCCCGGTGGACACCACGGTACTGGACCGCGCCCACAGCCTGAACGCCACCTCGGATTCCGGGCGCACCCACACCAATTTCCCGCTGACGGCCGTGTGCTATCCGGGCGATGACCTGGGCTTGCACCTGTCCTATGACCAACGCTATTTCGACGAAAGCACCGTGCAAGGCTTGCTCGCCGAGTTCAAACGCCTGCTGCTGGCGCTGGTGCAGGGCTTCCATGGCGACATGGCCGACTTGCCGCTGATGGGCGAACAGGAGCGCGATTTCCTGGTGCACGGCTGCAACCAGAGCGAACACGCCTACCCGCTGGAGCGCAGCTATGTGGAGCTGTTCGAAGCCCAGGTAGCCGTGCATCCACAGCGTATCGCCGCCAGTTGCCTGGACCGGCACTGGAGTTACAAGGAACTGAATCGCCGCAGCAATGGCCTGGGGCACGCACTCATCGCGGCGGGTGTCGGCCTGGATCAACCGGTGGCGTTGCTGGCCGAACGCGACTTGGAATTGCTGGGCATGATCATCGGCAGCTTCAAGGCCGGGGCCGGCTACTTGCCCCTGGACCCGGGCTTGCCGAGCCAGCGTCTGCGCCGCCTTATCGAGCTGAGCCGTACGCCGCTGCTGGTGTGCAGCGAGGCGTGTCGCGAACAGGCCATCGCGTTGTTGGACGGTATCGACTGCCAGTTGCTGGTATGGGACGAAGTGCCGGCCCGTGGTGAGAACCCGGGTGTCTACAGTGGCCCGGACAACCTCGCCTATGTGATCTACACCTCCGGCTCCACCGGCCTGCCCAAAGGCGTGATGGTGCAACAGCGCGGCATGCTCAATAACCAGTTGAGCAAAGTGCCGTACCTGGACCTGACCGCAGCGGATGTGATCGCGCAAACCGCCTCCCAGAGTTTCGATATTTCCGTGTGGCAATTCCTCGCCGCGCCGTTGTTTGGCGCGCGGGTGGATATCGTGCCGAACAGCATCGCCCACGACCCGCAAGGTTTGCTGGCCCATGTGCAGGCCCAGGGCATCAGCGTGCTGGAGAGCGTGCCGTCGCTGATTCAGGGCATGCTCGCCCAGGAGCGCCTGCACCTGGACGGCCTGCGCTGGATGCTGCCGACCGGCGAGGCGATGCCGCCTGAACTGGCGCACCAGTGGCTGCAACGCTACCCCGAGATCGGCCTGGTGAATGCGTACGGCCCGGCGGAATGTTCCGATGACGTGGCGTTCTTCCGCGTCGACCTGGCCTCGACCCGTGGCACTTATCTGCCGATTGGGACACCCACCGACAACAACCGCCTGTACCTGCTCGATGGCGCACTGGAGTTGGTGCCCCAAGGCGCCGTCGGCGAGTTGTGCGTGGCGGGCACCGGGGTCGGACGCGGCTATGTTGGCGACCCGTTGCGTACTGCGCCGGTCTTCGTGCCCGACCCGTTCGGCGCACCGGGCGAACGCCTGTACCGCACCGGCGACCTGGCGCGGCGGCGCAGCGATGGGGTGTTGGAATATGTCGGTCGGATCGACCATCAGGTGAAGATTCGCGGCTACCGGATCGAGTTGGGGGAAATCGAAGCGCGTCTGCACGAACAAGCCGACCTGCGCGATGCCGCCGTCGGCGTGCAGGACGGCGTCAACGGCAAGCACTTGGTAGGCTACCTGGTGGCGGCCGATGGCGCGCTCAACCCCGGCGAGCGCCTGGACCGTATCAAACAGCGCCTGCGCGCCGAACTGCCGGAGTACATGGTGCCGGTGCATTGGCTATGGCTTGAACGCCTGCCGCTCAACGCCAACGGCAAACTCGACCGCAACGCCCTACCGGCCCTGGAGATCGGCCAGTTGCACCGCCAGGATTACCTGGCGCCACGCAACGAACTGGAAACCACCCTGGCCGTCATCTGGGCCGAAGTGCTCAAAGTCGAGCGGGTCGGTGTGCAGGACAACTTCTTCGAGCTGGGCGGGCATTCGCTGCTGGCCACACAGATTGCCTCGCGTGTGCAGAAAACCCTGCAACGGGACGTACCGCTGCGGGCGATGTTCGAGTGCAGCACCGTGGCGGAACTGGCCGAGTACATCGACGGGTTGGCGGGCAGTGAGATCAGCGTGGAGAAGGTGGATCGCTTGAGTGATTTGATGGCGGAGTTGGAAGGGCTCTGATCTGCGATGGTCATAACACTTACTCAAGTCCTGAAGGCCGACACATAACTCTGTGGTATGAGCAGGCTTGCCCTGCGCCGGGCTGCGAAGCAGCCCACTCACCATAAAAGCTTCACTTTCTCAGGCTGTGTTTTCATCGAGGACGTGTAGATACCACGCCTCGATGGCGCCAGTCCAAGTTGACCCGGCTATCCTCGCCCATTTCTGCGGCCACGCAACCGAGCAAGGTAAAGTGCTCGCACCTCGATTAATCGACGAAAAAATCTACCAGAACACGCCAACATACGACATGCACGATCACGAAGGGGACGAGATCGTTGAGATCCCGCTGCCGGATCTTGCCCAGCAAGGAGATAAGGTTTACTGCACCGTTGTGATTGAGCAATGCAGTGGGAAACCGGCTTTCTACACTGTGGCGTACGACTACGCGTTAACGGCTGATGATATAGCTTCCGGTGAACGCCTAACTTTTCCCATCGCCCGTGGCTGGCTGGCACGGCAAAAACCACGCTACGAGTCGATCACTTGCCAAGCAGCCTGGATCACGAATGGTTTGCCGGCCCAACTGCCGGCTGAAGTTGGAAATCCTGATGAAGAGACTGGTTGAAAGGTATGTCCATGCCACTGGTCGTGCCGTGCCTGATCATTCATCAGAACTGTCAACTTTGACAGTAGGCAAGGCTCACGTTCCCAGCGTTAGATAACGGAGTTTCTGACCTAAAGGCCAGGCCCACCGACCGTATCCAACGTTGGAAAGGAGTCTTATCGTGGCTAAAAAAACCGTGCCCGCTTCTACCGCCCCTTCACATGCCTCTATCCCAGCGCAGGTTTCCTCGGCAAAGCCAAAGGCGGAGTTGCCTTACCCGATCATAGAATTCGCTGCCAATAACAGTGTGCTGTATCCCATGGACGTGCTGGAGGGCACCCGCGCGACGTTGACTCTGCCGGCGGGGGCCACCCATGTCCTGTTCTATATGGCTATCGAAGGCCAGGAGGAGCCAACATTCGAGCCGGTGTCTGTCGAGGATGGGGTGGATGTCGTCGAGATCCCCGCCCAGTTAATCAGTTACTGCATCGGGCACACGGTCTTGATGCGGTACACAGCCACCGTTGGCGGGCAGCTCCGTGAGTCCTTGACGCTGGAGCTGCAGGTTCAGCACATCCTTGAGGATGACCTGCTTGATTCAAGGCCCGTGTTCAAGAATTCGACCAACGAGTGGAACACGTGGTGGCTGAGGATGCACAATTTCAGCGGCGATGAAATTGTCGAGATCAAAGCCTGGCCAATGATCTATCCGGGGCAGCGATTGTTTGTCACCGTTGCCGGTAATCAGCACATCGCGCCCTATCGTTTCATCTGGGTGGCCTTGGGGCATGTGGTGCAACCCGGTGAGGCACACGCGGATCACATCTTCAGGTTTCGCCTGTCGCGCGGATGGTTGTCCAGGCTTGGGGACTACTCGGCAATCACCGCCCACTTGGGCGTTATCTGGGACACAACCGTACCTGTGTTTCCGGAACCGGGCGACCCCATGCTTGAGAACCCGCTACCCGTCAACGCGCAAGACTTTCACCTACGCACTACGTCGTTGCTGGAGGTCGACCCGACCCAGGAACTTTCTGCCCCGCACTTACGCGAATCGGTGGAGTTACCACCGGGTCACTGGCAGGTCAACCCGGCCAATACCGTCAACGGTGGGCACGCCATCGTCGCCTATGACGGCATGGCTCAAGACGATCATGTCTGCGCTTATGCATCTGGGCCGAATGGCGTGCGAGTGCCCCTCGGTTGCCAGGACGTCGTGGCGGGCCAAGCAAGTCTGTCGTTTGATGTCGCTCCCGACCTCTTCGCGGCGCTGTTCAACCAAACCCTGACGCTGGACTACAGCCTTCAGTTCAACCACTACGCACCCCAGCGTTCGCCGGAGCGGGTAGTCAAGGTGTTAGGTCCTCAACTCACCACACCGGACATTGAAGAGGTAACGTCCGGGGTGCTGGATCTCAACACATTCCACGGCGATGCAACCGCTTTGGTGCCGATCTGGGATTATGCGAAGGAGGGGGCTTGTTGCTGGATGTGGATCACCGGGGTGCTTGAGGATGGCAGTGCCCATGGGTTCGATGTTCTGGTCAGTGAACCCCTGACGACCGCTTGGCTGGCCGATGGTGTGGCTACCGCGATCGCACGGGACAAGTTGCGCGAACTGGCCGACTGCAGCGTCATGGTCTTGCATTTTGCCGCCAGCTTCGATGGTTTGTGTGAGCGTGAAACGGCGTTGGAATTTCCAAGCAGGCGGTTCCACTTGGTTCAAGAAAACGTGGAGCTCACTGCGCCGGCCGTACTTGAAGCGGTCGGCTCGCAGCTGACGATCTGGAATGGTCGATTCGGCGTGACAGTCCGAGTCGCATATGAGCGGATAAATCCCAATGACACCATCACTGGCTATTGGGTCAAACCAAACGGCGCCCGTCTACCACTGGGGCCTGAGCCAGGTAATAGCGAATCAGGTTATGTTGATTTTTCCATTCCCCGCGAAGCCGTGATTCGAGGCGCGGGGCAAACGATCCAGGTCAGTTACACCGTTGCAAGTGCTTGCAAGGTGCGTGAATCCAAGGTGCTGAAGTTAACGATCAGCCAGCCTGTGCGCTTGCCGACACCTGTCGTACCGCAGGCAACACCACCGGCTACCCAGGGCGGGCTTCTGGATTTGGCGAGCTTTGCCGGAGATGCCTCGATCACTGTGGAAAAATGGTGGTTCGCGTTAGTGGGGCAGCGGGTCTGGCTGAAATGTACGGGGGTAAAAAAGGACGACAGCGCTTATACCTTCTATGTTTCCAACGGCTCGATCCTCACGCAGGATGATGTGAATGAAGGGCTGGTCCGAAAGTTGGACCGAGCGCACCTTGAACTTTTGAAACATGACTCTCCTCTTGTCGTCACTTGTACTGCGACGACAGATGAAAGCCAGCACGAGCGAGATGGGATTGTTTTTCCAGTGCTGAACTTGGTTGTGCGCAGAATTCTGATCTGTGAAATAGAGCGATTTGAAGACTTGGCGCGGGGGACGTACAGCGCAGGGGGCCGCATCCAGACGCCGTTGATGACGATAACCTTTGAATCTGGGGCGGGTTTGGCGGGTATTGTCCGATATGGCAATAATCAGTTCTATTCGGGCAATCATTTTGTCATGTGTCAAAACGTCGGGTATCAAGTCCCACCGCAATTGCACCGCATTGAATTTAGTCGAGCATTGGAGTCGGTCCGGTTCAGTTGGTCCTGGAAGCAACGCCCGGCACACGTCACGTTCTACGACGAAGATGGTCAGGTGATTACCTCGGCCAATTATCCTGACGACTGGCAAGGCGGGTTCTGGGTGGAACACACTACGACGCCTGGTACTGCGATCAAGTCAATGCTCATTCATGTGGAAGATTACTCGTTTATTGACAACTTCAGCATGTGCTACAGGACTTGATTGGATGCTCGTGTGCGGGCTGCGTGCGTACGCTGTGTCAAAAAATGTAGTGCTTATTCCATGTTGAGGCAGTTCGTGACGGTTCATCTGCGGTGAGGCGAGTTGATGAACCGTTCGTCTGAGACCTCGGCGTCAAGCTCTAAACCTGTCAATTTTGACAGTTGTCGACGTTATGGATGAAGCGCTCACTAGGGGGGAGCTTTAATCCCGAAAGGTTCGGGACGTACCCCTTAGAACGGAGCTTTTGTCATGACTAAAGAAAATAAGGCACCTGCATCCTCCTCAATCGTCGCTCCTGCAAAACCCACCAAAGCGTCCAAGCCCAAAGCCGTGGAAGTCGATGCCCCATCAATTTCCAGTGAAGTGGATGGCACCGTTGTACCCTCCGACATGCCCGGTACCTATCTGACGGTAGACGCACGCATGGACAGTTCGCCGATCACCGTCATGTTCAGTGCCAAGGAGGCGCCTGAGCTGAAGCTCGAAAACATCGTGGATTCCAGCGGCAATTCAGGCGCCCGCATGATTAAGATCCCGTTGGATTACCTGACGAAGACCATGGGCTTCACGCTGCTGGTCTCATATAAGGGCAAATCACAAGGTCAGGTAGCCGCTTCGCTGGTCAAGGAGGTGGGAATATCGTTTTACCCTGCCAGTGAAAGTGAAGACCTTGCCCCGCGTTTGCTTCACGAAGAAAACGTTAATAACACACCGACCTATGACATGAAGGACCACACCGGCAACGAGACGGTGCTGGTGCCGGTGCATCCTCTGGCCAAAGCCGGAGACAAGGTTTATTGCACCGCGGTAACCGAACAGGACGCCATCCCCCATGTGTTTTACACGGTGATTTACGACCATGTGCTCACGGCCGAGGAGGCGGTTGCGGGCTATGTCTTGCGTCCGCAGATTGCTCGCGGATGGCTGGCGCGCCGCAAGCGCTGGCGGACGATCACCCTGCAGTCGGCGTGGATCACCAGCGGTTTGCCGGCCGAACCGCCAGCGGATGTCCCCCCTCACCTTGAAACACGGCTGCCGAGAAACGCGCTCGAAGTTCAACGTCGTCGCACGGCGGCTTTGATCGTGGACCCCGGACTGGAGCTGGAGCCTCCACACCTGCGCCAGTCGGTGGCGTTCGAGGACCAATGGTGGCTCAACCCGAGACTCACTGAGGCGGGCGGGGACGTAGACACCCCTCAGTTGGATACCTATGCCGGCGACCGCGTGTGTTTTTCTCTCAGCGGGTCCGGTTATGAGCCCGAGCCGCTGGGCTGCGTGACCATCGCGAATGATGGAGCTCCGGCGTCCGTCAAACTGTCGTCCTGTGCAATCGCGTGCTTCTTCGACACCTCGATGAAGTTGAGCTACACGGTGCAGTTTCCCAATGGGGATGAGCCGCAGCAATCGCCCTCCCGGCTCGTGAATGTTTCGGTGCCTGAGTTTCTCCACCCGGGAATTGAAGAGGCCACGAACGATGATTTGGACCTGAGTACCTTTACAGGCGCCGCCACCGCGACAGTGCCCGTCTGGGCCTATGCCGAGTGCTCGAACGCTTGCTGGATGTGGATCACTGGAGAACACGAAGGCGGTGATGCTTACCGGTTCGATATTTTGAAGGCGGCACCGGTTACGGACGATTGGAAGGCCGAGGGTGTCGAAGCCACTATTCCAAGACGGCAGCTGCAATTGCTGGCCGATTGCAGTCGTTTCGAGCTGCACTTTGCGGTGAGTTTTTGTGATGTCAGCGACATTGCACAGGCCTATGAGTTTCCGGTTCAGACTTACAAGATCGAGCAGGAACCGCTGGCGCTGGTTGCCCCCGCAGTGTCCGAAGCGGTGGGTTCCAACCTGATTGGCTGGAATGGGCGTAATGGCGTGCATGTCGAAGTGAATTACGTCGGTATCGGGCCCCAACACAGCATCAGTGTCTGCTGGAAAAAGCCAAATGGCACGTGCTGGGTACTGCCTTCCAAACCAGGAAGCACGGGTGAAGCTGTCAGCTTTGCCTTGCCGGCGGAAGCGGTGATCGAAAGCATGGGCAAAACAGTGCCGATCACCTACACCGTCACCACGGCATGCAAGGTACAGACGTCAACGCTGTTGAACTTGACGATCAGCTTGCCGACACGCCTGGAAACGCCGAACGTGCTGGAAGCTACGCCACCCAGGACTCAAAACGCCATTTTGGATCTGCGTACGTTTGCGGGAAATGCCAACTCGCTGGAAGACCCGATGTGGTTCTTGCGGGCGGGGCAGAAGTGTTGGCTGAAAGCGGAGGGCACGAAAAAAGACGGAGCGCCTTACTCGTTTATGGTGTACGGGGCCAAGACGCTCACTGCTGACGAGGCGAAAGCGGGTGTAGCGAACCCCTTATTGCGCAGCGAATTGGAAAAGGCAAAGGATCGTTCCCCAATGACGTTCACGTTCAGCGTGACACCGGATGGCAGCGCGAATGATAGCAATGCAGTGGTATGCCCGACGCGAGTGTTGGTCATGCGACTGCCGTTCGATGACCTGACAACCTTCGATAACGGCAACTGGAACCATTGGGTCAAGGGACCTGCAGCGGCAGATCCAAGGGATTTGGTGATCAAGCAGGAGGGAGACAACTGGTTCTTGTACAACTGGACGTATACAAACAATTCCCAGGGCGTTTTCCTGAAGCGAGATTATTCTGGCCTGGAGCTTGGCGCTGATTATGAGTTCAGTATTTCAATTCGGCGTGTCAACGATGCTCCAGCCGTACCGCAGGTGTCACTGTTGGTGGATGGCAGAACCCTGGTGGGCCCGGTGCTTATTCCAAGTCAGAGCTGGCAAACCCTTAAAGGTACGTTTTCCGCCACTGCCACGACCATGATGTTAGCTCTCTACAATCATGTGGCTACAGGGATAGGTAATGATTACGCGGTTGATAACATCCGCGTAAGGGAGCTGTAACCGGCTGTTCCATTACGCCCGCAATGCCCGCTTATTGCGGGCATTTCTCTATATTGGCAGGCGTTACTTCGGCCCAAGTATCTTCACCAACTTATCCGGCGACGGCGCACCTTGCTGTTGCTGCAACCCGCCTTTGTCATCCAGATAGAAAATCGCCGGCGTCGCCGACAACTCCAGTTCATCCATCAACTTCATATTGGCATCGAGCTTGGCTTCGATATCCGCCGGGATCTTGGCCAACGCCTGCAACTTGCTGCCTTTGCCGGCGGCTTCGTGTTCTTCCAGGGCTTTTTGCGGGTCTTTGGCGGCCAGCAGCGCAGCGGATTTGCCGGGGCTGTCTTCGCGGATGATGCCGACCATGATGTGGCGCAGTTGCACCTTGCCGGCCTTGACCCAAGGTCGCGCCTGTTCCCAGAACATGTTGCAGTAAGGGCAGTTGGGGTCGCTGAACAGGTAGACGATGCGCGGTGCCTTAACGTCGCCGTCCTGGATCCAGCTGCTGTGTTCCATCTTGGCCCAGACTTCCTTGGCCATCGGCGCATACACCAGTTTTTCCAGGGGCGCATTGCTCAGGTCGTTGCCCTGGGCGTCGTAGAGGCTGCCGGCGATCACGTGTTTGCCATCGGCGGTGAGATACAGCGCCATGCCACGGTTCTGGTATTGCGCGGCGTAGCCGGTGAGGCCGCTGGGGGCGTCGAATTTGCCGATGATCTTGGCGCCCTTGGCTTCGATCTGTTTGATCGGCGCCGGCCAGTCTTCGGCT
Organism: Pseudomonas rhodesiae; assembly: GCF_007858255.1. Taxonomy (GTDB): domain Bacteria; phylum Pseudomonadota; class Gammaproteobacteria; order Pseudomonadales; family Pseudomonadaceae; genus Aquipseudomonas; species Aquipseudomonas rhodesiae. The sequence goes on along the minus strand of NZ_VFEU01000004.1, from coordinate 113,564 downwards.
TGGGCCAGGGAGGCCGCCAGCGTCAGCGGCAGCAGGGTCAGCAGGTGGCGGAGGCGGGGCATGTCGGTTTCCTTGTGGCGGTGGGGACGGTGTCGAACGGTTCCATGGCACGGGCCAGGCTGGCCTGGGACAACTCGCCCAGATGGCTGTTGATCAAGCGTCCGTCAGGTGTATAGAACAGCGTGGTCGGCAGGGCCATGGAGCCCACGGCCTGGCCGAGGCGGCCACTGGCGTCGAACAAGACGTTGTCCAGGGTCAGGCCCTGGGTGGCGAGGAAGGTGCTGACGCTTTGCATGCTTTCGGCCTGGTTGACGAACAGGAAGGTCACGTCGGGGCGCATACGTTGGGCGCTTTCCAGCACCGGCATTTCACGTCGGCACGGCGGGCACCAGGTGGCCCACAGATTGATCACCAGCGGCCCGCCCTGGTAGTCGACCAGTTGCACCACGTCACCATTGGCAGTGCGCAAGGTGATGTCCGGCAGGCGCGTGCCTTTTTCATACACGCTCAATGAGAGGCTGGTCATGCCCCAGAACAGCAGGCCGGTGATGACGCCGGCGCTCAGCGGCTTGCGCAGCGCCGGGCGGCGCCAGCCGTAGAGCAGGGCGCCGAGGATCAGTGCGACCACGCCCGGCCAAGCCAGGAAACCGCCGTCGCGCAGGTCGACCATTTGCACTGGGTCGTTGCGGTAGTAGCTCCAGTACATCAGCACAAAACTGATGCGGGCGGTGAGCATGCCTAGTAGAAACAGGCTGAACAGCACCGACTCCGGGTTTTCACCGCCACGCTTGGCCACGCGCCAACCCACCAGGGTGGCGAGAATCAGCGCGCCGATCAGCAGGATGTGATTCAGGGCGATGGCGAAGGTGCCGATGGTCAGGGTCAGCATCAGAGGGCGTCCCGGGCTTGGGTCCAGCGTTGCAGGAAGGTCATCGCGTCGACTTCACCGGTAATGCGATGGGCGCGGCGTTCCTGGCCGTCCGGGCCGATCCACACGAAACTTGGCGGCCCCGGCACCTGGTAGCGGCCCAGCAGTTCGCGGCTGGCGGGGTTGTCGGCGGTGACGTCCAGGCGCAACAGGCGCACATCTTTGAGGGCGGCGAGGACTTCGGGGCGGCCGAACACCTGTTTCTCCATGATCTTGCACGACACGCACCAGTCGGCGTAGTAATCCACCAGCACCCATTGGCCCTGGGCCTTGGCGCTGTCGAGTTGGCTTTGCAGCGCGGCTGGGTCGTTGAGGGTCAGGAAGGCGTCGTGGGCCGTCGGCGCGGCGGCGGTACCCGAGCCGTTGTACACCTTCAACGGCTGCCACGGTTCGTCGCTGCCACCGGCGGCGCCCACCAGCATCAGCGCGCCCCACAGGCCCAGCACCACGGAACCGGCGCCGAACAGCATGGCCACCCGCCCGAAATCCTGGGCCAGGCGCCAACCGCAATAGGCCATGACCATCGCCAGCGCGCCCCATAGGCCGAGCCACAGGCTTTCATCCACCACCGGGCGAATCATCAGCACGGCAGTGCCCAGGAACAGGAAGCCGAATACCCCCTTGAGCACGTTCATCCATGTGCCCGGCTTGGGCAGGAAGCGATTGCCCACGGTCACCAACAGCAACAGCGGGACGCCGATACCGATGCCCATGGCGAACAGGATCAACCCACCGTGCAGCGCATTGCCGCTCTGGGCGATGTACAACAGCGCGCCGGCCAGGGGCGCGGTCATGCACGGCCCCACCAGCAGGCCGGACAATGCGCCAAGCACGCCCGCGCCGACCAGGCTACCGCCGCTCTGGTTGCGGCTGACGTTATCCAAACGATCCCGCAGGGCCACTGGCAGTTGCAGCTCGAAGAAGCCGAACATCGGCAGGGCCAGGATCACGAACAATGCCGCGAAACTGCCGAGGATCCAGGGGGTTTGCAGCAGCGCCGCGAGGTTGGCGCCGAGCAGGGCGGCCAGCACGCCCAGCGCGGCATACACCAGCGCCATGCACACCACATAGCTGCCGGCCAGGGCAAAGCCGCGACGCGGGCTGGCGCCGCTGCCGACCACCAGGCCCGCGAGAATCGGCAGCATCGGCAACGAGCAGGGCGCGAACGCCAGCAGCAGGCCCAGGCCAAAGAACACCAGCAGGCTCCAACCCAGGCTGCGTTGTTGCAGGCCGCTGGCCAGGCTTTGATCCTGCGCCTGCGCAGTGGCGGCTACCGCCGGGTTGCCGCCCAGGTCCACGGTGATCGATTGCGGCGGGTAGCACAGGCCGGCGTCGGCGCAGCCCTGCCAGCCCAGCTTGACCTGGCCGGTGGTGCCCGCCGGCAGTTTGACTTCCAGGCCCTGGCGATACACCTGCTGCTCGCCGAAGAATTCATCGCTATGGGCTTCGCCCTGGGGCAGCACGGGCTTTTCGGCAAGGCCGTCGAACTTCATGCGTTGCTGGTACAGGTAGTAGCCGTCGGCAATCTGCCAATACAACTGGGTCTCGCCACTTTCAAGGCGCTCGGAAGTAAAGGTGAAGGCCTTGCCCACCGGGAGGAACTCGGGTTTGGTGTCGAAGGGGTTACCCGGCGCGGCCTGGGCGAACCCGGCGAACATCACCAGTAGAAAGGTCAACAGAAGCCGCATGGTCAAGCCTTAGTTCGATACAAGTGAGGCACACAATGTGTGGCGTTGATTAACCGATGATTAACCGGGCGCTATTCTAAAGTGTAGGGAATATCTGAGGGTGCATCTTTTCACGGCATAATCCGCGCTTAATCGGTTGGTTCTTTAATCTCCCCCATCTTTGACGAAGGGTTCTCCATGCACGTATTGGTCTGCGAAGACGACGAACTGATCGCCAGCGGCATCGTGGCCGGCCTCACCGCCCAAGGCTTTACGGTCGAGCGCGTGGCCACGGCCGCGGCCGCGCGCGCGATGCTCAAGGCCGCGACCTTCGACATCATGGTGCTCGACCTCGGCCTGCCCGACGAAGACGGCCTTAAGCTATTGCAGCAACAGCGCAGCCAGGGCCTGGAGATTCCGGTGCTGATCCTCACCGCGCGGGATTCGGTGACCAACCGCGTCGACGGCCTGCAGGCCGGGGCTGACGACTACCTGCTCAAGCCCTTCGACCTGCGCGAATTGGCCGCGCGTCTGCAAACCCTGCTGCGGCGGGTGGCCGGGCGCAGCGTCAACCTGATCGAACACGGCCGCCTGACCTACGACCCCAGCAGCCGCGAAACCTTTCTGGGCGGTCAGCCGGTGGACCTGTCGCGCCGGGAACAGGCGTTGCTGCAAGCGTTGCTGCACAACAAGGGGCGTGTGCTGTCCAGCGAGCAGCTCAAGGACAGCGTCTACGGCTTCAATGACGAACTGGAAAGCAACGCCCTCAACGTGCATATCCACCACCTGCGGCGCAAATTGGGCAACGGCATCGTCGAGACCGTGCGCGGCCTGGGCTACCGCCTGGGGCCGGCGGACGGGGGAGAGGACGCGTCGTGAAAAGCCTGCGCCTGCGCCTGACCTTCAAGTTGGGCGCTGCGTTCGTATTGATCTGGGCCCTGGCGGCGGCCTGGATGCTCAATGACCTGCGCAACCAGATGATGTTTTCCCTCGACCAGCGCCTGGTGGCGTCGGCGCGCATGGTGGCCGGGTTGACCGAGCAGATGCCGGGCCTGGCCAGCGTCAGCGGCGGTGCGCATTTCAGTGCCGAACAACTCAATGTGCCGGGCGGCATGGCCTGCCAGGTCAGTTCCTTGCGCGGGGAAATTCTCGCGCGCAGCCACACCACCCCGGATGAAGGGCTGGAGTCGCGCAAAAGTGGCTTTCGCGATCAGGTTATCGACGGTGTGGGTTGGCGCAGCTTTACCTTGTCCCGTGGCGACCTGCTGATCACCACCGCTGACCGTCAGGTGGAGCGCGAAGCGTTGAACCTGTCGATCCTGCTGGCGGCGTCGGTGCCGGTGGGCGTGGCGATGCTGGGCTGCCTGTGCCTGCTGTGGCTGGGCATCGGTCAGAGCCTGCTGCCGCTCAACCGCATGCGCGATGCGCTGATGCGGCGCAGCGCCGACTCCCTCGAACCGCTGCAGATCCACCCGCTCCCCAGCGAACTCAAGCCGCTGCTCGACACCCAGAACCAACTGTTGCAGCGCATCGCCAAGACCATCGAGCGCGAACGCCGCCTCACCGGCGATGCGGCCCATGAACTGCGCAGCCCGCTGACGGCGATCAAGACCCACCTGCAAGTGGCGCGCATGACCGACGGCGCCGCGCGCGACCAGTCCCTGGCCCATGCCGAGGAGGGCGCCGACCGCCTGCACCGCACCCTGGAACAATTGCTGTTGCTGGCGCGGGTGGAAGGTAGCCTCTCGTTTGACGATGGTTTGCAGTCCAGCGCCGAAGAAGTCGCACGCTTGGCAATCCAGGACGCCAGCGCCGGCGACAACGGGCGCATCGACCTGATCCTCTCGGACAACCTCTGCGGCGCCCCGGTGGACATGCCGGTGGGCCTGGCCGTGGCCGCGCTGCGCAACTTGCTGGACAACGCGCTGCGCCACACCCCAGCCCACACCCGCGTGGAACTGAGCCTGTTCAACGACGCCGACAAGGTAGTGTTCCGCGTGCGTGACCATGGCGAGCAGATCTCCAGCGAAGACCTGCAATACCTCACCCAGCGTTTCTGGCGCAACGGCAGCAGCGAAGGCTGCGGCCTGGGCCTGGCGATTGTGCAGGCGATCGTGCAGCGCTGTGGTTGCTCACTGAACTTCGACAGCCAGCCCGATGGCCTGCGGGTCGAGCTGGGCATGCCGCTGCGACGCTGATCCCTTTTCTTTCCGGTGCCAAATAGTTACCGCCCCCTTGAAGTGGAAGGCTTCAGGATGGCGGTAATTTTTTTGCGCTTGAACGGGCCGAAAGACTCGGCCTGAATTGAAAAGGATGCTTCTTATGTTGGTCATCGACACCAGTTTTTCCGCCACGGGCTGCAACGAACGTAACGGCGCGCCCGTGCGGCAGGTGATCCTGCATTACACCGCGGCGCCGTTTGCCGCGTCTCTGCGCACCCTGACCCAGGCTGCCGTGAGTGCCCACTACCTGTTGCCCGACCCCGACGACCCCGGCTACCGCGCCGCCGGGTACGAGGAACTGCGCGTGTTCCGCCTGGTGGACGAACGTCAGTGCGCCTGGCACGCCGGGGCCAGCCAATGGGGTGGGCGCGACAACCTCAATGCACGGTCGATTGGCATCGAGATCGTCAACCTGGCGCGGGATGAGGCGGGTGTGTTTGTTTTTCCTGGGTTTGCCGAAGCACAGATCGAGGCGCTGACTGCGCTGCTGCATGATGTGCTGGGGCGTTATCCGCAGATCGAACCCACGGACATCCTCGGGCATAGCGACGTGGCGTACTGGCGCAAAAGCGATCCGGGGCCGCGACTGCCGTGGCAGCGCTTGTCGGAGGCGGGCCTGGGCGCTTGGTTCGACGAGTCGACCCGGGCCATGTATCAACGCCGCTTCTGCGTCGGCTTACCTCCGGAGGTGGAAGTGGAGCGTGCGTTCCAGCGCTACGGCTACAAGCCGGCGCAGAACCGCCAGGCGTTCGAATCGCGGACACGGGCGTTTCAGATGCACTTTCGGCCACGGGACTACCGAGGCGTGCTGGATGCCGAGACCTGCGCGATTCTGTATGCCTTGAATGAAAAATACCGCGGGCTCTGAAGCACGGCGCAGGGCAAGCCTGGTCACCACAAGAACCTTATTTTCTCAGGTTGTGTTTTCACCGCAGATCTATAGATACCTATGGCCATCGGGGGCAAGCCCCCTCCCACAGTTTTGACCGATTTCACTTTAACCGAGCCATTGCTCCATTTCGAAAACAAAGGTCATCCCAATGTGGGAGGGGGCTTGCCCCCGATGGCACTGGATCAGCCAATAGAGTTGCCGATTGATCTCCCGCTATCAGGTGCAATCATCACTGCCGCCTAAATCCTCTTCTCGCTGGTGCGTTTCCAGAACAGGAAATCCGTGCGCATGCCCTTGGGCCAGACGCCAACGGATCGGCAGTTTGGTCACCATCATCCGCGTATTGAGGGATCGAGAGATGTCAGTCGCTATCAGCCGTATTGAAGATACCCAAGTGCATGAAACGCTTTATCAGTTCGACGAAACCCCGCTGCTGGCCCGCCAGCGTCAGCAAGAGTCCAATGCGCGCAGTTATCCGCGGCGTATCCCCCTGGCGCTGAAGCGGGCCAAGGGCATTTACGTGGAGGACGTGGAGGGCCGACGCTTTATCGATTGCCTGGCCGGCGCCGGTACGTTGGCGCTGGGGCATAACCACTCCGTGGTGATCGACGCCATCCAGCAGGTGCTGAGCGATGAATTGCCGCTGCACACCCTCGACCTGACCACGCCGGTCAAGGATCAGTTTGTGCAGGACTTGTTCGGCCTGCTGCCGGCTGAGCTGGCGCAGCAAGCCAAGATCCAGTTCTGCGGCCCCACCGGCACCGATGCGGTGGAAGCCGCGCTGAAACTGGTGCGCACCGCCACTGGGCGCAGTACGGTGTTGTCGTTCCAGGGCGGTTACCACGGCATGAGCCAAGGCGCGTTGAGCCTGATGGGCAGCCTGGGGCCGAAGAAACCGCTGGGTGCCCTGCTCGGCAATGGTGTGCAATTCCTGCCGTTCCCCTATGACTACCGTTGCCCGTTCGGCCTGGGCGGCGCGGAGGGCGTGCGGGTCAACCTGCATTACCTGGAAAACCTGCTCAACGACCCCGAAGCCGGCGTGCTGCTGCCGGCGGCGGTGATTGTGGAAGTGGTGCAAGGCGAGGGCGGCGTGATTCCGGCCGACCTCGATTGGCTACGCGGCCTGCGGCGTATCACCGAACAGGCGGGCGTGGCATTGATCGTCGATGAGATCCAGAGCGGCTTCGGTCGCACCGGCAAGATGTTTGCGTTTGAACACGCCGGCATCATCCCGGACGTGGTGGTGCTGTCCAAGGCTATCGGCGGCAGCCTGCCGTTGGCGGTGGTGGTGTACCGCGACTGGCTCGACACCTGGCTGCCGGGCGCCCATGCCGGCACGTTTCGTGGCAACCAGATGGCAATGGCGGCGGGCTCGGCGGTAATGCGCTACCTCAAGGCCCACGATTTGCCGGGTCACGCAGCGGCGATGGGCGAGCGCCTGGGTGAACACCTGCGCCTGTTGCAGCGCGACTACCCACACCTGGGGGATATCCGTGGGCGTGGGTTGATGCTCGGTGTTGAGCTGGTAGACCCCCACGGCGCGCTCGACAGCCAGGGCCACCCCCCGGTGCATCGCCAGTTGGCGCCGTTGGTGCAGCGCGAATGCCTCAAGCGCGGCTTGATCCTGGAGCTGGGCGGTCGCCACGCCAGCGTGGTGCGCTTCTTGCCGCCGCTGGTGATCACCGCCGGCGAAATCGACCAAGTGGCCGATATTTTCGGCCGCGCCCTGGCGGCAGCCGTCGCCAGTCTCTAATTTTTTGCGCGCCCGCTACGTTTCTACAGATATCGATGCTGCGCGTGGTGCGCAGCCCAGCCTTTGAACGATGGAGAACAGCAATGACCTCAGTATTTGACCGCGACGACATCCTGTTTCAGGTAGTGGTCAACCATGAAGAACAGTATTCCATCTGGCCCGATTACAAGGCTGTGCCGGACGGCTGGCGTACCGTGGGCAAGAGCGGTTTCAAGAAAGAATGCCTAGCCTACATCGAAGAAGTCTGGACCGACATGCGCCCGTTGAGCCTGCGCCAGAAGATGGATGGCGCGGCACTGGCCGGTTGATCTCTCTCGCCTCCCGATCCCGCCATGGGATCGGGAGTTAGACGCTCTTGTCTTTTTCCTGCCCTGACGCCGCCGTCACCACCTGCACGCTCAAGCGCGGCGTGGCCAGGTCCAAGCCGGCTTCATCCAGTTGACGCTTGAGCGACAGGTTGAACGCCCGCGACACTTCCCACTGTTTGATCGGCGCGGTCTTGAATCGGGCGCGCAGGATTGCGCTGCCGGACTCAAAGCTCTCCACCCCCTGAATCTCCAGCGGCGACCAGATATTGCGACGCTGCATCGGGTCGTTGCGGATTTTCTGGCCCACGTCGCGGATCAGCTTGATCGCGTCGTCGATGTCCATGTTGTAAGGGATCGCCACGCGGAAGATCGCGTAGCCGAACTCTCGCGAGTAGTTCTTGATGCTCTTGATTTCGCTGAACGGAATGGTGTGCACGATGCCGTCGATGTCGCGCAGGCGCACGGTGCGGATGGTCAGGCCCTCGACCGTGCCCAGGTGGCCGCCGACGTCCACGTAGTCGTCGATGGCCAGGGAGTCCTCGATGATGATGAACAGGCCGGTGATCAGGTCCGCCACCAGCGATTGCGCACCGAAGCCGATGGCCAGGCCGATCACACCGGCACCGGCCAGCAGCGGCGTGACGTTCATACCCATATTCGCCAGGGCGACGATGGCGGCGATGATGAAAATGGTCACGAACAGCACGTTGCGGATCAACGGCATCATGGTCTGCGCGCGGGCGTTGGCCAGGCCTTTGCGCGAGCGGGTCAAGGCGTGGTGGATCGCGGTGTCGCTGAGGATCCAGATCAGCCAGGCAAACAGCAGCGTGCCGCCCAGGCCGAACAGCTTGACGCTGATTTCATGGCCGTCGCCTTCGGTAAAGCGAATCAACGACAGGCCCCAGACCCGCAGACCCAGTTCGATAAACGCCAGCCATACCAGCAAGTGGGCGAGGGTGTAGAAAAAACTCTTCAGGCGCTCGGAATACAGCGCATGGCGCTTGTGCCCGCGCTGGGGCTTGAGCGAATGGCGGCGTACCAGGCCGTTGATCACCATGCACAACACCAGCAGCACCGTGCACAGCAGCGACTGGCGCAGGGCGGTGCTAGTGTCGCCGGCCGACAGAAACGTGGCGAACAGCGAGATGCCCACCAGCAACAGCGCCGGCAAGTACCAGAACGTGCCGATGATCGACAGCGTGTCGCTGAGGGTGCGCCGTGTGAGGCGGCGCGACAGTGGCTGGTTGCGGATCAGATGCGCGATCGGCCGACGAAAACGCAGGATAAACACCCCAGTGGACAACGCCGCCATCACATTGGCCACGGTCGCGGCGGTGTGTGCCAAGTGCTGCCCTAGGGATTGCATTAGACGCGGGTCGCTCAGGGCTTCGCCGAAGGCGGCGAAACTGCCGATCAGCCACAACGGACGAAAGGCCTGATGGCGCAGGATGTACAGCGCACGATGGCGATGCGGGCCGTCGAGCAGGGAGAACGCAATCACACAGATTGCGGAAAAACAGGTGCCCACCACCAGCGCATAGGCCAGCACCATCGCCAGGGATTTGCCCAGGGACGAGGGCAGGGCGTAGCTCAGGTACACGGTGATCACCAGCGCGATCAGCCACGGCCCGAGTTTGCGCAGGGCAAAGCGCAGCATGTCCCAGGTGCGTGGGTGCTGCGGCAATTCTTCGGGCAGGCCGAAGCGCTCGCGCACGCGGTGGCTGAGCCAGATCAGCGCGGCGGCGAGCAGGCTCCACACCGCCAGAATCAAGGCAAAGCCGAAAATGATCGGTAGCCATTCGCTGGCCGGCAGCATCAGGGCTTCAAGTTCGTCCTTGGCCTGATCGACTTCATCGGACCAACGCCCCAGTGGGCTGTCGCTGCCGGAAAATTGCTGTTCCAGGCCTGACAAGGTGCTGCCGATCAAGCCGAGTACGCCTTGCTCGGCGGCCGGCTGAGCCTTTTGCGTGGCGGCGCGCAGTTTTTTCAGGTCACTGAGCAGTTGGGTGCGCTGCTGGTCGTTCTCCAGGGTTTTGATCACCTCGTCCAACGACTGCCCCAGCGGTACTTCGGCCTGGGGTTGGGCTTTATTGCCGCCGTTGAGCAGCCCCGGCAGGCCCGCTGCGTAGGCAGGCGCGGTCGGCAGCAGGATAAGCAGGGCAAGCAGCAGGGAGCAGGGCAGGGCAAACAGACGGGAAAGCACGAGGCGGTCAACCTTGGAGACGACGAATTGACCGAGTGTACGAGGGCGCTATGCCAGATGCGAGTGCAATTCTTATTCAGCCAGTTTGGCGAGGATTTTGTACACCACGGTGCCCAGGATCAGCAGCATGCCGACCCACATGCCGAACACACCCAGGGGCTTGTCGCGAAAGTTGAAACCCACTGCCAGCATGATCATGCCGATCAGGATAGGGATAAGCATGGCGTGGAACGAGGACATGGAAATCATGGAACGACGGCCTTGTCTGACGGGGAATATCGACCAGTCTAGGCCGGATTGCAGAAAGTGCAGATGATGCAGATCAGCTTTAGGCAAAACCCAATGAGGGAGGGGGTGCCCCCCTCCCTCATTGATCAGGGCAGGTCGTGGCTGGCGTAGAACGCGCCCAGCACCTTCACCAAATGCGCCAAGTCATGGCTGCCGCACAGTTCGCGGATCGAGTGCATGGCAAATGTCGGCAAACCAATGTCCACGGTGCGCACACCCAAGTGGCTGGCGGTAATCGGGCCGATGGTGGAGCCGCAGCCCATGTCGCTGCGCACCACGAAACTCTGCACCGGTACTTCCTGGGCCATGCACAGATGGCGGAAGAACCCGGCGGTTTCGCTGTTGGTGGCGTAGCGCTGGTTGCTGTTGACCTTGATCACCGGGCCGGCATTGAGCTTGGGGCCGTGGTTGGCGTCGTGCTTGTCGGCGTAATTCGGATGCACGCCGTGGGCGTTGTCCGCAGACACCAGCAGGGATTTCTGGATGGTCCGTACGAATTCATCACCTTCAGGCAACAGGCGACGCAGGGTCTGTTCCAGCATCGGGCCGTCGGCGCCGCAGGCCGAGCAGGAACCGACTTCTTCATGGTCGTTGCATACCAGCACGCAGGTTTCGTCGCTGTCGCTGGTGAGCAAGGCTTGCAGGCCGGCGTAGCACGACAGCAGGTTGTCCAGGCGCGCACCGGCGATAAAGTCGCCGTTGAGGCCGATCACCGCAGCGCTTTGGGTGTCGTAGAAGCTCAACTCGTAGTCGAGCACCACGTCGGCATTGAGCCCATGCTCGCGGGCCAGTTGGTCGGTGAGCACGGCGCGGAAATCCACGCGCTCGTCACCGGCAAACTGCGCCAGGATCGGCGGCAGTTCGGTCTGGGCATTGATCGCCCAGCCCTGGTTGGCTTCGCGATTGAGGTGGATGGCCAGGTTGGGGATGATCGCGATCGGCAGCTTGAAGTCGATCAATTGGCTTTCAACCTTGCCGTCGCGGCGGAAAGTCACGCGGCCGGCCAGGGAAAGGTCGCGGTCGAACCACGGCGCCAGCAACGCACCGCCGTAGACTTCCACGCCCAACTGCCAGAAGCCCTGGCGCTGCAACTCCGGCTGCGGCTTGACCCGCAGGCACGGGCTGTCGGTATGGGCGCCGACCAGGCGAATACCGCCCTGCAGCGGCGACTGGCGGCCGAGCTTGAAGGCGATGATCGAGGAGTCGTTACGGGTAACGTAATAGCGCCCGTTGGCTTCGGTGGCCCAGGTTTCGCGCTCGTCGAGACGCTGGTAACCGGCCGCTTCCAGGCGCTGGGCCAGGGCGGCGGTGGCATGAAAAGGAGTAGGGGAGGCCTTGAGAAAGTCGATCAGGCCTTGATTCAACGCTTCGCGCATAAATAGCTCCAGACAGCAATGCGCGGAGTTTACCGTTCGATGGCGGCAAGTGCACATAACAAATGTGGGAGACGGCTTGCCCCCGATTGCAGTGTGTCAGTCAGTACAGCTGTCACTGATACGCCGTCATCGGGGGCAAGCCCCCTCCCACATTTGCCTGTGTTGACCACTTAAAAGGGTGCGGGGCACTCGAAGCGTAAGCGCTCGCCGCTTTGCGGATGGGTAAAGCTGAGCATGCTCGCGTGCAGGCACAGGCGCGGCCACGCAGCCAGGGCTTGTTCGTGGGCGTACAGGCCATCCCCCAACAGAGGGTGGCCGATGGATAGCATATGCACACGCAATTGGTGCGAACGCCCGGTGATCGGCGTCAGCTCAACGCGACACCAATCGCCACAACGTTCCAGCACCTTCCAGAAGGTCAGTGCATGCTTGCCGAATTCGTGGTCCACCACATGCCGGGGCTTGGTGGGTGGGTCGTAGCGCAAGGGCAGGTCGATGCTGCCGCTATCCAGTGCCGGTTGGCCCCAGGCCAGGGCGGTGTAGGCCTTTTCGGTTTCACGGTCGTGAAATTGACGGGACAGCTCGCGGTGAGTATCGGCGTCGCGGGCCAGCAGGATGATGCCCGAGGTTTCCCAGTCCAGCCGGTGGACGATGCGAGCTTCGGGGTAGCCGTTTTCCTGCAGGCGCGTGATCAGGCAGTCCTTGTTGTCATCGGCGCGGCCAGGCACCGAGAGCAGCAGGGTCGGCTTGTTCACCACCAGGACCGCGTCGTCCTGGTAGAGGATATGAATGTTGGACAACGGCATTAAACAGCCTCGTAACAAACGCCAACGGCGGCTGGGCCGTCCGCTTCCCGTAAAGGGAGCCGCACGCCCCAGCCTCCGTGGCGACCGCCCGTTCGATCAACGATCGGGCAGGGTGATATTGAGTTCCAGAATCGAGCAGCTGCCGTCATTTTCCAGGGCGACATGCACGTCATCGTTGCCGATATTGACGTACTTGCGGATCACTTCGACCAGTTCCTTCTGCAAGGCTGGCAGGTAATCCGGTGTGCTGCGTTGGCCGCGTTCGTGCGCCACGATGATCTGTAGACGCTCTTTCGCGACCGACGCGGTGCTTGGCTTTTTGTTGGCGCGAAAGAAGTCGAGAAATTTCATTGTTTAGTTGCCTCCAAAGATACGCTCGAAGAATCCCTTCTTCTTGACATCGAGGAAGCGATGTTCCACGGACTTGCCCAGCAGGCGATCGACCGCATCGCTGTACGCCTGACCGGCGTCGCTCTGGTCGTCGAGAATCACCGGAACACCCTGGTTGGAGGCTTTGAGCACCGCCTGGGATTCTGGAATGACGCCCAGCAGGGTCACGGCCAGGATTTCCTTCACGTCTTCAACGCCGAGCATTTCGCCGTTGCTGACGCGCTCAGGGTTGTAGCGGGTGAGCAGCAAGTGCTCCTTGATTGGGTCCTGGCCTTCTTCGGCACGCTTGGATTTGCTGGCCAGCAGGCCAAGCATGCGGTCCGAGTCACGTACCGAGGAGACTTCCGGGTTGGTCACGACGATGGCTTCGTCGGCGAAGTACATGGCCAGGTGCGCGCCAGTCTCGATACCCGCTGGGGAATCGCAGACCACGTATTCGAAGGTTTCCTTCAGCTCGGCGAGGACTTTGCCTACGCCTTCTTTGGTCAGGGCATCTTTGTCGCGGGTCTGGCTGGCGGCCAGTACGTACAGGTTCTCAAGGCGCTTGTCCTTGATCAGGGCCTGTTGCAGGTTGGCTTCGCCGTTGACCACGTTGACGAAGTCGTACACCACGCGGCGTTCGCAGCCCATGATCAGGTCGAGGTTACGCAAACCGACGTCGAAGTCGACGATGACTGTCTTGTGGCCGCGCAGTGCGAGGCCGGTACCGATAGCGGCGCTGGTGGTGGTCTTACCCACACCACCCTTGCCGGATGTAACCACGAGAATCTTGGCCAAGGTGTTTCACCCCTAAGGAAAAAGGACTTTTCAGCCCCTGAAAAACATCTCTTGGAACTCGCTGCAGGCGGACAGCTACTGTAGGAAAAAGCTGTGGTTTCCGCGGGGAAACGCCAGCTTTCAGTTATTCCTACACAAGTCTTGCCGGTTTCGCTGTGCTATCAGAGTCTAGAGATGCTTGGAAAATGCGGCAGTATCCGTTAAAGCCGAATGATGTTCAACACATCGCCCGACAGGTTGACCTGAACGGCGGCCCCCCACAGCGGGTCGCGGCGCAAATCTTCGGAAACCTTGTATTGGCCGGCGATGGACACCAGTTCAGCGGTCAATTGCTGGCAAAAAATTCGGGCTTTGGTGTCACCCTTGATACCGGCGAGGGCGCGTCCGCGCATCGGGCCGTATACATGGATGTTGCCATCGGCCAGAAGTTCCGCGCCGGGACTGACCGAAGAGACCACCACCAGGTCGCCGCCCTGGGCGTAAATCTGCTGCCCGCCGCGTACGGGGGTGGTAATGATCTTTGTAGGCTTTATCGTCGGCTCGGGCGGTTTTTCCGGTTTTTTCTTTACGTCGCCTTCCGTCGGATCCAACGGACGTTCGCGCGCGCCGGACGGCGGCAGTACTGGCAGTTCAATGGCGATGGCGGCGGCAATGTCTTCGATGCGGCTGGCGCGGATGGCCAGGGTGCGCAGGCCATGGGAGCGGCACACGCGCATCAGACCAGGCAGGTCGATGGCGCCCTGGCCGGCGGGCAGTTTGTCCAGAGCCAGCACCAGCGGGGCGTTGTTGAAGAAGTTCGGGGCCAGGGCGACCTTGGCGGCCAATTGGCGGTCCAGGGCGTCGAGGTCGTTGCGCGCCAGTTCCAGCACGGTGATGGCGAGCATGCTGCCTTTCAACTGGAACACGGGATCTTGGTCTAGCGGTTCGGTTTGGCTCATGGTCGGCAAAAGCGGCTTGTCACGAAAAGTGTCGAGACTTATAACGAGAACACTCACTGGCCGCAAGCCGAGTCGAACCGTTGTAGAATGCGCGGCCCTTGTCTTTACCGGAATCTGTAATGGATCGCCCGCGTTTTCGAGCTGTATTTTTTCACCCGCGATTTTGGCTGTTATGGCTGGGACTCGGCCTCCTATGGCTGGTGACCCAATTGCCGTACCGCGCCCTGCTGACCATCGGTCGGTTGTTGGGCGCGGGCATGTACCGCGTGGCCGGCGAACGCCGCCGCATCGCCGCGCGCAACTTGGAACTGTGCTTCCCGGAAAAAACCGCCAAGGAACGCAAGCGCCTGCTCAAGGAAAACTTCGCCTCCACCGGCATCGCCTTTTTTGAAATGGCCATGAGCTGGTGGTGGTCGCGTCAGCGCCTGGCGCGGCTGGCCCATGTTGAAGGCCTGGAGCATCTCAAGCAGGCACAGTTGGATGGCAAGGGCGTGATCCTGATGGCCCTGCACTTCACCACTCTGGAAATCGGCGCGGCATTGCTCGGCCAGAAGCACACCATCGACGGCATGTACCGCGAGCACGGCAACCCGTTGTTCGACTTTATCCAACGCCGCGGCCGCGAGCGTCACAACCTCGATTCCCTGGCCGTGGAGCGCGAAGACGTGCGCGGCATGCTCAAGCTGCTGCGCGCCGGCCGTGCCATCTGGTACGCACCGGATCAGGACTACGGCGCCAAGCAAAGTATTTTCGTGCCGCTGTTCGGCATCCAGGCCGCCACCGTTACCGCCACCAGCAAGTTCGCTCGCTTGGGCAAGGCGCTGGTGGTGCCGTTCACTCAGGAGCGTCTGGCCGATGGCAGTGGCTACCGCCTGGTGATTCACCCGCCGCTGACCGACTTCCCCGGCGAAAGCGACGAGGTGGACTGCCTGCGCATCAACCAGTGGGTCGAAGCCTCCGTGCGCGAATGCCCCGAGCAATACCTGTGGACCCACCGCCGCTTCAAGAGCCGGCCACCGGGTGAACCCAAGCTTTACGAAAAACGCCGTCGATAAGAACGACCTTTCCCCCAATGGAGTGATGCGATGCGCCCAGCTGAACCGGTTACAGGCTTGATTCTTTCCGGCGGCGGGGCGCGAGCGGCGTATCAGGTAGGGGTGTTGGCGGCGATTGCCGAGCTGTTGCCGCCCGGGGCGCCCAACCCGTTTCCAGTGATCGTCGGCACCTCGGCCGGGGCGATCAATGCGGTGAGCCTGGCCAGCGGCGCCATGGATTTTCGCGCGTCCATCGAGCGCCTGACCGCCTTCTGGCAGGGCTTTCGCAGCCACTTGGTGTTGCGCAGCGACTGGCCCGGCGTGGTGCGCCAGGCCGCTCGCTTCCTGATCCACAGCCTGTTGGGCCTGGGCCGCCGGGTGCCGGTGGCGCTGCTCAACAGCTCGCCGCTGCGCGATTTGCTGCAAGACAAACTGCACCTGCAAGGCATCGATGAGGCCATCCGGCAAAACCACCTGCATGCGGTGGCGATCACGGCGTTCGGCTATGAGTCCGGGCAAGCCGTGACGTTCTATCAGGGCGGGCGCGCCATCGACGCTTGGCTGCGCCACCGTCGCATTGGCGTGCCGACCCAGCTGACGGTAGAGCACTTGCTGGCTAGCTCGGCGATTCCGCTGCTGTTTGCACCGGTGAAACTCGACCAGGAATATTTCGGCGACGGTGCCGTGCGTCAATCGGCCCCCATCAGCCCGGCCCTGCACCTGGGCGCCAACCGCGTGCTGGTGGTGGGCGTCAGCGGCAACCCGCGGGGCAATGAACCGGCGGTGCAGCGCGCCTTTACCGGGCAGCAACCGACCCTGGCCCAGATCGGTGGGCATATGCTCAACAGCACCTTTATCGACAGCCTGGAAAGCGATATCGAATTGCTGGAACGCCTCAATCAGTTCAGCCATTTGCAGCCGGCCGACAGCGCGGCGCGCGGCCTGGCGCCGGTGGAAGTGCTGGTCATCGCGCCCAGCCAGCCCATCGACGAAATCGCCGCGCGGCATCGCCAGGAAATGCCGGCAGCGTTGCGTGTGTTCCTGCGCGGGCCGGGTGCGACCAAGACCAGCGGGGCAGGGGTGCTGAGCTATTTGTTGTTCGAGGCGGGGTATTGCAGCGAATTGATCGAGTTAGGCAGGAAAGATGCGCTGGCCAAGCGTGAAGAGATCACCCGATTCTTGGGTCTGTAGCCGATCTAACGGTGGGAGGGGGCAAGCCCCTCTCACACGCTGACCTGGGGCGTTCGCTCAGAAGTGGTACTTGACCAGGAAGCTCGCCGTGTCCTGAGTCGTCTTGAACGCGCCGGAATCTTCGATGCCGTACTTGTTTTTCCAGTAGTCGTATTCGAAACCGACGTACAGCTGTTTCTCGCCCCAGTTCATCGCCTTGCCCAGGTCGTATTTCACTTGCGGGTTGAAGTGCAGGTTGGCGTGGTAGGTGCCGCGGGCGTTCTTGTCGTTGTCCACCACCCAGTCCATAAAGCCGTCGATCAGGATGTTCGAGTTGCCCACCGGGATCGTGTACGACCACACCGGGGTGATCTGCCACACACCGTCGCCGGGGCGATTGCCTTCGGTCTGGCGCTGGTAGAAGTTCAACTGGAAGTAATCGAAACCGGGGATGTTCAAATCGAAGCCTGGGCCGACCAGGTATGACTCGTTGTCGCCTTCGCCAAACTCATATGTCATCGCCAGCAACACGTCTTTGATCGGGCCGAAGGACAAGTCCTGGTCGAGGATCTTACCGAACGACAAGCGCGGGCTGAACTCACCGTAGTAGGTGTTCGGGCCGACGTTGCCGTCTTCCTTGCCGTTATAAAAGATGCGGTCGAGAAAGAAGAAGTTGTCGCCGTACTTCCAGGCGTCGGCATGTTCGAACGTGACCGTTTGCTGGATCTGCGGGTTAACGGTGAAGTTCTTGCCCCACAAGTAGGTCAGGCTGTTGTTCTGCCACTGCAACAAGTCACCGGCCACGGCCTGGCCGCCGGCCAGCAGGGATCCCGCCAGCATCAGGCCTTTGAACATAGGTTTCATTCGGTTGCTCCCGAGTTAAAGTTTTTTGGTTTTTCTTCTAATGCAGGCGCTCTGATGTGGCGCCTTTGGTTCGCTGTGAATATCGTCTGATCGGTCAGCTTTTATGGGTTTAGCAAGAGCCGCGCCAACGCGTTGAAGAGCAATCGATTCGAGCGGGCGCGGAGAATACTGATAACCCTGCCTGGGCTCAAGCGCGCTGTTACAGGGCGTACAGCGCGATGATGGGGCACGCTCAGGTGTGCGCGTGCTCGGCGACCGCTCGCTCGGAACCCCCGAGGATGTTGAACAGCACATTCAGCGACAACGCGCTGAGGGTGGCCATGGCGATGCCGCTGTGGGTGATCGGGCTCATCCACAGCGGCAGTTGGGCGAAGAACTCCGGGCGCACCACGGGAATCAGGCCCATGCCGATGCTTACCGCCACCAGCAACTGGTTGCGGCGGTCGGCGATGTCGGCCTCCTGGAGAATCTTGATGCCGGTGGCCGCCACCATGCCGAACATGGCAATCGCCGCGCCGCCCAGCACCGCCGGCGGAATCGAGGCCACCAGGTAAGCGGCTTTGGGCAACAGGCTGAGCACAATCAGGAACGCGCCGGCCATGATCGTCACCGAGCGGCAGCGCACGCCGGTCATCTGCACCAGGCCGATGTTCTGGGCGAACGAGGAATGGGTGAAGGTGTTGAAGAACCCGGCCACGAACGACGCGCCGGCGTCGCACAGCAGGCCACGACGCAGCATCTTTGGCGTGACCTCGCGGTCGGTGATCTTGCCCAGCGCCAGGAACATTCCGGTGGACTCAACGAAGATGATCACCACCACCAGGCACATCGACAGAATCGGCGCCAACTCGAAGGTGGGCATGCCGAAATGCAGCGGCGTCACCACCTGCACCCACGGCGCCAGGGCCATGCCGCTAAGGTCGACCATGCCGAGGACGCCGCACAGAGCGTACCCCAGGCCCATGCCGATCAGCACCGAGATGTTGACCCAGAAACCGCGCATAAAACGGTTGATCAGCAGGATGGTGGCCAGCACCAAAGCGGCAATCGTCAGGTAGATCGGTGAGCCGAAGGTGGCCGCCGCGCTGCCGCCACCGGCCCAGTTCACGGCCACGGGGAACAGCGACAGGCCGATGGCAGTGATCACGGTGCCGGTCACCAGCGGTGGGAAAAAGCGCACGACCTTGGACATGAACGGCGCGATTAGCATGCCGAAGAACCCGGCGGCGATGGTGGCGCCGAAGATCCCCTGTAAACCGATACCGGGCATACCGGCCATGGCGACCATGCTGCCGACAGCGGCGAAACTGGCGCCCATCATCACCGGCATGCGGATGCCCAGGGGGCCGATGCCGAACGACTGCACCATGGTGGCGACGCCGGCCACCAACAGGTCGGCGTTGATCAGGAAGGCGATTTCTTCACGGCTCAGGCCGGCGGCTTGGCCAATGATCAGAGGCACGGCGACGGCGCCGCCGTACATCAACAAGACGTGTTGCAGGCCGACCAGAATCAGTTGCAAGAGGGGCAGCCGCACCATGGCGGGCGCGGCAGGAGTCTGCGGTTCTAACGGGGACATGCAACACCTCGAATCTTTTTTATTTTTGTATTGTGTGGAACGCAATCTCTAAACCACTGCAAGTCATCTGTGGGAGGGGGCTTGCCCCCGATTGCGTTGGTTCAGTCACTGATGTTTTGAATGACATACCGCTATCGGGGGCAAGCCCCCTCGCACATTTTGGAGTCGCACCAGGCTGTTAGTTGGTATGCGCCCCCTGGTTGATCCAGGTGCCGATCAGGTCGCGCTCCTGCTGGGTCATCTGAGTGATGTTGCCCAGTGGCATGATCTGGCTGGCCACGGCCTGGGCCTGGATGCGTGCCGCTTGTTGCTGGATCTGCGCCGGTGTATCGAACATCACGCCCGCCGGCGCGGTGCTGAACAACGGGCTGGTGGGCTTGGCCGAATGGCACACGGCGCAGCGTTCCTGGATCACTCCGTGGACCTTGTCGAAATCAATGGTCGCCTGGGCCGGCGCAGGTGCGGCAGCGGGTTCGGTTGCCGCAGGCGCGGCAGGTTTCAAGCCACCGCCCAATGCGGTTTCCGGCAACGGTTGGTACTCAATGGCCGCCGGCGCCTTGGCAATCGGTTCGGCCGGCTTGGGGCCGGTCACATAAGCCAGGCAGATCATCGCCAGCGCGCCAACCGGCAGGGTCCATGCGTACTTCTGGCTGTTGTGCCGGGTGTTGAAATAATGCCGCACCAACACCGCCGCCACCGCGATACCGGCCAGGATCAGCCAGTTGTAATGGCTGCCGTAGGTGCTCGGGAAGTGGTTGCTGATCATGATGAACAGCACCGGCAAGGTGAAATAGTTGTTATGACGCGAGCGCAGCAGGCCCTTGGCCGGCAGCGCCGGGTCAGGTGTACGGTTCTCGGCGATGGCCGCCACCAGCGCGCGCTGCGCCGGCATGATGATGCGGAATACGTTGCCCACCATGATGGTGCCGATCACCGCACCTACATGCAGGTAGGCGCCGCGCCCGCTGAACACTTGGCTGAAGCCATACGCGGCGGCAATCAACAGTACGAACAGGATGAAACCAAGCAGGGCAGGGCGCTTGCCCAGTGCCGAGTCGCAGAGGAAGGAGTAGATGAACCAGCCGGCGAACAGCGAGCCGATGCCCAGCAACACGCCTTGCGGACCACTGAGGCTGCTGCCCGGCGCCAGCAGGTACAAGGTCGGGTTGGAGTAGAACACCACGCACAGCAGCGCGACGCCCGACATCCAAGTGAAATAGGCTTCCCATTTGAACCAGTGCAGGTTGTCCGGCATGGTCGGCGGGGCCAGTTTGTATTTTTCCAGGTGGTAGATGCCGCCACCGTGGATCGCCCATAAGTCGCCGGCCAGGCCGTCCTTGGGGTTGACGCGGTTGAGGTTGTTTTCCAGCCAGACGAAGTAGAACGAAGCGCCGATCCAGGCGACGCCAGTGATCATGTGAACCCAGCGCACGCTCAGGTTCAGCCATTCCAACAGATGTGCTTCCACAGTCTTTACCTCTCGCCTGTCACCCTTGTTGTCGGGTGATCAGACCTTCTCTTATTGGTGGGGGGCGAGGATCAACCGCTCATCCTCTTGGAAAAAATGCTCATCGCAGTTATTGCCTGTGCCACTGCGATCAACCACCAGGAAGTCATCCCGCTTTTCGATCGTCAGCACCGGGTGGTGCCAGACGCCGCGATGGTAATTAATGCCCTGCCTGCCGTTGGTGACGAAGGCGCGGACCAAGCCCGATACAGGTACATCGCCAAGTGGCGCGACCACGATCAGAAAGGGGTTGCCGAGCAGCGGAATGAAAGCCTGGCTGCCCAGCGGGTGTCTCTCCAGCATGCACACGGTCAGCGGCATGTCCTGCGCGTCGGCGCGGAAGATGCTGATGATGGCGTGGTCTTCCGGCTTTGCGGTTTCGACCGTGGCCAATTTGTGAAAGCGCATGGTCGACCCGTTGTTGATCATGAAGTGATCGCTGCCGTCGGTTTCGATAACGTCTCCGAAAGGGGCGAAGGCTTCTTTGGTCAGGGGTTCGATCACTAGTGTGCGCATGGCTGTCTTCTTATCCGAGTTCTGTTTTGTCTGGTCTATTGCAATCGCGGGCAAGCCCGCTCCCACATTTGGAATGCATTCCCCTGTGGGAGCGGGCTTGCCCGCGATTGGGTTCACCGCTTATTTAGCGACCTTGCCGAACACCCGCAGGCGGCTTACACCACCGTCCGGGAATACGTTCAGGCGGATATGGGTAATCGGCCCCAGCGCCTTGATCTGCTCGACGAAGGTGTGTTCGGCGTGCATTTCCAGCTTCTGCGCCGGCAGCAATTCGCGCCAGAACAGCGACTGGGTTTCGATCTGGCTGTCGGTGCCGCCTTTTACGAAAGCACCTTGGATCGAGCAGGTATCCGGGTAGTTGCCCTTGAAGTGCAGGGTGTCGACGATGATCTTCTCGATCTCGCCCGGATGGCCCAGGGCGACGATCACCCAGTCATTGCCTGGCGTGCGGCGACGCGCGGTTTCCCAGCCGTCGCCCATGTTGATGCCACGGCCTGGGTTGAGGATGTTGCTCATGCGGCCGAAGTGTTCGTCGGAGCATGCCAGGGCGCGGCCGCCGTTGAGCGCCGCGGCCAGGTCGACCTGTTCGTTGTCGCCCACCGCCGACCAATCCCGGAACGGCACGCCGTACACACGCAGACGCGCCACGCCGCCATCCGGGTAGATGTTGAAACGCAGGTGGCTGAACGCCTGGTCGTTGTTGATCTCATGGTAGTGGTGGCTGTTGCCCTGCAGCTCGACGGCCGACAGCACTTCGGTCCACTGGGTATTTTCGTCCGGCTCGCCCGAGGCCAGGAAGCAGGCTTCCAGGGAAGCCGACGGCGGGTAGTTGCCGGTGAAGAATGAAGTGTCGATGTCCACGCCTTTGATCGAGCCCGGCACGCCCAAGCGGATTACCGCGCTGTCGTAACCTTCGAAGCGCTTGCGGCGCGACTCCCAGCCGTCCATCCACTTGCCGTTGTCGTCGAACACGCCCTCCTTCCACACGGCCGGGGTCGGCTGGAACAGGCGGTTGGCGTCGGCGAACCAGTCATCGGTCACGGAGATGATCTTGGTGCCCAAGCGGGCGTCGGCCAGGTTGACGAACTTTTCGAACGGTACGGGTTGCGCTTTCATTCTTCTTGTCTGCCTTAGATAGAGTGGCTGGGGATGGTGTTTAGAGGGTCAGTAAACGGAACAACGCGATCTTGTTGATCTCGTCCAGCGCGCACTTGAACTCGGCGTCCACCGAGTTGTGAATGCGCGTTTCGAACGCGGCGAGTATCTGATGCCGGTTGCTGCCTTTTACCGCCATGATGAAGGGAAACTTGAACTTGGCTTTGTAGGCTTCGTTCAGCTCGGTGAAGCGAGAAAACTCTTCGGCCGTGCATTGGTGAATACCGGCGCCGGCCTGTTCGTTAGTGCTGGCTTCGGTCAGTTGGCCCTGGACGGCGGCTTTGCCGGCCAGGTCCGGGTGAGCGTTGATCAGCGCCAGTTGACTGACGTGATCAGCGCTCAACAGGATATCGCTCATGCGCTGGTGCAGGGTTTCGATCTGATCGATCGACGCGTCCTGGCCCAGGTCGAAGGCCTTTTCGGCCACCCATGGCGAATGTTCGTAGATATCGGCAAAGGCGCGGACGAAGGCGTCACGGCTCAAGGTCGAGGGTTGTAGGGTTTGGAACGCAGTCATTTCGCCGCTCCCTTGTACGGGTGGGTGGCTTGCCAGTGACGGGCGATGTCAACGCGGCGGGTGAACCACACCTGTTCGTGGCTTTTGGCGTATTCGATAAAGCGTTTGAGCGAGGCCAGGCGCGCCGGGCGACCGATCAGGCGGCAATGCAGGCCGATGGAGAGCATTTTCGGTGCCTCGGCGCCTTCGGCGTAAAGCACGTCGAACGCATCCTTGAGGTACTCGAAGAAGTCATCGCCTTTGTTGAAGCCCTGCACCTGGGTGAAGCGCATATCGTTGGTGTCCAGGGTGTAGGGGATCACCAGGTGCGGCTTGCCGGTGGGGGTGTTGGGTTCCCAGTAGGGCAGGTCGTCGTCGTAGGTGTCGCAGTCGTAGAGAAACCCGCCTTCCTCCATCACCAGCCGCCGCGTGTTGGGGCCGGTGCGCCCGGTGTACCAGCCCAGCGGGCGTTCGCCGGTCAGTTCGGTGAGGATGCGGATGGCTTCGAGCATATGCTCGCGTTCCTGGGCCTCGTCCATGTATTGGTAGTCGATCCAGCGGTAACCGTGGCTGCAGATCTCGTGGCCGGCGGCGACCATGGCGCGGATCACGTCCGGGTGACGCTGGGCGGCCATGGCTACGGCGAAGATGGTCAGCGGGATATCGAATGCTTTGAACAACTTGAGGATGCGCCACACGCCGGCACGGCTGCCGTATTCGTACAGCGACTCCATGCTCATATTGCGTTCGCCTTGCAGCGGCTGGGCCGAGACCATTTCCGAAAGGAACGCCTCCGACTCTTTATCGCCGTGCAAGATGTTGCGTTCACCGCCTTCTTCGTAGTTGAGTACGAACGACAAGGCAATGCGCGCCTTGCCTGGCCAGTGGGGGTGAGGAGGGTTACTGCCGTAACCGATCAGGTCGCGTGGGTAGTCAGCGCTCACTGCAGTCTTCCTTCTTGTGCGTGGTAACAAGTGCGTGGCGGCCAGCGGAAAGACTGGGTGGCGTCACAGCGATGGGCTGATTGTATACAACTTACCGGTCACTTTGTAAGCCTGTATTTCCGCATTTTTTCCAAGCCATCTGCACCGTTTAACCCTGCAAGAAACTTGCCCGGTTGGTCAGTAAATGTATAGCAGTCCTTTTAAACGCAAGGTTTACCGAGGATTCACCTGCGCGAAAAGCGCTGAGGAGCGTGCTGAAAATTTTGTGGTTTTTATTGTGTACAATTTTTATCAAAAGTGTCTTAATCAGCCATCGCCGGCTTTTTCTCGCCCTGAAAAGGTGCGGCCTTTCTCACTCGACTGAACGGAGCCCCGATCCATGGGACGACTGACCACACACGTACTCGACGCGGCCCACGGCTGCCCCGGCAGCGCAATCAAGGTTGAACTGTACCGCGTCGAAGGCACGCAGCTGGAACTGGTGGCCAGCGCCGTGACCAACAGCGACGGCCGTTGCGACGCGCCATTGCTGCAAGGCGACGACTATCGCAGCGGCGTCTACCAGGTGCAGTTCAGCGCCGGTGACTACTACCGCGCCCGCGGCGTACAACTGCCGGAGCCGGCCTTTCTGGACGTGGTGGTGCTGCGCTTCGGCATCAGCGCCGAACAGGATCACTACCATGTGCCCTTACTGATTTCGCCTTACAGCTATTCCACCTACCGCGGTAGCTGAGTCGTCCCCGCGCTTCACACCCCCAAAGCTCTTCGTTGGTTTTTCGCCCGCTCACACTGCGGGCTTTTTTTTGCTCGGGCGGCGTTCAATTATCTAGCGCCTGCGCGAGCTTGGCCCTGCCTAGGCTAGGTGTTTTCCTCGACGAAGATACCGCCGTGACCTCACTCAACGACGACCCTACCGCCTTGTCTGCTGAGGCGGGCGCCCCGGCCCGCGTCGCCCACGAAGCGCGCCAGGCCCTGCGCGCCCAACTGGCCCAGCGGATCAACAGCAGCCCCCATCCCAGCCGTCTGATCAACCAGCTGGCGACGGCCGATCTGCGCTGCGCCGACGCGGCACGCCGCGTGTCAGGCCTGATTGCGCGCGCGCCCAAGGTGCTGCGAGTAATTCGCGCCGCCCTGCGCCAGGCGTTCGATCTGGACCCGGACACGTTGCTGTTCACCGAACCCTTGCCGCCGGCCACCGCGAGCAAGGTCGAGTGCTTGACCGACCGCGCCCTGCAGTTGCTCGTGCTGCCGTCGGTGCCGCTCAATATCAATCAGTTCACCGCCCTCAGCCTCAAGGACGAGCCGACGCGCCGTTTGCCGTTCACAGCGCTGGAAGCACTGCAGCGAGTTGTCGCACTCAAGTTGTTCGAGCGCCTCAACACCGCCCAGACCGAGTACTGGCAGACCCTTGCCACAGGTTCCTGGCAGACCCGCGAGGAGCGCTGGGTGGAACTCCACAGGCAACTGTTCGCCGACCGGGCGCTGGTGGCGCGGCAATTGGACGAGCTGTCCAGCGCTGGTGCGGTCATGGCCCAGGCCCTGGTGGACGCACCGACCGCCGAAGCGCGCCAACGTGCGGGGCAGCAGTGGGCCAGCGTACAGGCCTGCCAATTGATGTGGCCGGGAGTGGGGCCGCGACTGATGCCCGTCCCCGGTGCGTTGCATCTCTACCGGCAAGGCGACCCGGTGGGCATGCCCCATGTGATGTATCTGCCGGGGCTGAATCGCCCCTTTTACGAGTATCCGTCCTTCGCTCAGTTGCAGTGCGGCCTGGTCGCGCTGATCCGCAGCACGGTATTTGACGACCTGTGGCAATGCCTGCCGTTGCGACGTCGACACGAGCTGTGTCAACCCGGCATGGCGATGACAGCGGCTCGCGGCTCGGCGCTGCATGGCGATGCCTTGGCTCTCAGCGCGCTGTCGATTCGCGACGGGCAATGGGAAAACGAGTTGGCCTGTGCCGTGTCGATAAACCTTGCGCAGGTGTTTTCCGCTGCGCGGCGGCCGGCTGTGACCGATAAGGCGCGGTTTCTCGCCCAGATCGAGCGGGGTCGGCGTCACAGCATCGGCAAGTCGCGCCTGGGGCCAATCCGCCGCGAGCTGTTGGACTGGGACCAGCAGCGTCGCCGTCAGGAAATCAATTTCGCCAGCACGGCGCCGGGCCTGGCGTTGAACACCGTGCAGCAGCAGGTCAAGCGTTATGAGAAGGGCCTGACTGCGCTGCTGGACCCCCACGACCCCGGCCAGGACACCCCGGCCTGGCAGGAATCAGTCACGCTGGAAAACCAACTCAACAGTCACGCTAACGGCCTGCGCACGCTGCTGCACGATGCTCAATTGAAACTGTTCGACGTGGCGTTCTGGGCCGCGCGCGCCGACGGTACGGCCCGGCGGGTGGCATGCTTTATCGCTGTCTGGCGCGAGCTGCTGCGTGACGAGGTTCAGTTGCAGCACCGGCTGCGCTTGCTGCGCACCCCCCATCGCGACTTGCTGCTTGAGGTGCTGGACGCTCCGCTGACCCGTCAGCGTGAGGGCAGCCAAGCCCGGGTGTTGTCGGTGCGAGTGGGCGGCGAGCCGCTGCATAGTCTGTTTGTGGTGACCGAGGCGGCGGCCCTCGACGATCCGCAGCGACGTGCGCCGGTGCTGTTGTGCGCTTTCGGACAGGAGGGTGGGGTGGCGAGCTTTGCTCGTCTCGACGCGCTGACCGAGGGGGTCAAGGCCAGTTTTGCCAGCCGTGACGCCTCACTGATGTGGCAGTACGTCGATCGTCAGCACCGTGGTGCGGTGCGCGCAGCGGTGGCCGGGCAGACTCTGGCGGTGAGCTATGCCCCCATCGACGGCAACCCGCTGCTGTTCGCGCTCAAGCAACTGCTCAAGGGCTATATGCGCGTGTACCGAGGGATCGGGCGCAATCCCCCGGTATTCAGTGAAGTCAGCGATGTGCACTTGAGCGGTCTGTTGCTGGCCCATGAGCTGGCGCAGCAGCTCACGGCTCCGGCCAGCGACGCGCGGGTTCGGGCGCGGGCCCATGTTGATGTGGTGCGCCAGGCGACGGGCGCGCAGCCCACACTGCCGGCGTGGATGAAAGAGGCGTCGGCCGCGCAGCTCGACCGATTCAGACGCCTGCAAGGCCACTACCTGAGCAGCACTTTTGCCCTGCAGGCACGTCTCGAACAACGTCTGCCGGATTTGCCCAGCTTCGCCCGTCGCGTGTTGATTGCTCGTTTACGCGAGGACGGCCTCTATCCGTCGGTGGACATCGACACGCCGTTTATCGAAATGCCTGACCAGGTCGACGGTCGTTTCTGTAGTGCAGATGCCACCTGCAGTGTGGGCGATCGTAAGGAAATCCTCACTCCCAGCACCGGGCGTACCCAGTTCAATTTGCTGCAACTGGCGCTGCATAACCTCGACCCCCAGATGCTGCCCACCTGGTGGCGCTTTAGATTTGCGCAGTACCTGAAGCCCGAATGGAAGGGGCTGCTGAGTCCGTCCTACCTGATCGCCATGGTCTCCTGGCTGGATATCGGCGGTCAGTATGAGGCGCTGATCAATGGAGTGTTTTACCCGCGCGACGAGGCGCCACGGCGCTTGACTGAGGGACGCGTGCCCACCTTGCTCAGGCGCGCGCTGGTCACAGGCGCCGACGCGCACCTGTATTCGGCGACTCAACAGGGGCTGACGCCCAGCGCTCAGCGCCTGTTCAGCCTGGCCATGGCGGCGCGCACGCCGAACGACTTGCGCCAGCAGGGCTATCACCTGCAACTGTATGTGGTGCATCTGGTGGGTCACACGTTGCAGCACGATCGCTACATTGCCGGCATCGTGGTGATTCACGACCTGCTGTCCCAAGCCTGCGTGGTTTACTGGCCCGCTGCGCCGGATGGCAATGCCATCAGTGAGCACAGCAGCCTGCAACTGGCGCGGGAATATCTGAATCGCATTGGCGCAGTACCGCCTAATACCAAAGCCTTGGCGCGGCACATCGCACCCGGCTGGGCATTCGAAGCCATCGCGCACACGCCTGACGAAGCCTGCGCGCAGCCGCCGCAGTTCCAGGCGGTGTATCTGTTGCCGGGGTACGTCATGTTGCAAGGGCTCTGGCGCGGCGCCGAGTTTGTGCGCTCGTTCAGTGTCAAGCATCAGGAGCCGACGGCGCTGGCCGCGGAAGCCGAAGCGCAGACCCTTGAGCAGATCTCCAGCGATCCCTTGAACTGGTTGGCATTGGTGCCCACCTCCCAGTGCGATGCCCAGGCCCTGTTGTACCAGGCGCGGGTCCTTGAACTGCATCGTCAGGCCCAGGCCGGCAGCCACTCCGGTAAAACCCTGGAAAAGTACCGCACCCAACGCTTGCAAGCGGAAAAAGACCGCCGCGACCGGGCACTGCTGTCGCTTTTCGTGCCCTGGTTCGGCGTGGTGAACCAGCTCTACGAGGTGTTGTTGGCGGCACGGCGTTATCACCATAGCGGTGACCCACGGGATGCGGTGGATGTGGCATTTGGCGCGGTATTCCTGCTGGTGGATCTGATACTGAGCGTTATGCCTGGGCCAAAAGCGCGCAAGGGCGTACCGCTGCGTTCGATGGGGATGGGGCTGAACCGCCTGCATCGCACCACGCTCGTCGAGGTTGGCCGGGTGCCTCGGCTGGGCCGGTCGGCTTCTCCCGCTGGTCAGCTCAAACTGCTGGAGCGATTCAAGAAACCGGGCGTGCCAGCCGACGCCGTGCCGCTCAGTGGGCCCGGCGAAAAAGGCCTGTACGTCAAACACGATGAGCCATTCATGGTGGTAGGCGAGGACCGTTACCCGGTTTACCGACGCGGCGACGAGCAGTTTCTGCGTCTGAAAAACCAGGACGCGCCGGGCCAAGATGAACTGATCCTGACGATTCACGCGCCCGGTGAATGGCTGCTGGGCGCGGACGCTCCGGTGGCCGGGCCCAGCTCCGGAGTGCTCAGTCCGTGGCGGTCTGACACGCCGGTCGCCTGGTCGCCACCTGCGCGCGGCGCCACCGAAACCGCCGTGCGTCAATCGCCGGGCCCCCAGGTGGCGTGGCGCGATTGGCATGCCAATATCGTTGCGCAGTTGCCGGAAGCGCCGTCCGGGCATGGGGTGTTTCTGGTGCCGATGCAGCCTGAAGTCGCGTTGCCTCATCCGCCGTTCAGGTCGGTTTCTTCTTCGCCGTCGTTGCAGGAGCGCAACTACTACGTAGTCAGGATCGACGGCCACTACTACCGGTTGCTGCCCCAGGGCAGCAACGCGCCCCTCGACCAGATTATTTTCCTGACGAAAGACAACCCACTGTTCTCTCGGGCTGTCGACGATATCGAGCGTTGGCTCAACAGCCAGCTCCACGAGCAACCGATTCCGGCGACCCTGAACGCCGAAAAGCGTTGGCAACTGCATCGCCCGTTGTTCGACCGCCCGCTGGAGCAATCCGTGGCCCAGGTGTTTCCCGGCATGACCCTGGCCAGCCGACGTTTCGCCGGCCAGCGCTTGATTGAACTGGCGGACACCGGCCGCACGGCGTCGGCCACGCACCTGTTGAACGTGCGCGCAACCCTGGACGGCTGGATTGCGGCCGGGGGCCAGACCGACGACCTGTTCAAACTCCTGCGCCCGGCCGAACCCTCGGGCAAACAAGCCTTTTTCATCGGGTTCGAAGGCAAGGCGCCTGGATTCTCGCGCGTGGATTTCCAGCCGCCTACGCCCTTGGCGGCGTCACTCAAGGCGCCTGTTTCCGCGTCGCTCGGTGCGTTGCAGAAGAAGCAGGCAAAGGATGTGCTCTTGCGTGAGCGAGGGCAGGCGCAGCAGGCCACAATCAGACAAGTGTTGGAGGCACAAGGCTTTGTGCTCAGGTCGATGAAGAAAACCCATGGCGGGCGGGAGCATTTCGTGTGGGTGTGTACCCATGAGCGCTCCGACAACGTGTATTACCTGTCGACCCAATGGCTTGAATCAGGCAGCGTTGCAGCCGTTCCCAGGTTGTCGAAGGAATCGGTCGCCAAACAGCTGACCCTTCATCCGACGTCAGAGGTGCATCGTCTGGTCAACGATGCAATGGGCAGCGAGCGCTTGGTGACGATGGTGGGGGGCGTTCAGTGGCCGGTCAAAGGCAACCTTCCCCCCACCGTGTATTTCATCAAGCCTCAGCTTACTAGCCCTTGAGCAGGGAGACCGCGCCGGCACCGCCAAACAGCCCGGCGCTGAAGCGGTTGAACCAGCTCTGGCCCTTGCCGGTGCGCAGGTAGCGCGCCGCGCCATGGGCGCCGAGGCCGTAGGCCAGCTTGCAGAGCAAGTCGAGTACGGTCCAGGTGGCGATCATGATCAGCAATTGCGGCAGGAACGCCTGCTGGCTGCTAAGAAACTGCGGCAGGAAGGCGGCGAAAAACAGGATGTCCTTGGGGTTGCTGGCGCCCAGCACAAAGGCTCGCCCGAACAACGCGCGAAAACGCGGCACCGGCACCGCGTCCGGCACCACCGCGCCTTGGGACGGCAGGCGCGATTGCTGCCAGCTTTGCCAGGCCAGGTAGAACAGGTACAGCGCGCCGACGATTTTCAACGCGCTGAACAATTGCTCGGACGCCAGCAACAGCGCCCCCAGACCCAGCGCCGAGGCACTGAGCAGGCAGATCGAGGCGAACACCCCGCCCAGAAACGCCGGATACGAGCGGCGCAGGCCGTAGTTGAGGCTGTTGCTGATCATCAGCAGTGACAGCGGGCCCGGAATCAGGATCACGATCAAGGCAGCGCCGCTGAACAGCAGCCAGGTTTCCACGCTCATTACATTCCTCCCTTCATGCAAAAGCCCCACCCGAAGGTGAGGCGGTTATCGCCGTTTGCCTGGGTTACAGGAAAACGAATTTGGCGATGAAAATTGCGCACAGCACCCACAGGCTGATGGATATTTCACGGTATTTGCCGGTGCCGGCCTTGAGTGCCACATACGTGATAAAGCCCAGGGCGATACCGTCGGCCACAGAAAACGTCAGCGGCATCATGATCGCCGTGACAATCGCCGGAATGCTGTCGGTGGCTTCGTCCCAGTTGATATGGGCCATGCTCGCCATCATCAGCATCGCGACATAGATCAGCGCGCCGGCGGTGGCGTAGGCCGGAATCATGCCGGCCAGTGGCGCAAAAAACATCGCCGCCACAAACAGCACGCCCACGGTCACGGCGGTCAATCCGGTGCGCCCACCGGCGGCCACGCCGGCAGCGCTTTCCACATAACTGGTCACCGGCGGCACACCGACCATGGCCCCAAACACGCTGGAGGCGCTGTCGGCCTTGAGGGCGCGGGACAGGTTATCGATCTTGCCGTCGGCATTCACCAGCCCGGCCCGTTGCGCGACGCCCATCAAGGTGCCGGCGGTGTCGAACATGTGCACAAACAGAAAGGCGAACACCACGCTGATCATGCTGACGTTGAACACGCCTTTGACGTCCATCGCCATCCAGGTCGGCGCCAGGCTCGGTGGGGTGGATAGGATGCCGTTGTAATGCACCAGGCCCAGGCCCCAACCGGCCAGGGTCACGGCAATGATGCTGATCAGAATCGCGCCGAACACGCGGTGGTAGCTGAGGATCGCAATCAGCAAAAAGCACACCGCCGCCAGCAGGGGTGCCGGCTCGTGCAGCGACCCGAGCTTGATCAGGGTGGCCGGGCTGTCGACGATGATGCCGGCGGTTTTCAGGCCGATCACCCCAAGAAACAGACCGACACCGGCGCCCATGGCATGCCGCAGGCTGACCGGGATGCTGTTGAGCAGCCACTCGCGGATGCGCGACAGCGTCAGCAGCATAAACAGCACCCCGGAGATAAACACCGCACCCAGGGCGGTCTCCCAGTGGTAGCCCATGGTGCCGACCACGGTGTAGGTGAAAAACGCATTCAAACCCATGCCCGGCGCCAGGCCCACCGGCCAGTTGGCGTACAGGCCCATCAGCAGGCAACCGAGGGCGGCGGCGATGCAGGTGGCGACAAAGGCCGCACCGTGATCGATGCCGGCATCGGCCATGATGTTGGGGTTGACGAAGATGATGTAGGCCATGGTGATAAAGGTGGTGAGGCCGGCGATCAGCTCGGTCTTCACTGTGGTGCCATGCATGCGCAGTTTGAACAGACGTTCCAGCCAACCGCCTTGGGAGGCGGGTGACAGGTCCAGCGTAGGGGCTTCGGATTTGCGGCTATCCACAGCGAGTACTCCTCAAGCATTTTATTGTTATGGCCAGCGCAGGGCGCTGTGAGGTTACTGGCGGGTTTTGTTGACTAATAGGTCAGGAACTCGCACGAAGCGAATTATGCTTTTGTATACAAAGAAAGCAAATAATGTTTTCCATTTTGTGTGCGAAAGGGATGAAAGGCAAACCTCTAGTTTTTCGCGCTCAGCGCCATATTCACCGCCAGCCAGCCTTTCACCGCCTCTTCACCGGCTTCGCTGAAGGCGCGCTGCAGCAACTTCACCTGCTCGCGGCGCAGTGATTGTTCGAACCGCCGACCTTCTTCGCTGAGCTCCAGCAAGCGTTTGCGCTTATCAGTCTGCGACGCCACGCTGCTCACCAAGTGCATTTCCTGCAATTGGCGCAACGGCATGTTCAGCGCCTGCTTGCTCACCCCCAGCAATGCCAGCAACTGCGTCACGCTCAGGGCCGGGTAGCGGGCGATAAAAAACACAATGCGCTGATGTACCCGGCTCAGGCCGCGACGTTCGAGCATTTCATCGGCCTTGGCGGTGAACGCCTGGTAGCCGAAGAAAAACGCTTCCATGGCTTGCTGCTGGCTGTTTGGGTTTTTAAGGTCAAGCATGTTGACGTATCCAGGTGAGCTGTCGTAATTTCGGTCAACCAGTTTGACGTATTTCCCACAGTCTTCGCCAGCGGTGACCTTATGGCCTTCTCCGAACGTGTTACGCGCCTTAAAAGCTCCTTGATCCGTGAAATCCTCGCCGCGGCGCAGCGCCCGGAAGTGATGTCGTTCGCCGGCGGGCTGCCGGCCGAAAGCATGCTGCCGGCGTTGAACTGGGATGACATGCCATTGAACATCGGCCAATACGGCATGAGCGAAGGCGAGCCGCAGTTGCGGGAATTGCTGGCGGCCGAAGCGCGCGCCCTGGGCGTGCCGTGCCAGGCCAGCCAGGTGCTGGTGGTCAGCGGGTCCCAGCAGACCCTGGACCTGGCGGCCAAGCTGTATATCGATCAAGGCACGCCCATCCTGCTCGAAGGCCCGACCTACCTGGCCGCGTTGCAGATCTTCCAGCTGTTCGGCGCCGATTGCCTCACTGTGCCCCTGGAGGACGACGGCCCCGACCTGGCCGCGTTGCGCGCCAAGCTTGAGCGTCATCGCCCGGCGTTCATCTACTTGATCCCCACCTTCCAGAACCCGTCGGCGGTGCGCTATAGCGAGGCCAAGCGCGACGCTGTCGCCACGTTGCTCGACGAATTCGGCGTGACCCTGATCGAAGACGAACCCTACCGCGAACTGACCTTCGACGGCGCCAGCGCGCGGCCCATCGTCAGCCGCCTGCACAAGGCCAGTTGGATCTACACCGGCACCGTGTCCAAAACCCTGCTGCCGGGCCTGCGCGTCGGTTACCTGATTGCCAGCCCCGACCTGTTCCCGCACCTGCTCAAGCTTAAGCAATCGGCGGATCTGCACACCAATCGCGTGGGCCAGTGGCAGGCGATGCAGTGGATCGGCACGCCAAATTATCAGCAGCACTTGGCTGAACTGCGCCGTTTTTACCGCGAGCGCCGCGATGGGTTTCAGGCCGCGCTGGAACGGCATTTCAGCGAACTCGCCGACTGGCAGGTGCCCCAGGGCGGATTATTCTTCTGGCTGACCTTGAAACAGCCGCTCGATACCCGCACTTTGTTGGCGCCCGCGCTCGCTCAGAACGTCGCCTTTATGCCCGGCGAACCGTTCTTTTCCGAGCCGGACCAGCACCTGGGCTCACTGCGGCTCAATTTCAGCCATATCGACCCGTCCCGCCTGGACGAAGGTCTGATGCGTCTGGCCACCGTGATCCGTCAAGCACAGCACGCGCAAGCGGCATAAGGGGAACCCCATGTACAAGGTTTATGGCGATTACCGCTCGGGCAACTGCTACAAGGTCAAACTGATGCTCAACCTGCTGGGCATCCCGTATGAATGGGTGAATGTCGACATCCTCAACGGCGACACCCAGACCGCCGAATTCCTGGCCAAGAACCCCAACGGCAAAATCCCGGTGCTGGAACTGGAAGACGGCACCTGCCTGTGGGAATCCAACGCGATCCTCAACTTCCTCGCCGACGGCAGTGAGTTTCTGCCCACCGAGCCGCGCTTGCGCACCCAGGTGCTGCAATGGCAGTTCTTCGAGCAGTACAGCCACGAGCCTTACATCGCCGTGGCGCGGTTTATCCAGTACTACCTGAACATGCCGGAAGATCGCTTGGAGGAATACAAAACCACCCATAAGGGCGGCTACAAGGCGCTGCGGGTGATGGAGCGCCAACTGCAAGCCACGCCATATCTGGTGGGCGAGCAGTATTCGATTGCCGATATCGCGCTGTATGCCTACACCCATGTGGCCCACGAAGGCGGCTTCGATCTGGCGCCGTACCCGGCGGTGCAGGCCTGGCTGGCACGGGTGGCCAGTCATCCCAAGCATGTGGCGATGCTGGACTGATCACTCCATTCAGTTCGATGAGGTGTCGGATAACTCATCGCTCAGCAGGTCGAAACAGCGCTGCGCCGCCGGGCTCAGCGTTGTCCCGCTGCGACTGATCAGGCCGATCTCCCGGCTTACCCCGGGATGATCGATGGCGATCCGCTGTAACCCCTCCAAACTATCCGCCGCCGATTCCGGCAACACACTGATCCCCAATCCCTGACGCACCAAGGCCAGCACCGTCGACATGTAGTTAGCCTCCATGCCGGCCGTCATGCTCAGCCGCGTCTGGTCGAACAGCGCGTCCACCTGCTCGCGCACACTGCTGTCGCGGCCGGTGAGGATGATCGGCTGGTCCGCCAGTTGCTCCAGGGACAAGCGTGGCAAAGCCGCGAAGGGATGATCCAGCGGCACAAACGCACACAGGCGGTCATTGAGCACCGGTACGAAATCCAGCCCATGGCTTAATCGCGCCCGCACGCCGATGCCAAAGTCCACGTCGCCGGCGCGCACCTGGGCATGAATGCGATGGGCCACCACGTCGTGCAGGCGCACATCGATCCCGGCAAAGCGCTCGCGGAACAGACGCAGCGCCGGGGGCAGGCTACCGGCGCACACCGAGGGCAGGGCGGCAATGGTGACCACGCCCCGGCGCAACGCGGCGAGGTCGCGCGAGCCGGCGACGATGTTATCCAGGTCCAGCAGCAGTTTTTCCATCGGGCCGCGAGCTTCCTGCCCGGCGGGGGTGAGGCTGACGTGGCGCGGGCTGCGGTCGAGCAGGGCGATGCCCAGCCACTCTTCCAATTGCTGCACTTGCACGGTGAGCGCCGACGGCGAGAGGTTCAGTTCGCTGGCGGCCTTGGTAAAGCTGCCGGTGCGCGCGACGGTGAGAAACGCTTGGATATGCTGGATCGAATTTTTCATCGTTTTGTTTTTCCGAACATGCCGGGCTGAATATTCCAATTTACAAAGACTACCGCGCTTCCAATACTCCGTGGAAAACAATAACCGGCCACCAAAGGCCGTTCTGGAGTCCCCATGCTCGCTACCCTGGGTGTCATTACCATCCTGTGCCTGCTCATTGCCGTCATGAGCAAACGCCTCTCGCCACTCGTGGCTTTAATCGCTTTGCCGATCATCGCCGCGCTGCTCGGCGGGTTCGGCCTGCAAACCAGTGCCTTTATCATCACCGGAATCAAGAACGTCGCGCCTGTTGTGGGGATGTTTGTGTTTGCCATCCTGTTTTTCGGGATCATGACCGACGCAGGCATGCTCGACCCCATCATTGACCGCATCCTGCGCACGGTGGGCACGCGCCCTACACGGATTGTCGTCGGCACCGCGACCCTCGCGCTGCTGGTGCACCTGGACGGCTCCGGTGCGGTGACCTTCCTGGTGACGGTGCCGGCGATGTTGCCGCTCTATACGCGGCTGGGCATCGACAAACGCATCCTCGCGTGTGTGTGCGCCATGGCCGCCGGGGTCAACTTTTTGCCGTGGACCGGCCCGGTACTGCGCTCTTCGGCCGCGCTGCATGTGCCGGTGGCGGACTTGTTCCAACCGCTGATTCCCGTGCAGATCGTGGGGCTGATCTTTGTGTTCGCCTGCGCCTGGTGGCTGGGCCGGCGCGAAGAAAAACGTCTGGGCCTGGGCGCCGGTTCGACGGTAGACGCCGTGCCGCAACGCGTACTCAGCGAGGACGACCTCAAGCTGCGGCGCCCACGGCTGTTCTGGCTCAACCTGATCCTGACCGTGCTGGTGATGGTGGTGATGATTGCCGGTTGGGTCGACCCGGTGGTGATGTTCATGCTCGGCACCGTCGTGGCGCTGTGCATCAATTACCCGAACGTGGACGCCCAGCGTGCGCGCATCGACGCCCATGCGAAAACCGCCTTGACCATGGCCAGTATCCTGCTCGCCGCCGGGGTGTTCACCGGCATCATGCAGGGCACCGGCATGCTCAAGGCCATCGCCGAAGTGGCGGTGGCGCAGATTCCGGCGGGCCACGGCAAGCTGATCCCGGCGGTGGTGGGCTTCATATCCATGCCCCTGAGCATGCTGTTCGACCCCGATTCCTACTATTTCGGCGTGATGCCGGTGATCGCCGAAGTCGGCAAGGCCCTCGGCGTAGACCCCCTGCAAGTGGCCCAGGCCTCGCTGTTGGGCGTGCACACCACCGGTTTCCCGGTTAGCCCGCTGACCCCGGCGACCTTCCTGTTGGTGGGCCTGTGCAAGATCGAACTGGCCGATCACCAGCGCTTCACTATTCCGTTTCTGTTTGCCGCGTCAGTGTTGATGACCCTGACCGCGTTGCTTTTGGGAGTGATCTGACATGAACACCTTGCGCATCGGTTCCGGCGCCGGCTATTCCGGCGACCGCATTGAACCGGCCGTGGAACTGGCCGAGCACGGCGACTTGGATTACCTGGTTTTTGAATGCCTGGCCGAACGCACCATCGCCCTGGCCCAACAAGCACGCATCAGCGATCCCCAGGGCGGCTACGACCCGCTGCTGGGCGAGCGCATGCGCCGGGTGCTGCCGTTTGTCGGCGCGCAGCCGGTGCGCCGGCGTTTGCGGGTGATCACCAATATGGGCGCGGCCAACCCGCTGTCGGCGGCCGAACACGTACGGCGCATCGCCGATGAACTGGGCCTGGACCTCAACGTTGTGGCGGTGGTCGGCGACGACGTATTGCCGCTGCTACGCCCCGAGCAGGTGCTGGATAACGGCCAGACCCTTGCCTCACTCGGCGCGCGAGTCATCTCGGCGAACGCCTACCTGGGTGTCGATGGGATCCTTGAGGCCCTGCGCGCCGAGGCCGATGTGGTGATCACCGGGCGTGTGGCCGACCCGTCGTTGTTCCTTGCGCCGCAGATGTTTGAATTCGGCTGGGCCGCGGACGATTGGCCGCGCCTGGGCCGGGGCACCCTGGTGGGGCACTTGCTCGAATGTGCAGGACAGGTCAGCGGCGGCTATTTCGCCGATCCGGGGTTCAAGGACGTGGAGGATCTGGCGCGGCTCGGCTTCCCGTTGGCCGAGATCGATGCCGAGGGCGGCGCGGTGATCACCAAGGTTGCGGGTTCCGGTGGGCGGGTCAGCCGCGCCACTTGCACCGAGCAATTGATCTATGAGGTGCATGACCCGGCGGCCTATCTCACCCCCGACGTGACCGCGGACTTTTCCCAGGTGAGCTTTGTCGACGAGGGTGTGGATCGCGTTCGGGCTCAAGGCGCCGATGGCCGTGGGCGTCCGTCGCAGTTGAAAGTCAGCGTGGGCTATCTGGATGGCTGGATCGGGGAAGGGCAGATGTCCTACGGCGGCCCCGGCGCTATCGCACGGGCGCAGTTGGCGCGGGATGTGGTGCTCAAGCGTCTTGAATTGATGGGAGTGAAGATGCAGGACGTACGCGCCGAATTGATCGGTATCGACTCGCTGCACGGTCCGCGCAATAGCGTGGAGCCCTGGGAAGTGCGGCTGCGCGTCGCCGCCCGCTGTGAAGAGCGTAGCGACGCCGTGCGCATCGGCAACGAGGTGGAAACCCTGTACACCAACGGCCCGTCCGGCGGCGGCGGTGCCAGCAAAAGCCTACGCCAGGTGGTGGCGGTAGCCTCGTTGCTGCTGCCCCGTGACGCGGTCAACCCGAGGATTCAGGCATGAAACTGCACACACTGGCCCATTCCCGTACCGGCGATAAGGGCGATACGTCGAATATCTCGATCATTGCTTACCGCGCCGAGGATTACCCAAGACTGTGCGAACAGCTCACCGCCGAACGGGTCGCCGAGTTTTTCGCCGGGTTGCTCGGCCCGGGCGCGGCACCAGTGCGGCGCTATGAACTGCCCCATGTGCACGCGCTGAATTTCGTGCTGCCGGGGATACTGCGCGGCGGCGTGACCCGCTCGCTGGCCCTGGATGCCCATGGCAAGTGTCTGGGCTCGGCGCTGCTGGATCTGGAACTCACCCCGGCAAAGGGGCGGTAAGTCTGTCAGACGGCGGCGAAGCGTTTATCCAGGTAATCGATGATCACCTTGGAGTCGTACATCCAGGTGGTCTGGCCGTTTTCTTCGATACGCAGGCACGGCACCTTGATCTTGCCGCCTTGCTCCAGCAGGGTCTGACGGTCCTGCTCATTGTTCTTCGCGTCTTTCAGCGCCACGGGCACATTCAGGCGATGCAGAGTGCGGCGGGTCTTCACGCAGAACGGGCAGGCGTGGAACTGATACAGGGTCAGGCCCTTGGCCGCTTCGTTGACCTGTGCCTGTTGCTCGGCGGGGCGCTGCTTTTTACGGGGGCGGGTCAGTAAATCGCCCGCGATGATGACGTGGCCGAGGCCCACTCGAAGTGCTTTGACGAACATGGTTGAAACCTCTTGCCCAACACAGAAGGGGCCGCAGCTTACCTGATTTGTGCAGGCGAAAAAAAACCGGCGATGAACGCCGGTCTTTTCCTACGCAGCCGCTTACTTGATCAGACTGAGAAATTCGCTGCGGGTGGCTGCGTTTTCGCGGAATTCACCGAGCATCACCGAAGTGATCATCGACGAATTCTGCTTCTCCACGCCGCGCATCATCATGCACATGTGCTTGGCCTCGATCACCACCGCCACGCCCAATGCGCCGGTCACCTGCAGCACGGCATCGGCAATCTGGCGGCTGAGGTTTTCCTGGATCTGCAGGCGACGCGCATACATATCGACGATCCGCGCCACTTTGGACAGGCCCAACACCTTGCCGCTCGGGACATAGGCCACATGGGCCTTGCCGATGAACGGCAGCAGGTGGTGTTCGCACAGCGAGTACAACTCGATGTCCTTGACCAGCACCATTTCGCTGTTGTCGGAACTGAACAAGGCACCGTTGGTGACTTCTTCGAGCGTCTGTTCATAACCGCGGCAAAGGTATTGCATCGCCTTGGCGGCGCGCTTGGGCGTGTCGAGCAGGCCCTCGCGGGAAACGTCCTCGCCGAGTTGGCCGAGGATCGCGGTGTAATTCTGTTCCAGGGACATGAAACTACCTGTGGGATTTTCGCAAAGCGCAAGGTTACGGTGGCGGGCACATCGCTGCAAGCACGACGATGGCACTGTTTACTCGTCACGCCCTTCCATCATGGTCCGCTTGAGCATCACATACACCGCCCCCGCGCCGCCGTGGCGGGCCTGGCAGGAGGTGAAGCCGAGTACTTGTGTGTGCTGACGCAGCCAGGTATTGACGTGGCTCTTGATCATTGGCCGCTTACCGTCGAGCCGCACGGCTTTGCCATGGGTAACGCGCACGCAGCGGATTTCGAACTTGGTGGCTTCGGCGAGGAAGGCCCATAAGGTTTCCCGGGCTTTTTCCACGGTCATGCCGTGCAGGTCGAGGCTGCCTTCGAAAGGGATCTGACCGGCCTTGAGCTTGCGCATCTGGCTTTCCTGCACGCCGTCGCGGGCCCACATCAGCTCGTCTTCGGGGCCGACGTCGATGACGAACTGGTCCGACAGGCCATCCACGGTGGCGGCGTCGGTGCGCACGGTCGCGGCCTGGCGCAGTTTGGCGATCTGCGCGCGATCGGTCTTGGGTTTACCGGTGTCGGCACGGTCATGCTTGATCGGCTTGACGCCGCGCAGCTCGTTTTTGAACAGGGAAAAATCGTCGTCTTGCATGTCAGCCTCCGCGAAGGGCGGGCAGTTTACCTAAATCGCGGCGGCCGGGCGCAGGAAACGCTATCCAAGCGCCACTAGTCGTGTTTC
Source organism: Pseudomonas rhodesiae (assembly GCF_007858255.1). Taxonomy (GTDB): domain Bacteria; phylum Pseudomonadota; class Gammaproteobacteria; order Pseudomonadales; family Pseudomonadaceae; genus Aquipseudomonas; species Aquipseudomonas rhodesiae. Next base: position 73,373 of record NZ_VFEU01000004.1, on the reverse strand, counting down.
TTCATCAGGTGTGAGGCAATGTTCAGCGACAGCGGCTGCCGCATGCGGCGTCGGCTGCGGCGCCACAACCACACACCCAACCACAGCACCAGCAGGCCAATGCCCAACAGCAAGGCAGAACCGCCCGGGCTGGCATTCAGTTCGCCCAGGGCCGGCGAATGGCCAAACAGACCAGCGCCACCGGCGCCCGCCAACAGCACACCTACAATCGCCAGCAGCGCGGCAATGCCGGCCACCAAGCGCAGACGCCAATTGCTCGGGCCCTTGGGGCGCAAGCGACGAGCGTCAAAACCATCGGATATCTTCATCCCGACCTTTCCTCCAGGGTATCGGCCCTTCGACCGGAAGATACCCGGCTTGTTCCGGGGGCAGGGGTAAATGCGCCAAATGAAAGGGCTTAGCGGATGAGCGGGGCAATAAACCCGCCGCTCATCCCGGCGGCGATCAGATCAGATCTTTGGTCAAAGCGAGGGTGGCGAAGTTGTCGGCCATGATGGCCATTTCGGTTTGCTGCACCTGCTCGGCGCTCAGCACGCCGCCTTTGTACGGCAGGTCGCGGGTGGCGCAGGCGTCTTCCACCAGGGTGCAGCGAAAGCCCAGGTTCTTGGCGGCGCGCACCGTGGTGCTGACGCTGGAGTGGCTCATGAACCCGCAGACGATCAGATCCAGAGAACCCAGGTTCTGCAGGCAGTCGAGCAGTTCGGTGCCGTGGAACGCGCTGGGCAGCAGCTTGCCAATAATGGTTTCGTCAGCGATAGGTTCCAGGCCCGGGATGAATTCACCACGCTCACCTTGTGGGTCGAACAGGCCGCCCACGGTGCCCAGGTGGCGCACATGCACGATAGGGCGCCCGGCTTCGCGCGCCGCCGCGAACAATTGCTTGATATTGGCCACGGCCGCATCCATGCCCGAGAGGGCGAGCGGGCCGCTGAGGTATTCCTTCTGGGCGTCGATGATCACAAGGGTCGCATGGCTGAGATTGGCAGCTGCGTAACCACGACCGCTGAGTTGAAACATCGTCTTTGGAACGGACATTCTGGGGCTCCTGTGAGGGGGGCGTTTGCGACATTGTCCACTGGCTGAGCGCTTCTGTGAATCGCTACGATCGTAAGGTACGCCGTTGCTGGCGTGCAGCGATGTCAAGAGGTGGGCGTGTTGGGCGCAATACTGGCAATTTGGATGAAAACCGACGTACGGCACCGGGTTTTTCGTACATCGTCGGTACAGGCGAAGGCTGTTAGAATCGCCAGTCGTTTTTTCCAGGAGTCTGCCCCGTGATCACTTCCCGCCTGCGCACCTTGCGCGACCATATCCGTTGGGCTGTCAGCCGTTTCCATGGGGAAGAGCTGTTTTTCGGGCATGGCACCGACAATGCCTGGGACGAAGCCCGCCAGTTGGTACTCGGCGCCTTGCACCTGCCTTGGGAAATGGCCGACAGCTACCTGGACTGCAACCTCGAAGAAGAGGAAATCTCCCACGTACAGCGCCTGCTGCATCGTCGCATACATGAACGCGTGCCCACCGCTTACCTGCTGGGTGAGGCGTGGTTCTGCGGCATGTCGTTTATCGTCGATGAACGCGTGCTGATCCCGCGCTCACCGATTGGCGAACTGATCGAAAACCGCTTCGAACCCTGGCTGGCCCAACCGCCGGCGCGCATTCTCGACCTGTGCACCGGCTCCGGGTGCATCGGCATCGCCTGCGCTTACGAATTCCGGGACGCCGAAGTGGTGTTGGGGGATCTGTCCTTTGAAGCCCTGGAAGTGGCCAACCAGAACATCGAGCGTCATGGCGTCGACGAGCGCGTGTACACCGTGCAGGGCGACGGCTTCGACGGCCTGCCGGGCCAGCGGTTCGACCTGATCGTCTCCAACCCGCCGTATGTGGACGCCGAGGATTTTGCCGACATGCCAGACGAGTACCAGCACGAACCGGAGCTGGGCCTGGCCTGTGGCGACGACGGCCTGAACCTGGTGCGACGCATGTTGGCCGAAGCGGCGGACCACCTTACGGAGAAAGGCCTGTTGATTGTCGAGGTCGGTAACAGCCAGGTTCACGTCGAAACGTTGTACCCGGAGGTGGATTTCGCCTGGCTGGAGTTCCAGCGTGGCGGGCACGGTGTGTTTATGTTGACCGCCGAACAGTGCCGCACCCATCAAGCGGTGTTTGCTGCCAAGGTTTAACAGGAACACCGTTAAAAAATGTGGGAGGGGGCCTCCTCCCACATCGATCGCCTTTCAAACGGCTATCGGTGCGTCGCAATCCAGATCAACAACCCCGCCTGAAACACCGTAAACGCCACCAGGCAGGTAATCGTAAAGCGCAAGCCGCTGTCTTCGCGCTTGAACTTGGTGACCTTTTCTTCTTCCTTTCGCAGCTTCACTTCCTGTTCCAGCAGATTCTGCTCGGCCTGCTGCAGCATCTGTGCGGCTTCGAGGATTTCCACGAACTGCACCTTCTCGGTGTTCCAACTGTCCAGCACCGCGCTGACCTTACCGGGCTGTACGTTGCCTTTGAGGTGCTGCACATCGGCGTAGGCCACATCGAAACCCTGGATGCGCAAAAAGTGATCGCGGCGCAGGCGCGTGGATTCGTTGAGGGCGTCCTTGTTAGAAAGGTCGACGCCATCGACGCGGTAATGGGACCAGTGCTTTTTCGCCCAAGCCGCGGCCTGGGCCACCAGGAATCGACCGATGCCACGGTTGGGCGGCTCGATTTCCAGGCTGTTGCCGGGGCCGAAATGCACGCGATGTTTATCGTGGTCGACCCACACATCCAAATGGTTCTGCTCGCGGCGCACGCGCTGACCGGGTAGTTGGATGACCATGCGCAAAAGACTGTGGTGTTTGTCGTTGCGCTCGGCATAGCCGAACTGCACAAACCGCAACGGCCGCGCACCGGTAGCGCGGTCGGTGGCCAGGGGAGCCAGGCGCAGCATCTTGAAATGTTCGGCTTGAACGTCCGCCCATGGCAAAGGCGCCGTGTCGGCGGCCTCGGGTGTTGCGGCCGAGGTGTCGGCGGTCGGTTCGGGTAGTGCTTCTGTGGTTGTCATGCGGTGCGATCCTGTCCAGGCCCAGCGAGTCGACGGTCTTTTTACTGTCGACCCTGGGCTTATCGGCCGGATTTGCCAGGACTGGAGGCCATTTGTTGCTTAACGGGATTGAAGTCCGTCGATAAAGCTCACGATGCGCTGGCCCAGCTCAGCGGCAAGGGGCAATTGCGGGTCGTTGTAGGACGCCAGCTGCTGTTTCACTTCCTTGGGCACGATGCGCATCACATGATTCATGCCGTCGATCACCACCAGTTGCGCGTCGGGCTTGGCCTGCTTGAGTTGCCGTGCATCGTCCACGCCCACTTGGATATCGTGGGTGCCCTGGATAATCAGCGCCGGCATGTTCAGCTTGGCAAACGCGGCCGAGGGATCGGCGCGGAATAGGCTGATCAGATACGGCTGCACACTGGGTCGGAAAATGCCTTGCAGCGGGCCAGGCACATCGGCGTCCACCTGGCCGGCCTTGAGGTGATCAAGGATTTCATTGCTGCGTAACAGCAGGGCAGGGGGCAGGTGATCGGCCAGTTGCTGGCGGATCACTTGATCCACGGGGCGCGCGCTGCCGGACAGGGAAATCACCCCGGCAGGCTGCAACTGCGGCGCGGCCAGCGCGGCCACCAGCGCACCTTCACTATGGCCCAGTACGATCAATGGGCCCATGCGCTTGTCGGCCTTGAGCAGGTTGCCCCACGCCACCGCGTCGGCGACGTAGGCATCCAGGGTCAGGTTGCGTTCGTCCGGGGTAGCGGCCAGGCTGGCGGCCACGCCGCGCTTGTCGTAGCGCACGCTGGCGATATTGTGCCGGGCCAACACCCAGGCCAGGCGCTTGAGGCTGTCGTTGCGCGCGCCGTCGGCGCTGTTGCCGTTGCGGTCGGTGGGGCCGGAACCGGCGATGATCAATACCACTGGCACCGGGCTGTCGGACTGCGGCAGCAACAACGAGCCGAATAGCTTGCCACTGCCGGTGTCGAGGCTGATGGGCCGTTGTAGGACAACAGGGGACGCGGCGTGGGCCAAGGTGGTCAAGAGGGTGAGGGTGAACAGCAAAACTCGCAGCATCATCGCGCCATCATCAGGGAAGTGCCGGTTGGACCCATGCCGACCGGTAAGGTTTCGAGGATGAACTAGTCGGTGTGCCCGCGTATACTGGCGCGCTTGGTTATCACCCCTGAGTGATTACAACTGATTTCACGGAGCGCCCTGCATGTCCGGCAATACCTTCGGCAAGCTGTTCACTGTCACCACCGCGGGCGAAAGCCATGGCCCGGCGTTGGTCGCCATTGTCGACGGCTGCCCGCCCGGCCTTGAGTTGACCCTGGACGACCTGCAGCGTGACCTCGACCGCCGCAAACCCGGCACCAGCCGCCACACCACCCAGCGCCAGGAACCCGACGAGGTCGAGATCCTCTCCGGCGTGTTCGAAGGTCGCACCACCGGCTGCGCCATCGGCCTGCTGATTCGCAATACCGACCAGAAGTCCAAGGACTATTCGGCGATCAAGGACCTGTTCCGCCCGGCCCACGCCGACTACACCTACCACCACAAATATGGCGAGCGCGACTACCGTGGCGGCGGCCGCAGCTCGGCCCGGGAAACCGCCATGCGCGTGGCGGCCGGGGCCATCGCCAAGAAATACCTGGCGACCCAGGGCATCTTGATCCGTGGCTACATGAGCCAGTTGGGCCCGATTGAAATCCCGTTCAAGACCTGGGACAGCGTGGAAGACAACGCGTTTTTCTGCCCCGACCCGGACAAAGTCCCGGAGCTGGAGGCCTATATGGATCAGCTGCGCCGTGACCAGGACTCGGTCGGTGCCAAGATCACCGTGGTCGCCGAAGGCGTCAAGCCGGGCCTGGGCGAGCCGATTTTCGACCGCCTCGACGCTGAGCTGGCCCACGCGCTGATGAGCATCAACGCGGTCAAGGGCGTGGAAATCGGCGCCGGTTTCGCCTGTGTCGCCCAGCGCGGCACCGAGCATCGCGATGAGCTGACGCCCCAAGGGTTTCTCAGCAATAACGCGGGTGGCATTCTCGGAGGTATTTCGTCCGGTCAGCCCATCGTCGCGCACCTGGCACTCAAGGCCACCTCCAGCATCACCACTCCGGGCCGTTCGATTGACGTGCACGGCAACCCGGTGGACGTGATCACCAAAGGCCGTCACGACCCCTGCGTCGGCATCCGCGCCACGCCGATCGCCGAAGCGATGATGGCCATCGTGCTGATGGACCACCTGCTGCGCAATCGCGGGCAGAACGCCGACGTGCAGGTGACGACCCCGGTACTGGGCCAGCTGTGACCGTCCGCAATATTGGCTGTGGTAAGCAAAATTGTTGTGGTGAGCGAGTTTGCTCGCGCCGGGCTGCGAAGCAGCCCCCCACACCATGCTGATCCCGTACTGGCGCCTTTCCAGCTTCTACCTGTTCTACTTCGCCCTGCTGGGCGCCACCGCGCCGTTCCTGGCGCTGTACTTCGATCACCTGGGGTTCTCCAGCGCGCGCATCGGCGAGCTGGTGGCCATCCCCATGTTGATGCGCTGCGTGGCCCCGAACCTGTGGGGCTGGCTGGGGGATTACACCGGCCGCCGCCTGGCCATCGTGCGTTTTGGCGCGGTGTGCACATTGCTGAGCTTCTCGCTGATTTTCGTCAGCCACACCTATGCCTGGCTGGCGCTGGTGATGGCGCTGCATGCGTTCTTCTGGCACGCAGTGCTGCCGCAGTTTGAAGTGATCACCCTGGCCCATCTGCAAAAACACACCTCGCGCTACAGCCAGATCCGCCTCTGGGGCTCCATCGGTTTCATTCTTACCGTGGTCATCATGGGCCGCCTGTTCGACTGGCTGAGCCTGGACATCTACCCGGTGGTGGTCGTGGTGATCATGGCCGGCATCATCGGTGCCAGCCTGTGGGTGCCGAATGCACAGCCGGCCAACCACGGCAATCGCCTGGCCGGGGACGGATTCCTCAAGCAACTGCGCAGCCCCGGCGTGCTGGCGTTCTACGTCTGTGTGGCGCTGATGCAGATGAGCCATGGCCCGTATTACACGTTCCTGACCTTGCACCTCGAACACTTGGGTTACAGCCGGGGTGTGATCGGGTTGTTGTGGGCGCTGGGAGTGGTGGCCGAAGTGCTGATGTTTCTGGGCATGAGCCGTATCCTTACGCGCTTTTCGCTGCGCCGGGTGCTGCTGGCGAGTTTTCTGCTGGCGGCGCTGCGCTGGGTATTGCTAGGCACATTGGCCGAATTCTTTTGGGTGCTGCTGCTGGCGCAGGTGCTGCATGCGGCGACCTTCGGCAGTTTCCATGCGGCGGCGATTGCCTTTGTGCAGCGCAGCTTCGGGGCTAAACAACAGGGCCAGGGCCAGGCGCTGTACGCCGCATTGTCCGGCACCGGCGGAGCCTTGGGCGCGCTGTATGCCGGCTACAGCTGGAACCTGCTGGGCCCGACCTTCACCTTTAGTCTTGCCAGCGTCGCCGCCCTGGCCGCGGCCGTTATCATCGGCTTTCGATTGCACGAGCAGAACCAAGGAACCCTTCAATGAGTTATGTCGCCGTCTACCACGTCGCTACACCGGATACGCCGAACAAGGTGTTGACCCATCTCGACGATATCGCCAGCACCCTGGCCGAGCACGGCGTGCGCTTCGAGCGCTGGCAACCGGCCGCGATCGAGAAGGGCGCCACCGATAGCGCGCTGATCGAGGCGTATAAGGCGCCGATCAATGATCTGGGGTATGCCAACGTCGAGGTGCTCAACGTCATCGACCAACGCCCGCCGCTTGCCGAGCAACGTTGCCGCGAAGCCCACGCCCACTTCTTTATCGCGGGGCAGGGGCTGTTCAGCCTGCATGTCGGCGATTACGTCTACAGCGTACGCTGCGAAAAAAACGATCTGTTGATGATTCCGGCCGGCATGGCGCATTGGTTTGATCAGGGCGAGCATGGGCATTTTGTCATGCTGCGGTTGTTCAACAGTGCCGAGGGCGCTAAGCCTGCGTTGACGGGCGATACCCTCGCCGAACGCTTTCCGGGTTTGGACGACTAACCTCTACGAATAGGATCTTCAACCCCGGCAAATTTGAAATTGCTGTGGGAAGTGGCTTAGTTATCTGTAGGGCTCTGCTGTTTATGCGGACCCCTGCCCACGACGTGCATGGGTTGTGTAACTCTTCTGCGGCCTCAGTGTTTATGTCACCTGTCAATAGGAGGAATCCGAAGGGTGATCGGGCATTAGCCAATAAAAAGGAGAGACGCAATGAATCGCCCAGAGGAGTCGTTTGAGTCGTCGTATACCGTGCCCAATGCCGTCAGAAGACGCCTTAATTTATGGGGTAAGCCGCTGACGCCGTCGGAGTTGGAAATCCTGCGATGGGCTTCCGAAGGCAAGACCGTCTGGGAGATCAGCCAGATTCGCTGCACCTCCGAGGCCACGGTGAAGTTCCACTTGCGCAACATCTACGGCAAGTTGCAGGTCAACAACCGCGTACAGGCCATGAACGAAGCCGCGCGCCAGGGCCTGTGTTAAGCCCATAAAAAAGGGCCGCGACGCTCAACGGCGTCGCGGCCCTTTTTGTGCACGGCTGACTTACGCGGAGTGGTAGGTCGGCAGCGCGAAGCGATTCTGGCTTTGCAGCATGGAGATCTGCGGCAGCTCACTGGCTTGCTCAGCCAGGTCACGACGGATGGCGCTGATCACCCAGGTCAGTTGGTCGGCAGTATGCAGTTGCTGATAAGAGATCGAGCGTTTGACCTGCTTGCCTTCACTGTTACGCAAGGTCAACAGGATGCCGCCGTCCGGGCGAGGCTGAGTGGTGACGTCGTAGTTGGAAAATACCGAAGCGAATTTATCTTGGATCAGGCTCATGTTTATCAGCTCCATTGGCTCAAGTGGGCAAGCATGGAGTGATAGGTGCAGCGTTTGTGCCAGCTTAACGAATACTAAAAAATCCTTATAAATCAGCGTTTTATAAAAAATAGAAATTTTCGTTTTCGTGCAATTTGCATGAATGGCCATCATGCATCCTGCATTTTGCGTTACCCGGCGCGGTGCCACTGGCGCCTCATTACGTTTAAAGACTGTTTAAGCGCGGCTAAATTCCCTTTTTCCCGAGCGCATCCGTCGGGATACAAAACTTTTCAAATCCTGCGTGTACAGCTGAAGAAGGGCTGACGTATTTTCCTGCAAGGCATTTAGCAGCTTCCTACGGTGATGCTGCTGTGTGCGGATCATACGAAGAATAAGAAAAAGGACGTTCCGCCATGAACCCTCCGCATGACGACATGATCACCTGGGGCAAGATGTTGCGTAAGGTGCCCGCCATTGTTCGCGCTTTGCCGCGCGTGGTGCGCGGCATGCGCGCGGCGAATATCACCGACCCCGGCCAACCTTGCGGGCTGGGTTGGGAGTTCGAGCAAGCCACCTTGCGCAACCCCGACGGCAACGCGGTGCTGTACGGCGACCGCGTGCTCAGTTACGCCGATGTCAATCGACAGGCCAATCGGATCGCCCACCACTTACACGCCCAAGGCATCGGCAAGGGCGATGTGGTGGCGCTGTTTATCGAAAACCGCCCGGAATTATTGCTGTGCGTACTGGCCGTGGCCAAGTTGGGCGGCATCTGCGCGATGGTCAACACCGCGCAAACCCAGGCGACGCTGGTGCACAGCCTTAACCTGGTCAGCCCGGTGGCGATCGTGGTGGGCGCGGAATTGCTCGGTGCTTATGACGCGGTGCGCGATCAGGTGCCGATCCAGGCCGAACGGACATGGTTCGTGCCTGATCAGTCGCCAGCGCCGCTGCCCGAGGGCTATGTCGACCTGATCGCAGCCAGCGCCGACTGCTCGCAGGCTAACCCTGCCAGCACCGCTCAGGTGTTCTTCAACGACCCCTGCTTCTATATCTACACCTCCGGCACTACTGGCCTGCCCAAGGCCGGCATCATGAAACATGGACGCTGGACCAAGACCGCCGTGAGTTTCGGCCGCATCGCCCTGGACATGGGCCCCGACGACGTCCTGTATTGCACCTTGCCGCTGTACCACGCCACCGGCCTATGTGTGTGCTGGGGCTCGGCGATTGTCGGCGCGTCGGGGTTCGCCATCCGTCGCAAGTTCAGCGCTAGTCAGTTCTGGGACGATGCGCGCAAGTTCAATGCCACCACCCTGGGCTACGTGGGCGAGCTGTGCCGTTACCTGCTCGACCAGCCGCCCAGCGAAAACGACCGCGACAACCGCGTCACCAAGATGGTCGGCAATGGCCTGCGCCCCGGCGTGTGGGCGCAGTTCAAGGCGCGCTATGGCGTGGCTCATATCTGCGAGCTGTACGCCGCCAGCGACGGCAATATCGGCTTCACCAATGTGTTGAATTTCGACAACACCATCGGTTTTTGCCTGCAACACTGGGCGCTGGTGGACTACGCCCACGACAGCGGCGAACCGATCCGTGGCAGCGATGGCTTCATGCGCAAGGTCCAGACGGGCGGGCAGGGGCTGCTGTTGGCTAGGATCGATGACAAGTCGCCGTTCGACGGCTACACCGACCCAGAAAAAAACCGCAAGGTCATCCTCACTGACGTCTTCGAACCGGGCGACCGGTACTTCAACACCGGCGATCTATTACGCAGCATCGGTTTCGGCCACGCGCAGTTCGTCGATCGCCTGGGGGACACCTATCGCTGGAAAGGGGAAAACGTCTCCACCACCGAAGTCGAAAACGTCCTGCTGCAACACCCGCAGATTGCCGAAGTGGTGGCCTACGGAGTGGAAATCGACAACACCAATGGCCGCGCCGGCATGGTCGCCATCACCCCCAGCGAGTCCCTGGCCGCGCTGGACATGCGTGAACTGCTGCAATTCGCCCACGGCCAGTTGCCCCCTTACGCAGTGCCGCTGTTCCTGCGGATCAAGGTGCAGATGGAAACCACCGGCACATTCAAGTACCAGAAGGTGCGGCTCAAGGAAGAGGCTTTCGACCCGGCCAAGGCGGGCAACGACCCGGTGTATGCCTGGCTGCCGGGGTCGGATGGTTACGTGCCGATCACTGGCGAGCTATTGGCGCAGATTCAGGGTGGCCATTTCCGCTATTGATTGAGTGTGTCTATGGACACTTTTGACAAAAAAGCCATGACAGTGGGGAACTCCGTCGCGACACTGGGCGCCATATTCAGTACTTGAAATCGCACCCGCCAAGGAGCCCCCCATGTCTGCCCCCAAACAAATGACCGAAGACGAAGCCGCCGAATTTGCCGAGCAGGTTTTCGATGTGGCTCGCAAAGGCGATGCCGCCATGCTCGCCGCGCTGCTGGCTAAGGGCTTGCCGGCCAACTTTCGCAATCACAATGGCGACACCTTGCTGATGCTGGCGGCCTACCACGGTCACGCCGAGGCGGTCAAAGTGCTGCTGGAGTTCAAGGCCGACCCGTTGATCGCTAACGATAAGAACCAATTGCCGATTGCCGGCGCGGCGTTCAAAGGCAACCTGCCCGTGGTCAAGGCCTTGATCGAAGGCGGCACGCCGGTGGAGGCCGCGTCTTCGGACGGTCGCACCGCGTTGATGATGGCGGCGATGTTCAATCGCGTCGAAATGCTCGACTACCTGCTCGCCCAGGGCGCCAACCCCAAGGCCACCGACGCCCAGGGCGCCACCGCTTTGGCAGCGGCGCAGACCATGGGCGCGATGGATACGGCGGCGCGTTTGCAGAATCTGGTGTAGGCTTTGCGCCCTCGAAAATCAGCCCGCAACAGGAACGCCCCATGAAAACCGCCCTCGTCGAACTCATCAGCCACATCAGCGCCGGCGTCATGGGCGAGGATGAGGTGGCGCGCATCGCCGAGGAGGCCGCCCAGGCTTACGCCGATCCGGTGGCGTTTCTGGCGGCCAACCCGGATATCAACTACGACGACACTTTCCCGATCCCTCTGGGGGAGTGGGTGGTGGTCGGCAGCCTGCCGGACACGGTGCTGTTCCAGGCTGACACTTATGGCGACCTGTTTGCCCAGATCGTCGCGTCGTTCGGCCCGGGCGTGGCGTTCAACCTCAAGGCCAAACAACTGGCCAAGACCGAAGCGCTGACCGCGCTCAATCGCATCCAGGTGCAGATGAGCGCCCTGAGCCAGGAAGACGGCGGCTATGTGCTGGTGAACTTCAGCCAGTTGCTGGATGACGAGATTCAGTTGGTGCTGGTCTACGGCAATGCCTTGCCACGGGTGTTGGAGTTGTGCGCCGAGGTCGGGATAAAGGCCGAGCCGTCCCTGGAAGCCCTGAAAATCGCCGTACATGTCTGAAATAAAACGGAACCCTGGCAGGGGCTGACTATCCTACAAGGGCATGCCCTCACTTAGGAGCGACACCATGGGTTCCACGTTCAATGGCCTGATCGGCCTGATCATCCTCGCGCTGGATATCTGGGCGATCATCAACGTCTTCAAAAGCGGCGCCAGCACCGGGGCCAAGGTGTTGTGGATCCTGCTGATCCTGCTGCTGCCGGTACTGGGCCTGATTATCTGGGCGATCGCCGGCCCGCGCGGTAACGTGCGGATCTGACCACGGCGTTCAGGGGCTATGTGTGAGAGGGAGCCACTCCCTCCCACGCGGGCTTGCCGTCCGATCTAGAAATTTGTGTATCGAAATATGCGTTGCACGGAATTTTCACATTCCCTCCAAGACAATTCCCCCCCGGTTCCAGCTGCGCGCCAATCAAGGCGCGGTAAAGCTCCCCGTTCAGTAATTTAATAGCCTTGCCGGCCTTGATCGGGCACCATTCGCGCCACGCAATACTTCGTCACTTCAACTTCCAATGGGTCCTGAAACGACATGGCAAACCCGGACGCCCTGAGCCAGCAGCGAGCCTCGACTCGTCTGCTGCAACCGACCGTCAAATCCCATCTGGCATACACGCTGCTCTGCGCACTGGTCATGATGGTGATGTTCTCCCTGCTGCGCCTGGCGCTGCTGGTATACAACCGCGAGATGATCCTCGACACACCGGCCTCGACCTTCCTTGAAGCGTTCGGCAACGGCCTGCGCCTGGACTTGCGCTTGGTGGTGTACCTGAGCATTCCGCTGTTGCTGGCGCTGTTCAGCGTGCGCGCGATGGCCGCGCGTGGGTTCTTCCGTTTGTGGTTGACCGTCGCGTCCAGCATCGCCCTGTTCCTGGGCCTGATGGAAATGGACTTCTATCGCGAGTTTCACCAGCGCCTCAACGGCCTGGTCTTCCAATATGTGAAGGAAGATCCGAAAACCGTGATGAGCATGCTCTGGTACGGTTTCCCGGTGGTGCGTTACCTGCTGGCGTGGGCCGTGGGTACGCTGATCCTGAGCATGGCCTTCAAAGGCGCCGACCGCGCCACGCGCCCGCGCGGCCCGTTCAGCGGCGGCAGCATCGGCACGCGCCAGGTGGCGCCGTGGTATTCGCGCATCGCCGTGTTCGTGGTGTGCCTGCTGGTGGCCGTGGTCGCCGCCCGTGGCACCCTGCGCCAGGGCCCGCCGCTGCGCTGGGGCGACGTGTACACCACCGAGTCCAACTTCGCTAACCAGTTGGGCCTCAATGGCACGCTGTCACTGATTGCGGCGGCCAAGTCGCGCTTCTCCGAAGACCGCACCAATATTTGGAAAGCCACCCTGGAGCAGCCGCTGGCGACCCAGACCGTGCGCGACATGCTGGTGCTGCCGACGGAAAAACTGGTAGATACCGACACCGCCGCCGTTCGCCGTACCTTCCTGCCACCGGCCGAGAAAACCCTGCCGATCAAGAACGTCGTGGTGATCCTGATGGAAAGCTTCGCTGGCCACTCGGTGGGCGCGCTGGGCCGTCCGGGCAACATCACGCCGTACTTCGACAAATTGTCCAAGGAAGGTCTGCTGTTCGACCGCTTCTTCTCCAACGGCACCCATACCCACCAGGGCATGTTTGCCACCATGGCCTGCTTCCCGAACCTGCCGGGTTTCGAATACCTGATGCAGACCCCCGAAGGCAGCCACAAACTGTCGGGCCTGCCGCAGTTGCTCAGCGCGCGCAAGTTTGACGACGTGTATGTCTACAACGGCGACTTCGCCTGGGACAACCAGTCTGGCTTCTTCAGCAACCAGGGCATGACCAACTTCATTGGCCGCAATGACTTCGTCGACCCGGTGTTCTCCGACCCGACGTGGGGCGTGTCCGACCAGGACATGTTCAACCGTGGCCTGCAAGAGCTGAAGGCCCGTGAAGGCGGCAAGCCGTTCTACGCGCTGCTGCAAACCCTGTCCAACCACACGCCGTACGCGTTGCCGACGCCGTTGCCGGTGGAGAAAGTCACTGACCGTGGCAGCCTCAACGAGCACTTGACCGCGATGCGTTACTCCGACTGGGCCCTGGGCCAGTTCTTCGAGCAGGCGCGCAAGGAACCGTACTTCAAGGAAACCTTATTTGTGGTCGTCGGCGACCACGGCTTCGGCAACGAACAGCAAATCACTGAGATGGACCTGGGCCGCTTCAACGTGCCGATGCTGATGATTGCGCCGGGCATGCAGGAAAAGTTTGGCGAGCGCGACCACACCGTGGGGACGCAGATCGACATCGTGCCAACCATCATGGGCCGCCTGGGTGGGGAAACCCTGCACCAGTGCTGGGGCCGCGACCTGCTCAACCTGCCGGAAGGGGACAAGGGCTTCGGCGTGATCAAACCTTCGGGCAGCGATCAGACCGTGGCGTTGGTCACTGCGGACCGCATCCTGGTACTGCCCAAGGAAATGCCACCGAAGTTGTGGCAGTACGAGTTGGGCGCCAACCCGACCGGCAAACTGATTCCGGAGTCTTCGGATGAGGCGGCCCTCAAGCAGAAACTTGAGTCGTTCCTGCAGACCGCGACCAAGAGCCTGTTGGATAACACCGCCGGTGTGGTGGACGGTAAGCCGGACTGATTAACTGGCAATAAAAAAGAGGCCTTCTTGAAGGCCTCTTTTTTTTACCGCGGTTTTATATCTTGCCGAGCAACAACAGCACCAGCAGTACGACCAGTACCACGCCGAGAATACCCGACGGGCCATAACCCCAGTTACGCGAGTGCGGGAATACCGGCAGACCGCCGACCAGCAATAGAATCAGGATGATGATGAGAATGAGGCTCATGGTTTTATTTCCTTATAGGCCTTATGCAAGGACAGGTTATTTAACGGTAGGACCGTACTCTAAGTTACGGGCGCCTTAACAACTCCGACTGTAGTGCTTCACAGAAAATTCCCTGTTTTTTTAAAGCATTTCGATAACCTGGTTATTTCTTTTAAATAAGTGGCTAAAACCCTGCTTAGTTGAAAAAGATTGAACTTAGAGAGAGCTGAGGTATCGGACCCGGCCGCGGGTTTGCCTGGGGCATTCATCAGTCTGATGGTGCGTGGGGCGCGTGGAAACCTTCGCTACACTGCCGATCACTTCTACTGTGAACCACAAGGCTACTTCTTATGCAAAATCGCATGATGATCACTGGTGCCGGCTCCGGCCTGGGTCGCGAAATCGCGCTGCGCTGGGCACGCGAGGGCTGGCAGTTGGCCTTGTCGGACGTCAGCGAGCCCGGCCTGCAGGAAACCCTCAAGCAGGTACGCGAAGCCGGCGGCGATGGTTTCGTGCAGCGTTGCGATGTGCGCGACTACAGCCAGCTCACCGCGTTTGCCCAGGCTTGCGAGGTCAAGCTGGGAGGCATCGATGTGATCGTCAACAACGCCGGGGTGGCTTCCGGCGGGTTCTTCGCCGAGTTGTCGCTGGAAGACTGGGACTGGCAGATCGCAATCAACCTGATGGGGGTGGTCAAGGGCTGCAAGGCGTTCCTGCCGCTGTTGGAGAAGAGCAAGGGGCGCATCATCAACATCGCTTCCATGGCGGCACTGATGCAGGGCCCGGCCATGAGCAACTACAACGTGGCCAAGGCCGGTGTGGTGGCGCTGTCCGAGAGTCTGCTGGTGGAACTCAAGCAGCAGGAGGTCGGTGTGCATGTGGTCTGCCCATCGTTCTTCCAGACCAACCTGTTGGACTCGTTCCGAGGCCCGACGCCGGCCATGAAAGCGCAGGTCGGTAAGTTGCTGGAGAGCTCGCCGATTTCGGCGGCGGATATTGCCGATTACATCTACCAGCGTGTGGCCGAGGGAGAATTCATGATTCTGCCCCACGAGCAAGGGCGAATGGCGTGGGCGTTGAAGCAGAAGAATCCGCAGCTGCTCTACGATGAAATGGCCAGTATGGCCGACAAAATGCGCGCCAAAGCGCAGGCAACCAAAAGCTGAACTCACCACAAGAACCTCAACTCTCAGGGTAAGTTTTCACCGAAGATGTGCAGCTACCTGTAGCCATATCGGGGGCAAGCCCCCTCCCACCTTTTGAACTGTGAACAGGTCCAACTGTGGGAGGGGGCTTGCCCCCGATGGCGTCAGCGTTTGGATTTATGAAAGCGGGGAAATCCCCTCTGCATCTTTCACTTAGTCTGTCAGCTAAATTACCAGTTGATGTAGGTCCTGCCTGTTTTAGTGGCAGGGCATTGATGCTTCTAAATCCGGCGCGCATGGTCGGGGTTCTGTCATTCTAAAAAGGACAACCGCCATGCTGGTCTTAAGCCGCGCTGTAGGCGAAAGCATTGCCATCGGCGATGAAATCGCCCTGCACATCGTCGAGTTGAACGGTAACCAAGTGAAGTTCGGCATCCACGCACCGGCCGGGGTGAATGTTCATCGCGCCGAGGTGCATCAGAAAATCCGCAAACGCCAAGCTGCCGCCACACACCCGGCGGCAGTCCCCAACCCCTGAAGATCCTCCGTCAATCGAACAGATGCTTGGGCACGTCGTGCTTGAGCATCAGTTGGCACTGTTCGCTCTCAGGGTCGAACACAATTAGGGCCTGGCCCTTGGTCAGCGCCTGGCGCACACGTAGCACGCGGGTTTCCAGGGGCGTGTCGTCACCGTTGTCGGTGCCATCGCGGGTCACGAAGTCTTCGATAAGGCGCGTCAGGGTATCGACTTCAAGTGCATCGTAGGGAATCAGCATACAAGCCTCGGGTGTTGGATCCCGGCGATCCTACTGCGCCGGGACCCCAGTTGCCAGTGTCAGGACTTTTGACCCACCAGGCTGTCCACCGACGGCACTCGCGTGTCGCTCTCCATCTGCGTTTCGTGCTCGATCTGGTGACTGAAGCGGTCCAGTGAACCCTGGGCCGGTTGCGCATCGCTGGCGAATACCGGCGGGCTGAGGATATACGCACCCAGCAGACGACTCAGGGCGGCAAGGCTGTCGATATGGGTGCGTTCGTAGCCGTGGGTGGCATCGCAGCCGAATGCCAGCAACGCGGTGCGGATATCGTGGCCGGCGGTCACCGCCGAATGGGCATCGCTGAAGTAATAGCGGAACAGGTCGCGGCGCACCGGCAGTTCGTTATCCGCCGCCAGCCGCAGCAGGTGCCGGGACAGGTGGTAGTCGTACGGCCCGCCGGAATCCTGCATGGCCACACTCACCGCATGTTCGCTGGAGTGCTGACCGGGGGCGACCGGCGCGATGTCGATACCCACGAATTCACTCACATCCCACGGCAGCGCCGCCGCCGCACCACTGCCGGTTTCCTCGGTGATGGTGAACAGCGGGTGACAGTCGATCAGCAACGGTTCGCCGCTATCGACAATCGCCTTGAGCGCGGCGAGGAGGGCGGCGACGCCGGCTTTGTCATCCAGGTGACGGGCGCTGATATGTCCGCTTTCGGTGAACTCGGGCAGTGGGTCGAATGCCACGTAGTCACCCACGCTGATGCCCAGGGAATCGCAGTCGGCACGGGTCGCGCAGTAGGCGTCCAGGCGCAGTTCGACATGGTCCCAGCTCACTGGCATTTCATCCACGGCGGTGTTGAATGCGTGCCCGGAGGCCATCAGGGGCAACACGCTGCCGCGGATCACGCCGTTGTCGGTGAACAGGCTGACGCGGCTGCCTTCGGCAAAGCGGCTCGACCAGCAGCCCACCGGCGCCAGGGTCAGGCGGCCGTTGTCCTTGATCGCGCGCACGGCGGCGCCGATGGTGTCCAAGTGCGCCGACACTGCGCGGTCCGGGCTGTTTTTCTGACCTTTGAGGGTGGCGCGAATGGTGCCGCGCCGGGTCATTTCAAATGGAATGCCCAGTTCTTCCAGACGCTCGGCCACATACCGCACGATGGTGTCGGTAAAACCGGTAGGGCTGGGAATGGCGAGCATTTCCAGCAGGACTTTTTGCAGGTAGTTGAGATCCGGTTCGGGAATGGTTCGGGTCATAAAGGTTTCCTTTAGTTGCAAGCGTTGAGCTGCAAGCTTCAAGTTAAAAGCGGTATCTGAGGCTTGCCGGTAATGCCCTACTCTTGAAGCTCGCAGCTTGTAACTCGAGGCTTCTAACTGTGTGGAAATAGAAGGTCTACAAATCGCTCGGCCGTTGGCTGCGGCTCGTGGTTGGCCAGGCCGGCCCGTTCGTTGGCTTCGATAAACACGTACTCGGGTTGATCGGCGGCGGGCACCATCAGGTCCAGGCCCACCATGGGGATGTCCAGGGCCCGAGCGGCGCGCACGGCGGCGTCCACCAGCGTGGGGTGCAGGATTGCGGTGACGTCCTCCAGGCAACCGCCGGTGTGCAGGTTGGCGGTGCGACGCACGGCCAGGGTTTTGCCGCGTGGCAGGATGCTGGTGTAGTCATAACCGGCAGCGGCGAGGGTGCGTTCGGTTTCGGCGTCCAATGGGATCTTGCTTTCGCCGTCGGTGGCGGCCTGGCGGCGTCGGCTCTGGGCTTCGATCAGCGCGCCGATGGAATGCTGACCATCGCCGGTGATTTCAGCGGGGCGCCGGATTGCGGCGGCAACCACTTCGAAGCCGATCACCAGAATGCGCAGGTCCAAGCCCTCGTGGAAGCTCTCCAACAGCACACGACTGTCGAACTGCCGCGCCGCTTCGATGGCCTGCTGCACCTCTTCGATGGTTTGCAGATCCACGGCCACGCCCTGGCCTTGCTCGCCGTCGAGGGGCTTGACCACGACGCGCTGATGTTCGTCGAGAAATTCCAGATTGTCGTCGGCGCTGCCCGCCAACTGCTGGGACGGCACGTTCAACCCGGCTGCCTTGAAGGCTTTGTGGGTCAGACTCTTGTCCTGGCACAGGGTCATGCTGATGGCGCTGGTCAGGTCGCTCAGCGACTCGCGGCAGCGCACGCGGCGCCCGCCGTGGCTGAGGGTGAAGAGGCCGGCGTCGGCATCGTCCACCTGCACATCGATGCCACGGCGATGGGCCTCTTCAACGATGATCCGCGCATAGGGGTTGAACTCCGCCTGCGGACCGGGGCCAAGGAACAACGGCTGGTTGATGCCGTTCTTGCGCTTGATCGCAAACGTGGTCAGCGCGCGAAAACCCAGCTTGGCGTAGAGGTTCTTGGCCTGGCGGTTATCGTGCAGTACCGACAGGTCAAGGTAGCTCAGGCCACGGCTCATAAAGTGTTCGACCAAGTGGCGCACCAGCACTTCGCCCACGCCGGGGCGGGTGCACTGCGGGTCGACCGCCAGGCACCAGAGGCTGCAACCGTTTTCAGGGTCGTGGAAGGCTTTTTGATGATTCAGCCCCATCACACTGCCGATCACTGCGCCGCTGTCTTCATCTTCAGCCAGCCAGTAGACCGGGCCGCCCTGATGACGCGGGGTGAGGCGTTCAGCGTCCACCGGCAACATGCCGCGGCCTTGATACAACCGGTTGACCGCCTGCCAATCCGCCTCGCTCTGTACGCGACGAATACGAAACCCGCGAAAAACACGAGTGGCCGGGCGGTAATCACTGAACCACAGGCGCAAGGTGTCGGACGGGTCGAGGAATAATTGCTGCGGGTCGATCCCCAGAATCTGCTGGGGCGCGGCCACATACAGCGCGATATCGCGCTCGCCCGGCTGCTCCTTGAGCAGTTCCTGGGCCAGGCTGGACGGGTCTGGGAAGGTGTGACCGATCAACAAGCGGCCCCAGCCGCAATGCACGGCAATCGGCTCGGCGGCCAGGGGGCTGCCATCTTCGGCCAGGCGGGCTTGCAGGCGCTCATAGGTCGGCGTCTGGCCCTTCAGCAAACGTTGGCTGTAAGCCGCGGCGTGAGGTTTCATCAATCAGATTCCTTGTTCGCTGAGCCACAGGTTCAGCGCCGCCAGTTGCCACAGTTTGGAGCCGCGCAGCGGGGTCAATTGGCCTTGAGGGTCGGTCAGCAGACGATCGAGCATGGCCGGGTTGAACAGGCCTCGGTCTTGACTCGGGTCCAGCAGCAGTTCACGGACCCAATTCAAGGTGTCGCCCTGCAAGTGCTTGAGGCCGGGCACGGGGAAGTAGCCCTTCTTGCGGTCGATGACTTCGCTGGGGATCACTCGGCGCGCGGCTTCTTTCAGCACTTGCTTGCCGCCATCGGGCAGTTTGAACTTACCTGGCACACGGGCCGAGAGTTCCACCAGGCGGTAGTCGAGGAAGGGCGTGCGCGCTTCCAGGCCCCAGGCCATGGTCATGTTGTCGACGCGTTTGACCGGGTCGTCCACCAGCATCACCGTGCTGTCCAGGCGCAGGGCCTTGTCCACTGCAGCATCGGCGCCCGGCATCGCAAAATGCTCGCGCACAAAATCGCCGGCAGCGTCGTTGGCGGTCAGCCACTTGGGCGCGACGGTGGCCGCATAGTCGTCGTAGCTGCGGTCGAAAAAGGCTTCGCGATAGGCTGCGTACGGATCGCTGGCGCCATCGACCTGCGGGTACCAGTGGTAACCGGCGAACAATTCGTCGGCGCCCTGGCCGCTCTGCACCACCTTGCAATGCTTGGCTACTTCTCGCGACAGCAGGTAGAACGCGATGCAGTCGTGGCTGACCATCGGCTCGCTCATGGCGCGGAACGCCGCCGGCAGTTGCTCGATGATTTCGCTTTCGGCAATGCGCAATTGGTGATGGCGCGTGCCGTAGTGCTTGGCGATCAGGTCCGAGTACTGGAACTCGTCGCCGCGCTCACCGCCGGCATCTTCAAAACCGATGGAAAATGTCGACAGGTCCTGCACGCCGACTTCACGCAACAGCCCCACGAGCATGCTCGAATCCACACCACCGGACAGCAGCACGCCCACATCCACTGCGGCACGTTGGCGGATCGCCACGGCTTCGCGGGTGCTGTCGAGTACACGGTCGGTCCAGTCTTGCAGGGTCAGGTGTTTCTCATCGTCATGGGGACCGTAGGGCAGGGTCCACCAGGTTTTCTGCTCGATGTTGCCCTGGGCGTCGATGCGCATCCAACTGGCCGGAGGCAGCTTCTCGATGCCCGCCAGCAAGGTGCGCGGCGCTGGCACCACGGCGTGGAAATTCAGGTAGTGATTGAGCGCCACCGGATCGAGGATTGGGTTGATATCGCCGCCCTTGAGCAGCGCCGGCAATGCCGAGGCAAAGCGCAGGCGCTGGCCGGTGCGCGACAGGTACAACGGCTTCACGCCAAGGCGGTCGCGGGCGATAAACAGCCGCTGCGCGTCGCGCTCCCAGATGGCGAAGGCAAACATGCCATTGAGCTTGGGCAGTAGCGCTTCGCCCCAGGCGTGATAACCCTTGAGCAGCACTTCGGTGTCGCCTCCGGAATAGAACGCGTATCCGAGGGCTTCAAGTTCCTCGCGCAGCTCCGGAAAGTTATAGATCGCGCCGTTGAATGCCAGGGACAGCCCGAGTTGAGCGTCGACCATCGGCTGGGCGGAGCCATCCGACAGGTCCATGATTTTCAGGCGGCGATGGCCCAGGGCAATCGGCCCTTGGGCATGGAAGCCCCACGCGTCAGGGCCGCGTGGCGCCAAATGATGGGTGATGCGCTCAACCGCAGCCAGGTCGGCAGGTTGGGCATCGAAACGTAACTCACCAGCTAATCCGCACATAAATTCCTTACCGGTTTTTCCGTTGGGGAGGGATAGAAGTACCGCGCGCCAAAACGGCGGGTACCCAGAGACTGACCCGAGCAGATTGTGGGAGTTTTAGAACAATACGTTATAAGGCAATGGGCCTTGTCGGCCCACGCGGCCTTGATTGGCCGCGCGGTGGGGATGGCAGCACAGGGTGGCTGGGGTTATGACGCGCCGCTGCCACGAATCAGCGTGCGCAAGGCGAAACGGTTCGGATGGCAAGCTTCGGCCACGCTGCGCGGCAGTGGCAACGGTTCGTTATCCAGCCAGGCCGCCAGCAGTTCCGCACACAGCGGCGCCGTGACCAAACCGCGCGAGCCATGGCCGCTGTTGATGTACAGGCCGTCGAGCCACGGGCAGGCAGTGGCGGGGATCTGGCGTGCATCCTTGCGCAGGGCGGCATAAGCCTGGTCGAACGCGCCGCGCTCGGCCAGTGGCCCGACAATCGGCAGGTAGTCGGGGCTGGTGCAACGGAACGCGGCGCGGCCTTGCAGCTGTTCAACGGGCAGTTGGTCGGCGTTCAGGCGCTGCGTGAGGTCTTCGGAGATCTCCCGCAGCATGTCCAGGTTGCCCAGGTGTTCGGCGTGCGTCGGCGCCAGGTCGTCGCTCTTGAAATCGAAGCTGGCTCCCAGGGTGTGCTCGCCCAAACGCGGTGGAGCCACGTAGCCCTCCGCGCAGACCACGGTGGCCAGGGCTTGGCTGGCGACGGTCTGCGGCAAGCGGGTGATTTGCCCGCGAATGCGTTTGAGCGGCAGTTCGGCACTGGCCGGGAAGCGCTTGATTTCGGCGGCGCCGGCCAGCACCACCACGCTGGCGCTGGCCAGTACGGTGTCGCCGTCGAGGGCCTGCCACTGGCCTTGGACCTGTTGCAGCGCCAGCACGTCACGGTGTTGCAACACCTCGATCAACGGGTGCCGTGCCTGCCATTCACACAGCGCCGGCGGGTGCACCCAACCGCCTTCGGGGAAGAACAACCCACCGTGTTCCAATGCCACCCCGGCCCGGGCCTGGGCCTGGGCCGGGTCCAATACATGCAACAGCGTCGGGCTGAACGCCGCTGCCAGTTGGGCCTGGCGTTCGGCTTCCTTGGCGTTGAAGGCCAGTTGCAGTACGCCGCAGCCGTCCCAGTCGACGCCACGGTGCAGGTGTTCGAGCAGGCGCCGGGTGTGGCCGAACCCGCTGAGGATCAACTGCGACAACGCGGTGCCGTGGGCCGATAACTTGAGGTACAGCACACCCTGGGGATTGCCCGAAGCTTCCTCGGCCAGGCCCGCGTGGCGCTCCAGCAATTGCACGCGCCAGCCGCGCGCGGCGAGGCTGGCGGCGGTGGTGCAACCGGCCAGGCCACCGCCGATCACCAACGCGCTGCGTTCGCCGTAGACCGGCGCGGGGCGCGCGAACCAGGGTTTGATCGGTGCTGGCGCCGCTGTGTCGGCCGGCCAGCCGAGAAACTCGCCGCGCAGGATCTCCCATTTATGCCCGATGCCTGGCGTGCGTTTCATCTTGAACCCGGCGGCATTGATCAAGCGTCGCACCCAGCCGGTGCTGGTGAAGGTGCTGATGGTCGAGCCAGGGGCCGCCAGCCGCGCCAGTTCGGCGAACAGCTCGGCGGTCCACATGTCGGGGTTCTTGGCCGGGGCGAACCCGTCGAGAAACCACGCGTCGACCTGGGCGTCCAGTTGCGGCAATTGCTCCATGGCATCGCCGATCAGCAGGGTCAAGGTCACGCGGCCGCTGTCCAGCAGCAGTCGTTGAAAACCGGGATGGATGGCGTGGTACTGCGCCAGCAAACGCGCGGCGAACGGTTGCAGCTGCGGCCAGAGAGCGAGGGCGCGTTGCAGGTCGGCGTGGGTGAGAGGGTATTTTTCCACGCTGATAAAGTGCAGGCGCGCGTCGGCACAGGCGTGCTGCTCGAACAACTGCCAGGCGCAGAGAAAATTCAAGCCGGTGCCGAAGCCGGTTTCACCGATGACCAGGCGCTCCCCCGGTTTGAGGGCGGCGAAGCGTTCGCGCAGGCGGTTCTGTTCCAGAAACACGTAGCGGGTTTCTTCCAGGCCCGATTGGTCGGAGAAATACACGTCGTCGAACACCCGCGAATGCGGGCGACCTTCTGCGTCCCAGTCGAGCTGGGCATTGGGCGATACGGAGGTCATGGGCGGCTCATAACTAAGCAGGCGAAAGCAAGGCGGCCATTCTAGCCGATCAACCCCATTTGAATTGACCCACAGCAAGGGCGCGTTGAATTTCCTTCCGCACGGCGTTGCCCAATCCGCTAGTCTTGCTCACTTCTGGAACGGAGCCGCCCATGTTCGAATCTGCCGAAATCGGTCACGCCATCGACAAAGCCATCTACGACGCCGAAGTCCCGGCCCTGCGCGAAGCCTTGCTGGAGGTGCAGTACGAACTGCACCAGCAAAAACGCTTCCCGGTAATCGTGCTGATCAACGGCATAGAAGGGGCGGGCAAGGGTGAAACGGTCAAGTTGCTCAACGAGTGGATGGACCCGCGCCTGATCGAGGTGCGCACCTTCGATCAGCAGACCGACGAAGAATTGGCGCGCCCACCGGCCTGGCGCTACTGGCGCCAACTGCCTGCCAAGGGCCGCATGGGGGTGTTTTTCGGCAACTGGTACAGCCAGATGCTGCAAGGCCGCGTACACGGCCAGATCAAGAATGCCCGGCTCGACCAGGCCATCGCCGGCGCCGAACGTTTGGAAAAAATGCTCTGCGACGAAGGCGCGCTGATCTTCAAGTTCTGGTTCCACCTCTCCAAGAAGCAAATGAAGGCACGGCTCAAGGCCCTGGCCGACGACCCGCTGCACAGCTGGCGCATCAGCCCGCTGGACTGGCAACAGTCCCAAACCTACGACAAGTTCGTGCATTTCGGTGAGCGCGTGCTGCGCCGCACCAGCCGCGACTATGCGCCCTGGCATGTGATCGAAGGGGTCGACCCGTATTACCGTGGCCTGACCGTGGGCAAGATCCTCCTCGAAGGCTTGCAAAACGCTCTGAAAATGGCCAAGGCCAGGAGCAGCGGCATGAACCCCGCGCCGCTGGTGGCCTCGGTGGACCGCAAGAGCCTGCTCGACAGCCTCGACATGACATTGCGCCTGGACAAAGACGATTACGAAGAACAGCTGATCACCGAGCAGGCGCGCCTCTCCGGTTTGATGCGCGACAAACGCATGCGCAAGCACGCGCTGGTCACGGTGTTCGAAGGCAACGATGCGGCGGGCAAGGGCGGCGCCATCCGTCGCGTGGCGGCGGCGCTGGACCCGCGCCAGTACCACATCGTGCCGATTGCCGCGCCGAGCGAAGACGAACGAGCCCAGCCGTACCTGTGGCGCTTCTGGCAGAAAATCCCGGCGCGCGGCATGTTCACCGTGTTCGACCGCTCATGGTACGGCCGCGTGCTGGTGGAGCGTATCGAAGGCTTCTGCACTTCGGCGGACTGGATGCGCGCCTATGGCGAGATCAACGATTTCGAAGAGCAACTGCGCGATGCCGGGGTGATCGTGGTCAAGTTCTGGCTGGCCATCGACAAGGACACCCAACTGGAGCGCTTCCAGGCGCGCGAGTCGATCCCATTCAAACGCTTCAAAATCACCGAAGACGACTGGCGCAACCGCGACAAGTGGGACGACTACCGCACCGCCGTGGGCGACATGGTCGACCGCACCAGCACCGAGGTGTCGGCGTGGACATTGGTGGAAGCCAATGACAAGCGCTGGGCGCGGGTCAAGGTGCTGCGCACCATCAACCGCGCGTTGGAGGATGCGTTTGCCCAGTCCGAAAAGCACGATAAAAAGACCAAAAAATAATCACGCCCTGTATGACAGACCGGACCGCGTGGTGGTGAGCTGGCTTGCTGTGGCGAGCGGGCTCATCACCTCCTCAGCGCCCCCGCCGAGCCATGCTTTTGCATACGCCGGATGAATGATCATCGCGGTCTGGCAGGTGCGGATCTATCCTCGATCCATCTCCCAACAATGACAAGATCGAGGTAGCCCATGCGTGAAGTAGTGATCGTCGACAGCGTGCGAACCGGCCTGGCCAAGTCCTTTCGCGGCAAATTCAACCAGACCCGTCCCGATGACATGGCGGCCCATTGCGTCAACGCGCTGCTGAGCCGCAACGGCCTCGACCCGGCCAGTGTGGAAGACTGCATCGTCGGTGCCGGTTCCAACGAGGGCGCCCAGGGCTACAACATCGGGCGCAATGTGGCGGTGCTCTCGCAATTGGGTACCGGCACGGCAGGCATGACCCTCAACCGCTTCTGTTCCTCGGGGTTGCAGGCGATCGCGATCGCGGCCAACCAGATCGCTTCCGGCTGCAGCGACATCATCGTTGCCGGCGGCGTGGAGTCCATCAGCCTGACCATGAAAAGCGTCAACACCGATAACCTGATCAACCCGCTGCTCAAGGAGCAAGTGCCGGGCATCTACTTTCCCATGGGCCAGACCGCCGAGATCGTCGCGCGGCGCTACCACGTCAGCCGCGAAGCCCAGGACCTCTACGCCCTGCAAAGCCAGCAACGTACGGCCCAGGCCCAGGCGGACGGCTTGTTCGACGATGAAATCGTGGCCATGGCGGTCAAGTACAAAGTCGAAGACAAAAACACCGGCGCGGTGCAGATCCTTGACGGCGTGGTCGACCGTGACGACTGCAACCGTCCCGACACCACCCTGGAGAGCCTGGCTGGGTTGAAACCGGTATTTGCCGAAGACGGTTCGGTGACGGCGGGCAACTCCTCGCAACTCTCCGACGGTGCCTCGATGACCCTGGTGATGAGCCTGGACAAGGCTCTGGAGCTGGGGCTCAAGCCCAAAGCGTTTTTCCGTGGGTTCGCCGTCGCCGGTTGCGAGCCGGACGAAATGGGCATCGGCCCGGTGTTCTCGGTGCCCAAGTTGCTCAAGGCCAAGGGCCTGCAAGTGGCGGACATCGACCTGTGGGAACTCAACGAGGCATTCGCGTCGCAGTGCCTGTACGCACGGGACCGCCTGGACATCGATAACGCCAAATACAACGTCAACGGTGGATCGATCTCCATCGGTCATCCGTTCGGCATGACCGGCTCGCGGCAAGTGGGTCACCTAGTGCGCGAGTTGCAGCGGCGCAACCTGCGTTACGGCATCGTCACTATGTGTGTGGGCGGCGGCATGGGCGCCACCGGCTTGTTCGAAGCCGTGCGCTAACCCACAGGTGGGAGGGGCGAGGCCTCTCCCACCGTTAAACAGCACCGTATCCCAATGCGTGCGCTTGCCCCTAGAATGGCCGCTCCTCCACCTCTGGCATTTTTTGGGGCACTCATGCATATCTCTTCCGGCCGCTGGGTCTACGGTTTCTTCCTGACCCTGCTGACCGCGCTGCTCTGGGGCATTTTGCCGATCAAACTCAAGCAAGTATTGCAAGTGATGGACCCGATCACGGTGACCTGGTTTCGCCTGACGGTGGCCGGCAGTTGCCTGTTCGTTTACCTGGCCGCCACCAAGCGCTTGCCCAGTCGCAAGGTGTTGGGTCCCAAGGGCGGTTGGCTGGTGGCCATGGCGGTGTGCGGCCTGGTGGGCAACTACGTGTTGTATTTGGTGGGCCTCAAGCTGCTCAGCCCCGGCACGGCGCAATTGGTGGTGCAAATGGGCCCGATCTTTCTGATGATCGCCAGTGTGTTTGTGTTCAAGGAACGCTTCAGCCTGGGCCAGGTGATTGGCCTGGTGGTGCTGATTGTCGGGTTCGGGCTGTTCTTCAACCAGCGGCTGACGGAGTTGCTTACCTCCCTCGGCGCCTATACCGCCGGTGTACTGACGGTGCTGCTCGCCACCTCCATCTGGGTGTTCTACGCACTGGGCCAAAAGCAGTTGCTCACGGTGTGGAATTCGTTGCAGGTGATGATGGTGATTTATCTCTGCTGCGCCGTGCTGCTGACCCCCTGGGCGCATCCGCTGGAAGCCCTGCAACTGAGCCTGCTGCAAGGCTGGCTGCTGCTGGCGTGCTGCATGAACACCCTGGTGGCATACGGCGCGTTCGCCGAAGCCCTGGCCCATTGGGAGGCGTCGCGGGTCAGCGCGACCCTGGCGCTCACGCCCTTGGTGACCTTCGTCGCGGTAGCGCTGGCGGCGTGGCTGTGGCCCGACTATGTGCAGGCCGAAGAGATCAACGCCCTCGGCTATTTCGGCGCGGTGGTGGTGGTATTGGGCTCGGCGGCGGTTGCCCTGGCGCCGTCGTTGTTCGCCGGGCTCAAGGCCCGGCGATTGCGCATGGCGCCTTAATGCCCCGCCTCCAGCATGTTTTCCGGGCGCACCCACTGGTCGAACTCGGCGTCGGTGAGGTAGCCCAGGTCCAGCGCCGCTTGCCGTAGCGTCAGGCCCTCGGCGTACGCTTTCTTGGCGATCTGCGCCGACTTGTCGTAGCCGATATGCGGGTTGAGCGCAGTGACCAGCATCAAACCGCGTTCCAGGTGCTCGGCCATCTGCCCGGCATCCGGTTCAAGCCCGGCGATGCAATGCTCTTGGAAGTTGTTGCAGCCATCGGCCAGCAGGCGGATCGATTCGAGCAAGTTGTGGATGATCACCGGCTTGTACACGTTCAACTGCAAGTGCCCTTGGCTTGCTGCGATGCCGATGGTCACGTCGTTGCCCAGCACCTGGCAGGCCAGCATCGACAGCGCTTCGCACTGAGTGGGGTTGACCTTGCCCGGCATGATCGAACTGCCCGGTTCATTGGCCGGCAGTTTCACCTCGGCCAGCCCGGCGCGCGGGCCCGAGCCCAGCAGGCGCAGGTCGTTGGCAATCTTCATCAGCGCCACGGCCAGGGTTTTCAGCGCGCCGTGCAAGGTCACCAGGGGCTCATGGCCGGACAGCGCGGCAAACTTGTTGGGCGCGGTAACGAACGGCAACCCGGACAGCGCCGCCAGCTCGGAAGCCATCGCCTCGCCGAAACCCTGAGGGGAATTGAGCCCGGTGCCCACCGCCGTACCGCCCTGGGCCAGCTCGCACACGGCGGGCAGGGCGCTGCGGATAGCTCTTTCGGCATAGTCGAGCTGGGCGATGAACGCCGAGATTTCCTGACCGAAGGTGATCGGCGTGGCGTCCATCATATGGGTGCGGCCGGTCTTCACCAGGTTCATATGCCGCGCCGAGAGTTCCGCCAAGCCGCCGGACAGGTAGGTGATCGCCGGTAACAGTTGTTGATGCACCGCCTGCACGGTGGCGATGCTCATGGCTGTGGGGAAGCAGTCGTTGGAGCTTTGCGAGCGGTTCACATGGTCGTTGGGGTGGACCGGGCTCTTGCCGCCACGGGTCTTGCCGGACAGCTCGTTAGCGCGGCCGGCGATGACTTCGTTAGCGTTCATGTTGCTCTGGGTGCCGCTGCCGGTCTGCCACACCACCAGGGGGAATTGATCGTCGTGTTGACCGTCGAGCACCTCATCGGCGGCCTGTTCGATCAGGCGCGCGATGTCGGCGGGCAAGTCGCCATTGCGGTCGTTGACCCGCGCCGCGGCTTTCTTGATCAGGGCCAGGGCATGCAGAACCGCCAGGGGCATGCGTTGCTCGCCAATCGCGAAATTGACCAGCGAGCGCTGGGTCTGCGCACCCCAGTAGGCGTCATCCGGCACCTCTACGTCGCCCAGGCTGTCGGTTTCGATACGGCTCATCGTGCATCCTCCTTATCCAGTCGAGAGAGGTCAGTTTAGGCCCTGGGCACGCAGATGGGTTCCACAAACTTTCTTCACTGGCGTCTGCGCCCCGCAAAACCAGGGCTGACAAGGGGTGGGGTTGAGCCGCGAGGTTTTTTAGGCGCAGAATGGTCGCCCTTGGGGTTTTACCTCGCCAGCTAGAAAGGAAACTCGATGACTCGTCTTCGTGCCATCTGTACCGCGGTTGCTCTGGTTTGCGCCAGCGGCCAGGTTTTTGCCGATACCGCCAGCCACAACGCCAGTGCCGAAGCCTTCCTGACCCTGGCCCATGCCGACAAGCTGGGTACCCCGGTGTACATGCAAGTGCAGCAAATGTTCGCCCAGCGTTTCGAGCAGACCAAGGCGCCCGCCGCCAAGCAATCGGTGCTCGACAGCTACCAGGCCAAGGCCAATGCCGCCCTGGACCAGGCCATCGGTTGGCCGAAGCTCAAGCCGGACATGGTCAAGCTTTACACCACCAACTTCAGCGAATCCGAACTCAAGGACCTGGTCGCGTTCTACCAGTCGCCGCTGGGTAAGAAAGTCCTGGAAAAAATGCCGCAACTGACCCAGCAATCGGCTCAGATGACCCAGGCCAAACTGGAAAGCGCCGTACCGGTGGTCAACAAGCTGTTGGAAGACATGACCAACGAGCTGACCCCAAAAGCCGCACCGGCCAAGAAGAAGTAAGCAGCAATGACTATGCAACAGCGTATCGAAACGGCGCTTGCCGCCCTGGCCCCGGATCACCTGAGCGTGCTGGACGAAAGCCATATGCACAGCCGTGGGTTGCAGACCCACTTCAAGGCAGTGTTGGTCAGCCAGCAGTTCGCCGGGCTTAACCGCGTCAAGCGCCATCAAAAGGTCTACGCCACATTGGGTGACCTGATGAGCGAGTTTCATGCGCTGGCGCTGCACACCTACACGCTCGAAGAATGGGCGACCATCGACGCAGCGCCGGCCTCGCCGACCTGCGCTGGCGGGCACGCGTAATGTGGCGGGCTTCAACCGGTGTTGACCGGTTGAAGCCCACATACCCGGCTACCGCCGCTCCCCGTTCAGGCTCCCTAGGCTCAGGTGACCATTGTGTCCTTGGAGTCATGAGTCCATGCCTGCTTCACTTCATCGCAATACGCCCTCGCTGACGGCGTTCGACCCCCGTGGTCTGCCAGTGCGCAACGTCGCTTACCACCGTGCCAGTGCCGAGGATGCGCCCACGCCCCGCGTGCGACGTGCTGTCCACAGTGCCAACGGTTTTGTGCTGGAGCAGTGGGACCCGCGCCTGCAAACCCAACCCAACCAACGTTATCTCTATAGCCTGTCCGGCGCGGTAGTGCGGCGTCAGGACGTGGACGCCGGCCTGCGCCTGCTGCTGGCCGCGCCGTCCGGGCAGGTGGTGCAGGCGTGGGATGGGCGCGGCGCCCATCAGCGGCATGAGTACGATGCGCTGCTGCGTCCGGTGGCGGTGTTCGAGCAAGCCGCCACGGATGCGCAACCGCGTTGTGTCGAGCGGCTGGTCTACGCCGCGCCTACCGAAGGACATCGCGCCTTGAACCGCAACGGCCGCCTGCTGCGGCATGCCGACCCGGCGGGCACCCAGATGTTTGACGCGTACGGGATGGGGGGCCAGGTGCTCAGCCAGACCCGGCGTTTTTGCCAGCTCGGCGCTGACGTCGACTGGCCACAGGCTGCCGCCGCCCAGGATGGGCTCCTGCAAAACCAGGCCTACACCACGCGCTGGCGGTTCGATGCATTGGGCGCCACGCTGGAGCAGATCGACGCCAGGGGCAATAGCCGGCAGTTCCTGTATGGCGTCGACGGGCAATTGCAAACAAGCAGCCTCAGTTTCAAGGACGGCGCGCGCAAAGCCTTGATCGAGCGCTGCCTTTATAACGCCGCCGGCCAGCTGGAATCGGCGCTGCTGGGCAACGGGGTGAGCCGCCAGGCGCACTACGGCGTCGAGGATGGCCGCTTGCAACGCTTGACCGCGCAGCGCGCGGGGGACACTTCGGCGCTTTTGCAGGACCTGCGCTACGCCTACGACCCGGTCGGCAACGTGGTCAGCCTGCTGGATCAGGCGCAACCGACGCAGTGGCACAGCAATACTCAAATCGAGGCCGCCAGTCACTACGCCTACGATTCGCTGTACCAGTTGATCCAGGCCACGGGGCGTGAAAGCGCGGTGGCGAGCATCGGCCCGGGGTTGCCGGCGCAAGTGTCTTTCGGCGCGACCGACAGCGGCCTGTGGCGCAATTACACCCAGCGCTATGAGTACGACGCCGCCGGCAACCTGACCCAGTTGCGCCATGCGCCGTCGACGGGCAGCGGTTACACACGCACCTTGCAGGTGGCGGATGACAGCAACCGTGGGCTGCGTGACGAAAGTTCGGCCCAGGGTTTTGATGCCAATGGCAACCAGCAATGGTTGGCGCGGGGCCAGCCGATGCATTGGAACGTGCGTAACCAATTGGCCAAGGTCACCCTCGTGCAACGCGAGGCCGAGCCCGACGATGAGGAAACCTACGTCTATGCCAGCGATGGTCAGCGCGCCCTCAAGCTTATCCATCGCCAAGTCGCCGGGCAGCGGCAAACGGCGCGAGTCTATTACTTGCCGGGCCTGGAGGTCCGCCACAGCCCGTCCCGTCAGTTGAATGTGCTGCGCGTCGAGGCGGGGCCATGCGCGGTCGAGGTGCTGCAATGGGAGCAGGGGCCGGATGCGGGCGCCGGCCATGAAGCGTTGCGCTTTTGCCTGACGGACCATCAATCCAGCCATACGCTGGAGCTGGACGAACAGGCGCAGTTGCTCAGCCAGGAGAGCTATTTTCCGTTTGGCGGCACGGCGTGGTGGGCGTCGCGCAATGCCTTGGAGGGGCACGAGAAAAGCCGGCGTTATTGCGGCAAAGAGCGCGATGCCAGCGGTTTGTACTATTACGGTTTTCGCTACTACGCGCCGTGGTTGCAGCGCTGGATCAACCCCGACCCGGCGGGCGCTGGCGACGGCTCGAACCCCTACCTGATGGCCAATAACAACCCCGTTACGCTTGTCGATGTGATGGGCCTTCAGCCGGCCGCTGCGGAAACCACACGCATAGTGGGCGGGCTGATCATCCTGTTGCTGTTTGCCTTGATGGGGTTGAGTGCCGGGACGTTGCACGGCGACGCGGCCAGCGGCGCAGCCGTGGGCGCGCTGATCGGAGGGCTGTTGTTCGGCGCCAGTCGTCTGCGCGGTTACCGTGAAATGCAGCCCCAGGCCATGGCCAGGGCAGATGAGGAGGCCGAGCAACAGTTCGCCCGGTCGGTCACGGAACTGGCCCTCGACTTGGCCCAGCAGGCGGGTTTGAGCCACCAAGAAACAGAGCGGCTGGTCAACTTCGCGTATGAGCGCCGCCATGGTGAAGAGGGCGTTTCGATTTATTTGTCTGTGAAGGAAGACCGCGTATTGGGTTATGTGGGGCCGGTGGATAGAACCGGACGGGTCGATACCTTGCTGACGGATACGCGTAACCCCGGCCCCGAGATGAGACGCATGGGCTTCAGCACCCTCGTGTTGCGTGGCCCCGCTCGGGCGTTGTCCCCCACCGGCGCTGCGCAAGGGGGGGGCGGCACCTTCGAGGTTGTCGCGACGACGCAGGCGGCGAGCGGCGGGCGTGCGCGCCGAGGCCGACAGTCCAGCGCCGCAGTGCCGGGCATGGCGCCTTCGGGCAGCTCTGCCGCGCTGCCGGTGATGCGCATCGACAGCGCATCCGTGGCCGATATCGACCCTCGTAGCCGTGCCGGACGCAGTATTGCCCTGACCCTCAGCCACCTGCGTGAACGTCGGTTTGGCGCGATTCACTGGCATCAGCACGACGATCGCCTGTGGTCGGCAGACCTGCACGGTTATGCCGCGACGCGCGGGCGTGGCGCCTACCGTTTGATGTTCAGGCACTTGGGCGGCAGCCACTATCGCGTGGAAGGCGTGCGTCAGCCGCACCGGCGCTGACGCCAGGCGTGGCTGCCAAGGACTTGTTCGGTCCCCTGGCAGCCGCGCGGCTCACGACTCGGCGGTGTCGTTTTCATCCTCGCTGACCGTGTACCAGGCCCAATAGCTGCTGCGCGTGAGCGAACCGTTGGCGTTGAGCGTGCGCACCAGGCGGCCTGTTGCATCGTAGACGTGCTGGTCGCATACGCCGAAGTTGCGCAGTGACGCGTCGTCGATAAAACCAGGCCGGTCGGCGAAATACGGCCGGTATACGCGGATGGGCAAACCTCGCGGGTTGTATTCGACCCGTTCACTCACGCGCCAGCGCGGGTCAGCGCTGACCTGCTGGAGGCGCTGGTTTTCCACGATCAATGTGCCGTCCGCTGCCACGGCGTAGGCAAGGCCGGGCGCGGTCTTCTGCTTGCTTTGTAATGCGCGACCCCAGCCGTCCCAATGGGTCAGCCGTTGGTGAATCTGCCTGGCTTGGTCGTCGGGGTAACGATCGGCCTGCAGCATCAGGCAGTGCACCGGCTCGCGCTGCGCCTGGTTGATCAAGCGGTACAGGGCCTGCTGTTCCTGGCTGGCGGCCGCGCCGATCTTTCTCAGACGCAGCCGGGCGGTGGCGCGGATCTGCCCGCCCGGCAGCAGGTAGTTCTGGCTCACCCATGATGGGCGCAGGTCGGCCTGGGCAAGGGTGCCCATCCAACTGAATGGCGCATATACCCAGGCACTGGCGGCGCCGTTGAGCAAGGTCTCCGGCGTCTGCATCACCTGGGCCATCGGCAGCGCCCGCGTACCGCCGAGGGAGGACAACGGCGCAAAGCCCACAGCTTTGCCAGCCTCCTGTCCATGAATACTGCTGACCATTACCCGCCCGAAGCCGTCATAGCGCACCTCCTGCTGTGTGCCGTTGGGGTCCACCACCTTGACGGGCAGCAGCACGCGGTAATCGTAAGTGGCCTGGGTCACGCAACCGTCTGCTTGGGTGATCTGGCTGACGTGACACCAATAGGGGTCGTAATCCAGCGTGGTTTCACCCGCATCCTCGGTCAGGCGCCAACTGCGCAGGCGATAAAAGCGCTTGGCATTCAGGTAGCGGGGGAACTGCCGGCGTACCGACCACACGTGCGGCGGCGCACTTTGTTCCGCCGCGTTGGCGAAAAAAAACACCGCCATGGGCTGGTAGCCCAGGTCCTGCAATTGGCTGTCGGTGTCCCACGTCGGCTGGCCCGGCAGGCTGGGGATCTGCCTGTACGCAGCCAGGGCTTGGGGATCGAGTTCGGCGGTTTCCAGGTGGTCGCTGAGGGCCTGGAACGTGGCGACCCCCGGCGCGAGGGTTTTGCCCTTGCCGCCCGGCTCGCGGTAGTGCTGTACCGACAAGCCACTGAGTTCACGCGGTGCTTGCGGCCCCAGCGGCCCGCTGTGGCGGTCGATAAAGCGTTCATAGCGCACGGCCGCATCCGTGAGGCCGTGCGCCGCTTCGCCCTTGGGCAAAGCCCAGGTATTGGTGCGATGGCGATAGGGCAGGGCCAGGCGCCATTGATCCGGTTGATCGTGATGAATCCACTGGCTCAGGGTTTCGCTCAGGTAATAACGCTGTTGCGCGCTGTCGTGGGTATCCCGCCACCATTGTTGGGCGTGGGGATCGGTGAGGTGTGCCGGCGGCGTGTCGTCGGCGGTTTTTCGCCGCGCGTGGTGCACCGTGACGCTGTGCACCGGGCAACCATAGGCGTCCCAGCGCAGGTTGAGTTGGTGTTGGCACACCGGATCGTCGCGCACCTGTTCGTAGCGGCACTCCACGTTCTCCAGCCTCAGCGGCAACAGCCGTGCCCAGGGCTGTGCGCCGTGTGCGGGGGCCAGGCGGCGCACCAGATAGCGATGTTGCTGCACGGAAAACGGCACGCCGTCGGCGGCATCCAGCGCAAACAGTTCCTCCCGCAGTGGCAGGCCCCTGAGCGCATAGGCGGCCTCGCGCCGTTCCTGGAGCGTGGGGGCCGTGATCAGGCGGTCTTGGTGGTCGGTGGGCTGCGCCGTGTTGGGCGTGGTGTGCTGCCCGAGTAAGGTCGGGCCCAAGGTGATTTCGTCAGGGTCGTGGGTGCTGTAGCCGTCGCGGGGCATGTCGAGCGCCTGGCCGGTGTGGGACCAGCGCTTGCTCAGCAAACCGTCGGCGGGGAGGTCGCTGTCCCGTTGCAGTACCAGGCCGAAGCCGTGGAATGCACGTTCGTCGGCGGCGTAATACGCCTGTCGATAGCTCAAATGCTGGGTCAGCGTGTTACCGGTGATTTCGTCGTGCTGCATGTGCTGTTTGACCAGGTCCAAAGTGAACGGCAACCGACTGACGGCACGCGTTCCGGCGTCCTCAAGCTCCTTTTTCTCGTCCAGCCATTCCTGGGCGCTGCTGCGGTATCTCACCTGGGCCACCGTGCCCAGGTTATTGCACATATAACGCAGCAGTCCCGGTTTGGCGTCGAAAAAGTCGTAGATCCAGTGACGCGGGCGCGGGTGCATGACGCTGATGACCAGGCTGACAAAACCCTGCCCGCGTACATCCGCCAGGCTGACCTGACAGCGTTCGTCGTGCTGCACCCCGGCGGGCCAGGGCAACAGCAACGGCGTGGCGGAGAACCCATTGCCGCTTCGGTTGAGATAGATGCGTACGGCATCTGGAGTCAGGTACAGCAAGTCGCTGGCGCCGCAGCCATCCAAGTCGGCGAGCAACACATTGGCCGGGTTGAACGCGCTATGCCGGAACGGCAGTGTGGCCAGCACCCGGCCCTTGCCGAAGCGGCCACGGCCCAGGTTGGGCCAGCACTTGATCTCGTCGTGGCGGATGCGCACCAGGTGCGGCTGACCGCTGCCGAGCACATCGCTGAAGCCCACCCAATCGCTGGGTGATGGGCTCAATGAAGGCAAGTCATCGTCCTCGACCACATGCGCCACCTCGATGCCGGAGGCAAACCCCTCGGTTTGTCGATGGGCATACAGGCGCACGCTGCGCGGACCCACCAACGCCAGGTCGGCCAAGCCGCTGCCCATCAAGTCGGCGAACACCGCGTCGCGGTGCAGCAACTCCACGGGCAATGCCTCGAAAGGGATAAAACGCGCTTCGTCCGGGTGTGGGTCAAGCCGGAAAAAACCGCGCATGCCCGGTTGCGCCGTAACCCACTCCGGGCGGCCGTCGCCATCCACATCCAGCAACGCCTGGACGCGCGGGCGCGACGGCCCGATTTCCGGTTTGACCGGCAACGTCTGGGCCGGGCCGTAACCGATGGCATCGGCGTCGGCGGCGTCCACGGCCCGCAGGGGCGCGCGGTAATACCAGGCGTGGTCAGTGCGGTATACCAACCCCGGCACGCCTTCGCCGTAGAGGTCGAGCAACTGGTATCCATGGCCGGGGAACGCCTCGAACGGTCGATAACGTGTGCTGTCCAGCTTCAATGCGACGCTCTGGTACAGGTATTCCTGGGGCGGTTGATAGCTGAGCGTGCCGTGGGCATCCACCGCCTGCTCGTGGGTGGCCATCAGCTGGGTCAAGCCATTGCGGCCGACGTGATGTTCGAGCAGCAGGCGTTTGACCAACACTGGGTCGGGCCCCATGCCCGGCTCGTCGGGGAACGCGTGAAACATCAGGATTTGTCGACACAGGCGCAACGTGCGCTGTTCAAAACCGTAGGCGTAGCGGGAAAACGGGTCCTGGCGCACGGCCCAGTCAGTGGTCGGCGCATAGGTAGGCACCTGGTCGAAAGCGGCGCTGCGCTGCCCATAGTCGAATATCAGATGAAAGTGCCAGGCTTGGCGCGAGAGGTCGTCGGTCTTGAACAGGTACGGCGTGGCTTTTTCCCGGGCGTTGACGTTGCCGTAATACACACTGTGCAGATAGCGCTGGGCTCGGCTGTCATGGGGGAATGTGCGGGTATCGGTTTCGGCCTGATAGCGATAGCCGATATGTTCGCCGTGCGCATTGAGGCTTTCCTCCAGCAGCCATTGCGCCACATGCGTGGGGTGTTCGGGGTCGGCAATGCGCGCCGCGAGGGTTTTGCCGTACAAGTGCTGAGTGCCGTCGCTGGCCTGCACCCGCCAAAAGCCGGCGGGGTCGAGGGCCGAGTGCCAATGTTCGATGCGCGCGAAGTCGCTTTCCACCCTGGGGAAGTGGCGGGTGACGGTGTAAGTCGTGCCCAGCGCCTGTTGATTGAAGGTGTCGCGCTGGGTCTGCACCGGCGTGCCGTTGGCGTCGCACTCAGGCATCCATGCCTGGGCGTCCGGCCCCAGCAGGGTGTCGGCCTCGGTGTAACTCGGCACGGCACGCCGGGTGCAACGGGTCACGGCCGCGACGTTGACGTCCCAACCGAAGCCGAACGCACTGTTGCCGGCGTTGCTACGGTAGGTGAGGGCGAGTGCCGGTGCGTAGCCGCGACCGGGGCTGATCGGCAGCGCGATCTCCAGGTGCGCGACACCGTCGGTGCCGACAGGGGCCCAGCCCTTGGCGGCGCCTGGTGGCGTGCCGCTGTTGGGCAGCGCCGGCAGTTGGATAGGTGATGAATTAGCGGGGGTACTCATGCGTCGCTCCTCGCAGGTCGGGCGGTGTAGCGCACATGCACAATGATGTCGGTGATCGACTCCAGCAGGTCTTTTTGGCGTTGCGGATGGGGAAAATCCAGGCGCCAGGAGGACACGGCACCGGTGTATTCGAACGGCAGGTAGCGCGGGTCGTTGTCGAAGTCGAGGCTGAACTGGCCGTTGTCGTCCAGCCCCCGCGACAACGCGATCTGCTGGCGCGCGCGCCATTCGGTACGCGGGCCGCCACCGGCACTATCCACTTCGTTGCGGGTTTGGGTCAGGGTGGCCTTGATGTCCTCGTAGGGCCCCAGGGTGCCGGGCAATGACAGGCTGACCTGCTTGATGCGGCGCAAGGTGTGGCCAGGGTAATCCTCATCGAACAGCGCTCTGGTCAACTCGAAACACAGGGTGCCGTGCTGCACCAGCGCGGCTTTGTGATCGGCCCAGGTCTTGGTGGGCAAGGTGTTTGGACTTATCTGCGGAACCATCACCCCGCACTCGATCAGGCGATGGCGCAGCGACACGGTTTTGCTGATCTCCAGCTCCCGTGGCGTGTGTTGCAGGTACGCCGCATTCATGCGCAGCAGGTTCAACTTCAAGGCTTCGGCGCTCAGCAAACCGTGGTGGGCCTGGCGCCAACTGTCAGTGGAAAAGAACGTGCGCTGTTCGGCGGTTTCGTACTGCCAGCACGCCTCGGCGGCCAGGCACAGTGATTGGGCGCTGTCATGCAGGGCGTAATAGAAAGTGCCCAACTGTGTATTGAGCCACTCATACAGCTGGGCCCGGGCGGTGCGGGTGCTCAGCAGTTGATAGGTCGACTGGGCCTGGGCCAGGGCCGTCTGGGCACTGCGCAGGTGCAGGCGGGTGGCTTTTTCCTGTTCGGCCTGGGTATGCAGCAGGGCGTCGATCTGCGCCAGTTCCAGGCGCGCTTGCTGCTCGGCATGGGCCCAGTCCTGGGCGCGCCGGTTGAACTGCTCGGTGCGCTCCAGCTCGTTGGCGTTGGCGCGGGCAGCGTTGGCCTCGCCCTGGGCGAACGCCTGATAGCCTTGAAACAACCCCTCAAAACGCATGCCGCCAAAGGCGGTGCCGAAAATGTTCGGCGCCAGCATGGCGGCACCGGCGCCCATGCCGGCGATGGCCACTTTGCGCTCCCAGGCGGCGCTTTCGAGGTATTGCTGGCCGGCGGCGATTTCACCGGCGCTGATGCCTTCGTTGAGCCGATGGGTCAGGAAGTCCAGGCGGCCCTTGATCACCGCGCGGCTGTGCAGCAAGGCTTGGCGGTTTTTTTCGTCGATCGCCAGCGCCTGGGTATGCTGGGTCACCACCAGGCTGGCCAGCTCCCAAGCCTGCTGTTGTTGCACGTCGAGCAGGTGCGCCTGCTCTTTGCGTTCGATCAGCGCCAGCAGCGTGGCGCCGAACTGCGCCAGGCTGTCGACCGCATTCATGGCGTGCCCGGCGATGACCTGGAAGCGGTAGTGGCCGACTTCCGGGCGCGTCGTCAGAGGTGCCTCGGCGCCACCCATGGCACTGTGCGCCGCCCGCGCGAGCAGCGCGGCAGGCGCTAAAGGCGCGGCGAACAACGACGGGCGCAACGGCTTGCCGGTGATGTCCAAGTGGGTGCGCAAGCCGTGCAGGCGAGCTTCCAGAGTGTCCCAACGCGCCACCTGTTGCGGGCTTAAAGGACGATGCAGGTTGGGGCTGTCCATAAGCCAGGCGCGCTGGCCGAAGGTGACACACTGGCGCGACAACGAGCGCAAGTACTCCGGTTGGTGCTCCAGCGCGCGTATGGCCAGCGCTGCGGTACTGGCCAGGTCACCGAGGGCGCGCGGGGTCCAAGTATCGGCGCGGGTCAGCGTCGGGCGCGTGCCCAGCAGGTGCTGCGCCTGGCGGTACCAGAGCTTGGCTTCGGCCAGGCTGTCGGGGCTTAACTGACGATAGGCCGCATCGCCGCGGTTGATCAGGATATCCACATTGAGCAAATGCAATGCCTTGCGCAGGTAACGCGGAA
The DNA here is from genome assembly GCF_007858255.1 of Pseudomonas rhodesiae. Classification (GTDB taxonomy): domain Bacteria; phylum Pseudomonadota; class Gammaproteobacteria; order Pseudomonadales; family Pseudomonadaceae; genus Aquipseudomonas; species Aquipseudomonas rhodesiae. Next base: position 34,228 of record NZ_VFEU01000004.1, on the reverse strand, counting down.
AACTCAGGACCAGCTCATGGGGCCGCTCGGGCTGCATGCAGGCGTAACTCAGCTCCACAGGGGCGGCTGTCAGCGCGCTCAGCGTGCCGGTATGCGGCTGGCGAGGGTTGTATAGCCTGTGCAGCCAACGTTCTGCTTCGGCGTATTGCTGTTGCCGGTTGAGCTGATGGGCGATGGTCCACGGTACGTAGATCAACAGCTCCCGCAGGTACTGGCCGTGCGCGCCGTGGAAGTCCGCCGATTGCGCCGCAACGCCGTCAACCGCTGTGAAACCACAGGCAAGCGGCGGATCAAGCGCAGCCGTGGCGCTCTTGAACAGTTGGCTGGCGAGGCGGCTGTTCAGTGGGATCGCCGGCAGCGACGGTTTGAGGCTCGCGGAAAAATCGAGGACTTCGAGGCGCTCCCCGCTTTCCTCGCGCAGGGAGCTGATACGCGGGGAACGGGCCGGTTGGGTAATGCTCAGGGATTGGCTGAGGGTGCAGGTGACGGCCTTGAGCGCATACCCCAGCACCCGTGCGCCATCCTCTTGGCTCTCCAGGGTAATCACGCCGTGGATCACCGTGACCGCCGAAGACGGTTGCCCGCTGGGCAGTTTGATACGCGTGGTCGTGACGTGCCCGACCGGCAACTCCGGTGCCGAGCCGGCCAGGCTTTCGTGTTCGCTGTCGGTGAAGTTAAGGATCTGCGCAGTGTTGTTGCTGATCGCGTGCGGGGTGGGCCGGTCCTTGAGCCGGGACTGCATGATGACGTGGCGATAAAGCCGGATGGGCATCGACGCGCTGCTGTACACCAACCGCAAGTCATTCACGAAGTGCAGTTTTTTGCTGGAGGATTGATCGCCCGGCAGGCCGTAGTCACTGTAGCGGTCGAGGATCGCCAGCACGTTGTCCTGCGCATGGGCATATAAATGCAGGAAGGCATTCTTGGCGATGAATTTGCCTTCCAGCGAATACTCGGTGACGTTCTTGGTCCCGTCTTGCCCGGCGCGCCAATCCTGAGCGGCCTTCGCTCGGCCCGTCAGGGTGAGCAACAGGCTGCCTTTGTCATAGATGGCATTGGCGAAGGTCTTGCCGGTCTTGGGGTTTTTGAAAAACATCGCGTAGTGCGTGACGTCGACGTCCGAGACGATCGTGCTGTCCAGGATGATGGCCGAGCCCTCGCTCAACTCGACATCGGCCATGGCCGAATCGTGCATGGCTGACTCGGTGACCAAGGTAATGCTCGCTTCGGCATGCCGGGTTTTGAGGGTGACCTTGTAGGTCTGCAAAAAGCGCTTGGCGGTTTTCGAGGTGAATACTACTTCGCTGGTGATCGGGTCGAACGTGGTGCTGATGCTGTCGGCGTCGAGGATGTCTTGGCTTCTGGCTTCGAAATCCCAGGTTTTCAAGGGGGCCTGGGGCGAGCCTTCTGGTGTCAGGGCCAGCACGGGCTCGGTGTAGTCATCCGTCAGGCTGGCCTTGAATTGCAGTCTGTCTTTGTTGATGTCGAAGAACAACCCGAAGTAACGGTGGGCGAATGGCGGCAGCAAGGCGCTGGAAAACACATTGGCTTCGTCGAGCCCTCCGAGCAGCGCGGTCTGCAACGGTGTGTTCTGTGTAGACTCGTAAGCCTCCAGCAGACGGATGGTTTCCAGCGCAATGGCCGAGCCCGGCACGATCTTGTAACGCCCCGGGCTGCCGGCGGACGCCACCACCTTGACGTCCAGTGCCTGATCGACACTGATGGCTTGAAAGAACTCCCCCGGCTGTTCGCCGCCATGGTTCAACGTGTTGGCGCGTATACCCAGGAACAGACTTTGGGGGCTGCGACTGTCGACCACCGCAATGGTCTGGGTGATGCGCTTGAGTTGTTCGGGGGTGAGCGCATTGATCCCGCGTGTGACGCAATGTTCCTCCAGGCCCACCTGGGGAAGGCTCCAACTGCCATCGCGTTTTTGATAGGAAAAACACAGGCGCAACTTCACGAAGCGGCTGTTGAGCCATTCGGCGTGGCGCTGTTTTTCATCGTCGTCCTCGTCTTCGCCATTGTCGTTTACCGGGCCGTGCACGGCGTGATACGGCGCCGGCTTGATGCACTCGGCCCATACGATAAACAGGCGCTGATTGAACAGCACCGGCCGCACACTGTGGGCCGGAGTGTCGGCGGAAAACGTCAGGTTGATCGGCTTCCAATCGCTCCATGCCCGAGGCGCGGGTGCCCTGGGGTTGGCGCTGGAGCGCTTGGACAGGTCCAGCGAGCGCCAGTAATACAGGTCGTCGCTGACCGACTTGCCGACAAAGTAATAGGTGCTGGTGTCCAGTTGTCGCACGTCGCCATCGATGTAGCCGTTGAGGGTCTGTAAGCGCGCGATGTGTTCGAACCGTGCCAGGTAACCCTGCACGGCGCTTTGCACCGTGGCCGGTTGCAGCCGGTGCTGGTTGAGGTCGTTTTCCAGTTGCTCGAAGCTGGCGCTCTTGTCCTCGCGCAGCGCGGGGTCGAGGAAGTGGTGGGGCTGGTAACGCAGTTGCTGGCTGGCGCTCCACAGCGGGTAGGTGCGCAGGCTGTCTTGCCAGGCGCGCGCTTCGTCAGGCGACGGGCCCTGTGTGTCGTAGCCAGGTTCCAGCCCGCCCAGGATGCGGTTGATGTAGTGCTGCAGGCTGGTGATCGCACTGGCCACCGGGCTGCTCGGCACGGCCTGGCTGACCTGCACATCCAGCAGCCAATAGTCGTACAGATCCTCTGGGGTACGCAGGGTGGTTTTCAACGGGGCGCTGATGCAATGCGCCAGGTAGAAGCCGAGCATGGCATCGCGGCGGGCTTCGTTGAGACGGTGTTCGAGGGGCTCAGACATAGTCATTCCTTGAGTCCGGGTGGGAATCGGCCCTTAGTGGCGCGCGGCAATGACCGCTTCGCCGAGGGCCTTCCATTGGCTGAAGTCGCTGGAGAGGCTCAGGTGGCTTGCGTCCAGCAGGGCCTGGCAGGCCAGGCGCGTGGCGGCGCACGCTTGGTGGCAGCGCAGGATCCAATCCAACTGATCCATGGCCGTGACACGCCTGGTGGGCAAGGTATCGGTGAGCACCCGCAGTTCTGTTTCGCTCCAGCCCAGCCAGTGGCTCAGTTGTGTGTCGAGTGGCTGCGCGCCTTTGCCGTTGGCGCGCCGAAAGAAGTCCAGAAGCTCGTCCTGGGTCAGGCCCCAGGTGTCGCAGCACGCCTTGAAGCGCTGCAACAAATACAGAGTGCCCAGGTTCAGTTCGAGCAGGGTCGACGGCGCCAGCGCGCGGTCCAGCCAATGGGGGTTGAGCAGCAGTTGACGCAATGACGTGTCGTTCACCGGCAAGCCCAGCAGGGTGGTGACATCCGGCGCCAGCAGGATCAGGTGCTTGAGCGCGGGCGGGGTTTTTGCGCTGTTGAGGAACTGGTTGTAGTAAAGCGTGAGCTCCTTGCTGTAGGGCGTCGGCACCGGGGTATCCAGTAACTGCTGGATGCACACGCGCTGGCCTTTGTCTGCGATGCGTTGCAGCCAGGGCGTCAGTCGATCCTTGGCTTGCTGTTTGAGGACTGCGTCTTGGGCGGGCGCCGGGCTCAGGCTCAGGGTCGAAATCGCCTGGTCCAGGGCAAGCGAGGGTTGTCGAGGTTGGGACAGGTCCGCTGACGCTCCGAACGCCTGGGCGAGCACGCCGGTCCATTCGATGGGGGGCAGGTTGTCGGCTGCGGCCGGCTGCGGCAACGGCGCCAGTTGCCAGGCCGATGGCAGTTCATAGGGGGGGTGACGCAGCAAATCGACCCAGCGCGCCAGGGCCGGGTTATCGCTGACCGGCTCCAGCAACAGACGCTGGCGCAACAGGGGGACGCTGGTGTTGCTGTCCTTTAGCCAAGTGACGGCCCAATCCAGTTGCATAAGCCCGTCGAGAAAGTCTGCGGCAACACGTTCCCCGCTGCGCAAGGTCGGGGCGGTCAAGTGGCTCCACGTCGCAGGGCCGAGCAGGTCTGCCAGCTGTCGGCAGTGCTGCACCGACAAGCCGAAGGTGCGCGCGATGTGCGCCTGCCGATACAGCGCCGAGTAGGTCGCCAGGTTGCGCAACACCGGGGTGGGGCAGGCGTCGATCAGCAGGTGCAACGAGTTCGGCGTGTCGGTGAGTTCGAGCGCGGCGCACAGGCGCTGGCGGGTCGGCGTATCCAAAACCTGGTCGTCCAGCGGCAGTGGTTGGCTGCCTACCGGTGTGGGATTGAACACCTGGTCGAACAACGGTTGCGCAGTGGCGCTGGCCTGCAACGGCACGCGATCAAGCCAGGCGCTGAACGCCAGGGGCGTCAGTGCATAGCGGCGATTGAGGTAGCGAAACACTCCCAGCGCACGCAGGGTGCTGTGGCTGATACGCAGGTGGGCGTTGATCGGCCGTTCACACGCCATGGCGCTGACGATCAAGGTATCCAGTTCGGCAAATGGCAAATCGACCCCGCGTTGCAGGCGAATCATGCGCTGCAGGCGATCGAAGCGCTCATCCGTGATATTGAGCAACTGCGCGTTATTACTCGCCACCGTCATCGGCGACTCATCGGTGGCGTTGACATAGCGAGCCCCGTAAAGGGGCAACGGCATATCTTTGGCCGAGGGGGAGGCATGGGGGGCAAAACGTTCCTCTGCCAGCAACGCGTGCAACTGCGCGGTATTCAGGGCGGTGGCGTCGAGCAGCGCTTGCAGGGTCTGCGGTGCGCCAGCCAGGCCGAAGCAGGTTTGAAACAACGTGCCGGCTTCAAGGGGCGGTTGCAGCAGGAGCGTTTGTAGTCCGGGGTTCAGGTCGCTTAACAGGCATTGCACATCGGGGTTGTGCATCTGTACCCAGCCATATTGCGCGCTGCCGGCGGCATCGAACGGTAGCCGTTTGCTGATGCGGTAATTCAATTCGCCCACGCGGTGCCGGGTGCCGGCCAGCCCGAGGCGGCATTGATAGTGGTGATGGTGATACGGCAGCGTCAGGGGGTAGTGCTGGGTACTGAGCAGGCGATACAGCTTCTGGCGCGGATGGTGGTATTTGATGTGTTTGCGCAGCATGTCATCGACCAGCGTCAGCAGGGGGCGCTGGGTGAAGGTGCTGTCGTGGTCGATCACCAGCGCTTCCAGATCCGGGCGACGTTGGCTCAGCAGGACTTTATCGCAGGTGCCCACGCCGTTCTGTTCCAGCTGCCGCGCGAACAGGTACAGCGTGCGCAGATAAGCCACCGGCGAATCAAGCGCGGCAAGCGCATCGGGCGCGCAGGCATTGGCCCAGTCTTCAGCCAGCAGGGATGACCCGCTCGCGTCCAGCTCGCGCTTGCTGCGCGCGGGCGGTGTGTCGGTCGGCTGCAGCTCGTACAGCCATTGCAGCTGGGTGGCGTAGGCCAGCGCGGTGTCGTAGGCCTGGGCGCCATCGTCATCGTTGAGGCGGGCCAGTTGCCGGATGAAGTCGGCGCGGGGCAGGCGCACAATGTCAAAGACGCTGGTAACGCCGAGCTGATGCAGGGCCGTGCTGAAGTCGACCTTCCCCTCGCCGGGAGGGGCGGGCCGGTCCAGCAGTCTGGCCAATAGGGGACTGCTTAGAGTGTGCATGACAACGATCTTCCAGTGAGCCCACCAGTGGATCCAATGGGCAACGCCAGACGCTATCACGCAGGTTTTGCGGCCGAGGTCGGCCAATGCCGCGCGGGTGTCGAGGAAATATCGGCGACTGAGTGTCGATGCGGCGCGGCCGGGGTTTTGTTAGAATGCGCGCCGCGCGGCCTGGCCCGCGTTTTTTTGCATCCGGTTCACCCTTTACGAGGGTAGCCACCTGGAGAGAACACCCATGACTCAACCGATTGTCGTGGCGGCACTGTATAAGTTCGTCACCCTTGAAGATTACGTCGCCTTGCGCGAGCCCCTGTTGCAGGCGATGGTCGACAACGGCATCAAAGGCACCCTGCTGATCGCCGAAGAAGGCATCAACGGCACCGTTTCCGGCAGCCGCGAAGGCATCGATGGCCTGATCGCCTGGTTGAAGACCGACCCGCGCATGGTCGACCTCGACCACAAAGAGTCGTACTGCGACGAGCAGCCGTTCTACCGCACCAAGGTCAAGCTCAAGAAAGAGATCGTGACCCTGGGCGTCGAAGGCGTAGACCCCAACAAGCAGGTCGGCACTTATGTCGATCCCAAGGACTGGAACGCGCTGATCAGCGATCCGGAAGTGTTGTTGATCGATACCCGCAACGACTACGAAGTGTCCATCGGCACCTTTGAAGGCGCGATCGACCCGAAAACCACCAGTTTTCGCGAATTTCCTGACTACATCAAAGCCCACTTCGACCCGGCCAAGCACAAGAAGGTCGCGATGTTCTGCACCGGCGGCATTCGGTGCGAGAAAGCCTCGAGCTACATGCTCAGCGAAGGCTTCGATGAGGTGTACCACCTCAAGGGCGGCATCCTGAAGTACCTCGAAGAAGTGCCGCAGGAAGAAACCAAGTGGCAGGGCGACTGCTTTGTGTTCGACAACCGCGTGACCGTGCGCCACGACTTGAGCGAAGGCGACTACGATCAATGTCATGCCTGTCGTACCCCGGTCAGTGTCTCCGACCGCGCATCCGAACACTATGTGGCCGGCATCAGTTGTCCGCACTGCTGGGATAAGCTGCCGGAGAAAACCCGTCGCAGCGCGATCGACCGGCAAAAGCAGATTGAGCTGGCCAAGGCCCGCAACATGCCACACCCGATTGGCTACAACTACAAGCAAACCCCTTCCGAGGCCTGAGCCATGTCCGCGCGCCTGCTCTACGTAATGGACCCGATGTGTTCCTGGTGCTGGGGCTTTGCCCCGGTGGCGCAGGCCCTGGTAGAGCAGGCCCAAGTGGCCGGCGTCGACGTACATCTGGTGGTGGGCGGCTTGCGCACCGGCAGCGGCGCGGCGCTGGAACCGACCACGCGGCGCTATATTCTCGAACACTGGCAAGCCGTCACCGACGCCACCGGCCAGCCGTTCAAGCGCGAAGGGGCGCTGCCCGATGGCTTTGTCTATGACACGGAGCCTGCGTGCCGCGCCATCGTCACCGCGCGCAGCCTGGCGCCGGATTGCGCATGGAAGCTGTTGGGGCTGATCCAGCAGGCGTTCTATGTCGAAGGCCGCGACGTGACCCTGGCCAAGGTGTTGGTGGAGCTGGCCGAACAGGCCGGCATCCCGCGTATCGAGTTTGCCGGCGAGTTCGATCGCGCCGAGCAACACGCCGCCACGGCCGCCGATTTCACTTGGGTGCAGGATTTGGGCATCGCCGGTTTCCCGACGCTGCTGGCCGAGCGCGACGGCCAGTTGGCGCTGCTGACCAATGGTTATCAGCCGCTGTCCGAGTTGTCGCCCTTGCTGGCCCGATGGCTGAAGCGAGGCGCCTGTGCATGACCAGCCCGCCACGCCCGAGCAGCCCAAGCGCACCGACCGACTGACCTGGGCGGAAATTCGCCGCCTGGCCCTGCGTCACAAGAAATCCCTGTGGATCGCCAATGGCGTCGCCGTGCTGGCGACCCTGTGCAGCGTGCCCATCCCTTTGCTGTTGCCGTTACTGGTGGACGAAGTCCTGCTGGGCCGTGGCGATGCTGCGCTCAAGGTGATGAACCACGCGCTGCCCCTGGGTTGGCAGAAAGCCGCGGGCTACATCGGCCTGATGCTGCTGGTGACCTTGCTGCTGCGCTGCGGCGCGCTGCTGTTCAACGTAGTGCAGGCGCGGCTGTTCGCACGGTTGGCCAAGGACATCGTGTACCGCATTCGCGTGCGCCTGATCGAACGGCTCAAACGCATCTCCCTGGGCGAATACGAAAGCCTGGGCAGCGGCACGGTGACCACGCACCTGGTTACCGACCTGGACACGCTGGACAAATTCGTTGGCGAAACCCTGAGCCGTTTCCTGGTGGCGATGCTGACCCTGGTCGGCACCTCGGCAATCCTGGTGTGGATGCACTGGCAACTGGCGCTGCTGATCCTGCTGTTCAACCCGCTGGTGATCTACGCCACGGTGCAATTGGGCAAGCGCGTCAAACACCTGAAGAAACTCGAAAACGACAGCACTTCGCGTTTCACCCAGGCCCTGACCGAAACCCTCGATGCCATCCAGGAGGTACGCGCCGGCAACCGCCAGGGCTTCTTTCTAGGGCGGCTCGGCCAGCGCGCCCAGGAAGTGCGCGACTACGCCATCCACTCGCAATGGAAAACCGACGCCTCCAGCCGCGCCAGCGGGTTGCTGTTCCAGTTCGGCATCGACATCTTCCGCGCCGCGGCGATGCTTACCGTGCTGTTTTCCGACCTGTCCATCGGCCAGATGCTCGCGGTGTTCAGCTACCTGTGGTTCATGATCGGCCCGGTGGAGCAATTGCTGAACCTGCAATACGCCTATTACGCAGCGGGCGGTGCGCTGACGCGCATCAATGAACTCTTGGCGCGTGCCGATGAACCGCAGTATGTCGGCGGCGAAGACCCGTTCAGCGGGCACGACACCGTCGGCATCGAAGTGCGCGGGCTGGATTTCGGTTACGGCGAAGAGTTGGTGCTCGATCAGTTGAACCTGAGCATCGCGCCGGGTGAGAAAGTCGCCATCGTCGGCGCCAGCGGCGGCGGCAAAAGTACGTTGGTGCAACTGCTGCTGGGGCTTTATACGCCCCAGGCCGGCACCATCCGTTTTGGCGGCGCGACCCAGCAGGCGATTGGCTTGGAGACCATCCGCGAGCACGTCGCGGTGGTGTTGCAGCACCCGGCGCTGTTCAACGACACGGTGCGCGCCAACCTGACCATGGGCCGCGAACGCAGTGACCAGGCTTGCTGGCAGGCGCTGGAAATCGCCCAGCTGGACGCCACCGTCAGGGCCCTGCCTCAGGGGTTGGACAGTGTGGTGGGGCGTTCCGGGGTGCGTTTCTCCGGCGGGCAGCGCCAGCGCTTGGCGATTGCGCGGATGGTGCTGGCCGAGCCCAAAGTGGTGATCCTCGATGAAGCCACCTCGGCTCTGGACGCCGCCACCGAATATAACTTGCATCAGGCGCTGGCGCGGTTTCTCAGTGGCCGTACTACACTGATCATCGCCCACCGTCTGTCGGCGGTAAAACAGGCGGACCGGGTATTAGTGTTTGATGGCGGGCACATTGCCGAAGATGGCGACCACCAGCAGTTGATCGCCGATGGCGGCCTTTACGCCAAGCTTTATGGACACTTGCAACAAGTACGTTGATTTAGCTTAGGCTGTGGCAGGGAAGCGGGTTTTAGCGTGCGTATTGAGCAGTGCATATGCAAGGGACTTCATGAAGCGAAAGCGGACTTTCGGAACGCCTCGGCTGCTGGGCATTGTGTGGCCCTTTATCGCAGTCGTGCTGTTTCAGGCATTGCTGGGCTGTGGCAGCCTGTATGTGCTGTCGGCTGTGCGTGGTTACGTGGGCGGCGAGAGTCTATGGTCCAAGGGCCAGAAAGACGCCATCTATTACCTCACGCTGTACGCCGACAACCGCGACGAAGTCACCTACCTCAAATACCAGCACGCCATCGCCGTGCCTCAGGGCGGGCACGAACTGCGCGTTGCCCTGGACCGCCCAACCCCTGACCTCGACGCCGCGCGCCTGGGAATACTCAAGGGCGGCAACCACCCGGACGATGTGTCGAGCGTGATCTGGCTGTACCTGAACTTCCGGCATTTCAGCTATCTGGAAAAGGCCATCGAGTTGTGGGCGGTGGGCGATAGCTACCTGGTGCAGCTGGATAACCTGGCCCAGGAGATGCACGCCGCGATCAGCGCCGACCAGGTCAACGCCAACGATGTGCGCCAATGGAAGGTCCGTATCACCGCCATCAACGACGGCGTTACCCCCGCCGCCAAAGCCTTCAGCGATGCCTTGGGCGAAGGTTCGCGGGTGATCCTGCGCCTGCTGTTGATCACCAACCTGACCACCGCCCTGGGGTTGATCGTGCTGGCGTTGTTGCGCACCCACAAGTTATTGAGCCAGCGCCATGCGTTCGCCACAGCGCTGCAGGTGGAAAAGGAGCGGGCGCAGATCACTCTGGCGTCGATTGGCGACGGGGTGATCACCACCAACGTCGACGGTGCCATTACCTACATGAACCCGGCGGCCGAGGCACTCACCCATTGGAAGTCGAGCCAGGCCCAGGGCTTGCCCCTGGCGGCGCTGTTCAACTTGCTGGACGACAATGCCCAGCCTGACGGCTTCACCCTGATCGAGCACATCGTCAAAGGCCAGCTCAGGGGCGGCAGTGAGCATGCCAAGACCATCCAGCGCCTGGACGGCAGCACGGTGTCGGTCACCTTGGTAGGTGCGCCGATTCGCAGTGGCGATAGGGTCAGTGGTGCAGTGCTGGTGCTGCACGACATGACGCAGGAACGGCAGTACATCGCCAATCTGTCGTGGCAGGCGACCCATGACGCCCTAACTGGCCTGGCCAACCGGCGTGAATTCGAATTCCGTCTGGAGCAGGTGTTGTACCCGTTGGCGCATCAGCAGGTTGGGCGCCACGCGTTGATGTTCCTCGACCTGGACCAGTTCAAACTGGTCAACGACACCTGCGGGCATGCGGCGGGCGATGAACTGTTGCGGCATATCTGTGCGCTGTTGCAATCGGACCTGCGCGAGGGCGACACCCTGGCGCGCCTGGGTGGCGATGAATTCGGCATCTTGCTGGAGAACTGCCCGCCGGCGGCCGCGGAAAAGATCGCCGAGAGCCTGCGCCACACTGTGCAAAGCCTGCATTTTGTATGGAAAGGCCGGCCATTCGTGACCACCGTGAGCATCGGTCTGGTGCATATCTCCCATACCCCGACCACCCTGGAAGCGTCGCTACGCGCTGCCGACATGGCGTGCTACATGGCCAAAGAGAAGGGGCGCAACCGCGTGCAGGTGTATCACGCCGACGACTCCGAGTTGTCCGTGCGCTTCGGCGAAATGGCCTGGGTGCAGCGCCTGCACATGGCCCTGGAAGAGAACCGCTTCTGCCTGTATTCCCAAGAAATCGCTGCCTTGAACCACACCGAGGGCGGCAGCGGGCATATCGAGATTCTGCTGCGCCTGCATGACGAAGCCGGTCGCATCATCCTGCCCGAGAGTTTTATTCCGGCGGCCGAGCGCTATGGCCTGATCACTTCTCTGGATCGCTGGGTGGTGGAGAATGTGTTCGCGATCATCGCCCGCTGCCTGCACGAGCGTCCGGGCCGGCCCATGGCCATGTGTGCGATTAATCTGTCAGGTATTACCATCGGCGATGACGATTTTTTAGGATTTTTACGAGATAAGTTCGCCTCTTATCGCATCCCGCCAGAAATGATTTGTTTTGAAATTACTGAGACTAGTGCGATTGCCAATTTGGCTAGTGCAATTCGTTTTATTAATGAACTCAAAGCCTTAGGTTGCCATTTCTCACTTGATGATTTTTGTGCCGGAATGTCCTCATTCGCGTATCTGAAACATTTACCTGTAGACTTCCTGAAGATCGATGGAAGTTTCGTAAAGGATATGCTGGACGACCCGATTAACCGCGCCATGGTCGAAGTGATCAACCACATCGGCCACGTCATGGGTAAGCGCACAATTGCCGAGTTTGTCGAAACACCCCAAATCGAACAGGCACTGCTCGAAATAGGGGTGGATTACGCTCAGGGCTACCTGATCGAACGACCGCAGTTGTTTACCTTTGATAGCTTGCAATGTCGACCTGTGCGGCCGCAGCCCCTGTTATTCAAGGCGCCCGGCACATTCCGCTGAAACATTTGCCGGTCTGTAAACATCACACTTAAAAAGGAGCCTTATAGTGATCGACACATTCAACAGAACCGGCCCGCTGATGGAAGCCTCAAGTTACCCTGCCTGGGCACAGCAACTGATCCAGGACTGTAGCGAGAGCAAGCGCCGGGTTGTCGAACACGAACTGTACCAGCGCATGCGCGACAACACGCTCAGCGCGCGGACCATGCGTCACTACTTGATCGGTGGCTGGCCCGTGGTAGAACAGTTTGCCCTGTACATGGCACAAAACCTCACCAAGACTAAGTTTGCCCGCCATCCTGGGGAGGATATGGCGCGGCGCTGGCTAATGCGCAATATTCGCGTGGAACTCAACCATGCCGACTATTGGGTCAATTGGGCGCACGCCCATGGGGTGAGCCTGGAAGAGTTGCAGGCCCAGCATGTGCCGCCGGAGTTGCATGCACTGAGCCATTGGTGCTGGCATACCAGCTCGGCCGATTCGTTGATCGTGGCAATTGCCGCCACCAACTACGCAATCGAAGGGGCGACCGGGGAATGGTCGGCCGTGGTCTGCTCCACGGGTGTCTACGCCGCGGCCTTTCCTGAGGAGGAGCGTAAACGGGCGATGAAGTGGCTGAAGATGCACGCCCAGTACGATGACGCGCACCCGTGGGAAGCCCTGGAAATCATCTGCACCCTGGCCGGGATGAACCCGAGCAAGGCCTTGCAGGTGGAACTGCGCCAAGCCGTGTGCAAGAGCTACGACTACATGTACCTGTTCCTGGAAAGCTGCATGCGTCTTGAGAAAGACAAGCCTGTCAGCCTCGCCAGCGCCCCTGTGCGCGAGCGCCAGGAGCGTGTCGCCAGCGAAGCCTGATGTAACGCGGTGGCGGGGTGCTTACCCCGCCATTGCCAAGCGATTGCGGCCTTCGCGCTTGGCCACGTACAACGCGTTATCGGCCCGGCGCAGTAGGCTCTCGGCCGACTCGGCGGCCAGCAATGTCGAGCAGCCCAGGCTTACCGTCAATTCAATCCGTTTACCGTCGGCCCAATAGTCCTGGGCCAGGGTCGCTTTGCGCAGGCGTTCCCCGACCACCGCCGCTGCCTCCCGGCTGGTGTTGGACAGCAGGACCAGAAACTCTTCCCCGCCGAACCGGAACACCATGTCCACGTTACGCAGCTGCGCCTTGATGACAGCCGCCACCTCGCGCAATACGTTATCGCCGGCGGCGTGGCCGTAGGTGTCGTTGATGTGCTTGAAGTGATCGATGTCCAGCATCAGCAGGGACAGTGGGTTCAGGTGCCGGCGAGCCATGTCGATTTCCCGTTGCAGCGTCTGATCCATGGCGATGCGGTTGCCGGTCTGGGTCAGCGGGTCACGCAGGGCGTTGCGAGTGGCCGCGCGATAGAGCAGGGCATTGCGCATGGGATAAAGCAGGGTGGCCAGCAGCGATTCGAGCTGGCCGAGTTCTTCTTCGCTCAGGCGTTGGTTACGGCGAAAGATCAGTTCTCCCAGATGCTCGCCCTCGTGGCTCAGGCTGTAGCTCACCGAGTGATGGCCGCGCTGGCCGAACTCCAGGCGCAGGTCTGCGGCGTCGTGACGATAATGCAGGGCATCCAGGGGCACCAGGCGCTGGATCTCACGGAAGAACACACTGAGGATGCGCTCCGGTTCCAGACTGGTCTGCAATTGCAGGCCCAGTTGCTGGCGCAGTTGAGCGACGGTGGTGGGGCGGCGGGGTGGCGGGAACGGCTGGCCAAAGCCCAGACGTTGCAATTTGGCTGTGTCGAAATCAATTGCGTTGGTCTGGGTAGGTGTTTTCATAACCGTTTGGCCTCTAAGAGTCTTACAGGCCCGATGCGTGTGGCGAGTGCCGGGGTCTTACTGTTCCGTCAGTTTCGTAAAACATGGAAACAGTCTAAACCGCTTTACAGTGGGTTTTAACCCCTGGGCACCGCCGCACGTCTTGTCATCGCTGGACCTGCTTGGAACAGGTTAGAGCGAGATTCATGCCACTTCGTTTAATTTAATAAAAAACCTTACGAATCAATGGTCGCTGTAGCAGGCCAGCCCCAGGTGTGGAGGGCCCGCGCCGGTTATTTGGCTGCTTGTACCAAGGTGTCGGCGTTAATCTGCTCGATTGAGGTCACACCGGTCAGGGTCATGGCTACGCGCATTTCCTTGGCGAAAATATCCAGCAGGTTTTCGACCCCGTGCTGGCCGTCGGCGGCCAACGCGTAGGAGGGCGCGCGCCCCAGCAGGCACGCTTTGGCGCCCAGGGCGAGCATGCGCACCACGTCGAGGCCGGAGCGGATGCCGGAGTCCACCAGCACCGTCAGGTCATCGCCCACGGCCTCGGCAATCGCTGGCAACGCTTTGGCGGTGGACAGCACGCCATCCAATTGGCGGCCGCCGTGGTTGGACACCACGATGCCATCGGCGCCGAAGCTCACGGCGTCCTTGGCGTCCTGGGGGTCAAGGATGCCTTTGATGATCATCGGACCTTTCCAGAATTCGCGGATCCACTCCAGGTCGCTCCAACTGATCGACGGGTCAAAATTGTTGGCCAGCCAACCAATGTAGTCTTCCAGATGGGTGGGTTTGCCCAGGTATTTGGAAATATTGCCCAGGTCATGGGGGCGACCCATCAGGCCCACGTCGAAGGCCCATTGTGGCTTGGTCACAGCCTGCAGCATGCGCCGCGAGGCGGCGTACGGCCCGGACATGCCCGAGTGAGCATCGCGATAGCGCGCCCCCGGCGTGGGCATATCCACGGTGAACACCAACGTCGTCACCCCGGCTGCCTGCGCGCGTTCCAGCGCGTTGCGCATGAAACCGCGGTCCTTGAGCACATAAAGTTGGAACCAGATGGCCTGCGGACTTTGCGATGCCACTTCCTCAATGGAGCACACCGACACCGTCGACAGGCAGAACGCAATGCCCTTGTTGGCGGCGGCCTTGGCTGCCTGTACTTCGCCACGGCGCGCGTACATGCCGGTCAACCCTACCGGGCTGAGAATCACCGGCATCGCCAGCTTCTGGCCGAGCACGGTGGTGTTGAGGCTGAGGTTATCCACATTGCGCAGGATGCGTTGGCGCAGGCTGATGTCGGCCAGGTCCGCGCTGTTGGCCCGCAGCGTGTGCTCGGCGTAGGCACCGCCGTCGATATAGTCGAACAGAAAACGCGGCAGTTTGCGTTGGGCGGCGGCGCGGTAGTCGGAGGCGGACGAAATGATCATCAACGGTCAATCCACAGGGCAAGGTGGCTCCACCATAAGCGAACTTCTGGCATGATAAAAACAACTTTTATCACTGGCTTCCAGTCGCCAAAGGAATACCGATGAATCTGCGAACACTGCGCGCCTTTGTCGAGGTGGTGCGCCAAGGCGGTTTTTCTCAGGCAGCCGAGGTGGTGTCTCTGACACAGTCCACCGTGAGCAAGGCGGTCAAAACCCTCGAAGAGGAACTGGGCATGCCGCTGCTCAACCGCCTTGGGCATCGCAACCAACTGACTGCCGCCGGCGAAATTGCCTACCGTCGCGCCCAGGTGTTGTTGGCCGAACACAGCGACCTGCTCGGCGAAATCAACGACCTGCGCGGTCTCAAGCGCGGTATGTTGCGCATCGGCTTGCCACCGGTAGGCTGCGGCGTGCTGTTTGCGACCATGTTCGCCACCTACCGCAGCCGCTACCCGGACATTGACATTGAGCTGACCGAATACGGCAGCAAGCGCCTGCGCGAATGCCTGGAAGAAGGAGAGGTCGACCTGGCGGCACTGTTGTTACCGATTGACGAGGGCTTCGACTATCAACCGGTGCGCAATGAGCCGCTGATCGCCGTGCTGCCCATGAACCATCCCCTGACAGGGCGTGAGTGTATCGACTTTACCGACCTGGCAGACTCGCCCTTCATCCTGTTCGAAGCCGGTTTCGCCCTGAACGCCAAGATCCTCGCGGCCTGCGAGCGCAAAGGCGTAACCCCCCGCGTGACGGCACGCAGCGGGCAGATCGATTTTATTGTCGACCTCGTCGCGGCTGGCCTGGGCGTCGCCTTCCTGCCGCGCATGTTGGCGCACAAGCATCGACACGCCGGCATTGCCTTGGTCGCGTTGGACGAGCCCCACACCGACTGGCACATCGCCCTGGCCTGGCGCGCCAACGCCCACTTGCCACCGGCCGCCCGCGCCTGGCTGGACCTGGCTGCAGAACAGCCGCTGACGGGCGGGCCGGGGAATTAATCCTCACGTTTGCCAGTCAATGCTTGACTTCTCCTTTTCAATCAGTAACATACGGCGCATTCCGCGATAGCTCAGTTGGTAGAGCAAATGACTGTTAATCATTGGGTCCCTGGTTCGAGTCCAGGTCGTGGAGCCAGATAGGGAAAAGCCTGCAGCGATGCAGGCTTTTTTTTGCCTTGGATTTTTCCGGAGTGATCAAAGCGCACAGCATAAGCGCGTCTTTAAACCCGCTATAGATGGCTGTGGCCTCCTACGTTCTCGCCACCCCCGGCACATCCATATTGATCTTGCGCCAGAAGGCTTCAGAAAAACTGTAAGCCGAGAAAGCGATCAGCCCCAAGGCCATTACCATCAAAAGCAACCACCCAGCGGGTAGGTTCTGGAGGGCGTCCAGCGCCTCCTTCATGCCGGGTGGGTCCATGGCTTGATAAGTGGAACCGCTGATGGCCAATAACACTGCAATCTCTAAAAACACCACGCCACGGGCGATCAATCCGAATCGCGATACGGGGCGCACGTAGCGCATGACATCTTCATCGGCCTCAAAGTATTTTTCGAACGATGCCTTCCATCCCTTGATGATGTGAGCAATACCGACCCCAAGCGGAATGAGGGCGATCAGGTAAACCAGCATGTTCGAATGTTCCGAGGACAATAGATGGGACAGCCAGTCTTTGGCCTGCCCCCCGGAATTACCCGAGCTTTTAATGCCGCTGATAAGCAGACCCAATGCAAAAAACGCCAGCGCGCCATTAACGACGCCCCCGGCAAACAGGCCGGTTCGAATCACCAAACCCTTGAGTTCTTTGCCATGATGATCGACATCACGGGTAGCCTGCAGCATGCGCCAAGACGCAAATGAGAGCAGGCCCGCCACCACAACCCCAATTAAAAAATAGCCGAATGGTTGGCTGAGCAATGCCTCCAGACTTTTGTGGCTATCCTTCGGTTTTGTCGAGTCCTGTGCTGCCAGCAGCGCGAAGATACCAATGATCAGATACAGCACTCCCCGAGCGGCGTAGCCTCCTCGAGCGAGCATGACAAGACTGTTTTGCGCTGACATTCGACGTATTCCTGAGATCTGATTCAAGAGCAGACCCTGCTTGCAGAGCAGGGTTCTATCCCGATACGCCCTCAAGCCAAGCTTTAAATGCCAGAATCCCCGCACTAGATCGTTCTGGAGAACCCTATGCTTCGTGCATTCGAACAACGCCTCGACCCTTTCCCGCCCGACGAGGCGCCTCCACCCCCCGAGGGCCTGGCGCGATTTTTGTGGGCCTGCACCCGTGGTGCCCGGGGTTATATCGTTGCGCTCGCGCTGCTCAGTGCCGGGGTGTCGATCTACGAAGCCTGGTTGTTTGCTTTTCTCGGACAGGTGGTGGACCTGCTGTCGACCTGGCAAGCCGGCGGCGATGCAGGCGGGCAGGAAAGCCGGGTGCTGTGGGGGATCGGTATCGTGCTGGTGACCAGCATTGGGCTGGTAGCGCTGCGCACGCTGGTGCAGCACCAGGTATTGGCGATCAACCTGCCGTTGCGGCTGCGTTGGGATTTCCATCGGCTGATGCTGCGACAAAGCCTGTCGTTCTTCTCCGACGAGTTCTCCGGCCGTGTCACCACCAAGGTCATGCAGACGGCGCTGTCGGTGCGCGAGGTGCTGTTCACCCTAATCGAGATGGCCCCCGGAATCGGTGTGTACTTCATCGCGCTTATCACACTGGCCGGCGGCTTCGACCCGAAGCTGATGCTGCCTTTCATTGCCTGGTTGGCGTTGTTCGGCCTGGCCATGGGGTACTTCGTGCCGCGCCTGGGCAAAGTCGGGCAGGAGCAGGCGAATGCGCGCTCCTCCATGACCGGGCGTATTTCGGACGCCTACACCAATATCACCACGGTCAAGCTGTTCTCCCATTCCAAGCGTGAAGCGCATTTCGCGCGCGCGGCGATGGAGGACTTCAAGCAGACCGGTTTTCGCCAGATGCGCCTGGTCAGCCAGTTCGAGATCGTCAATCAGGCACTGGTGGTTGCGTTGATCATGGGCGCGGGCGGTTATGCCTTGTGGCTGTGGCACCAAGGGGCAGTGGGCACCGGCGCGGTGGCGGCCATCACCGCCATGGCGTTGCGCGTCAACGGTATGTCGCATTGGATCATGTGGCAGATGACCTCGCTGTTCGAGAACATCGGCACCGTGCAGGACGGTATGCAAACCTTGACCCGCGGGCCCAAGGTGCAGGACGCGCCGGATGCCGCCACGCTGCTCACCCACGGCGGCGCCGTGACGTTCGACAACGTGAGCTTCAATTACAACGGCGAACGCCAGGTTCTCGATGGCCTGAGCTTGAGCATCCGCCCAGGCGAAAAAATCGGCCTGGTGGGGCGCTCCGGTGCCGGTAAATCGACGCTTATCAATCTGTTGTTGCGCTTCTATGACGTGGACAAAGGGCAGATCTGCATCGATGGGCAGAACATCGCCCACGTTACCCAGGACAGCCTGCGCAGCGCCATCGGCATGGTTACCCAGGACACATCCCTGCTGCACCGCTCGATTCGCGACAACATCGCCTACGGGCGCCCCGATGCAACCGATGAGCAAATCCGCAGTGCCGCCGCGAGTGCCCAGGCTGATGGCTTCATCAGCCAACTGAGCGATAAACAAGGCCACTGCGGTTACGACACGTTGGTGGGTGAGCGGGGCATCAAGTTATCCGGCGGCCAGCGCCAACGGGTCGCCATCGCCCGCGTGATGCTCAAGAACGCTCCGATCCTGCTGCTTGACGAGGCTACCAGCGCGCTGGATTCGGAAGTCGAAGTCGCCATCCAGGAAAGCCTGGATGAAATGATGAAGGGCAAGACCGTCATTGCCATCGCTCACCGACTGTCCACGATTGCCGCCATGGATCGACTGATCGTCATGGATAACGGTCGCATCATCGAGCAAGGTAGCCACGCCGAGTTGCTAGAGAGGAACGGCACCTATGCGCGGTTATGGCATCACCAGAGCGGCGGGTTTCTGGGGGAGGATCAGGGTGTGGCCGAGACTGCGGAATAGGCCTGTTCTGATACCTCAGTCCGAGGGGCCAAACAGCCGTTTGTCGGCAGGAAAATTTTTTTTGGGTCGTCGCTTGAAATTTTTTCCCCTGAACCTACTTAGGTTTTACGCGATGCCGAATACGGGTCGCGTATCAAATCACTTGGAGAAAACTCAGGAGATTTTGCAATGGCTACTACTCTCTCGTTGGCCCCACTGTTCCGCCACTCCGTTGGCTTTGACCGTTTCAACGACCTTTTCGAATCGGCGCTTCGCAGCGAGGCCGGTACCACGTACCCACCCCATAACGTCGAGAAGCACGGTGATGATCACTACCGCATCGTGATCGCCGCTGCCGGCCTGGTGGAAGACGACCTGGATATCCAGGTGGAAAAAGGCGTGTTGACCGTCGCCGGCGGCAAACGCGAACACGACGAAAACATCACCTACCTGCATCAAGGTATCGCCCAGCGCGCGTTCCGCTTGTCGTTCCGCCTGGTCGACCACATTGAAGTGCAGGGCGCGCAGCTCTCCAATGGCCTGCTGAGCATCGATCTGCTCAGAGTGGTGCCGGAGGAAGCCAAGCCTAAACGCATTGCGATTGGCGGCGCGAACAAGGCTGAAGTGAAGTCGATCAGCGAGCAGTAATACAGCAATGAATAAAGGCGCTCTTCGGAGCGCCTTTATTTTGCGCCACCGACTTCAGGCTCAGCGGCCGGCACGGAAGAAGCCGCAGCGTCCCACGTCACCAACAGTTGGCTGATCGCGGCATCAAGGATTGCATGGGGCACGTTATCCCGCGCCAGGATCGACACTCCCTGCAAAAAGCTGTCAAACACGGTAGCCATCACCGCAGCTTCGGTTGTTTCAGGCAACTGACCTTCACGCACGGCCCGCTCCACACAGGCCACAATCCCCGCCCGCGTGCGCAGTCGCGATTGGGTCAGCGCATTCGCTACCCGCGCGTTTTCCGGACTGGGCGCACTCATCACGCCAAGTGCAACCATGCAGCCCTTGGGGTGACCGTCTTCGCATTGCATACGCACCGATTGGCGCAGCGCGGTTTCGATGGCTTGGCGCGGCGGTAGGGATACGTCCCACAAACATTCGGTGACTTGGGCGTAGGTGGACAGGTAGCGCTGCACGCATTCCTCGAACAGCGCTTCTTTGGAGCCGAAAGCGGCGTAAAAACTCGGTGCGGAAATGCCACCGCCCAAACCCGCTTTGAGCTGGGCAAGGGACGTGGCGTCATAGCCGTGCTGCCAGAACAGATGCAACGCCTGTTCCACAGCCTGTTCGCGATCAAAATTACGCGGGCGGCCCATCTGTGCCATGTGAGGTCTCCTTCGGAAAGCGAAATAGATACTAGTCGATACATAAGTCGTTGACAACGCGCTGCGCCCGCCTGCAACATTTGTATCGATCAGTATTTAAATCAACTTGCCCAGGAGTTTCCCGTGACCCCCTCACTGACGTTATCGGCTTCGTCCGACCGCTTGCCCGTCGGCGCCTTGCTCGCCCTGGCGATGACCGGCTTCATCTGCATCGTCACCGAAACCCTGCCCGCTGGCCTGTTGCCGTTGATCAGCGACGGCCTGGCGATTTCGCCGTCAATGGCCGGGCAGATGGTCACCGCGTATGCGCTGGGTTCAGTACTGGCGGTGATCCCCATGACCATCGCCACTCGTGGCTGGCGCCGACGCAACGTATTGCTGCTGACCATCGCCGGTTTCCTGCTGTTCAACTCCATCACCGCGTTGTCCTCCCACTATGGGGTCACGCTGGTGGCGCGCTTCTTCGCCGGGGTGGCGGCAGGGTTGGCCTGGAGCTTGCTCGCCGGTTATGCCCGCCGGATGGTCGCGCCGCAGCAACAGGGTAGGGCGCTGGCGTTGGCCATGGTCGGTACGCCGATTGCGCTGTCGTTGGGTGTGCCGCTGGGCACTTGGCTCGGTGGCCTGCTGGGCTGGCGCACCACCTTCGGCCTGATGTCGGGCGTGAGCCTGGTGCTGATCGGCTGGGTGCTGGTGAAGGTCCCGGACTTTGCGCCGCAGCCCGCGCATCAGCGCCTGTCATTGCGCAAGGTGCTGACCACGCCGGGCGTGCGCCCGGTGCTGGCGGTGGTGATCAGTTGGATGCTGGCCCATAACATCCTCTACACCTACATTGCCCCGTTCGTGGCCCCGGCAGGCTTGGCCGAGCGGGTGGATCTGGTGTTGCTGGTCTTCGGCATCGCTGCGTTGGTGGGTATTGGGGTCACGGCCAGACTGGTCGAACCGTTGTTACGCAACACTGTGCTGGTGAGCTTGGCGGCGTTTGCGGCGGTGAGCGTGCTATTGGGCTTGCTGGGGAACGTGCCGCAAGTGATCTACCTCGGCGTGGCGGTATGGGGCCTGAGTTTCGGCGGCGCTGCGACCTTGTTGCAAACCGCCCTGGCGGACGCGGCGGGTGATGGCGCGGATGTGGCGTTGTCGCTGAACGTGGTGGCATGGAACAGCGCGATTGCGGGCAGCGGCGTAGTGGGTGGCGTGCTGCTGGACACATGGGGCGTGGCCGCATTTGCGTGGGCGATGCTGCTGTTGGTCGGCGTGGCGTTTGCCATTACCTGGGCGGCCAGCGCCCATGGCTTCAGGCCGGGCGCGCGGGGTGCGGGAAAACCTACGTCGCTCGGGCACTAATCTGACATCTGTTAGTCCATAATCCTCGAAATATCATTCACTTGGCTCCGTACGCGGAGCCTGCCGCGTCGCTCTCTTTCGAAGATTCAATCCATGTACCTACGCAAAATTGCAGTTGGGCTATCGGCCTTTGTTTTGTTTTCGGCCGGGGCACATGCCCGTGGCGCGATAGACCTTTATTCCACCCAGGAACGGCAGTTGTCGTTCGACACCTGCGCCGATGTATTCCCCGGCGCGACACCGATCAAAACCGCGACCGTCCCCGCCAGCCTCAAACCCCTGGCGCTGTGCTCCGACCATTTTGCGGTGCTGTATTCGCAAACCAGCAAGACACCGCTGGTGGTGGTCGAGCGCCTCAACGCCCGCCAGCTCAAGGACGCCAAAGGCGAAGAGCGAACCAACCATTTCTACGCGGACCCGCGCATTCCCAAGGGCGCGCGCGCGGAGTTGAGCGACTACCGTGGCGTGCAGCCGGCAATGGACCGCGGCCACCAAAAATATCCGGTCAGAACCATACTCAACACCTAACCATAATGCTTGCGCTTGAGTATCTGTACTCAATGCGATATACGCATCAAAATTCGGGGATTTTAATGAAAATGACTAAGTGCCTCGCCGCTCTTGTTGCCGTATTTTCCCTCTCAGTGGGGGTTGCTGATGCGCGGGGCCTGCTGGACTTTGCGCTGCCGCACCATGCCGAGAAAAAGGAATACCGCTCGGGTAGCCTGGGGGCCGACGAAGCGCTTGCGCTTTATACGGCAAAGCAGCGTCAGAACTCCTTCGAGGCATGTGCTGACCAGTTTCCTGGTAATAAGCCCCTTGACCTTGCCAGTGTGCCAGTGGGCATGAAGCCTATGGCCTTGTGCTCGAACGGTTTTGCGGTCCTCTATTCCCAGACCAGCAAGACCCCGGTGGTGGTGGTGGAACGACTCTCAGCTTCACGGCTGCGGGACGCCAAGGGCGAGGAGCGCACCAATGAGTTCTTTGTTGACCCCCGCATCCCCACCAGTGGTCGCGCCGAGTTGAGTGACTACCGTAGTCAGCAACCCGCCGTGGATAGAGGGCACCTTAGCCCGGCAGCCGATTCCGCCGACCAGCATGCGATGGCACAGTCTTTCGCGCTCTCCAATATGGTGCCGCAGGACCCTTCGTCCAACAGAAAAACGTGGAATAAGGCTGAGCAGGACACCCGCAAGTACGCGCTCCGCGCTTCGGGCAATGTGTTCGTGTTCTCCGGTCCCATTTTTGATGAAGGTCACGAGACAGTAGGGAAGAACAACGTCTGGAAGCCCACGCGCCTCTTCAAGCTAGTTTATGACGAAGCGACGGGTCACGCCTGGGCTTTCGTGTTGCCTAACGCAGAATCCCTCCTGACTCGCCCCATGGATTACGCCACCTTCGTTAAGATGACTGGCATGCGGCTACTTGAGGGCCAACGCGTTACCGGCTCAATTTCATAGCAGGTCAAAGAGGATGTTGTCTCCCTGATGATTTATACGGAAACGGTCCTGGTTCAGGACAAGATTCGTGCTTTCGCGTCCACGGTGCTTCTTATCGTGGGCGTTTCTCCGCTTGAGCAACTGCTTGAGTTCTTCCGGGAGAAGCTAGTTTCCCTGTCAATGGAACGCACCTACGCCCAAGCGACGGGGCGGTTCATTGAATGGCTGTCCGTGCGCGCCCATGAGTTCACGGACACCCCCAAGCGCAGCCTGCTGTACACGGCGTTTCTCCATGACCTGCGGTTCGGCACTTACCAAGCGGGCGTCGATGCCTACGGGCTTAACTGGACAGCGACTTCACAGCAAAATGCCAAGCGCCTTACCCGAGCCTTGTTGGAGTTCAGTGATTGGCTGAATCAGCGCCATGGGGCCACGATGCTGAATCCGATTCATCACCAAGCCTCCCCGGCGGACCAGCTTATCTTCTGGCGCAAGTGGAACAAGCAGAAGGCGGCCTCGCTCCTCGCGCATACGAAGCGTCGTACTCGGGCGGAGGAATCTTCTCACCGGGGGCGACAAGCGCGATTGCCCCGAGACCGCAATGGCTTTTTGGCAGAAGCCAAGGCCTTCCCGGCGGAGCGTCTCGATGACTTGATATGGCAAGGGTTTATCAACCCAGGCCGGAAAGCGGATACGCGCCCCTGGGTGAAGTACAACCTACGCGACATACTGATTACGCTTCTCTGTACGTATGGAGGTTGTCGGCCTTCGGAGCCTCTGCACCTATGGGTTGATGACGTATACACCGATCCGGATGACTCCTCGATTGCGCTTGTGCTGGTCCATGAACCCACGGATGGGCTAGTGGATTATATCGACCCGATAACCGGCAGTAAGCGCAAAACCAATCGAGCCGATTTTCTTCAGCGTTTTTGTGGCGGCAGAAAGCCCCTCACGCAGGAAACAGGCCGCCGCCATTCCGGGTGGAAAGGGTGCTTGCTGACCCATCGGGAGCGCAAGGCCTACCAGGTGTTCTGGATTGATAAGAACGCGGGCCGCTTGTTCCTGACCCTCTGGCGCATGTATATCCAGTATGTGCGCCCGGTGACGCCGCAGGTGCCCTGGGCCTTTCTGACCCAGGATGGCCAACCTCTCGGCGTCGAGGGCTTCGACGACTCTTTTAGAGCCGCAGTACGCCGAATCGGCTTGCTCCCTGCCAAATGGGCCGGCACCACGAGCCACGGCCTTCGGCATCGCTACGGCCAATGGCTCAATGACCTGGGGCTCGGCGACAAAGAGGGGCAAGTGGCCATGCACCATTTGAATGCCAAGAGCCAGGATGTCTATCGGCAGGTGGGCCTGGCCAAGGTGGTGGCTGCCATCGGAAAACTCACAGTGACAGCACTCCCTTCGTTTAAGGACACGGAATGACCTCGATTTGCCATCTCGACGACTACACCACGACGGTCAGTTCGCTAACGGGGCGCACCGTCTATGTGAACAATGATTTGAATCGATACCTAGTGAATCCGCACTGGGACCCGACTCCGCTGCCTGGCATTATCGAATCTTGGTTTGTTCGATTGTCTATCGTAGCGAGGGTTCGGCGCCGTCCGCCAGAATCTTTGCAGAATGCAGTTCGGGCACTTTCACATTGCGTTACGCGTGAATCCTTTGCGGAAGCCCTCGATAACCTGCTGGTGAACGAGCATAAACGTCATGCCGAAATTAAGCCCCCGAAATATTCCCAGCACATCTTGGTCGAATTGCTGGTGCAGCTATGGCATGCGGGGCTCATTGCGTGGCCTGGCCGCAATCAAAGGCCGTTCAACATGCCTACCATACATATATCAAATGCTGGATTCGGCAACGCACCCCCGGCGTATCTGACAACAATTCATTCATATTTAAGCCGCGACCTTGAAAGCAAAGACACCAATTTTGGGGACACTGCAAAGTTTCGGTTCCTGTTGGACAACCTGCTTAGCCGGTGTGGAATCGAAGATATTGGCGACATTACTCCCGAAACCTTTCAGCTTACGGTTGAGCGCAGTCGATTGGGTAAGCTGCACTCCGTAGCGATACAGCCTGTCCTGGGCATGCTGCGTGAGCAATATCCTGTTGTGGCCATCAACTGGACTCCCGACGATTTTGGCTTCTTCAAGAACAAGATGGGCCATTTGGCTCGGGACGACAACTTCAACTGGCTGCTTGCCAAAGAGCCTGAAATGGCCGATTGGGTCCGGCTGGCCATTGAGCACCTAGAAGCGAACCCGGCCAACTTCAAGAGGCGCAAGTCGTCGGTCAACAATTTCTTGAAGCATTACCACGAACATCCGGAGTTGCCTCGAAACCCCGCCGCTTATTTTGACATCCGCCGGAGGCCCACTGAGCTTTATGTGGTGCCTGGCAGGAAGGGCCGGCAAACCATGACGGTCCTTCATGAATTTCACAATGAGGTGCTGTTTAAGGTCTGTGCTCAGCCCGATGATAATGAGGTCCCTATCCTGAGGCCGGGCTTTGCGAACCCCTTGCCCAAAGGCACCTATAAGAACGTGAATCAAGGGGAGACTCATCGGGAAGCCATGCCTACGCGGCTCATTAGTCTTGCCAAGCATATCCTGACCGAAAACGACTTTGCCTGGGCGAAGGAGGCTGGACGAATCAAGGATACCTTCCGGTGGCTTAACCCGGTAGCGGGGCAATACGAGACCGTCTGGAGCCCGGTGCGGGCGTACACGCTTCTTATCAAGCTTCTGCTGCCGGCACGGACTTATCAGGTGCGCATGCTGGACAGTGGAGAGGGCGATACCTATCGCTACGGCAAGGATGGCCTTTGGGACACGAACCTAGGGCTTCACCATCCCAAAGCCGGTGGCGAGCCCGTAGAACGCGGGGTATTCAGAAAATACAAGCGAAAAGATGGAACCGATGGCTCCGTCTTTTACTTCAACACGAACAAGACCGGTGATGCCGACAAGGAAGTCAAGGGCTACGTAATGCCCTGGGAAAAGCATGATGCGCTGACCCTTTTGTCAGAGTTTCGGGACTGGCAGGAAAAATACAATCCCGTGAAGGGCCCCACCCTTTGGACCGACATCATCGAGCTCAAAAAGGTCAAGCACGTTGAGGACCTGGAGAAGATGGGCGCGAATTACTTCCTGTTCCGGGACCCTGCGAACCAAACCCGGCCCGACTTGCCCGTGACCGACGTGCGTATCCGCAATCTGTGGCTCAAGCTGATGGACGAGATGGAACGCCGGCTGGCCGATGCCGGGGAAACTTTGAGCAACGGGGACCCCATTCGCTTGGTGCTGACCCGGGATAAGAAAACGGGCCAACCCTCTACAGCTACCTTTGACCTCCATAGCCTTCGGGTCTCCCTTATTACGGCCATGTACGAGGAGGGCGTGCCGCCCGAGTACCTGATGAAGATTGTGGGACATGCGACGGTGCTCATGACCCTCTACTACACCAAGCTCCACGTGGAAACTTTGACGCTTCGCATGGACGAGGCGCTCCTGGAGCGGCAACGCAAATCCCAAGCTGAAATGGCGGGCTTCATCAAGTGTGCAAGCCGCCAGGAACTGGAGCAGGCGGCGGCCTACCGGCATCCCTCCGCCCTCGATGCGGCAAGCGGCGGCACAGGGGTAGGCCTATTGGTGATGGACCATGGCATTTGCCCTGTCGCGGCCAAGCGCTGCCACGAAGGCTTGGTGGTCCAAGACCTCACCAGTAATGTCACCCGCTTTCAGGCAGTGCCCGGCGGTGCATCTAATTGTGCACGGTGCCGGTTTTTCATGACAGGCCCGGCCTTCCTATTTGGACTGGAGGCCCACGTCAATGACTTGTCGTATCGGCTGAAGAAGGCATCGCTCACCTTCGAAAAAGCCCAGGAACGGTTTGATTCCTTGTCGGATGCTCACGCTGACGCCTTGAGTGGTGGTGCCCCCTTCCATAAACAACGCGAGCTAGAGATTGCAGAGACCGCCTTTGAGTCCTCTACGGCTGAGGTGGACGAAATCGCCTTAAGCCTACAAGCCGCGTATGCGCTTACCGAGCAGTGCATCCGCATTGCAGCCCAAGACAAGGGTGATGGTTTGGCCCTGGTCGCGGCGGGTGGCACTGGTCAGCTTGAAGCGGTCTTGTCGGAAGGCCATGAGTTCGAGCAGCTGAATCGAATCTGCGTTAATGCCACCCTTTTCGACGGGCTGAAAATCAATTGGCGGCAACCCAACCTAGAGCGCGCTCGCCTGTTTGACCGAATGCTGCGAAATTCTGGCCATGAGCCCCGGTTTTCCTTGCTGGATGACGAAGACGCCTTGCACGTGGCCAATGCCATGGGGCAATTCCTCTATGCTCGGCTGGAGGCCAACACAGTGCATGCCTTGGTAGATGGGCGAACGACTTTGCACGCCGTGGGGCTGGACAAGGCTTTCGCTACCCAATTGGACTTCATGAAGCCCAAGACCTTCGGCTTTGCGCAATCGGCAAATTTGTTGGAGCAAGTATGATGAGCAACGGCCTCCCCCTCACTGCCCCGGATATTCTGAAGGATGCGCGACAGCTATATCAGGCCCACCGGGCTGCCGCCAGCAAATCCTCGAAAGTTGAGAACCTTGATAAAGTCTGGGAGGTGCTGAACGCGATACGGGACGATGGCGACCGCGACTATTCGCTGGCCGAAGTGGGTCGGCGCCTGGAGTCCATCGGCGGGCCCAAGACGCAAAGCCTGCGCAATACCCAAGGCGCGTACTACCGGGAAATCATCACGGCCTTCGCCAATGCCGTCAGCGGCTCCACCCGATATGTGGCCAAGAGCAAGTCAAACGTCGAACAGGCCCTGGAGCTGATAACCGACCCCAGCATCCGAGCAACTCTCCGGGTCGCACTGGACGAGGCCAAGCGGCTCAAGGTTACCAACGACAACCTTCACGCGGCCTTTAAGGGGCTTCAGGTCGGAGCTTCTATTACGCCGACATCGCCCGAGGCCCCCGCTACCTTACCCGCTCCGGTCGCGGCATCTCCCGAATTGTCGCCTCGCCTGCGAAATGCGCTTAGCAAAGGTATTGACCCTTCCCGCTTGGCGCAACAAGGCCTCAGCATCACGGATGATGGTGGTATTCAAAATGAACATGGAGACAAGGTGTTCCCGCCTGCCTTTGTGCTTGCCATTCAAACAATTCTGCAAAGCTAGGTGCGTAATTGCACTGACTTGACCACTCATTTGCATTGCCAATGACAGCCAATTGCATCCGTGCTAGCTACAGCTCAGACCTCAAGTAACGCAATTGGTCATCTACCACCGGGGATTGATCCTGGCGGTATGCTTAGAAACGCCTCCTGCACTGGCCACATACAATCCAAGGGTGGTCTAATGGAGCACGAGCTGGAGGACGGCTCGACGCTTAAAGGTCGGTTTGCGGGACTTATCCGGCGATATCGAACCTGATATCCTCCCGGCCCTATCGCAAAGGTAAGGCTGGGAGCCTGAGATGAGTTTTATCCCGAGCTGTGACAACAGACACGACGCCATTTGCTCTCTTGCTGAGATCTACGCGGTTTCTACCGATGAGATCGAACGAGTGCTTCTAGCCCCGGCAGTGCTGGAAATCGCACAGGTGTACTCTGAAATTAAGCGACCGGAGTTCCATGGGGTTGTTTGGCACCTGCTAAAAGCCTACCCGCGCGATGACATCACCCACGCGTATTACTACCACTCGACGAGTTATGCGGGGTGCGACTCGTGGTTTGCCGAGGGGTTGTTGGGTTCCTCGCAAGGCGTGGGGCGCTTCTTGGATAAGATCATGGAGTGGGTACCCCCCGAAAAACGACCAACTGCAAAACAGCGGGCTGAGGGTATTGTGAAGCTTCGCAGCGAGTATGAAGGGTCTACAGCTGAGGGCACGGGCCCTTACGCGTGGAACACCTTCACTGCTGCAAGCACCAGTGAAAGCGGCATCCGATACCGCGTACCAGAGGCAGTCCAAGATCTATGGTCTAGCAGCTTTTGCGGAAGTGGCGGATTTGTCGACCTGCGCGGTGTCATCGAAGAGCGACTGAAGCCTGTCGTAGTCAAGTTCAAAGGGAAAACGACTGACATCGAGGACTACTGTGCGTCACTTTGGGCCTACCTGCTTTCGGATGACGGAGAATGTCACCTCACCCACACCTTCAAGGGCACCGGACAAACCATTCCCCGCGAGGACATCGCCGCGGTAATTGATGTGGAACGACTTGAAGGCTGAGCCGTATGAATGGCGAAATGTTTGACTCGCTGGTCGAGTCGAAAACGGCCGTGTCTGTTCTTTGAAAAGCTCGAGTGGTTGGGGATTTCGTCTTCAAGGCTCAACCGGCAGAACCAACGATACGCCAGGTTCAAATGCGCCTTTTCGCACAACCGCCGCTCGGAGCGAATGCCGTAGCAATAGCCCACGATCAGCATAGAATCATCAGTTCGGGATCAGTCGAAGGATGCCCAATAGGACTGTAGAAATCGGCGAGGTAATGGCGCAGGTCGGCCAGAAGCGGACGTTGGCAAGCGAACGATACCGGCCAACAGTCAATCCGCTATGCAGGTCGATTCAAGCTATAAATTCACCCAGGCCAGCAGCAAATTGGGACGCGATCAGGCAACCGTTTGCACCTCGATTACCGAAGGCATCGGCCCACCGGTCGTAAAAGTTTGGTGCTCGTGTGGAGGTGCGGGGCATTGAACACGCAGCGCACATGTTCTATGGCATTATGATACCGTCCGTGGGCGAGCATCACTGACGCGGCGTATTATTAACATCGAATTTCAACCCAGTCGGTTCTAATCGTTACAGCGTGGATCAGGGAATGGATGGCTATCACGGAAACTACAAATACAAAATAATTGAAAAAATCGGGGAAGGCGGCTTCGGATTTGTAGAGAAAATTGAGCTATTCAATATTGATGGTCATAGATGCGGTGAGTATGCGCGAAAATCCCTAAGTGATCTTGATCCAGAACTTCGCGCTGAGTTCCGAAGACGTTTTGCCCGTGAGGTGTCATATCAAGCTTCCTGCGTGCACACTCATGTAGCTAACATATATCTGTGCGATCTTAAATCAGACCTGCCATGGTTTATTATGGATCTCGCGGCTGGCGATCTGCAGAAGGACATCGAAAAAGGGACGCTCACCACATCTCAGAAGATCGATGTGCTACTAATGGTTGCGGATGGCCTTATATACTTACACTCTATGGGCTATCTACATCGCGACATAAAGCCCTCCAATATTCTCCGGTTCAAAGATGGTATTTACAAGGTGTCAGATTTTGGCTTGGTTAAGAATTTAGACAAAAGCTCAGAATCAGAAGTTATCACGAAAATTGCAACAGCAATGGGCACCGCGAAATATATGGCTCCTGAGATATCCATTGCAGGCGATTACAGCAAGAGAACGGATATTTTTGCTCTCGGGGTTCTGCTAGAGGATCTGGAAATGCTGGAAAATCCAGGCGTTCATAAAGTCTATATGAAAAGTACGGCCCGGCGCCCCCCCGATCGTTACGCAGAAGTTCAAGAAATGCGAAATGAGCTTGTCGCCGCCATCTCAGGAGAGCCGAAATGATAAAATTATTAAGCTCAAGTGTATTCTCATTTCCAAAAGAGGTAGCGCGGAAAAATGAAGATTCTGTTCTACCACCACGCAAGGTAGGAAGTGGCTTTCTTATGGCGATTGCAGATGGTGTCGGGTCTTATGCTGGGGCAAGCAGCGCATCCGAGTCTGCTATCGAGTATTTGATAGGGTTGCAGCCGTCGGCTTTCGAAAGCACTGATGCTATTGAAAAAATCTTTGAACAGATCAAAGTTCGCGTCTCAAATCTTACTCATGAAGATCCTAGCTACTATGAAGCCGCGACCACTTTAACTTTCTGCTATGCGGGAGAAAAGGGTATAAAAATAGGTCATGTTGGAGACTGTCGTGTTTATCTGAAAAGTGATAGTAAGCTTATCCAGGTCACTAAAGATCATACCCAACACCAGATGCTTATAGACGAAGGTTTATACAAGCCTTCTGAGCTCAAAGAAGCCAGCGGAAAAAATACGCTGTTTTCGGCCATATCAAAAAAAATCAACCTGCACTTCCAAGAGATTTTTTTGAGGTATGATCAAGTTTGTGCACAGGATGGAAGTGTCAGCTTGTTCATTATGTCTGATGGCGCTTATCATCCATGGGAATTGAGGCCGCGCTTTCTTGAGAGCACTTTGGAAGATCCAAGTCGGTTTGCGGCAAATTTGCGAAGACGTATCGTGCGACTGGTGCCGACGGACGATTGCTCGCTTGTAGCTGTTAAATTGACAGTCAAGCCACAGCTTGATCTATTCGATTAGATTTATGTTGACCTGGCTGCATTAGCTGCGAGCTTTAATGTAGCCAGGTTGTTTCTCTTCATAGCAAAAATAACCTTTCCCTGACAGAGCTATCGTGGTTTTAATTCAGGGGCTATTTGATGCATAGAGCGCATGGTCGTCCGCATTATATCTTATCGGTCATTGTTGGATGCTTCTTGTGGCCGCTCTCTGCCCGACGCTTCAGTCGGGGCACGGTTAGTATCTGCCGATGACGACTGGCTCACCTGTGAGTGTCCGAAGCAAAGAGAAACGTTTCATACGGGCATATCGAGAATGCTGCTCCGCAGAGAGACGGAGAGTCAACCTCTCCACTGCGGACACCCGCTAATGGCCGCTCTCTGACCGACGTATCGGGCGGAAGTCGGCCTATTGCAAACGCTTAGCGGGTAATCAAGAATTATTATGGCACGCCCTTTCTATCTTTGGGTGAGTCTTTAAATTCAAACGAAATATTCACGCTAGGCGGAATTCCTACGTCAACGCTAAACCCGAAACCTCTGTCGAACTGAGAGCAATTCAATGCAGCTATCC
The DNA here is from genome assembly GCF_007858255.1 of Pseudomonas rhodesiae. GTDB lineage: Bacteria > Pseudomonadota > Gammaproteobacteria > Pseudomonadales > Pseudomonadaceae > Aquipseudomonas > Aquipseudomonas rhodesiae. The sequence continues at coordinate 2,229 of NZ_VFEU01000004.1, read as the reverse complement.
CTCGAGCTTCGTAATCATACAATCCTATTTGTGACCTCCAACGATATAGAGAGGGATGCGCTGATCTCAGCGCTGAACATTTGCGGCGTTAAGATGCAGCGCAAGGCTATCGGTCTCCTGCAGCGTCTTAGGGTGGGTGTTCTAGCGGGGTATCCCGTTTGCCTACTTAGCGCAGAGCGGGGCAGTCATGGAAAGGCGTCAGTAGGGATGTTGTTACCTGAGGTGTTGCAAACACTATGTCCACGACTCGTCGTGCTCAGTGGTTTTTGCTACGGAAACTCCGCAGTTGGCGACCTGCATGATGTAGCTATTTCGAACAAAATTGTTTCCCTTATAGACTTTGTTGCGAAGGAGGGAAGCTTGAAGCTGCGCTCTCAACCTGTTTTGTCATCACGTATCGACGACGAACAGTTGAGCAGGATCGTTGGTGCGGTTACGCCGAGGTTCAACCAAAGTGTTAAGGCGCTGGGGATATCGTCGAAGATTGTCACGGGTACGGTATATAGCGGGGAAGTCTTTTCCGAAGACGAGTCGTTCGCCTCGACGTTATTCGGTGCCGACAGCAGCGCAGTTGGCGGGGACATGGAGGGTCAGCCTGTTGCAGCTCAATGTAATCAGAGAGAGATCCCTTGGATTTTCGCCAAGTCGCCAAGTGACAAAGGCGGAGGTACTGCTGGCACAAAGAACGCACAAGTATACTCCGCAAAAATTGCTGCAATCGCTGCTTGCCACCTAGCACAGGAATTCATAAGTACCGAGGGGCTTTCGGTATCAAAAGTGCTCAGCGAGTATATTGGCGAGAATGGAGATGATCCTATGCTTGATATTCTCGATGACGCCTCTGTACATCAGTTAATGGGAAACAGAACGTACGCTGAAAAGATTGGTGGGTTTGTCAATAAGTGTTCTCTTGGAGTCAGCTATGACGCTGGATTTAGATCCCACCTGATCGCTGTCTTGAAGGAAATGGTTGAGAATTCGGTTAAGTGGGGGCAGTCATCTCGAATTCAACTTCGGGGAGGTGCGCAAGAGATCACACTAGATAGCGATGGAAGAGTGTTCAATCCTCTGACTGAATTTCAAAAGATGAAAGTGAGCGGGGGCGGTCAAAGGGATCTGGCTTCGTTCCTAAGCGCGTATGGGCCATCGGGTAGTGGGATCGTTGACGTTAATTGGTATGCGGAAGATGGATCGCAATCGCTGGTTTTTAGGTTGAAGGAACTTTCTTGTGAGCTTCGCCAGAGCTATTTCTGTACTTTGATGCTGACAGCCGAAGATCTTCGCGGCTACGCGTTCTCTTACATGCCTCTTGGTGATCTATCAAATTGTCGTGAGGTTTGGCTCGATGCCAAGGACCTTTTTTTAAGTGGTTCGGATGGTATGTTGCTTTCGAATCTGTGCGCTAAAATCCCTAAATCGGTTGAACGTATATACATACGATGGATTAATCCCCGCTACGCACATGAATTCAAAGAGCATTTCGCTTTCGATGCTCGAGTCGTGTTTGTCGAGGGTATGACTAACTAAATTTGCAGCCAGTCCGCTAACTGGCTGACCGCTATTGGCCGCTCTCCGCTAGATGGTCCAGGCGGGAGTCGGCCAAAAACGGACGGTCAAATGTTCGCGGATGCTTGTGGAAAGTGTCTATGTGATGACCCATTCCTCAGATAGTACGTGAGCCCTACCCAAAAATTGACGCGCTAGGCGAGAGTTCTCTGCCGATCATAGTTACTAGGTGTGCTGGTCAAATCTGATGCAGTCGGTGGTCAGTCGAAATGCAAACTCCTGGTCAAGTGCAATGCAAACGAGTGGGTCAGCTCCGATGCAATCAGGTGTGCAATTTCGCAGCTAGGCGCATGAATAGGTAAGAACAACAGCAAACATTGAGTATGAACTCCTGCCGGGTATTTCACCAAGTATACCTGCCACTTCATTCGGCCGAATTGGACATTGCCCAAGCGGAGCTAAGCGTGAGTAGCGCTGGGGAGAGGCCGTGAACTCCGTGGTGAGCAGGCTTGCCCTGCGCTGGGCTGCGAAGCGGCCCCACACCCAGGCACGTCGGAGTGTCAGCTGAAATCACATCGCCTGGAATGGGGCTGCTCCGCAGCCCAGCGCAGGGCAAGCCTGCTCATACATGGACGCCCCCAGTATGCCAAGCACTCAATTCGTGAAAACACAGACGGGATAAGGTTGCAGCCATACATCCGGACTTTAAGTGAGGCGGTGCCT
>NZ_VFEU01000049.1 GCF_007858255.1 Pseudomonas rhodesiae | reverse complement strand
AAAGGGGGCAGTGCGCCCCATACGCGGGAATTGAATAAAAAACGATCAATTTTTAGCGGTGGAAGGCAGGTTGTTGATACACCGAGGCTTCACCGGCCACGCCTGCCGGCCTCATGAGAAATCCGGGTTAGCAGCATGGTCTACAATATACCCACTTTCAGTTAAGCCTTGCTGTATATACTCAGCTGTCTTAATTTCGTCTTCAACGACTAATATACGCATATCGACCAATTACCCGACAATAAAAGATTTATTTGAACACGAAATGTGCAATCAAAGATCCCTATCAAAGAGGTTGTGAAAATACTGTAAATCGTAACTGTGACATATCGACGCACCCCGCTCAGCGGTTCAATCTAATAGTTTTTACGATTAAGTAGTCTTCGCTATTCTTGCACCGATTATAGCAAATAAATTAGCTGTTTCTGAATCCTACAGAATTGTAATTTAAGCGTCACCTTCCTGATATTTGCTGCCCGTTAACATTAGATGCGAATAGGCCAGCTTTAAGCAATCCGGCTTTACTTGACTCGTAAGGCCAGATAGAGAGCGCCCAATGGCTTGGCGAGCGACTTACGTTATTAGGAAAGAAGATGACGAAAACCACTAGCTTCAAACTTCGCCGGAACATCACGCTTTTGGTTTCCTGTTTTTTAGGAAGTCAAGCCTGGGCGGTTGAACAGCTTAATATAAGCACCGATCAGATGAAGACGATGGGAATCCAGACAGCACCAGTTCTTAGTAACTCTGGAGATCTAAAAAATCGTTACCCTGCTCAGGTGGTCGTACCTCCCGGCGCAGAACAGATCGTTACGTCACCGATGCAGGCTATGGTTTCGCAGCTTCTCGTCTCGGAATTTCAGGTTGTAACAAAAGGTGACCCGGTGGTGCGGTTGACAGGCCCCGCCATGAGCCAATTGCAGCTTGAATTGCTACAGGCTTCATCTCGAGCAAGCCTCGCTAGAAAAGCCTACAACCGCGAAAATACTCTCTTTGAAGAGGGCATTATTCCTCAACGGAGGGCGCAAGAAGCGGAGGCAGCCTTACGTGAGGCTGAGGCAACGCTATCACAGGTGCGCTCAGAACTTTCACTTGCAGGTCTCTCGAAGTCTGACACCGATAAAATTATAAAGTCGGGTTCGCCTTCGGACGGAATTATTTTGGCGGCGGCTCAAGACGGTATTGTCACGTCTATCTCGGTGAAGCCCGGCCAGAGAGTTGATGCTGCTACAGCTTTATTGAATATCGCCCAAGTCAAGGTTCTGTGGGTAGATATACAGGCCACTTCAACGGCTGCGCAAAATATAAGCTTAGGTACTATTGTAAATGTTGTAGGTAAAGATGTATCAGGGAAAATTAAAAGCATCAGCCCCATTATAGCGTCGGGCAATCAGTTTGTAATAATGCGAGCAGAAATAGAGAACGTTCAAGGTAAGCTGAGGCCTGGTGAGTATATTTCAGTCGATATTCCAGTAGCATCTTCAGGAAATACTTGGGATCTACCATTGTCCGCTATCGCTCGCAATAAGGCAGACTCAGTCGTATTTGTGAAAACTGAGCAGGGCTTTTCAGTCCGCCCTGTCGAAGTTATGGCCAGTACAGGCCAATACGTGCGAATTGAAGGTGACTTTCAACCACGAGACCAAGTAGCTATCAGTGGTGTGATTGCGCTGAAAGGCGCCTGGCTTGCTGAAGGGGAAGCAGAATGATTTTGAACAAGCTCATTCAATTTTCTCTGGCCCAACGATTATTTATAATTTTGGTTACGGTTTTGATTTCTGCTGCGGGTTGGTATGCCTATCGCGGCCTGCCGATTGATGCGTTTCCAGACGTTGCAAGCACTCAAGTTAAAATTATTATGAAAGCCCCCGGCATGACGCCGGAAGAGGTAGAGAGTCGTATCGCAGTACCCGTCGAAGTTGAGATGCTTGGCATTCCGAACACCAAAACACTTCGATCAGTGACGAAATATGGTCTGGTAGACGTCACCATCGATTTTCAGGATGGCATCGACATTTTCTGGGCTCGCCAACAGGTTGCTGAGCGACTCGGAAATCTGTCGGACAGTTTACCGGAGGGTATTTCCGGTGGCATGGCTCCTATCACTACCCCGTTAGGGGAAATGTTCATGTTTACGGTCGACGGAGACTCTTTATCGCTGGTAGAACGCCGAAGCTTGTTGGACTGGGTAATTAGGCCGGCGCTGCGGACAGTGCCTGGAGTTGCCGATGTCAACTCCCTGGGTGGTTTGGTGCGCACTTTTGAGGTGCTTCCTGACCCTATGAAGATGGCAGCCAATAAAATAACCCTGGAGCAACTATCGAATGCTCTAAGTATAAATAATCGGAACGATGGTGCAGGACGTTTGGCCGAAGGCGATGAAGTATTATTGGTGCGAAGTGAGGGCAGCATTAACTCGCTTGACGATCTAAAAAATATAGTGGTGAGTGCGACGACCGGAACTCCGGTTCGAGTTAGCGACATTGCGAGAGTACAGATCGGAACGCTCACACGCTATGGCGTAGTAACTCAGAATGGCACCAATGAAGCAGTGCAAGGATTGGTACTAGGCCTTGCTGGTTCAAATGCGCGTGAGGTGGTTAAAGGCGTGCAGGACAAATTGGCAGAGTTAGCACCTACCTTACCTGCAGGGATATCGATTACGAGTTTCTATGACCGCTCGTCTCTGGTAGATAAAGCTGTCGGTGCTGTTTTCAAAGCTTTACTTGAAGCAACCGTACTCGTCATCATTCTACTTGCACTATTTTTGGGGAACATTCGTGCGGCTTTGACCGTTGCGCTCGTGCTGCCACTTGCGGCGCTGATTACTTTCATCCTTATGCGACTATTTAATATGTCTGCCAACCTTATGAGCTTGGGGGGGTTAGCAATTGCAATCGGGATGCTGGTCGACGCGGCAGTGGTCGTTGTTGAAAACATCGTGCAGCGACTGGCTACCGATGAGTCTCGTGGAAAAGTTCCAAGGCTTCATCTCATATTCCGAGCCGTTCGAGAAGTCGCTGTTCCTGTAACTTCTGGTATCTTGATCATCATTACTGTTTTCCTCCCTCTAATGACCCTACAAGGCCTTGAGGGCAAGTTTTTCGTCCCTGTAGCGCTGACGATTGCTTTTGCACTGGCAGGGTCGTTGCTGCTTTCCTTAACTGTTATACCTGTGCTTTCATCTTATTTTTTAAAAGAGGTAAAGCATGAAGATCCTTGGTTGGCGAGAAAGCTTCTAGGGCTCTATAACCCGATTTTGAGTTGGGGCATGCAGAAGCAAAAAGTAGTGTTTGTTGGTGCTGCAGTTATGCTTTTAGCCGCTGGGATTGTGTACACACAAGTCGGTAAAACCTTTATGCCTACAATGGATGAAGGGGACTTGATCGTGGGTATAGAGAAATTGCCATCCATCAGTCTCGAGCAAACTGCCGAGCTGGATAAAAAGATTCAAATGGCGTTGATGACGGCTATACCAGAGATAAAAGGAGTTGTAGCTCGCGCTGGCTCTGATGAGATTGGTTTGGATCCTATGGGTCTCAATCAGACTGACACCTATTTGCTGCTCAAGCCAAAAGACCAGTGGCGCATGAGCTCTAAGGAAGATTTGCTGAATGAGATTCGTAAAGTTCTAGATAATTTACCTGGTATCGAATACAGCTTTACTCAGCCTATCGAAATGCGTGTATCTGAAATGATTATTGGTGTTCGGGGCGACTTGGCCGTGAAGGTATATGGCCCAGACCTTGGCACACTCAATAAGCTCGGAACCCAAATTGAAGAATTACTGAAGACAATCAACGGTAGCCAGGACGTTTATACGGTTCAAAATGACGGTGTCCAATACTTGCGAGTCGAAATTGACCGATTGCAAGCAGGTCGATTAGGACTTGATGTTGAAACCATTCAAAACATACTTAGAGTTCAGATTGAAGGTAAGCAAGCTGGCATTGTGATCGAGGGCAATCAGCGTACGCCGATCTTGATTCGTGCTGATAAAAGTGTTCGTACCTCACCGGCGGAGTTCGATGCTTTGATTATCACTACACCTTCAGGAATGTCTGTTCCTCTGCGCGATGTCGCCAAGTTAGTTCGTGCGGACGGCCCCGTTAAAATTGACCGTGAAATGGGTAGCCGATATGGCGTAGTAATTGCGAACGTGAGTAACAGGGATCTGGTAGGTTTTGTTGAGGAGGCCAAGGCTTCGGTTGCCAAAAATATCGAATTACCCAAAGGTTACACAATTACTTGGGGTGGGCAGTTCGAGAATCAACAGCGCGCTGCTGCGAGATTATCTATTGTGGTTCCAGTCGCACTTGGCTTGATTTTCGTGCTGCTGTTTTCGACATTTGGATCCGTCAGACAGGCTCTGCTTATTCTTAGCAATATTCCTTTTGCACTTGTAGGCGGTATCGTTGCCCTTTGGGTTACTGGCGAATATCTGTCAGTGCCAGCTTCAGTCGGCTTCATCGCACTGTTAGGTATCGCGGTACTCAACGGGATCGTCTTGGTCAGCTATTTCAATCAGCTCTATCATGAAGGGATGGCTATTAAAGACGTAGTCATCCAAGGTTCAAGGCGCCGGTTAAGACCAGTCCTCATGACTGCTTCTATTACTGCTTTTGGACTGGTTCCACTTCTATTTGCAACGGGCCCTGGCTCAGAAATTCAACGCCCTTTGGCTATTGTAGTGATAGGCGGCTTGATCACTGTTACGGCATTGACACTTCTCCTCTTACCGATACTGTATTTGCGTTTTGCTCATTCGAAAAAGGAGAGCTCCAATGCCTAACTTGCGAATTACTCTACTTTTGCCGCTAAGTCTTGAAGAGAAGGTTTCTGACTATTTTCTTTGTGATCCTAGCATCGGAGTCTTTACGAGCAGGGTGGTTTCAGTACATGGACTATCCAACTCCATGTTGAACTCTGCGGAGCAGGTTATGGGAAGCGCTAAAGAAACGGAAATCGTTGTCGTGGTAGACGAGGAACGCTTCGAACTCTGGATTAGTGAATTTGAGAGGCTTTTCACTAGCTCGGGTATTCGCTATTGGTCGACCCCTATTTACCGTTCGGGAGTTCTGGTGTGATGGAAAAGTTATTACTTCTAGTATTACTACTGGGTGCCAGTGGAGCGGCTCAGCCTCAGTCTTTTGAAATGCCATTGCCACCTGCTCAAATTTTACCAGCAAGCATTGCGACAAAGCTATTGGATGCAGATCCACGAGTAGAGTCAGCCCGGGCCAGTCTGGATGCGGCTATACAGGAGGCGGGGATTATTAAAAGATCTCCTTACGAATGGATAGTTAACGGTACCTCTCAGCAGCGTCGTGTCCAGGGGGGGCCTAACTATAACGAGTGGACGGCTGGAGTAGAGCGCACCATACGGCTCCCTGGAAAGTCTAGTGCTGACTCGGATATCAGTACCGCAACCCTTGAAATTGCGGAGGCTAGTTATGGTGAAGCTAGGCATGAAGCCGCCCGTGAACTGATGTTAGCTTGGCTTGATTGGCAAGCTGCTGAGGAGGCCCGAGATATTGCGGCGAGAGGAGTAGAGTCGGCTAAAGATAGCCTGGCAGCAGTGCAGAAACGCAACAGAGCGGGGGACGCATCTACGCTTGACGTGAATATCGCTAAGGCAGAGCTCTCCGATCAATTACGCTCGGGTAATGATGCAAAGGTGAAGGCAACTACGACTTGGATTGCGCTTACCACCAAGTTTCCTGGCGTTGAGCGAGCGCGAGTCGCTCTGCCGGCTCCCGTAAAAGTTACTGGAAATGATGAGTCCTGGACGGCGAGAATTATTGAGCAAAGCGATGAGCTGAGGCGCACCATCGCAACTGCAAGGCGCGCTGAAGGTTTGTCCGGACGTGCCCGGGCGGATAAAATACCCGACCCCACATTTGGCGTATTTACGAACTCTGAGCAGGGTAACAGAGAGCGTATCTATGGCGTCAGCGTGAGTATGCCAATACCTAGCCGGTCACGTAGTGCGCGTTATGCTCAAGCGTTGGCGCAGGAAGACGCTACTAGGCACGATTCAGCGCTTGTTAAGCGACAACTTACGACCTTGATTACACAAAATCTGGCGTTGGCTGAAGGCGCCTTTGAAAGCTATCTGCTTGCCAAGGACGGAGCTCAGGAGATGGAAACGAACAAGAGCCAGACTCAACGAGCGTATGAGTTGGGGGAGGCGGATCTTCAATCATTGCTTTTAGCCCGCCGCCAATCCGTTTCGGCAGCCACAACGGCCCTAGAGGCACAAGTAGAGACGTTAAAGACAAACTTATCCCTCCTGATTGATGCCCACTGGATCTGGGATCTCGATCACAGTTGAGCCACCATTCCGGCAGCGCAATCAGCTGCCGGAATTCTTTCAAATTTGTAATTCTTCAATCATCTTGAGGTTATGTTTGTAGGTCAGAATGAGTGGCGGTCATTGCAATCACCATTATAAAAAAGGCCGTCATCATAAGAAACTGCCAAATCTTCGGAGCAGACATGACTAGGATAACCAAGATCTCAACAGGCGTATTAGCGGCAATAGCTGGGTTTAGCTCAGTCGCCTATAGTGCAGAGAAGTCAGAAGGTTTTGTTGAAGGTAGTAAATTTACCGTTACCAGCAGAACATTCTATTTCAACAGGGATAATCGTAATGGTGAAACTGCACCAGGGGGGGGCGGGATATTCTGAGGCGACTGCTCAAGCATTCATTGCGAAATTCAATTCTGGTTACACCCAAGGGACGATTGGTTTCGGACTAGATGCTTTCGCCATGATCGGCTTGAAATTGGACACTGGTGGCGGACGCAATGGTGGGCGAAGTTCGTTTGATGTTCTTCCAGTTGACAGTAACGGGGATGCCCGTGATGAGTACACTAAAATTGGAGGCGCCGCGAAGATTCGCGCCTTTGATACGGAGCTCAAAGTAGGCGACGTGTTTCCTACCAGCCCAGTAGTGTATTACGGTGATTCGCGTCTACTTCCTGAGTCTTTTAGAGGTACTATATTTTCCAATAACAGCATCAAAGGCCTGACATTGCAAGGTGGCCGGCTCCATTCTATGAGTCAGCCTGTATCAAGCGATATGAGGGATGGTTTTGCGACCTTCTACGCAGGCCCTGTAAACTCACCAGGAATGAGCTATTTCGGTGGTGACTACGTTCTAAATGAGAACGTAAGTTTCGCGTTGCATGCTGGCCAACTTCAGGATGTATGGAATCAAACGTATTTCGGTACGAACCTCAGCTACGCTCTCACAGATAATCTCGCGTTGATCGGTGGTTTTAATTACTATCGTGCAGTTGACGAAGGCAAGAAGTTATTAGGTGAATTTGATACCAATATTTGGAGCGGGCGTTTTGGTGTTCAGTTTGGTGGCCACACACTCGCCTTAACCCACCAACGAAACAATGGCGAAAACGACTTCGACTATTTACGACAATCCGACTCTGTTTTCTTGGACAACTCAATACAATATAGTGATTTCAACGCCCCCAAGGAAAAATCTTGGATGCTGCGTTATGATCTGAGCATGAAGTCGTACGGGGTTCCTGGACTCAGCTTTATGACGCGTTATGGCCGAGGTAGTGATATTGACTACTCGAGTGCGAATAGTGTCTACATGCGCCGTGATGCCGAGGGCAGTCCGCTCGTGAATCAAAAGAGGTGGGAGCGCGACATCGAAGCAAAATATGTAGTTCAAACTGGAAAAATGAAAGATATGTCATTCCGCATACGCCAGTCTAATACACGCGCGACTCAATTTGAGTCTGACCTGGATGAGTTTAGGCTAATTGTAGAATACCCTCTTGTTTCTTTGTAAGCGGGCTAGACGTAAACGGAACAAAATTTGATTGTGAACTTGGCCTTGATCTAATTTGCACGTCGCTATTTTTATAGATTTTTAGCTATGAATGTTTGCGTGCAAGTTTGATTGGGGGCTGATTGATCTTTCAGCCGTCTAGATCACTGTTAAAGCTAGCGCCCTTTGGGCGCTTTCTAATTCAAATCTTGTGGTTTAAGGCAAATTCAAACTAAAGGGTGTGGGTTACGACATGAAGACTATTAAGATTTCAGTTTTTATCGCGCTTGCTTTTGCGTCGCAATTTATTAATGCGCAAACGCAATCGAAGACAGACGTTGAAAGGGTTGAGCGCGCCAACAAGGTTGCGCTCGAGAATTATGCCAGCAAAGTCGGCGAACCAGTTCCTGAAGTTAAGGATTATGTGTATGGCATGAAGCTAGACGTTGCCAAGACTATACATGTTTCCCCACCAGTAAAATATTGTGGAAATGTCGATAGCTATATGAGTTATCAGGACTCTCAAGGAAAGCTTCACTCCATTCGATATATCCTGCAGGGCGACTGTCCCCAAAAGCGTTAACGCAATTTTTTACCATGACCCCTCGGCTACGCTTCACTGCCTATTTCGCCGTTATCAGCCTCCATCGCAAATCCTTTCATGGCATGTGGTAGGCCGAGGGTTAGCGGACTGCTCATATGCACGCCGACAGTGCGTTTCTATCGGCTCGCCATATACCGGTTGGCGCTAGTTTGAATTCGAGCATGGAGACGTGAGTTCTCGGCCTTACTGATCCCCCCTAAACACATTCCCCTCTAATTTGATCCTCCCCTACCATCAAATAGACCGTACAAAGAGTAGCACCATTCGCTTGATGCCAATGCTTACTGCCATGTCCGCTGCGTCGAAGCTGATGACGGCCAGTTAAGCCAGCACCAGGCTAGAAGGCTTGCATGCAGCGGGAAGCGGTTTCGTATGTGGTGCTCAACATGATTGGAGGCCTGCCTCGCAACAAGCGCGTCCTTTCGTTTGGTCAAAATTGTGTAGGTTCCTCCGTTCAAGAATAAGCGTGTGTCATTTCTCCGTGTCTACGACAACCGACTTTGCCGGTATAGCACGCACTTTTCGTTTCGCGCCTACCAGGGCTAACGTTTCCAGCAATGCAAGTCGCCGGTAGTGCCGAGCGATGTAGCGGGTACAAAAGAAAATCAAAAAAAACTGTTTCAATCGGGTGAGGTTCATGATCCCCCAAAGCCTCTCGCTTACCTATTTTCTGATCATCATCCAGTTGTATGTGACAGCTCTTGTCGATGCATCACTAAATTTTGCTCTGGACTCGAAGGCTTGAGAACTCTTCGCTCCATCAGCGTGGCCACCGACGATGTAGATCATCAATCACATACGGGTGTTCATGCCTTTCTGCGTTGGTGTCGTCAACATGGGCACGATTGTCTGATAGTTCATCATGAGTGTGCTCGACGATTTCTCGATCATGAGCTGGTCGCCAGATGAGGCTACTCATGATAAGCGAGCCTGCTGCCAAGACCGCTAGCGCAATGAACGATGCGGCCAGGCCGTAGTGTGCTCCCAACCATCCCGCCAGAGGGTAAGTGATTAACCAGCAGGCATGGGATAAGGCGAACTGGGCAGCAAATAATGCTGGACGATCCTCAGCATGTGCTGAGCGACGCAAGATGCGACCGCTAGGAGTCTGGGCAAGGGAGTAGCCAACCCCAAGCACCAACCATAGTGGTAGAAGCAAGTTATAAGTGGTGACGTTAATGCCAACCGCTAAACCCGCGACCAATATCCCTCCGCCGAACAGCATGGCAGTTCGGTCTTTGATGTTTTTCAGCAGCCTGGGCAAGACCAAGGCTGACACCATCGACCCTCCCCCAAACGCTGCCAGGGCCAAAGCAGTGGAACTCTGAGGCAGAGCGAAGCGCGACTGCACCAGAACTACTGTATTGACGATCACCATGGCGCTAGCGGCAGCTACCGTAAGATTGAGCGCCAACAGTCCCCGTAACCGGGGCGTAGCTAGGAATATGCGCATACCACGGGTGGTTCGTTCATAAATGCTGCGTCGTGGTACCTGTTTCGCTTTGGGTAGCAGCACCGTAGCGACTAGAGCCGCAGAAGCAAGGAAACCAATGACCGTACCCGCGAACAGATTATGAAAGCTGATCACGGTCAGCAGTGCAGCGGCGAGCATCGGACTGGCAACACTTTCGAGATCGTAGGCCAGACGCGATAGTGACAAGGCACGGGTGTAGTCATCCTCATCCGGCAGGATGTCTGGAATGGTCGCCTGGAACGTCGGAGTGAACGCTGCCGAAGCGGACTGAAGGACGAAAATCAGCACGTAGATTTGCCAGATTTCCGTTACAAACGGCAGTGCAAGTGCGACCAGTGCTCGCACAAGATCCAGTGAAACCAGCATTGCCCGACGCGGTAGACGTTCTGCAAAAGCCGCTGCAATCGGTGCAACGCCGATGTATGCCGTCATCTTGATTGCTAACGCCGTACCTAGGACGGCGCCGGCTTGGGCTCCTGCGAGGTCGAACGCCAGTAGTCCTAATGCGACAGTGGCAAGACCAGTCCCCACAAGCGCAATCACTTGTGCGAGAAAGAGGTGGCGGTAGGTTCGATTGGCTAAGATTTTCAGCATGAGAAATCTCACATAAGGACACACGCGCCCAGTTGGTTGCCGAGCTTTTCTCGAATTAACAAAGCGACGAGTTGTTCGCTTATCGAGGATTCATATCCCCCTGGGGGGGATATGAAGTCATCCTAAACTAGAGCCGGCATTAGCTCAAGAAGCAGCCGATCAGTCGCTCATCGAATATTTGCGAAATCAAGCAGGATGCGCTTGCTCGGTGAAGGCACTTAGCCATACGCTGCCGGGCGTGAGACCTCTCACGGATATAAAAATATGAGCAAGGAGCAGACCCTGATGAAGCTGTCCGCCATTTTGATCGCCGCTTTACTTTCGATTACGTCCGTTGCTGCCTTCTCGCACAGCGGCGGTACTGATTCAAAAGGTTGCCATCGAAACCATAAAACCAACGACTACCACTGCCATTAAATGGCAAAAGCCCAGCGTCAGGCTGGGCTTTGGTGTGAGCTGGTCACTTCAGATCTGAAGGGGCCTGGGTGTCTGACGGACGCTGTTTAATCCGCTCGTGATAGCTAGCGTGTTGCCGCTGACCGAAAACTGACCCAGTAGAGGCTGTTCTGCCGACTGAAAACTGACCCAGGTGTTCAACTGCTTCTGCTCAATTTTTGAGCAGGAGAACACAGGGTGATCAGTATGGAAATGAT
>NZ_VFEU01000048.1 GCF_007858255.1 Pseudomonas rhodesiae | reverse complement strand
ACAAGTGGGTTTCGACGCTGGGTGGTGGTTCGGTCGCGGCCAGGCGCGCCACGACATTGAGGATGTGTTCGGCGCTCAGGCTGCCGCTCTCCAGTACCAGCTCAACGGCTACCAGCACGGCATCGAGCCCGGCGACCGGTACGGCAGCCAGAACTTGCGCCATGATCCGGTCACCGCCGGCATGACGCCCCAGACCGTGCTTAAGCTGACGCAGCGGCGCTGGCAGATCAGCAAAGGGCGCTCCGTTGCGCAGCGCACCGGGCTTGCGTTCGATCAGCGGGAGGTAGTGCTGCCAGTCATAGCTGACCTGGTCGCGATCCAGCAAGCGGACATGGCTGGCAATCAGCGCATCATCGGCCACCACCTCGATTCGCGTCGGATACAAACGGCTGCTGACCCACTTACCCGCGTACTCACATGGCACCGAGTAGCGGTTGCGCCCGACGCTGACCAGGCAGGTGCTGGAGACCCGCGCAGGCCGCTCGACGTAACCGTCGAATGGCGCTGGCACAGGCATCAGTTCAGCGCGCTCCAACTCCAGCACTTCGGCTACACTCAGCCCGCTGTATTGAGGGTGCGTCAGCTCGTTCCAAAGCGCGCGGCAGCGCTGGCCCAGCCAGGCATTGAGTTCCTCGAAGGAGTGAAAATGACAGTCCTGGGCGTCTAGCCAGATGCGCCTACGGCTGTCTTGCACGTTCTTTTCAACGATGCCCTTTTCCCAACCAGCGGCGACGTTGCAGAAGTCCGGATCGAACAGGTAATGCGCGCACATCACCGCAAAGCGCGCATTCACCGTCCGGCCTTTGCCCTTATTGACCTTGTCGACGGCCGTCTTCATGTTGTCGTAGATGCCCCGGCGCGGCACGCCGCCCAAGGCGCCGAACGAGCGTGTATGGGCGTCAAATAACATCTCATGGCCCTGGCTCGGATACGCCACAAGCCAGAACGCACGGCTGGCACACAGCTTCAGATGTGCCACCTGCATACGCCGGTAAATGCCGCCGACCAGCAAGCCTTCCTCGCTCCAGTCAAACTGAAACGCCTCGCCAAGAGCAAAGGTCAGCGGCACAAAGGCCTGCGACGCCTTGCCCTGTCCCCCTCGCCAGGCACGGATAAACGCGGTGAGCTGGCTGTAGCCACCGTCATAACCATCGGCTTTGATTTGCGCCAACAGCGCCTTGGCACTGCGCCGCTGTTGCTTGGGGCGCAGCGAATCGGCTTTTAGCGCCTGCTCTAGCGTGACGTGAAAAGGGCTGAGTTTGTTAAAGATCGCGCGGCGTTGGTACACCGGCTGCTTGGCCTCAGGTGCTCTGACCCACTTGCGAATCGTGTTGCGCGCCAGCCCGGTGCGCTTGGCTATCTCATGCAGCGACAGCTTGTCGCGGAAATACATCCGCCGAATTTTGCCCATCATTTCCATACTGATCACCCTGTGTTCTCCTGCTCAAAAATTGAGCAGAAGCAGTTGAACACCTGGGTCAGTTTTCAGTCGGCAGAACAGCCTCTACTGGGTCAGTTTTCGGTCAGCGGCAACAGTCTGGATGGATTCGGGGGTGCTCACCCCCGGTGGCATCGCGGCGGACAAGGCACTAAAGCTGTGAAAGCTTCCCGAACCCAGGGCCACTGATTTTAAGTGGCCCTGGCTCTGTCGATGCTTCAGCCAATTATTACGCCGTCAAGTTAAGTAAATCTAAACCACCAAATTGCTAGTGCGTTGATGATGAAAGCGATGGCCCCATGGGGCCCCGCAAAGTTAAGTCGTTGCGCGGTTAGACCGACAGGTACTCGTCCACCGATTTGACGGTGGCATAGCCGAACTCAAAGGCTGCCATCATCGTTGCATGTGCATGAGCGGCTGGAACGTTTACACCACCAAATGTGAGATCCAAAGTGGCGCAGGCATCGTGCAGCACAGTAACCGGATAACCCATATCCACCGCCGCACGTACTACTGCGTCGATGCACATGTGGCTCATCGCGCCTATGACTACGATTTCCTGAACATCAGCGGCTTCCAACTGCTGCTTCAGATCAGTTTCCCTGAAGGCGTTGATGTGTTTTTTTACGATTACAGGTTCATTACCTTGTGGAGCTACATCTGGTTGAATTTCCGCACCAGTGGATCCCTTTGCAAAGATCGGAGCACCTTCAGCGGACTCATGTCGTATGTGGAAAACAGGAAATCCCTTATCACGGGAGTGGCTGATCACCCGGATAGCATTCTCGACAGCGGTGTCGATGCCGGTCAAAGGCAGCTTGCCAGTGGGCAGGTATTCGTTTTGCAGATCAACTACTACAAGGCCACGTTTCATGAACGATCTCCGGTCAAATTATCCGAGCATAGGGATTGGTGGTGAAGGCTCAGGTCGGCAGGTAGAGCACCTGCCTTATTCCGAACCTAAAAGGTTTGAGTCAGAACTCCAGTGAAGCGCCGTCTTCCGGAATATCGACCCGGCTCTCGATACCTTGCTTCTTGACGTATGTGCGCAGCTCTTCACGACTCAGGGACATGTGGTTAATTGCATCCATGTGCACTGCGACGATTTTCGCGTCCTTCGCAGCCTTTGAGGCGCGTAAAACGTCTTCCTCGCCCATGATGATCGATCCCGTATAGCCGGTCATCATTGCTTTCCCAGCATTCAGTACGATGACTTCGGGATGATATTTCTCAATGGTCTGGTCGACCTCTTTACGCCAGACAGTGTCACCGGCTAGATAAAGGGTCTTGTAGCCTGTAGCTTGAAAAACGACGCCCATTGCTTCGCCAAGAGGCTTCGCTAAAGCGGGTACTGCATACATTTCGTCGGTGCCATGCTGACCACCGGTCTTGGTGATTTTGACGCCGCCGAATTCAGCTTCGTCAGTCAGTACGCGCACATTCCTGAAACCTTGGGAGCGAATTAACTTCGCATCGTCCTCATGCTGCGTGAACAGAGGGATGTCTTTCGGCAGTGCTTTTTGTGCGGCATCGTCCCAGTGGTCAAGATGCGTATGAGTGACGATGACGGCGTCAACACCAGAGATCACTTTTTCGGGCGACTCGGTCAGATCAACCAATGGATTGCGAAGGTTGCTCCGATAGGTATTTTCAAATCCTGGATACGCTCCCTTCTTGGCAAGCATCGGGTCGATCAGGAAGGTGGTGCCGCCGTAGGAGATTTTTACGGTGGCGTTACGAATTTCCTGCAAACCCACTTTATGAGATGCATCAGACGGCTTCGGCGTAGTTGTTTCCGCGAATGCCGTGGTGGCCCCTGCCGCGCAAGCAATGCTAAGGACGAGGGGAAGAGCTTTGAAGTTCATGGGGTGAATCCTGTTAATACATTGATGCCTCAATTCTTGCTCAATGCAATAAAGGTCAACAGTGGCCTGAATGACATATTTCGATATAATCGGGCCAAACGATCAGCCTTGTCCGCGAGTCCACGGGATCAGTTGCTTATACCGCCCACGCGATGCATCACCGTTGACCGTTGCTCATATATTCCTGTGCGCGCTCGATGCAAGCCACACAGCTACCTCGAGGATCACTGATGCAATCCATACGTGTTGCTGTTCTGGCTTTTGACGGCGTCAGCCTGTTCCATCTTTCCGTGCCGGGAATGGTGCTGGGGACGGCGCAGTCCGCACCTGGTGAACCTCAGTATGAGGTCAATTACTTCGCAGAGACGCCGGGTATGGTTACTAGCGACCAAGGTCTCGACTTAGCGGTTGCTCAAGGCCTGGAGCTGATGGAGGCCTCTGATGTAATCGTCATTCCAGCGTGGGCTGATCCATCGGTCGCTGCATCTGCGCAACTTGTGAACGCGCTGCAGCTCGCCCACACGCAGGGTAAGCTCATCGTAGGGCTGTGCTTGGGCGCGTTTGTGCTAGGGGATGCAGGGCTACTGGATGGGAGAGAAGCAACCACTCACTGGGCAGGCCGAGAAAAGTTTGCCCAACGTTTTCCCGCCGTTCGTTTCAGACCCGACGTGCTTTATGTTAGTGATGGCAATATCATAACCTCTGCAGGAACCGTAGCGGCTATCGACTGTTGCCTTCACCTGGTAGGCCAGAGACTCGGCGCTGGGGTGGCGAATCGCACCGCGAAGATGCTGGTGACGCCGCCGCACAGGCAGGGCGGCCAAGCTCAGTACGTGGAGCATCCTGTGCCACAACTGTCCAGCGAGACTCATCTGTCTGATGTTCTAACGTGGGCCCGTGTGAACCTTTCGAGTGATCTGTCGCTCGACGTGCTGGCGGACAGGGCGAGAATGAGTCGGCGCACATTTACTCGGCGATTCAGGGAAGCCACCGGAAGCACATTCTCAAAATGGTTAAACGCCCAGCGCGTTGTCAGGGCGCAAGAGCTGTTGGAGACGACTGACTTGCCTATTGAGTGTGTGGCGGGTGAGGCAGGGTTCGGAACGCCCTTATCTTTGAGGCAGCAATTCGGCGTTCATCTTGGCACGTCGCCGTCTGAATATCGGCGTACGTTTTTTCGTGAGATGAGTCCGGGCCGAAAAGCAGACGGAAGTGGGCCCACTGCCGAGTCATTTACTGAGTCTCAGGCAAAAGTTTACTGATGCGCATGAGCTCAGGCTGCATTATCCCTGACAACAGCGCGCAGCGCCTGCAGGGGATGCTAGACGGTCACACCATCTTGCCGTTTCACTTGGCTTCGGCAAGAATATCTGTCAGCCAATAACCGGCCAGGGGCACGAGCGGCGCCCAAGACTGCTTGTAGATCACCTCTGAAGTACCGGCGTTTTTTGTCTCATGCCCATAAGTACCAGACATGCCGCAGCACCCGCTCGCTTGAACCTGTAAATTCAGTCCCATGCGCTCATAGACTTGCTGCCAAAGGCCAATGCTGTTTGGCTCATTTGTCTTTTCAGTGCAGTGGGGAAGGAAGTAATACAGGGCAGCATCTTTGACGCTTTGAGTCTGTGGAAGCGCTCCGGCGAGCCACTCCTGAGGTAGTAATACGATGGGGACTTTGTCGCCCAGGGTCGACGGTTTGAGGTTGAAGCTTACGGCGAAGGGTTCTTCCGAGTCAGTCTCCACTTTGGCTTTATCGAGGAGCCTGACGTACCCGCAGCCTTGAGTGTTTGTCATTTGAGTGAGCTGGACTTCAGTCCGATGCGTACGACCTACGTCCTTAGCCGCGAGACCGTTATCCCGACCAAGCGGATCGGTATGGCTCGTTGGCGAGAAGGCTTGTTCGCTTTTCTGCTGAAGAACGCCAACAGCAACCTTAAATATTTCAACTTGCCGCTGAACCGAGTGATCGAACTGGGTACGCAGGTTGAGATGTAGAAACAAACAAGGCCGCAACTGCGGCCTTGTTCTATTCAGGGTGTCACTCGTGTGAGTGTCCGTGTGCAGCGGACTCGGAGGTTTCTCCTTTCTCACCACCGCCGCATGCCGTCATCAGGCCGAAGAAGCAGATCAGGAGCATCGAACGAAACAGGGTGGTTGGGATTTTCATGGAAGGACTCTTCAAAATTTGGATGAAATAAATGGTCTGGTGCTGGCTGAGCGCTGAATTATCGGCAGCAGGACAGCCATCGCTGTTTTGAATTACTGTTTGACGCTCAAGTAATCGCCGTTGGTTTTAAGTGCAATGGTCACGTCGTTGTTGCTGCGATTACGCCAAAACCAACCATGGGTGCCGTCAAAAATGGCCGTAAATTCACCCTTGTCACTTTTGACCTGCTTGCCCTTGCTGTAGCTGTGGAAGTAACCCTTCTCGCCGTTGTAGGGTTCGCCATGGGTATCGAAGTTCACAGGCCCACCAACCGCAGTCCATTCGTAGCTAACAGACTTGCCCTTCAAGACTTCGAGCTTTATTTCCGTCCCTTCACCTGGCTTGAGCGTGACGCTCATTTGATTCGTCTTCAAAGCTGAAGTTGGCGTGGGTGCCGGCTGAGCAACAGGTTTCGCAACAGGCTGGACTTGCGCGACCTGCATAGCTGGAGCTGGAGCTGATGCTTGCGGCGGAGTTGCATCCGCCAAAGCCTCTTGGGCCAGGATGATCTTCAGTTCGCCCATCTGGGTTAGCCCTAATGCTCGGCCCACACCTGTTGGATCAACGGCGTATTCCGAAGGCATGACAACAGTCACCAGCAGACCGACAGCAGTCAGCAGTGCAATGACAGTCGAGCGCACCAGTTTGCGAGTGCTTGGCAATTCATTAACAGTTGGAAGCGGAGTATTAAACATGGTCAGAATTCCTTACGCGGAGAGAAACAGGCCGGTGATTTGGTAACCCATTAGCAGAAACCCGGCACTCATCATGGCGACGTTGGCGGTATAGGCGTGGCGCCAAAAACCACCAGTGCGACGCCAGTACCCCATCAGGATGAGAATCGCGCTGAGGGCCAGTAATTGACCGATCTCAACGCCAACATTGAAGGCGATCAGGTTCGGAATCAGGCCATCAGGCGAGATCTCGTACTCCTGGATCTTCGTCGCCAGACCAAAACCGTGGAGCAAGCCGAAGATCAGCGTGGCCACTTTGGTGTTGGGTTGGAAACCGAACCAGCGCTGGAATGCGCCCAGGTTGTCGAGCGCCTTGTACACCACCGAGAAGCCAATGATGGCGTCGATGATGTACGAGCTGATGCTGACCTCTGTAAGTACGCCAAGCAGCAGCGTGACCGAGTGTCCCACCGCAAACAGCGTGACGTAGAGGCCCACGTCTTTCAGGCGGTAGAGGAAGAAGATTACTCCGAACAGGAACAGCAAGTGATCGTAGCCCGTCATCATGTGCTTGGCGCCCATATAGATGAACGGCAACAACATGATTCCGGTGCTTTCTTGGATGAAACCCTTGTCACCTTCAGCGACGGCATGCGCCATCGCTTCGGGCATGCCGAAGAAAAGTGCCGCCAAAAACAAAAACAACAGTAATAGCGGGCGATGCGAGGGCGCAGAGAATGCGCCAACACCGCTCATTGAGTACGAATGCATGAATTAATCCTACGTTGCAGTGATCGTGGGCCGCATTGCGGCCATGGTCAGGATGCGAACGCAGGACGGGGTGGACGCTCGATCAAAAATATCGGCGGCAGCGGAACAGAGTGTCGAAGCGCATCGACCCGGATGGCTAGCATAGGGGATGTCGCCAGCATCAACGCGGCAGTGAGTTGCGGCGTCTCGTGCTGATGATCAGGGGTCAATGGCGAATGGTAGTGATCTGAAAGACTTGAATAGCTGGATGAGGCCTCTTCGCCGTGGGAATGATTGGCGTCTTGTGTGATCTCCCAGGCTGGCTGTGTCGACGTCACTGATACCGAATAGGTATGCCCGGCCCAAGCCACCAACATAGCGAGAGCAAGCGCGATTACCACCGTTATTGTCAGTGTCCTGCTGAACATGGAGTTCGGTTTTCTACCTGTTGAATGGGGCTTTCTTACGTTTGACTATATCCTCCTAGGGGGGATAGGATGCCAGCATAATTCATTGAAGCCTGAGCCTCAAGTCATGAGTGAACACGAACAAGAACACAGCCATCCCCACACTCACCAAAGTCATGAGGCAATCATCAAGCGCCTCAAGCGGGCGGACGGTCATTTGCGAGGCATCATCACCATGATCGAAGAGGGGCGCCAATGCGTGGACATCGCACAGCAGTTGCATGCTGTAGAAAAAGCGGTGTGCCAAGCCAAGCGGACGCTCATCCAGGATCACATTGATCACTGTCTAGAGGACACCGTTTCGGCACTGGGTAATGGCGAGCGCGCACCGTTGGAAGCGTTCAAACAAATCACCAAATACCTCTAGGTTAAACATGCCAAACTTCGCTGAACTGCTACAACAAGGCGGGGCTCACGCCTGGTTGTATTTCCCGAGTGCTATCTTGCTCGGAGCCTTGCATGGCCTGGAACCTGGTCATTCAAAAACTATGATGGCGGCCTTCATTGTGGCCATCCGTGGCTCCGTCAAACAGGCAGTTTTGTTGGGCTTGGCCGCGACGCTGTCGCACACCGCAGTGGTGTGGTTGGTCGCCATCGGCGGCATGTACTTGGGCAAAGGCCTGGATGCCCAAACCACGGAGCCGTATTTCCAGCTAGCCTCTTCTGCACTGATCATCGTGATTGCGCTGTGGATGCTGTGGCGGACTTGGCGTGGCGAGCAAATGTTCAAGTTCGAGCAAGGTGGCGATCAACACGATGGCGAGCATGATCATGGGCATCATGATGAGACTCACCGTATTGACACTGGCCATGGCCGCGTTGAGCTTTCGATATTCGAAGAAGGCATACCACCGCATTGGCGTGTGAAGACATTGGCCGGCCACGCATGGACAGCCTCAGATGTCCGCTTGGTAACTACTCGCCCGGACGGTAGCACCCAATCGTTCTCTTTCGTTGAGCGCGAAGGCTTCCTGGAGTCGACGGTCGATATTCCCGAACCACACGAGTTCAGTGCTCGCTTGAGTTTGGGTCATGCAGGTCACTCCCATGACTATGATCTGGAATACCTAGAGCATGATCACGGACATGCCCATTCCGAATTGGAAGGCCTGGAGTTGTCGATTGATGGCTATCAGGATGCGCATGAACGTGCGCATGCCAACGATATCCGTAAGCGTTTTACTAACCGCGAGGTCACGACGGGCCAGATCATAATGTTTGGCCTGACTGGAGGACTAATTCCCTGTCCTGCCGCCATCACAGTTTTGTTGCTTTGTCTTCAGGTCAAAGAAATTGCGCTGGGAGGCATGCTCGTCCTGTGCTTCAGCATAGGATTGGCGCTCACATTGGTCATCGTCGGAGCGGCGGCGGCAATTGGCGCTAAGCAGGCTTCCAGCCGCTGGCCGTGGCTAGGCACAGTAGCTCGTCGAGCACCGTATCTGTCCAGTGTCCTAATCATCGGTGTTGGTCTGTACGTAGGTTTCCATGGCTGGATCGGCCTGAACGCATAAGGGCGATGTCCAAGTGTTTGAGCTCACCAGCTACGTCGGTCTTTTCCTGGCGGCATTCGGCGCCGCTACGCTGCTACCAATGCAGTCTGAAGCGGTACTGGTTGGAATGTTGCTTTCCGATCAGTACGTCACCTCAATACTTTTGGCGGTCGCTACTTTCGGCAACGTGCTTGGGTCTGCATTGAACTGGGTGCTGGGCCGCTCCGTTGAACGGTTCCGCCACAAGCGATGGTTCCCTGTGAGCGAGGATAAGCTGGAGAAAGGCCAGCTGTTCTATCTTCGCTATGGGCGCTGGTCTTTACTGCTGAGCTGGGTGCCAATCATTGGGGATCCGCTGACTGTCGTCGCCGGCGTGATGCGAGAGCCTTTTTGGAGTTTTCTGCTGATCGTAACTTTGGCCAAGGGTGTGCGCTATCTTGTGCTGACCGTCGTAACAATGGGGTGGGCATGATAGCTGCTCATGCGTTTCTTCGCTCCTCACTTGAGGGACGAAGCAGTAGCCTGGATCTGATCAAGTGGCTTGCAATGATGACCATGGTTATTGATCACTTACGATTGGTGTGGCCGGAGATGAGCAATCTGTTCATCCCAGGGCGCCTTTCCTTTCCTCTCTTCTGTGTGGCCATTGCTGCCAACGTGGCGCGTTCCAAACCAGGTGAATTGCTGACACCTTCGAACGGTCGATATCTTACGCTGATACTATTGTTCGCCGTTATTTCAGAAGTGCCATATCGCTACATCAGTAACTCGGGCTCATTCAACGTCCTGGTTACCTTAGCGTTAGGATTGTTGATTGCATGGGGATGGCAATATCGCACTCTTTTGAGCTGTGTTATGGCGCTGATTGCCGCAGCTATTGCCTACATCCTAGACGACCCACTGATGTATGGGCTTTATGGAGCACTGGTTCCAGCGGCAGTTCTCCTCGCAATCAAAAAACCCGGTGTTCTTTGGTTGTTGCCTGCTGCTTTATGCCTATTGATCAATACCCGGAGCAGCATAGTAGCCAGGGCGTTGGACTTTGAAGTCTATTCACTGATGGCATTGAGTACCGCGTTCGTCGCCCCCTTGATAGGGCTTTGGCTATTGCGTCAGAGCTTTACCTTCAAAGTCTGGCCAGTGCGGCAATGGGGATATTGGTTCTATCCAGGGCACCTTACCCTACTACTGGCTCTACAGCGCGCAATATAGCTAGCGATACTCTCATTAGGGATAAATAGGGCCAGGATGTACCTGCCCTGTTCTGCGTGTGGGCCAGCGTTGCGGTTTATTTTACTATTTGGGAATAGCTAAGCTGGTTGAAAACATATCGAGAGTTAAAGTGAGGTGCATTACCTACAGCAAATAATTGCGAAGATGTAATCTCGGCGCAATCACCTGGATATCTTGGTTTTGCTAAGCTGGCTTCATTATCCAATGAGGCTTTCCAATATGAAAATTTACAAAGTATGTATGCTGATAACCGCTTTTTTCATCTCATCCCTTGCCCTGGCTGAGGGAGGAGGAGATCGGACATTTGAAAGAATGATGCAAGCGAGTCAGCAGGCCATGAAAAATCATGCTGAAAAGAACACTCAAGGCCAATCCATCTCGTTAAAGAAAAATAGCTCGGGCAAAGAAGAGTGATTTTAGATAGGACTTAATAAACCTGTCATCAGTTTTGATAACGGATTTTCACGTAATTGAATTGCGTATGTTCAAGCGCCTCCTCTTGACGTTCCATGACTGTTGCGTGTAGCTCGTTGAGGTCTGATCAAATGAAAAGTTTTAAGGTGCTCTTTATTGCAGCGATTTTTGCCTATTCATCAACCATACTTGCTGAAAGTAGCGGAGATGACGCGTTTGATAAGAAAATGCTTGATAACAGTGTCGCTATGGATCTATATGCCGCTAGCAAGGGAAAGATAGCACCAATAGTGAGGCAATATAACTATGGAATGAAAATTGATATGGTTAAAGTTGTCAGCGTGGTAAAAGCCGCTAAAGCTTGCGGGCCCACGCCAGCTGCCATGACGTATGAGGATTCACAAGGCGAGCTTAACACGCTTAGATATATGGTTTATGGTGACTGCAAAGCTCATGGTGGTTGAGACGCTCAACATCAAAAGTTAATAGTTTTAGTTTATTTCGGTAAAATGTATCCCTGACGGGCTAATAACCCGATTAGGGCAAAAATCAAAACTCTTTCGTTTTCATAGCAAATGACAGGGGCCTCACGGCCCCCCCCGTGTATCCCCAGCTGACATACCACGCCTTCTGTATTTAATCGGGACGTCGGATCACGGGCAAAATCGATGAAGACCTTCCTCACAAATTCTCCCAATACCCCATGCCGGCTCCCCAAAAATATTATTGCCTGAGTTACTTGCTACTGCAGCCTGCCTATTACCGGCTACGGCTACTAGGCCATGACTAACTATTGGAAAGTCGCACAATATTAACAAAGACGCTGCAAGCTAACCCTGACTGATAATTAAGATGAGGCCTTGGAAGTATAAACCGGGAACGTTTAGATACGTAACTGGATGGTCATGGCAGAATTCGGACTATCTTAGTGCTCCAGCAAAGCGACTAAAACCGCGCTAAAGCGCAGAGTTCGTTTGTGTGGTCGGATACTTGATTTATCAGGAACTGATGAGTAGAGAAATAACGACAATGCCTCATGGCTAAGAGAAGTATTTATCCTCGGCAAGGATGGGAGAACGAAAAAAAGACGCCCCGAAGGACGCCTGAAATATCACCTTAAAGGAGCCACATAAGGTGAATGGTACAGCATAAGGACAACGCTGAGTCATAGACCTACAACCATTGGCCTACGTAGAGCTAACCGGATGCGCCAGTTAAACTCTATAACTCATGGTAATTATAATGAAATGAAGTTAACGAGAAGATGATTCCAAGCTTACATTTTTGACATTTTTAATTATGACTGCTTTGTGATACAACCCTCCCGATAAATCCAAGATCTAAAATATACGTGCAGAGGTAAGGGGGTAGATAAAGAAGCCAGCTCAGTTCTCCTGAAGACCCTACAGTCATAAAATGCGTAGTTGACAACTTAACTGTTCGTATCCATTAAATTGGATACACTAGATCAGGCGGGCAGTAGTAGCCTGACTCGACTGCACCACTGGAAAATCGAGGAAAAATAGTGTGTAGCCATCAGTGGAAGTATCTACACTAGCCCGGATTTCTCATGAGGCCGGCAGGCGTGGCCGGTGAAGCCTCGGTGTATCAACAACCTGCCTTCCACCGCTAAAAATTGATCGTTTTTTATTCAATTCCCGCGTATGGGGCGCACTGCCCCCTTTCCCCCATTGAGCCGGGCCGGGGGCGCCCGCCTGTTCAGGTCGGCTTGAGGCGGGCAACCAGCCCCGCAAAGAGTTCCTGATGCGGATAGGCCTCGCTGATCAGCACGCGGATGCGCCGGCTGTTGCGAATGATCACCGCACCGATCTTGAGCAGTTTCAAGCGCAGGTTATGGATGCTCATGCGCGCCAATGCGGTGCCCTGGAGATGATCGCGTAGCCGTTCGAACAGCACATAGGCAAAGGCCGACAGCATCAGCCGCCACTGGTTGGTCCACCAGCGTGGGCTGGAGGTGCGGTCGGCGAACAGATCCAACTGTTGGTCCTTGATCCGATTCTCCATGTCGCCACGGCCGCAGTAGTCTTCGTAGTACTGCTGGGCAGCATCCTCGGCAAAGCGGGACACGACGATGAAGCGTGGATTGGCACCCTGCTCGCCATGTTCCAGGCGCGACACGACCAGGCGGCGCCTACGCCAACTACCGGCCTGATAGAGGAAGCGATACACGCCGGACATCTTCTGCCCGGTTTCTTGGTAGGCCTCGGCGACCGCTTGCATGGCCGGCGCCGCCATCCGCTGCAGGCGGGTGTTGCGGGCCAGACCCACCACATAATCCACCTGCTTGCGGTCACACCAGTCGAGCATGCGATGTCGGCAAAAACCGCCGTCACCGCGGAACACGATGCGGGTCTCTGGCCAGAAGCGGCGAATGAACTTGACCAGCAGTGCCAGGATGGCCCAACTGTGTCGGGCGCCATCGATGTTGCTCGGGCGCAAATAGCTCACCAGCAGATGGCGACCACAGAACACATAGAGCGGCAGGAAGCAGTAATGGTCGTAATAGCCATGGAAGAAGCGCCCTTCCTGATCACCATGCACCGGCACATCGGTCGCATCGAAGTCGAGCACGATCTCAGCCGGCGCCTGGTCATGCTGGGCGATGAAGTGCTCCCACAGCAGGCGATGGGCTTGCACCACCGTTTCGCGATCGGCTTGCTGTTCCAGGCGCCCCAGAGTGGATTTGCCGGCCAGCGGTTGCAGGCGGTTGACCGCAGTCTGCAGCGCGTAGTCATGGCGCAGGCCGTCATGATCGTTGAGATCCTCGTAGCCGGCGGCCAGTGCATAGATACGCTGGGCGAGCAGTGTCTGCAGTCCATGCTGGACACGCCCAGGATCACGCCGATCGGGAACGATTTTGGCCAGGCGGCGGGTCAAGCCATGTTGCCGGTCGACCTCGCGCAGCAGCAACAAGCCCGCATCCGAGGTGATGTGACCACCGGTGAAAGAGGCCTCGACGAGGCGGCGAGAGAGGGGTGAAAAGTGGAGTTTTTCTGGTAGCATTTTGTGCGCGGCTGAAGACTTATGGGGCTTTGTTTGGCGACAAGAATCATAAGGCTTTCAGCCGTTTTTGTTTATGCGGTCATGAGAAATCCGGGCTA
>NZ_VFEU01000047.1 GCF_007858255.1 Pseudomonas rhodesiae | reverse complement strand
ATCTGCCCGATCATCGAGGCACTGATCAGAGAGTAATGCCTGGCGGGTGAGCTGGAGATCGGAAAGCCCCTTTACGGTGGGATTCAGAGCTTACGTTGGTTTTTGGTTCCATTGCTCCCCAAACCCCGAAAAAGGCATGAAAGGCATCAGCTACATGCCCCAGGGCCTCAACGCCAGCGCCCGTTTGACCGTGTACGAATCGGTGCTGCTGGCGCGCAAGCAACTGACACCGGGTTGGGTGGTCCACGATGACGAACTGAAACTGGTCGATGAGATCCTCGACGCCCTGGGCATTACGCCGCTGTCATTCCGCAACCTGGGTGAACTCAGCGGCGGCCAGCAACAACTGGTCTCAATCGCCCAGACGCTGGTGCGCGAACCGCAGATCCTGCTGATGGACGAGCCCACCAGCGCCCTCGACATGCACCGCCAGGTCCAGGTGCTGAACTTCATGCGCGACCTGGCGCGAAAGCGCGAAGTCATCGTGTTCATCGCCATCCATGACCTGAACCAGGCCTTGCGCTTCGCCGATCAGGTGCTGGTCATCGCCGATGGCACCGCTCAGGGCAGCGGCCCGAGCCATGAAGTGATCAACGAGCAGATGCTGCGCGCGGTGTACAAGGTCGAGGCGCGCATCGAACGCTGCAGCCGTGGGCAGCACCATATCCTGATCGACGATATCGTCTGAACCGCTACGGCTGCAGCCCTTCCAGCGCCGTGCCGACCGCTTCCAGTAGCAAGTGCGCATGCTCCTGTTCGAAGGCCAGCAGCGGGCGAATCTTCAGCACGTTTTCCAGCGGCCCGGCAGCACTGATCAATACGCCCTGCTCGCGCATCGCGTTGACCACCTGACGGGTCTGCGTGGCGGCAGGCGCTTTTGTGGCGCGATCGGTCACCAGCTCGACCCCCAGGAACATCCCGGCACCGCGCACATCGCCGATGATCGGGTAACGCTCGGCCAGCTCCCGCAACCCCGTCAACAGACATTCACCCAGGGTGTGCGAGCGCTGCTGCAACTGTTCGTCACGGATGACGTCCAGCACGGCCTGCCCCGCTGCGCAGGACACCGGGTTGCCGCCAAAGGTGTTGAAGTAGCGCATGTTCTGGCCAAAGTGATCGACCACTTGCGCTCGACCGACCAGGCCGGCGATGGGGTGGCCGTTGCCCATCGGCTTGCCCAGGGTCAGGAGGTCGGGGCGCACGTCGTGCCGCTGGAAACCCCACATGTTCAGGCCAGTGCGGGCGAAGCCGGACTGGACTTCATCGGCGATGTACAACAGGCCTTCGGCCTGGGCCAATGCGATCCCTTCGGCGATGCAGCCGGTTGGGCCCGCAAAGACGCCATCGCTGGCGAAAATGCCGTCGAGCAGGATCGCCGCCGGACGAATGCCGTGTTTGCGCAGGTCATCGATGGCCGCACGGACGTCAGCCACGAAGGTCGAGGCCACTTGATCCGCACCCAGCCGATAAGCATCGGGGGCGCGAACGGTGCGCACGTGGGGTGGCAGAACCATGCTCGGGCCGAGCGACGGAGAAAGCTCGGCGATATCACCCGTGACGCCATGATACGCGAAGCGGGTGATGATCACGCCGGTGCCGCCGGTAAACTGTTTGGCGATGCGCAACGCCAGATCGTTGGCCTCGCTGCCGGTGCACGTAAACATGACCCGCTCGAGGTACTCGGGAAAGGTGCCCAGCAGTTGCTCGGCGTAATCGAGCATGCCCTCCTGCAAGTAGCGAGTGTGGGTGTTGAGTTGCCCGGCCTGCCGGCTGATCGCCTCGACCACCCGGGGATGACAATGCCCCACCGACGCCACGTTATTGTAGGCATCCAGATACCGCCGGCCTTGTTCGTCGTACAGCCACACGCCCTCGCCGCGCACCGTGTGCAAGGGGTGTTCGTAGAACAGTCGATAGGCCGGGCCGAGCAACCGTGCCCGGCGTTCGACAAGGCGTTTTTCCTTGTCTGACAGGCGATCGGCATCTTCAGAAGTGAAACCGTTGATCATGCTCATGCGCCAACCTCCTGGGTGCAAGCGGCAAGGATTCTGTCGTGGATCTCGGCGGGTGCCATTGCGGACAATCCCGCCAGGGCATCCTGGGCGCGGTATGAGTTGCGCAGGATGTACTCGCGATTGTCCGGGTGCAGGTCGGCCCGCCAATAATTGATGCACAACGACAACGCCAGGCGTGTGGAGATCAGCACCGGCAGCAGTTGCAATTCTTCGCCGGTGAGGGGATTGACCTGGTGATAGGCGCGGATCATGTCCAGCGCCGGGGCCAGGACGTCGCCCGCCACCCCCAATTGGTACGATGCCGCGACCGCGACCTCGTTGACCAACGGCGCGTGGACCATGTCGCCAAAATCCAGGATGTTGCGCAACACATCGGGCTGATCCGGATCGACGATGATGTTGTGCGGGTTCATGTCGTTATGGATCACCTGGTGGCGCAGCGTGGCGCACTTGCCCAGTACCTGGGATTCGAAGCGGTCCAGGCTGTGTTCGATCCGGTCGCGACGAACGCCCGGCTCGATGTGTTTCAGCCGGGGCCTGAGGCGCTGGGCGTGTTGCATGTCCCACAGCAGGACGTGCCCGGCAGCGGGATGGCTGAAGCCGTCCAGGGCCAGGTCGAACCGGGCGAGCGCTTGGCCCAGGTTCTGCCTGAAATTCACCGATGTGTGGGCGACGCGGTGCAGCGGCAAGCCGTCAACGAAGGACAGGAGACGGACCAACATGCGCTGGCCTTCGATTTCGACCGGCTCCACGAATCGCCCGCCGAGTGATGCAAAGACACGCTGCACCGGCAACGCCGGATCGTTACGCTCGATCTGGAGCATGGCCTGGTTATGGAAGTCCACGACCTGCGGGTTTTCCAATGGATGCGACAACTTGAACAGACGCGACGTACCGTCCGCGAGCATGACCCGGAAATTGAGGTCGCGCTCGCCGCCCAGTTGCTCGAGTTTTCCGCTGATCGCGTAGTGCTGCGCAAGGACCCCAAGGACCTGCCCGTCACTGACACGGGCAGGGGCCGCCTCCAGCAGACAGGGTTGCGCCGATACTTTCTCAAGCGGCATTGTTCATGACTCCTCGCTTCGGTGATGTGGCCTGCTCGCGCAGGCCCCTTGCATTACTTGTTGGCCCAAGCGATGAAACGCTCTTCCAGGTCTTCGCCGTGGTCGATCCAGAACTCGGCATCCGTGGCCCGGGCGTTCTTCAGGTTATCCGGTGAAGTCGGCAGTTTGCTGCCCACCGCCTCATCGACCAGTGCCACGGTTTTGGTGTTGCTTGGCCCATAAGGAATGGCCTCGACAAAGTGCTTCTGCTGAACCGGTGCACTGGCAAACGCGATGAAGTTTTCCGCCAGGGCCTTCTTCGGCGAGCCTTTGACGATGGCCCAGTGATCCAGGTCGTACAGGCTGCCATTCCACTGCATTTCAAACGATTGTCCCTCCGCCTGCGCCGAGGTGACACGCCCGTTATAGGCCGAAGTCATCACCACGTCGCCTGCCGCCAGCCATTGCAACGGCTGCGCGCCGGATTCCCACCACTGGATGTCGGGCTTGATCTGATCCAGTTTGCGGAAGGCCCGCTGCACGCCCTCCTCGGTGCCGAGCAAGGTGTAGACATCTTCCTTGGCCACGCCATCGGCCAACAGGGCGAACTCCAGGGTGAACTTGGCGCCACGGCGCAGGCCGCGCTTGCCGGGGTATTTCTTCACGTCCCAGAAATCCGCCCAGCCCTGTGGCGCGCTGGCGAGTTTTTTCGGGTCGTATGTCAGAACGGTAGACCAGATGAAGATACCCACCCCGCAATCGCTGACGGCGGCCGGGATGAAATCTTCTTTCTTGCCGATGCGCGACCAGTCCAATGGCTCGAACAGGCCTTCGCTACAACCGCGCAACAGCTCGGGGGATTCGACCTCGACCACGTCCCAGCTGGTTTTCCCGGTGTCGGCCATGACCCGGATCTTGGCCATTTCGCCGTTGTAGTCATCGGCCGTGATCGCCACTTTCTTTTCCGAGGTGAAGGGTTTGTAGAAGGCTTTTTCCTGGGCCTGGCGGTTGTTGCCGCCGAAGGACACCACGGTCAGTTTTTCAGCGGCGCTCAAAGGGCCGGCAAGCATTCCAAGCATCAGTACAGTTGCGATTTTGCTGTTCATGCGTCTCTCCGAATTCGCTACGTGCGTGAGCGGCAGCTAAGGGATGGCAGGTGGTTTTTTTGTTTTTGGCAGCAATATTTCGGTCAGCGCCGGGTGTCTTGCACCTGGTGGCCGGCGCACGGCGATGATTCCGAGGCGCAGCTCATTAGTAACATATTTAGAATATGATGCATCATAATTTTTACTGGTATAGTCTCACCACTCCACCCCTTCCTCAGGAGCGCCTGCATGACCGAGCAACGAACCCTCCTCCTCACCGGTGCGAGCCGTGGCATCGGCCATGCCACGGTGAAGCACTTCAACGCTGCGGGCTGGCGCGTGTTTACGGCCTCGCGACAGAACTGGACCGAAGGCTGCCCCTGGGCTGAAGGCGAGTTGAACCACATCCACCTGGACCTGGAAGACATCGACGAAGTGCGCCGCAGCCTGCCATTGATCCGGGAGAAACTCGGCGGACGCCTCGATGCCCTGGTGAACAACGCCGGCATTTCACCCAAAGGCGAAGCCGGCGCACGATTGGGCGTGCTGGAATCCGATTACGCCACCTGGCTCAGCGTGTTCAACGTCAACCTGTTTTCCACGGCGTTACTGGCCCAAGGGCTGTTCGATGAGCTCAAGGCGGCGCAAGGCTCGGTGATCAACGTCACCTCGATTGCAGGTTCCAGGGTGCACCCGTTTGCCGGGGTCGCCTACGCCTGCTCGAAAGCTGCACTGGCCGCACTGACGCGGGAAATGGCCCATGATTTCGGGCCACACGGTGTGCGGGTCAATGCGATTGCACCGGGTGAGATCGAGACGTCGATCCTGTCTGCCGGGACCGAACTGATCGTCGATCAGCAGATCCCCATGCACCGCTTGGGCAAGCCGGAAGAAGTCGCATCCCTGGTGCATTTCCTCTGCACCCGAGGCGCGTCGTACATCAACGGTTCGGAGATTCATGTCAACGGTGGTCAGCACGTCTGAAATAATCTGGAAATCCCGGCCGGAAACTTCCATCATTCGGGCCGGGCATCCGCCGCAGATGAGCGATCAATGAGCAACCCCTACCCTATTCAAACCCTCAATCACTCTTACCTGGGCAGTGGCATCTACGAGTTGCTGCGCGAGGCACTGATCACCGGGCGTTTCCAGCCCGATGACCGCCTGCGCATCCGCGACCTGGCCGAACAACTGGGCACCAGCGTCACACCGGTGCGCGACGCGATCCTGCAACTGGCCAAGGAACAGGCGCTGATCCTCAAGACCCCGCGTGACATCCGCGTACCCATCCTCACCGCCGCGCAATACGGCGAGATCCGCAGCATCCGCCTGGCGCTTGAAGGCCTGGCTGCGGAGACGGCCGCCGCGCTGGTGACCGACAGCGAACTCGCAGACCTGCAAGCCTGCATCGAAAACAACATCGCCGCGATCAACGCCCAGGACTTGCAAGCCGCTCTCAAGTGCAATCAGCAATTTCACTACGCGCTGACCACCATCGCGCGCATGCCGGTGCTGGCGGGTTTGCTCGATAGCCTGTGGATGCGCACCGGCCCACTGATCGCCCGTGCCTATGGCAACTTCAACGAGCGCATGGCCATCGACCATCACTGGGAAGTGCTCGACGCACTCAAGCGCCGCGATGGCGCGGCGGCACGGGCGGCCATCTGCCGTGACATTCTCGATGGCAACGAGAAGATGCTCGAGTACATCGAGATGGCGCAGGCGGACTGATTGGCAGTCAATTCGACTGTTGACGAAACATAGATGACCAGTTAGTTTATTAAAACTTTCTCATCACTGGATGTCTCTGTCATGGCTCGCCCGGTCAACCTCGAAGTCAGATCCCGTTTGCTGTCGATTGGCCGCCAGGTGGTTCACAACCGTGGCTTCAACGGCTGCGGCGTCCAGGACATCACCGCCGCTGCCGAGATTCCCAAGGGCTCTTTCTACAACTACTTCGCCAGCAAGGAAGACTTCGCGGCAGAGATCCTCGAGGAATACTGGACCTCGATCGAAACCCGCCACGGGCCGATCTTCTACGACGCCCGGGTCAAGCCGCTGGAGCGCATCGGCCAGTTCTTCCAGGCCCTGGTGCTCGAGCACGGCGAGCATGAATACAGCCTGGGTTGCCTGATTGGCAACCTGTCCCTGGAAATGTCCAATGGCAGCGAACAAACCCGCAAGCGTCTGGCCGATGTGCTGGCGCGCTGGGAAGGTTTGCTCGCGAGCTGCCTGCGTGAAGCGCAGCAGCGCCGCGAACTCTCTGAAACTCACGACGCCGAAGCGCTGGCCAGTGTCATCGTCGAAGGCTGGGAAGGTGCGGTCATGCGCGGCAAGGTCCTGCGCGACGGTGCACCTCTGCAGCGTTTCGTATCGATGGTCTTGCCTCGGCTATTGGAGTGAGTTTTTTTTCCTCATTAATAAGACGACTGGTCATTTATATAAAGCAACATTCACGTCTCATCCACGCAAGCACCCAAGAGGTAAATCGTCATGAGCCATCTGTACGCCGACCCCGCCGAACCCGCACTGCCTGCCACTGGTTTCAAGCTCGACCTGAGCAAAGCCGCCCTGGTGGTCATCGACCCACAGAACGACTTCCTCAGCCCTGCCGGCGCCAGTTGGGCGGTGTTCGGTGAGAGCATCGTCGAGAACAACACCGTCGAAAACCTGGAAAAACTGTTCAAGGCCTTCAAGGCTCACGACCTGCCCGTGGCCGTGTCGCCACACTATTACTACCCGCACGACCACGACTGGCATTTTGGCGGTCCGCTGGAAAAGGTCATGCACAGCATCTGCATGTTCGATCGCAAGGGACCGAACACCCTGGAAAACTTCGAAGGCTCCGGCGCCGATTTCCTCGAGATCTACAAGCCGTACATTCTCGACGGCGAGACCATCATCGCCTCGCCGCACAAGGTCTACGGCCCGGAAACCAACGACCTGGCGCTGCAATTGCGCAAGAAAGGCGTGTCGCAGATCATCCTCGCCGGCATGGCGGCCAACCTTTGCGTGGAATCACACCTGCGCGAACTGCTCGAACAGGGCTTTGAAATAGTCGTGGTACGCGACGCCACCGCCGGCCCGCGCCTGCCGGATGGCGACGGCTACCTGGCGGCCATCATCAATTACCGCTTCCTCGCCCACGGGCTGTGGACCACCGAAGAGACTATCGCGCAACTGCAACCGGCTTGATCGTGCCCGAGCGGCCGGGCATCGCGCCCCCCCGCTCTTTCTCGAGAACCCCCGATGAAAATCCCCGCCCGTTATGAGCATTTCGTTTTCGGCGTCGTTCAATCCGGCCTGACCTGCGCGGTCGCGGCCGCCATCGCCACCACACCCCATGCGCTCGACCTGGCCTTTGCCGGCCGCTGGTTGAACGCGTGGGCGCTGTCGTGGGTATCGATGTTGCCGGTGGTGGTGCTGGCGGCGCCGATGATTCGGCGCGTGGTGAGGCGGATGACGGTGGGCTGAATGACTTGGCTATGACTCACCCAACACACCGCCATCGCGAGCATGCTCGCTCCTACCGGGGGCTTCGGGGCTGCTCGCGACAGGCGCGCAAGCCCGCACCCGACGCACGAAATACTGTGCCCGTTCGCATTTTCGCAATAAACCACTTTTCATCCGCGCATTTGTAGCCGCTTCGTTCACGGACAAGCCGGTACATTAGACCTCCATGGTCCCGCAGAGCGACCGACAACAAAACCTACAGCTCGCCCAAGAAAATCTGCCAACCATTCGGAGTCTTTCCATGAGCACATTGCGCACTACAGCTTTCCAACTCGCGAGTCTGGCCCTGTTCATCGGTAGCGCCACCCAGGCCATGGCCGAGGACATCACGTTCGTATCCCAGGGCGGTGCTTATCAGGAAGCCCAGAGCAAGGCGATCCTGGAGCCTGCGGCGAAAAAGCTCGGTCTGACGCTCAAACAGGACAGCTCGCCCAAGGCCTACCCGATCATCAAGACCCAGGTCGAGAGCGGCAAGGTCACCTGGGACGTGGTGGACCTGCCCACTGGCGACTGCATCCGTGGCGAAGCCGAAGGGCTGTTCGAGAAGCTCGACCTTGCGCTGATTCCCAATGCCGCGCAAATACCCGACAGCCTCAAGGACGAATACAGCGTCGGCTACATCAGCTACTCCACGGTGCTGGCGTATCGCACGGACGCGTTCAAAGGCGCGGACGTACCCAAGACCTGGGCCGACTTCTGGGACACCAAAAAATACCCGGGCCAGCGCTCCCTACGTAACCTGCCACGTCCAACCCTGGAAATCGCGCTGCTGGCCGATGGCGTGCCGATGGACAAGCTCTATCCGCTGGACGTCGATCGCGCCTTCCGCAAGCTTGAGCAGATCAAGCCCGACATCGCCACCTGGTGGACGTCCGGCGGGCAGTCGGCGCAGCTGATCAGCGACGGCGAAGTGGACATGATCCAGGCCTGGAACGGCCGTATCACCGCCGTACAGGCCGCCGGCGCACCCGTGGCATTCGACTACAACCAGGGTGTGCTGGAAACCAACTCGTTGTGCGTCCTCAAAGGCTCGCCGCACAAGGTGGCCGCCATGAAATTCGTCAACGAGGCCATCGATGCCAAACTGCAAGCGGCGTTGCCGATGATCATCGACTACGGCCCGCTCAACCCCGAAGCCTTCAAGACCGGGGTAATCCCGGCCGAGCGCGAGGCCAAGCTGCCTTCCGCACCCGGCAACATCTCGCGCCAGGCCCTGCTCTCGGCGCAATGGTGGGCCTCCGAAGCCGGGGTCAAGGCCGAAGAACGCTGGTTGTCCTTCGTCCAGAAAAAATAGCCATCGGCCGTTGCTGCGCCGCAGGCCAGAGGCCTCGGCGCAGGACATGCCGTCTGCCCCCGCGATTTCGACATAAAGCGCTTGCGCACCGGTCAATTGCGTCCACTTCATTCGTTGGCATCCCGGTACATTAGGCCTGAGGGTCCCGCAGAGTGACCTGTGCAGACAACTCGCGCTCGCCTCAAGTACCTGCCCACCATTGGGAGTTCTTCACATGACATTACCCGAGCACCGCACCCTGCTGTCCGCCAGGACGACTGCCACCGCCAGCGCTACCCGTCAGTGCTGGATACCCTCCAGCACTGCGCAGTGACGAGAGGTCATCATGTCCAACGCCTATCTCGCCAAATCCATGCCCGACTCCAGCGACCAGCAGCACCAGCCGCCCATGACCAGCGAAGACGCCCTGGCCCGTGAAGAACGCAAGGAGCACACCTCCATGCTGTTGCTGCTCACCCCGGCGCTGGTCATGGTCGTGGTGCTGTTGATCATGCCGCTGTGCTGGCTGGCCTTTCAGTCGGTCCAGACCGAGGAAGGGTTTTCCCTGGCCAACTACATCCGGATTTTCCAGGAAAGCATTTACTGGGACACCTTCGCCCTGACCTTCAAGATCAGTTTCCTGGTGACGATCCTGTCGATCGTCATGGGCTTCCCCATTGCCTACGCCGCTTCGCGCCTGCAGGGTTTCTGGGCCAACCTGATTCTGATCTGCGTGATCCTGCCGTTCTGGACCAGCGTGCTGGTGCGGGCCTATGCCTGGCTGGTGCTCCTGCAACGCCGCGGACTGGTCAATCAGACGCTGATGGACCTTGGCATCATCGACCAACCCCTGACGCTGATGCACAACACCACTGGCACGGTAATCGGCACCCTGCACGTCATGCTGCCCTTTATGGTCCTGCCGCTGTATTCGGTGATGAAAAAAATCCCCCAGGACCTCATGCAAGCGTCCGAGAGCCTTGGCGCCAAACCCTTCTACACCTTCCGCCGGGTCTTCCTGCCGATGGCAGCGCCGGGGGTCATGGCCGGTTCCATCCTGGTGTTCGTCATCTGCCTAGGCTTCTTCATCACCCCGGAACTGCTCGGCGGTGGCCGCACGATCCTGGTGTCGATGCTGGTGCAACGCAACGTCGAGCTCTATCACGCCTGGGGCGCAGCCAGCGCAGTCGGCCTGGTGCTGCTGTTTGTGGTGTTCCTGATCTTCTGGGGCATCAATCGCTTCATCCCCATCGAACGCATCCTGGGAGCGCGCTAAATGAACCTGCTTGCCAACCTGCGTCACCTTCGCCTGTCCCACGTGCTGTTCACGGTGCTGGTCGCGGCGATCCTGCTGTACCTGATCATCCCGGTGCTGATCGTGGTACCCATGTCGTTCTCCGAGGCGCGCTTCCTGCAATTCCCTCCCAAGCAATGGTCCTTCCACTGGTACGAGGCGTTCTTCAACAGCGTGGAGTGGATGTCGGCGGCGCGGGTCAGTCTGATCACGGCATTTTTCACCATGGCCATCAGCCTGCCGATTGGTATGGCGGCCGCCTACGCCATCAACAACTCCAGCCTGAAGGTGGTGCGTACGCTGCAGATCATCCTGCTGCTGCCGATGATGGTGCCCATCATCCTGATCGCCGCCGGCGTGTTCTTCGTTTACGCCCGGGTCGGCCTGATCAGCACGCTGACCGGCCTGGTGCTGGCGCACATCATGCTCGCCTTGCCCTACGTGATCATCGCGCTGCTGGCCGGTCTGCGTAACTTCGACATGTCCCAGGAAATGGTGGCGCGCAGCCTGGGCATGAACCGCTTTCGCGCCTTCATGGCCGTGACCCTGCCGCAGATCAAGCCCAGTGTGGTCTCGGCGACACTGTTCGCCTTCATCACCTCGCTGGATGAAACTGTGGTGGCGCTGTTCATCTCCGGCGGCGACAACCAGACTCTGACCAAGCGCATGTTCACGGCGCTGCGCGACGAGATCGATCCGACCATTGCCGCTATCAGTTCGATCCTGATCCTGGCGTCGCTGATCCTGGTGGTGATTGCCGGTCGCAACAAACAATAACCAACAACGCACTCCCCCTCTGCAAACACACTTGCCCGCCATTGCGGGCAAGTGTGTTTTTGCGTCCTGACCACGCACGCCCATGCCGACGTGCAGCCCAGCACAGCCTGCCGTCACACGGCTTAATTCAGCATCTATCACCCGTGTCCAGGCCCATCTCGGGGGAACCGCAGAATTCGGAAAAAATCGTACGCTAAGCTAACGGTGTTCTCGTGACAGCTCTTTGACTAGGCTTTCTAAGGCCATTCTGATAGCCCTGACTTCCTGAAAAGCCATGGCTAAAATTTGTGCGGCTAAAAGGGATAACCGATGGTAAAGTAAGTTATCCCTGTCGAGATACTGAAAAGCGTTATCCTCGTTTTTCCCAAAACTGTTTTGCCAGTTCGCTCAGAGCGCTAGTTAACTGAGCGACAGATTTCGCACTTTGCAAATTATTCTGCCCGGTCTGTACATTGGTATCAGCAGCATCGCGTATATTGATAATACTGCGGTTTATGTCTTCACTTACTGCTCCCTGCTGCTCGACCGCAGTCGCTATTTGCGCGTTCATGTCGGTAATTTCGTTAACGCGTTGGCCAATTCCATCAAGAGCTGTAGCTGCTTCCTCTGCGTGAGCTACACTCGTGTGCGCTTGCCGACTACTTTGCTCCATGACTGTAACAGCGGATTGCGCTCGCTCTTGTAGAGCGCTGATCATGCTTTGAATATCCGTTGTCGATTGCTGTGTGCGAGCAGCAAGACTGCGAACCTCATCGGCGACAACAGCAAAACCACGCCCCTGCTCACCAGCACGCGCGGCCTCAATTGCTGCGTTGAGTGCCAACAAATTCGTTTGCTCGGCGATCCCTCGTATAACGTCAAGAACTTTTGATATCTCGTTACTTTGACCTTCAAGCTCATGAATAACCTGAGCGGCTTGCCTAATTTCACCTTCAAGGGCAGTGATTGACTGGCTTGTGTGGGCTACCAGACGCTGGCCAGATGCCGTCTCAGTGTCTGCTCTTCCGGCCGCATCTGCAGCATGCTGTGCATTGCTCGCAACCTCTTGAATGCTTGCCGCCATTTGGTTTACTGCCGTTGCTATTTGATCTGTCTCTGCCTGCTGCTCAACTGTAAGTACATTGCTTGACTCAATATCCTTTAGTAGGCCTCGGGTGTGTTCGCTAAGCCGATTTGATGCATCACCTATGCGACCTACTATGGCGCCTGTTTCAGCTTGCATCATTCGTAAAGCAAACTCTATTTGGCCAAACTCATCGGTGCGCCCAGTGTAGAGGGATTGACTTAATGGGTTATTGGAAATATTCCTGGCTCTTTCAACCAGTCTTCCAAGAGGAGAGAGAATAGCCAAAACACTAACAGAGCTTAAGCTTCCTGACATTAAAGTGGGCGGTTACAGGAGCTGAGTGCAACACGGTTATTGAATTGAAGCTGGAGCATCATGCCGCATAGCCATAGCTTCCTGCATCACCTCGTCCATAACCTCGATCGGACACTTGAAGTCGAAGCGCTTACGGGGGCGCATGTTCAGTTGCAGTGCGATGGCATCCAGTTCCTCCTGGCTATGCACCGACAAGTCCGTGCCTTTGGGCAGGTACTGGCGGATCAGGCCATTGATGTTTTCGTTACTGCCGCGCTGCCAAGGGCTGTGCGGGTCGCAGAAGTAAATCGCCACCCCGGTCTGCTGGGTGATTTCAGCATGCCGCGCCATTTCTCGGCCCTGGTCGTAGGTCATGCTCTTGCGCATCGCCAGCGGCATGCCATTGAGCGCTGCACTGAAGCCTTCCATCGCCGAGGTCGCCGTCGCGTCGTTCATCTTCACCAGCATCAGGTAGCCACTGGTGCGCTCCACCAGCGTACCTACAGACGAGGCGTTGGCCTTGCCCTTGATCAGGTCGCCTTCCCAATGCCCTGGCATCAGTCGGTCTTCGATCTCCGGCGGACGTACATGAATACTGACCCTCTCAGGGATCTGACCGCGCCGATCCACGCCGCCAGAGCGCGGCCTGCGCATCGTCTTGCTTTGGCGCAGGCAGATGATCAGCTCTTTACGCAGCTCGCCGACTGGCAAGGCATAGATCGCGTTATAGATCGTCTCGCGACAGACGTAGGCATCTCTGAGGCTGGGAATATTCATGCTGCGCAGCTTGCCGGCAATCTGCTCGGGAGACAAACGCTCACGCAGCATATGCGCCACCAATTCGAAGCGCTCGCTACCCGGCAACAGCTTTTGCTTCGGTCGACACACCTGACGGCGGGCCTGCATCTGCTGCTGGGCCACGCGGGCCGAGTAGCCGCCACAGGCATCTCGATTGCGGCGCAGCTCCCGGCTGATGGTCGAAGGGGATCGGTTGATCAAGCAGGCAATCCCGCGCAGGCTGAAACCTTGGGCATGACCGATTTGAATGGTGGCGCGCTCTTCAACGCTGAGTTCGGAATAAGACATAGGGACAGCACCGTACCGGAAAGGTCAGGTGTTGCACTCAGTTTTCGCCGCCGCCCCCTTATTATCACTGCGAGGTGAATAGCTTTTCTGCCAATTGATTATGCCAATGCGATTCTCTTCGCCGAAGATTTCGTCCATGAGCATGCCAAGTCTAAATAGTTCCCTATGATCAATACAGATAGCCATAACCCCGCCTGGGGTTAGCATCTCACGCATCATCCAGATTCTGGGTGTCATGAAGCGCAACCATTTGCTGTGCTTGGACCCATCATCTTTAGGAACTACATCGCCGAGATCTGGATCGTTTGGATCCTTGTCCCACTTGTCGTTATAGCGGAAGTCCTCGCCGGTGTTGTACGGCGGGTCT
Source organism: Pseudomonas rhodesiae (assembly GCF_007858255.1). Taxonomy (GTDB): domain Bacteria; phylum Pseudomonadota; class Gammaproteobacteria; order Pseudomonadales; family Pseudomonadaceae; genus Aquipseudomonas; species Aquipseudomonas rhodesiae. The sequence continues at coordinate 5,377 of NZ_VFEU01000047.1, read as the reverse complement.
GTTACTACAAGATCAACTTGACCACGATATTTATAGAGCGTGACCATCGCAGAAAGGTTTTCACCGTCCCAGATCTCATTCTCTGACTGGGCGGTTTCCTCTCCAAAGGATACTTTCTTGATAATACGATGCAGCTTCGGCTTGACCTGGCGGATGATCTGCCAGGGAGCAGCCCGCCCGGTGTAACTCATAACGATGCCATTCTTGCCAGCATCGGCAAGCGCCGCATCATGCTCCTGCAGCATACGGACCAAGGCGGCCCTCGGCAGTTGTTCGTAATCCATGCTTGCCCCTTGAATTCGTGCGGCGGCACCGAAAAGCTGAAAATTCTAGTACCGCTCGTGGATGCTTCACCATCCCTAGGGTGGCGAGTGTACTTGTGAACGTATTGATTTGGCTGTTAAACCGTTGAAAAAGACGGATCAACTGAGTTCCAAACGGGCTGCGTACTGGCTGGCAGATGCGAATCCGGCGCACGCCGCTCCCTTCTGGGCTCAAGCCCGCGAAGCGGGCATAAAGAACCCGGCCGAGGCCGGGATCCTTATGGGCTTATGGGCCGGCGTATTGGTCTGCCCAGTCCAAAGCCGGTGCCACGGGAGCTTGCACCTCCTGAGGCCAGGTTTTGGAGCCCACTGCAAATCGCCCGTAACCCATTAAAAGATAGCTGGGCATCCGACGAAAAGAGCACCAAGGCACCATTACCCTTGAGCTACAGCGCCGCTACGGGGCACCAGTTTGATTTCAACGCGGCGATTTTGGGCGCGACCCTCGGCGGTGTCGTTGGGGGCAATGGGCGAGCTGGAGCCTGCACCAAAGGTTTGCAGGCGCGAAGGATCGACGCCATTGCTGCGCAAAGAGAAAAAGGGGACTGATTTATGTGCGCCAGGCAAAGCTTGGTCGCCTGGGAATGACGGCGCAAGCCGTCACGAAATGGCGTAAGAAACCCAGCGGGTATGACCCCCGCCCGGTAAAGGTTAGCCACCGACCGGAAGCGAGTCTTGCGTGGTGACCGGGTAACCGGCGCTGCGAAGCGTAGACAGCAGAAAAGGGGATTTATTTTCCCTACTCTAAAACGGCCGCTGTTGGCCGATTGCTGCCTGTCGTGGACGACCGTTTAACTTCAAAGCCTGACTGGATTGCAAACTGCTGACACGCGTAGATTCTGTTTTCGACTCGTTTAATGCCGTCGATGCCAGGCCATAAACAGAGAGGAAACAACCGCTCGAAAATTCGAGCCATAGACTCTAGAGCCAGTGGGTAGTCGGAGTCATGTTCCTGCAACCATCAAATCCAGATTCTGCACCGCCGCTCCAGCGGCTCCCTTCCCAAGATTGTCAAACACCGCAGCCAACAAAACCTGCCCCGTCTCATCATTTTCACACACCACCAATCGCAAACTATCAGTCCCGTTAAGCGCCTGAGGATCAAGGCACGTCAACCCTTTGGCCTCCTGCATCGACATCACCTGTACATGGTCCGCATCGACGTAGTGCTGCATAAGACACGCATGCAACCGCACCGCATCCACGCCCGGCGCCAACAAGCGAAGTTGCAACGGTATGGTCAGCACGATCCCCTGCCGAAAAGCCCCATAAGCCGGCACAAACATCGGCCGCTCCATCAGACCGCTTTGCTGCTGAATCTCCGGAATATGTTTGTGTGCCAGCCCCAGACCATAAACCTGAAACGCGGGCGCCTGTGATGCGCCCTCTCCCTCATGCTCTTGCACGCCAACGCGCCCTTTTCCGGAATAGCCCGACACAGCATGAATGTTCGTCGGATAGTCCCTGGGCAGCAACCCGGCCTCCAGCAATGGGCGCAGCAGCCCTATCGCCCCCGTGGGATAGCAACCGGGATTGCTGACCCGCCGTGCCGTGGCGATGCGTTGGGCCTGCTGCGAGTTCATCTCCGCGAAACCATAGGTCCAGTCTGGATGGGTGCGGTGCGCCGAACTCGCATCGATCACCCGAACGGCGGGGTTTTCGATGCTCGCTACAGCGTCGCGTGCGGCTTGGTCGGGCAAGCAGAGAATCGCGATGTCGCAGGCGTTGATGATTTCGGCGCGACGTTGCGGATCCTTGCGATGTTCGGGGCTGAGCGTGATAAGCCGCAGATCGGTCCGGTCGCGTAGACGTTGATGGATTTGCAACCCGGTGGTGCCTTGGTCGCCGTCGATGAATATAAGAGGACTTGCCATGGAATGCTCTCGGACATAGGAAATCAGGAGTTCCAATCTTCAGTGAGGGGCTAAGATAGGAAAAGTTGAATTTCTAAACGATGAAATTCAGCTTTTCTGAACAAGGAGTGACTCATGCGCGAAATCAGCCTGGACCGTCTGCGCACGTTGGTGGCCATTGCCGACCTGGGTTCGTTTGCCGAGGCGGCCCGTGTGCTGCACCTCGCGCCACCCACGGTCAGTTTGCATATTGCCGACCTGGAGTCGCGGGTTGGCGGAAAGCTGTTGTCGCGCACACGTGGGCGCATTCAGCCTTCGGCGATTGGAGAAACGCTGGTGGAGCGCGCGCGGCGCCTGTTGGCGGATGCGGAGCAGGCGCTTGAGGACGTGGAGCGTCAGGTGCAGGGCTTGGCCGGGCGTGTGCGGCTGGGTGCCTCCACAGGGGCCATCGCACAGTTGATGCCGCAAGCTTTGGAGACGTTGGGCCAACGCCATCCCGCTATCGATGTGCAGGTCGCGGTGCTCACGTCGCAGGAAACTTTGAAGAAGCTTGCCGAGGGCTCTTTGGAGATCGGTCTGGTCGCGCTGCCACAGACCCCGGTGAAGGAATTGCGGATCGAGCCATGGCGGCGGGACCCGGTCATGGCCTTCTTGCCGGCTCGCTGGGAATGCCCGGATGTTGTGACCCCCGGTTGGCTGGCCGCCCAGCCATTAATTCTGAATGACAAAACTACTCGGCTTTCGCGCTTGACCTCGGAGTGGTTCGCCAGTGATGGACGGCAGCCCACGCCGCGTATTCAACTGAACTACAACGATGCGATCAAAAGCCTAGTGGCGGCCGGTTATGGTGCGACGTTGTTGCCGCATGAAGCCTCCACGCCATTGCCCGATACCAGGATCGTCATGCGGCCATTACAGCCCTTATTGTGGCGTCAACTTGGTATTGCCCACCGTGGTGGGGACGTCGAGCGGCCTACGCAACATGTGCTGGATGTGTTGTGGGGGTTGAGTGCGGGCTAGGGCGATGTTGTCAGAGAAAGGACCGCTTTCGACCCGGTCATACGGTGATTGAGGTCCCAGGCGTCAGCTACCGCACCTGAAGCCGTCGTTCATCGCTCCAAAGCCGGTGCCTGTCTCCGTTCGCCCAGGCCAGGGTGTCGTAGTACTTGTGCAGCAGCTCGGTAATGGCGGCGGTGTCGTCGGTCATGGGGTTTCCTTGGGGTTGGCGGTGAGGACTGCCTGGACGCGTGCTTGCAGCGCGGGCAGCACGTCTTGTTGGAACCAGGGGTTGCGCACCAGCCAGCGATTGTTGCGCGGGCTAGGGTGAGGCAGGGGGAACGCTTGCGGCCAGTGCTCGCGCCAGGCTTCGACCACCCGGGTGAGCGGCGTCTTGCCAGTACCGAGGTGGTAGTCCATGGCGTAGCTGCCCAGCACGATGACCAGCGACAGGCGCTCGAAACGCTGCATGAAGGCTTCGCGCCAGGCGGGGGGCGCACTCCGGGCGTAGCGGCAGGTCACCGCTTTTGCCGGTGCCCGGATAACAGAAGCCCATGGGCAGAATGGCGATGCGGGTAGGGTCGTAGAAGGTGTCGCGGTCCACGCCCAGCCAGGCGCGCAGACGCGCGCCGCTGGCGTCGTCGAAGGGCACGCCTGAGGCATGGACCCGGGCCCCCGGTGCTTGGCCGGCGATGAGGATGGGCGCACTCGGGTGAAACTGGAAGACCGGCTGCACGCCGTGTGGCAGATGCGGTGCGCAGCGCGTGCAGGCGCGGACGTCGGTCAGAAAGGCGTCGAGTGTCGGCATGGCGCGCTTCCGGAAAGGGTGGCTCGCGCAGGACGGAGGTGCCATCCTGCGCGAAGCGTAACCCGGCAGCAAGTCAGTGCTGGGTCAGTGTCGGATAGCCCTGGATGAATACGCGGTCGGTCTTGGCCGCCGGCACATGGCAGCCCATGCAGTCGGCTTCGTAGCTGACGGCGACATTCTTGGCGGGGGCGTCGGCCTTGAACAGCGCCCAGCCCCAGCCGTCGCCCCACAAGGGGTTGCTGGCGAAACGGCCTTTGGCGTCCTTGACCATCACGAACCACACGGCCGCATCGGAACCCCAGACCACAGGGTTGCCAGTGGTCATGGCGCTGGTTTCGAGCTTGCGGATCTCTTTCACCAGCGTGGCGCCGTCCAAGAACTTGCCGGTCTTGCGGTAGTGCTCGGCCGAGGCCTTTTCGGTGTACACATCGTGCAAGCCGCGAGAGGCGGATTTTTCGTCCAACACCGCATATGAGCCCAGGTGGACGAAGTTTGTGCGGAAGTCTGTGGGGCGGCTGATGCCGCCCTGGCTGTCCACATAGGGCGAAAAGTCGCCGGCCGTGACGGCCAGTGGCAGGACGAGGGCGCTGGCGAGCAGAGCGCCGGTGAGTGCGATTTTCATCGTGTTCTCCTTATATGCCTATGGAGATCAGACGGCGACCACGGGGAAATCCACCGTGGTGTCGGCGATGTGGTTGGTGTAGTTGGTGAGCGTGTTCAGCGCGACGTTGGCGATCACTTCCAGTATCAGGCCGTCGTCGAGCCCCGCGCGGCGGTAGTTGGCCATGGCGTCGGCCGACACCACGCCGCGTTGCTCGACCAGCGCGCGGGCAAAGCCGGCGATTGCATCGTCAAGTGCGTTGGCCGCCTGGCCGGTGCGGGCCGCGGCGATGGCCTCTGCCGACAGTCCGGCACCTTTGCCGATCAGGGTGTGTGCGCTCAGGCAATACTGGCAGCGATTGGCTTGACCGGCAGCGAGCGCAACGATCTCGCGCTGGGAGGCATTCAGGCGGCCGGTGCCCAGCGTTTCGGACAAGCCGAGGTAGCCATTGAGCGCCGCCGGCGCGTGGGCCAGCGTGGCGAACAGGTTCGGCACCATGCCAAGCTTGGCTTTGACGGCCTTGAGTGTGGCAGCGGTAGCGGCGTCAGCGGTGTCGATGGTCAGGGGGGCGATTTGGGTCATGTCTATCTCCGTAGTGGGTGAGGTGCAAGAGCACGTGGGCATGATCGCCCTTTGTTTGGTACGATATGGCACGTAAAGTATCAAATAGGGGTTTGGGGAGCAATGGAACCAAAAACCAACGTAAGCTCTGAATCCCACCGTAAAGGGGCTTTCCGATCTCCAGCTCACCCGCCAGGCATTACTCTCTGATCAGTGCCTCGATGATCGGGCAGAT
>NZ_VFEU01000046.1 GCF_007858255.1 Pseudomonas rhodesiae | reverse complement strand
TCGTAGCCATAGCGCAGGGTGCCCCAGCCCTGGTGTTCGGCGGTGAGGCGGTTTTGGCGGTCATACTCGTAGGCCAACGCCCAGTGGCCGTCGTCGACGCTGAGGAGATTGCCCTGGCGGTCGTAGGCGTAATCGACGTTGTTGCCGTCGGGCAGGGTTTTTCGTACGAGGCGTCCGGCGTGGTCGCGTTCGTAACGAGTGACGAGCTGACTGCCGTCGTCGCCGTGTTCGGTTTTTTCCTGCAGGTTGCCGTTGAGGTCGTAAACGTAAGCGGTGCGCTGCCCATCAAACCCGACTTCCTGTTGGATCAGCCCGTTGGGGTGATAGTTGAGTCGGTAGGTCTCGCCGACCTCGTTTTCGATTTCGGTGAGCAGTAATCGGGCGTTGTCATAGCGGTACTGGACCTGAGTGCCATCGGCATTCAGGCGACGGCTGATCAGGTGCAGGCCGTCAGCGTAGTCGTAGCGGGTGACGTGGCCGAGTTCGTCGCGTTCGGCGGTGATTTTTCCGTAGGGGTTGTAGCTGTATTCGCGGGTGGCACCGCCTGGCAGGGTCAGACGAGTCAGCCGATCCACAGCGTCCCACTGATACTGGGTCAGCGCGCCATGTTCATCTTCGCGCGCCACCTCGCGGCCCAGGTCGTCGTAGCGATAGCGCCTGATGCCACCATTGGGCAACTGCTCCTCAACCAGTTGCCCGCGCTCATTCCACATCAAGCGATGGCAGCTGTGATCCGGGTACCAAACCCCGGTCAGTTGCCCATGTTTGTTGTAGCTGTAGTCGGTAACGTGACCGTCGGGATCGATGCTACGGGTGATATCGCCCTGGTCATTGCGCTCGTATTTCCAGACCGCTTCACCCCGGCGCACCACGCGTACGAAACCGTGGTCATGCTCGTAGGTAGTGGGCTCATCTTCGCCGGGAAACAGCGCCACCAGCCGTCCGGCTTCGTCGTACTGATACGCCGTCACCGCCCCCAGCGGGTCTTGTTCGACCGTCAACCGCCCTTGGGCATCGTAGGATTTGAAGTACTGCGCGCCATCGGGATCGATGCGTTGCACCAATCGCGCACGGTCGTCGTGGACATAGATTTCCTGGCTGCCATCGGCGTTGTGCACCGTGACCTGGCCGTCATCGCCCCACACATAGCGCGTGTCCATCTGCGAGAAGCTGGCCCAGTGCCGCACACAGCGTGCCGCTTTGCCGGAGCGTTCCCACGCCCAGAAGAAACTCGCCCCACCGGCCAGGCCGCGTTCCACAATGACGTGCTGCTCGTCGTAGCGATACACCTCGCTCTCGCCTACGGCATTGGTCGCTGAGACCAGTCGGCCCAGGTCGTCATAGGCGTAGGAAACGACGTTTTGCTCAGTCGTCCAGACATACGGACCACGGCCTTCGGCGCGCTGAATCTGATAATCCACCGCGACAATGCGCCCGCTCCCATAGCGCAGAAACAACGAGCGACCCACCCCGTTATCCACCCGCTCGATACGTCCGAGCACATCGCGGAAAATTCGCAGGCGGTTGTCATACGCATCGCTGATCGCTGTCAGCACACCGTCGCGAAAGTAGTAGAACCGCGATGCCTGGGCCAGCACCAGCTCATCCGGCGAAGCGCCCAGATAGATCGCCGCTTCGGCCAGGCTATTGGTGATTGCCGGCCTCGCAACGGTGGGCATTGGAAACGAGATAGAGCGATTTTCATGGTCGGTCCACACCACCGAATCGCCTGAAACCAGCAGCCGCTGCGCCAGCCCATGGCTCCAGCCAACCCCTAGCCCTACATCGACTTCCACCGCACTGGTGCGATACAGGCGCGTCCACTCGAACGGCAACACCCCATCCAGCGTGCCATCAGTCAGGGTCAGCAATTCCTCGCCGGTGACCATCGACACGGGGCAGCCGTTAGTGATGGTTTTATCCGCAGAAGCCGCCGCTTCGCCGTTCGGGTTTTTCCCCGAAACAGGCACGTCATCCACAGGCTCCTGCCGCACCAACACCGTCTGCTGCGTCTTGTTGCGCGCCGCTGTGACCGGGTTGGAAACCCATTGATCCCCAGCCTTCAACGGCCCCACCGGGATCGTATTGATCGCCGTGGTCTGGCGACTGAGCAACACCGGCTTGGCCGCCTCGGCATGCTCCTCGACGCGCACCTTGCCAAACTGCTCGGCCAAATGTTCCAACCACTGGCGCGCGCGCCGCGACTTGATCCTACCCAGCACCTGCGCGCCCAAGCGAACCGCCACGCCCATGCCCGCTGTGGCCCAGATCAGCAACAGGTTGATCAGCACCTCGCCAGTGACTTCTCCGAGCAGTTCATTCATATACGGCGGTGGCAGCAGGCGCATCCAACTGACCATCGCCGCCAGGTAAATGAACAACAACGGCTCATCGCTGAGCATCAGCAAGCCCGTCGCAATAGCGTCGGCACCGAGCGCCAGCAACTGGTCAAACTCCGCCTGGGACAGATACCGCAGCCATTGCTCGGCATGGGCCACCGGGTCCGACAGCCACTGGAACAGTTGCTTGAGGTTGTCCCACAGCGAGTACAGCGCTTCGCCGAATCCGCGCGCGTAGGCGGCGTGGAGCGAGAGGTAGCGCTTAAGGAAGTTCGCCTCGGAGTAGCCCTGCCACAGCGGTTCGAAAGTGTCGGACCATTCGCTGCGCAGCCACGCCTCCAGCGGCGTGATGACCGCCTGATAAGAGGCGTACAGCGCCTTGAAATGCGCGGCGGATACATTGGGGTAGAAGTGGATGCGGTAGCGCTGGTTGCGTTCGCATTCCTTGAGTTCAAGAATGCCGCTGGGCCCGATGGTTTTATGGATCGGCTCGCCCAGCAGCGTGCCGTCTGCATCGATGCGCTGGAGTATCACCGGTGTATCGCCGATGGGTACGAACCGTGAACTCTGGAACCGATGCACCAAGGTCAAGGTGCCATCGGCCCGGCAGGTCGCGACGGCGCTGCTGGGGAACAGCGAGCGGTTGATCGGCGCGACCCGCTCCGCTTCATCTCCGGCCTTGAACACCTGCTCGATATTCAGCGCCGAAAAACTGAGGACACTCTCGGCCCAGGCGTCGTAACTATTGAGGCATCCGCGAAAATCCCTGAGTACCGACTCAACGTCGCGGGTCTTTGCATCCAAGGCGGCGAGTACCAGAAAGCCAATGGTCTGGCTGGTCGCGCCAATCATGAGGTTGCCCTATCAATCGGGGCCATAACGAAAAAAAACATCTGCAATCCTTCGCACTGTGTGATCAGGCGAGCGACTTTGCAGAGGTTTGTGGGGCAGGGGAGTAGAGCTTATCCGGCGCTTGCGTGGGATGTTTCGGCAGCGGTCACATCCGGTCGTAACGGGCGAGCCTACCGAACCCACGAACCCTGGTTAGACTTACCTGTCGAAACGTGCAACTCACGGCCCGCCATCACTCAAGGACTCTTCATGTATTCAAGCCGCCTGATCCTCTGCCTTTTGCCCTTGCTGGTACTGGCGGGTTGCTCCACCGCCCGTGGCCCGCAGCAACCGGAACGCAGCGAAGCCGAGGTCAAGGCGCAGATCGTGCGGTTGCTGCCACCCAAGGTTACGGACCGCAATGGCTGGGCCCAGGATATCTACACGGCCTTTGATACCCAGAAGATTTACCCGAGCACCGAAAATATCTGCGCGGTGCTGGCGGTGACCGAGCAGGAGTCCACCTTCCAGGTCGACCCGCCGGTGCCCAATATGGGCAAAATCGCCCAGGATGAAATCCTGCGCCGTGCCGGCAAGGTGCATGTGCCGGCCTTTGTGGTGCGCAGCGCATTGCAACTGAATTCGCCCACCGGCAAGACCTACGCCGAACGTCTGAGCGCCGCGCGTACGGAAAAAGACTTGAGCGGTATTTTCGATGACTTCATCAGCATGGTGCCGTTGGGCAAAACGCTGTTCGGCGGGTTCAACCCGGTGCACACCGCCGGGCCGATGCAGGTGAGCATCGACTTTGCACAGAAACAAGCGCGGGGTTATCCCTACACCGTGGACGGATCAATCCGGCGCGAAGTGTTCACCCGCCGTGGCGGCATGTACTTCGGCATCGCCCATTTGCTCGGCTATCCGGTGAACTACGATCAACCGCTGTATCGCTTCGCTGACTTCAACGCCGGTTGGTATGCCAGCCGCAATGCGGCGTTCCAGGCGGCGGTCAGTCGGGCTTCGGGGGGCGAGCTGGCGCTGGATGGGGACTTGATTCGCTACGGCTCGCTACTGCCCGGTACCACGGAGCTGGCGGTGCGTTCGTTGGGCGCGAAGCTGGACATGCGCAACCCCAGCATCCGCAGCCAGCTGGAGCAGGGCGAGCGCTTGGATTTCGAAGAAACCACCCTTTACCAACGTGTGTTCGCCCTCGCCGACAAGGCTGCCGGCAAACCCCTGCCACGGGCGATTCTGCCGGGGATTGTGCTCAAGAGCCCGAAGATCACCCGTAACCTGACCACGGCATGGTTTGCCAAGCGCGTGGATGAGCGTTATCAGCGTTGTATGAAGCGCTGAGGGCCCCGTGCGAGATTTGTATGGCTGATGGCGATGGCTTCCAATGAGGTGTTTGCAATGCCTCAAGCTGCCAGACAATGAAGATCAAAGGTGGGAGGGGGGCAAGCCCCCCTCCGATAGTTGAGCGATGCTGCTGTTTTTTATCAGTTGCGTTCCAGGGCCAGGGCTACGCCTTGGCCACCGCCGATGCACAAGGTCGCCAGGCCTTTTTTGGCATCGCGCTTGATCATTTCGTGCAGCAGGGTCACCAGCACGCGGCAACCCGAGGCGCCAATCGGGTGGCCGATGGCGATAGCGCCGCCATTGACGTTGACCTTGTCAGCATCCCACTCCAGCTCTTTGCCCACCGCCAGGGATTGCGCGGCGAAGGCTTCGTTGGCTTCGATCAGGTCCAGATCGCCCAGGCTCCAACCGGCTTTGTCCAGGCAGCGACGGGTGGCCGATACCGGGCCGATGCCCATGATGGCCGGGTCCACGCCTGCGTTAGCGTAACTGGCAATGCGGGCTAGCACTGGCAGACCGAGGGCTTTCGCCTTATCGGAACTCATCAGCATTACTGCAGCGGCGCCGTCATTGAGGCTGGAGGCGTTGCCGGCGGTGACGCTGCCGTCTTTCTTGAAGGCCGGCTTGAGCTTGGCCAGGGACTCGGCAGTGGTGCCGGCGCGCGGTTGCTCATCCACGGCGAAGGCGATTGGGTCGCCCTTGCGCTGGGGGATCAGGATCGGGGTGATCTCATCGACAAACCGCCCAGCCTCGATGGCTGCCGCAGCCTTCTGCTGAGAAGCGGCGGCAAAGGCGTCCTGGGCTTCGCGGCTGATGCCATATTTGTCCACCAGGTTCTCAGCAGTGATGCCCATGTGGTAGTCGTTGAACGCATCCCACAGGCCGTCGGTGATCATGCTGTCGATCATCTTGGCGTGGCCCATGCGCAAACCAGTGCGCGCGGCAGGCAGTACGTAGGGGGCCAGGCTCATGTTCTCCATGCCGCCGGCGATGATGACGTCGGCGTCGCCGCAGCGGATGGCCTGGGCACCGAGGTGCAGGGCTTTGAGGCCCGAGCCGCAGACCTTGTTCAGGGTCAGGCTCGGCACCGCGTGGGGCAGGCCGGCGAGGATTGAGGCCTGGCGCGCGGGGTTCTGGCCGGAGCCTGCGGTGAGTACTTGGCCGAGGATCACTTCATCGACTTGGGCCGGGTCCAGGCCGGTCTGCTCCAACAGGCGACGGATTACGGCGGCGCCCAGTTCCGGAGCCGGGATGCTGGCCAGCGAACCTTGAAAGCTGCCCACGGCGGTGCGGGTGGCAGCAACAATCACGACGTCTTGCATGGAATCTGTCCTCACTGGAAATGCATTTCTGGAACGTGGTCCGGGACGATCAGTTTACCGGCGGTCTTGCTCACAATCTCTTCAACGCTGACGCCAGGTGCGCGTTCCTTGAGGACAAAAGCGCCATTTTCGATTTCCAGGTACGCCAGGTCCGTAAGTACGCGTTTGATGCAGTGCGCGCCGGTCAGCGGCAGGCTGCAGCGATCAAGCAACTTGGACTCTCCGTCTTTGGAGGCGTGGGTCATGATCACGATGATGTTTTCCGCACCGGCCACCAGGTCCATGGCGCCGCCCATGCCCTTGACCAGTTTGCCGGGGATCATCCACGAAGCGATGTTGCCCTGCACATCGACTTCAAATGCGCCGAGCACGGTGAGGTCGACGTGACCGCCGCGAATCATCGCGAAGGACTCGGCAGAGGAGAAAATCGACGCACCGATGCGTGCGGTCACCGTCTGTTTACCGGCGTTGATCATGTCGGCATCGATGGTGTCTTCGGTAGGAAACGGGCCCATACCGAGCAGGCCGTTTTCCGATTGCAGCATCACTTCCATGCCGTCGGGGATGTAGTTGGCCACCAGGGTCGGAATGCCGATGCCGAGGTTGACGTAAAAGCCGTCCTGCATTTCGCGGGCGACGCGTTGAGCCATTTGTTCGCGGGTAAGAGCCATTTTGTGTGTCCTTATTGTTCGGGCTGGAGGCGGATTATTTGCGGACGGTGCGCTGTTCGATGCGCTTCTCGAAAGTGCCGCAGATGATCCGATCGACGTAGATGCCAGGGGTGTGGATCTGCGCCGGGTCCAGCTCGCCCGGTTCGACGATTTCTTCGACTTCGACCACGGTGATCTTGCCGGCGGTGGCGGCCAGCGGGTTGAAGTTCTGAGCGGTGTGGCGGTAGATCACGTTACCGAAGTGGTCGGCTTTCCAGCCTTTGACGATGGCGAAGTCGCCGGTGATGGACTCCTCCATCAGGTAAGGACGACCGTTGAACTCGCGGGTTTCTTTGCCTTCGGCCACTGGGGTACCGACACCGGTTGCGGTAAAGAAAGCCGGGATACCGGCACCGCCCGCGCGCATTTTTTCGGCGAGGGTGCCTTGGGGCGTCAGCACCACTTCGATTTCGCCGCTGAGCAATTGCTTCTCGAACAGCGCGTTCTCACCCACGTACGACGCGATCACTTTGCGGATCTGTTTTTCTTCCAGCAGCACGCCCAGGCCAAAACCGTCGACGCCGCAGTTGTTGGAGACCACGGTCAGCTCACGGGTGCCTTTGCGCTTGATTTCGGCGATGAGGTTTTCCGGGATGCCGCACAGGCCGAAGCCGCCGGCGAGTACGGTCATGCCGTCCTCCAGGCCTGCCAATGCCTCTTCGTAGGACGCCACGCGTTTATCGAAACCTGCCATATGCACCTCTTTTATTGTTTGTGGGCCAGCCAATGGACCGAGTGTTGCGCCGATGGATTGATTTGTTAAGTTGTTTTTTAAGGTTGATTGATTTAGAAAACAGCATAGTTGATCCGTCTCTCGGAGTACTTTCATGACCGTGAAACAGCTGCGTGCCTTCCTCGCCGTGGCCCAGAGCCTGAGTTTCGCCGCCGCCTGCGAGCGTCTGCACTTGTCCCAGTCGGCGCTGAGCCTGACCATCAAGGGCCTGGAAGAGGGCCTGGGCGGGCGGTTGTTCAGCCGCAATACGCGTAATGTGGCGCTGACCCCGGAAGGCGAATCGTTGCTGCCCCTGGCCCGCCGACTGATGGCCGATTGGGACAACGCCGAGGATGAGCTGCGCCAGCGCTTCACGTTGCAGCGCGGGCGCGTCACGGTGGCGGCGATGCCGTCGTTCGCGGGCAACTTGTTGCCGCCGATCTTGAAGATATTCCGCGCGCGTTACCCCCAGGTGAACGTGACGGTGCACGACTTGATCAACGAACAGGTCTTGGAGATGGTGCGCGATCGCCAGGTGGAGCTGGGTGTGGCCTTCGAACCGTCTGAAGGCTCGTCGCTGGCCTTTACCCCGTTGTATCTGGATCGCTTCATCGCGGTCGTGTCGGGTGATTCACCCTTGGCGCAGTGCGACGAGATCGGCTGGGAGACTTTATTGGAACACCCCTTTATCACCTTGCAACGACCTTCCACGGTTAGGGTGATGCTGGAGGAGCATTTGGGTGCGCTACGGATGAAACTGCCGGTTGCTCTGGAAAGCCATCAATTGGCGACTGTGGGCAAAATGGTAGCCAGTGGCTTGGGCGTCAGCGCCGTGCCGGCATTGTGTGCCAGACAAATGGAGGAGGCGGGCGCGCATTGTATTACCTTGCGTGATCCGGTGATCGAGCGGCCGATTGGTGTGCTGACCAAGCCGGGGCATGAGTTGTCGGCGGCGGCGCAAGCCTTGTTCGATATTTTTCGCGATGAGGCGGGCAAGGGCCGGTTTCCAACATTTTGACCCGCAGCACAAACAAGTGTGGGAGATGGTTTGCCTGTTATAACGGTTTAACAGTCAACACTGTCGTTGAGCGTTAAATAGCTATCGCAGGCAAGCCAGCTCCCACATTGAACACGTTGATTCTAGTAGTAGCGATCAATCACTTTTACTTGCGAGCTGTCTTTGAAAGACTCCCAAGCGTTGTTAAGTGTGTCGAATACTTGTTCGATAAAGTTGCGATCGGCAGCGGCCTTCTTGCCGACATAACCCTGGCCGCGGCGGTACATCTTCAGGCGCGCCGCCAACTCACGGTTATTACGGTCGAACTCGGCTTCTTCAGTGTGGGGCGCCAGGCAGTCGATCTTGACTTCGCCCGATTTGCCAATCCACAGGATATGGTCGTCGAGTGTGTCTTTCTGCGCTGCGAACATCTCAGCCAATTCATCGATAGTTGGTTGGTTGTTCAGATTCATGTGTAAGCCCCTTGACCAGTTGGCGATCTATCAGTTGGTTCCGTTAAAACTGCTTAGTTGTCTCCGGCTTCAATAACCGGGCGTTAGTAACTGGCTGCCGAATACGGGCAGGGTCTTGAACCTGATGCTTGTAGTCTTACTGATGAACTGCTACGCAATGCTTTCATAACGAAGACAAGGAGCATTCGAGCTTCTTGTACCGTGCTCTTACGAGTCGGTCAGCTTCATCAATCTGCCTTGTGGGCAGTGCACATCCGGAAAAAACAGCTCGGCGGTCAGACGAGCTCTTTCAAAACGCGTGTTACCAACGCTCCCGATCCGGGAGACGCCTTGATCATGCAAGGACAAAAAGGTTACGTCAACGGTTATGTAGTGATTATTTTTTATCACTACATAATTCGTCGTGGGCACGGGGAGATACGGCAGAGGCGTGACTTAAGCGTCATTTTTTGCGCTGGACGGTCGCTACGGTGGAGGAGGGGGCTATTGCAGGCGGTCTGCCAGCAAGGGCAGCAGCTGTTCGCACGAGGTTTCGATCTTTACCTGCAACAGCTCGTCGCCCCGGGTCTTACCCAGGTTGATGGCGATCACCGGTTTGCCTTGCTCGACCATCGCCTTGCACAAGCGAAATGCCGAATACGCCATCAGCGAAGAGCCCACCACCAGCAACCCCTCGGACTGTTCCACTGCCGCCATTGCCTTGGCGGCAGTGGACGGGGCGACGTTCTCACCGAAAAACACCACGTCGGGTTTCAATCGTTCACCCTGGCAATATGGACACCGCGGCACCTCAAAGCGCGCTTCAAAGGCCGGGTCGAGCAGCGTGTCTCCGTCAGGCGCCTGCACGGCATCAACGCCCGTCAGGTAGGGGTTCTGGGTTTCCATCAGCTGTTGGATCGCATCGCGCTGGCTGCGCTGCTGGCAGTCCAGGCACAGCACGCGGTGCAGGCTACCGTGCAGTTCGATCACACCTTGGCTGCCGGCCTGATCATGTAGGGTGTCGACGTTTTGTGTGATCAGCCCGGTGATGTGCTGGCGTTGTTGCAAGATGGCCAACGCTCGGTGCGCTGCATTCGGTTGTGCGACGCGTACGCGCGGCCAGCCCAGCATGGCGCGCGCCCAGTAACGTCGCCGCGCCTGCGGGGTGGCCAGGAATTCCTGGTACATCATTGGCGCCTTGCCTCGGCGCACGCCTTCGCTGTCCCGGTAGTCCGGAATGCCCGAGGACGTGCTGATGCCTGCACCGGTCAATACCAGAAAACGCCGATCAGTCATGGCCCGGTACAGGGTGTCGAGGTGGTCTTGCTGATGCGCCAGGGAATCGAGCATGGTTTCTCCTATTCGCCGCGGATGTACTGCTCCAGCTGCTTGATCAGGTCAGCCTGCTCGGCAATCGCCTCCTTGACCAAGTCACCGATGGACAGGAGGCCCAGCAGTTTGCCGTCTTCAACCACGGGCAGGTGGCGCAAGTGACTGTCGGTCATGATGTTCATGCATTCTTCGACGCGTTTATGGGTGTCCACGGTGATCACCGGCGCGCTCATCACCTCGTGCACCTTGGTGGTCAGCGATGACCGGCCCTTAAGCATGATTTTGCGCGCGTAGTCACGCTCGCTGATGATGCCCACCACTTGGTTGTCTCGGACGACCGGCAATGCCCCCACGTTTTTTTCCGACATCCGCATCAGGGCTTCAAATACAGTGTGATCCCATTGGATGGTGTGGACGTCCTGGTTTTTCTGGTCTTTGGCTTTGAGCAACTGTGCAACGGTCTTCATGGCGGCCACTCCGGTGTTGTTGTAGGAAATCAGTGGAACCCCTACAGAATCCTAGACAGCCCGCGCCGTAGCAAGAACCAATGCGGCGTCAAACCTGTCGAAAAACGTCATTTACCGGTTTTTTTTGGTGTTTATCCGGTATTTACCGGTTTTTTTGCCCGTTTAGGGCTCACTGTCGTCTTGCGAGGGGCTGCCTTGCGCTTCTTTTTCCACGGTGCGGCCCCTCGTCCTGCCGGGCTCGCGGGGCCGGTGATGGTCATGCGCATGCCATTGCAACGCGCCACCTGTTTGCTCATCCAGGCTGCCTGTTTGGCGACGAATTCCTCCAGACTCATTTCACCGCTTTGCACCATGTCCAGCGCCTGCTCCCAGATGGCAGTGGTGCCGGGATCGGCGATGGCGCGGGGCACCGCGTCGATCAGGCTGAATGCCGCCGGTGTGGCGGCCAGCGCCTTGCCATTCTTGCTCAGATAACCGCGGTCGAGCAGCCCCTGGATAATGCCCGCGCGGGTGGCTTCGGTGCCGATGCCGGTGGTGTCCTTGAGCTTTTGCTTAAGCAACGGGTCTTCCACCAGTTTGGCCACGTTTTTCATCGCCTTGATCAGGTCGCCTTCGGTAAAGGGTTTGGGTGGCTGGGTCCACAGGTCCTTGAGCGTGACCTTGGCTACTGCGTAATCCTGGCCCTGCACCAGCGCCGGTAGGGCCTGGGGCGCTGGCGCTTCGCGGCCCTTGGTGGGGGCGAGTGCTTCGGGCAGGGCGCGCTTCCAGCCCGGCTCGATCACCACTTTGCCCACCGCGCGCAGGGCAAAACCGGCGCAATCGAAATCCGCCTGAGTGCGATCGTATTCGTGGTTGGGCAGGAACTGCGCCAGGTAGCGCGCGCGAATCAAGGTGTACACCGCGCGGTGCTTGCCGCTGAGCTGGCCCACGTCCTTGCCGGCCCCGGTAGGAATGATGCCGTGGTGGGCGCTGACTTTGGCATCGTTCCACGCCCGCGAGCGCCGCTGGGGATCGATATGCGGCATCAGCTCACTGACCGCCGGGTCGGCACGGCCCAGCGCGGCGAGAATCTTCGCTGCCTCGCTGTGCTGGCTCAGCGGCAAGTAGCCGCAATCGCTGCGCGGGTAGGTGATGACCTTGTGGCTTTCGTAGAGGGATTGGGCGATATCCAGGGTTTCCTGAGCGCCCAGGCCGAGTTTCTTCGAGCAGATTTCCTGCAGGGTGCCGAGGTCGAAGGGCAGGGGCGCGACGTCGCGCATGCGTTCGGTGCGCAGCTTCACCAGGCGTGCGCTGGCGGCGTTATCCATGGCAGCGGCAGCGGTCTGCGCCAGCTGCGGGTTGAGGCAGCGACCCTGGTCATCACAGGCATCTTCCGTGGCGCGCCATTGAGCGGTGAAGGTCATGTGCGCGTGGCGCAGGTCGACATCGATGGCCCAGTACGCCACCGGGACGAAATCGGCGATGCTGCGGTCGCGGTCCACCACCAGACGCAAAGTGGGCGTTTGCACCCGGCCCACCGGTAATACGCCCTGATAACCGGATTGACGCCCCAGCAAGGTAAATAGGCGGCTCATGTTCATGCCGATCAGCCAGTCGGCGCGGGAGCGGCCCAGGGCCGAGTGGTACAGGCTGAAGGTGTCGGCGCCGGGCTTGAGCGCGGCCAGGGCCTTGCGAATCGAGGCGTCGTCCAGCGCCGACAGCCACAATCGCTGGATCGGCCCCCGGTAGCGGCAATGTTCCACCAACTCGCGGGCGATCATCTCACCCTCGCGGTCGGCGTCGGTGGCGATCACCAGTTCCTGGGCTTCCCCCAGCAGGCGCTTGACCGCTTT
Source organism: Pseudomonas rhodesiae (assembly GCF_007858255.1). Taxonomy (GTDB): domain Bacteria; phylum Pseudomonadota; class Gammaproteobacteria; order Pseudomonadales; family Pseudomonadaceae; genus Aquipseudomonas; species Aquipseudomonas rhodesiae. The sequence goes on along the minus strand of NZ_VFEU01000046.1, from coordinate 8,261 downwards.
GAACTGGCTGGCGGTCTTGGGTTTGACCAGCATCTTCCATTTGTCCGGCACGATCGGCAGATCGGCCAGCACCCAACGCTTGTACTTGGCGTCGTAGGCATCGGGCGGGGCGGTTTCCAGCAGGTGCCCAATGCACCAGGTGACGGTGACCCCATTGCCCAGCCAACACCCATCGCCACGACGACCGGCACCGAGCACCGCCGCAATATCCTTGGCCTGGGAGGGTTTTTCACAAAGGTACAGCCGCATGGTCATCACATCAGATCGGGTTGATGCTTTGCAGGATGCTCAGTCGGATGGATTTGAGCAACCATTATCTGTATGGATGTACAGCTAGGGGTTTCAAGCGGCAAGCTGCAAGCGGCAAGAAAGAGCCGAGTGGCTTTTACTTGCAGCTTGAAGCTTGCCGCTTGCAGCTTATTCAGTTGCTATCGATATCCACATGCCGCGTTTCCTTGAGGCAGAACAACCCGACAATCAGGCTCACCCCCGTCACCATCACCGGGTACCACAAGCCGTAGAAGATATCGCCCGTATACACCACCAGCGCAAACGATACGGTCGGCAGGAACCCGCCGAACCAGCCGTTACCGATGTGGTAGGGCAGGGACATCGAGGTGTAGCGGATACGCGTCGGGAACAGTTCCACCATCAGCGCCGCCAGCGGGCCGTAGCACATGGCGGCGATCAGGATCAGCACCACGATTAACACCACCACCATGACCTTGTTGACCTGCGCCACATCCGCCGAAGACGGGTAACCGGCCAGGGTCACGGCACCGCGCAACGCCGCTTCGTCAAAACCGTCGATCTTGACTTCGCCGACGCTCACCTGAACGGGGCTGCCGGCCGGCGCAGCAGCGCTGGTGTAGGGCAGGCCTTGCTTGACCAGGAAGGTTTTGACCTTGTCGCATGGGCTGTCAAACCGCGCTTTGCCCACCGGGTCGAATTGGAAGGTGCAGGTGGCCGGATCGGCCAGCACGGTGATCGGCGCCTGGTGGCTGGCCTGATCCATCGCCGGGTTGGTGTAGTGCGCCAGGCCCTTGAAGATCGGGAAGTACAGGGCGGTGGCCAGCAGCAGGCCGAGCATCAGCACCGGTTTGCGTCCGATCTTGTCCGACAGCCAGCCGAACAGGATAAAGAACGGCGCGCCAATCACCACACTGATAATCAGCAGCATATTGGCCAGGGCCGGGTCCATCCGCAGGAATTGAGTGAGGAAGAACAACACGTAGAATTGCGCCGCATAGAAGGTCACCGCTTGCCCGCCGTTGATGCTGAACAGCGCGATCAGCACCACCTTGAGGTTTTCCCACTTACCGAACGACTCACGGATCGGCGCCTTGCTGGCCTTGCCTTCTTCTTTCATTTTCAAGAAGGCCGGCGACTCGTGCAGGCTCATGCGGATCCAGGTGGAAATGCCCAGCAGCACGATGGAAAACAGGAACGGGATGCGCCAGCCCCACACTTCGAACTGGTCGCCGGTGAAGTAGCGGCACGCCAGCACTACCAGCAGCGAGAGCAGCAGGCCGATGGTGGCGGTGGACTGGATCCAACTGGTGTGGAACCCGCGTTTGCCGACCGGCGCATGCTCGGCGACGTAAGTGGCGGCGCCGCCGTATTCACCGCCCAGGGCCAGGCCCTGCAACATGCGCAGCACGATCAGGATGATCGGCGCGGCGATGCCGATGCTGGCGTAGGTCGGCAACAGACCGACGCAGAAGGTCGCTACGCCCATCAGGATGATGGTCACCAGGAAGGTGTACTTGCGCCCGATCATGTCGCCCAGACGGCCGAACACCAGCGCGCCGAACGGCCGCACCACAAAGCCGGCCGCGAAGGCCATCAAGGCAAAGATAAAGGCCGTGGTGTCGTTGACCCCGGCAAAGAACTGCTTGCTGATCACCGCCGCGAGGGCGCCGTAGAGGAAAAAGTCATACCACTCGAACACCGTCCCCAAGGACGAAGCGAAGATGACTTTCTTGGAATCGTTGCTGGTGCTCGTGTCTATCGCCGAGCCCAGGGTTTGAGCATGTTCTGACATCGGGTAACCCTCACAGTGATTATTTATTGTTGTTCCACTGTCGGCGCCGGGTGCGGCGCCGCTATTCAGATTGCGTGAACCAGTTCTTTCTCCGGTGCGAGGCTCCTTGTGTGCGGCGAAAGGATCAGCTGCGCGGCTTTTTCCGCGATCATCAGCGTGGGTGAACAGGTATTGCCGGACGTAATGCGCGGCATGATCGAGGCGTCGGCGATGCGCAGGCCGGGCACTCCGTGCACGCGTAACTGGGCGTCGACCACTGCGTCCTTGTCGTGGCCCATGCGGCAGGTGCCTACCGGATGGAAAATCGTCGTGCCGATGCGTGCGGCGGCTTCGTGCAGTTGTGCTTCGGTTTGCAGCGAATCGCCCGGCAAATACTCCACCGGCTTGAACTGGCTCAAGGCCGGCGCTGCTACGATGCGCCGGGTCAGGCGGATGGCATCGGCGGCTATGCGCAGGTCTTCGGGGTGGCTGAGGTAGTTGGGCTGGATCAGCGGCGCATCCGCCGGGTTGGCCGAACGGATATCGACCCGGCCACGGCTCTGCGGGCGCAGATCGCAAACCGAGGCGGTGAACGCCGGGAAGCCATGCAACGGCTCGCCGAAACGCTCCAGGGACAGCGGCTGCACATGGTATTCGAGGTTGGCCGAGGCCTGCTCCGGCCCCGAGCGGGCAAATGCGCCGAGCTGGCTGGGTGCCATCGACAATGGGCCGCTGCGGTCGTACAGGTAGCGCAGGCCCATGCCCATCTTGCCCCATAGGGTGCCGGCGATCTGGTTGAGGGTGCGTGCGTTTTCCAGCTTGTAGATCAGACGTAGTTGCAAGTGATCCTGCAGGTTGCCGCCCACGCCGGGCAGTTCGTGCAGCACGTTGATACCGAGGGGTTTGAGCACGTTGGACGGGCCGATCCCCGAGCGTTGCAGGATGCCTGGGGAACCCACGGAACCGGCGCACAGGATGATTTCCTTGCGCGCTTTCCAACTCAGGGACTGACCGAGCCTGCGCCCGACCACTTCGCACGCTCGCCCGTTTTCCAGCAGCACACGGTCGACTTCCACTTCGGTGAGCACGGTGAGGTTGGTGCGCTGGCGGACCGGTTTGAGAAACGCCTTGGCCGCGTTCCAGCGCACGCCGGCCTTCTGATTGACCTGAAAGTAGCCGCAGCCTTCGTTATCGCCCTGATTGAAATCGCTGACCTTGGCGATGCCGCTTTGCGCCGCCGCTTCGCGGAAGGCATCCAGGATCGGCCACGACAGCCGTTGCTGCTCGACGCGCCACTCGCCGCTGTCATTGTGGAATTCCGAGCCGCCGGCAAAGTGGTTCTCGCTGTGCTTGAACAGCGGCAACACGTCGTTCCACGCCCAGCCGGCGTTGCCTTCGGCGGCCCAGCCATCGTAGTCACGGGCCTGGCCGCGCATGTAGATCATGCCGTTGATGGAGGAGCAACCGCCCAGCACTTTACCCCGTGGGTAACTCAACGCGCGGCCTTGCAGGCCAGGCTGGGCTTCGGTTTTGAAGCACCAGTCGGTGCGCGGGTTGCCGATGCAGAACAGGTAACCGACGGGGATGTGGATCCAGGGGTAGTTGTCGCGGCCGCCGGCTTCTAGCAGCAGCACGCGGTGGGCGGGGTTGGCGGACAGTCGATTGGCCAGCAGGCAACCTGCGGGGCCGGCGCCTACTACTACGTAATCGTATTCAGCAGCTGCATTGGGCATCTGAGGTCTCGCTTGTTTTTCTTATTGGCCCCATCCTAGTTGTTAGTTTTCGTCTTAAAAATGTTAGTTTTTACCCAGCTGCTGTGCGTTTTTGAACAGTGCTTCAGCGGCCCACGCATTGGAGGCGGCATGTTCGATTGGAATGACTTGCGGTTTTTTCTTGAGTTGCAACGCAGCGGTCGTTTGCTCACCGCCGCGCAGCGCCTGAAAACCACCCACGCCACGGTGGCGCGGCATATCGAGGCCATCGAAAAGAGCCTGGGCACCGCGCTATTCGTGCAGCATGCCCACGGTTACGAGCTGACCCCCTCTGGCGAGGCCCTGCTCAAACATGCCGAAGCCATGGAAAACGTGGCGCTGCTGGCCGAAGACGAACTCACCCACACCGCCGCGCCGCTGGGCAAGATCCGCCTCGGTGTGGCCGAAGGTCTGGGGGTGATGTTTCTGGCCGGACGCATGGGCGGCCTGTTCGAACGTTATCCGGGGCTGGAAGTGGAACTGGTGGCCGTGCCGCGCTTCGTCAGCATCCTTAACCGCGAAGCGGAAATCAGCATCCACCTCGAACGCCCCAGCGTCGACCAACTCGTCACCCGCAAACTCACGGACTACCGCCTCTCCCTTTACGCCAGCCGCGCCTACCTGGATCGCAACCCGCCGATTGAAAAACGTGAAGATCTCGCGGCCCATGCCTGGATTGATTATGTCGACGACCTGCTGTTCAGCCAGGAGCTGAAATTCCTCAGCAGTTTCTGTCGCAACCCTAAAGTGGTGTTCCACAGCACCAGCGTCATTGCTCAACACCAGGCGGCGCGCTCGGGGTTGGGGATTGCGGTATTGCCCTGCTTCATGGCCGCCAGCGACCCGGACCTAGTGGCATTGCTGCCGGGGGAGGGCATCCAGCGCAGCTACTGGATCAGCTCGCGTCGGGAGTTGCATAAGTCCGTGCGGCTGCGGGTGTTGTGGGATTACGTGGTGGAGCTGTGTGCGCGGGAGCAAAAGCTGTTGCTTGGCGAGTCCGGCTGATGCCTTCACCCAGCAGTGTCTAGAGAGAGGGCCGCTCCGCGCCCCAGCGTGGGCGGTGCGAAGATTCGACAAGCCCGCTCACCACAAAAGCTCACTGACCACAGCAGGGTTAAAGAAACCAGCGGTACTCACGCACACTTATCTCTTGTTGAAAGGCCAGATGATCCTGGCGTTTGTTTTCGCAATACACATCGACAAATTCCGCACCCAGCTTCTCGCGCACGCTGGGATGCTGCTGCATGGTGCGTACGGCGTCGAGCATGTCCAGGGGGAAGTCGGTGCCGCTGGTGCGGTCCTCGTTCAAGGGCGCGATGGGCTCGCGCTGGGTGTCGAGGCCATGTTCCAGGCCGGCGAGGATCGCCGCGAGCACCAGGTATGGGTTGGCATCGGCGCTGGCCAGGCGGTGTTCGATGCGCAGGTTGCGCGGGTCTGATTCGGGAATGCGCACGCACGCATCGCGGTCTTCGAAGCCCCAGCAGGCGCGGGTGGCGGCGTTGACAGTGCCGCCCAGGCGGCGGAAGGCATTGTGGTTGGGCGAGAAGATCGGCATGCAGTGAGGCAGCAACTCCAGGCACCCAGCCACGGCATGGCGCAGCGGTTGCTGCTGACGCGCCGCCAGCAAATTATTGCCCGCGCCGTCATACAGGCTGACATGCACATGCATGCCGCTGCCAGGATGTTCCAGGTACGGCTTGGCCATGAAGCTGGCGCGATAGCCATGCTTGAGCGCCACGCCACGGGTGCTGCGGCAGAACAGCGCGGCCCAGTCGGCGGCGCGCAGGCCGTCGTCGAGGTGGCCGAAATTGATCTCGAACTGGCCGGGGCCGAGTTCAGCGGTAATCACCGTGATGTCGATGCCCTGGTCCTTGGCGGTCTGGGCCATATCGTCCAGGACTTCCGAGAAGCGCGACAGCCGTTCGATATGCAGGGTGGGCTGGTCGTCGGCGTCGTCGCTCAGTGGGTCGCGGGCAAATTGCGGCAGGCCGTGGTCGAGGGTTTTGTCGAACAGATAGAACTCCAATTCGAACGCCACCACCGGGTGGATGCCTTTGTGGTGCAGGCGCTGCAGCACCTTGGCCAGCACTTCGCGGGGTTCGAATTCAATGGGGGCTTCGGTGCCATCGGAGGTGATCAGCATCTGGCCCAGAGGCTGCGATTCCCAACTCACCGGCTTGAGCGTGCCGGGTACCAGGCGTCGGTTAGCGTCCGGGTCGCCGTCGTGGAAGCAGTAGTCGCCGATCTTGAACAACCCGCCCTGCGTCCCCAGCAACACGGCATTCTGCGGCAGTTTCAAGGGGCTGCCGGCGGCGACTTTTTCGAGCATCTCGATCGGGTAGCGCTTGCCGTAGAAATGCCCGGGAATGTCCAGGGCGATCAGGTCGACATAACGCACATCCGGGTGGTGCTGGCGAAAGGTCCGTACTTCGGCCAGCAGCGTGGAAGATTGGCTTTTCACGGGTGATGCTCCTAGTTGTAAACCCAGAGTACGCGGGCGGGCAGGTCGGTCAGGTTGGCGTAGCGGCAACGGGCAAAGCTGGGCAGGTGAAAGCTGTCGCCGGGGCCGAGGGTCACCACGTCGTTTTCACCGTCCACCCACAGCGTCAATTCGCCTTCCAGCACAAAACCGGCCTGTTCGGCGCGGTCGCTCATGCTCTGCTCACCGCTGTTGGCGCCCGGGGCAAGCAGGCTATCGAGCATCGAGAACGCGCCGTTCATGCTGGGGGAGACCAGGATGTCGGTGATGCCATTGGCGTAGTACACCGTGCGCCGCTCGTTGGGCCGGGTTACCCAATCAATCGCCTTGGGCTTGGGCTGGCTGTAGAAGTAGGTGGTAGGCACATCGAGGGCGTGGCTGATGGCGGTCAAGTCCGCCACCGTCGGGCGCGACAAACCACGCTCGACCTGGGAGAGGAAGCCTACCGAGCGCTCGATCTTCTGTGCCAACTGGGCCAGGGTGAGCTTCTTGTGCTTGCGCAGGTCATGGATCAGGGCGGCGAGGGTGGCGAGTTCGTCTTGTGGCGTCATGAAATTTATTTCTTAAAATTTCATGAAAAATTACACGATTAATTTCATGTGGGCAATGGGCAGGTCGGGCAGGTGTGCCTTTCCTTTGCTAAGGCCCGCTGAATGATTCCGCCCCGCTGCGGTCGGAACCTGGGTACGCATCATTCATTGAAGGAGCACCTATGCAGTCCAAAACCCTAGCCGCTTGCGTGTTGGTAGCCGCCAGCCTGTCCACCGTCAGCTTCGTGGCCCAGGCCGGTGATACGCCCCAGGAAACCGTGCAGCCTTCTACGATCAACACCCGTGACTTGAAAGAGGGCGATCGTGCCCCGGACATCCTGATGCGCAAAGAATCCGCCGTCACCGACTGGAAAAAACGCGGCCTCAAGCAGCCTGAAGAAGACAGCCAATGGGCACGCGTCGGTGATCGTTTTGTGCTGCTAAAGACCACCAACGGCACGATTCTGGAGATCACGCCGGTCAAAAAATAACTCGCCGGCAGCGCCTGCTTTTTTGCAGAAACCTGGGTTATGGTAGCCGACCGCAATGGTCGCGTTACCTTCCAGGAAAGAGAGCAGGATGCTTGCCACAATCAAACATTACCCCCGCACCGTAAACCTGTTGCTGTGTGCCACCTTGCTGCTGACCTTGGCCAAGGCAATCACTTTTCCCTACCTGGTCATCTACCTCACCAGCCATTTCTCCCTGGATATCAGCCAGGTCGGCCTGGTGATCGGCAGTTCGCTGATTGTGGGCTCGTTGCTCAGTGTGTACGGCGGCTTCCTGGTCGATCGGGTCAACAGTTATCGCTTGCTGCTGGGCCTGAGTGTGGTGTTCGTGTTGGGGTTTATCGGCACGGTGCTGGCGCAGGATATCTGGACGTTCTATACCTGCCTGATTTTGATCAACCTGGCCTACGCGGTGATCGACATTGCGGTGAAAGCCGGGTTTGCCAGCCTGCTGCCCGAAGAGGCACGCAGCGAAGTGTTTTCCATCAAATACACCCTGACCAATATCGGCTATGCCGTGGGACCGTTTTTTGGCGCGATGGTGGCCAAGCTGGATATCAGCTTGCCGTTTATCCTGTCGGCCTTGTTGGGAGTGGGGTTCTTTCTGCTGTACGCACGTTGGGGTGACCGTGCCCTTACCACCGCCGAGGTTGCGCAGAAACCGGTGTCGTTCCTCGCGGTGGGCCGCGTGCTACTGCGCGACCGTCGACTGGTGTGCTTTACCCTCGGCGGTTTGCTCAGTGCCGTGGTATTCGGCCAGTTCACGGCCTACCTGTCGCAGTACCTGGTGACGACCACCACCGCGGAATACACCTACACCGTCATCAGCGCGGTGCTCACCACTAAGGAAACTCTGAAAAAGACTTTCTGATTTGGCAAAATACCGCGACCCCACCCACCGAGTTTCCCGATGAAGCAGATGACCTTCGCCGACGCCGAGTACGCTGGCAAGCGCAAGCAAACCCGCAA
>NZ_VFEU01000045.1 GCF_007858255.1 Pseudomonas rhodesiae | reverse complement strand
ATTCCATCAGGGACAGAGGCACCGCCTCACTTAAAGTCCGGATGTATGGCTGCAACCTTATCCCGTCTGTGTTTTCACGAATTGAGTGCTTGGCATACTGGGGGCGTCCATGTATGAGCAGGCTTGCGCTGCGTTGGGCTGCGTAGCAGCCCTAAACACAGACAGCACCGACACACCTGAAATACCCAACGTCCGGACCGGCCGCTGCGCGGCCCAGCGCGGGCAAGCTCGCTCACCACAGGAGATGGGTAGTCGGTGAGTTGGCGGGTGTTCTTACCCTGTTGATGGGGCTTCTCGGCTGGCTTTTTGGAGGTCGCCTTTCCAAACGGCCCTGAGCGAGAACGTAAACGTCACGTAGAGAATCTCTGGAACTCTCTAAGTTGTACCATTCCGCTCTCGGCCAAGAAGCTTCACGAAACAAACCATCTGCAATCCCTCGCACTGTGTGATCAGGCGAGGGACTTTGCAGAGGTTTGCAGGGCAGGGGAGTAGAGCTTATCCGGCGGTTATGTGGGACCTTTCGACAATCTGGCACTGACCATAATCGGCATGCTCCATGCGATCGTGGTGGCGCCAATGGGCGGTGGGCCGTTGATCAAGTGTCTGGGCTGGTCGTCAGTTCCACCTAGACCCGACGCACCATCATGCGCCTGGGCCCGCCGCGCATTGTGTCCAGGGGCGTGACGCAGATGGCGCTGGGCGGGGTGTGGGCGCTGGTGATATATCAAGCGTTTGGCTGGTCGGTGTTGGCGGTGCGCGCGCGCCTGCCTGTTGAACTGTCCTATACATAGGACAATCCAGGCCAGGTTTGCCGTCTAGTGCTTACGCCTCGCCGGCCTTATGGTGTACCCACTTTGGAGGTACATCATGAAAAAGTTAATCGGCATCTACACCAGTCCTCGCGGTCATTGGGTGGGGGATGGTTTTCCAGTGCGCACGCTGTTTTCCTACGACTCGCTAGGCAAACACATCAGCCCGTTCCTGCTGCTGGACCACGCCGGCCCGGCCGAATTCACGCCGACCGAACAGCGTCGCGGTGTCGGCCAGCACCCCCATCGCGGTTTTGAAACCGTAACCATCGTTTACGACGGCGAAGTCGAGCACCGTGATTCCACCGGGGCCGGCGGCACCATCGGCCCCGGCGACGTGCAATGGATGACGGCGGCCAAGGGCATCCTGCATGAGGAATTCCATTCCCCAGCCTTTGCCCGTCGTGGCGGCGCGCTGGAGATGGTGCAACTGTGGGTCAACCTGCCGGCCAAGGACAAAATGGCCGAGGCGGGTTATCAGACAATTGTCGACGCCGATATCCCGGTACTGCCTCTGGCCAACGACGCCGGACAGCTGCGCCTGATTGCCGGTGAATTCGCCGGTGCCAGCGGCCCGGCGCGCACTTTTACGCCTATTGATGTGTGGGATCTGCGCCTTAATCCGGGCAAACCGGTCACCCTGGACTTGCATGCAGGGCGTAATACCGCCCTGGTGATCCTGCGCGGCACGCTGCTGATCAATGGGCAGGAAATCGCACGCCAAGGGCAATTGGCGCTGTTCGAACGCGATGGCCGCCAGGTGACATTGGAGTCCCACGACGACGCCAAGGTGTTGCTGCTCAGCGGCGAGCCGATTGACGAGCCCATCGTTGGGCATGGGCCGTTTGTGATGAATACCGAGCAGGAGATCCACCAAGCGTTTGCTGATTTCCAATCCGGCAAATTCGGGCGGATGTAAGCGCCCCAAATTTTGTGGTGAATGAACCGGCCTAGCGCGAGGTAGGCTCGCTCACCACAGATGCGGTTTTTTTGCGCGCTTTTTGTGGTGGGCAGGCTTGCCCTGCGCTGGGCTGCATAGCAGCCCCATCCCATCCCAATACAATTTGTTTCCGACAATCTCATTTCATGCGATCTTCCCGTCATTCGCCCTGGAGTCGCCTGGATGCCCTCGTTTATCGCTGATCACCCGATGCTGTGCGCCTTGGCGCTGATCCTGATCGACATCGCCGTTTGGCGACTTATCTCCCCCAACCTGGACAACTGGAAGTTGGCGGCGCGGCTGCTGATTTTCGCGGTGTTCAGCGCCGTATTGTTTAACGACGGCATGAACCCCATGCAGTTGGCGCCCTATGTCGACAACACCGCGCTGCACCTGGCCGCCACGGCGTTACAGATCGGTTGGTGGTTGTTCGCGGCGCGTACGCTCACGGTATTGCTCGGCACCTTGATGATGCAGCGGGTCGGCCATACCGGGCGGCTGTTGCAGGATTTGATGGGCGCGGTGATTTTCCTGATCGCGATCATCGCCGCCATGGCCTATGTGCTCGACCTGCCAGTCAAAGGCGTGCTCGCCACGTCCGGCGCGGTGGCGATCATTGTCGGCCTGGCGCTGCAAAGCACCTTGAGCGATGTATTTTCCGGAATCGTGCTCAACACCACCAAGCCTTACCAACTGGATGACTGGATCTCCATCGACGGCACCGAAGGCCGCGTCACCGATATCGACTGGCGCGCCACACGCCTGCAAACCTCCCAGGGCAGCATGGCGGTGATCCCCAATTCCCTGGCGGCCAAGGCTAAGATCATCAATTTTTCGCGTCCGGCGGATATGTTCGGTTTGGCCGTCAGCCTGCAAGTCAGCCCCCATGCGCGCCCGCAAACGGTGATCGAAGCGTTGGAGCGCGCCATGCAGGGCTGCCGGCCGCTGCTGGCCAAGCCGGCACCCAGCGTGGCGTTCAAAACGTCCGCCAGTGGCGGGGTGGAATACGAGATCAGCGGGTTCGTGCCGGCCATGCCACTCAAACGCGAAGTACGCAACCAACTGTATGACTTGGCATTCCGTCATCTGCAAGCGGCCGGGGTGAGTCTGTTGTCGGCCACCGAGAGCGCCACGCCGGTGGTGACCTCACGGGCCCGGGCGCTGTTGGACAGCTCGACGATTTTCTCCACCTTGCGCCAGGAAGAGAAGGAAACCTTCAGCCAGAACATGACCCTGAGCACCTATCGCGCCGGCGAGATGATCCTGCCGGCGGGCGAGGTCAGCGATCATTTGTTTATCGTCGAATCCGGCGTGGTCTCGGTGATGCTCACCAAAGGCGGGCATAAGTTCGAAGCCGGGCGCATGGGCCCTGGCGAGGTAATCGGCGAGGCGGGCATCCTGTCCGACGAGGCGACCCTGGCGGATTTCACCGCCAAGACCTTCTGCACCCTGTACCGCATCGAGAAGGAATACCTGACGCCGTGCCTGGATGCTCGCCACGACATTGGCGACGCCATGAAAACCCTGCTGGATTTCCGCGTACACGCCGCCCAGGCGCTGACCCAGGAAGCCCCGGTGGTGCCAGTGAAGAAAGGCTTTTTGCAGTGGTTGCGCACACGCGGCTTTTGAAATAGCGGTGAATGACGGCTGTGTTTCTCCGCGCAGTGTTACGGCTCGCCTTTCAGAAAGTTTTGTAGGAAAGATCGTGGTATCCCGGCGCGATATTAAATAGAATGAATCTCATTTGAGACTCACTCGCGCTGCGCAGGTTGTTTGCCATGAATGATGCTGTTGTCCCTACGCAAGCCGCTGAACTGACGCTGTCGAGCTTGTATCGCGATCATCGCAGTTGGTTGGAAAACTGGCTGCGGCGGCGCTTGGGCAATGCCTGGGATGCGGCGGACTTAAGCCAGGATACGTTCCTGCGGGTATTGGCCAGTGCCCAGCCCATTGCGCAGATGCAGGAACCGCGTGCTTATCTGGTGACGGTGGGCAAGCGCTTGCTGGTGAATTTCCATCAGCGTCGCAGCCTGGAACAGGCCTATCTGAATGCCTTGGCCACCTTGCCCGAAGCCTGCGTGCCGTCGCCAGAGCAGCGTTGGCTGCTGCTGGAAACCCTGCAAGCCCTGGATGAGTTGCTCGACGGTTTGCCGGTGCTGGTGCGCCGCGCGTTTCTTTGGAGCCAGCTGGAAGGCTTGGGGTATCGCGAGATTGCCGAGCGGCTTGAGGTGTCTGAGCGCACGGTCAAGCGTTACATGGCCCAGGCGTATGAGCATTGCCTGCTGGTGGACCTGTGAGTCGCGATGTCGCGCGCGCGGCGGCGCAGTGGTTGGCGTTGCTGGAATCCGGCGCGGCCACCGAGCGCGATCACGCCGCGTTGCAGCGCTGGCGCGACAGCCATCCTCAGCATGAGCAGACCTGGCAAAAAGCCCAGACCTTGCGCCAGCGCTTCAACGGTTTGCCCCAGGCGCTGGCGATGGCCAGTCTGGATCGCCCGCAACCGGGGCGGCGCGCGGTGCTCAAGCGTGCGCTGGGGGTGGCGGCGCTGGTGCCGACTGCCTGGCTGATCAGCCGTCAGCTGCCGCTCGAAACCTGGCGCGCCGACCTGCATACCGCCACCGGCGAACGCAAACGCCTGCCGTTGGCCGATGGCGCCAACCTGCAGCTCAACACCGCCACGGCGGTGGACATGGACCTGGCGCAGCGGCAAATCACTCTGGTCGACGGTGAACTGGCCCTTGATGTGCCAGGCGACTCGGCGTTCACCGTAAACACGCGTTATGGCCAACTGCGGGTCAGCCAGGCCCAGGTGTGCGTTCGGCAACTGGCGGCCGGTTGCCGCGTCTCGGTGCTCAAGGGGGCGGTGCAGGTACGCGACCTGAACGGGCAATTGGCGACGTTGCAAGGCGGCCAGCAAGCGCCCTTGCAAGCCACTGGGCTCGGTGCCTGGGTGCCGTTCGACGTGCTGCAATTGGGCTGGCGCGACGGAGTACTGACCGCGCAGAACCAGGCGCTGGGGGATTTTTTGCGTGAACTGGAACGCTACCGTCCTGGCGTGCTGCGCTGGGACCCGAGCCTGGAAGCGCTGCGGGTCACCGGCAGCTTTCGGTTGGAGGACACCGATCGCATCCTCAACCTGCTGGCCTCGACGTTAGGGTTGGAGGTACATGCCCGTACCCGTTATTGGGTGACACTCACCCCAGGTCGGCGCCTCAGCTGAGGGTCGCACCCGGCTCGCTCGGTTAACGCTCGCGCAACGCCCGCTCCATGCGCTGCAAGCCTTCCTCCAACATCGCCCGCGGGCAGCCGAAGTTCAGGCGCACGAATTGCTGGCTGTCGTCGCCGAACTCGATCCCCGCGCTCAAGCCGACCTTGGCCTGTTCCAGAAAGAACTGCTGCGGATCGTCCAGCCCCAAGGCCGTGCAATCGAGCCAGGCCAGGAACGTGCCTTGGGGCGCATGCATCACCACGCCGGGCAATCGGGTTTGCACGGCATTGAGCAGGTAATCACGGTTGGCTTGCAGGTATTTGACCAGCGCGTCGAGCCACTCGCCGCATTGGCTGTAGGCGGCACGCGTGGCCTCCAGGCCCAGTGGGCTGACGCTGTCGACCATACCGCAGCGCGCGTTGTTGAAACGCTCGCGGATCTCGGCGTTCTGGATCACCGCAAAGCAGGTCTTCAGGCCCGCCACGTTGTAGGCCTTGCTCGCCGACATCAGGGTGATGGTGCGCTGGGCGATCTGCGGGCTGAGGCTGGCGGTGGGGATATGGCGGCGGCCATCGAAGCACAGTTCGGCATGGATTTCGTCGCTGATGATCAGCGCGCCGTTGTCCAGGCAGGCGTTGGCCACGGCCAGCAGTTCTTCGCGGGGGAATACTTTGCCGATGGGATTGTGCGGGTTGCTCAGCAGCAGCGCGCCGGCGCCGTTCAGTGCCTGATGCATGGCGGGCAGAGGTGTCAGGTATTCACCGTTGATGAACTCAAACGGCACTTCGATGCGCGGCAGGTTCCAGTGCCCCGGCGCCAGGCGAATCGGCCGGTAGTTGGGGGTTTGCAGCACCACCGCTTGGCCGGGTTGCACAAAGGCATGCAGCGCCATATTGAAGCCAGGTTCGACGCCGGGCAGGAACAGCAGTTCTTTGGGCAGCACACGCCAGGCGTACTTGGCCCACAAATCGTCGACGATGGCTTGGCGCACCTGCGGGCCGGCCACGCTGTAGCCGAGGATCTGCTGGTCGAGACGCTCGCGCAGGGCTTGCAGCACCGCCGGCGGCGCAGCGATGTCCATGTCGGCGATCCACATCGGCAGCACGTCTGCCGGGTAACGGCTCCACTTGGTACTACCGGTGCCGAGGCGGGAGTGGATCGTGTCGAAATCAAAGCTCATGGGCGGCTCGTCTCAAAGGGCAGGGGGGCTGATTCTAACGGGATAAATGCCAGATGCCAGTAGCGGTGCTGACAGGTCCTGAATACAGGCATATTGATGGCTTCGTCCCGTGACCGACAAGTTCTGTAATAAAAACGCCACCGCGCTGGGGCTTGGATCTGAGTCGGGCTATTTTGGTGCATCTCAACAACCCGAGTAGCCATGGATGAAATACCAACCTTTGAGCCGCACATTGATTGCCACTGCCCTGGTGTTGACGGTCAGCGGCGTGCACGCAGCGTCCCAGGCCCCGGTGGCCGGGGAAAACGGCATGGTGGTCACGGCCCAGCATTTGGCCACCCACGTAGGCGTTGACGTGCTTAAAGCCGGAGGCAACGCAGTGGACGCGGCGGTAGCCGTGGGCTACGCGCTGGCGGTGGTGTACCCGGCGGCAGGCAACTTGGGCGGCGGCGGTTTCATGACCGTGCAGTTGGCGGACGGCCGCAAGACCTTCCTCGATTTCCGCGAAAAAGCCCCGCTGGCCGCCACTGCGGATATGTACCTGGACAAGGACGGCAACGTCGTCGAAGGCCTGAGCGCCAAAGGCCATTTGGCGGTCGGCGTGCCCGGTACGGTATCCGGCATGGAGTTGGCACTGAGCAAATACGGGACCCTCAAGCGTGCCCAGGTGATTGCTCCGGCAATCAAGCTGGCGGAAAACGGCTTCGCCCTGGAGCAGGGCGATATCGACCTGTTGCACACCGCCACCGGCGAGTTCGAAAAAGACAAGGACATGCGCGGCATCTTCCTGCACAACGGCCAGCCGCTGCAGGTCGGCCAGAAATTGGTGCAGAAAGACCTGGCCAAAACCCTCAAGGAAATTTCCGCCAAGGGCAGCGACGGCTTCTATAAAGGCTGGGTTGCCAAGGCATTGGTGGATTCCAGCCAGGCCGGCAAGGGCATCATCACCCAGGCCGACCTGGACAAGTACAAGACCCGCGAACTGGCGCCCATCGAATGCGACTATCGCGGCTACCATGTGGTCTCGGCGCCGCCGCCCAGCTCCGGTGGCGTGGTGATCTGCCAGATCATGAACATCCTTGAAGGCTACCCGATGGCCGATCTGGGCTATCACTCGGCCCAAGGCCTGCACTACCAGATCGAAGCGATGCGTCACGCTTACGTGGACCGCAACAGCTACCTGGGCGATCCGGATTTCGTACAAAACCCTATCGACCACCTGCTGGACAAGGACTACGCCGCCAAGCTGCGCGCGGCCATCGAGCCGCAAAAGGCCGGCGACTCCCAGGCGATCAAACCTGGCGTGGCGCCCCATGAGGGCAACAACACCACGCACTATTCCATCGTCGACAAGTGGGGCAATGCGGTATCCGTGACCTACACCCTCAACGACTGGTTCGGTGCCGGCGTGATGGCGAGCAAGACCGGGGTCATCCTCAATGACGAAATGGACGACTTCACCGTCAAGGTCGGTGTGCCGAACATGTACGGCCTGGTGCAAGGCGAAGCCAATGCCATCGCACCTGGCAAGGCGCCGCTGTCATCCATGAGCCCCACCATCGTGACCAAGGACGGCAAGGCCGTGATGGTGGTGGGCACGCCGGGGGGCAGCCGCATCATCACCGCGACGTTGCTGACGATCCTTAATGTGATCGACTACAAGATGAACATTCAGGAAGCGGTGGACGCGCCGCGTTTCCATCAGCAGTGGATGCCAGAGACCACCAACCTGGAAACCTTTGCGGTGAGTCCGGATACCCAGAAGATTCTGGAGAGCTGGGGCCATAAGTTCGCCGGGCCGCAGGACGCCAACCATTTGGCCGCGATCCTGGTGGGGGCGCCGTCGCTGGGCGGCAAACCGGTGGGTAACAACCGCTTCTACGGGGCCAATGACCCACGTCGTAATACCGGGTTGTCCTTGGGCTATTGATCCACGCCCAGCCTCTGTCGGCGCGTTCGCGGTTACAGAGGCTGGGTGAGCAATTTTCCCACCGCCGCGAACGCCGCTTGCCGGCGTTCCTCCCAATCGCCGCCGATCACCACTGTTGGCTGTCGGTGCTGTTGCAGCCAGTCCAGGCCCGCCCGGAAAAACGCCTGGCGGTCGGCCAAGTGCGGCTGGCAGCGCTGGCCGTCGGCGGTCCATTCCACATCGTCGGGCGACAGCAGCAGATGCAGGTCGTAGTGACGAGCCAGCAGCTCATCTTCAAGCCAGGCGGGACAGTCGCCGAACAGGGTCTGGCTCCATAGCCGGTTGGTCAGCAGGTGGGTGTCGAGGATCAGCAGGTCGGGCTGCTCGGCGCGGGCGGCATCTTCCCATGCCAGCTGGCCGCGGGCGATGGCCGGGATGTCCCCCAGGCAGGTGTCGCGTTGGTGATGATCAATGAAATACCGCACGTATTCGCCGACCATCAAGCCGCCGAACTGCGCCTGTAATTGCGCCGCCAGCCAGCTTTTACCGCTGGATTCCGGGCCGGCCAAAACCACCACTTTCATGTGCGCAACGCCGGGTCGGCGCGCCACTCGCGCCAGCCTTGCACGGCAATCACCGTGAACAGCGCATAGAGTGCGGCGGTGAGGTATAAGCCTTTGTAGAGGAACAGCCCGACGAAAATCACATCCACGGCGATCCACAACGGCCAGCACTGCACGCGTTTCTGCGCCATCCATACCTGCGCCACCAGGCTGAAGCCGGTGAGTGCGGCGTCGAGCCAGGGTTGCGCGGCGTCGGTCCAGTGCGCCATCGCCGCGCCCAACAGCAGGCTGCCGAGCGCACCCAGCGCCAGGCTGGCACTGATGGCCGGCACCCCCAGGCGGGTGACCTGACGCCCTTGCTTGACCTCGCCGGCGCGGGTCCATTGCCACCAGCCATACACTTGCAGGGCGGCGTAGACCACTTGCAGCAGCATGTCGGAATACAGTTTCACGTCGTAGAACACCCAGGTGTAGAGCAGCACCATCACCAGGCCGATGGGCCAGCACCAGGGGTTCTGCTTGACCGTCAGCCAGACAGCGATCACCCCCAACGCGGCGGCGAACAGTTCAAGCCCGGACATGGTGGTTCCTTGGGAGAGTGGAAGAGGGCGGGGATTGTACCCAGAGGTGTGCAATCTACAAAACACACAGAGGCCGCCGGGAAGGGAACCAGCCCCTCCCACAGCGGGGTAGCGCTAGACCTTGAACTGACGCAGCAAGCCTTCCAATTGTTCGCTCAAGCTGCGCAGCTGGGTGCTGGCCAGGCTCGATTGTTCCGCCGCCAAGGCGGTGCTGTGGGACAGGCCGGCCGCCTGGGTGACGTTCTGGTTGATGTCTTCCACCACATGGGACTGTTGCAGGGTGGCGCTGGCAATCGAGGCGTTGAGGCCATTGAGATTGCGCAAGGCCTGGCCGATCGCGTTCAGGCTTTCGCCGGCCAGACCGGCTTGCTCGATGGTCGCTTGGGATGCGGTGTGGCTGTCGCTGATAACCTTGACCGCCGCTTCGGAGTGACCTTGCAGGCGCTCGATCATCACTTGGATTTCGGCGGTGGATTTCTGTGTGCGCTGGGCCAGCAGGCGCACCTCGTCGGCCACCACGGCGAAGCCCCGACCTTGTTCGCCGGCCCGCGCGGCTTCAATCGCAGCGTTGAGCGCCAGCAGGTTGGTCTGGTCGGCGATGGAGCGGATCACCTCCAGCACGCCGCCGATCTGGGTGCTTTCGCTGGACAGGGTACGGATCACGTCGACCGCCTGGCTGATGGTGGTGGAAAGCTGATCAATCCGTTGCAGGCTGCCGTCGATATTGACCTGGCCCTGCTGCGCCTGGGCCTGGGCGTCACGCATTTCGCTGGCGGCGTGTTCGGCGTTCTTGGCCACGTCCTGCACGCCATAGGTGACTTCATTGATAGCGGTGGCCACCAGTTCCATCTGCTGCGACTGCTGCTGGCTGCGGTCGTGGGCCTGGCTGGCATTGTTGCCCAGTTCCTGGGAGGACTGGCCCAGGGCGTTGGCACACACCTGCAACTGGCTGACCACCTGGCGCAACTTGGCAGTAAAGGTATTGAAGTGCTGGGACAGCAGGGTGACTTCATCGCGCCCGTGGGTGTCGAGGCTGCGGGTCAGGTCGCTTTCGCCGCTGGCGATATTGCCCATGGCGTTTACCGCGGCCTGCAACGGCTGCACGATGCTGCGGGCAATCAACGTCACCAGCAGGGCCATGACCAACGCGATCACCAGGCCGATCACCGAGGCTTTCCATACCTGGCCGTTGAACTCGGCCTGGACGTCGTCCACATACACGCCAGAGCCGATAATCCAGCCCCAGGGTTCGAACAATTGGATATACGAGGTCTTGGCCACCGGGGCTTCGGCGCCAGGCTTGGGCCAACGGTAGTTGACGATGCCGGCACCTTTGGCCTTAGCCAGGACCACGAATTCGTTGAAAATGGCGAAACCATCGGGGTCGCGGATGGCCGAGAGGTTCTGGCCGTCGAGCTTGGGGTTGGCGGGGTGCATGACCATCACGGGCGTAAGGTCGTTGATCCAGAAGTAGTCGTCATGGTCGTAGCGCAGCCCACGCACAGCGCTTAGGGCCTGTTTCTGCGCGGCTTCGCGAGTCATGACACCGGTGGTTTCGAGGCCGTGATAAAACGTCAGAATGCCGCTGGCGGTCTGTACTACATGCTGGGTTTGTAGACGTTTGGCTTGGTAAAGGTCGTCATGGATCTGCTTGAGCATCAGCAAACCCAGAGCCAACAGCATCAGCACGGCGACTATCAGGATCAGCCAGAGCCGCCGGCTGATCGACATATTGCGCAAACTGTTCATCGTCCTGTCACTCCGGGCTTTTTATAATTGTGGGCGCTTGATCGACTTTTACGCCTTGTCTGATAGGCTTTCGGCCTGAATTCGAAAAACCTGAGTACTGTCTGATTTTTCACAGAATTTTTTCAGATCGGCATTGACCATAGTCAACGCCGGGCCTTCAGCGCGCTCGTCGTCAGTGAACCATTAAAAGACTAACCAGGCATGCGCCAAGCATGACCTTTGGGGGAAGCATGGATTTTTGGACCGCCATACAGGCACTCATCTTGGGCGTCGTCGAGGGGCTCACCGAGTTCCTGCCGATCTCCAGCACCGGGCACCAAATCATCGTGGCCGATTTGCTGGATTTCAGCGGCGACCGTTTCAACGCGTTCAATATCATTATTCAACTGGGCGCCATTCTCGCGGTGGTGTGGGAGTTTCGCGGCAAGATTTTCCAGGTGGTCACCGGTTTGCCCACCCAGCCCAAGGCGCGGCGGTTTACGGCTAACCTGTTGATTGCCTTCTTGCCGGCGGTGGTGCTGGGGGTGATTTTTGCCGACGCGATTCATCACTATTTGTTCAACCCGATCACCGTGGCCGCGGCGCTGGTGGTGGGCGGTGTGATCATGCTGTGGGCCGAACGCCGCCAGCATGAAGTGCATGCCGAAACGGTCGATGAGATCACCTGGAAGGATGCACTGAAGGTGGGCTTCGCCCAGTGCCTGGCGATGATTCCCGGCACCTCGCGCTCTGGCGCGACCATCATCGGCGGCCTGTTGTTTGGTCTGTCGCGCAAGACCGCTACCGAGTTTTCGTTCTTCCTGGCCATGCCGACCATGGTGGGCGCGGCGGTGTACTCGGGCTACAAGTACCGCGACCTGTTCCAGCCGGCGGACCTGCCGGTGTTCGCCATCGGCTTCGTCACCTCGTTCATTTTCGCCATGATTGCGGTCAAGGGCCTGCTCAAGTTCATTGCCAGCCACAGCTACGCAGTATTTGCCTGGTATCGGATCGCCTTCGGCCTGTTGATCCTGGCGACCTGGCAGTTCGGCTGGATCGACTGGGTGGCCGCCAAGGCATGACGATCCAACATCCACGCCTCAAGGCCCTGATTTTCGTGCTGTTGTGCGCGGCACCGCTGCTGGGGTCGGGCTTGCTGTGGTATCGCGGCGACACCGTGCTGCCGCTGGCGGCCTATGCCGTGGTTAGCGTGGTGGCGTTTTTCTTGTACTGGAGCGACAAACGCAAGGCCCGCACCGATAGCTGGCGCACCCCGGAAAACGTCCTGCATGCGGTCGAGCTGGCGGGCGGTTGGCCGGGGGCGTTGATTGCCCAGCAGGTGTTCCGGCACAAGACGCGCAAGGTGTCGTACCAGGTGCTGTTCTGGGTGATCGTGCTGTTGCACCAGGTGTTCTGGCTTGACCAGATGTTCCTGGGCGGCACCCTGGGTTCAATCCTCTAGCTTCAACCCGATCTGCGTGCGCTTGGGCAACTTGCTCACCACCAATTGGTGGGAACGTTGCAACAGGCCGCGCAGCTCATCGGCGCCCAGCGGGTAGGGCGTATTCATGATGACCCAGTGGGCGCGCGCCAGGTACGGCGCGGGGCGAATGCCCGGGCGGTCGACATGCCCGAGAAACAGGTCCGGGTCCACCTTGAAGGCCAGCGAGTCGCCGCGCAGGTTCTGCAGGGCGAACATCTTGTTGCCGGCAATCGAAAACACCCGAACGCCACCCCATTTGTAATCTTCCCGCGCGCCGGGCAGGTCCAGGCAGAAGCGTGCGACTTGCGCTTCGGTCATGCTCATAGCAGGCGATCTCCACAGCTTTTGAAGCCTTCTTCCAGGTAGTCGATCCATGCGCGAATCGCCGGCAGCACGCCACGGCGATGCGGGTATACCGCCTGCAGCCAGCCGCCCGGCAATGACCACTCCGGCAGCAGTTGCACCAGTCGGCCACTGGCCAATTCCTCTTCGCAGTACATCATCGGCAATACAGTAAAGCCCAAGCCCATGATCGCGCTGGCCTTGCGCACGATGAAGTCATCGATGCCCAGGCGCGCCTCCATCACCAGATCGTGCGCATGGCCCTGTGGATCGAGCAGACGCTGATGCACCATGCGGTCGGCCTCCAGTGCTCCGAGGATCGGCAGTTGCTTGAGGTCGTCGAGGCTGGCGATCGAGCGCCCTTGCAGGAAATTCGGGCTCGCCACCAGCACCGTCTGCGCCGCGCGCAGGCGCTTGGTTACCAGCAACGGGTCTTCATCGCCCAGCTCGCGCACGCGCAAGGCCACGTCGATGCCTTCGGCCACCAGGTCGACGCGGCGGTTGACCAGGGTCATTTCCAGCTGCACTTGGGGATGGGCGGCAAGAAAACCCGCGACCAGGTCGGGCAGGATGTTCTGCGCCAACCCCACCGGGCAACTGACCCGCAGACGCCCACGGGGTTCGCTGGACATGCTGGCCACGGCCTCATCGGCCATCTCCGCTTCCAACAGCATGGCCTGGCAGTGGCGCAGGTAGCGTTCGCCCACGGCAGTGAGGGTCAGTTGCCGCGTGGTGCGTTGCAGCAGGCGCGCGCCGAGGCGCTCTTCCAGCTCGGCAATGCGCCGTGACAGGCGCGACTTGGGAATGCCCAGCTGCCGCCCGGCTGCGGCAAAGCCGCCGGCTTCGACGACTTTGGCGAAGTAATAGAGGTCGTTGAGATCTTGCATGCTGGGCCTATTGTCCTGTCAGTGGGACAAACTATCGCATTTAAGCTGTCTTATCGACTATTGGCTTCATGGGTAGCCTTAGCACCATCTGATCGACATTCCCTGATCCTCTTTGGAGCTTTGCCATGAAACTGTTGCATATCGATTCCAGCATCCTCGGTGACAACTCGGCTTCCCGCGCCCTTAGCGCCGCAGTGGTCAAAGCATGGCAAGCCGCTGAGCCAGGCGTGCAAGTGACTTACCGCGACCTGGCCAGCGAAGGTATCAACCATTTCTCCGGCGCCACCCTGGGAGCCTTGGGCACCGCCGCCGAACTGCGCGATGCCACGCAAAAGCATGAGGCCGAACTGAGCGCTTCGTCCCTGGCGGAATTCCTTGCCGCCGACGCGCTGGTGATCGGCGCGCCAATGTATAACTTCACCATTCCGACTCAATTGAAAGCCTGGATCGACCGCATCGCGGTAGCCGGTCAGACCTTCCGCTACACCGAAGCGGGCCCTGAGGGCCTGTGCGGCAACAAGAAAGTCATCATCGTGTCCACCGCCGGCGGCCTGCATGCCGGGCAAGCATCGGGCGCGGCTCACGAGGGCTACTTGACCTTGCTGTTTGGTTTCCTGGGTATCACTGACATCGAATTTGTGCGCGCCGAAGGCTTGGCCTACGGTGACGAAATGCGCAGCAAGGCCCTGAGCGACGCCAACGTACTGATCAACGAACAATTGTTCGCCGCCGCGTAAGGCTTGTGTAAATTTCGCGTCGCCCCGGTTTCAATCCGAAACCGGGCGCCTAAACTCTGTATTCTGCTGGCCTGAACGCGAGTGGAGTACGGAGTTTTTTCGTGTGTGCGCTGTCCTTTGAATGTGGCCCAGGTTGTGCAAGCGTGGGGTCAGTACTCCGGACTTTTAATCGAGATGTCGGTTCTCACGCAGCAAAGGTGGACAGCCCCATGATGCGTCTTTGTGCTGTGATGGTTCTTTCCCTGCTCGGCAGCCTGATTTCAGTGCACGCCGCCCCCGCACCGCACCCCCATTGGAGCGTGGGCTTTCATCGCATGAGTTTTCTCGACCCGCTGGATCTGCAGCCGATGAAGGCTATCGCGTTCTACCCCTCCACCGGTCTTGAGCACAGTACCCAAGTGGGCCCGTACCACATCGCTGCCACCGAAGACGCCAAAATCGCCATCGGGCGTTTCCCAATGCTGATGCTGTCCCACGGCAACACCGGCACACCGCTGGCCCTGCATGACCTGGCCACGTCCCTGGCGCGCAAAGGGTTTGTGGTGGTGGCGGTGCTTCACCCCGGCGACAACTACAAAGATCACAGCCGCCTGGGCACCGTAAGCAACCTGTATGGTCGGCCGATCCAGATTTCCGAAGCGATCACCGCCACGCTGGGCGATCCGATGCTGTCGCCGTTTGTGGATGTCGACCAGATCGGTGTGATCGGTTATTCGGCGGGCGGCGAGACCGCACTGATTCTGGCCGGGGCTAAGCCGGATTTCGACCGCTTGCGCCGCTATTGCCAGGAGCGCCCTGAAGACCGCGACGCCTGCACCACCAAAGGTGAGCTGGTGGTGGATCGCGACGATCTGCAGCCCCAGGCCGATCCACGTATTCACGCGTTGATGCTAATGGCGCCCCTGAGCCTGATGTTCGGCCGCCACACCTTGGCGGATGTGCATGTGCCAGTGCTGCTCTACAGCGGCGATGGCGACAAACTGGTCGCGGTGGACAAGAACGCCGCGGCCCTGGCGCGCAAACTGCCGGAACCGCCGGACTTCAAACTGCTGGCCGGGGCAGGGCACTTCGTATTTATGGCGCCATGCGACAGCGACCAGTTGGCGGCAATGCCGGCGGTGTGCACCGACGCCGATGGGGTGGACCGTGAAGGCATTCACCGCGACCTGGTTTCCGAGGCCGGGCGCTTTTTCAGTCACACCCTCGGCGAGCCCAGCCGCGCAGGCTTACAGACCGCGGATCAATAAGCGCGGCGCTTGAGCAGCACGGTCAGGCCCAGTGCCGCGACCGACAGCAGTGCCGCGCACATGAAGATCCAGCCGTAACCCAGGTTCAACGCGACAAAACCCATCAGCGGTCCGGCAATCGCCAGGGCCAGGTCGAAGAACACCGCATACGCACTCAAGCCCGCGCCGCGACTGCTGTTGGGCACTTGTTTGATCGCCTCCACACCCAGCGCCGGGTAGACCAGCGACAAGCCGAAACCGGTCAGCCCAGCACCTATCAGCGCCACTGCGGTGCTGGGCGCCAGCCACAGCAGGGTCAGCCCGAGGGTCTCAATGCTCATGCAGGCAATCGCCGCGCGAAAGCCGCCAAACCGGCTGATGGCGGAGATAAACACCAGCCGCGCCAGGATAAAGCACACCCCAAACACCGTCAGGCAATACGCCGCGCCGGCCCAGCCACGATTGAGGTAGTACAGGGTGATAAACGTGGTGAGGGTGCCATAGCCGATGGACGCCAGGCACAAGCTGGTGCCGAACGGCGCAATGCGCCCGAACACCGCCCAGAAGGGCAAGCGCTCGCCCCGCACTACCGGCACCGACGGTTTGTTGCGGATCAGCACCAACCCCAACGCCGCCAACACCGCCAGTGCCAGGCCGAGAATGTTGTAGCCATAGTCGGCCACCATCACTACCCCCAAGGGGGCGCCGATGGCGATGGCGCCGTAGGAGGCGATGCCGTTCCAGGAGATCGAACGCGCGGTGTGTTCGGCGCCGACTGCGCCCATGCACCAGCTGATGGTGCCCACGCCGATCAGCCCCTGGGCCACCCCCAGCAACAGCCGCGCGACGATCAGAACCCCGAGGCTC
The DNA here is from genome assembly GCF_007858255.1 of Pseudomonas rhodesiae. GTDB lineage: Bacteria > Pseudomonadota > Gammaproteobacteria > Pseudomonadales > Pseudomonadaceae > Aquipseudomonas > Aquipseudomonas rhodesiae. The sequence goes on along the minus strand of NZ_VFEU01000045.1, from coordinate 4,258 downwards.
AAGTTGGGCATACTCGCCAACAGCGTCGCCAAGAGCGTCAGCACGCCACTGATGAGGATGCCGCCCAGCCCCAGCACGATGGCGCGCTTGGTGCCCACGGTATCCGACATGCGCCCGGCCATGGGCCGACTGAGCAGGGTCGCCAGGTACTGCGAACCGATGGTCACCCCGGCCACCACCGCGCTGAAACCCAGTTGCTCATGCACAAAGCCTGGAATCACCGCGATCGGCAGGCCGATGCAGATAAACGCGATAAAGGTGTAGAAGACGATGGAGACGATCTGCAGGGTGATCGACAAGGACGAGGGCGCGGCGGCAGGCATGGGGACTCGTTCGCGGGCGGGCGGTGCGTCCATCATGGCAAGGGCTTGGGGGAAAAGGAAGCAGGCTAACGATTAATGTGGGTATTCCATCGAATGCAAAAAGCCCCATCACATTGGACGGGGCTCTATCTTGCAGCTTGCAGCTTGCAGCTTGCAGCTTGCAGCTGACAGCAGACCGCTCCCCTTAAAACACCACACCCTGGCTGCGCAGGTAGTCATCATAAGTGCCGCTGAAGTCGATCACGCCGTTGGCGCTCAACTCGATGATGCGAGTGGCCAGGGACGACACGAACTCACGGTCGTGACTGACGAAAATCAGCGTGCCCGGGTAGTTCTCCAGCGCCAGGTTCAGCGCCTCGATAGATTCCATGTCCAAGTGGTTGGTCGGTTCGTCCATGATCAGCACGTTCGGCTTTTGCAGGATCAGCTTGCCGAACAGCATGCGGCCTTGCTCACCGCCGGAGATCACTTTGACCGACTTCTGGATTTCATCGTTGGAGAACAGCATGCGACCCAGGGTGCCACGGATCATCTGCTCGCCTTGGGTCCACTGACCCATCCAGTCGAACAGCGTGACGTCGTCTTCGAAGTCGTGAGCGTGGTCCTGGGCGTAGTAACCCAGTTCTGCGGCGTCGGTCCACTTGATGCTGCCGGCATCCGGCGTCAGTTCGTTGACCAGGGTGCGCAGCAGAGTGGTCTTGCCGATACCGTTCGGGCCGATGATCGCCACGCGCTCGCCGGCTTCGATCTGGAAGCTGAAGTCCTTGAACAATGGCTTGCCATCGAAACCTTTGGCCATGTGCTCGACGATGACTGCCTGACGGTGCAGCTTTTTGGTCTGTTCGAAACGGATGAACGGGCTCACACGGCTCGAAGGCTTGACCTCGGCCAGTTGGATCTTGTCGATCGCCTTGGCGCGGGAAGTCGCCTGTTTGGCTTTCGAGGCGTTCGCCGAGAAACGGCTGACGAACGATTGCAGTTCGGAGATCTGCGCTTTCTTCTTGGCGTTGTCCGACAGCAGTTGCTCGCGGGACTGGGTCGCCACGGTCATGTACTCGTCGTAGTTGCCCGGGAACAGGCGCAGCTCGCCGTAGTCCAGGTCAGCCATGTGGGTGCAGACGCTGTTCAGGAAGTGACGGTCGTGAGAGATGATGATCATCAGGCTGGAGCGCTGGGTCAGGATGTTTTCCAGCCAGCGGATAGTGTTGATGTCCAGGTGGTTGGTCGGTTCGTCGAGCAGTAGCACTTCAGGATCGGAGAACAATGCCTGGGCCAACAGCACGCGCAGTTTCCAGCCAGGGGACACTTCGCTCATCGGGCCGAAATGCTGCTCCAGGGGAATACCCAGGCCCAGCAGTAGCTCACCGGCGCGGGATTCGGCGGTGTAGCCGTCCATCTCGGCGAATTCGGTTTCCAGCTCGGCCACGGCCATGCCGTCTTCTTCGCTCATTTCCGGCAGCGAGTAGATGCGGTCGCGTTCGGCCTTGACCTTCCACAGCTCCTCGTGGCCCATGATCACGGTGTCGAGCACGGTGAATTCTTCGTAGGCGAACTGGTCCTGGCGCAATTTACCCAAACGTACGTTCGGCTCCAGCATGACCTGGCCACCGGACGGGTCGAGATCGCCACCGAGGATTTTCATGAAGGTCGACTTGCCGCACCCGTTGGCACCGATCAGACCATAACGGTTGCCGGCGCCGAACTTGACCGAGACGTTCTCAAAGAGCGGCTTGGCGCCGAATTGCATGGTGATGTTAGCTGTGGAGATCAATTACTTTACCTGTCAATGGGTTGCGCGCGTGGCAGCGGGTGCCGCCAGGCATGCGTCAACAGCGACATCGAGGCGCGAAACCCGGTCGCTGAGCAGAAAATGGGGGATGTGTGTTGGAATTTGGCGCGCATTGTCGCATATGTCAGGCGACAGTTGTATGGCGCTCGAACGATGGTTTTTCCAGAGTCTCGGGCATCGCCAGCCATAACAGCGCCAGCGCGACAGCCGCCACGCCCGCCAGGGTCAGAAACGCCGCGTTGTAGCCGGCCTGTTGCACGACGAAACCGGCCAGGCTGTTGCTTAACGCCGCGCCCAGGCCAAATACCGTGGACAGCGCGCCCAGGCTCACATTGAAGCGTCCGGTGCCTTGCGTGAGGTCTTTGACGATAACCGGGAACAGCGCACCGAAAATCCCGGCGCCAATGCCGTCGAGCATTTGCACCGCCACCAGCCAGTAGGGGTCATTGGACAAGGTATACAGCACCCCACGTACTGGCAGGATCACAAAACCCAGGATCAACAACGGTTTGCGCCCCCATACATCGGCCTTGCTACCCACCAGCCAGGCCATCGGCACCATTACCACCTGCGCGGCGACGATACAGGCCGAGGTCAGCGGTGTGGCCATGTGCAGGTTGATCTGCGAGAGCTTCTGGCTGACCAGTGGCAGCATCGCGGCATTGGCCAGGTGGAACAGGGCGCAGCAAATCGCGAACAGCAGCAGCGGCCGATTGCTCAGCAACACCTTGATGCCGGACGGCTGCTCGTGATCGTGGTGATGGGCGGGGTCGAAGCCACGGGCGACCTCGTGATCGATGGCCCCAGCCGACACGCAACTGACCGCGACGATACTGGCCAGCGCCATAAACGCCATCAGGTAGAACACCACCACTGGCCCGAACAGGTAAGCCAGGCCCCCGGCCAACAGCGCGGCCACGGCGTTGCCGGCATGGTTAAAGGTTTCGTTACGCCCGGTACGGCGGGTGAAGGCGCGGGGGCCGGTGATTCCCAAGGAAATCGCCGAGATCGCTGGTGCAAATACCGAGGCCGCGACCGCGCTGGCAGCCTGAGTCAACGCCACCAGGCTGAACGAACTGACGAAGGGCAACAGCACGCAACTGCCGGTCACCAACAGCGCGGCCACGGCGATTACCGCGCGCTTGCTGCGGGTGCGATCGATCAACGCACCCGCCGGGCCTTGGGTTAGCAGGGCGGCGATGCCGGCGAGGGTCATCACCACACCGATGCTGGCCGGGTCCCATTTGTGCACCGCCAGCAGATAAATCGCCAGGTAGGGACCAAGGCCGTCACGCACATCCGCCAGGAAGAAGTTCAGGCTGTCCAGGCTCAGGGTATTGCGCAAGTCGGAATGATCAGCCACGGCAGCTTCTTCGGGAGGGGGCACTCAACGACTGAGGGCTCATTGCGTTAATGACCTGCGGCCCCGGCGATTAGTTTCGCGTTGAACAGGGACGATGCCGCTGCTTCACAGGGCAGGCTAAGGGATTCACTGGCGTTGGCAGGTTTCACCCTATAGACCGTCCAACCACACCACGTTAAGAATGGCGCCGCACGAAGGTACGCATGGTCTGTCCAGGCCCGGTCTTGAACACGGTGGGCCTGGGCATATGTTCGTCGGCTGCAATAAACACAAAGGTGTCTCCTTCCAGGCGATAGCTGGCAGGCAGTGCCTTGCCGGCATCCTCACCGATGGAGTCGATCCAGGTAATGCTCTTGGGCTCGGTGCGACTGTCCAGGAAAAACCGGCCAGCCAGCAAAACATTGCCCTCGGTGGTCCTCACTTCAAAACCGTTGCCGGCAATCGTGGTGATGGCCCCTGGCGCAGTGTGTGCATCGACAGGGTCAAGCACACCGTTGTCTTCCAGCGAGATTTGTTCCCAGGCCCCTTGCAGGGCGTGAAGATCCGGGTCAGCGGCAGATTGCATCGATAAGTCCTTTTAAGTGAGGTACTAGAAGAGGGCGCTGGTATGTAGGATGTTTCTCGCTCAAGACGCGCGGTAAAGAATTTTCCTTGCGCTAGGGATGGTCTGAAGTAGCCATGTATTTCCCCGGCATACCACCTAGCGCAACTTTTAAACTCGCCAAATGATCAAAAAACAATCAATTCGACGAGTATTTCTTACGTTTTCGCCACCCGGACCCC
>NZ_VFEU01000044.1 GCF_007858255.1 Pseudomonas rhodesiae | reverse complement strand
TGGGGTCCGGGTGGCGAAAACGTAAGAAATACTCGTCGAATTGATTGTTTTTTGATCATTTGGCGAGTTTAAAAGTTGCGCTAGGTGGTATGCCGGGGAAATACATGGCTACTTCAGACCATCCTTAAGGGCGCCGGTACCGCCAGCGGTGCGGTGAACTTCGTGCGCAAGCGGCCGCAGGCCAAGCCCACGACCAGCCTATCGCTGTCTGCCGGGACCTGGGACGACTACCGCGCAGAGGTCGATACCACCGGCCCGCTGAACGACAGCGGTACGGTGCGCGGTCGAGCCGCGATCAGCCAGCGCGACCGTGGTTCCTATATGGACATTTCCAAGCGCCAGGACCAAGCCTTCTACGGCGCGCTGGACATCGACCTCAGCCCCGTCACCACCCTGGGCGTCGGCGCCAGCTATGAAGAGGTGGACGCCACGCCATGCTGGGGCGGCCTGCCTCGCTACGCCGACGGCAAAAGTGCCAACCTCAGCCGATCCACCTGCCTGGGCCAATCCTGGAACGACTGGCAGAGCCGACGGAGCACATTCTTCGCTGACCTCAGTCATCAGTTCAACGACGATTGGAAACTCAAGATTTCGGCGGTACACAGCCGCAACCTCCAAGACACCAAATACGCTGCCAGCGAAGGCACCATTGCTTATGACAACCCGGCGCCAACGGCGAACTCCTATGCCGCACTGATGGACTACGACCACAAGGACTTCGGCCTTGATGCCTATGTCGACGGCAAATTCCAAGCCTTCGGCCTGGAACACGAGCTGATACTCGGCGCCAACGGCAGCCGTGGCACCCAGGACGACGTGTATGCCATCCAAAACCTGCCGAGTCGCCAGAGCATCTACCAACCCGACCATCACTTTCCCGAACCGGCCAACAGCACCTTTTGGCCGAACATGTACCGTGGCGGCACGGTCAAGGAAACCGCGATCCAATACGGCACCTACGCCACCTTGCGCCTGCGCCTGACCGAGCCGCTGATGCTGATCCTGGGCAGCCGCGTGAGCTGGTACGAAAACCGTCGCCAGTCCAACAATCTGGCGTGGGGAGAATGGGCCGTGCAGGACGCACGCACTCAGGAAAATGGCGAGGTCACACCGTTCGCCGCGTTGATCTACGACCTCAACGAGCACCTCTCGGTGTATGCCAGCTATGCCGACGTCTTCCAGCCACAAAGCTCGTACGCCACCGCAGACGGCGCCGCGCTCAAGCCGAAAATCGGTGAGAACTACGAGTTGGGCATCAAGGGCGAATGGTTCGACGGGCGACTCAACAGCTCCCTGGCGCTATTTCGCGCCATCGAAAAAAACGGCGCGCAAACCGACTACCTCAGCTTCTGCGCGACCTCCTCCGATGGCTATTGCTACACCGACGCCGGCAAAGTCCGCGCCCAGGGCGTCGAGGCCGAAATCAGCGGTGAAGTGCTCGATCGTCTGCAAGTGTTCGGGGGCTATACGTATACCCAGACCAAGTCCCTGAATGACATCGACACCGCCAAGGAAGGTGGGGCGTCCAATACCTATGTACCCCGTCACATGCTGCGTCTGTGGGGTGACTACGCCCTCGACGGCGCGCTGTCGAAATGGAGCATGGGCGCCGGAGTCAATGCCCAGAGCAGCAATTACCGCGTACAGACCATCAAGCTGGAGCAGGCCGGTTACGCAACGTGGAACGCACGCGTGGCCTACCGCGTGGACGACACCTGGACGGTAGCACTCAACGGCAACAACCTGTTCGATAAGACCTACTACAACACGGTGGGCACTGCCTCCTGGGGCAATTTTTATGGGGAGCCGCGTAATTTTACGGTCAGTCTGAAAGGTAACTTCTGAACCCTCCCCGCCCGGTGGCAGGGCCTCCAGTGGGTCCTGCCTGACCTTTTGTCCCCCTTTCCTACCTCCCTTCGAAAAAGGTTTTTTTGCATTGAGCAGGAAAAATCTCATATTTATTCCTACACTCAAAAGCATATTCAAAGGCGATAGTCTCGAACAAGGAAGGTCAATAAAATGCCGAAAGCTCCAGCGCTTAACCCTTCTAACAAGCCATTCCGCAGCATCGTCAACTCGTTGACTAATCCTTAAAGGAAACGCTCCTTAGTTTTAGCCCCGCGTATTCAATTCAATTGGATTGATCCTTTTGAATTGAATAGTTGCGTATTACCCAGCGTGCCGTTGTTCAACTCAGCGCCAATGCAGCTTGCTGCTTAAACGCCGAAACGACACGCCTGGAGTGCAATGAGGGATGTTTTATGCGACAGAAGTCGTCCGTCGACAGCCTGTTTTTAACGCGCGCCGGTTTTGTTGAATTCTTTGTTGTTTTCGTCAAATTGATCCACGGTCTGTCGGCTATTTTGCCACCGTTGGTGCTGGTGTTTTTCCTGGACCCGATGGCCCCGGAGATGCGCACGCACTTCCTTGGCCTGCTGGTGTTCTTTGCGGCGTTGACCATCATTTTGTTCCAGGCGCTGGGCATCTACTCCGAAGAATTGTTCAGCAACCGCATGCGTCTGAAAACCAAGATCAAGGCGTGGTCGGCGGCGTTTTGCATCCTGTTGTTCATGTACCAGATTCTGCAGATGTTCCCGCAGTTGACCCCGCGCAACCTGGTGGCGTGGTACATCGCCAGCCTCGGTCTGTTCTGCCTGGAACGCCTGCTGATGCTGCGCCTGTACCGCAGCCTGATGCGCCAGGGCAAATACCTGCAACGTACAGTGATTCTGGGCTTTACCGACACCGCCGTGCATGTGGCCGAGCACCTGCAGCGCAACGGCGATATTCGCTCCGGCTTGGTGGGCTTTATCGATGACCGCACCGAGCGCATCCCCAAGGAACTGAGCAACCTGCCGCTGCTGGGCAACACTCGCGACCTGGAAAAGCTGATCCGCGCCGAGCAGGTCAACCAGGTGATGATCTGCCTGCCCTGGGCCGCCGAGCAACGTATCCACGGCCTGGTCAACCGCCTGCGGCAGATGTCGGTGAACGTGATGCTGGTGCCCGACATGGCCGCGTTGCGCTACGGTCACAGCCGCATCACCGACGTGGGCGGCATCCTGATGTTCAACACCTCGCAATTGCCCCTGCGCGGTTGGTCGCCGGTGATCAAGCGTTGCGAGGATGTGTTGTTGGCCAGCCTGGCGCTGGTGGCGCTGTCGCCGGTGATGCTGGTGACGGCGATTGCAATCAAGCTCGACTCCAAAGGCCCTGTGCTGTTCCGCCAGAACCGCTTCGGCTACAACGACAACGAGATCCGGGTATTCAAGTTCCGCTCGATGTACACCGACCAGAGCGACTTCACCGCCGAGCGTCAGACCACCCGCGAAGACCCGCGCATCACCCGTGTGGGGCGCATTATCCGCAAGACCAGCATCGACGAGCTGCCACAGCTGTTCAATGTGCTGCTGGGCAACATGTCCATGGTCGGCCCGCGCCCCCATGCCACGGCGACCAAGGCGGCGGGCATTCCCTTCGAAGTGGCGGTGAGCGAATACAGCTCCCGTCATCGGGTAAAACCGGGCATCACCGGCTGGGCGCAGATCAACGGTTACCGGGGGGAAACCGATACCCTGTTCAAAATCCAGAAACGTGTCGAGTACGACTTGGAATACATCTCCAAGTGGTCGGTGTGGTTTGACCTGTACATCGTTTTCATGACGGTCCCGGCCGTCCTGTCCACCAAGGAAGTGTATTGATGAATACCCTCAACGGATTAATCCCCTGCATCATTTCCGGTGGTTCGGGTACGCGGCTGTGGCCGGTGTCGCGACAAAACATGCCCAAGCCTTTCATGCGCATGCGTGACGGCCAGAGCCTGTTGCAGAAAACTTTCCAGCGCGCCGCCAAACTGCCCGGCGTGGAAAATGTGCTGACAGTGACCAACCGCGACCTGCTGTTTCGCACCCTCGATGACTACCGCAGCGTGAACAAAGCCCGCTTGCCCCTGGACCTGTTGCTGGAGCCGTTCGGGCGCAACACGGCGGCGGCCATCGCGGTGGCGGCGTTGCATGTGCAGGAGCATTTCGGCGATGCGGCGCAGTTACTGGTGATGCCAGCGGACCACCTGATACTGAATGAAGTCGCGTTCGCCGAAGCCGTGACTCAGGCCCGCGAACTGGCCGACGCCGGTTTCCTGGTGACCTTCGGTATCCAGCCCGACCACGCGGAAACCGGCTTTGGCTATATCGAGCAAGGCGAAGCGCTCACCCACGGCAACCGGGTCAAACGCTTCGTCGAGAAGCCCGATCAGGCCACCGCCCAGGCCTACCTCGACGGTGGCAAACACCTGTGGAACGCCGGCATGTTCTGCTTCAAGGCCAGCACCCTGGTGGATGAACTGGCCACCCATGCACCCGACGTGCTGCAAGCCGCACGCGCCGCGCTGGAACACAGCCAGAGCCTGCAGAACAGCGCCTCGCGCCAGCGTGAACTGGATGCGGAGGCGTTCGGCAAGGCGCCGGATATCTCCATCGACGTGGCGCTGATGGAGAGGTCCGCCCAGGTTGCCGTGATCCCCTGCGACATCGGCTGGAGCGATATCGGCTCATGGGAAGCGCTGCGCCAACTCACGCCCAACGATGCCCACGGCAACCAGGTTAACGGCGAAGCGATTTTGCATGACGTACACAACTGCTACATCGACTCGCCAAAACGCGTACTCGGCGCGGTCGGCGTGCGCGACTTGATCATTGTCGACACCCCCGACGCGCTGCTCATCGCCGACGCCCACCGCAGCCAGGATGTGCGTTACATCGTCGCCGAACTCAAGCGTCAAAATCACCCGGCGTACAGCCTGCACCGCACCGTCACGCGGCCATGGGGCACCTACACGGTGCTGGAGGAAAGCAGCCGCTTCAAGATCAAGCGCATCGTGGTCAAGCCACTGGCGTCGCTGTCGCTGCAGATGCATCACCATCGCAGCGAGCACTGGGTGGTGGTCAGCGGCGCGGCGCAGATCACCAACGGCGAACGGGAATTTCTGATCAACGCCAACGAATCCACGTACATCCCCGCCGGGCACAAACACCGGCTGACCAACCCCGGCATCATCGACCTGGTAATGATCGAGGTGCAGAGCGGCGAGTACCTGGGCGAGGACGACATCGTGCGCTTCGATGACATTTACGGCCGCGCCCCGGCCGACGCGAAAAAATGACATGCGTACCGCGCTGATCATCCCGACCCGCAACGCATCCAGCCACTTGGCGCGGTTACTGCCGGCCCTGGCGATGCAAACCTTGCAACCGGACGAGATGCTGGTGGTGGACAGCGCCTCCAGCGATGACACCGTGGCGCGCTTTCGCGCCTTCGGCGCACGGGTCGAAGTGATCGACGCGCGCACCTTCAATCACGGCGGCACCCGGCGCTGGGCCAGCGAACAAGTGGGCGGCGACGCACTGATCGTGATGACCCAGGATGCCATTCCCGCTGCCCCCGACACCTTCGCCAACCTGCTTGATGAGCTGCAGCAGGACCCGCTCAACGGCGTCGCCTATGGGCGCCAGTTACCGCACCCCGACGCCGGGATGCTGGGGGCGCAGTCGCGGCACTTCAACTACCCGCCCCACAGCCGCAGCAAAAGCCTGGTCGACGCGCCGGAGCTGGGGATCAAGACCTGCTTTAGCTCCGACTCGTTTGCCGTGTACCGACGCAGCGCGCTGCACGCCGTGGGTGGGTTCCCCGTCGATGTGATCGGCAGCGAAGACGCCTACGTCGCGGCGCGCCTGCTGCTCGATGGCTACAAGGTGCGCTACGCCGCCACGGCGCAGGTGCATCACTCCCACGATTACTCACTCATGGACGAGTTTCACCGCTACTTCGATATCGGCGTGTTCTACGGCCGCGAGCCGTGGATCCGCCAAGCCTTCGGCGACGCGGGCGGCGAAGGCAAGCGCTACGTGCTGGCGGAACTGGCTGCCTTGCGCAAGGCCGGCGCGCTGCACCGCGCGCCCGAGGTGCTGGTGCGCAGTGCATTCAAATGGCTGGGTTACCGGCTTGGCCACCTGGAGCGGCGCCTGCCGGTGTCCCTCAAGCGGCGCATCAGCATGTTTCCCGGGTATTGGAGGTGAGCATCATGACCCACAGGAAGTCCCCCTTGATGAAACGAACCCTGCTCGCCCTGGCCATGCTGGCCCTGGCCGCCTGCAATACACCGGCGCGTATCGAGGCGCCGGATGACAAAACCGTCGAGGACGGCAAGCGCGCCCTCGACCAACTGGCGCAGTTGCCGCCGGCGGTGGAACGCATCCGCATCGGCGACCAACTGCGCATCGTGCGCGACGCCGGCGAGATGCCCACCCTATCGGCGTTCAACGTCAGCACCATCTACGAGCTGACCCTGTACACGGTGCAAACCGACGGCAAGATCAACTATCCGTTTCTGGGCCCGATCCAGGTCGCCGGACGCCAGCCCTCGGAGCTGGCCACCGAGCTGACCCACAAACTCGCGCCCACCTACCGCGAGCCGCGCGTGACAGTAAATATCAACCAGGCGCCGGCCAACTCGGTGATTGTCGGCGGCGCGGTAAACAACCCGACGGCGGTGCAGATCGCTACGGCCAATACCCTGGAGCAAGCCATCGTCGGTGCGGGTGGGATCAACCCGGCGGGCGACGCCAGCATGGTCGCGTTGCTGCGCGAGGACGCCCAGGGTGCCTACCGCGCGTACTTTCTGGACTTCAGCCAATTGCTCAAAACCGGTCCCAACGGGCGCAAACCGGTGCGGCTACAACGTGGCGATGTGGTGTTCGTGCCCAAGTCCAATGTGGGTGAACGCATCCAGGGGGTGGATACCTACCTGAACCAATTGATTCCGTTCACCAAGTCCATTGGCGTCGGCTACAACTACACGCGCACCAGCGGCGGCAGCAATTAAAAGGAGCGACATCCCATGATCGAGATCCGTTCTTTCCGCGATCTTCTGCGCCTGTTCTTCATCTTCCGCCACGAGTTCAAACTGGCGGCCCTTGCCGCGCTGGTGATCATTTTGCTGGGGGCATTCCTGCTGCCGGCCAAGTACGAATCCACCGCGCGCCTGTTGGTCAAGCCGGGGCGTGACTCGACGCTGCCGATCGAGATCAGCAACCGCCAGGCGCTGGTCATGCCCAGCACCCAGCGCGACCCGATCGTCGACGAGGAGCGCCTGCTGACCGGGCGGCCGATCGTGCGCGCGGTGGCCGAGCACTACCTGGAAGTGATCAATAACGCACCGCCGCCGGAAGGCGCCTGGAAGCGCATCAAGTACTACGTCAAGAGCGCCATCGGCGCGGTGTTCGACGGCCTGCGCGTGGTGCTGGAAACCGTTGGCATCGTGGAAAAAACCACCCCGGTGGAACGCCTCGCCGCCAGCCTGGAAAAGAACTTTGACGTCAGCCATGCCGCCGGCTCCACGGTGATGGACATCACCTTCACCTGGGGCGATCCGCAGATTGCCCAGGAGGTGGTCAAGCACTGGGTCGAAACCTATATCAGCGAACGCACCCAGGCCCTGGGGCGCAAAAGCCTCTATGCCTTCTACGAGGGGCAGGTGTCCAACAGCGCCACCGAGATCAACAGCTACAAGCAGCAGATCCTTACGCACCTGAATCAAATCGGCGCGGCGAGCATCACCGATCGACTGGAGGATTTGTCCGAGCGCATCAATGTGCTGCGTGGCGAGGTGTTCAACACCACACGTCTGATCGCCTCGTCCGACAGCGCCATCGAGAGCACCCGCAACCAGCTCAAGAGCCAGCCCAAGGAAGTCACCACGGTGCGCCAGATCGCACTCAACCCGCAGCAGCAGGACCTGCGCCGCCTGCTCAACCAGAAGCTGCTGGAAAAGGCTGACATGATGCGCACCTACACTGACAACGCGCCGCCGGTCAAAGCCCTGGATGCGTCGATCAAAGCCATGCAGGCCCAGGTCGCCAGCGAGAGCAACACGGTGCAAAGCTCCGAGAACCGCGCGCCCAACACCCTGGAAATCCACTTGCAGCGGGTGCTGCTGGACGAGTCGAGCAACAATCGCGCCCTGCGCACCCAACTGACCCAGCAACAGAAGCAACTGGCCAACCTTGAAGGCCAACGCAAGCAAGCCCTGGAGATTGAACCGGAACTGACCCGCCTGGCCCGCGAGCTGAGCGCCACCGAGCGTAACTACGCGCTGTACGTCGACAACCTGGAGAAATCGCGCATCGACCGTGAGCTGGACAACAGCCAGATCAGCAATATCGCGGTGATCGAAGAAGCCACCCTCAACCCTGGGCGGATCTTCCCCAAAACCCTGGTGATGCTGGTGCTGGCGGTTCCGTTCGCCATCGTTGTCGGCCTGTTGGTGGTGTACCTGTGCTACCTGCTGGATCAGCGCATCCACGACGGTGGATTGGTGGAACGCAAGTTCGGCCTGCCGCTGTGGACCACCCTGCCGGAACTGGATACCAGCACCGCGCAAGGCACCAACGCGTTCAATGCGAGCATCTACCGGCTCTACAGCCTGTTGCGCCCGGACCGCATCGCCGAACAGGGTCTGACGTTGGGCCTGACCTCGGCGCGACATGGCGAAGGGGTGACCTTTGTGGTCGAACAATTGCGCCAGCTACTCGATGAAAACGGCATCAACGTACGGGTCGGCGGCGCTGAGCCGGCGGCGCCGGGCGAAGTGGTGCTGCTGGACGCCTCGGCCCTGCTGGACAACCGCGATGCGTTTATCGCGCTGCGCCGCGCCGACCTGATCGCTCTGGTGGTGGAAGCCCAGAAGAGCACGGTGCCGGTGGTCGAGCATGCGCTATCGATCCTCAACACTGCGTTCGGCAAAGTCGACGGCATCATCATCAACCGGCGCAAGTTCGAAGTGCCGTCCAAAGTACTCAAGACCATCGCCAAATACCGGGGAGCGTTCTGATGCGTATCGCCCTGCTCGCGCCGCTGCCGCCGGAGAAAAATGGCATCGCCGACTACGCGAACCATTTCCGCACGGCACTCCAAGCGCGTGGCGTGACGGTGCTGACCCCGCTGGCGGGCGTGGCGGGCAACAGCGATGCAATCAGGTCGGCCATCAGCGCCTTTGATTGGCACACCGTGGACCTGGTCCACGCCGAGCTGGGCGGCGGACGCCTGGGGGAATTCCTGGCCTTGCGTGAACTGCGCAAGGCCTACCCGCGATTGCCCCTGACCGCCACCGTACACGACCCGGAGCGCATGGTCTGGCGACGCGAGCGTCTGCCATTTCCGTTGAATCTGGTGGAGCGCCTGCCCAGCCCGATGCCTCAGGCGGCCGTGGTGCTGACCGATCCCTTGACCCTGCGCGAAGAACGTCAGGTGGCCCAAAGCCTGACGCGTCTGGTTACCCTTACGCGCCTGGGCGCGGGGTGCCTGAGCCAGCGCATGCAATTGCCCGCCGGCAAAGTGGCGGTGATCAACCATGCCAACCTGGCCATCGACCCGGTTGCACTGCCGCCGCTGGAGCCCCTGCGCCTGCTGTACTTTGGGTTTATCTACCGCGGCAAGGGCATCGAAGACCTGGTTCAGGCGCTGGCGGACGTATTCAAACAAGACCCGCAGTTGCGCGAACGGGTGCGCCTGACACTGGCCGGCGGCACCGCGCCGGAGATGGCTTTCGGCGCGGGCGGCAACTACCTGGAACAGCTCAACGCTCAGATCGTCGCACTGGGCCTGGCCGATGCCGTCGACTGGCAACTGAACCTGCCGGCTGAGCAGATCGCTCAGACCATCCAAGATCACCATGTAATGGTGTTGCCTTATCGCGAGTCGAAAAAACTCGGCCTGCTGGGGCGCCAGCGTGGCACCAGTGGTGCGCTGTCCTGGGCCGCCGCCTGCGGGCGCGGCGCGATCACTTCCGATGCCCGCGCCTTTGCCGAGGAAGTGGCCAGCGGCAACGGGGCGATCTATCCCGAGGGCGATGTGGCCGCGCTGAGCGAGCAGCTTCTGAGGCTGGCACGTCAACCGCTGCTGGCCCGGGACTGGGCCGAACGCGCCGGGGAAATCGGACGCCAGCGTTTGTGGCCTCTGACTGCGGAAAAATTCGTCGAACTGTTCGGTCAAGCCATCGCAGGAGCCCGCCATGGCGCGTAAACGCACGTACCTCGCCAGCCTGGCCATCGTTGCAGCCTTGAGCCTGACGGCGTTTTTCTGGGGCCGTCCGGCGGATGCCGAAAGCCATGTGCTCAAGGCCGGCAAGCCGGTGGTGTGGAAGGATTTTCTCGGGGTGAACGCGCAGTTCCTATGGTTCAGCCCCGAGCGCTATCAAAAGCAGATCGACCGACTCAAGGCGCTCGGTCTGGAGTGGGTGCGCCTGGACTTGCACTGGGACCAACTGGAGCCCGTCGAGGGGCAATACCGGGTGGCGACCCTGGATCAGTTGGTGCAGAAGCTGCAAGACAACCAACTCAAGTCGGTGTTCTATCTGGTCGGGTCCGCGCCCTTCGCAACCACCGCACCGGTCGGCGCGCCCTATCAGGACCAGTACCCGCCCAAAGACCCGAACGTATTCGCCAACCGCATGCTGTTGCTGTCCCAGCGCTACCCCAGCGTTAACGCCTGGCAAGTGTGGAACGAGCCGAACCTGCTGGGCTTCTGGCGCCCGGTGGCCGACCCGGCCGGGTATGCCAGGCTGCTGACGATCACCGCCACGGCGCTGCGCACGGTCAACCCGAGCAAACCGGTGGTGGCCGCCGGCATGGCGTTCTTCGGCGAGATGCCCAACGGCCAGTCCATGCTCGACGCCCTCGGCGCGCTGGGCGTGGCCAGCCTGAACACGGTCATTTCGTACCACCCGTACACCCAGTTGCCCGAAGGCAACGACACGGCCAACCTGGACTTTGTCGCCAAGACCACCCAGCTCAACCAGACCCTGCGCAACAGTGGTGTCCAGACCTTGTGGAGTACCGAGTGGGGCTGGTCGACGTACAAAGGGCCCAAGGACGCGCAGGACCTTATCTCTGCGCAAACTCAGGCCGATTACGTGGTGCGGCGCCTGGCCCTGATGAGCGCGCTGGACTACGACAGGATTTTCCTGTTCACCCTCAGCGACCTCGACCAACGCGCCAGCGTGCGCGATCAGTCCTACGGCTTGCTGGACATCGACGCCAACCCCAAGCCGGTCTACACCGCGCTGAAAAACTTCCTTGACGTCAGCGGGCCCACGCTCACTCCCGCCGACCCGCCCAACGCCGACCGCCTGCCCGACGGCCTGTTCAGCATCGGCTGGACCCGCGCGGACGGGCGCAAGCTATGGTTCTTCTGGTCGGCCAAGGGCGGTAACGCGCACTTGCCCGGTTTGGCCCGCGCCACCCTGTATGACCCGTTGCGCGGCACGCAAACCCCGGTCAGCGGCACACAAGGGCTGACCGTAGCGGTCAAACCGAACCTGCAAATTCTGTTATGGGACTAGAAACGGCCATGCGCATTTTATGGATCCTGCCCTACTCGCCCTGGCCAGCCACCAGCGGCGGCAAGACGCGCCAGTTCCACCTGCTGCGCAGCCTGGCCGCGCGCGGGCATCGGATCACCTTGCTGCTGCACGACAAACACCCGGTGGCGCCCGCCGACCGCCAAATGCTGGAGACGTTTCTCGAACAGGTGATCATTCTGCCGCGCCGCCCGCTGCGCAGCCTCAAGACCTTGGTGGCCGGATTGTTCGCGCCCTACCCGTTGCTGGCCAGCGTCAACGGCTTGTCGGGGCCGCTGCAAAAGCGCTTCGAGCAATTGCTGAAAGAGCCGTGGGACGTGGTGCAGATCGAGCATTCCTATACCTTTGAGCCCTACGAGCAGACGTTGGCTCGACTGTCCCAGCCTTTTGTGCTGACCGAACACAATGTGGAATCGGCCCTCGGCGCCGCGACCTACCACCGTCTGCCGCGCTGGTCGCTGCCCTTCATCCGCTACGACCAATGGCGCTATCAGCGTTGGGAGCAGCGGGTGATGCGCCAGGCCGCCCAAGTGGTGGCCGTTACCCCCAGCGATGCCCAGGTGCTGGAAGGCATCGCCGGCAAACCGGTGGCGGTAGTGGTCAATGGTGTGGACTGCGGCCACTTTGCTGGCGCCCATCCCGACCCTTCGACCCAGCGCGTGTTGTTCCTGGGCAACTACGAATATGCGCCGAATGTGGATGCCATCGAGTGGGCGCTGGACGAGATTCTGCCCAAGGTCTGGGAGCGTTGCCCCGAGGCGCGCATGAGCGTGTGCGGCTTCGGCATGCCTGGCAGTTGGCGCGCGCGCTGGCCGGACTCGCGCATCGAATGGCAAGGCTTTGTGCCGAACCTGCTGCACCTGCAATCGAGCTGTTCGGTGTTCCTCGCGCCGCTGCGCCACGGTGGCGGTTCTAAGCTCAAGGTACTCGAAGCCCTGGCCGCCGGCCTGCCCTTGGCGAGCACCGAGCAAGGTGTGTCGGGGCTGGATTTGGTGGAAGGTCTGGACTACCTCGGCGGGCAAAGCGCGGCCGGCCTGGCGGATGCGGTGGTGCGCCTGCTGCAGCACCCGGAGGCCGCCGCCGCGATGGGCGACGCCGGCCGCGCCTATGTACGCCGCGCCCATGATTGGAGCGTTGCCGCCAGCCAGCTGGAGCGTGTCTATGCCACGCTGTTGCCGCACCCGCACGAGGCACCCGCATGCGTATAGGCCTGGATTACCGCACCGTTGGTACATCGCCGCAATCGGGCATCAGCCGCCAGGTGTATGCGCTGGAAAGCGCACTGTACAGCCTGCCGGGCCTCGAACTCGAACGGTTCACCGTGGCGCCCCTGGGCGACGAAGCGCGCTTGCAGGCCCACTGCCCGGCCTGGGGCTGCGCAAAAACCGCCATGCACCAGCCACACAATCGCCTGCGCTTCGAAGCCGGTTTTCTGCCGAGGGCGCTACGCGAGCAGCACATCGACCTGTATATCAGCACGTTCAATATGGGCCTGCCGCTGCCGCCCAAACCACCGGGTTTGCGTACCGTGGTGCTGCTGCATGACCTGTTCCAGATCACCCTGCAGAACTACCACGCCAACCGCCTCAAGGCGCTGATCTACAAGACCAGCGATCGCCTGTCGATCACCTATGCGGTGCATAGCGCCGATCGGGTGTGGACCCCCTCGCAATATAGCGCCGACGAAACCGCGCGGCTGTTTCCCAAGGCTACGGGCAAGATCCGCGTGCTGCCCAATCAGGTCGACGGGTTTTCCACGCTGGCCGCCGACCTCACGGCGCGCCAGTTGCCCGCGCGCTATTGGTTGCTGGTTGGCACCCGCGAGCTGCGCAAAAACGTGCCATTTTTGGTGGACGCATGGCAGCAGGCGCGACGCCAATCACCCGCAGTGCCGGAACTGGTGCTGGTGGGCAGCCTCGATCATTTGCCCGAGGCCCAGCGTAGCCTGCCCGGCATTAGAGCCTTGAGCGGCGTGTCGGATGGCGAGCTGCACGCGCTGTACCGCCACGCCTTACGCCTATGGCAACCCTCATACGCCGAGGGCTTCGGCCTGCCGGTGATCGAAGCGCTGAGCGTCGGCACGCCGGTGGCGGTGGCCAGCGGTACCTCGCTGGATGAAATCACGCCGCCGACCGCACCGCGTTTCTCCCCCTCCGACGGCCCGGCGCTGGTGCAGTTGATGCTCAGCCTGAGCCAACGGCCCGCTGAGGATTCAGCGGAGCAACGCCGCCTGTGGGCCGAGCGCTTCAATCACCAGGCCTATCGCCAGCGCTTGGCCGACCTGATTGAGGAACTGAAGTGAGAGTGAATCTGGCAAGCCTCGTCGCGATCCTTTTCGGCCTGCTGTTTGGTGCCCTGGCCTTGTTGCTGTCACCGGCCAAGGCATTCCTGGCGGTGATCGGCCTGGCGGGCATGGTGACCATTTTGCGCTTCCCGTTATGGGGCTTGCTGCTGTTTGCGGGGCTGGCGACGTTCATGCCGTACTCCACCGTCAATCTGGGCATCCGCAGTACGGTCAGCGAAGCGATCCTGGCCCTGACCTGGGGCGCGATCCTGTGGCACAGCTTGCTGGCGCGCCTGCCCGCCACGCCGAGCCTCGCGTCGCGGCCGACCGACCAGATGCTGCTGTGGCTGATGCTGTTCAGCGTGTTTCCGTTTATCGTCGGCCAGGTCACCATCCAGGCCGACACCAGTGGCGTAGCCAATTGGCTGCGCTGGTTGCTGAACCTGTCGGGGGTATTTCTCGCCGCCAAACTGCTGGTGCAGCGCAAACACCGCGAAGCCTTGGTGATCGCTCTGCTGCTGGGCACCCTGGCGATGTTGCTACTGTCCATCGCCGTGTTCGTGCGCACCCGCTCCGGTGCCGGCATTGCGCCGATCCTGGCGATGTTCAACTACGCCAACTTCGACATGCTCAAGTTCGGGCTGGAAGCCATGTCGTCGCGTATGGGTTCGCCCTGGACCCACCCGAATGCCATCGGCGGGATCATGGCCTTGCTGTTGCCGCTGGCATTCTGCTTCGGCATGACCGAACAAGGCTGGAAACGCGCCCTCGGCCTGGGCGTGGCGTGCCTCGGCGCGGCGGCGCTGCTGCTGGCCAGCAGCCGTGGCGCGATGGTCAGCCTGGCGTTGGTTTTGATCTGGATGGCCACGCGGCGAGTGCCGTACACCGGGCGCCTGCTGATGATCGGCGCCGCGCTGACAGTAGCGCTGGTGCTGGCCTATCCGCCGTTGCAGGATCGCCTGGCAACCATCTTTTCGTCGAGCAATGCCAGTACGGAGGTACGCTTCGACGAGTACCGCATGTTCCCGCAGGCGGTGGCGGCGTATCCCCTGGGTATCGGGTTCAAGGCCGACCCACCGGTGCCCGGTTCGCACCTGCTGGGGATCTCCAACCTATGGCTCAATTACATCTACAAGATCGGTCTGGTGGGCATGCTGCTGTTCGTCGCGGTGACCGTGCGCTGGTGGCGTGAAGCGCGCCCGGACAAAGGCCCGATCCGCCTGACCAAGGACAATGCCCTGTGGCTGGGCAGCACGGCCGGGATCCTGGCGGCGCTGGTCAGCGGCTTGTTCGATCACTACTTCAGTTTTGCGGTGGTGATGGTGGCGCTGTTCTGGCTGATGGTGGGGATCAATGTACTGGAGGCGCGGCGGCTGTTTCCGGCGCGCGTGCCGCAGGTCAAGCGTGTGGCTTACGGCAAGCCGCTGCTTGATGGCGCCCACTCCTGATGCTCGGCTCCGCCGCATGGCTGACCGTGGCGACCCTCTTGGGCTTGTGCCTGGGGTTTGCGCGCGAATGGCTGCTGGTGGCGGCGTGGGGCGCCGGCGAACGTAGCGATGCGTTCCTGATCGCGTTGTTCCTGCCCGAAGCGTTGCGCATGTCCCTGGCCGGGGGCGTGCTGAGTGCCGCCGCCCTGCCACTGTTCCTGGCGCGCAAAGACGGCGAGCGAGCGGATTGGCTGGCGGTGTTGTTTCCGGCCTTGCTGCTGATTGCACTGCTGACCAGTCTGCTGCTGACGCTGTTGGCGCCGTGGCTGGTGCAAATACTGGGGCCAGGGCTGGCCGCCGGTGCCGCCGCCCTGGCTGGCAATAATTTGCAGATCGTTGCCTGGTGCGTGCCGGGGTTGCTGCTGCACGCCTTGTTCAGTATCCCGTTGCAAGCCAACGAACGCTTTGTGCTGGCGGGCCTGGGGTCGTTGCTGTTCAACCTGCCGCCGGTGGCCTACCTCGCTCTCGCGGGCAGCGCCACGCAGCCGCAGTCGTTGGCCTTGGCGTGCCTGGTCGGCAGCCTGTTGATGCCGCTGGCGTTGTTGCCATCGATCTGGCGTCAGGGCTGGCGCCCATGGCGCTGGCAACTGAGGCTTGCGCCTTTACGCGAACTGGGCCAGCGCATCGGCCCGCTGTTGCTGAGCAACGGCGCCAGCCAGGGCCTGGCCTTGATCGAACGCCTGGTGGCATCGCTGCTGGGGGAAGGCGCGGTGACCTGGGTGAACCTGGCGCGCAAGCTGATGAACCTGCCGCTGATTGCACTGATGAGCCTCAACCAGGTGCTGCTGGGCATGATGAGCCGGCGTCAGGGCGATGAGCGCCTGGCCTTGCTCAAGCGCGGCCTGGAGACCGCCAGCGTGCTGACCCTGCCCGCCGGCGTCGGCCTGGTGGCTGCCGCGCCGAGCCTGGTGACGCTGCTGCTGCCCAAGCATGCGATGGATTCGCCACTGCCGCTGCTGCTGGCTTGGTTTGCCGTGCCGCTAGTGTTCGGCGCCTGGAACGCCTTGCTCGCACGCTACGCCTACGCTGCCGGCGACACACGCCAGCCGCTGCGCTGCGAGCTGCTGGGCAGCCTGGTCAATGTGCTGTTGCTGGGCGCCCTGCCCTTCGTGTTTGGCCTGGCGGGCATCCCCTTGGCCGCACTGGCCGGGGTGATCTGCACCGCGCTGCTGCTGATGCAGCGCCAGGGCTTGCTCGGCGCCGTACCGTGGATGCGCCACTGGCTGCTCAGCGCATTGGCACTGGGCCTGGGGGCCCTGGTGCTGTTCCCGGTGCAGGGCGTGTGGCTGCAGTTGGGGCTAAGCACACTGGCCGGCGCCGTGGTGTTGATGGGCATGGGACTGTGGCTCAAGCCGTGGCGTAAAGCGTGAGATTGGGCTTGATCGAATGGGAGCATTGAGGTGAAACATCGCTGGATTCAAATGGACATCGCCAAAGGCATCGGCATCCTGGTGATCGTGTATGCCCACAGTTGGTTCGTCGCCACCTCGCCCGATCTGCTGTATCCGGTCCTGGCGTCGTTTGTGCTGCCATTGTTTTTCTTTCTGTCCGGGGTGCTTTTCAAGCCGGAACAGCCGTTTGTGGAGATGGCGCTGCGCAAGGCCGATGGTCTGCTCAAACCGTTTTTCTTCACCATGCTGGTGTATGTGATCGTGCGCGATGTACTGCGCGGCCAACCGTTACTGCCGGATATCGGCGGCGTGCTGTATGCCACGGTGGGCACAATCCCGTGGCAGGCGCTGTGGTTTTTGCCGCACTTCTGGGTGGCGATTCTGTTCAGTTGGGTGCTGCTGCGGCTGATTCAACGTTTACCGCTGGCGGTGAGTTGCGCGGCGATGATCGTACCGCTGCTGCTGGGCATCTGGATGCTGCCGTGGTTCTGGCAACTGCCGGTGACGCTCGGCGAGCACACGTGGGTGCTGCCCGGCTTACCCTTCAGCCTCGACATCACGCTGATCAGCAGCGCCTGTTTCGTGTATGGCTACCTGTTGCGCGACTGGCTGCGTACCCACGCCGGTTCATGGCTGACGCTGCTGGTGTCGGTGGTGCTGTTCGCCGCGGTGTTCCTCTACAGCCACGCCACCATGGACCTGGCGCAACGTCGCTACGACCACTGGCTGTGGACCAGCCTGCTGGCGCTGATCGGCGTGTACCTGTGCTGGGCTTTGGCGAAGGTGATCATGGTGTCGCCCCTGCTCACGCGGGCGATGACCTACATCGGTCAGTCCACATTGATCCTGCTGATCTTCCATGGCGAGATCCAGCACAAGACGGTCGACCTGCTGGTGCGCCTGGGGCTGCATGAATTCGTCGCGGCGTGTATCGGGTTTGGGGTGGCGGTGATCGCGCCGTTGTTGATTGGGGAGGTGATCAAGCGCGTGGCGTTCCTGCGGTTCTTCTATTTTCCGTTTCCGCTGCGCAAACAGCGGGCATAGCGGTTGGAGCGAGCACGCTCGCTCCTGCCGACATCAATCATCCAATGGTTGCACCGCGGGTTTGCTACCGGGTTTAGCAGGCTTGGCGCCCTTGGCCGGAGCCGGGGCAGGCGCCGCAGGTTGGGGTTCAGGAGCCGCCGCGGCTTCTTTTTCCGCCATGGGCATCTGATCGATGGTGCTGAAGAATTCCTTGAGGTCGAGGGTGTCCGGCGGCACGGTCTTTTCGAGCTTCTTCTCACCGTCCTTGCCCACCAGAATCACTTTGGTGCCGCTGCCGGCACCGAGCTTGAGGGCGCGGATCAATGCGTTGGTTTCCGGCGGGGTGAGTTTCTTGTTGTCTTTCGGGTCTTTGGCGAACTTCTCACCTTCAGCTCCGATACTGCCGAACTTGACGGTGTAGAACACCATGCTGCGTTCTTCAAAGGACTGCTTGATAGCCGGCTCGTCCAACTCTTTCTTGAGTTTGGCCAACGTATCGTTACCGGAATCAAGCTCCACCACCACCAGCGGCCGGGCCTTGCCCAAATCCTGCTTGAGCGGGTTGATATCCTCAGCCGCCAACAGCGGCCCCGTAAACGCCATCAAGGTAGCCAGGGTCAGCGACCGGATGAGCATGCGCACCTCCTTTGAATTCCATGCAGGGTTCTTGAGTTTCATGTCTGCGACAGTCAAATTCAAGGATGATTCCTACGGCACTTTGAGAAAGAGTAGGTCAGGACGCCCGTGACGCAAGGGGTTGAGCGGGGTCGCAGGGATTGTTTCGCCTGATTGCAGAATCATCACGACACCGTCCATTGCGGCCAATGCCGGGCGAACACGGGCGCCACGCCAGGGTCGGCATCCACACGCGCCAGGGTGTGCGCAAAGCCTGGCGCCACGGCGCTCAACGCCTCCCGCGCCGCGTCCCAGCGCGACACCGCCGCCGCCATGATGCCCAGAGCATTGGGCTCACCGTTGTCGGCAAACAACTGCTCGGCAAACTGTTCGGCGAATACCACCCAGGCTTGATGCAGATAACGGCGTGTGCCACAGACCAGTTGCGCTTGCACCGCCTCCGGCGCCTCGCCCAACCAGCGCTGCGGGTAATCGATGATGCCGATCGCCGAGTAGCAATTGGCCGCGATATAAACCAGGCCCCGGATGATCTGCGCGCGGTCGCCGCTCAGCAGGTGCGCGTCGGGGAATGCCAGGCCGAGGTGAATCAGGATGGCGGCGCTCTCCGTCAGTACCTGACCATCGGGCATCACCAGCGTCGGGATCTGTTTAAGCGGGTTGATACGCGCCAGGGCCTCGCTGCCTTCGCCGTCGTGCCAGGAGCTGGCGTCCACCCGACGCCACGGTACTGCACAACGCTGCAAGGCGATTTCGATCATGCATGAGCCGGATTCGTCGGTGCCGTAGAGCGTATACATCATGGCCTCTCCTTAATGGCGATGAGCCCCAAGCGTGCACACGCCCGACCGTGCATCGCAAGTGTTTTAGAACAGCCCCAGCTGCCCGCCGACCAACGTGCTGAAATCATCATTTACGAACGGCAGAATCGCGTCGGCCACCGGCTGCAATTGGCGGGTGACATAGTGATCGTAGTCAATCGGCGCCTGGCGCACTTCCAGCGGTTCAGGCCCGTTGACGCTGATCACATAGCTGATCCAGCCGCCACGCTGGTACTGGCGCGGCCTACCCAGGCGGTCGTTGTAATCGTCTGCCAAACGCGCCGCTCGCACATGGGGCGGGACGTTGCGTTCGTAATCGTCCAGGCGGCGGCGCAGGCGTTTACGGTAGACCAGCAACTCGTCGAGTTCGCCGTTCAAGGTTCGACGCACATAATCGCGGATGTACGCTTGGTGCGGCCTGCGGTCAAAGATGAGGCGGTAAAGCTCTTGCTGGAACTGTCGCGCCAGGGGCGACCAGTCACTGCGCACGGTCTCAAGGCCCTTGTAGATCATCTCTTCGTGACCATCGCTGCGCACGACCAGGCCGGCGTAGCGCTTCTTGCTGCCCTCCTCCGCGCCGCGAATGGTAGGCATCAGAAAGCGCGTGAAGTGGGTTTCGTATTGCAACTCCAGGGCGCTCTGCAAACCGAACTCGGTGCTCAGGTGCTCGCGCCACCAATCGTTGACATGCGTGACCAGCGCTTGGCCGATGCGGCTGGCATCCTCCTGGGAATGCGCACGGCCGAGCCACACGAAGGTGGAGTCGGTGTCGCCGTAGATCACCTCATAGCCCTGGGCCTCAACCAATTGGCGGGTCTGGCGCATGATCTGGTGACCGCGCAGGGTGATCGAGGAGGCCAGACGCGTGTCGAAGAACCGACAGCCGCTGGAGCCGAGCACGCCATAGAAGGCGTTCATGATGATTTTCAGGGCCTGGGACAGCGGTGCGTTGTGTTCGCGCTTGGCCGCTTCACGCCCTTCGGCCACGCGCGCGACAATCGACGGCAGACAATGGCGCGTGCGGGAAAACCGAGCACCGCGAAAACCTTCCACCGATTCGCGGTCATCGGGGTGTTTGAGGCCTTCGATCAGGCCCACGGGGTCGATCAGGAAACTGCGAATGATCGACGGGTACAGGCTTTTGTAATCCAGCACCAGCACCGACTCGTAGAGGCCGGGGCGTGAGTCCATGACGAAACCGCCAGGGCTGGCCTGGGGCGGCTTATCGCCCAGGTTCGGCGCGACGAAGCCTGCGCGGTGCATCAGCGGCATGTAGAGGTGGGTAAACGCGGCGACGGAGCCGCCGCTGCGGTCAGCCGGTAGCCCGGTGACACTGGCGCGCTCCAGCAGGAACTTGAGCAGTTCGGTCTTCTCGAAAATCCGCGTGACCAGCTCGCAGTCCTTGAGGTTGTAGCGCGCCAGGGCGGGCTTGTCCTCGGCGAACATGCGGTTGATTTCGTCCATGCGCTGGTACGGCGTAGAAATATCCTTGCCTTCGCCCAGCAAGGTCTGCGCAACGTGTTCCAGACTGAAGGATTCGAAACTCCAGGTCGCTGAGCGCAGTGCTTCGATGCCGTCGATGATCAAACGCCCCGGCGCTGCCGCAAAGTAATGATTGCGACTGCCATGCTCACGCCAGCTCATGGCCTCTTCACCGCGCCCGAGCAGCAAGGGCACATTGAGGCGCTGGGCGTGCTCATGGAGCACCCGCAGGTCGAACTGCACCACGTTCCAGCCGATGATGGCGTCGGGGTCATGGACGGCCAGCCACTCATTGAGACGTTCGAGCAACTGAGCGCGGCTGTCGCAATAGTCGAGCTTGAAGTCCACGGCGCCGCTGCTGTTGGGCGGCCCGAGCATATACACCTGGCGCTCGCCGCAGCCTTCCAGGGCAATGGAATACAGGTCGCCCTGGGCGGTGGTCTCGATATCCAGGGACACCAGCCTGAGCGGCGGGCGGTAGTCCGGCGCGGGTTTCATCTGGGCGTCCGACAGCACGCCCGTGGCCTGCGGCGTACCACCGAACCACACGGGCGCAGTGATGAAACGCTCCATCATGTAGCGCTCAGGAGGCCGTACGTCGCCCTCGTACACATCAACGCCCGCGGCACGCAAGCGTTTTTCCAGGTCCATCAACTGGCGATGCTGGCGGGTATACAGACCGAGGACGGGGCGGTGATGGAAGTCACACAGCTGCAGCGGGCGCAACTCGACATCGCGCTCCCCCTTGAGCAGCCAATCCAACGGCTTGCGATGGGCTTCAGGGATAAACATCACGGAGGTCTGCACGGGTAGACGGATATACCGTGGCCCTTGGTCGGTGGCCAGCCAGAAGCTGACCTCCGTGCCCGCCGGGGTATCGCGCCAATGCCGGGTCAGGACAAAACCCTGCTGTAAATCCACCGTACCGCACCTCAGAAATCGCTTTGAGCCGGTGATTCTACGCGGCGCGAGCTTCAGGGCGAAAAGTAATACTCACGCAGAACAGGTATTACACCTGGCCTTTGTCCCATAAACGCTTCAGCTCTTCCGAGGCCTGGTCTTCCGGTACCGTAAAACGCAGTTGATCATCACGATTGTCCGAGCGATAGCGAACTTCAATCTGATAGAAGCGCTGATCGCCCCGGCCTACGTCCGTCGACGTTTGCGGCAGGCAACGGTTCAGCACATTGCAGATTTGCTCACGCTCGTCGACATTGCACTGAGCAAATTCGATTTCACGCGGCCGGGTCATAGTTGTCACCTGGCCGCCCTGACGGGACAGGCGCACGGTGGCGTCGTTACCCAAGGCCGGAAGTTCTTTCATTGGGTGATTCTCCTGCTAGACCGACGCCAACCTCCTCCCAGGCTTTACGCACAGCATCAGCCGCTTCAGTGCCGAAACGTTGGTGGGCATGTTGTACGGTCAGAGTAGCAAAGGCCTGAAAGTTAGCGTCGTTGTCCAAGTTTTTGTCGCAGAGGGTGTCATACCAGATTTGGCCAGCCCGCTCCCAGGCCGAACCGCCAAGTGCTATGGCGACCAGGTAGAACGCGCGATTGGGAATACCGGAGTTGAGGTGCACACCGCCATTGTCGTCTTGGGTATTGATGAAATCGTCCATGTGCGCAGGCTGCGGATCTTTACCGAGCACAGGATCATCATAGGCGGTGCCAGGGTGGGACATCGAGCGCAGGCCTTTACCTTTGACCTTGTCGGTCAGCAGGTCGGCGCCGATCAGCCAGTCGGCCTGCTCTGCGGTTTGCTTCAGGACGTACTGACGCGTAAGCACACCGAACACATCGGAAATCGACTCGTTGAGTGCACCGGATTGATTGCGATAGACCAGGCCCGCTTCGCTTTCGATGACACCGTGGGTGAGTTCGTGCGCCACCACGTCGAGCGAGCGCGTAAACCGCTGGAACACCTCGCCATCGCCGTCGCCAAACACCATTTGCGCACCATTCCAGAACGCATTCTCATAGCCCTCTCCGTAGTGCGCGGTGCCGGCCAACGCAAAGCCCCGGTTGTCGATAGAGTCTCGACCATAGACCTGCCAGAAAAAGTCATGGGTGGCACCCAAGGCATCGTACGCCTCATCTACGGCGACATCGCCGCTGGCACGCTGACCTTCGACCCGAACCAGCGCGCCCGGCAGCACGGTCAAGTGTTGAGCATCGTAAATATTGCGCTGCAGTTGACCGGGCTGATGGGCCTCGGCCACGGACGCCTGGGACTGGCGAGCGGTCGCGGGCAAAAACTGACGGACGTGCGTCAGGGTTTTCAATGCGCGCGAACGCTGCCATTCCGAGCCATGATCAATCAGGCGATTAAGAATGTAGGGCGGCATGAATCCGAGGTAATGACGTTGGCCAGACATGGCACTCTCCTTGTCAGACAGTTTCCGATGGTAAATACACATTGGGCATCATTTGAGGAAGTTCTCGATGTTGCCCATTTGCTCGTCCCAGCCTCGGGAATTCATCTTGAACGCCTTCTGGCGACGGGCATCGGGAATTTCGTTGAAACCTGACTCAACCACCCGCAGAAGAATACCGGGCGCATGGTCCTCGATAGTGAACTCCACCAGGGTCGGGTTTTCCTTGTCATAGTCGATCGTGTCGTCGACCGCGAATGGATGCCAACGGAACGAGAACAGGGTCTGGGGCAGTATGCGTTCGATCCTGGCCTTCCAGATCACATGCTCATAACCGGGGTAAGTGATCGGCGCCTCAACGGTCTCCCCCTCGGCAAAAGCCTTGCCCTTGAGAGCAATGCCAAACCATTGGCCGAATTGCTCGGCATCTGTCAGCGCATCCCAGACTTTTTTACGTGAAGCGTTGAGCAGGATTTTTCGCTCGATGCGATCTAATACGTGCATAAGTCACCTCCTCCATTGACCGTAGGTGACATCAAACAATGCGCAACCTGGAGTTGTAAGCAATGATGATGACCCGTCCATGACCTGACCCTACCTTATGACTGACCCACTCAACGGAAGTTGCTTTTGTAAAGCGGTGCGCTATCAAGTTTGCCGCCTGGACATGCCTGTCAGCCACTGCGACAGCTGCCGCAAGGTGCATGCGGCACCGTTTGTTACCACCGCCGGGGTGATGCGTGAGCACTTTCGCTGGATGCAAGGGGAAGAACTGCTGGCCTCCTTCGAGTCTTCGCCGGGCAAGTTCAGGCATTTCTGCTCACGCTGCGGCTCTCATTTGATCGCAGAGCGAGAACACCAGCCCCATGTCATTGTGCGAGTGGCGACGCTGGACGATGATCCCGGCGTCCGGCCAACCTCGCACATCTGGACCGCCCAGGCTAAACCATGGCTGGTCTACGAGGGCGTAGAGAGCTGGAATGAATGGAAACCATGACTCAAACGTGAGGATCTCCAGGCGCTTTAGCAGGTGTCGCATATTGCGGTTTAAGGTGTCCTTCTTGGTCGAGTAACCAAGCATCCATGATCTGCCGCACCACAGGCCCTGCCACACGGCCTCCGGCCTCGCCGTTTTCGATCATGACCGAAATAACAATTTTTGGATGCTCGGCCGGGGCAAAGCCGACAAACAAGGCGTTATCACGATGACGCTCCCGCGTTTTCTCGCGGTTGTAGCGCTCACCCTGTTTGATCGCCACAACCTGCGCGGTACCACTCTTGCCAGCGATTCGATACTGCGCACCTTGCGCGGCCGCCCGCGCGATGCCGCGTGGGTCGTGCATAACCAGTTGCATACCATGGTTAACCTGCTCCCATTCGCGCGGGTCCTTAAGGACCACGTTGGGCATGGGGTTTTCGTCTACTGGCGGCACACCATTGATGGTCTTGGCCAAGTGTGGTCGGTTCCATACGCCCTTATTGGCGATCAAAGCGGTAGCCTGAGCCAGTTGCAACGGGGTGACTTGCATATAGCCCTGGCCGATGCCGAGGATCACCGTCTCACCGGGGAACCACGGCTGGCGTCGTGTAGCACGCTTCCAAGCCTGGGATGGCATCAGCCCGGCTGATTCTTCGAACATATCCAGGGACACTTTCTGGCCCAGGCCGAATTCAGCCAGGTAGTCATGCAGGCGATCGATCCCCAGCTTATGGGCCAAGTCGTAAAAGTAGGTGTCATTGGAACGCATGATGGCCGTGTCCATATCCACCCAACCGTCGCCACTATGGTTCCAGTTGCGGTATTTGTGGTCAAAGTCCGGTAGCTGGTAGTAACCAGGGTCGAACACGCGGGTTTGGGCAGTGACGACACCGCTGTCGAGGCCGGCAATGGCCACCTCGGGCTTGATGGTTGAGCCTGGCGCATACAGGCCCCGAAGGACACGGTTGAACAGAGGCCGGTCGATAGAGTCGTGCAGTGCGGCATATTCCTTGAAACTGATGCCGGTGACGAAGAGGTTCGGATCGAAACTTGGCTTGCTGACCATGGCCAGTACTTCGCCGGTTTGCGGATCGAGAGCAACCACCGAACCACGGCGATCCCCCAAGGCTTGCTCTGCTGCTTCCTGAAGTTTGACGTCAAGGCTCAGGACAATATTTTTTCCAGGGACCGGGTCGGTGTGCTTGAGTACGCGAAGCACCCGGCCCTGAGCATTCGTCTCAACCTCTTCGTAACCCACATGACCATGCAGCTCGGACTCGTAGAAGCGCTCGATCCCAGTTTTACCGATCGACTGGGTGCCACGGTATTCCACCGAGTCGATGACTTTCGACTCCTTCTCGTTGATCCGTCCTACGTAACCAATCGAATGAGCAAAATGCGGACCCAGAGGGTAATGCCGAACGAATTGGGGTTCTACATCAACTCCGGGCAGGCGGAACTCATTCACAGCCAGCACTGCGATCTGTTCCTCGGTGAGTTCGTAAAATAAGGTCACAGGAACAAATGGGTGGCGTGCCTGCTTGAGAGCCTTGTCGAACAATCCACGATCTTCGGTAGGCAAATGCAGCAAATCGATGATCGTGTCCAGCTCACCTTTAAGGTCTGTGGTGCGCTCGCGGGTGATCGTCAGGTTATAGCTGGGGCGGTTGTCGGCAAGCACTACACCGTTGCGGTCATAGATCAGCCCACGGGTGGGAGTGATAGGCAGGACGTGGACGCGATTGTTTTCGGAGATCGTAGAGTGATAGTCAAACTGCACCACCTGCAAAAAATACATACGGCCCACCAGGGCACAGGTAATGCCAATGACCAACAGCGCACAGGCAAGCAGGCGTTTGTTGACCAGGCGATTCTCTTTCTCGTGGTCCTTGATCGGTATCACTTCAGGCATTTCTACAGCATCTCTTTGAAAAAGATCGTTGCCGCGTCCTGCGAATGAAGATAAGTCCCTTTGAAAATGAGCTGCACCTTACCAAAAATGCAGAGACGCTTTGCATCGATTTCTTCAACGGTACGCAATGGTGTTTTGTCACGAGACAATCAGTTCCTCATGACGTTGTAGCGGAGCTATATATCGACGGCGAAGGAAAGGAAAAAAGCTCTACAACGCTTTTTTACCGCGCAAAACAAAACCCCAACTGCTTTCGCAATTGGGGTTTCGGAATTTAATCTTGACGATGACCTACTCTCACATGGGGAAACCCCACACTACCATCGGCGATGCATCGTTTCACTGCTGAGTTCG
>NZ_VFEU01000043.1 GCF_007858255.1 Pseudomonas rhodesiae | reverse complement strand
GGGTCCGGGTGGCGAAAACGTAAGAAATACTCGTCGAATTGATTGTTTTTTGATCATTTGGCGAGTTTAAAAGTTGCGCTAGGTGGTATGCCGGGGAAATACATGGCTACTTCAGACCATCCCTAAAGGTGGGAGGGGGCTTGCCCCCGATGGCGGAGTGTCAGCCGGTGTGTTTTTTTACTGATGCACCGCTATCGGGGGCAAACCCCCTCGCACCTTTGATAGCCATTCCAGGCGATATGGTTTCAGCTGACACGCCGAGGTGCCTGGGTGTGGGGCCGCTTCGCGACCCAGCGCAGGGCAAGCCTGCTCGCTGATGTAAATGTATGCAGCTGATCTAAAGGTGGGAGGGGGCTTGCCCCCGATGGTGGAGTCAGCCTGTGTATTTTTTAGCTGATGCACCGCTATCGGGGGCAAGCCCCCTCCCACCTTTGATAGCCATTCCAGGCGATGTGGTTTCAGCTGACTCTCCGAGGTGCCTGGGTGTGGGGCCGCTTCGCGGCCCAGCGCAGGGCAAGCCTGCTCGCTGATGTAAATGTATGCAGCTGATCTATAGGTGGGAGGGGGCTTACCCCCGATGGCGGAGTGTCAGCCTGTTGCTTTTTTTGCTGATGCACCGCTATCGGGGGCAAGCCCCCTCCCACCTTTGATAGCCATTCCAGGCGATGTGGTTTCAGCTGACTCTCCGAGGTGCCTGGGTGTGGGGCCGCTTCGCGGCCCAGCGCAGGGCAAGCCTGCTCGCTGATGTAAATGTATGCAGCTGATCTATAGGTGGGAGGGGGCTTACCCCCGATGGCGGAGTGTCAGCCTGTTGCTTTTTTTGCTGATGCACCGCTATCGGGGGCAAGCCCCCTCCCACCTTTGATAGCCATTCCAGGCGATGTGGTTTCAGCTGACTCTCCGAGGTGCCTGGGTGTGGGGCCACTTCGCAGCCCAGCGCAGGGCAAGCCGGCTCACCACAGAATTATTTGTCAGCCTTTAGGATTTGCGTGGAGTGTCAGACCGCGCTCACGTTGACCCAGCGTTCCTCGCGGGCCGCCAGGCGAATCGCTGTCGCCAGCCGCTCCACGGCCCACGCCGCTTCAAAGTCAGTGCCGTCCGCGCCCTGGCCGGCCACCGCCATGATCAGCTCCTGCACTTCCAGGGTTTTCAATTCGTTGTAGCCCAGTTGATGCCCCGCCGCCGGGCTGAAGGCCGCGTAACCGGGCAGGGCGGGGCCGGCCAGCAGGCGCTGGAAACCGTCCTGGCCGACGCGGTACAGGCGCAGTTCATTCAAACGCTCCTGATCGAACGCCAATGTGCCCTGTGTGCCGCTGATCTCAAAACTCAGGTGGTTCTTATAACCGTGTTTGAGCCAACTGCTGCTCACTGTGCCGCGCGCGCCATTGGCGAAGCGCAACAGGGCATGCACCTGATCGTCCACCGCGATGGCCTTGCGTTCGGCGCTGCCGCTGACCGCAGGGCGCTGGCCGTGGACGGTCTGGGTGTCGGCGCACACGCTGACGACGTCGCCCACCAGATAACGCGCCATCGACAACAAGTGGCTGCCCAGGTCCGCCAGGGCGCCGCCGGCATGTTCGACTTCGCAGCGCCATGACCACGGCGACTGCGGGTCGGCCATAAAGTCTTCGCTGAATTCCCCCTGGAAACTGATGATCTCGCCCAGCTCGCCGTTGGCAATCATCTGCCGCGCCAGGCCGATCATGGGGTTGTGCTGATAGTTGTAACCGACCCGCGTCACCACCCCGGCAGTGCTCGCCGCCCGGCGCATGGCGTCGGCCTGTTCAAGGCTGACAGCCAGGGGTTTTTCGCAGTACACCGCCTTACCGGCGGCAATCGCTGCCATAGCCATGGGGTAATGCAGGTGGTTGGGGGTGGTGATGGCCACCACGTCGACGGCGGGATCGTCGATCAGCGCCTGCCAATCGCCGTGGGCCTGGGCAAAACCCCAGGCGCGCGCGCAGCGCTGGGCGCGTTCGGTGTCGGCATCGGCCAGGGCGGCGAGCTTGAGGTGCACCGGCAATTCGAATACCGCCCGGGTGTTATTGAACGCCAGGGCGTGGGCACGGCCCATAAAGCCTGTGCCGATCAGGCCGATTCCGAGTTCGCGCATAGCCTTTGTTCCTTTGGATTATTGTTGTGAGGAAGGCTATTAATGGAATAAAAATTCCCGAAATTCAATAGATAGAATAAAAATTCAGCATGCCCGCCATAATCAGCCTGACGAATGCGGCTATATTCACCGCATGGCCAAACGCCGCCAGTTAACAAAACATAACGTAGCACCGATTGTCAGACGATTCGAAAGCCCGATAGGATGGCGCCAGCTTCCTCCAGGCGCTCTAGATTGCAGGTTTCAGAGCCCGGGATGGCAAGACCTAACAATAATAAATGGGAGAAAGGTCTATGAGTGAGCCTGTCATGGGTTGGGTTGTCTGCCGCCCACGCGCCGCACGCAGAGTTGCGTTGCTGGCCACAGCGCTCTCGCTGTTTGGCGCCGTTGCATGGCCGACTGCGGTCCAGGCCGCCAGCGATACCCCCGCCGCCGCGGTGTTTGCGATTGAATCCCCCAAGGCCGCCAAAGGCCTGATGATCGACGTGGTCCACGCCGGCAAACGCCTGGTGGCGGTCGGTGATCGCGGGCATATCCTCTATTCCGATGACCAGGGCGCCACCTGGACCCAGGCCAAAGTCCCCACCCGGCAATTGCTCACCGCCGTGTTTTTCGTCGATGACAAACACGGCTGGGCCGTCGGCCACGATGCGCAGATCCTCGCCAGCAGCGACGGCGGCGCCACGTGGACCCAGCAGTATCAAGACCTCAAGCGCGAAGCGCCGTTGCTCGACGTTTGGTTCAAGGACGCTAGCCACGGCTTGGCCGTCGGCGCCTACGGTGCGTTGCTGGAAACCAACGACGGCGGCAACACCTGGGAAGATGTCAGCGACCGCCTCGACAACGAAGACCAGTTTCACCTCAACGCCATCGCCGCCATCAAGGACGCCGGGCTGTTTATCGTCGGCGAGCAGGGCAGCATGTTCCGTTCCAGCGACGACGGCCAGACCTGGGAAAAACTCGAAGGCCCCTACGAGGGTTCGCTATTTGGTGTGATCGGCACCGCCCAGCCGCAAACGCTGCTGGCCTATGGCTTGCGCGGCAATCTTTACCGCTCCACGGATTTCGGCAGCACCTGGGAACAGGTCGAACTCAAGGCCGCGCGCGGTGCCCTGGAGTTCGGTTTATCGGGCGCCACTTTGCTCGAAGATGGCTCGTTGGTGGTGGTGGGCAACGGTGGCAGCGTGGTGGTCAGCCACGACGACGGTCAGACCTTCAGCGTTTTCAACCGTCCGGACCGCATTTCCCTCTCGGCGGTGACCGCGGCCGGCAATGGCAACCTGATTCTGGCCGGGCAGGGCGGTGTGCGCGTCGCCCAGCCAACCGGCGCTGAACTCGAAAAACAATAAGAAGGCAGAGAAAGCATGAGCAGTCATCACAACGATAAAGCGACCTTTCTTGAGCGCCTGATTTTTAACAATCGCCCGGCGGTGATCGTGATCTGCCTGTTGGTGAGTGCGTTCCTGTTCTGGCAAGCGACGTTGATTCGCCCGTCCACCAGCTTCGAAAAAATGATCCCCCTCAAGCACCCCTTCATCGAAAAGATGATGGAGCACCGCAACGACCTGGCCAACCTGGGCAACACGGTGCGTATCTCGGTGGAAGCCAAGGACGGTGACATTTTCACTAAGGAGTACATGGAGACTCTGCGGCAGATCAACGACGAGGTGTTCTATATCTCCGGCGTCGACCGCTCGGGTCTCAAGTCGCTGTGGAGCCCCAGCGTACGCTGGACCGAAGTGACCGAAGAAGGCTTCGCCGGTGGTGAGGTGATCCCGCAGAGCTACAACGGCTCGCCGCAAAGCCTCGATCAACTGCGCAACAACGTGCTCAAGTCCGGACAAGTCGGGCGTCTGGTGTCCAACGATTTCAAATCGAGCATCGTCGATATCCCGTTGTTGGAGTCGTACCCGGACCCGCAGGACCAGGGCAAATTGCTCGCCCTGGACTACCGCAAGTTCTCCCACGAACTCGAAGACAAGATCCGCGACAAGTTCGAAGCGCAGAACCCTAACGTCAAGATCCATATCGTCGGCTTTGCCAAGAAGGTCGGCGACCTGATCGACGGCCTGGTGATGGTGGTGATGTTCTTCGGCGTCGCGTTCGTCATCACCCTGGTGCTATTGCTGTGGTTCACCAATTGCCTGCGCAGCACCATCGCGGTGTTGAGCACCACCCTGGTGGCGGTGATCTGGCAACTGGGGCTGATGCACTTTTTCGGCTTCGGGTTGGACCCGTATTCGATGCTGGTGCCGTTCCTGATCTTCGCTATCGGTATTTCCCACGGCGTGCAGAAGATCAACGGTATCGCCCTGCAATCCAGCGAGGCCGATAACGCGCTGACCGCGGCGCGCCGCACGTTCCGGCAGTTGTTCCTGCCGGGCATGATCGCGATCCTCGCCGACGCAGTGGGCTTCATCACCCTGCTGATCATCGACATCGGTGTGATCCGCGAACTGGCCATCGGCGCGTCCATCGGCGTGGCGGTGATCGTGTTCACCAACCTGATCCTGCTGCCGGTGGCGATCTCCTATGTCGGCATCAGCCGGCGCGCCATTGCCAAGAGCAAGAAAGACGCAAACCGCGAACATCCGTTCTGGCGCCTGCTGTCGAACTTTGCCAGCCCGAAAGTTGCACCGATCTCCATCGCCCTGGCGTTGGTCGCCTTCGGCGGCGGCCTCTGGTATAGCCAGAACCTCAAGATCGGCGACCTGGATCAAGGCGCGCCGGAGCTGCGCCCGGATTCGCGCTACAACAAAGACAACAACTTCATCATCAGCAACTACTCCACCAGCTCCGACGTGCTGGTGGTGATGGTCAAGACCAAGGCCGAAGGCTGTTCGCGTTATGAAGCCATGGCGCCTATCGACCAATTGATGTGGAAGATGCAGAACACCGAGGGCGTGCAGTCGGCGATCTCGCTGGTGACCGTGTCCAAGCAGATGATCAAGGGCATGAACGAGGGCAACCTGAAATGGGAAACCCTGTCGCGCAACCCCGATGTGCTGAACAACTCCATCGCCCGCGCCGACGGCCTGTACAACAACAATTGCTCCCTGGCGCCGGTGCTGGTGTTCCTCAACGACCACAAGGCCGAGACCCTCGACCGCGCAGTGCATGCGGTGCAGGAATTCGCCAAAGAAAACAACAAGGACGGCCTGGAATTTATCCTGGCCGCCGGTAACGCGGGGATCGAGGCGGCGACCAACGAGGTGATCAAGGAGTCGGAGCTGACCATCCTGATCCTGGTGTACCTGTGCGTGGCCACCATGTGCATGATCACCTTCCGTTCCTGGGCCGCGACCCTGTGCATCGTGCTGCCGCTGGTGCTGACGTCGGTGTTGGGCAACGCGCTGATGGCGTTTATGGGCATCGGCGTCAAAGTGGCGACCTTGCCGGTGGTCGCCCTGGGCGTGGGGATCGGCGTGGACTACGGCATCTACATCTACAGCCGCCTGGAAAGCTTCCTGCGTGCGGGGTTGCCGTTGCAGGAAGCCTATTACCAGACCCTCAAATCCACCGGTAAAGCCGTGCTGTTCACCGGCCTGTGCCTGGCGATCGGCGTGTGCACCTGGATCTTCTCGGCCATCAAGTTCCAGGCCGACATGGGCCTGATGCTCACCTTTATGCTGCTGTGGAATATGTTCGGTGCGCTGTGGCTGCTGCCGGCCCTGGCACGCTTCCTGATCAAGCCGGAGAAACTGGCCGGCCAGAAGGGCAACTCACTGTTCGCCCACTGACCGGTGCGCGGCCCGTGCTTCAGGCACGGGTCGCCGCGGGCGGTGCGATGGCCAGGAACAAGCGGTCGAGCGGCGGGGTGATGCGCACATACAAAATGCTGCGCAGCGGCACCGCCCCCGGCTCGCTGTGTTCAAGCAAGCGCGCTTGCACCGGAGCCTTCAACAAGTCTTTTTGCGTGTACTTGCGCTGTTCGGGCAGTTTCAGGTGCGCACGGGTGTATTCGGCTGCCGGTGCGGTGGCGCTGGCGTAGTGAAAGTGCGCGTACCACAACACTTGCGGCGGTTTCTGGGCCTTGTCGTACACCGCGTACTCCGTGAAAAAATCCCCGCTCAAGGTGGGCCGCTGCGGGTCGGCCAGGCTGGTCAAGTTGATATCGATCTGTTGGTGGCGCCATAGGTAATCGATGCCGTCCAGGCTCGGCCATTGTTTTTTATACGCCGCGCTGCAGCGTTGCTCCGCTGTACGGCGCATATCCCGTGCATGGTTGCGAAACTCCTCGGCCAGGTCCATGGCGCTGGTTTGGTTGGCATGCTCCCCAGCCAGCGCGTCGGCCACCCCATCGAGTTGGCGCGCCTGGGTGTCGAGCCAATGGTCCCAGTCCGCCGGGTCGATGGATTGTCGGGTGCGTGGGTCGTCGAGCTTGAGCTGCTGGGCGTCGATGGTGCGCTCAATCGCCGCGCGTTGACGGATCAGCCCACGGCCTTCTTCGCGCAGGGTGGCGAAGGACGGCTTGGGTGGGGTGATTACAGCGGGCGCCTCAGGGGTTTCAAGCACCTGCGCCCAGCCGTCGGGCGTGGCTTCGAAGGTGCTGATGGGGCTGCCGGTAAAGCTGTCGGTGATGGTCAGCTGTTCCTGCTGCCGAGTGCCGCGCGTCACCTCGCCGACCCGGTAGCGACGCTTGCGGGTTTTGAACACACGGCTTGTGGCGGGCTTGCTGCGCAGGGTTTTCGCCAGCGACACGCTCACGGCCAGGGCTTCCTGGGCGCGAACGACGTTTTCCAGCTCGGTCCGGGCCAGGGTCTGCGCATGATCCAGACGCTGGACAAACCGCTCGACGATGCTGGCGTTCAAGCGCGCGGGGTTGATGGCCTTCAGCGCCTGTACGCCGTTGGCGTAGCTGCGGTAGCTGTCCAGCAGGCTTTCATACAGGTTGCGTTGATCGTCCAGGGCGAAGCCTTCGCTGCTGCGCACGCTGATGTGCGACTGCACGGCCTGGTGGATATCGAGGCGGTCCAGGCGCTCCACATACAGGGCCTCCTGGGGCGGCAAGTGTTCACCCGTATCGACGATGACCACGCTCGCCAGCGACGACAGCGCACGCAGGCGCATGTTCTCACCGAAGAAATTCTGCGGCTCGATGATCAGTGCCAGCAGCTTCTGACGGATTGCGCGCCCGGCGGCGGAGTCTTGCTCCAAACGTTCCAGAGTGTCCTCCAGCGCGGTGGCGGTGGTGGCCAGCCGTTCAAGCGCATCGGCCATGTCGATGCTGCGGGCGACGTGTTCGTAATAGGCGTTCAGGTTACCGAAGGCGCGCTCGACCATCATGCGCCGTTCGACCTGGGCCATGGGTTCGCCGCGGTCGGAAAACAGCAAGGCATTGGCCCAGTTGCGCTGGTAGTGATGCAGGGAAAACTGCTGGTTCCACAGGGTTTCTAGCACTTTGGCGCGGTCTTGCACATGCACGCCGGCACCGCCCACCTGTTCCAACTGTTGCCCGACGCTCACCAGTTCTTGGCGTAGGTGGACGCTCTCGTCCAGTCGTTCGCTCAGGCGCTCCAGCAGAATCTCGAACTGCGCGCGCAGCGTGCTGTGGCGTTGCACCTCCAGCCCATGGCGTTGCCGCAGCGCGGGTTTTTGCTGCTCGCTGGCTTTGTCCAGCAGGTTCCAGGTCAGCTTCAGCACACGGCTCTGGTCGGCCAGGCGTTTGTCGGCGTCGGCCAGGCTGTCCAGCGCCTGCTCCAATGGGCGCATCAGCGGTGGGATATCGGCGCTCAAGGTTTGCAGGCGTTCCACCAGCGCCTCTTTGCGGCGTCGGCTTTCCTCGCGCAACGCCGCGATGCGCTTGGGCCCGCCCCCTTCGAGTTTGAGCCCGCGATCCAGGCGCCA
Source organism: Pseudomonas rhodesiae (assembly GCF_007858255.1). Classification (GTDB taxonomy): domain Bacteria; phylum Pseudomonadota; class Gammaproteobacteria; order Pseudomonadales; family Pseudomonadaceae; genus Aquipseudomonas; species Aquipseudomonas rhodesiae. The sequence continues at coordinate 18,623 of NZ_VFEU01000043.1, read as the reverse complement.
GTGGCCCTGACCGTCGGTCTTGAGCTTGATACCGGGGTGCTCGGGCTTCTCGGGATGGATGATGTACACCTCGCCAAAGCCCGGCACCACCGACACTTCAAACAGCAGCCCGCCGACCGAGGCGTGCCAGCGTCCGTCGATGTTGAGCAAGCCCTTAAGCGCGCCACTGTCCATGGCTTTCGGGGTGGGTTGCGGCCAAGGTTTGTGCACGCTCAGCAGTTTGTCCAACAGACGCCCGGCGGCGCTGTCGCTGGCCAGGGAGCGGTCGAAGTCCAGCAGGGTGCGCCCACCGCCGGGCGGCTCGGCAGGCAGGCCCACCGTGCCGCGGCGAATATCCGCCTGGCGCATGCGCAGCGGTTGGCTCAGGGGCCGACGCAGGGGCAGGCGGGCCTGTGTTTGTGCGTGCCGCGTCGCCTCAATCGGCGTATCGCCCGCCTGGGCCTGGTGCATCAGCACCATGGCGATGTTGAGCAATAGATCGACCCAGGCCAATTCCCGCGCCACCGGATCGGCGCTTTGCAGGTTCGGCAGGTCTTGCCTGAGGCCCTGCATCATTTGCAGCATCCAGCCCACCACGGCCAATGGTCCCCGGGCTACCACCAGCAGGGTGTTGAAGCCCAGTTGCACGCCTTCGAGCAGCAGAGCCCAGCGGCTTTCGCTGTTGGAGGTGGACTCGCGCTCGGCCAGTTCCACCAATTGCCGGGCTTCGGCGCCGAACAGGTATTCCAGCAGCCGATTATTGTTGAGGAACAGGCGCATTTCATCCGCGCTCTCGTCGTCGGCCTCGGCCAGGGTCGCCGGGCTCGGACGGCTGGGCAATACGTCGAACTCCGAACCCTGGTAGAAACGGATGATATGGGGCTCCAGAAAGCCGCCATTGCTGTAGATCGCCCGCGCGCTGTCGGGCAGCCAGGTCAGCACGCTGTCTTGCAGCGGGCCGGGGCGCGTGATGGCGCTCAGTAACTGTGCGCGGCTGGGGAACTCCAACAGCGCCGGCTGATAGGCCGGGCGGTAGAGCAGGTGCGGACCTTCCTGGCCGTTGCGCGCTTCGATGATGAACATGTTGGGCACCGTGTCGGCCTGGGCGTCGGCTTTCCGTTTGAAGGCCAGCGGGCGCATGATGATTTCGGTGCCTTGCACCCAACGCTGCGCACGGCTTGCGCCCAGCACCGCGCACACATAGCGCACGCCGCGCCGGGTCAGCCCGGCCTCACCCTTGATCAAGGCTTCCAGGGCTTGCAGTTTGAGCCGCACCGGATGCTGCTGGATAAACAACTGCTGACGTCGCTGCGCCTGCGCATTGGGCGCCAGCAATTGTTCGCGCAGGTAAGCGGGGTAGGTGTGGCCGATGTCCACCTGTTGCACCAGGCGCATCAGGTAGTCCGGCGTCAGCCAGGCTTCGATGGGCCGCCCGGAGCGGTGATGCAGGGTAACGCTGCCGCTGGGTTTGCCGCAGAGGTTTTTCAGCGCCAGGTCCACCAGGCTCAGGGTCACCGGTTGCACATAGCCGCTTTGCAGAGTGCCGACGGACACCGCAAAGGTCAGTTGCAGGTCTTCAGCGCGATAGGCCAGCGCGGACTCATCGGTGCAGCGGTCCTGGCGCTTGAGCGCCGCATTGCGCGCCTGGCACAGTTGCGGGTTCAGGCGGCGGGCGGCAAAGCGGCGGATATCGTCGATGCCGTCCAGGTAGCCCGCAGCGTCGTTGAGGCGACGCAGGCTGGCCTGCTCCAGCAGGCATTGGCGATAGCTGAAGCGCTCGCTGACGGAGGCGTTTTTCAGCCAGGCGGGCAGTGCGCTGTCAACGGCATCGAGGGGCTGCGCCGGCGTGGTTGGCGCGCTGATAAAGCCAGGTGCCAGGTCGGTGAGGGCAGCCACTTGGCTTTCCAAATCGGCCAACGTGCTATGGGCGGGCAGGCGCAACGCCGCCAGATCGTCCAATTGCCGGTTGAGCAGCAGCGCGGCTTGTAGCTCGAAGATGTCGCCGTCGGGCTCGTACTGGCGCCAGGTGATCCGGTCGGCGAGGTAGCGCGCCTCCAGGCGCTCGCCCCACGCCTGCCCGAAGGCTTGCAAACTGGCGAAGGCTTCCACGGTGCCGGGCAGGCTATACAGCCAGACGCGTTCGCCGCTGACGATCAACAGCTCGCTGCATTGCAGGGTAAGCCGGGTCTGGTCGCGTACCAACAGGGCTTCCAGGGTGTAGGCATACACCCTGTTGTCCGGGGCGGTTTGCTCGCGGCGCGCTTCGCGTGCCGGGTAGCGCGCCAGGGCGGTGAGGGCCTGGAGTTGCTCGCGGTCGCTGGTCGATTGGCTGATCGCACACTGGCGAAACAGGCTGTGCAGCACTTCGCCAAGCCATTGCCAGTGGCTGATGCCGGCGCTGTCAACCTCGTCCCAGAAGCTGCTTAGCGCGGTTTGCAATGTCGCCGGCAGCAGGGTTGGCAGCTCGCGGATGATGCGTTGCAGGTCGTTCAGAGGGACGGCGGGTTCGGTCAAGCGGTTGCCGCTGGCATCGCTCAGGTAGGCGTCGAGTCCGGCGCGGGTGGCGAGGTCGGGCAGGGTGCCGTTGGCCAGGTAGGTCAGGGCCACTTGCAGCACAGAGGGCAAGGCGCGGCCGCCACCGTCGCGTGGGTGGGCCAGGTATAGCTCGGACAGTGGCCGGGTCAGGGGCGGGCTGAGTTCTTTGAGGCTGTCGCTCAGTCGCTGCGCGGTGGCCGAGCGCAGGGTCGGCCGCGCCTGGAAGCGCGCCTGTACGGCGTGCGCGAGGATCAGGTGATCGGGGCTGGGCATGGGGGGAGTCCTTTCTTGATGCTTGATGGGAGGGCGATGCTTACGGCGCCAGCGGCAGAAACCAACGCTCGGCCAGGGCCTTGCCGATCAAGCCGCGGTGTACGTTCACCACCGCCTGAGGGTTTTGCGTTTTGGCCAGCAGCGAGTAGTAGCTTTGCTTCTGCTGGGCTTTGGTTTTCAGGTGCGCGACGCTGTAGTCGGCCTTGGGCGTGTCGTGTTTGGGGTAATGAAAGTGCGCGTACCACAGCGGTGCGCCATTGAGGTCGGTGACGGCGTATTCCTGGATAAAATCGCGCCGCTCGCCGCTCAGTGGCACACGCTCGCTGTAGCGCGCGATGGCCACTTGTTTCTGCGCGAGCAGGTATTCCAGGTTGCCGTGGGTGGGGGGCAATTCCAGGCTCAATTGCAGGCGCAAGGCATCGCCCTGGCGGGTCAGGCGCATGCCGGCCTCGCGCAGCTGGCTGGCCAGCGCCAGGTCGGCGGCCAGGCGTTCGGCCAGGGGCAGGGCCTGGATCGTGCGGTCTAGTTCGGTGGCCAACCTGTCGTAGCGCGTACCCTCGTAATGCAGGATTTCCTGCACTTCCTCAGGATGACGACAGACGCTGCGGTAGCGCTGCGCACGTTGCAGGTGGGCGTCGAGCATGGCCAGCAATTTGCGGGCTTCACCCTTGACCAGGCTCAAGCCACGGGAGGGGGCGGGCGGCGGCGGTGCGAGGGGTTCTTTGAACTCGACCCATTCATCGCCGTCCTGGGAGTACAGGCTCAGCAATTGGTTGCTCTCTTCCGAACGCACCTCCACCACTTCAATCGGCAGGCTGCTGCCGGCTGGCTTCAAGTCGCCGATCAGGGTGCCTTTGCGCCGCGTGCGGATGACTTTTTTCTGCGGTTTGCCCGGCGCCGTCGGCTGGCGCTTCGGCGTACGCACGGGGCTGGGATCGCTTGGCTGAATGGCGTTGGCCAGTTGCAGGTTGACGTCCTGATACAGCTCCTCGATCAGCGTGAACAGGGGCGCCGAATAGCTTTGCTCCAGGCCTTCCACATCGACGATGTTCAGACCTTGCAGGGCGTCCAGGGCGCGTCCGTAGTGTTCCACCAGGCTCTCCAGCACGCTGATGCGCTCACTGGCGGGCAGCTCCAGGGCATTGAGTTCGCTGTGGGTTCGCACCTGCTCGACCAGCGGTGCTATGAGGGTGTCGAGCCTGTCGAGCCGCACCGAGTCGGACCCTCGCGTCGCCAGCCAGCGCAGGGTGCGAATCTGCAAGGCCTGGATCGCCAGCACACTGATTTCGTCGGGGCGGTCCTGGGTCAGGCGGGTAAAGGCGTCTAGGCCCAGGCCGCCCAGTTCGTGCAGTTGGGCGAGGTAACGGTCCTTGACCTTCAGCCACTGGATCGAGCGCTCGTTGATCGCCAGCAGGTCCTTGATAAATTGCTCGTGGCCGGCGCGGTTGGCCAGCACCGCCTGTTTCAACGCCGCGCCCAGGCGCGTGAACGGTGCATTGGCCGTGTACAGCGCTTGGCGATCAGTTTCGGCGATGACCACCAGTTTGCGCCCGTTGTTGACCAGGTTTTCCATCAGGGCTGCGACGGTTTGCGTCGACAGCGGGATACTCAGCTCCCGTCGTTCCTGCACGCTGTCGAGAATCTGTTGGTATGCCTGGGTCTGGGTCAGCAGCGCGTTTTCAAATTGCCGACGTTTTTCGGCGCGCTGTGCCGGTGTGAAGCGCGGGTCGTCCTGGGTCTTCTCCATGACGGCCTGGGCCACGTCCACGCGCTTTTGCTGTTGGGTTTGCTGGCCCAGAAAGTGGCGGTACTCGCTGCTCAAGGTCTCGACGCGCTTGGCATTGAGCTGACGCCGTGCGGCGATGCGGTTGGACGGCATACCGCCGCGCAGACGCAGGCGCGTATCCACGCTCCAGTTCCCCTGTCGATCATTGCGCAAGGGCGGGCCACGGCGGTCGCTGTCGACGGGGTCGACGATCAGTACGTCGCCAGTATTCGCTTCCATCCATACCCGGTACCACTGACCGTCCAATTGGGCGTACCACTGGTTGTCGATGCGGTACAAGCCTTTGTGCGGCCCGCTCGCCACCGGTTCGGGCACATCGGGCGGCGGCGTGGTGCTGTAACTGTTCAGGCGTGCGCGCTGACTGGCGGTCAGGCGCCAGTGGGATTGAGCGAAACTGAAGTCCAATAGCGCTTTGTCGGTGCCCGGCAATACACCGGGCAACCCGACGCTGCCTTGATGGATACGCGGCGCGGGCGGGGCCGGCCATCGCTCGGCGAGCTGGCGCGGCAATGCCAGGGGCGGGCGCCGGCTCCGTGCTGGGGCAGTGGCGCCAGCGGGCAACGGCGGGCCTTCGAACAACGACAGGCCCAGGTTCAGCAACAGGTCGACACTGGCCAACTCCCGCGTTTGCGCATCCATGGCGTTCAGGCCCTGAATGTCTTGTTTAAGGCTGTTGTAGAGATTGCCCAGCCAGGTGGTGAGCAACAGCGGGCCGCGTAACAACGGGTACAGCACCCCACCGAACAACAAACCGCCACCTTCGAGCAGCAGTTTCCAGCGGCTTTCGTGGTTGGACACCGATTCGCGGGCCGCCTGGGCGACCAACGCGCGGGCGTTGCTGCTGTACAGGTACTGCATCAGACGACCGGTGATCAGGCATTGATGCAGTTCATCGTTCAGCCCGTCCTCCGACAGGGTGGCCTGCCCAGGCGTGCGAAGGGGGCTGAATTCATCGCCCTGGCCAAAACGCAGGTAATGGGGCTGACGAAAACCGCCGTTGGCATACACCGGGCGCGCGCTATCGCTCATCCACAGCAATACGCTGTTCTGCACCTCACCCGGGCTGGCGATGGCCTCCAACAGCGCTGCGCGGCTGGGGAATTCCAGCAAGGCTTGGGCGTAAAGCGGGCGATAGAGGATATGGGGACCACTGGCAATGTCCTGGGCTTCGATCAGGTACATGTTGGTCACCACGTCGGGGCTGGCCGCCGGATGGCGCAACAGTGCCAGGTGGCGAATGACCACGCCCTGCTGATCGGCCACCGTCAGGGCCATGAGCGCGGCCACACGCCGGGCGCCGTCGCGGGTCATGCCATTGGCGCCGCGCAGGCTTTGCTCCAGGGCCAGCAGCGGCAGTTGCGCGGTGAGCTGGTCGGCGAACAGTGTTTCGCGTCGACGGGTTTCTTCACCGGGGCCCAGCAATTGGTCCTCCAGCAGTCGCGGGTAATGCAGGCCGATGTCGACGCGTTCGATCAGGCCGTTCGAGCCGGTGAGGTAGTCGGCGGTCAGCCAACCCGGGACTGTCAGGCCGGCGCGATGGGCGATGCGCATCTCGCCGCTGGGGCGTGCGCTCAGGTTATTGATCGCCAGGTTGGTGAGGCTCATGCGTTCGTGCTGGGTGATGCCGACGGTGCCGGGGTAACCGGCGGAAATGGCAAAGGTCAGTTCCAGTTGGTCGGGGTCCAGTGCCGCCACGTCGGCCTGTGCCACGCCTTCAAGGCGCACCGCGTCGGCTTGCAGCTCGCGCAGCAGGCTGGCGACGGTGAAGGCGTGAATATCCGGGATGCCACTCAGAAAGGTGCGGCCGCCGCCACGCCGCTTGGCACTGGCCAGGGCCAGGCTGTAGCGGCGGTAGGCGGCCTGGGCGCTGCTGTCGGCGTCCTTGAGGCCGGCGGGCAAATGGGTGCGTAGCGTGGCCAACAGATTCGTGGGCACGCTGGGCGCGTCGAGAAAGTACGCCGTCGGGTCGACAAGCCCGCGGCAGTGCGCCTGTAGCGCGGCGAACCCGCCGTTGGCCGGCAGTCGCAGTGCGCCCAGGTGTTCCAACTGTTGATTGAGGATGAGCGCGGCTTGATGGTCGAATATATCGCCGTCCGGTTCGTAGCGTTGGATCAGCACTTCGTCGAGGTGATAACCGGACGCCATGCGTTGGCCCCAGGCCTGGGTCAACGCATCCATGGACGGGAACGCTTCGATAGTGCCGCCGGGGCTGCACAACAATACCGTTGCAGCGCCATTGGTGGGGCGGGTCAGCACCAGGTGTGGGTCGAGCACCGTGACACTCCGCTCGGCGCTGCGCAGGGTGGTTTCCAGGCAATAGGCCAATACCGCCTGGGCGCCGTGGCGGCTCATGCGTTGCTCACGGTCCGGGGTGGCGGTCAGTTGGTCGAGGGTTTGTCGGGCCGGTTCCGCCAGGTCGGTCCGGCGCAGGGCGGCGATATGCAGGGTGTCCTGGAGCATGCGGGCCATCCAGCGCCATTGGCCGTTGCCGGTGTGGTCGCGCCAGTAATCGTTCAGCGCGTTCTGCAAACCCACGGGAACCGTGTCCGCCAGTTCTTTGATCAGCCCCTCGATGACCTGCATGTCCAGCCGCGATTTGCCGTCTTGCGGCAGTGTCAGCCGACGCGGCGGGCTGGTGGTGAGGTAGAAACTCAGGTTGCCGATGTCGCTGAAATCCAGGTTGGCGGTGCCGCCCAGGTAGTCCTGCACCACAGAGAGCAGCGGGCGAAACACCCACTGCTTGCCGTTGGGCGTGGCCAGGCGCGTCGCTGAGATGTCGAGGCCCAGGGCAGGGTAGCGCTGGGCAATGGCATCGCTGAGCAGTTGGCTGACCACGTGGGCCACGTCCGGCAGCCCGGCAAAGTGAGCGGCGACCGCCTGCGCTGCGGTGTTGGTCACCCCCGGCAGCAGGGGGGCGGGGTGGACGGGGGTTGAGTCGGGCATTGGCATTCCATCGCGTTATGAGAAGGTGCCGAGCATGACAAAGCCGTCGCGCAGACCAGGCATAACCGGTTACCGCAAGCGCACAAAGCGCGCCAGGCGAGGGTGGATTGGCCTATCATCAGCGCCTTTCTTCCTGATGACTGATCCCGATGACTGCTACCGGCCTGCCCGCTGAACTTAACAACGCTGACATGCTCGAAATCGATGGCTTGCATGCCTTTGATTTCACTTCCGACGACAAAGGCCTGCGCATTACCTGCATGGACGGCCGCGCCGAAAAGCGCTGGTCGTTCAGCCTGACGCAGGTGCAGGCGGCAAACTTTGACGACGCCTTGAAAAGCTGGACCCTCACCGGTGATTCGGGCGAACACCGCCTGGTGTGCATGAACGCCTTCACCGGCAACAATAATGACGAGGAAGACGAGCATGATGATGCGTAAATTCTGGCCGCTGCTGATGGCCGGCAGTGTCGGTGCCATGTCGGCGCAGGCCGCGCCGACAGACACCTATGAACTGTTGGTGGGCAGCTACACCGCCGGCTCCAGCGAAGGCATTTACCGCCTGCAATTCGACAGCCGCACCGGGCAGTTCCAGGGCAAACCTGTGCTGGCGGCCAAGGCCGCCAACCCGTCGTGGCTGACGGTGTCCAAGGACCAGAAGCAGCTGTTTGTGGTCAATGAAAATGGCCCCGGCCAGAAGGATGCGGTGGGGCGCGTGAGCAGCTACGCCATCGACCCGAAAAATCACCAGCTCACACTGATCAACCAAGTGCAGAGCCTGGGCAACGAGCCGACCCACTCCAGCGTCGCCGCAGACGGTCGTCACCTGTTCGTCGCCAACTATTCGGTACTGGAAGACCCGGGCGGCAGCCTGGCGATCCTGCCGGTGGACGCCACTGGCAAGTTATCGGCACCGGTGCAGTTGAGCGGGCACCCGGCCAGTCGGGTCAACCCGCAGCGCCAGGCCTCCAACCATGTGCACGCGGTGGTGTCGTCGCCGGACGGGAAGTACGTGTTCGCCAATGACCTGGGGGCGGACAAGATTTTTGTCTACCGCTACGACCCCAAGGCCAACCATGAACTGCCCCTGACCCCGGCCGACCCGGCCTCGGTGCCCTTGCCGCCGGGCAGCGGTCCGCGCCATTTGCTGTTCAGCGCCGATGGCAAGCACGCCTGGCTGACCACCGAGATGAGCGCTCAGGTCGCGGTGTTCGATTACGCCGACGGCAAACTCACGCAAACCCAACTGGTCGACTTCGCCGCCGGGCAACCAGTGTCCGACAAGGCCGGCGCGGCGCTGCATGCGTCCAGTGACGGCAAGTTCTTGTACGTAAGCAACCGCGGCACCGCCAACCAGATCATCGTGTTTGGCGTGGACCCGGCCACCGCGCACCTCACCGAGCTGCAACGCCGCAGCGTGGAAGGTGACCATCCGCGCGAATTCAGCCTGGACCCGAGCGGTAAGTTCCTGCTGATCGCCAACCAGAAAAGCAATGAAATCGTGGTGGTCGAGCGCGACGCCAAGACCGGCCTGCTGGGTAAAACCGTGCAAAAATTGCCGATCGATGCCCCTAGCGACCTCAAATTCCTGGTGCGTCAATAAGCCACAGGCCCCGTACGCCGGGGCCTGAGCTTTTGTATTAATTGCATTAATAGCGGCTACTGTTTCAAAGCATTTCTAAGGTTCAACCCTCGGGCGTAAGTTGGGTTCCAAGGCCTTCACCGGCCACTCAACCAACCGCACACAAGGGTTACCGACATGAATTTGAACCTGTTCTCCATCATCGCCGCTTCCGCTGTTTCCGCCACCGTAGCCTTGCCGGCGGCTGCCAGCGTGGAAGTCACCGGTCGCAAGTCCAGCACCAGTGCCTACACTCAGAAATACCTGCAACAAAGCGCCAACTTCTACGCCGCGCTGGATCACAAAACTCAACACTGAGCCCTGCACAGCAGCAGACGCCAAACCACTGGAACGTCAATCGGCGTTCGAGTGGTTTGGCGTTTTTGCCTGGGGTGAAAAAAGTCGCTGTAATATCACATTGCCATGTGTTTAAATTTGACGCTCAATTTTTGACGCGTCTATTCCTGGAAACGACAGCATGGCCCTTCGACTCGCTGCAGCAATCCTGTTTCTGTATTCCGCCCCGATCCTGTCCTCCGTGCAGCCCCTGGAAGGCGAGCCGGAAGTGGCTCATGAGCGATTGTTGAATTTGGCCCAGGGCTAACGCGCTGGCACACCTTACGCCTTGGCCATCACGCCGATAAACAAGGGCGATTGCAGGAACTCATCCAGCCATTGCTGCAAGCGCGGGTAGGGCGCACGGACAAACCAATCGCGGTCTACGTGGGCGAACTGACGCACGAACGGCGCCAGCGCCATGTCCGCCAGGCTGAGGTGCTCGGCCAGTAAGTAGGCGCGCTCAGCCAGCAAACCTTCCAGAGTGTGCAAGAACACTGCGCCTTCGGCCCGGTAGTGTTCCATCGGGTATTCCGGGTAGCGTTCGGCGTATTTGTAGCGATTCAAACTATTCTTGAACCCGCCGTCATTCTCGGCAATCAGCGCCAGCACCGCCGGGTCGCCGCCCAGCAACCAATCGTCGGGATCGTGCTGGGCCAGGGCCCACTGCATGATCGCCAGGCTTTCGTCGATCACCTGGCCGTCCACACTCAACACCGGCACCGTGCCCTTGGGCGAGAGTGTCAGCATCTCTTGCGGCTTGGCCTTCAGGCTCACCTCGACGATGCGCACCGCCACGCCGCTGTAGCGCAACGCCAGCCGCGCGCGCATGGCGTAGGGGCAGCGGCGGAACGAGTACAGCAACGCTTCGCTCATTTGACCTCCAACGTGCTCAGGCCATTGCCCTGACGCTTGACCTGGATCTGCACCGGGATGCGTTCATGCATTTCCTGGACGTGGGAAATCACGGCGACTTTGCGCCCCTGGGCCTGCAAACCGTCCAGTGCGTCCATGGCCAATTGCAGGGATTCGGGGTCGAGGCTGCCGAAGCCTTCGTCGATAAACAACGACTCAATCTTCAAGGTACTGGACGCCATCGACGCCAGCCCCAGGGCCAGGGCCAGCGACACCAGAAAGGTCTCGCCGCCGGACAGCGAATGCACCGAGCGCAGTTCATCGCTCATTTCGGTGTCGAGCACCAACAGACCGAGCATGCTGCCGCCGCGCTTGAGGCGGTAGCGCCGCACCAGCTGGCGCAGTTGCACGTTGGCGTGGTGCACCAGCAGATCCAGGTTGTAGGCCTGGGCGATCTTGCGGAAGGTGTCGCCGGTGGCCGAACCGATCAGGGCATTCAGCCGGGCCCAGCGTTGCCATTCTTCATAGGCCTTGGCGATCTGCTCGGCCAGCACGTTGTTGGCCTGCTGGCGACGTTGGTCTTCGGCCTGGCGCGCGCGCAGTTCGGCGCACTGTTTCTCCGCATCGGCCAGTTGCTGGCTGAGCGCGGCGAGGTGGTTGTCCAACTGTTCGGCGTCGAGGTTGCCATTGTGCAGGGCCTGGTGTTCAGCCAAGCGTTGTTCGCGCTCTTGCAGCAAGACCTTGGCTTGCTCCACGGCTTTTTCGCTGGTTTGCAGGCGCTGACGCAGTGCGCTGACATGCGTGTCATCCATGCCCAGCAAGCGAGTGAGACCGGCATCGTCCAGTTCCGGGTGCGATGCACGCCATTGGCTCAGGCGCGCATCGAGCGCCTGTTGTTCGGTGTGCAGCGCCTGTTGGCGTGCCTGCCACGCCTTAAGGTCGGCGGCCAGTTGGATCAAGGTGGTGCGGGTGTCTTGGAGTTGCTGGTTGGCGTCGCTCTCGCTCTGACGCGCCTGCGCCACCGCTTGCTCCAGCTGCTGCTGCCAGTGTTCCGCGCTGGTATGAGGGCCCAACAGCTCGGCGAGGGCTTGCGCGGCGGCCTGTTGCTGGCGGGTCAGTTCGGCCACTTGCTGGCTCAGCGACTCCAATTGCGCCTGACGATGCTGTTGATGGGTCTGTTCTTTTTCGATGACCTGCTGACGTTCCTGCTGTTCTTCGCGTTCATCCCGTTGATGGCCCAACTGTTCCAGGCGCTGGCTGACCTGTTGATCGAGCTGCATAAAGGTCGCGGCCGGATCGTTGCGCAGGCCGTCCAGGGTGTCGGCGGGCACCAGGCTGGCGAATGCGTTGAGTTCCTGTTCCAGGCGCTCGCGGTCATTGGCCAGTTCGCGCTGCTGGTCGAGCCATTGCTGACGGGCTTGTTGGCTCGCGTCCTGGGCCGCTTGCAGTTGCTGCTGCAGGCGCCCGGCGTTCTGTTGCAGGTTGAGCAGGGCGCTCTGGCGCTGCTCGTCCTGGCTGATGCTCTGGCCGAGCTGAGCCAGTTGGGTTGCCAGCCAGGGGCTGCGTTGGGGGCCATCCTGATTGAACAGCGCGGCGCTCAGCGGGTGGGCGTCCAGGCTTGGCTTCAGCGCCAGTTGTTGCGCGGCTAACTGCTCCTGCTGGTGCAGAAATTCCTTTTGCTGGGCGATCAAACCGCCCACTTCGCCCCGCAGCTCGGTGAGTTTCTCCTTGAGTGCATCCACCGCCTGTTGCGCCGTGGCTTGCTCGTTGTCGTCATGCCGGCCAAGGCTGTGCAGCAACGCTTCGGGTTGGTGATAGGGGTGCTCGTGACTACCGCACACCGGACACGGCTGGCCGTCCTGCAAGTGTGCGCGCAACTCTTCAACGCTGGCGCTGCGGGCCAGGCGCTGACGTTCCAGCAGCTGCTGGGTCACCGTCAGCGTCTGCTCGGCCACGCTCAGATCGGCCTTGGCTTGCAGGCCGGCCTGGTTCAGTAGTTCGCGTCGCTGTTGGGCGTCGGCGAGTTTCTGGGTGAGGGTGGCGGCCTGCTGATCCAGCTGCTGCTGACTGTCCCACAGCCGCGTCAGGTCTTCGACGGCTCGTTGCTGCTTGCGATTGTCCTGCAACAGGCTGGCGAGCAGTTGGATCTGCTCGGCCACCGCCTGGGGCTCCGCGCCGGCTTCCTGGTACAGCAGGGCCAAGGCGTCGCGCTGACCGGTAAAGGCTTCGGCGGTGGTGTTGGCGCGGTGTTCCAGTTGTGCCAGTTCGGCCTGGCCTTTGTTCAGGCGATTGCCGATCAGCATCAAGTGTTGCAGACGGTCGCGGTAAGCGGTCCAGGCATCGGTCAGGGGCGCCAGCGCGGCGCTGCGCTCAAGGTCGTCGGCCATGCGTTGCAGGCGCTCGGCAACTTCGGCCTGTTTGGCCTGCAACGCGCTGAGGCGCGCTTGGCCTTCGCTGCTGGCGGCGGCCTGTTGCTGCTGGTCGGCGCTGTGCTTGGCCAGGTCTTTAGTCAAATGGGCGAGGCTGTTTTGCCCGTCGAAGGCCTGGCGCAGCAAGGGTACGGCGTCGCTCTGGGCTTGCAGCGCGGCCTCCAATGCGGCGTGGGCACTGGCTTGCTGCTGTTGGGCCTGGTCCTGACGCGTCAGCAACTGGGCCTGCTGCGCGATGTGCTGCTGAATCTGCGCGGCCAGCGGGGTGAGCTCCGCGGCCAGCTCGGTCTGGCGGGCGAAGTGATGACGTTGCGGCGCCAGTTGCTCCAAGCGACTGAGGTCTTCGCGCTGCGCGCCCAGGCTGTCCCAGTCGGCCTGGGCCCGTTGCAGCTGTTGCGTGGCGTCGAGCTGGCGCTCCTGCCATTCGCGCAGTTCCTTGAGCCAGGTGTGCTGCGCTTCCAGTTGCTTGAGCTGGGCTTGCTGCACCTTGAGCTGCTGCTGAGCCTCGGCCAGTTGCCGGTCCAGTTCGGCGCGGTCTTCGGCGCTCAGCGGCACCACGCCCACGGCCTGGTCTTGCAGTTGTTTGTGCGCGTCCCTGGCCTCCTTGGCCTTGTCGAAGGCGCGGCGGCCGAGCTGGGTGTATAGCGCCGTGTCAGTGAGTTTTTCCAGCAGTTCGCTGCGCTCGTTGTCGTTGGCCTTGAGGAACGCGCTGAACTCGCTCTGCGCCAGCAACACGGCGCGGGTGAACTGTTCGAAATTCAAGCCCAGGGCTAGTTCCAACTGGGTTTTGTATTCGGTTTTCTGGCTGGCCAGCAGTTGCTCGCTGTCCAGATCGATCAGGCTTTGCCGGCTGTTCTGCAACTTGCCGCTGGCCTTGTCGCGGGCGCGATTGGCCTCCCAGCGCGCCCGATAGCGGCGGCCGCTGACGCCAACAAAATCCACCTCGGCATAGCCGCCGCCGGTACCGCGCCGGAGTAAGGTGCGCGGGTCACCGATGGAAATATCGCTGTCGGCATCCGGCATCTTCGCCTGGCCGGTGTCGCCCAGGCGCGGCACTGCGCCAAACAGTGCCAGGCATAGCGCATCGAGCAAGGTGCTCTTGCCGGCGCCGGTCGGCCCGGTGATTGCGAACAACCCGGCACTGGCCAGGGGCTCGGCGGTGAAGTCGATCTCGAACGGCCCGGCCAGGGACGCGAGGTTTTTCAGGCGAATGGCGAGGATTTTCATGGCTGCTCCTCCTGCTGTTGCACTTCCTGGAGCAACATGGCGAAGTCCTTCAAGGTCTGTTCATCCACTTCATTGCCATAGCTGTCCTGCCAGGCGCGGCTGAACAACTCCTGGGGCGTCAGTTGGTCGAGTTCGATCAGGCGCTCGTCGTCACTTTCATTGCCACTGCGGATACCGGCGTATTCGGCGGCAATGCGCACCAGACGCACGGCCTTGCCGTGCAGGGCGCTTTCGATCTGTTGGCGCAGGTCCGGCTGCGGCTCGTCGAGGCGCACGCGCACTTCGAGCCAGGGGTGGCGCTGGGTTTCGGCCAGCAGATCGATGTCGGGCAAATCGGCGAGTTGCTTGAGGATATCCGCCAGCGGTGCGGCGTCCAGGCGTTGCAGCTCCACAGAGCGGGGGATCAGAATCGGTTCTACGCCCACCAGGCATTGGCCCTGGAAGGTCACATCGAGAATCTGGTGTTTGTAGCCGATCTCGGAAAACGACAACGGAATCGGCGAGCCGCTGTAGCGAATACGCTCTTCGCCATTGACCTTTTGCGGCTTGTGCAAATGGCCCAGGGCAACATAGCCGACACTGTTGTCGAACAGGCTGGCGGGCAGCGCCTCGGCATTGCCGATGATCAGGCTACGCTCGGAGTCCTCCGACACCGAACCGCCGGCCATATGCGCATGGCTGATGGCGATCAGCGCCTGGCCTTTTTTGCGTTTGGCATTGGCGGCGGCGATCAGCTTCTCATGCACCTGGCCGATGCCGCGCAGGTAGTCGTCGCCCAACTGGGCACCGGTTACCTCCGCCGGGCGCAGAAACGGCAACGCCAGGCACCACGCGGCAATCTTGCCTTTGGCGTTCGGCAGCGGAATCAGCAGGCGTTCGGCATCCAGTTGCCCGTCATCGAGCCACAACACGCGGCCAAGGGCATGGGTGCGCAAGCGCCGCATCAACGGCGCCGGCAGCTCGATGCGCGAGCCGGAATCGTGGTTGCCGGCGATCATCACAATGGTCAGGTCGGGGTTTTGTTCATGGGCGCTGATAATGAAGTCATACAGCCGCTCCTGGGCCTTGAGGGGCGGGTTGACCGTATCGAAGATATCGCCGGCGATCAGCAGCGCATCGGGATGCTGAGTGCCGATCTGGCGCAGCAGCCACTCAAGGAAACAGGCATGTTCGAAGTCGCGTTCCTGGCCATGGAGGTTTTGGCCAAGGTGCCAGTCGGAGGTGTGGAACAGACGCAAGGCGAACTCCGTGGGGTAGAGAGAAAGGAGGGGAGTTTACCTGTATTGCCAACCCGTTGCTCCAAACCAGGCAGATCCACTGTGGGAGAAGCCTCCTCTCTCCCACAGGGTCATTTGTGATGACACACCTCTCTATAAGGTGGGCTAGTGATTACTCGAATGACTCCACATATATCTCATTACGTCGTTGATCATCGATTTCATATTCACTAACGAAGGACTGATATTGTGTTGTTACTGTGATTGTTGTGCAAGGAGAATCAAACTCCCATCCGAGTGGGGTGGGTAACTGTCAGAATTTACAGTGGCGACGAATGGCAGCCGTTGTCGTCCCGTTAATGTGATTCAACGACTTCACACTTTCCCTTACTTTTTTTCGCGCTGCGGGTGGGGAGGCACCGGTGGTGTATCAGGTGCAGTAAATGTGGGGGGCTTGCTTCCTCCCGCGTGAAACCAGTCGTGTGCAGGCATGTGACTGTCGTCAAGGCTTATTGGAAAGTAACTTTAGATCATTCGTCCCCCATAATTTTCACTTTTGTCTTTGCATGTTAAAAACGGGACAGGGAATTCTGTCCCGTCCTAGTACAGGTCATATAGCTCGTAAACAAACTGACGGACGTGGATCGAAAGTATTGGCAGTGCCAACTGTCCAGTTTATAGGGGCGGCAAAAGAATGAAGAACTTCTGCGAGCAGCACAGTTCCCTGATATCTTGAAATGCCAGTAAAATAGGCCTCGCTATGAGGCGAGCCATATTGTTGGCCGATTAGCGGTCCTATTTGTTCTGCGTATATGTAAGCTCCCCCTACTGAAGCGATCCAAGACCGGCATTGTTCCATTGTTAGCAGTGACGTGTTATGTAGTATTTGATAACTAATAACTTGATTGTTGACTGAATAACTTGCTGTTTGGGCTGGATTTGAAGAATCTCGAACAGTAATGGTCGTCGTGCCTCTCCGCACGGCTACAACTCGTCCATTACTTGCCCCGACTGTCGCAACACTGGGAGCGGAGGATGAGTAAGTATAAGGCGGCGTGCCACCTTGCGCTGTGCGAGTTTGACTAATCTCGTATGCTAGTTTTGGCCACCCCAGCGACGCGGCAGCTAAGTACAGTGTTCCGGTAAGTGACATCTGGTTTGTGTTAATCGTGAGAGGAGCCACTGTAGCTCTGATTGTATAAGTTGTGCCTGGGAAACTTACTGCCTTCGTCTGATCTGTACTTCCATCAAACGTCACCGCACAACTAATCGTGATCTCCTGATTATTCGGCAACGCCGCCAACCAGGTGCGCAGCACCGTCTTATTCGCCAGGCCATTGTTGGCTTCCAGTGAGTTAATGTCATACGCGCTTAAGACCTCCAGAGGCGTGACGCCCGGAGCGCTGCAGGTGATCCATACCCGTTGCCCCGTGATACTCAACCGCCACTTGGCCAGGGCCGCGGTGGCGTTGCCGGTAAAGGTGTTGAGGTCCAGCGTGTCGCCATTGGCCTTAGCGTTGATCAATACCCGTGGCAGGTCCGATTCGCGGATCGTTTGCACCGTCAGCCGTTGTTCGAAGGAGTCCACCGGGCTGCCATTGATCATGGCGATATACATCAACTCGACGGTTTTACCCACGCTGGCGGCGAGGATCTGCTGGCTGATGGCAAAGTCCACACGACCGCCGGCCAAACCATTCTTAGCCGGGATATCGGCCTCGGAGCCATCGGGGAACAACCACTTCAACCGGATTACGTGTTCGCCGTTCATGCCGTCGTATTTCACCGTGACCGACGCGGTGTTTTCATAGTCCAGCGGGTAGATGGTCAGGGTCGCGCCCGGCCGGTTGTCAAATGCCGGGGCGGGCAAGGTGGAAGGCAGCGCCTGCACCGTGTGTTCGCGCACACCGAACAGCACGGCCGAGTTTATGTCGTAGCTTTCGGACAAGGTGACCCAGAACTCGATGGTCAGCCGTGAGCCATCCTTGAGCAGGCGCAGTTTGTCCACCGGGGTCGGAGGGAAAATGCCGTGGATGACGCCGTTCGGGGTCACCAGGTTGGCGGTGTAGGTGTGCTCTTTATAAATGCTGCCGTCGGCGAAAGTCCCTGTGTAGGTCATCCACATCAGTTGGTTGGGGGCGATGAAACTCCACACCGGAATACGCGTACGGGCGGCATCGTTGAGTTCTGCCAGCACCAACAGCACCTTGTCGCCCACCCCGTCGATGGTCGGCGTGGGCAGCCCGGTCAGGGGCAGCAGTTCCAGGTCCAGCACATCGGACTCATAGGGGAAGCTGCCGCGCGTGAAGTGGTACTGCACGCTGATGCGATTGCCGCCCTCGCGGATGCCTTTGGCGATGACCTCGGACGGTATGGGCACCATCACTTCGTGGGTGCTGGGGTTGCCGTGTGCACTCACGGCCCCGCTGCCAGTACCGTCGGCGCTGATCCAGTCCACACGAATATGATCGGTTGCCAGCATCGGCCGGAACTTCACCAGCACCGTGGCGCCTGACAGGGCCGCCAGGGGGTCGAGGCGATCGGGGAATTTCTGTGCTTCTTCGACTTCTGGCCGCTCCAACTGAACGCCGACGCCAACCGTCAGGTTCAGGGCTTCCGAACGCAATACCACCCGGGGCGGGCCTTGGCGTTCCAGGCTGTAGCTGATGCGTAAACTGCCGTTGTTGTTTTTGTCGAGAATGTCGCGGGTGACCGGATAGGGCAGTTCCCGGCCTGCGGTGGCGGCATTGATGTCCAGGGTACCGTTGGCGGAGCCGCCCAGGCCCGAGCCGATGCAAGACCAATGGAGCTTGTCGCCGGGCTGGGTACCGAGGTAAGTGAACGTGACCAGTACATCGCTGCCTGTAACGTCAGCGGGGTTGACGTTGTTGCCCACGGCACCTTGCAGACGGGGCGCGGGCATGTCGGCCACGCGCTCGCCGATTTGGGCGCCCAGCATCAGGGAGCGCCGAGTCGTCAGGGCATTGCCGCCCAGAATATGAACGACACCGTCGTTGGTTTCGTAATAGATATCAATGTGACCCAGCCCATTGAACTGTTCCAGCTCGGCGGCGTGCACTGTGTAGGTGCCCCCCTGAGCGCCTGCCAGTTGATCTTGACGGTAGACAAGGGCATTGCCGCCCCCCGACGGTACGTGGGTGATGAACAGTGATTCCAGCCAGCCGGGGTCATGGGGTTCGTAAAACGGCAGGGTGACCGTGATGTCTTCACCTGCCGGAATCAACCCCAGCTCGATAGGGCTGACATCGGGGGCCGGCATCAAGACCTTGGTGCCGACCACGGTGATGGTAGTGCTGCCCGATTGCCCCAGCGACACGCCGGCGGCGGTTTGCCACTCGAACGATACCCGAAATGAGCCGCCAACCCATTGAGCGATGATGCTGGCATCCACCGGAACAAAGG
>NZ_VFEU01000042.1 GCF_007858255.1 Pseudomonas rhodesiae | reverse complement strand
CTACCAACTCGACCACCTCGGCACACCCCAGGAACTCACCACCCCCGAGGGCGATATCGCCTGGTCCGCCCACTACCGCGCCTACGGCGAAATCGCCCGCCTCGACGTAGGCAAACTCGACAACCCACTGCGCTTCCAGGGCCAATACTTCGACGAAGAAAGCGGCCTGCACTACAACCGCCATCGCTACTACAATCCGGATATTGGTCGCTACCTGACGCCGGACCCGGTGAAGTTGGCGGGTGGGATCAATGGGTATCGGTATGTGCCCAATCCGACGGGATGGGTGGATCCGCTGGGGTTAAGTCGGTGTCCGGGTAAATGCCACCCGGCTAAAAGTGCTGACGACCCTGAAAACAGTGCAAAAGCAAACGAAGGGCAGCCAAAGTTACCCGCACCAGAAAACATTCAGTGGACCGCTCATGGCTACAAACACAGCCCTTCAAAGAGAACGCCCTGGAAAGATATTGTAGCCGCAACAAAATCTGGACCAGCCAAGTACAAACCAGACATTGACATCGAAAAAATAGAAAAAGACGCCTATAGAAACGGCAGTATTACTACTAACGGCAAACCTTGGAAGGTGATGGAGTATCCTGATAGTATCGGAGCAAGCGAGGGAAGCCCGAGTCGCTGGATTCGCATAGAGCTAAGTGCAAACACAATTCACGGCCATCCTATTTCAGAACGTGAGTTCAGGAGATTAACTAAGTGATCTCACTAGATTTCTTACACGGCAAAATTACTTATGATGAGTTTTCATCCCTGCAAAACCTTTCCGCAGAGCATCAACTCCAAAACTTAAAAGAAGATATGCTTCAGGTCGAATATCCTAGCGGTTTCCTGCTTGACGTAGGCTGGTATCCGTCTTTCGATATAGAAGGGTGCTTTCAAGTAAAAATTATTAAGGACTTTGACTGGGATTCCCCCACCCTGAGTCTGACTTCAAAATCAATTGAGAGCATATGCTCACTACTTGATCTCGCGCAAAATAAAATCAATGAAGAATTAAAAAAACAAAATAACCGCTAACTATCTAACGCCATAGCTCACACGAACCCGACGAAAATTTTCACACGCACAAAACAAGAAAAATCCAGACCAAACGAGACTAACCAACTGACACCGCACATCTATAAACACTCAAAAAAACGGCCCATAAAAAAACATACTTAGACAGTGCGCACCTCCCTGGAAGCAATGCAGCTTCCGCCTACGAAATCCAAAAACAATACCTATTAAATAAATAATCTGGGATTGTAAGTACATACTCACTATCCCCCCCATAGCCAACCCCAATTCGCCGCCCCGCCCTACCGCGCCTAGACTCTGTTCAAGTTGTTTCAACGGACAGAGGATTTATCATCATGGGCAAACGTCATCCCAATCTCCCCGCCTGGCAGTGGCGCCATTACCCGCAGAACCATCAGCATCCGACCAATCTGGCGTTGCATCTGATCGCGGTGCCGCTGTTTATCATCGGTTTTTTGTTGATCGTGTCCGGGGTGTTCAGCCTGAGTGTGGCCAGTTTTGCGGTGGGTGTGGTCGGTATCCTTGCAGGGCTGGCGTTGCAGCGTCATGGGCATAGCCTGGAAGCTCAGGCCAGTGAGCCGTTCAGTGATCGCAAAGATGCGGCGCAACGCCTGGTGGTCGAGCAGTTCGTGACTTTTCCGCGCTTTGTGTTGAGTGGCGGTTGGTGGCGCGCCTGGCGGCAGCGCCAACGGCATTGAAGGTCAGGCGAATACCACCACGGTCTGGCGGCTGATGGCGATCAGTTCACCGCTCGGGCTCCACAGTGCGGCAGCGGCGTGACCGTAGCCGTCGCGGGCGTGTTCGATGTTGACGTAGTACTGGCACCAGTCGAGGGTGGTGAGGTTTGCCAGCGGCTGGATGAATTCGATGGTCCAGGTCAAGGTGCTACCGGGGGCCGGTTTCTTCAGGTGCGGCAGCAGCGCCGGAGGCCAGGCGTCGACCAGCGCGAGGATGTGCGCCTCGGTCAGCGGCTCTTGTTTCACATCGCCACGCAGTCGGACCCAACCACCCATCTCGCGGGATTTGTTACCGGTAAACGGCAAGCCGCCGACACTCCAGCGCATGGCCAAGTGGCGCATGAATTCAGGCGTCACCCCTTTGATATAGGGCAGCTCCTGGCAGTCGTCCCAGTGTTTGAACATGGGTGGCGGCTCGCTGGGGACGTCGATTTCCGACGTTCGAGACCCACCAAAGCTGGCCTGCACCAGTGTCGCGACTTCGCCGTTCTGCACCACGCGTCCGAGCAACTGGCTGACGGCCTTGCCTTCGCGCAACACTTCAACTTGATAACTGGCCGGCACATCAGGCGCCACCGGCCCCACAAAGGTCACTGCCAGCGAGCGCAGCGGGCGATCGCCAGGGACTTGGGCACGCAGGGCTTCGTATTGCAACGCTGCCACTAGCCCTCCGAAGGTCGCACGGCCCTGGGCCCAGTCGGCGGGGATGGTCACGTCCAAGGGGTTATGACGGGCAGCGTCGAGCAAATCACTAAAGTGCATGGCGACCTCAAAGCGAGAAACAGAAGACAGGATCTTAACCATCCTACCTACAGTGAACAGCGCCTATTCCGGCCAAAAACCGGACCGTCTCAGAAGCAATGAGCGCTGAGTTTGTCCAGTACACGGTCGGACTCGCCCTCGGCCTTGACCAGGGTGCGCTGCCACACCGCCACGCAGGGCTGCAGGTCCGCCTGCTGTTCAGCTTGGGCCAGCCACTGTAAGCAATCGTGCCAGTCGCCAAGCACGGCCTGGGCTTTCTTGAGACGGGGGACGGCATTGGCGGGGAGCTTATCCAACTGTGGGTACGCCTCGGCGGCGTAGCGCACACGCTTGATCAATAAGCGCAGACGATGCCGATCATGACCCGGCTCTTTGAGCGCTGCGCCAAGGTTATGCCACTGCTTGGCCAAGCGTTTTTCGATGCGCGTGCGCAGCCCTTTGAGCAGTTTCTGGTGTTCGGAGGCCCGAATAAAGCGCGGAAAAGCGTCCAGAATCTGTAACAACTGCGCAAGCTCAGGGGATTGAGCTACGTGACGATAGGCATCGGGCTGCGGCCGCAAGCGTCGATCCGCCGCCTCGTGATGGCCGTGCTGGTGCAAGTAAGCGGCCAGCACTTCCCGATCACGCAGGGGGGTAGTCAACTGACCGACAGCGCTGGCGGCGACTTCCAGTTGCTCCACACCCGGCAGCCCGCGCAAAGGTCGTAACAGGCTGCGCAAGCGGCGCACGGTGGTGCGCAGGTCGTGCAGGGCTTCATCATCAGTGACGGCGGCAAGGCGAGCCTGACAGCTCAGTAACCCCACTTCCAGGCCAATGACCTGGGCGACTAGCTGATCGACCAACGCTGACATCACTTGCTCCCCTGACGATGAACATTCCCCGACGACTCAAGATGCCCGACTCGGATCAGCGACCGGCGCGGGACTCACGAATGTAGAAGCGCGCTTTCTCGGCCTTGTTGGCACAACCTTCGAAGGCTTCGAATTGCTGTTGGGTCTTGGCGCCGGTCAACAGCGACAAGGCTTTAGAGTAGCTCACGGTACCGGCAAAGCCTTCGGCCTTGGCCAGGTCCAGTTCTTTCCAGGCGGCGTCCAATTGCGATCCGCAGCTGTCACGGTAGGCGGTTTTGCCGGCACAACCGGCCAAGGCCAACACGATCACAGGCACACACATCCAGGCTTTCATTGATGACACCTCAAAAGGAAGAAACAGTCGTACGGAATAGACGTTGCCTACAAGGAAAAGTGCCTTGTCCGCCAAGGGGAAATCATACTCGCCTATTGCCAGAGCATACTCGAGCCGCGTGGCTATTCTGGAAAATATAGTTCAGGCAGGCCGCGAAGATTGAAGCCGCCCCCTCAATGGGTGCATTGTGGGCGGCAGTCTGGGGAAGGACATGAACCATGAAGAAACGTGTTGCCTTGGTGCTCGGGTCCGGTGGGGCTCGCGGCTACGCCCATATCGGGGTGATCGAAGAGATCGAACGACGCGGCTATGACATCGCCTGTATCGCCGGTTGTTCCATGGGGGCCGTGGTCGGTGGCATCTACGCCGCCGGTAAGCTGGACGAGTATCGCCGTTGGATCGAAAGCCTCGATTACCTGGATGTGCTGCGCCTGGTGGACGTGAGTTTTCGCCTGGGGGCGATCCGCGGCGAGAAGGTCTTCGGGCAGATCCGCAAGATCGTCGGCGAGCTGAATATCGAAGAACTGCGCATCCCCTACACCGCCGTGGCCACCGACCTGACCAATCAGCAGGAAATCTGGTTCCAGGAAGGTTGCCTGCACCAGGCCATGCGCGCGTCGGCGGCTATTCCCAGCCTGTTCACGCCGGTGATGCAAGGCAATCGCATGCTGGTGGACGGCGGTCTGCTCAACCCGCTGCCGATCGTGCCGGTGGTGTCGAGCCACTGTGACTTGATCATTGCCGTCAACCTCAACGCCACCAACCAGAAGCACTATCAGTTACCGGTCATTCAGCGCCCACCGGCGTTCAAGAGTCGTTTCAACAGCCTGGCCAAGTCGCTGGGTTCGCACTTGCCGTTTCGCCGCAAACAGGCCGAGCAGTTAATGAAGCTTGAGCAGGAAGCCTTGCAGGCTCAGGCGGCGGATATCAACCCGTGGCTGGAGTCGGCCGAGCCCGAATCGCAGCAACCGGCGGCCGCGCCGGAAAAACCCGGGGCGCCGAAATCGGCGACCGGTTCGTTCATCATCGATAACGTCGGCCCCGCGTCACTGCTGGATTTGATCAACCAGAGTTTTGAGGTGATGCAGACGTCGTTGGCGCAGTACAAAATCGCCGGTTATCCGCCGGATGTGCTGATCAACGTGCCCAAGCGGGTGTGCCGGTTTTTTGAGTTTTACAAGGCGCCAGAGTTGATCGCCCTCGGGCGGGAGATTGCGAGCGATACGCTGGATCGGTACGAGAGTGAGCAGCCTTGAAGGCGTCGGTATGACGGGTGACGCCATCGCGGGCAAGCCCGGCTCCCACAGGGGATTGCAAGGGGGCATGCCCGCGACTCGAACACAGGAAACTGATCTACGCCCCCACTAATCGATACCCTACCCCGGCCTCGGTCACGATAAACCTTGGCTGGGTCGGATCATCCGCCAGTTTTTGGCGCAGATGGCCCACCACGATGCGCAGGTAGTGGCTGTCTTCGGTATGGGTCGGGCCCCAGATGTCCTTGAGCAATTGTTGCTGGGTGATCACCCGCCCCGGATGGCGCGCCAGTTGCGCCAGCACTGCGTACTCCTTGCGGGTCAGCGCCACTTCGGCACCGTCCAGCAGCACGCGGCGGTAGGCCAGGTCGACGGTCAGCGGGCCGAAGCACAGCGCGGCTTCCTGCGTCTCCCCCGCGGGGGCCTGGCGCAACAGCGCCCGAATCCGCGCCAGGAACTCTTGGATGCCAAAGGGTTTGGTCACATAGTCGTTGGCGCCGCCATCGAGGGCTTGGACTTTCTGTCCCTCGCTGGCGCGCACCGACAGCACCAGCACCGGCACCGTCGACCACTCTCGAAACTCGCGCAGCACTTGCTGGCCGTCCATATCCGGCAGGCCCAGATCCAGCACCAGCAAGTCCGGTTTGCTCAGCGCGGCCTGGGCCAGCCCTTCGCTGCCAGTGCCGGCTTCGATCACTTTGTAGCCCTGGGAGGCCAGGCTGATGCGCAAGAATTTGCGGATCTGCGGTTCGTCATCAATGACCAAAATCGTCGCGGTCTGGCTCATGGTGTTCCATCAAAATCCGTAGAAAAAACAGGGTAGCTCACGGCTCACGTTCCAGGCCAGGCTGGGTGGGCAACGGCAGGAACAGACTGATGCAGGTGCCGCGCCCATCGATGCCCTCGGCGACGCGAATATGCCCGCCGTGGGCGCCGACCATCCCTTGGCAGATCGCCAGCCCCAGGCCGGTGCCCTGCCCGCCACGGTCGCCACGCGCAGCGGTGTAGAACATATCGAAAATCTTCGCGCGCTCCTCCTCGGGAATGCCCGGCCCCTCGTCAGCCACGGCGAAAAACAGCTGATTTTCCGCCACCCCGGCACTCAGTTGCAGGCGCCCGTGGGGCGGCGAAAAGCGCGCGGCGTTCTCCAGCACATTGACCAGCGCCTGTTCGATCAATGCCGCATGCACATACAGCAGGGGCAATTCGGGCGGCACATCGGTGCTCACTTGCAACGGCGCCAGCACCGCGCGCAAACGGCCAAGGGCGCTGCCGACGATATCCCCGGGAGAGACCCAATCGCGCGCCAGCTTAAGCGCGCCGTGGCCCAGGCGCGTCATGTCCAACAAATTCTGGATATAGCGGTCGAGACGCTCGGCCTCATCGCGGGTGCCTTCGAGCAGTTCGCGCCGATCCTCCAAGGGAATCGCCTCGCCGAGGGCCAACAGGCTGTCGATGCTGCCGCGCATGGACGTCAAGGGCGTGCGCAGATCGTGAGACACCGAGGCGAGCAAAGCGCTGCGCAGTTGCTCGGTTTCACCGTGCAAACGCGCGGACTCCAACTCTTGCGCCAGCTGTGCGCGGGCCAACGCTTGGGCCAGGGGCTGACTCAACGCCGTGAGCAGGCGACGGCGCTGGCCGCTCAATTCCAGGCCGGGTTTGGCGCTGACGCCGAGTAAGCCCAGCGGCCCTTCTTCCCCCGACAACGGCCACCACCACCAGCGTCCGAACGGTAAGGTGCCGGTGCCCATACCCGCCGGCTGATCGTGTTGCCAGGCCCAATCGGCGGCGGCGCGCTCGGCTTCGGTGAACGTCAGCGGGCCGCCGGTCTCGACCTTCCAGCCGCCCTGACCGTCGCGGTTGACCAGGCACAGGTCCAGATCACTCCAGCCCTCCAAGTGATGGGCAGCCGCGCTGATCACCGCCTGGCGGTCGGTGGCGGCGGTGAGTTTGCGTGACAGGTCCAGCAGCTCGCTGGTCTCTTCCTGGGTATCGCGCAAGGCTTGCAGCTGGCGACGCTGGCGCGCGGCGAGGTTGCCGGTAAGCGCAGCCATCAGCAGGAAGAACAACAGCGTCAGTACGTCTTCTTCGCGCTGGATGGCAAACGAGAAGTTGGGCGGAATAAACAGAAAGTCATAGGTCAGGAATGACAGCGCGGCGCACACCAAAGAAGGCCCCAGGCTGCTGCGCACCGCCACCAGCAACACCGCCGCCAGGAACACCAGCGAGATATTCGGTAACGGCAGCGCGCTCGACACCGCCCACGCCACACCGGTTGCCACCAAGGTAGCGACCACTGCCAGGGCGTAATCGAACCACTCCAGGCCGCGCACTTCCGGCAGACGCGGCGGGGCCGGCACATCGTCGCTGTCGAGCACGTTGATTTCCAGGCCCCGGGCATTGCGCAGCAGGCGTGCCGCCAGGCCGCCACCGAACACGCGGCGGTGCCAGCGCATGCGCGACTGGCCCACCAGCAGCAGGCTGGCGCGGCGTTCGGCGGCGTGTTGGATCAGGGTCTTGGCCACCTCGCCGGCACGCAACAACACCACCTCCCCGCCAAGGCGCTCGGCCAGTTGCTGGGCGTTTTGCAGGCGCAGGCGTGATTGCTCGTCCCGTGCGCGACCGTTATCGATATGCACCAGGCTCCAGGGCAGATGCCGACGCTGCGCCACGCGGCTGGCGTGGCGCACCAGACGTTCGGCCTGCGCATCGCCATCCACGCCCACCAGCAAGCGCCCGCGCACAGCCGGGGCGTCTTGACCGAGTTGGCGGTAACCCTGGGCCAGATCAGCGTCGACATGGGCCGCGGCGGCCTGCATCGCCAGCTCGCGCAGGGCCGTCAGGTTGGTCTGGGTGAAGAACGCATCGATGGCTGCGCGCGCCTGTTCCGGCACGTAGACCTTGCCATCGCGCAGGCGCTCCAGCAGTTCGCGGGACGGCAGGTCGATCAGCAACAGCTCGTCGGCCTCCTGCAGCACCCAATCCGGCAGGGTTTCGCGGACCTGCACGCCGGTGATACCACGCACTTGATCGTTGAGGCTTTCCAAGTGCTGGACGTTGACCGTGGTGAACACGTCGATACCGGCGGCCAGCAATTCCTGGATGTCCTGCCAGCGCTTTTCGTGACGGCTGCCGGGGGCGTTGCTGTGGGCCAGCTCGTCCACCAGCACCAGCTTGGGCTTGGCGGCGAGCAGGCCGTCGAGGTCCATCTCTTCCAGCATCACGCCGCGATACTCGCTGCGCACCAGCGGTTGCTGCGGCAAGCCGCTGAGCAAGGCTTCGGTCTCGGCGCGACCGTGGGTTTCGACTACGCCGGCGATCAATTTGACGCCTTGGCGCAGCTGGGTATGGGCGGCCTGGAGCATGGCGTAGGTCTTGCCCACCCCCGGCGCGGCGCCCAGAAAGACTTTGAGCCGGCCACGGCCGTGCCGGGGCAGATCGGCTAACAGGGCATCGGCGCGGCCGGAGTCGCTCATGCTCGGGGGTTCCTCAGGTGTTGATTGGTTGCGCTTCAGGCCGCCTTCGCGGGCAAGCCCGCTCCCACATGCGTACTCCTGTGGGAGCGGGCTTGCTCGCGAAGGCAGTTCACTGCTTACAATTTTTCCAAGGCCATGTTCAATGCCAACACATTCACCACTGGCGGGCCCACCAGCGGGCTTTCGACATGCTCATCGAGCAAGCGCTGCAAGGTCGACAACGGCACATTTCGCGCCGCCGCCACGCGCGCCAGTTGATAGGCAATCGCCTGCGGTGGCAAGTGTGGATCAAGACCGCTGCCAGAGGTAGTCAGCGATGCCAGAGGCACCGGCCCCTGACTCGGTACGAATTGCTTGGTCGCGTCATCGAAGATCCGCGTCGCCAGCGCCGGGTTGCTTGGGCCAAGGTTGCTGGCACTGCTTGAGACCGTCACAAAAGCGCCGGCCGATGGACGCGGGTGGAACCAGCGGTCACCGGTAAATTCCTGGGCGATCAGGCTGGAGCCACGCACTTTGCCGCTGGCATCGCGCACCAGGCTGCCGTTGGCCTGGTCGGGAAATGCGACCTGGGCAACACCGGTGACCACCAACGGGTAGGCGATGCCGGTGATCAGCGTCATCAGAACCAACAGGCTGATGGCTGGGCGAATGATAGGGGTCATGTTCATATCCTCAATCAGTTGAGATACCCGCTGGCGAGGGCGCCGGGGCACTGCCCGAGCAAACTCCCTCGCCACGGTTTGGAGTTACACCAAGTGCAAGGCGGTGAGCAGCATGTCGATGGCCTTGATGCCCACGAACGGCACCAGAATCCCGCCCAGCCCATAGATCAGCAGATTGCGGCGCAGCAACGCCGCCGCGCTCGCCGCCTGCACCCGCACACCGCGCAGGGCCAATGGGATCAACACCACAATGATCAACGCGTTGAACACAATGGCCGACAGGATTGCGCTCTGCGGGCTCTGCAAGTGCATCACGTTGAGCACGCCCAATTGCGGATAGATCGAGGCGAACAGCGCCGGCAGGATCGCGAAATACTTGGCCACGTCGTTGGCGATGGAAAACGTGGTCAGCGCACCGCGGGTCACCAGCAGTTCCTTGCCGATCTGCACCACGTCCAGCAACTTGGTGGGGTCGCTGTCGAGGTCGACCATGTTGGCGGCCTCGCGGGCGGCCTGGGTGCCGTCGTTCATGGCCATGCCGACGTCTGCCTGAGCCAGCGCCGGGGCGTCGTTGGCGCCGTCGCCGCACATCGCGACCAGGCGACCGTCGTTCTGTTCATGGCGAATGCGTGCGAGCTTTTTCTCCGGGGTGGCTTCGGCGAGCACGTCGTCCACGCCCGCTTCGGCGGCAATCGCGGCGGCGGTCAGCGGGTTGTCGCCGGTCACCATCACGGTGCGAATCCCCAGTTTGCGCAGCTCGGCGAACCGTTCGCGAATGCCAGGCTTGACCACGTCCTTGAGATGAATAGCACCGAGTAACTTGCCGTCGGCGCACACCAGTAAAGGCGTGCCGCCGCTTTGGGCGATTTTGTCGACTTCCCGCGACAGCGCCGCCGGCAGGCCGTCCCGTGGCAGGCCGATAAACGCCAGCAACGAATCCACTGCGCCTTTGCGGAACACACGGCCCTGGTAATCGACACCGGACAAGCGGGTTTCAGCGCTGAACGGAACACCGGTCAACTCATCCACCGTAGGCTCGGCCTGAGGATGCAAAGCGCGCAGGTATTCGACGATGGATTTGCCTTCGGCGGTGTCATCGGCCAGGGATGCCAGCAGCGCGCCTTCGGCCAATTCCCGCCCGCTCACGCCTGGCGCGGCAAACACCGCCGCGCAACGGCGGTTACCAAAGGTGATGGTGCCGGTCTTGTCGAGCATCAGCACATGCACGTC
The DNA here is from genome assembly GCF_007858255.1 of Pseudomonas rhodesiae. Taxonomy (GTDB): domain Bacteria; phylum Pseudomonadota; class Gammaproteobacteria; order Pseudomonadales; family Pseudomonadaceae; genus Aquipseudomonas; species Aquipseudomonas rhodesiae. The sequence goes on along the minus strand of NZ_VFEU01000042.1, from coordinate 17,933 downwards.
CCCCGCCGCTTCCACGGCACGACCGGACTTGGCGATCACATTCAGGCGCACCAGGCGGTCCATGCCGGCGATGCCGATAGCCGACAACAAGCCGCCGATGGTGGTAGGAATCAGCGTCACCAGCAGTGCGACGAGGAACACCAACGGTAAGCTGCCATTGGCGAAATGGGCGAATGGCTGCAGGGTCACCACCACCAGCAGGAAGATCAGGGTCAGACCGATCAGCAGGATATCCAGCGCGACTTCATTGGGGGTTTTCTGGCGTTTGGCGCCTTCCACCAACGCGATCATGCGGTCCAGCGTGGATTCGCCGGGGTTGGCGGTAATGCGGATCAGCAGCCAGTCGGAGACCAGCCGCGTGTTGCCGGTGACGGCCGAACGGTCGCCGCCGGACTCCCGGATCACGGGCGCGGATTCCCCGGTGATCGCCGCCTCGTTGACCGCGGCGATGCCTTCGATCACCTCGCCGTCACCGGGGATCATCTCCCCAGCGGCGACGCGCACCACATCACCTTTACGCAGGCTGGTGGCCGGCACCACCTTGAAGCTGCCATCGGCTTCCTGACGGCGTGCGCTGAGCCCTTCGCTACCGGCCTTGAGGCTGTCGGCGCGGGCCTTGCCACGCCCCTCGGCCAAGGCTTCGGCGAAGTTGGCGAACAGCACGGTGAACCATAGCCACACTGCGATCTGCACAGCGACGAAGGTGGGCACCGCGGTGTCCGGCACAAAGCACAACACGGTGGTGAGGATAGCGGTGAGTTCCACCACCAGCATCACTGGCGAGCGTTGCAACTGACGTGGGTCGAGCTTGACGAACGCTTGGATCAGCGCCGGGCGCCACAGAGCGGAAATCGCGGTTTTAGCCGGCTCCTGGGGTTTGACCGGAGCGGCGTTTTTTACAGGCATATTCATTTTCATATCCCTCAGAAGCCCATGCTCAGGTGTTCAGCAATTGGGCCCAGTGCCAGCGTCGGTAGGAAGGTCAGGCCGCCCACCAGCAAGATGGTCACGGTCAACAGCGTCACAAACAGTGGGCCGTGGGTCGGGAAGCTGTTCTGGCCAATGGGTGCGGCCTTTTTCATCGCCAGGCTGCCGGCCAGGGCCAGTATCGGGAGGATGTAACCGAAGCGGCCGATCAACATGCCCAGGCCCAACATCAGGTTGTGGAACGGCGTGTTGGCACTCAGGCCGCCGAACGCTGAGCCGTTGTTGGCGCTGGCTGAGGTGTAGGCATAGAGCAACTGGCTGAAGCCGTGGGGTCCAGGGTTGCTGATGGCGGAAGCCGGGCCCGGCAGGCTGGCGGCGATAGCACCGAGTACCAGCACGCCAACCGGCATCACCAGCAGGGTCACCACCAGCAGTTGCACTTCCTTGGCCTGGAGTTTCTTGCCAAGGTATTCCGGGGTGCGGCCAATCATCAGGCCGGCGAGGAATACCGCGATCAACACGTTGAGCAACATGCCGTACATGCCGGCGCCGACACCGCCGAAGATCACTTCGCCGACCATCATATTGACCAGCGCCACCATCCCGCTGAGGGGGCTGAGGCTGTCCTGCATGCCGTTGACCGAACCGTTGGACGCGGCGGTGGTGGTCACCGACCACAGCACGGTACCGGTGGTGCCGAAGCGCGCTTCCTTACCTTCCAGCGGTGCGGTTTGCTCCACGGCCGGATTGTTGAGGGTCGGGTTGGGCTGGTACTCGGACCACAGCGAAGTCGCGCCGCCGATCAGGAACAGTGCCAGCATGCAGCCGAGGATCGCGCGGCTCTGACGCAGGTCTTTGACGTAGTGACCAAAGGTAAATACCAACGCCACCGGAATCAGGATGATCGACGCCACCTCGAACAGGTTGGACCAGGCAGTCGGGTCTTCAAACGGATGCGCCGAGTTGACGCCGAAGAAACCGCCACCATTGGTGCCCAGTTGCTTGATCGCAATCTGGCTGGCGGCCGGGCCGAGGGGAATCACCTGGTCCACGCCCTGCAGCGTCACGGCATCAACGTAGTGAGCGAAGGTCTGCGGTACACCCTGCCACACCAGAAACAGCGCCAGTACCAGGCACAATGGCAGCAGGCCATAGAGGGTGGCGCGGGTCATATCGACCCAGAAGTTACCCAAGGTGCGTGCGGACTTACGACCGATCCCACGGCAGAGGGCGACCAGGACGGCAAGGCCGGTGGCTGCGCTGACGAAGTTCTGCACAGTCAGGCCGGCCATCTGGCTGAGGTAGCTCAGGGACGCCTCACCGCTGTAGGACTGCCAGTTGGTGTTGGTCATGAAACTGACCGCTGTGTTGAAGGCCAGCGTCCATTCCTGGCCTGGCAATTTCTGCGGATTCAGTGGCAGAGAACCTTGGAACACCAGGATCGAGAACAACAACACAAAGCCCGCAAGGTTGAACGCCAACAGGGCCAGCATGTATTTCTGCCAGCTCTGTTCCTGCTGCGCGTCCACGCCCGCCAAGCGATAGCAGACTTTTTCGACGGGCCCCAGTACCGGGCTCAGCCATGTGCGCTGGCCTTCCATCACCTTGTAATAGAACCGCCCCAGAAACGGCGCGGGCACCAGCACCACGGCGAAGAAGGCGATGATCAGCCAATAGTCATAACTGTGCATAGCCTGCTCCTAGTTCCGATCCGCGCGTAACAGCGCAACCAGCAGATAAATGAACAGCGCCACGGCCAATAGCAGTGACACCCCGTCCAGAACACTCATGGAAGTCCCTCCGTTTAGCGGCGAGCGCCGCGTGTGGGCCAATTGTCCGCAGGAGTGGTGTAAAGGAACGAGAGCGAGGGTGTGGGCGGGGCGTAAAGACGGCGTAAAGAGTGGGTTTATGCGAATGCTGGTGCCGGGGTGGACGCTATCGGGGGCAAGCTCCTCCAACATTTGGCCGGGGTGCATCCTAGGTCAACCTGTGGGAGGGGGCTTGCCCCCGATAGCGCCGGCCCGGCCACCGCCGCACCTAACTGGTGCAACACCACAAAACTTCAAACGCCAAACCATCCCCCACACGACAGTTGCGCCGCTTTACGACACGGTTGCGCGGCATGGCATGGCCGCTGCAACACCTTGAATCATTCCAACCCGTTCAAGGAGCGCCACACGATGAACACACAACTAAAACCCAGCTTGGGCACCCTGCATCTCTGGGGCATCGCCGTCGGGCTGGTGATCTCCGGGGAGTACTTCGGCTGGAGCTACGGCTGGGGTGTGGCCGGAACCCTGGGGTTCTTGGTGACCTCATTAATGGTGGCGGCCATGTACACCTGCTTTATCTTCAGTTTCACCGAGCTGACTACCGCGATTCCCCACGCCGGCGGGCCGTTTGCCTACAGTCGCCGCGCCTTTGGTGAGAAAGGCGGCCTGATCGCCGGGTTGGCCACGCTGATCGAATTCGTCTTCGCGCCACCGGCCATTGCCCTGGCCATCGGTGCCTACCTGAACGTGCAGTTTCCGGCGCTGGACCCCAAACACGCCGCCGTCGGCGCCTACATCGTATTTATGGGCTTGAACATCCTCGGCGTGAAGCTCGCCGCTACCTTCGAGCTGGTGGTGTGCGTGCTTGCCGTTGCTGAGTTGCTGGTGTTCATGGGTGTGGTGGCGCCCGCCTTCAGCTTCAGCAACTTCGCCCTAAACGGCTGGGCCGGCTCAGACACCTTCGGCGCCCCGGCGATTGCCGGCATGTTCGCGGCAATCCCCTTCGCCATCTGGTTCTTTCTCGCCATCGAGGGCGCGGCCATGGCCGCCGAAGAGGCGAAAGATCCCAAGCGCACCATTCCAAAAGCCTACATCAGCGGCATCCTGACCCTGGTGATCCTGGCCATGGGCGTGATGTTCTTCGCGGGCGGCGTGGGCGACTGGCGCACCCTGTCGAACATCAACGACCCATTGCCACAAGCCATGAAAACCGTGGTGGGCGACAGCTCCGGTTGGTTGCACATGCTGGTGTGGATCGGTCTGTTCGGTCTTGTGGCGAGTTTCCACGGCATCATCCTGGGCTACTCGCGCCAGTTCTTCGCCCTCGCCCGCGCCGGCTATCTGCCCTCTTCCCTCGCCAAGTTGTCGCGCTTTCAGACACCGCACCGCGCCATCATCGCCGGTGGCGTGGTCGGCATCGCGGCCATCTACAGCGACGGCCTGATCAACCTGGGCGGCATGACCCTGACCGCCGCAATGATCACCATGGCCGTATTCGGCGCCATCGTGATGTACATCATGAGCATGCTTAGCCTGTTCAAATTGCGTAAGACCGAACCCCTGCTGGAACGCACCTTCCGCGCGCCGGGTTACCCGATCGTGCCGGGCATTGCGCTGGTGTTGGCGGTTGTATGCCTGGTGGCCATGGCCTGGTTCAACGCACTGATCGGGCTGATCTTCCTGGGCTTTATGGTGGTGGGGTTCATCTACTTCCAGATGACCGCCCAAGACCGCGCCGATGCACCCGCGGATGCAATGTTGACCGGGCTCTAAAGTTTTGAGGCAGAACAGGCCTACACTGAACTACTCAGAAAGCCTGTAACTCAAAGCAGTTATTCCCGTGGGAAAACCCTCCCACGGCAATCTGCCTCAAGGAGAGCGTTATGCCGTGGTATGCATGGTTGATTTTAGTGGTCGCGATCGGGTCGATCGTCGGTGGCCTGATGATGCTGCGAGACAGCGCCAACAAGGTTGAACTGACCGACGAACAACGCAAACGCGTGGCCGAGCGAAATGCGCAGGCGGATGCCAAGGATGCGCAGGATCGCTGAATCTTGAGTTACTCCCAATCCGCTTTGGCAATCTGCAAACCGTGCTGCCCTTTATAGGCAGCACGCTCCGGCTGGCTCCAGCCACTCAGCAATTCATCCTCCAATTTATAGATCTCCACACCCAGTGGTCGGCACACCGTCAGCGGGTCTTGCGCCTCCGGCCCCCACATCGGCAGCGACAAATCCCCACCCGGGCAGGTCGACAGCGCACACAGCAGATCGATCTCGGCAAAGAACTCCAGGTAATCACCCTTCTGCGCGGGGCAGGCTTTCATGAAGTACATGTCGTCATGATTGAGGCCCGTGCATTGGAAAATATTCAACACGTCATGCACATCGAACTCCGTCAGGCCGTGGGGTAACACCGCCCGGGTCAGGTTCGAATGGCAGTGATGATGGAAGTCTTCGCCGGTGAGCATACGGTTCACATAGGGGTCGCAACGCGTACCGAGCAGATCGTGCAACCGCCCGCCGTGCTCGTCGATGCCGTAGTTGGCCAGGCTGTCGTCGGTGATGGTGACCAAGGGGCGTAAAAATGGCAGGTTGGACCATAGCCGGTCATGAGTGCTGACATGGGCGCCCTGTAATTGCCGGGTACGCGCCGCCCACAAACGCTCCCGCGGGTCATTGGCGTTCCATACGTTGAAATCGCCAACCTGCGGGCCGTCCGGCGTGGTCACGCGAAACACATGCCCGGCCGGTACTTTCCATGCCCTCCCCGTACGAATCGGCACTTCGAACTGTTCGATCAACTGGCGTTGATCCTTGCGATCCCGGATGCGTTCATAAAATGCCGTATCCACCTGCAATGCTGAACCTTTACTGACCTGATAGGCGGCGGGGTAGTCTTTGTACATGGGCAATCCTCCATCAAGGATGATCAAAGAGGGCGAGGGAAAGGTGTTCGGAATCATCCAGGTAGAGGCTCATTGCCTCGCTGGCGGCCGGCTTGTTGTTATTGGCTAAGAACGCGTAGATCTCACGGTCCCGTTCTAGCCAGGGCAACTGGAAACGCTGCTCATCGGGAGCGGCACAAAATACCAGGCGTAATTGGGCGATTACCTGGGCGAAAAACTCATTGAAGAATGGGCTGTGCAGCAACCCGACGATCTGCTGGTGAAACATCAAACTGTGAGTGGCAACCGCCCGCCAATCTTCGCGCTCTCGGGCAAGAGTGGTGGCGTCGATAGCGTTTTGCATGTGCTCGGATTGCTCACGAGTGAGCGCAGCACTTTGGGCGATAGCTTGCAACTCCAAAGTACGACGGACCACAAACAAATCACGCACCTCCTCTCGTGCCAGCCGCCGGACCATAACGCCCTTATTGCGCACATAGCGTGTCAGCCCTTCCTGGCCCAAGCGATGCAGGGCTTCGCGGATTGTATTGCGCGAGGCGTTATAAGACTTGACCAGCTCGGCCTCGACCAAGCCCATTCCAGGCAAGAGTCGGCCACCAATAATATCGGCCCGTAGTTCCAGCGCGATTTGGTCGGCTAGAGACAAGTTTGCTGGCATAAGTACCTCGGGATTGTTGAACAATCTTTTGTGTAGAGGTATACAATATTTGTGCCAGTATCGGCTGTCGATGAGGTCCATTGCCGATGGCGAAAATGTGGATTATGTACATCGGGAGGGTTAGTTTTCCGATGAACAATGGAAGAAGGCCGGTTAATGACCGGCCTTCGGGTGCTTATTTGATTTCCAGCCTATCGCGATTCTTTTCCAGCAACGCCTTGCCGATGCCCTTCACTTCCAGCAGCTCATCCACCGCAGTGAACGGACCATTGGTTTCACGGTAAGCGACAATAGCCTTGGCTTTGGCAGCACCGACCCCGAAAAGATCGCGGCGCAGGGTTTCGGCATCGGCGGCATTAAGGTTCACCTTGGCGGACTGCTCGACCTGGGTAATCAGCGCGGTGATCGGGCCTGGGGCTGCGGGTTTGACTGACTGGGCTGCTGTAGTGGCTAGGGAGAGAGTGGTGAGGAAAGCGAAAACAAGGGAGGAGATATAGGTGTTTTGCATTGGTGAAGCTCCATGACATCGTTTAGAAAAAAGCAGCTTTTCCGAAGCTGCTTTTCTAACTTAGTCGATGGCTGGAGGGTGTCAAAAGTGAGTACGTAACTGGGTGTGAGCTCAGGGATCAAGTCGGCGTTGCTGATGAATCCAGTCTACAATTTCACCATCCGGGGTGTAACCGCTGACAGTATCTCGCAGCAGTAAGCGGACACTAACGTAATCGTCCTGATCTAAGGCCGATAGCAACTCGGCCAACCTGACTTTCAATATCTCCCATGGGAGATGATCCTCATTTGCACTCATGATCATAGGGTGTCGAGTGGCGACCACGTTGTCACCGATGAGTAACTCTTCATAAAGTTTTTCGCCGGGACGTAAGCCGGTAAATTCAATCGCAATATCACCGTGGATGTTTTTGTCCGAGCGTATGCTCAGACCGGACAGATGAATCATCTTTTCTGCCAGTTCGACGATTTTTACCGGTTCCCCCATGTCCAGTACAAATACATCCCCACCCTGCCCCATAGAGCCCGCCTGGATAACCAACTGTGCGGCCTCAGGGATCGTCATGAAGTATCGAGTAATTTTCGGGTGGGTAACCGTGAGAGGGCCACCAGATTTGATTTGCCTATGAAATAGCGGAATAACCGAGCCCGACGACCCTAAAACATTACCAAAGCGGACCATTGTAAATCGGGTTTTATTCACACGTGAAATATTGGACCTATCCCCAAACAACACCGGAGCCAACTCACGGCTTAGAGCCTGCAGGGTTAGCTCGGCCAAACGTTTGGTACTACCCATGACATTAGTTGGACGTACAGCCTTGTCCGTGGAAATCAAAACGAAGTTGGCAACCCCTGCCTGCAGTGCAGCTTGTGCAGTATTAAGTGTACCAATAACATTATTCAAAACACCTTCGGCGATATTGTGCTCGACCATCGGAACATGTTTATAAGCTGCGGCATGGTAGACAGTATCTACACGCCAAGTTCTCATCACATCAAGGAGTTTCGACTGATTGCGCACAGACCCTAAAATCGGAAGTAATTTCACAGATAAGGATTCACGACTAATGCGCTGCTCAAGTTCAGAAAGAATACTGTAAAGATTGAATTCACTATGTTCGAACAGCAACAGAGTCATCGGACGGAGCGTCAAAATTTGTCGGCACAACTCAGAGCCAATGGAACCACCAGCCCCCGTAACTAGAACGCTCTGCCCCTTGATACAATGTTCCAATAATTCCTCTTGAGCAGGTACGGCATCACGACCCAACAAATCAGCGATATCAACTTCTTGGATATCGTCTACTTTGACCCGACCACTCGCCAAATCCATAAAGCCAGGAACACTGCGTACATGAAGCGGAAAACTTTCAAGGAACCCAAGAATCTCACGTCGACGCGCACGATTAGATGAAGGAATAGCGAGCAGAATCTCCTCCGCCCCTGTGACGTCAATCATCCGTTGAATATGTTTTGGTTTATAGACTTGAAGCCCAGAAATAACGCGATCACTGATGCTGCTATCATCGTCGATAAACGCTACAGGCCTCATGACCCGTCCCATTCTGAGAGCGGCTACTAATTGGTTTCCCGCGGCGCCCGCACCATAAATGGCTACTCGAGGTAAACCGTCTTCTCGGCTCGTAAAGGGAACGTGTTGAGTTGCGGAAAACCAGTCACCCAAGAAATACTGGCGCATTCCCAATCTCAAGCCACCCACCATAATAAGACTGAGCCACCAGTAATTGAAAATAATAGAACGGGGAATAACATGTTGATGATTGCTATACCAGTATACGACAACCCCTAAAATCAGCGCTGACAGGCTGACTGCCTTAATAATGGCGATGAGCGCATCATTACCGAAATAACGCATAACTGCGCGGTACATACCGAAACGTATGAACAAAGGTATTGCAACCACAGGCGCAGCTAGAAATAACCAGAGATGATCGAAGAAGGGATTGATCATTTCGTCAACGCCGAGTCGAACGACGAATGCCAGCCAGAGCGCACACCAGACCACCAATACATCAGTAGAGACCTGGATCAATCTTTTTTTCCGGCGCGGCAGTCCAACCAGACATGTCCGAACCCTTTCCATAAATCCTTCGTCCACCTCACACCGCTCCTGTTTTGACGCATCATTTTTCATCGTACGGCTCCGTACCGCTTTCTAGCTTGGCAAATTCTCACCGCATTAAGTGCAGGTGCCAGGGAAGCCTTATCACTGTCATGACCCGTTGAATGACGGCCATTGAGTCGTACGACAGCGTCAGTTCATCAATTAACATGCCTTGGCCATGACTTCAGCCAGCACTTCACATGTCTTACTAATTTCAGCCTCAGTAAGTGTTGGATGCACCAAAAACATTAGGCTGGATTCGCCAAGTTCTCTAGCAACGGGCAGTCTTACTTGCGGCCGCCAGCCGGTTTGGTCAAACGCTTTTTCCAAATAGACTTCAGAACATGAGCCTGAATAGCAAGGCACACCAAGTGCGTTGATTTCATTCAGAATGCGGTCGCGCGACCAACCTTCATTTAGCGCGGATGATTCGACGAATATGTAGCACTTGTACGCCGCGTGTTTGATTTCCATAGGCACGTCAGGAACGCGCAAACCAGAAAAAGCTCGCGCAGCATCCCAAATACGCTCAGCATTTCCCTGTCGCGCAGCGCTCCAACTAGCCATCCGTTCCAACTGGATACGCCCGATTACCCCCTGTACCTCCATCATTCTCCAGTTAGTACCGAAGCTTTCATGAAGCCATCGGAAGCCAGAAGGGTGCTCGCGCTCATAGACCGCCGGCCAGGATTTACCGTGATCCTTGTAAGACCACATGCGCGACCACAACTCTGGGTCACTGGTAGTGACCATCCCTCCTTCCCCGCCAGTCGTCATGATTTTGTCCTGGCAGAACGACCAGGCGCCAATATGACCGATGGAGCCTACTGAACGTTTTTTGTATTGAGCGCCATGCGCCTGAGCGCAGTCTTCGATGACCTTGAGATCGTGCTTCTCGGCTAAGGCCATGATTGGATCCATATCGCAAGGCCAACCGGCAAGATGCACACAGATAATCGCTCTTGATCGAGGTGTGAGCACGGAGCGAATCGTATCAGCAGTGATGTTTTGAGTATCCCGGTCCACCTCGGCGAAAACCGGAATCGCACCAGCGTTAACAATACTCGATACAGACGCAAGAAAAGTCCGAGGTGTAACAATCACCTCGTCACCCTCCCCAATACCCAACGCCAACAGGGCTACATCTAACGCTAGCGTGCCATTAGCTAGGGCAACCGCATGTGTAGACCCAACCCAGGATGCGAAGCTCTTTTCGAACAATCGGCATTCCTGTCCTGTCCAATAGTTGACTTTGTTAGACAAAATCACATCACGGACCGCATCAGCCTCTTGAAAGGTAAAACTTGGCCAAGGTGAAAAAGGTGTATTAAGCATAAAGTCCCTATTGAATAACTCTTTCAGTTAGCATACCAGCCGTTATGACCCCCATGGAAAATTACCCAATACAGGCTATACGATCAGCTAGTGCGCTAATGTTCAAAAAATAAGTCGCTTTGCATCAAGTTTGTAAAGCCCTACGTTCAAAAATAATACGAAAAGCGCAAATCTAGTCTGCCTACTTTGCTCCTTTAGCTTCTCTGGGAAAGCTCACTTCACACAGAAATACTGTGCGTCGCGAGCGCATCCGTCCTTTACTAGTGAGCATGCCTTCCCAGCCCCCCAATGAATTGACACAAACGCCCCCTCTCGACGGCATCAGAGAATGACCTAAGCAGAATACCCTCTATTGGCCTGAACCAAGGTAGGGGGGAGCGCCCTGATTTGTAACGCAAGCAGAATATTTTCCTCAATGACTTCGGGGCAGTCCACCTTCGGGCTCTAAATTCCGGCATTTTTCAAGGTTGTTATCGCATCAACCGTCTAACAATGCCGAGTGGCTCCCGGTTACGCGTTCGATCCGACCACCGTTCCGGCCTTTTTGCTCTTTGGCTCGTTCGTACAACTCATGTCGCCGGGCGAAGACCTGATGGTCCAGCCCTTGATGTCGTTCAGCCCGTGTGAAGAACCGGATTCGGCCGTGCCGGTATTTGTTATCGTACCAGCGCATGCCCCCCCCCCCCCAACCCAAACGCGTGCGGCGCCCTGACCGGCAAACCATCAGTGCCTTTGCGGTTAGCATGTGATTTTTTACACTGCGACCGAGACAGGAATCGCATGTCGATGCATGCACCAGCGCCTGCTGGCTCCATACCAAAGACTACCGAAACCACTGTACTAGCCAATCTACTTTTTTGGTGATGCCGGTGACTCACAGGGGCACCTGGCCAATCGATCATAAGTCAACTGACATGCCCGACGGTAGCTTGTAGAATATGCCGCCATGCTCCTGGTTGCGCCATCAGGCGGGATGCCTTTGGAAGGAGAGGCCCCACCGCCTTGCTCCTTTGCGTAAGGTAAAGCTGAGTTTGATAAAAAATGAATGACTGATTAAGAGGCTATACCGTGTTAAGAAGTACGCGCTTTTGCTTGAAGTTCTTTACCGTGGCATATGCTGTCGCTATTCCCCAAGGAGTCTTTGCAGAAACCGCTACGAATAACTCGTCTGAACGAATAGAGGAGCGCTGGACATCCTCGCCAGTTGACCATTGGCAAACGTATTCCCAAAGCGGATCTAATGGAATTCACAAATTTATTGAAAGCGAACACAGCTATAAAATTAAAAAAATTAGCCCACCCTCGAAAAAATTTCGAACTGGTTATGCCTTCGTTCATAATGGATCGCTATATTTTGAGGATCGAGCAAATCATATAAGCTACAAAAAAAACTGGCTCGGCGGTTATACGTCTGTAAATTTTACCGCTGACAGTGACTATAGTGCTCTCGGATACAACTTTCAGACTGACTCTTATTCTGGTTCCATTTCAGCATGCCCGCTACCAAATGACCGCGAGTGTAAAATATTCAGCTTCCAGCCAGGCACTTTTCCTTATGTTTATGCCAAGAATGAAGGCGCCGTGCTGTCTATAACAAATTACGGGGATGCATTACTTTTCAAAGACGGCGAGTGGTGCCGGATGTCGATGCATAACGATGTTTATTCGTGTGCTAATCCCGAGCTAACTCAATTAACCAAGCCTAGGGCGATACAATTCTACAGCTCAATAACCTACCAAGGAAAAGTCTTACTAGGAGAATGGCCGACGGGCCGTCTGTATGAGTTTGATGGTACCGAGCTGAAACCGTCTAGCATGACACCTCCGAAAATTGCAGAATTGGCTAATCAGCGTTTGGGCTATGAAGCACAGACGATGGCAGAGTATTGCGGTGATTTGTTCGTCGGGTATTGGCCAAAGGGTGAAGTTTGGCGATACGATCACACAGCAAGAGTGTGGAAATTTTTCAATAGGTTCTTCAGCAACGTAAAAGGTGAGACTTTCATACCTTACTCAGATAGGGAGGTCGACGGCCTGGACTCATCGTTCTTCGGCCAACGGGTCACCGCTATGGTTCCGTTTGAAGGCGCTCTGTATGTAACCACTTCAAATCTGAGGACTTGGACTTCGTCTGATTCAGCACCAGAAACAATAGCTCCATCCAAAGTGGCCGAATACGGGGCCATCTATAAAGTCACCAAACCTGGATGCACAACAAATTATAGTTATGCAAAAAACTATAATTGACATCAGACAGTCGCCTTCCCTCACCATCATGTGGTAACGCTGGACTGGATAAACTGCATCGGCGAAGTCTCCGCACAGCGCTTAAAGCTAACGCGGGCGCCAGATGACCCCGCGCAGTAACTGCAGTGCAACGTTAGAACTTAATCAATATAGAAAGCTATGCATTTTCGGATACTAGCGAACGCATCTCTAACCTGAAGATTTTCACAAAAGAACCACCCACGGAAGCTGCATGATGAATATCTCTGCAGAAAACTCTCTTATAGTTTTGATCGACGGACTTCTAAGCACTGTCAGCATGAGCTTCTCATAAAAGCTGAATACTTTCATCGAGTAAAAGTAAGCGCTCCATAAACCTCACACTCAAAGCGCTTAGCTGTTGCCAGATGCTGCGCTCCCGATCTCTTTCTGGAGCCCGGCCAACATGATGGGCCCCATGCCAAAGTCGAAAAAGTGCATCTGTACCACAAGCCGTTAGACTTCCGGAAATCCACCAACGGCCTAGGGGCTCTGGTCGAACTAGACATCAAGGTCTCAGTATTTGGCCCAGTGCTTTCCGTCCTCCTTAACAAGCCTCGAAACCGAGTGAAGATTATATATTGGGAACGTAACGGATTTTACCTTTGGATAAAGTGGCTGGAGTTTAAGCGCTTTAAAACATCGCCGAATTGGCCAGATGAAGCCAGCGTGCTGACGGTTCAAAAACGGAACTGGTTATTGGACGATATGTATTTGTGGCGTAACCGGCCACATCCAATGTTGACGCCTCGATTCGGCGCCTGATTCGGTGTAATTCATGGAATGGTTCTCATGCCCAAAGACCTTTCTGGCGCCCCTCTCTTGCTTAAGCAACTGCTTGAGCAAATGCTGAGTAAACGCGATTCAGATAAGGGCAAGATCGTTCATCTCGAAGAAGAAAAGTGCTGTTGTGTCAGCGTCTTTTCGGGCGCTAGTCAGAACAGACATTCAATCCCGCGACCCAGCAAATGGCTTTATTAAACGAAGCTGAAAGCGTGGCCGAGTCTGTCGCCACGGTGGAAGAAGAGGTCATAGCTCCGACCAAGCGATGATCAAACACAAGCCTCTGCCCGTCGATCTTCCGCTTATTGAAGTCATTCACGAACTGCCCAAGCACGAGCTGATATGTGCCTACGGTTGCCATAAACACAGAATTGGTGAGGAATCAGCGAGCACCTCAAGATCGTGCCGAAGCAAATCCGCGTGATCAAAAATGTGAGCAAGGTCTACGCCTGCTATGGCTATAAAACCGCGCTGACCACCGCCGACAAACCGGCGCAGCTGATCGAAAAAAGCATGACTATCCCACCGTGTTGCCGATGTTGCTAACGACCAATATGTCGATGGTCTGCTACTGCCTCGTTTCGAAAAAGTGCTCGGTCGACGCGGCGTCGATTTGGTCGAGATGGCTAAAGCCAACGGCCGAGAGCTCTATGTATGCCGGCACCATGTACTTGAGCTCCTACCACAAGCCTCTCTTCGAAGCCACGCTGCCGTGGGTTTGCACGCCAGAGATACCACGGAAATCATTAAATCCGCATCTCAAAAAGTGGGATTTATGGATCGCTACGTTGTTTATTTCTTTTCGCTACCACGAAAACGAGACATGGTCGCCTCGCCTTCAGCACTGATACCGTCACGAACAAACACTTTCTTCACCGTCATAATGATGATCTTTGCATCTAGCCAGATACTGTGGTTATCAACGTACCACACGTCTAGTTCGAACTTGGCCTCCCAACTCAAAGAGTTGCGACCATTCACTTGTGCCCAACCGGTAATCCCCGGACGAACATCATGACGGCGAGCCTGTTCAGTTGTATATAAAGGAAGATATTCAGTTAACAGCGGCCGAGGCCCTACGAGGCTCATATCGCCCTTGATGACGTTCCACAAGCCAGGCAGTTCGTCCAGGCTACTGGAGCGAAGGAATTGGCCAAATTGTGTCATCCGTTCTGAGTCAGGTAACGGGTTGCCCTGTGAATCAAAAGAGTCCCGCATCGTGCGAAACTTAATAAACTCAAATGGCTTCCCATGTAAGCCTGGCCGGACTTGGCGAAAAATAACCGGTGTTCCAAGTTTCTTGCGAACTGCCCATGCTGTCCACACCATGACCGGCCATAAGACGGATAGTGCAAGAATGGAGAGCAGGACATCAAAGAACCGCTTCATGAATGGTGTCCCTCGAATATCACATCCATGTAGTCCTTGGCTAACTTAGGATAACTTCGTTTATCCAACAGCCATTGCCGCCCGCGCATACCCATCTCTTCACGCTCAATGGGGGTCCGGGATTTCATCTCTAGAATACAAGTTACCAAACTTTCTACATCACTGGCCGGAACATAAACACCACAGTCCGCCTCATTGATCATAGAAGGGTAGCCACTGTATGAAGCAACAACCGGCTTACCCGCAAGCATGTAATCGATTACTTTATTCAAAGATTGTCCATAATTCCAGACCTTTGAAGGGTAGACCGAAAAATACAGTATGTCGGCGTTAACCAAAACAGCCTGTACTCTATCCCTGGAAACTTTTGGAGCAAAAACCAGGTTCGATAAATGCCCATACGTTTTTTGAAACTGTTTTTTAAGAGCTCCGTCCCCGACCATCACGAACTCTATGTCGCCATGATCTTTGAGCGCTTCAGCAGCCTCAAAAAAAGGCTCAAGCGCATTGGTGATCCCAATAGTACCCGCATGGACAATTCTGAATTTTGGCACCGAGAAAAACGTACTCTGGTAGTCATCAGTCAATGTCTTGGTTTGACTAAGATGATCCTCACTCACTCCCATCGGAATACAAAATACCGGACGCTCGTGCCCGATCTCGTTCTTCACATGCTCAGCGAGATTGGGCATAGTACCGATAATAGCGTCTGACTTTTTATAAGCCATTTTTTCAAGAAAGGACAAGCCTCTGACAAAAATATTATCTTTACTGAATCCTCCCTCTTCAATGATGGTGAGCGGCCAAATATCGCGGACCTCAAACACCAATCGACACTTGTATTTCCGCCGAAGCAACAACCCATTAAGTATCGTGAAAAGCGACAAGCTGGAGACAACGATAACATCAGGACGTGGAAGTCCTTTTTTATCCAGAAGCAGAATATTCCATTCGAAGTGAAGCCAACTCAAAATCCTGCGAGATGATTTGGCAACGGAATACTTCAAGGTTTTAAGCCAAACAATTTTCACGCCAGATACTTCCTGCGTGGTCACCCGTCGGGACAACTCGGGAACGTCGACCAAATTGTTCGAGTCAGACGTAATGACTACAGCCTCACAACCGGCCTTCTGCATTTCTTCAACCAGAAACCAGCCGCGCCCTCCCGGACTGCTGGCGGTTTTAGGAGAAAAATACTTTGTGATGTACCAGAATGTCTTATTCATCAAAATCAGACCGATTTAAAATTTGTACAGTTTTGGTATAGAGTTAATAGTTTTTATAACATCACTAAAGTCCATACCTAAAGCATCAAGGTACCAGCGTATATTTTGATATCTTGGTTGATTTTCATCCCGTACAAGTTCAAGTGCTCGCTCACGCGTCATGACGCCTTCACGAATCTGGTTACTGCGGAACGTATCATGTTCAGAGAAACCCGCAACTGTGTAGTAAATATAATTATAAAACGCCGCCGTGCCATCACCGATGCGCCAGGTAGTGCTGGTATCGACAGCCGTCTCCCAATCGTATTCACCAATCAACGTGTCATCGATGGTTTTCTCATCCCAGCTCCAGTAATCAAAGATATGATAGTAATCTTTTTTCTCGGTGAAACTTCTGTAATATTCACCGGACAACGTATCCCAGAGGGACGAATTAAAATAGCCAGGGCTCTTCAACATAGCCTTGAAGCGCAGGCTCTGGTACTCAATTTGCTTTTGCCAACCATGCATGTAAACACGCTTTTCCTCAAAGTCAGGCGGTATACCGAGAAAGCCTGCTTTGAAGTGTGTAACTTCCAATGGATTCACACCCCACAAGTTCAAACCAACACCTGTTTGACGCTTAACGGTCTCCACATGGCGGAAAAAGTGTTTGTCACCTGCGGTCAGAATACTAATCATCCCGAGGTGCGGAGACTTCAGCCAAGCCTTCAAGTTGACTGCAATATTATTTCTCTTCTTGTCAAGATCATCAGCAATGATAATATTTTCGACACCCAGCTCAGCACACATCCTACTGATATTGCGGCGCCCCAAATCCGTGACCATTCCCCAATCATAGGTATACGTCACTGGATTCATGCCCAGCTCTTTAACTATCAAGTGCAAACCGTAACAACTATCGCGTCCTCCGGAAAAAGGCACAATACAATCCAGTGCACCATTACGGCGATAAGGCGCTACCAGATCAAAGATTTCCTGCTTCGGCTTAGGCACATTCCGAAGCTTGTAAGTGTTGCAATAATTACATACGCCAATCGCGTCAAATGTAATATAAGGCATGGTCTCCGGAAGAATGCATTTGGTACAGCGCCGCAATTCTGGAGTGTTGAACTCTAGCAACTTCTCCTCGATCTGATTAAATTTAAACGGCGGAATCAGGTTGTGAACACGACGGTTATCATCAGACACCGTCAGTTTCGATGAGGTAGGGATATCAATTTCTACCGCATCCTCACGTACCTGCTTGATAGAGGTACAACCGATTTCAGCTAGCGGGAAGCGCTCGGACGAAAAACAGACATTTCCATTTGATTCGCCTACGTACAGACTGCCGTTGTTGGAAAAAATCAATGCCTTTCCACGCTCAGGCAAAAGGATTGCGCACGCAACCACGCCCTTACAAAGAGAAAGGACCGCAGCGGCAAGGCCGCTCAGATCGACATTATTAGCCAGGTATTGCTCGGTAATAGCGGCGATAACCTCACTGTCTATTTCCAACTTGCGCTCTGGCGTGATCTGATCCCAGATTTCAGCATCATTCACAATGATACCGTTATGGAATACGCAGATATTTTCACGCACGACTGGCTGATTATCGGAAAGCCCATTAGTTATCAAGCGGCTATGGCCTACCACCAAGGTGGCATTTCTTACCGGATTTCGCTTCAAGAGTGAGACAACATCGTAGTCGGCTCTTGTAGCTTTATAGGTGGACGAGTCCCACATCAAAAAACCACTTGAATCTCTACCACGTTGCATCGCATGCCGAGCCAAAAAAGCCAAATCCTTTTCGACCACGGCGGATGAAGAAACAATACCAAATATCCCGCACATAGTTTAAACCCTATAAAATCATGATGCTGATTGGAGATATTCAGCCCAATCAGCGCTCTACCAACGCGACGCCCCTAAGGAAACTCTGAAAAAGACTTTCTGATTTGGCAAAATACCGCGACCCCACCCACCGAGTTTCCCGATGAAGCAGATGACCTTCGCCGACGCCGAGTACGCTGGCAAGCGCAAGCAAACCCGC
>NZ_VFEU01000041.1 GCF_007858255.1 Pseudomonas rhodesiae | reverse complement strand
TGGGGTCCGGGTGGCGAAAACGTAAGAAATACTCGTCGAATTGATTGTTTTTTGATCATTTGGCGAGTTTAAAAGTTGCGCTAGGTGGTATGCCGGGGAAATACATGGCTACTTCAGACCATCCCTAACGCCGTGCTGGTGATCGCCTTGCAATACCTGATTGGCCGGCGCATTTCCCACCGTTACCTCAGCCAGTGGCTGATCGCGGGCTTGAGCATGTTTATGCTGGGGTTGATCGGGTTCGGGTTGTCCACCAGCGTGTTGGGGTGGGTGCTGGCGATGGCGGTGTTCACGGTGGGGGAGATTATCGTGTTTCCGGCCGAGTACATGTTTATCGACCGAATCGCCCCGGACCACCTGCGGGGCATGTATTACGGGGCACAGAATCTGTCCAACCTCGGCGCCGCGCTGGGGCCGGTGTTATGTGGGTTGGTACTGGCCAGCCTGCCGGCCCATTACATGTTCTACATGCTGGGCGCGTTTATCGTCGGGGGCGGGGTGTTTTACTTTATCGGTGCGTCGATAAAGGCAAGTCATCCAGCGTGAGCTTGCCCACGTTATTGCTTTGCAGCTCGTAGCGCAGTTCTTCGACCATTTTTGCCACTTCTTGCGGGGTATGCAGCCGGTTGGTGCTGATCCCTGTCACCACCAGATCCACCCGGCCGGTTTCAGCGTCGTAGACCTTCAGGGTCAAGGATGCATCCCGGCACAGGGTGAATTCGCAGGTCAGTGGCGATAGGCTTTCTTCGATGCAGTTTCGCAGTTGAGCGAGGGTGAACATGCGGTTTCCTTCAAGGCATGAAAAAGCGACGGCACAAGGTCAAAGCTCCTTGTACCCACCGGCTGAAGGTTAGGGATTGCACACACACGCCATAAGGCGAATTCGCACTAGTGGCACTGGTGCATTTGCACCGTCAGCGTCTATTTTTCACCCTTAGGTCCCCTGCAAACAGCCCGCGTTCCCGCGCCCACACGATCGCCGCACTACGGCTGTGTACCCTCAGCTTGGAGTAAACCGTGGCCACATGGTTACGCACAGTGTTGGGAGCCAGTTTCAGTCGTGAGGCGATCTCCTTGTCCGCCAGACCTTCGCAGATCAACCCCAGCACATCGCGCTCGCGGGCGGTGAGGTCGGTGAAGCTCACATTCGGCAAGTTGGGGCTGTTAACGCTTTTGGCGTTGGCCAGTTTTTCGATCAGCGTCTGGCTGAACCATGAAGCGTCTTGCATGACCTCTTCGATGGCCGCGACCAGCTCCAGCTCTGAGCGCTTGCGCTCGGTGATATTCATCATGACCAACAGATAGCAGGGCATGTCCTGGATCACTACCGTGTCGGCCGAGACCACACAGTCGATCACTTCGTTACCTTTCTTGCGCACCTTGAGGTCTTGGCCGTCGAGATTGCCGGCCTTCTCGAGAGTGGCGAACAACTGTTCGCTCGCCGCGTTGCCGTCGATAAACCCGATTTCTTCGATGGATTTGCCGATCAGCTCTTCGCTGATGTAACCGGTAATGCTCATGAACGCTTCGTTGACGTCCACCACATGGCGATTGTCGGCGTTGCACACCAGGGTGGGCACGGGCGTCAGACGGAACGACTTGGCGAAGCGTTCCTCACTCTGGCGCAGGGCGATTTCCGCTTTGCGCCGCGGTTCCAGATCCATGAAAGAAAACAGCATGCAATCTTCTTCGTTCATGTCCAGCGGTTGACCGGCAACGATCACCAGTTTGCTGCCGCCTTTGGGTAGTTTCAGTTCCGCTTCCATCTGTGGGATGGTGGCGCCTTCGCTCAGGCGCTGGATGGCCAGGTCCTTGCGCTCGGCCTGTTCCAGCACGTCCAGCTCGTACACCGAGCGGCCGATCACCTGATCGCGGCTGTAGCCGGTCATCTCCAGGAAACCCTGGTTGACCTTGATGTAGCGCAGGTCGCTCAAGCGGCAGATCACCGCCGGCGCGGGGTTGGCGTTGAAGGTTTTTTCGAAGCGCTGCTCGGCGCTGGCCCATTGGGTGGCGTTGCTGAGGATCAGCACCAGCAATTCAGGTTCACCGCGTGAGTCGGTGATCACCAGGCTGCGCAGGCGGTGCACCCAGGTTTTGTCCGGAGTGGCCGTGGGCGTGACCTCCACGATCACATCGCTGAATTCGTCACCGGCCGCCGCGCGAGCCAGCGGGTAGCTGTCGTCCTGCAACGGATGGTTATTGCGATAGCGCAACGAAAAACGCTCGGTGTACTGCTGCCCATTGGCGCCCAGCCCCATCACGTCGCCGACGCCATGCATGGTCAGCGCCGCTTCGTTGGCCCACAGGATGGTCTGGTCGACTTCGGCCAGAATCACACCGTCGGACAAACCGGAGATGATTTGCTGCAATTGGCGGCGGTTGGTTTCTTTGGCAAGGACGTCCTGGCTCATGCTGTCTCCCGAAAAAAGCACATGAAAATTCCGACAGCCTTGACTCGTGATAGTGCAAACAAATGCAGGAGTGGTAGGTAAGAATGCACCCGAACGGGTGGTGCATTTGGCCTATGAGGGTTCAAGAGATGTGGTTAGGGGCGGGCCCTAACCACACACCTCAGTTTGCCAGCCAGCCGACAATCGGCACGATCATCAACGTGCTCAACGCCATTGAGATCACGTTGCCGATATAGGGGTGGAAATGCGCGGGTAGCCTCGACGCAATCGCGAAGGCCAACGGTGGTGCGACGAGAGCACCGAGCAATGCGCTGGCGCCCATCACGGTCAAACTCCCGCCATGGGTCAACACCGCCGCCGGAACGACCGACACCAACGGAACATAGGTGGGGTACCAGCCGTGCCGTATCCATTGCCGACGCCATATAACCACGCCCGCTGCCGATGTCATTGCCTGTGCGCCGATCATGGACAGGAGCAGGCCAGAGCCATATGCCGGGCTCATGGGGTTGAGCGCATAAGCGAGCAGAACCCCCGCCAGCAGACCGAGACTGGCCAGCTCATTGCCGAAAAACGGCGCTTCGGAAAAGTCAGCCAGCACTCGGCGCAGGCTCCAGACAACACCATAGTCAGCCGGTGCAACCGGAGCGGGCTTCTCGGGAGCGATGTAGTCCGAACGCACCAGCGAGGGCACTTTATGACACAGCGTAAAGGCGATCACGCTTCCAGCGGCCATGCCCAATACGTTGCCGACCACGGCGGGCAAGCCCAGCGGTACGCACACCAGATTGACGATCAGCAAGCACATGGGCGTGACCAGCAATGCACCCAGTACCGCGCCGTTGAGGGTGACCTTCCAGCCGCCGCCAAACATCAGCACCATCGCCGCCGGCAACGAAACGAACGCCGCGAAGGTAGGCTGCCAGGTTTCGGCCGTGACACTCCAGCCCCACAGCAGATTGCTCAGCAGCAAGCCGATCAACGAACTGGTCACCAACCAGGGCCATAAGCCGGTGCCATAACAGATGGAAAAGCCTTGCCAGGCTTTGCCCTGCCGACTCGCCCACCAGGCCAGATAAGCACCACTCAACAGACCCAGGGATGCCAGCTCATGCTTGTAGAAGGCGACCTCGCTGATGTCGCCTGTTACCCAACGCAACCAGGCCGCCGGATCCGGCAAGGCCGTGACCATGTCGCGATAACCCGGCCATGAGCCTTGGTGAGTGGAGACCACATAGAGCATCACTAAGATCGCGATGGCTCCCAGGGCCAGGACGGTTAAATCCAAGCGTGAGCGCGTGGGTATTTTCTTGGTCAGTAAAGGCTCCATAAATCGCCCTCCGCTCAACGAGGCAGGGCGGGGTGGTGGGAGTAGCCGAGCATCTGATCGTACAAATCATGGCGGCGGTCTCTGTGCAGGTCATTGAGGCTGTTCCAGATCGGCGCGCTGCGAGCACTGGTCACGTCGATGTCGGCAAACAGGATTTCCTGGCGATTGGCCGAGGCCACTTCACCGATCGGCCAGCCATTGGTGCCGGCGATCAACGAGCATCCGAGGTAGCGCGCATCCCGCTCTTGGCCGATGCGGCTGGCGGCGGCGATAAACACGTTATTCACATGGGCGGCGGTCATCGTCAGATACGACGCCATGCACTTCCCGGCTTCATCGAACAGCGGCGGTGGCGTCCACACCCAGTTGTTCACGCTGCAGATAATATCGGCGCCTTGTTGGCTGAGAATGCGCGGCACCTCCGGGAACCAGATGTCCCAGCAGATCAACAGGCCGATGCGGCCTATTGGTGTTTCAAACACCGGGAATCCAGTATTGCCCGGTGTGAACCAGAGCTTTTCCAGGTTCCATAGATGGGCTTTGCGGTACTTACCGATAAAGCCTTCGGGGCCCAGCAACACCGCAGTGTTGAACAGCTGCCCATGCTCAATCTCGTTTAGACCGGCCACCAGGTACACCTGATGCTTGCAGGCAAAATCCGTCCATTCCCTTACGCTCTGGCCATTCGGCACGGCCTCTGCGTGATCGAAGGCATCCTGGCGACTGCTGAAGAAATATCCGCAATTGGCCAGTTCCGGCAGCACGATCAGATTCGCGCCACCGTTGGCCGCTTCGGCAGCGAGGGAAAGGCTTTGACGCAGGTTATCGCTTCGATTGGCGACTCCAACCTGTGGGTCGAACTGAATGACGGCAACGCGGGCGGGGCTTGTGGGTGTGCTCATGAGGTTGGCCTCTTATTGTTATGCAACCGGATTTGGTTGGGTGATTAGTAAGAGGCGGGCTGATATTTAAATAAAAGTCAGGTGATTCCCTTTGTGTTGTAGCCGGTTTCTTTGTGCTGTCTGACCTTATGCTCAGACAGGTCCTACACTTGCCAATCCCCATCAATTCTGGGAAAACCCCAGCCTTCACATCAGCCACGGGCCAACCCATGAACCCCAACGAACTCCAGATCACCGACATCCGCTCAGGCACCGGCAAAGCCGTGGTCAAAGGCGCGCTGATCACTACTCAATACACCGGTACGCTGGCGGACGGCACCGTGTTCGATTCCTCTTGGGAGCGCGGCAAGCCTTTCCAGTGCGTGATCGGCACAGGGCGCGTGATCAAGGGCTGGGACCAGGGCCTGATGGGCATGCAGGTGGGCGGGGTGCGTCGCTTGTTCGTGCCGGCGCATCTGGCGTATGGCGAGCGTTCGATGGGCGCGCATATCAAACCCAACAGCGATTTGCATTTTGAGATCGAGTTGCTGGAAGTGCTGACGCGGGATGATTAATCCCTGGGCAAATGATCAGGAGGAGGGAGCGCGACATGGAGGTTTTGCCTGAATGCGGGGTTGAAGGCATTCGCGTGAGCGAATTGCACGCTGCCGACGAGGCGCAGTTGCAGTGTTTTTTTGCGCAAGCACCGGATTATTTCATCGCGGTCAATGGCGAGCCGGCCCGCCCGACCGAGGCGCGCGAAGAGCTACAGAGCCCGTTGCCGCCAGGCTGGCAGTGTCGACGGATGTATTGGCTGGGTTACCGCGATGCGGACGGGCAGTTGGTCGCGGTCGTGAACATGGCTGCCGATGTGCTTGCTGCCGGCGTGTGGCATATCGGTTTGCTTCTGGTGCACACACGTTTGCACGGCACCGGGTTTGCCCAGCGCCTGCATTCAGGCTTGCAGGCGTGGGCGGTAAAAAACGGTGCCCGATGGTTGCGGCTGACCGTGGTGATCGGCAATCGCAAGGCCGAGCGTTTCTGGTCCCGGCTCGGCTATGTGCCTGTGCGCACGCGCGCAGGGATTGTCATGGGACGCCAGGAAAATAGCGTGTCGATTCAGGTCATGGCGTTGTGTGGCGCAGGGATGGATGAGTATTTGAGCCAGGTGCCGCGAGACCGAGCGGATGCCCCTTGACCCAGACTCTCCGTCGCCCAAGACGCACTTCCTGAACCCATCCTGAAGAACTTTCTTATTCATCATGCAGAAACTTTCCTACGGTTTACTCTCCGGAAATCGGGGCGTAAGCTTCGCGCGTTTTCATCAATTGCGGAGACCCTCAGTGGGTACTTGTTCGAGTGACAGTAGTCGGCCGGTTCTGGTAACCGGCACATACTTGGCAAGATAACGCGCATGCTTTCGATGCCGTTGTCTCGCCACTAACGCGAGAAGCGGCATCCCGGTCGCAGCCTGTCCTGGCTGTGCCTCGATCCTCTCTCATCGACGCTGACCAGCTCCCGGGTTCTCTCGGGCTGCTACGGACGCGCCTGCCTTTTATCCGGCGGGCGAGCCCGGTGTGACTGTGCCTGTTCGAGGGCGCGGTGCGCACGGGCCGTACCTGCACGACGGTTTCCTCGCGCAGGAGTAATACTCATGAACCTCGCTCTGCTTAAAGAGTTCTTCGCCGGCTTCCTGCGGACCCGGCACATTGCCCGGCACTTCCGTCGCCTGGCCATGCTTGAGACCGTCAACGACGCCAGCGTCAGCCGCGAAGTGCCGCCGACCCTGGCACAAACCCTGGTCGGCGCGGCTAACAGCAGCGCCGTGCAATTGCTCGGTACGCTGGGCAGCCACACCGACGGCCTGACCGCCGCCGAGGCCGACGCTCTGCGCGTGCAGTACGGCCTCAACGAGGTCGAGCACGAGCAGCCGCTGCCGTGGTGGGTGCACCTGTGGCACTGCTATAAAAATCCGTTCAACCTGCTGCTGACCCTGTTGGCGGTGATCTCCTGGCTGACCGAGGACATGAAGGCCGCCACGGTGATCTTCTCCATGGTGGTGCTCTCGACCTTGCTGCGCTTTTGGCAGGAGGCCAAGTCCAACAAGGCCGCCGATGCGTTGAAGGCCATGGTCAGCAACACTGCCACGGTGCTGCGCCGGGATGACGGCAAGCGCATCGAACTGCCGATCAAGCAGCTGGTGCCGGGCGATCTGATCGTGCTGTCGGCCGGGGATATGATCCCCGCTGATTGCCGCGTGCTCAGTGCCAAAGACCTGTTTGTCAGCCAGGCGGCGATGACCGGCGAATCGATGCCGGTGGAAAAATTCGCCCAGCAGCAGGACGCCCAGACTCGTAACCCGCTGGACCTGGAAAACATACTGTTCATGGGCACCAACGTGGTTTCCGGTGCGGCCACGGCGGTGATCCTCACCACCGGCAACAGCACCTATTTCGGCGCGCTGGCCCAGCGGGTCACCGCTACTGACCGTGCCACCACCTCGTTTCAGCATGGGGTGAACAAGGTGAGTTGGTTGCTGATCCGCTTTATGTTCGTGATGGCGCCGCTGGTGCTGTTCATTAACGGCTTCACCAAAGGCGACTGGACCGAAGCGCTGCTGTTCGCACTGTCGATTGCCGTGGGCCTGACCCCGGAAATGCTACCGATGATCGTCACCTCGACCCTGGCCAAGGGCGCGGTATTTCTGTCGCGCAAAAAAGTCATCGTCAAGCGCCTGGACGCGATCCAGAACTTTGGCGCGATGGACGTGCTGTGCACCGACAAGACCGGCACCCTGACCCAGGACAAGATTTTTCTGGCACGCCATGTCGACGTGTGGGGCGAAGAGTCCGACGACGTCTTGGAAATGGCCTACCTCAACAGTTACTACCAGACCGGCCTGAAAAACTTGTTGGACGTGGCGGTGCTTGACCATGTGGAAGTGCACCGTGAGCTGAAAGTGGGTACGGCGTTTCAGAAAGTCGATGAGATTCCGTTCGACTTCAACCGCCGGCGCATGTCGGTGGTGGTGGCTGAACAAGGCCTGCCGCACCTGCTGATCTGCAAGGGCGCCGTGGAAGAGATTCTGTCGGTGTGCAACAGCGTGCGCCATGGCGACACCAATGAAGCACTTACCGAAGAACTGCTGGCGCGCATCCGGCAGGTGACTGCTGCATTTAATGAAGAAGGGCTGCGCGTGGTAGCGGTGGCCGCGAGGCCAATGACAGCGGGGCGTGACACCTACAGCCTGGCCGATGAAAACGACCTCACGCTGATCGGTTATGTGGCGTTTCTCGATCCGCCCAAGGAAAGCACTGCACCGGCACTCAAGGCGCTCAAGGCCCACGGCGTGGCAGTCAAGGTGCTGACTGGCGATAACGAACTGGTCACCGCCAAGATCTGCCGTGAAGTCGGCCTGGAGCAACAGGGCCTGTTGATGGGGAACGACATCGAAGCGATGACCGACGCTGAGCTGGCCACGGCGGTGGAAACCACCAACGTGTTCGCCAAGCTCACGCCGGCCCACAAGGAACGCATCGTGCGCCTGCTCAAGGCCAACGGGCATGTGGTGGGCTTTATGGGCGATGGCATCAACGATGCACCGGCGCTGCGTACGGCGGATATCGGTATTTCGGTGGACAGTGCGGTGGACATCGCCAAGGAAGCCGCGGACATCATCCTGCTGGAAAAGAGCCTGATGATCCTGGAGGAGGGCGTGCTGGAAGGCCGGCGCACCTTCGCCAACATGCTCAAGTACATCAAGATGACCGCCAGCTCCAATTTCGGCAACGTGTTCTCCGTGCTGGTCGCCAGCGCGTTCATTCCGTTCCTGCCGATGCTGCCGATGCACCTGCTGGTGCAGAACCTGCTGTATGACATCTCGCAGATCGCAATTCCGTTCGACAACGTCGATGCGGACATGCTGGCCAAACCGCAGCGCTGGCAGCCGGGGGACGTGGGGCGCTTTATGTTGTTCTTCGGGCCGATCAGTTCGATCTTCGACATCACCACCTTCGCCCTCATGTGGTACGTGTTCGATGCCAATACACCGGATCACCAGACCCTGTTCCAGTCCGGCTGGTTCGTGGTGGGCCTGCTGACCCAGACGCTGATCGTGCACATGATCCGCACCCCGAAAATCCCGTTCTTGCAAAGCCGTGCGGCGCTGCCGTTGATGGTGATGACCGGCGTGATCATGGCGGTGGGCATCTTTCTGCCAATGGGCCCGCTGGCGCATTACTTCAAATTACAGGCGCTGCCATCGCTGTACTTTGTGTTTTTGCCGGTGATTCTGCTGGCGTACATGGGGCTGACCCAGGCGGTGAAGGGCTACTACATCCGTAAGTTTGGCTGGCAGTGAAACGGGGTGATTTACCATGCAGGCAATCAACAACATCAACCTCGATTCCCTGATCGATACCCTGGTCAGCCTCACCGCGGCGTTTATTCTCGGTGGGCTGATCGGCTTCGAACGTCAGTATCGCCAGCGCACGGCGGGGCTGCGCACCAATGTGCTGGTGGCGGTGGGCGCGGCCATTTTTGTCGACATGGCCAACCGCCTCGGCGGCGCGGACGGCGCGGTGCGCGTAGTGGCGTATGTGGTGTCGGGCATCGGCTTTCTGGGGGCCGGGGTGATCATGCGCGAAGAAGGTAATGTGCGCGGGCTTAACACCGCCGCCACGCTTTGGGCGTCGGCGGCGGTGGGGGCCTGCGCCGGCGCGGACCTGATTCTCGAAGCGCTGCTGGGCACCTTGTTTGTGCTGGCGGCCAACACCTTGCTGCGGCCGATCGTGAATAACATCAACCGTCAGCCGCTGGATGTGGTGTCGGCGGAGGTCACCAACATCCTGTACGTCATCGCGCGGCGCACCCAACAAAAGGCCGTGTTGGCATTGCTCGAAGCGGAACTGGCGCGCTGCAACTACCCGGCCAGCGACGTGGACGTGCGCCCGTTCGGTCCTGAGGAAGTGGAGATTGAGGCCACACTGGCCGTGACCTCGGTGGACGGTGACGAGTTGGATGCTCTGGTGGCGCGCATCTCTATGTCGACCCTGGTGGTGCAGGCGTTCTGGAGCCCCAGTACCACTGAATAAGCCCCTGAGGGAAACGCCTACGCTGACGAGCTTGGCTATGCTGTGGTGAGGAAAATTCCTACAAGTATTCGGGACTAGCCCTTCATTTGAACACGCGCACCGTTGCTATGGTTGCGCGCTTGCGCCCGCTTCAGATCAAGGCGCAACGCTACGTTTTTACTGTGTGTTCAAAAAGGAAGGGCCCGTACTGCCTGTAGGCGTTGCGCTGAGTTTCAGAACCGTTTGTCGGAACTGTTACTTTTCACAGGTAGATGAGGCTCGCTTGATATGTAAGCGTATTGATCCTCCCAGGGGAGTCTTATGAGCAACAAAGCTTTAATTGTGGATGATCATCCTTTTATACGTGCCACCGTCAAATACCTGTTGAAGCAAGAAGGCTTCGATAAGATTTTTGAAGCAGGCAATGGTGCCGATGCGATGCAGATTGCCCGAGAGGAACGCCCGGACCTGGTCATTCTCGACTTGGCGATGCCCAAGCTCGGCGGGCTGGAGGTTATCAGTCGTATCAAAGCCCTGGAACTTCCCTGCAAGATCCTGGTGCTCACGTCGTATCTGGCGGAGTTCTTTTCCACGCGCTGCATGCGCGCCGGTGCGATGGGGTTTGTCGCCAAAACCGGTGAGCTCGATGAACTGCAAAAGGCTATCAGGGCGATCCGCTCGGGCTACAGTTGTTTTCCCAGCCTGGCTACCAGTTCGGTGCGCCGTGACGATCTGCAGTCCTCGGAGAAGGAATTGGTGGATTCGTTGTCGGACCGCGAACTGACTGTGTTGCAGAAACTGGCCCTGGGCCTGGGCAACAAGCAGATCGCCGCGGATATGCTGTTGAGTCACAAGACCATCAGCACCTACAAAACCCGGCTCAAGGAAAAACTACGCATGTCCTCGGTGGTGCACTTGTCCAAGTTCGCCCAACGCAATCACCTGATTTGAAATGATCACCTCTCGGCTGGCGAAACTCACGGCCATCCTGCTGATAGGGCTGTTGCCGCAGGCGGCGATAGCCCTGGACGATCCGCATCAACTGCAGTTGCTGGGGCACTCCACGCTGGAAAACGCCTCCGTGACGCTGGACGAGGCCGATTGGCGCTGGCTGCGGGAGCGGCGCACGCTGGTGATGGGGGTGTCCGGGCCGGATTACGCCCCGTTTGATTTAACCAACAACAAGAACGAACTCGAAGGCATCACCGCCGATTATGCGGCGTTGATCGCCGGGGTACTCCACGTGACGGTGGAGGTGCAGCGCTTCGATACTCGCGATGAGGTGATCGAAGCCCTCAAGACCGGCGTCGTGGATTTTGTGGGCTCGGCCAATGGCTATGAGGCGGCCGACCCGCAATTAGTGCTGTCCCGCTCTTATGCCAATGACCAACCGGCATTGGTCACACGCACCGGCGACAGTCACGCCCTCAGCGCGGACCTGGCGGGCAAGCGCGTGGCGATGCTTTACCACTATATGCAGCCCGATGCCGTCCAGGCCTTTTATCCCGATGCGCAGTTGCTGCTGTTTGGCTCGACGTTCGAAGCCATCGGCGCCGTGGCGTTCGGCCAGGCAGATGTGTACCTGGGCGACGCGATCAGTGCGCGTTACCTGATCAACAAGAACCACCTCAATAATGTGCGCTTGGCGGACTTCTCTGCGTTGGAGGTCAACCCGTTCGGCTTTGCCTTCGTCAAGGACAATACCCGTCTGCTGACGATTATCAACGCCGCGCTGGCCGCGGTGCCGGCTAACCAGCAGATGGAAATCCTGCGCCGCTGGAGCGCTGGCGGCAGCGGCTTCCTGGAAGCCGACCGGCTACGTTTGAGTGCGAGCGAACAGCGCTGGCTGGAGAAAAATCCCCGGGTGAAAGTAGCGGTGCTCGACAAGTTTGTGCCGCTGTCGTACTTCAATGAGAAGGCGCAGTTCGAAGGGCTGAGCGCCGAGGTGTTATCGCGCATCAGCCTGCGTACCGGTTTGAAATTCGACGTGGAGCGTGGCAGCTCGCTGCCTCGGCAAATTGATGAGGTGGGTAGCGGCCAAGCGGACATGCTGGCGGTCGTCACGCCAAGCGTGGAGCGCTCAGAGAAAATCCGTTTTACCCGGCCCTACCTGTCCAACCCCTATGTATTAGTGGTGGCCTCAGGCAATGAAAACCTAATCACCCTGGAAGACATGGTCGACAAGCGTCTGGCGTTGATCGGCGGCGGTGGTCTGGCGTCCTACATCGCCGTGCATTATCCGCGGATTGATTTTGTCGATGTGGAGAACCCTGAGCAGGCCATGGCGTTGGTGGCCAGTGGCGGTGTGGAGGCCGCCGCCGTTTCGCTGATCAGCGCGCGCTACATGATCGCGCGCCATTACCGTGACGGACTGCGCATCACCAGTACTATCGGCACCGAGCCGGCGCGCATCACTTTCGGGGTCAATCGTGGCCAATTGGAGCTGTACTCGATTCTCGACAAAGCCTTGCTGAGTATCACGCCCGAAGAAATGGACGAGCTGACCAACCACTGGCGCAACGAGATCATCCTGGAAGACAGCTATTGGATACGCCACCGCAATGTGATCATTCAAGGCTTTGGCCTGGCTGCACTGCTGCTGGTGGTGACGCTGGGCTGGGTCCTCTATTTGCGCAACCTGATCCACAAGCGCTCCCAGGCTGAACGGGCGTTGAGCGATCAGATGCGGTTTATGAGCGTATTGATCGATGGCACGCCCCATCCGATTTATGTGCGTGACCGCCAGGGTCGGCTGATGGCCTGTAACAATGCTTACCTGGACGTGTTCGGCTTCAAGCTCGAGGACGTGATCGGCAAGACCGTGGTGGAAACCGACACCGGCAACCCGCCCCAGGCCCAGTCGTTCCATGCCGATTACCTGCAGTTGATGGAGCGTGGCGAGCCACAGATTCATGACCGCGTGCTCAAGCTTCCCAGTGGCGAAGTGCTGACCATCTATCAATGGATGCTGCCGTACCGTGACGGTGACGAAAAGGTCGTGGGCATGATTGCCGGCTGGGTCGACGTCAGTGAGCGCCAGCGCTTGCTGGGCCAGTTGCAAGAAGCCAAGGAGGAGGCCGACGCCGCCAACCGGGCCAAGACCACGTTCCTGGCCACCATGAGCCATGAGATTCGCACCCCCATGAACGCCGTGATCGGCATGATCGAACTGGCGCTGAAGAACGCCGAGCAGGGCCGTGCCGATCGCGATGCACTGGAAGTGGCGTCGGTGGCCTCGCGCGGCATGCTGGAGCTGATCGGCGATATTCTCGATATCGCGCGCATCGAGTCCGGCCATCTATCCCTGACCCTGGCTCCGGCCAACCCGCAGGAACTGCTGACGTCAGTCGCGCGGGTGTTCGAGGGCCTGGCGCGAGACAAGGGGCTGGCGCTGCAGGTGGAGCTCGATCCGTTGATCGACTGTGCGGTGATGCTTGACCCGTTGCGCTTCAAGCAGGTGGTGTCCAACCTATTGGGCAATGCGATCAAGTTCACCGCCACCGGCCAGGTGCGCCTCGGCGCAATGGGCACAACCAGTCTGGACGGTCACTTGAACCTGCGGTTATGGGTCGAAGATACAGGCATCGGCATCAGCGCCGAAGACCAGCAGCGCTTGTTCAACCCGTTTATACAAGGCGGCAATCACGAACAGTCCGCGCGCAGCGGTTCAGGCCTGGGCCTGGTGATCAGTCGCAACTTGTGCGAGATGATGGGCGGCCAATTGCACCTCACCAGTGTGCTGGGCAAAGGCACACGGATAGACGTGGCGTTGGTGCTGGCGCTGACGACCGAGGCGCCGGTCTCTTTGCCTGTGCCGCACATTCCGCCGGCCCGGGCGCTCAACATCCTAGTGGTGGACGACTACCCGGCCAATCGCGTGTTGTTGGCGCGGCAACTGAGTTTCCTTGGGCATCATATCGTGACGGCCGACGACGGCGAGCAAGGGCTGGCGTTGTGGCAGAGCGGGCATTTCGATGGGGTGATCACCGATTGCAACATGCCCCTCAAGGATGGTTACGCGCTGACCCGCGACATCCGCGCCCAAGAGCGTCAACGTGGCCTGGTGCCGTGCCTGGTGTTGGGATTTACCGCCAATGCCCAGCCCGAAGAAACCGCGCGTTGCCGCCAGGCCGGTATGGACGGATGCCTGTTCAAACCGACCGGTCTGGAGGATTTGCGCTCGGCGCTGGCGCCCCTCACAGCGCATGCCGCCACCAATGCAGCTGAAGCAGTGTTCGACTTGAGTGCGTTGATCTCGCTGACGGGCGGTGACAAGGCTGCCCTTGATGAGCTATTAGCGCCTTTGCTTGCCAGCCTTAAAGAGGATCGCGCCGTGCTGCCGGCGTTGTACGAGCAGCGCAATTTATCCAAACTGCATGACCTGGCCCATCGCGTCAAAGGTGGCGCGCGCATGGTCAAGGCCCAAGTGTTGATCGCGTGCGCCGAAACCCTGGAAACCGTTTGTGAGCGCCAGCAACTCGACGCCTTGGGCGCGGCGGTCGAGGCGATAGGGTTGGCTATCGACAGCTTGCACCATAGCCTGGCGCTTTACTGCAATCAGACATGACGGCAATAAAAGGTCATTCGGTTGATTTGGGAGAACTCCTACGTGAACGGGGAACATGCCTGATTTTGTCGTCGGAATATGTCTGGACAATGGGCAGGGCTCACCAACGAGCACTGCCTGCCCAGGGGGGTTGCCATGCCGAACAAAGCACTGACTATCCTGATTGCCGATGAACAGCACCTGCAACGGCTGTACATCGAAAAAATGCTCAATCAATTGGGGTACCACCGGATTGTCCCGGTGCAAACCTTCGAAGAGGTCCAGATACTCACGGCCATCCCGGCCGAGCCGTTTGATGTGCTGATCATCAATGCGGGGCTGCTGGTCGATACTTGCGAGCCGCAACCCCAGGCGCGTCATGTGCTGGTCTACGACCACCTCGACCTCTGCAAGCCGACCGGCGCTACGCCGGCGGTACTGGTGCGCTTGCCGGGTGTGCCGGACAACGTCAATCTCGAACACTTCATGGATATCATCGACCCACCCGAGGCCGCTACCGGCCTGCGGGTGTTGCCTTGGCTACGCGAGCTATCCCGCCAGCCAGTGGCCGGAGTCTAGCCCCGCTGCGGGACGATGCCTGGGCCGCTCAGCAGCGGAGATGTCTGCACTACGCGGCGAGCACGTTCGGCTGAATCAGCAGCGCTCGCGCAAGCGTTGTGCCGCGCCGCGTAGCAACTGCTCGGTGCTATCCCAGCCCAGGCATCCATCGGTCACCGACACACCGTATTGCATCGACGCGCTCAAGGGCTGGCAGCCCTCGAACAAATGGCTTTCAAGCATCATGCCGATCAGCGAGGTGTCGCCCTGCAAGCGTTGCTCCAGCACGTCGTTGAACACCGCCGGTTGCCGTAATGGGTCCTTGCCACTGTTGGCATGGCTGCAATCGACCATGATCCGCGCCGCCACCTTGGACTTGGCGAGGTCGCCCTTGACCTGCGCCACGCTCTGCCCATCGTAATTCGGGCCTCGGTGGCCGCCGCGCAGTACCAGGTGTGTATCAGGGTTGCCTGAGGTCTGGATGATCGCCGGATGCCCCTGGCTGTCGACGCCGAAGTGGCGATGTGGGTGGGCCGCCGAGCGCATGGCGTCACAGGCGATGGCGACGCCACCGTCGGTGCCATTCTTGAAGCCTACGGGCATGTCCAGGCCGCTGGCCATTTCGCGGTGGATCTGCGATTCGGTGGTGCGCGCGCCAATCGCCACCCAACTGAGCAGGTCGTCGAAGTACCCGGCGGCCATGGGTTGCAGCAGCTCGGTCGCGACCGGCAGGCCCAGACGCAGCATTTCGCGCATCAATTGGCGTGACAGGGTCAGGCCGGCGGCCATGTCATCGCTGCCGTCCAGGTGAGGATCATAGGCCAGGCCTTTCCAGCCGATGGTCGTGCGCGGTTTTTCGACGTAGGCACGGATCACCAGCAGCATCTGGTCGCTGACTTCGAGGGCGAGTTTCTTTAATTTGCGCGCGTATTCCATGGCCGATTCGGGGTCGTGGATCGAGCACGGGCCGACAATCACCAGCAAACGCGAATCTTCGCCATTGAGGATGGCACGCACGGCTTTGCGATGGGCGTGGATCTGTTCGACAAGGAACGGACTGAGCGGCAACTGGTGCTTGAGCTCAAGGGCGCTGGGCAGACGCTGGGTTAGGGCCTGATTGGCACTGATCAGGGTGGAGACGGGCAGAGCGGCGACGGAGGAGTTCATATTCAAGGCTTCCTGGGCGAGCAGCGGGCGATTCCCGCGCTCGGCCCTACAAGGGGGTTCGACAATTGGCCATATCGGCGATGTGTGTTGGTTTGCCACCCATAGGTGACCGATCGGAGGCGGCAGGCTGTCCCGAGCGGAGCTGGCTAAATCGCCATGCGGTGCAAGTGTCGTAGCGGTAATAGGTGGCGTAGTTCATGTCGTGCTTCCTGTTAAGTGTTCGTGATCAAGCAAAAAGAATAAGGGCCAGAAAAAACAAAACCCCCGGTCGGGGAGCCGACCGGGGGTTAGATTTCTCTGGCAGGCGACCCCTTGAGTAGTGGCCGCCGATTTCAGGTATCAGGCGCGCCAGTGGCTAAACCAATACCCAAAATAAAAGCTGACAGGTGCGCTCGAACCGTTCACGCAGGCGACCGACACCGAACGCATGGCGCTGGCGGCTAGGCATACCTGAGGGTGGGCGAGTTGCAACATGTTATGTCTCCAAACGATGGCGGGAGCTTACTAGAGACGCGCGATGGGATTCAATCGGTAATTTCTATTGCATGAAGGGACTTACCGCTATGGGGGAGTGCCGATATGCTGGTAACACGTTACGACTGATTATTCGGACACCCCCATGACGGCCTTGACTCTTGCTGCGGCTCAATCGATTTCCGTCCCCGGCGATGTGCCTGCCAACATCCGCAGGCACATGGCATTTATGCAGGTGGCGGCAGAACAGGGCGTACAACTGCTGATATTCCCTGAGCTGTCGCTGACCGGTTATGAGCCTTCGCTCGCGGCCGACTTGGCCATCGCACCAGACGCTGCGCAACTGACGCCTTTGCGCGTAATGGCCAGGGAGCTTGGACTGACCGTCGTGGTGGGGATGCCGATCCGGATGGCCCCCGATGCCGGTGTCATGATTGGCGCACTGGTATTGGGAGCGGATGGTTCCCGGGCGGTCTACACCAAGCAGCACCTGCATCCAGGCGAAGAAGTGGCGTTTGTCCCGGGGCAGGGCGGTGTGGCCTTAGCGTTCGGGGATGACCGCATCGCTTTGTCGGTATGTGCGGACTTCACTCATGCCAGGCATGCGCGTGCCGCCGCTGAAGCGGGCGCGAATGTCTATGCCGCCAGCGTGCTGATCAGTGAAGGCGGTTATGCAAAGGATTGTGCACAGTTGCAAACTTACGCCGCCGAATATCGTTTGCTGGTGTTGATGGCCAATCATGGTGGCCCATCGGGGGGCTGGGATTGTGCTGGCCGTAGCGCAATCTGGTCCGCCGATGGCCGATTGCTTGCCGCTGTGCCTGGCGTGGGCGAGGCACTCTTGGTGGCGCGCCGCAATAACGACGTGTGGGCTGGCCACGTAGTGGCGCTCTGAATGATGTTTAACCTGCGCGCCGCCACGGACAATGACCGAACTTTCGCCCGAACCCTGACCTACGAGGCGATGAGCCGCTACTACCAGCAGTATGGTTTGCTGTGGTCCAACGATGGCTTTGATGTGGCGTGGGGCGGTCGCGAAAACTGGCTGATCTGCCGCGAGGCTTCAGTTTTGGGCTTTATCAGCTTGAGCCGCGACAGCAAGGCTCTCTACATCCGTGAGCTGCATATGCTCGAAGGCTGTCGTGGGCTGGGCGCCGGCAGTTGGGTGTTGCAGCAAATGGCCCTGAAGGCGCAATCCTTGGGGCTATTGCGATTGACCGTATTCAAAACCAACCCGGCGCGCAGGCTGTATCAGCGCATGGGGTTGAGCATTGTTGGCGAAGAGGATTGCTTCTGGCGCATGGAGCGCGTCTGTCGTCCAAGCTAAACAGTGCGTGTAAACCTAATAAGCGCATACTGGCCTCAGGAGTCGACTTCCTGATCGTTGTTTTGGCCATCAGCTTCAGAAAGGATGATCCCTTCTTTCATGCCCAAAAGGACCGCTACCTTATGGGCTTCTCCACGTCGCCCCTTTTTGCGCCCAGCGAGCACTTGATAGGTGGTTGCCGGATCTACGCCATGTTCACGGGCGAACGCTTGAACTGACTTTCCTTGATGTTCCAGCCAGGCCTTGGCTTGTGCAGCAGTACGAATTCCGGGCATAGTTCAAAACCGTTCAAGTTCGTTTAACGAAGAGATGAAGGTGTCACCTCTTGGGGTGTGCCAACCAGGATCATACATCCAAATGAGTGGAATCGGTTCGCGTTTGAGGCAAGAAAGAGAGCGACTTGGCCTGTCGCAGAAAGTTTTTGGTGAAATTGGAGGTGTCGAAGCCAATGCACAAGGTAAATACGAAAGCGGCGGGCGCGCGCCTAAAGCCGATTATTTGTCACGCGTCGCTGCAAGAGGCGTGGATGTGCTCTATGTATTGACTGGCACCGCCACGCCCCTTCAACTCGATAATTTGAGCCAGATCGAAGAGAAAGTATTGGGTGACTACCGCGCGATGTTCAAGGAGGACCAAGATGCAATTCGTCGCCTCACCTCCACCTTGGCCGAACACAGCGCTTCAGTGAACGGAAAATCCAAGGTCCAGCCCTCGGATTCCTGACCTTTCGTCCAGCAATTGCGGCTATCCGCCCCTCGACGGATGGCCTTTGCTTATCCAACGTCCATATATATGACGCGTGCAGCTAGGTCTGCGCCTTGGTTTTTTGCTAAGGTGTTCAGCAACCTATAAGACCATATCGCGAGGTGTCTGCTTGATTAGGGTGCTAGTAGTCGATGACCATGATCTCGTTCGTACAGGCATTACACGAATGCTGGCTGACATCGACGGCCTGCAAGTAGTCGGTCAGGCCGAGTCGGGGGAGGAGTCCCTGATCAAGGCCCGGGAGTTGAAACCCGATGTGGTATTGATGGACGTCAAGATGCCAGGCATCGGCGGTCTGGGTGCCACCACCAAATTGCTGCGCAGCCATCCGGATATCAAGGTCGTGGTGGTGACTGTGTGCGAGGAAGACCCGTTCCCCACGCGCTTGCTGCAGGCCGGCGCGGCCGGTTACCTGACCAAGGGCGCCGGCTTGGCGGAAATGGTGCAAGCCATTCGTTTGGTGTTTGCCGGTCAGCGCTATATCAGCCCGCAGATTGCCCAGCAGTTAGCTATCAAATCGTTCCAACCCACCAGCGATTCGCCGTTCGACGCCTTGTCTGAGCGGGAAATCCAGATCGCTTTGATGATCGTCGGCTGCCAGAAAGTGCAGACGATCTCCGACAAGCTGTGCCTGTCGCCCAAGACCGTCAACACCTACCGTTATCGCATCTTTGAGAAGCTCGCCATCAGCAGTGATGTTGAATTGACCCTGCTCGCGGTGCGCCACGGCATGGTGGACGCCAGCGCCTGACATGACCACGCCGTTTGATCCCAGCGCCTTTCTTTCGACGTGCAGCGGCCGCCCCGGCGTGTACCGCATGTTCGACACCGAGGCGCGCCTGCTTTATGTGGGCAAAGCCAAGAACCTGAAGAACCGCCTGTCGAGCTACTTTCGCAAGACCGGACTCGCGCCGAAAACTGCGGCCCTGGTGGCGCGTATCGCTCAGGTCGAAACCACCATCACCGCCAACGAAACCGAAGCGCTGTTGCTTGAGCAGACGCTGATCAAGGAGTGGCGGCCCCCCTATAACATCCTGCTGCGGGATGATAAGTCTTACCCGTACGTATTCCTGTCCGACGGCAACTTCCCACGCCTGAGTATTCATCGCGGGGCCAAGAAGCAGAAGGGCAAGTACTTCGGGCCGTATCCCAGCGCGGGGGCGATTCGTGAAAGCCTGAGCCTGCTGCAAAAAACCTTTTTTGTGCGCCAGTGCGAAGACAGCTTCTACAAAAACCGCACGCGGCCTTGCTTGCAATACCAGATCAAGCGCTGCAAGGCGCCCTGTGTGGGGCTGGTGGAGCCGGCGGAGTATGCCGAGGATGTGCGCCATTCGGTGATGTTCCTCGAAGGTCGCAGCAACGCGCTCACCGATGAGTTGTCAGCGGCCATGGAGCAGGCGGCCAGTGCCCTGGATTTCGAGCGGGCTGCCGAACTGCGCGACCAGATCTCGTTGCTACGGCGGGTGCAGGACCAGCAGAGCATGGAAGGTGGCAGTGGCGATGTCGATGTGATCGCCGCGTTCGTCAACCCGGGCGGCGCGTGTGTGCACCTGATCAGCGTGCGGGGCGGGCGGGTTCTGGGCAGTAAGAATTTCTTTCCGCAGACCGGTATCGACGAGGACGTGGCCGAAGTCATGGCGGCGTTTCTGGGTCAGTACTATGTCAGCAGTCCGGAGCGCGACTTGCCTTCGGAACTGATTGTCAACGTGGTCCATGAAGACTTCCCCGCACTGATCGAAGCCATTCACGAACTGCGCGGCCGCGAGCTGGATATCAGCCATCGCGTGCGTGGCACGCGTGCGCGTTGGCAGCAACTGGCGGTGACCAATGCCGAGCAGGCCCTGAGTGCGCGCCTGGCCAATCGACAGCATGTTGCCGCACGCTTCGATGCTTTGGCCGAGGTGCTCAACCTGGACGAACCACCGCAGCGCCTTGAGTGCTATGACATCAGCCACTCCAGCGGCGAAGCCACTGTGGCCTCCTGCGTGGTGTTTGGGCCGGAAGGGCCGATCAAGTCCGATTACCGACGCTACAACATTGAAGGGGTCACCGCCGGCGACGACTACGCGGCCATGCATCAGGCCCTCACACGGCGCTTCAGTAAATTGAAGGATGGCGAGGGCAAACTCCCTGACATCCTGTTGGTGGATGGTGGCAAGGGCCAACTCTCCATGGCCCGTGACGTACTCAACGAACTGGCGGTACCCGACCTGATCCTGCTGGGTGTCGCCAAGGGCACCACGCGCAAGGCCGGTTTTGAAACGTTGTACTTGAATGATGCTGCCCATGAGTTCACTTTGAAAGGTGACTCGCCGGCCCTGCATTTGATCCAGCAGATCCGCGACGAAGCTCACCGTTTCGCCATTACCGGCCATCGCGCCCGCCGTGGCAAAACTCGACGAACCTCAACCCTGGAAGGGGTTGCGGGGGTGGGCCCGACGCGCCGCCGCGACTTGCTTAAACATTTTGGTGGCTTGCAGGAGCTGTCCCGTGCCAGCATTGACGAGATAGCCAAAGCACCCGGTATCAGTAAAAAGCTTGCTGAGTTGATTTATGCGAATCTGCACAGCGAATAGAATGCCTTTCCACCTCGTAGCCAGTTGTGCCGATGAATATCCCTAATCTGATTACCGTTCTACGCGTCCTGCTCATCCCGATTTTTATTTTGCTGTTTTATTTGCCCTACCAATGGAGCTACGTGGCCTCAAGTTCGGTATTCGCCTTCGCGGCAGCGACCGACTGGCTCGATGGCTACCTGGCGCGGCGCCTGGAGCAGAGCACGCCGTTCGGCGCATTCCTCGATCCCGTGGCCGACAAGCTGATGGTGGCTGTGGCCCTGGTGCTGCTGGTACAAGAGCATGGCAACCTGTGGCTCACGTTGCCGGCCGCCGTGATCATCGGTCGCGAGATCGTGGTGTCGGCCCTGCGTGAATGGATGGCCGAAATCGGCGCCCGCGCCCACGTTGCGGTCTCCAACATGGGCAAGTGGAAAACCGCCGCGCAGATGCTTGCCCTGGTGATCCTGCTGGCCAATCCGTCGCATTTCACCTTTTGGGTCCTGTTGGGCTACGCCTTACTGCTCATCGCCGCTGGCCTCACCTTGTGGTCCATGCTCCAATATTTACGCGCCGCCTGGCCTCATCTGCGCACCACCGTTGAAAAGAAATAAAACATTTTTGAATCAAGGGGTTGACGGGTGATGAGGATTCTATAGAATGCGCACCACCAAGACGCGGGAATAGCTCAGTTGGTAGAGCACGACCTTGCCAAGGTCGGGGTCGCGAGTTCGAGTCTCGTTTCCCGCTCCAAACATAGATCCACAGATGTCCGCTGGACGCTGGGATCCACGAAATAGACGCTTAGGCGTCTTTTTTCGTTTCTGCGGAAAACCACTGAAAACCAGGGTGATCCAGTACGTTTAAGTACCTTTTTGAGTACCTTTTTCCGGGAAGACTCAAATTCGTATTGTTGATGGATCCTCTCAGGTCGCCAGACGAGCATCGGGTGCTGACTCTCTAACAGGAGCTCACCATGCCTCTCTCAGATATGGCAATTCGGCACGCCCGACCTACAGATAAAAACTACACCATTGGCGATTTTGACGGCTTGTCACTCATGGTGACTGCCGCTGGCAAAAAGCGATGGTTGTTCCGTTTTTATTGGGAAGGCCAGCAAACCGAAAAATGTCCTTCGGCAGCTACCCAGCAGTCAGTCTGAAACAAGCACGTGAATGGCGTGATGACGCGCGCAAACTGCTTGCTCAGAATATAAACCCTTGTGAACACCGTAAGCAGCAGCGCCTTGAGGCGGAGGATGAAGGAAAACATACCTTCCAAGCGGTCTACGACGAGTGGATCAACTTCCGCCGCCTGAGCTTGAACGAAGGTCGTCAAAGCACGCTGTCACAGATCCTCAGGGTCTTCAAAAAGGACGTCCTGCCCACCCTGGTCGAGCGCCCTATCAAAAACATCACCCGCCACGACCTGCTGGCCATCCTCAGCGCCATCGAGCAACGCAAAGCTTTCACCATGGCTGAAAAGTGCCGAACCTGGTTCAACCAGTTGTTTCGTTACGCCCTGGTAAAAGTCGAAGGTATGGAACTCAATCCTGCCTCAGACCTTGACGTTGTCGCGCTGCCCAAACCACCCGTCACCAACAATCCTTATCTGCTGATGGAACGGTTGCCCGACCTACTGACGGCCATTCGAAAATACAGCGGTCACCTTCAAACCAAACTGGGATTGCGCCTGCTCTTATTGACCGGCGTTCGCACCGGCGAGTTGCGCTACGCCACACCCGATCAGTTTGATCTGGAAAAACAGCTCTGGGCGAAACCAGAACCGAGTTGGTCGTCCGCTTTTGAGGTAGACATCCAGACAAAGCCCAAGCGTTTTCTGGCGCTGTCACGAGATGGAGATAGATGGCATCACCGACCACAATTTTTCTGACATGTCCGCTTATGGCCGATTGTGTTGAAAAAGTCAGTTTTCCCAAAACACTCGAATATTAATGTATGAAAACACCTCTGTTGCCCGCTGCTACGTGAGATCCGAGTACTGAACCTTCTGCCAAAAATTCAGATTTCAATCTCAGGCGCGTACTTTTCTGGCGTGGAATTCGAGGCCGACTGTTTTCAACAGAATCGGCCAAAAGCGGTCACTCCGCATGCCTACGAAGCCAGGGGCGATTCAGGTGTCGCCGAAAACATAAAAACTGTACGCCCGAAAGTCACATCCCCTCATGGAACTTCCCGAAAAAATGATGTCAATTTGATTGCTCGTTACAGCAACAAGATTATCTTGGATCAGTCAGCGTCAGGCTATTTCCTGAGACCCCATGGAAAGAGTGATGAGAGCCATCATTGCGATGTTATTGATGTTGAGTACCTACGCTCATGCTAGTTGCGGCAGCATCAGTGACAGCGATCAACGCGCTTATTGCGAGGCCAAAACCAATGGCCAAAGCTGCGGCAATATCCGGGACAACGACCTTCGGGCCAGTTGCTCGGCGGAAATGAACGGCCAAAGCTGCGGCAACATTCAAGACAACAACTTGCGTAACGAGTGTGATGCCATAAAGCATTGATCTCCGAATCACGCATGACCAGCCGCTCTTCATCGATCCGCTGGCGCTCTAACTGATCTGGGCGGCGATCATCCCCTCGACCCGGGGAGCGGCGTTGAAGTCCAGCATGGAAATGAAGCTGTCCATCAACGGTGATTCGTTGTGGGTGTTCCAGCTCATGTACAGGCCGATGGCCGGGTTGGCGGAGGCTGTCACGGGGTAGATCCGGCGAAACAGGACCTTGTCGCGCATGATTGAGTTGGCAATCGACTCAGGCACCAGGGCAACGCCAAAACCACAGGCTACCAAGCCGATCAAGGTATGGATCTGCGCTGCCTCCTGCACTACTTTGGGGTAAAAACCGGCGGCCTCACACAAGGCGATCAGCTGACTGTGATAGCCGGTGCCCAGGGCTTCGGGGGTGAATACGAAGTCTTCCCCAGCAAAATCCCTCAAGTCGATCGGACCTTCCTTCGCCTTCGGGTGATGGGCGGGCAGCGCCATCACGATCTCTTCGTCGAGCAACAGGCGTGACTCAACGTTTTCCGCCGAGATCGGCAACTTGCGCATAAAGGCAATATCCGCTTCCCCGGACAAAATAGCTTTGGCCTGGCTGGAAGAGGACATCTCCTTGATGATCAACTGGACTTTGGGGTGGGTCTCGCGGAACTGGCGCAGGGTGCTGAGCAGCGACTCATAGTAGGCGATCGACACCGCAGTCACTGTGAGTTTGCCGGCAATACCCTCGGATACTTGGCGTGCGTGTTCGATGCCCAGCTCCAACTCTTTCAATGTGCTGTAGGCAGCGTTCAGAAACGCACCGCCGGCGGGGGTCAGCTTGACCCCGCGTTTATTACGCGTGAACAGACTGAACCCCAGTTTGTCTTCCAGCCGATTGATGGCTTGGCTCAACGGAGGCTGGGCCATATGCAGGCGAATGGCGGCCTTGTGGAAATGCAGCTCTTCAGCCACGGCGATGAATTGACGTAGCAGACGGGTTTCGATCATTTCTTCTGTTCCTTCATTTGAACTGATCTGTGGACTGGGCGAGGCAATGTTACCTGTAAACAGGCGCTCGACAGGGTAAGTTGAACTTCGGACCTAAAGCTTGCAAGTGCTGTCGAGCAGGCCTGAATGCCGTGGGGAAGTGTCGGGGTGGGCCTTTAGGGGGGTAAACGCCAACGATTCATTCGCGTTGAGCGTCAACTTGATACGAGCCAAGTATCAACTTGCGCCGCCGTTAGTATTAAACAGCGTGAATATCCCTTGTTAAGGTGAGGTGGCACTCAAGAGGAAACAGCCAATGAACTTTACAGGAAAGACGGCAGTTGTAACGGGCGCTGGCCGAGGGCTCGGTTTTAGTTATGCGCAGGCGCTAGCCACGCTGGGCGCCAATGTCCTGATCAGTGATATCGGCGCAGACAAGCTGGGCGCCGGGGGCGATGGCTCCATCGCCATGGAGGCTGCGCAAACCCTCAGGGACAAAGGTTTGAACGTGGTGGGGCATCATGGCGACTTGTCCAGTGAACAGGGTTGCGAGCAATTGGTGGCAACGGCCATCCAGACGTTTGGCCAACTCGACATCTTGATTCACAACGCCGGTTGGGTCGGTTATCAGGCGATTGAAGAGGCCGATACAACATTCATCGGCCGCGCGGTGGATATCAATATCTATACCCCCGTGTGGTTATGCAAACATGCCTGGAAACACCTCAAAAAGTCTGCTGCCCCACGGGTCGTGCTGACGTCATCCGACCGCGCGATGTACCAGCAATATGCCCAACCGGGCCTGGTGGCGTATGCCGCCGGCAAGATGGCGCAACTGGGCATCATGAATGCGCTGAGCATGGAAGGCACGGATGCGGGCATCCTCGTCAATGCGGTATCCCCAGTGGCCAAGACCCGCATGTGGGGCGTGACGGGCGAACCGGAGAACCTCAAGCCTGAGTGGGTGACGCCTGGCGTGGTGTTTCTGGCGTCGCAGCATTGCCAGGACTCCGGTTATGTCCTGCGTGCCAGCAATGGGCAGTTTACGGCGACGCGGTTTGTCGAAAACCCAGGTGTCGACTACCCCGTCGACTTGGCCCGAATTAAGGCCACCAGTGCCGAACAAGTTGCTCAGCTTTGGGACCAAATTAAGGAGCATTGAATATGCCTGCTCAGGAAGAGCTCAAACTGTTTTCAGCGTGCCAGGCCGATCTGGGTGAAAGCCCGGTCTGGGATGAAGCCCATCAGTGCCTGCTGTTCGTGGACATCAGTGGCGGTCAGATCAATGCCCTGAACCAACATGGCCGCCTGACGCGGCTGTATGAGTCGCCTGCGCGCATCGGCGCCCTGGCATTGACTGAAAAGGGCAACCTGATTTTCAGCCAGAATGCTGGCGTTGCCATCCTCGACCGCACCAGCCTACGGGTCACCCAGAACTCAAAACTGGCCATTACGCTGTCGTCCTATCGCTTCAATGATGGTGCGTGCGACCCCCAAGGCCGCTTCATCACCGGGTTGATGGATGAAGGTCACAGCGGCAATACGGGCAAGCTCTATCGCTACGATGCCGGCCTTAACGCCTCGGTCATATTGGACGGCATCAGCCTGCCCAACGGACTGGCATGGACAAGTAAGGGCGACGAGTTGTTGTTCGTAGACTCGGTAGCGCGCACTCTCTACCGCGCTCCTTATTCAGCGAACGGCAACGCTCTACAAAAGTTATCGGTGTTCGCCAGGACGCCGGAAGAACTGGGCCGACCGGACGGCCTGGCGCTGGATATCGAGGATAACCTGTGGGTTTGCCAATTCAACGGAG
This sequence comes from Pseudomonas rhodesiae, assembly GCF_007858255.1. Classification (GTDB taxonomy): domain Bacteria; phylum Pseudomonadota; class Gammaproteobacteria; order Pseudomonadales; family Pseudomonadaceae; genus Aquipseudomonas; species Aquipseudomonas rhodesiae. Next base: position 2,015 of record NZ_VFEU01000041.1, on the reverse strand, counting down.
GCTGCCTGCTGCAGTACGACCGCAATGGGGTCCTGTTGCAGACGTTGTCGGTGCCGGTGCCACGCCCCACCAGTTGCTGCTTTGGCGGGCCGGATATGCGCACCTTGTTCATTACCACCGCCAAATTCGGCATGTCGGCGACCGAACACGCGGACTATCCGGCGGCGGGTAATATCTACAGTATCCGGTTGCCGGTGCCCGGGCGGCCGCGCCACCGTTTCAAGGAGCTCTAATCGCACAGGCATCAGGGACGTGGAACGCCGGCAGGTATCCGTGAATAGTCGGTCAACGCCATCACCTTTTCCTGAATCTGACCCATCATTGCGCCGTGCTCCGCGGCGCTTTTTTCTTTGATGGCGGACCATTCCTGGTCAGCCATCAGGTTTACCCAACCCATGCGCTTCCATCCGCCCATCTGATCAGATAGACAAGCTCAGTACCGTGGTTCTGGAAAGCTTGGGAGTGGGGCGGGTTTGTGTAATATCGATGGAGCAAGTCTGGGTGACAAAAGGATAATTTGGTCACTCGTTGTCAAGCGCATTTCGGGTGCGTAAGCTAGCCGCATGAACAAGACAACCATCGCTTCCACGAGCATCCGTGGTCCTGCCGATCATGAAATCCGGAACCAGATCGTCGCAGCGGCCAATCAGCACTTCAGTCAATACGGCTATAGCAAAACCACGGTTTCCGATCTGGCGAAGGCGATCGGGTTTTCCAAGGCGTACATCTACAAGTTTTTTGATTCCAAGCAGGCGATTGGTGAAGCTATCTGTGCCAATTGCCTGGCGCAAATGATCGCGGCAGTGGAGCAGGAAATTAATGTTGGTGGCCTCACGCCGACCGAGCGTTTACGACGCTTGTTGAAAACGCTGGTGGCTACCGGTGTGAACTTGTTCTTCAGTGAGCGAAAACTCTATGACATCGCTGCTTTTGCAGCGTCTGAAAACTGGCCTTGCGCTCAGCAATACGATGCCTTGATCAGGGACTTCGTCGTGCAGATTGTGCGTGAAGGGCGAGAGCTCGGCGAGTTTGAACGCAAAACGCCGTTGGACGAAACAGTCGATGCAATCCACCTGGCGCTACGGCCTTTCGTCAATCCGTTGCTATTGCAGTACAACCTTGATGTCGTCGAGGTGGCTCCGGTCCTCACCTCCAATCTCATTCTGCGTAGCTTGATGCCGTGAGCCCACGCCAGATCCTGTATATCTTTTTGCGCTGATATCAACGTCTAGTCTGCGGGTAAACACTGCCCAACTGGGCCTGTCCGCTTGCCAATAATGTGACTGTTTGTGGGAGTGGTCACATTAATAAACAGGACATGCCTATCCTTGAGGGATCACCCTCAAGCAGCGCTGTTGCAATCAACGACTCATGGGGGCGGATCTTCCGGTCGCTCGTCACCTGAGCGGATATCGACTCGTCAGTTGGGTATCCGAAGGCTGCCAGCCGCCGCCCAGTGCCCTGAACGTGGCGACGGCCGCGCGTGCCGATTCGGTCTGTGCCTGTGCCCGAGCGTCGGAAGCCTGAAGCAAGGTCTCGTCAGCGTGCAGGACGTCAATCAAGCTCGCCGTGCCTTTCTCATAAGCAATGAACGACGATTGGCGAGCTTGAGTCAGCGACGTCTCGCCTCCCATGAGGGTGGTGGCTTGGGCGTCCCGATTGACCAGCGAGGAGAGCGCGTTCTCGACGTCCTCGGTGGCGCGCAGCACGGATTGACGGTAAGCGGCCAGGGCTTCGGCTTCCTGTCCCTTGGCTTGGTCGATTTGGGCGTTGATGCGACCGAAATCGAACAGTCTCCAGCGCAGTCCCAGTACGCCAGCCGATTGACTGGCGCCGCCGGAAAAAAGATTGCCTGCGGACACCGCCGTCGCGCTCCCCAGTAGCGCACTTAGGGATGGTCTGAAGTAGCCATGTATTTCCCCGGCATACCACCTAGCGCAACTTTTAAACTCGCCAAATGATCAAAAAACAATCAATTCGACGAGTATTTCTTACGTTTTCGCCACCCGGACCCC
>NZ_VFEU01000040.1 GCF_007858255.1 Pseudomonas rhodesiae | reverse complement strand
TCCGTACGCCTATCTAAAGGATGTTCTCACGCGTCTACCGACGCAGCGGGCGAGTGAAATCGAGCAGCTGCTTCCGCATAAGTGGCAGCCGGTTTAATCACGCAAGACGTGTTGCCCGGACGCATACCCACGGCCACCGAGATCCGTGTCAGAAATCGCCATTCGCGATCGCTCGCACACCCGGTGCGATCGGGGGCAAATCTGGGGGCATATTTCAGAGTTTTAGAGCTGAAAATATTGCCCTAGAGCCCAGTCAAAATGTTCTTCGGCGACCCCGAGAGTTTGTAACAGAGTTCCACTATGTTTTATAAAGGCTTATAAAACATCAGCTTAAAGCATCTGCAATCCATGGACGTCCGTCCAATTCCAAGGGGTCCGCGGCTCAATGAACAGCGCAACTTCGCCTACGTAGCCGAGATGGTCTTGGCGGCAGGGCCAGACGATAAAACCGTTCGCCGAACAGAGTGCGCAGACTTAAGCTTAAGATCCCGCGAATTGGCCCAGCAATTAAATGCTGGGCCAGGAGGGTGAGTTAAAGCAATGCAGTGGAAAGCATGCCAAAGGCTCCCAGGATGAAGCCGATAAGTGCCCCCCGCCCTGGCGCTTCATGGAACAGAGACCAGTGGTGTCCAGTTAACGACCGACATCAGGCGTTCAAATCAACCGCTAAACACCGTGCGCTGCGATGAACATGGCGACGGCCGACCGGCAATAGGATTCGACTTCATTGTCGTCCTTTGCCTTCGCCTCATCGAAGCGGGCGATCATCAGAAGATCGGACCCTTTGATAAGCGCGGCAAACAAACGGGCAGACTCCAACGGGTCGGGCACATTTAGCATCGCCTCCGCGTGTAAGTGCCGCAACAGGGCCTCGATCTGGGCAATGACATAGGCGGGACCGGCTTCGTAATGGAGCTTGCTCAACGACTTTTGCTTCGCCTTGTCGACCATGATCATGGCCTCAACATTGCGCACTTCCGGACTCAACAGTGTGCGCAGCAGGAATGTCCCCACCGCCATGAGCTGATCTGCAGCCGAGCCGTCGACACCTTCGACAATGGCCTGCGGTGCAAACTGATGGCAGTGGGCCGCGATGGCCGCGCTGAACAGCGCCTCCTTGTTCTCGAAGTGCCGGTAGATGCTTAGCTTGGATATTTTTGCCCGCTGGGCGACCTTGTCCATCGTTGTCGCTTGAAACCCCAACTCCATAAAAAGTTCGCCGGCGGCGTCGACAATCGTTTGGCTGAGCGCCTCGTTGGCTGGCCGGCCGCGCCGGGTCTGGCAAATTTCGGTCATGATAATTCCAGTACTTGACAGTATCTTAACTATGGAATTATGGTACTCGCAAGTACTAGAAAAGTAAAACTCAAGTCCCTTCAGCCACAACGCGGAGCCTATCACCATGAATGACGTCATCATTATCGGCGGCAGTTTTGCGGGTCTTGCCGCCGCTCTACAGCTTGGTCGTGCCCGCCGAAAAGTCACCGTTCTCGATACAGGCCTTCCGCGTAATCGCTTCGCCAAGCACTCGCATGGTTTGCTTGGCCACGATCACAAGCCACCGCAAGAGATTCTGGCCGAAGCGCGGCAACAGCTTGCGCGCTACCCTACGGTCAGTCTTGTCACTGCCCGGGCCGAGAATATCTCTGGAACCATTGACGATTTCTCCATCCTCACTGGCGATGGCGAAAGCCACAGGGCGCGCCGGCTGATCCTGAGTTATGGCGTCGTCGACCAGATGCCTGAACTTCCCGGCTTTGCCGAAGGCTGGGGAACCTCCATCGTACCCTGCCCCTATTGCGACGGCTTTGAAGTTGCGGGCCGGCATTGGGGCCTCGTCTGGTCCGGTCCGCCGTCGCACAACTACGTCAAGCTATACCATGACTGGACCGACACATTGACGGTCTTTGCCAATGGTCACGACATTCCACCCGACATCCGCGCCGATCTGGCGCGCCGCGGCAACCCTGTCGTTGATGGCCGAATCACCGAAATCGAGCATAACGAGAGCCACAACACCACCGTCAGGCTCGACGCCGGCACCTCTGTTGCGGTCGACATCCTATTCGCGCATCCGCGCAACAAGCCCTCCGCACGTCTGCATGAATCACTGGGCCTCGCCACCGTCGATACGCCCCTGGGTACCGCGCTCAAGGTCGACGAGCGCCGCGAAACCACTGTGCCCGGCGTCTACGCTGCCGGCGACCTTGCCAACCCTCTCATGGCATCTGTCAGCACGGCTTCATGGCAAGGCGTGATGGCGGGCATCTTCGCCCAGCAGTCGATGCTGGTTTGAGATCAAGCAGCCCCGAGCACACTAACTTCAATTTCAATAGACGCGAGCGCCACCATGGAAGTCCTAAAAAAATTCAAGCCGCTAGACGATAAATTCCCGTTTGAGCGCCAACTCGGCATCTCGGCTGCGCCAATCGTACTTATCAATATATTTACGGTCGGTTCCACCGACGAAGCGGGCTTCCTGGACGCCTTCAAGGCTGCAGGCGAAACCCTGAAGAAGCAGCCGGGCTTCATCTCCACCCAACTGCACCGAGCGATCGGTGATAGCCCGACCTTCCTGAACTATGTGGTGTGGGAGTCCACCGAGACGCTCCGCGATGCCTTCGCCCACCCCGAATTCGTCGCGAAGGTATCGGCCTATCCGTCATCCGTCGTAGCCACCCCGCACCTGTTCCAGAAGGTCGCCGTCCCCGGCTTCTGCACCGCCTGATTCCGGAAATATACCAGCGATGCGCTCGCGCTGATCGACCGCTGCATCCTCCCCGCGCAGGTCGACGACCGACATCGGTTCGCCGCCCCGCACGCGATGGAGGTCATCCCCGGTGTGGGTCATTTCCTGCACATTGAGGCCCCTGAGGCGATCGCGGAACGGATCACGGCATGGGCCAAGTAACGCCCTTCCCTCCTTGCCTCGATCAAAGGCTAGCTGGTTAAACACTAATCAAAACGAGAAGATGTCATGACAGAGCAAAAAACCTATCAGGGCGCCGACTGGAATGGCCAAAGCGGAGAGTACTGGGTCGCCAACCAGGCCCGGCTTGACGCCATGTTTGCGGTATTTGGCCAGGCCGCGATAGAAGCCGCAGCGCCCGCCACGGGTGAGCGCGTGCTTGACGTCGGTTGCGGCGCAGGCGCGTCCAGTCTGGCTTTGGCTGCCCGCGTCGGCGCGGGCGGACATGTGCTGGGTGTGGACATATCCGAACCGCTGATTGGACGAGCGCGCGAGCTTGCGCCGCAGGATACGCCGGTGCTGTTCCAGGTGGCCGACGCCAGTAACGCCGAGCTGCCTGAGGGTGCGTTTGACATGCTTTTCTCGCGTTTCGGGGTGATGTTCTTCGACGATCCGACAGGGGCGTTCACCCATATGCGACGCGCGCTCCGGCCGGGCGGTCGGGTCGCTTTCATCTGCTGGCGCGGCGTGGCCGAGAACGATTGGGTGCGCCTTCCGATGGGCGCGATCCAGGGCATCGTCCCGCTGACCGCACCGCCTGATCCTGAAGCACCCGGACCATTCTCGTTCGCTGACCGGGGACGGGTGACACGTATCCTGACGGCCGCTGGCTTTACCGATGTCACTTTTGCGCCGTTCGATGTTTCCATCCCGTTCGGTGAAGGCGAGACTCGGGATGCGGCTATCGACGACGCGGTAAGGATGGCATTCGAGGGCGGCCCGCTGTCGCTTGTGCTCGCGCAGCAAAGCGATGACATCCGCACCCAAGCTTCAGCGGCGGTTCGCGCCGCTTTCGCCGGCCTCCCCGGCGAGCGGTCGGTGATGATCGACGGCGCGGCGTGGATCGTCACGGCACGTAATCCGGCAGCCAGCGCCTGTTAGCAGGGATGACGCCCTCCTATGCTCAGTAAAGCAGGGCGCCTTAGATTGATGTCCCTTAGTTTGGTGATCCCTCCCTGGCAAAGTGATAGCGTCCGGTTTTTTTGGCAGGTGGTTGCCGCTTGCCTACGTCCGCTTATGGCCGATTATGTTGGAAGGTCGGCTTCGATTTGCACAGCAAAAAAGTACGCGCCTGAGATTGAAATCTGGATTTTGCGCAGAAGGTTCAGGTGTCTTTCACGTAGTAGCGTGCAAAGAAGATGTTTTCACCTTCACTATTCGCGCGTTTGGGCGAGCAGGCTTTTTCAACGGCATCGGCCAGAAGCGGTCACTGAAAGCCCATCAGCGAATGTGTAATGAGCTTCCCATAGCCGACTCCTTTAGAGCAGGCTGGTACGGGATCAGTGACCGCAAAACTCTACTCCGCCATCCGTAACCGCAACCAGCTACGATGGGATAAGCCTGCTTGCAAGGCAAATGCAACTATCACGGTAGATGGCGCGGAAAAGCTGCTCAGGCCGCCGCCGGAGAACATCAACGCAAGGCCCAATGCGGTGGCGCCAAACCAGGCCATCAAGCCCACAGGGTTAAATGCGACCACCCGTTCGAGCTGTGCCATGTCGCTGCGTCCGTAGACAATCTGCGCCAACGCCACACCCACCCAGGCCACCACGAAAATCCCCTGGTAAGCCAAGGCTTTGAGTAGATACGCGAACACATCGGCGAGCATCAGGCCATATACGATCACCCCGACCACCAATGCCCATACCAGGTACGAACCACGCAGGCCAAACCGTGCAAAAAACGCCTGCATGTTCAGGGTCGCCAAGTAATAGTTGGCGGTGTTGATCCGGGTTTGCGTGGCCCAGACAAACAGCAATCCCCACAGGCCCATCAACTGCAAAATCGCCATCACTACCGAGACTTCGTTCAGGGCCCCTTCGTGGGGAATGCTGCTGACCAGGTAAATGCCCGCCGCGCCGTTGAGCAGAAACGTCACTGCGTAGAACGGCATGCCGAAGTTCCAGCGACCGTGGTACTCGGCGTCTTCAGGCTTGCCGAAACGCGCATAGTCGAAGGTGAACAGCATCAATACCCAGACGCCCATGTAGGCGACAAAACAATCCCACCAGCCGAATGCGCTAGGCGTTGCCGGGCCGAAATCCAGCCATTGCGGCTGGTAGCCATAACGGCTGATCGATAGTCCCACGGCCACCAGCAAACCACCGAGATACACCGGCAACAACACACCGTTGAGCTTGTCCAGCCAGTGCTGCACGCTGCCCAGGATCATCGGCACGCTGTAGAGCACCACCGCCAATGCCGCCAGCGGATAGACCAGTTCCGGGTACAGGTGATTGAGCGCGACGGCGATCACCGAACCTTCGAACACCGCGTAATAGATCGCGGTCGAGAAGAAAATCAGCGTCGCCAGGCACGCCCCAGTGCTGCCGAACAACAGTCGTGAAAACAACGCCACCGACAAACCGCTGCGAATCGCAAAGCGGCTGAGAACGCTGTTGACCAGTCCATAACTGATCACCGACAGGACCATGCCGATCAGCGCATTGCGCGCACCGAACGACAATGCCAATGAAGCACCCACTACGATGTAAAACATCGCACTGCACACCGCCCACCACGCCATGGTCAGAGACAGTCGCCCCATGCGCGCTTCGGTGGAAACAGGATAATGCGCCGGGTCTTGCCCGGTTTGACTCGATTGCGATAAAGCAGCCATATGCGTGAACTCCAAAACCAGTCAATGGTTGAAGCGCGGGCAGCCGTCACCGCACCGAAGTGCGGCGTTGGCGTACCGTTTGGCATGGCCCGCGCTAGACGGCGGGCAGAATCAGGAAGGGAACAGCTTGCTCAGGCAGCTAAGTTTTTTCTTATAGGTACGTCGCGCTTCCAGCGCCTCTTCGAGGGTTACCGCAACAAAGCGGGCCTTCTGGTTGGGTTGCATCTGGCCGATCAAATCGAGGTCGGCGCTGATCACCGTGCCAATCATCGCGTAGCCGCCACCGGACACCGCATCTCGGTGCAGCACGATGGGTTCGAGCCCGGCGGGCACCTGGATCGAGCCGATCGGGTAGCAACTGTCGACGATATTCGACGGATCGGAACCGGCGCCGAACGGCTGCTCTCGGGGCTGAAAGCTCAGCGCGCTGCCGCCCTTGAAGCGATAGCCGATGCGATCGGCTTCCGAACCGACCGTCCACGGCTCGGCGAAAAAGCTTTTCGCCGCCGATTCGGTCAAGCGGTGGTAGTACAAACCGGGCACCACTCGCAGGGTGATTTCGCCACCCAATGATTGCCGTAACGTCATGGGCAAACTGGCCCCGGCGCGGCTCTTGCCACTGGCGACGCCCACCGGCAACTCGTCGCCTGCAATCAGGCGTCGCCCCTGAAAACCGCCGAGCGCGCCTAGCGCATAGGTGGAACGACTGTTGAGCACCACTGGCACATCAATGCCGCCGGCCACCGCCACATAAGCGCGGGCACCAGCCTTGGGAAAATCAAAGCGCAACACTTGCCCGGCCTTCACGGTGAACGCGGTGTCGTGGTGCATTTCCACGCCATCGACCCGAGGCGTCATGTGCGCGCCGCTGACCGCCACCAATGCATCCTGCTGAAACTCCAACTCAGGCCCGAGCAACGTGCATTCCAACCCCGCCAAACCTGCCGGGTTGCCGACCAATTGATTGGCCGCGCTCAAGGCGTATTGATCGAGTGCGCCGGACGGTGGAATGCCCAAGTGGTAATAGCCTTCGCGGCCCAGGTCTTGTACCGAAGTGGCGAGGCCGGGTTTGAGGACCTTAATCATGCCAACACCTCCTGCAGCGACTTGGGATAGCCAACGGGATCGGCGAGGAACGCGTCCAGCGAAAACTCCACCGGCCGAATCCGCAGATCAAAGCAACCGGCATCCACTTCCGCCACCGCGTGGTCGTAAGCCTCACGGTCCATCGGTTTGAACTGCACGATGTCGCCTGGACGGAAAAACACCATGTGATCTTTCAGGTACGCGAGGTTCTGTTGCGGGTCGTAGATCGGCGCGGGGGTCACGCCAAACATCTGATAACCGCCGGCGCCGCGCACCGAGTAAATGCAACCAAAGCAACCGCCATGGCCCAAGGTCAATTTCGGCGTGTCGGTGCGTGGACGCAGGTACTTGGGCACCTGCAACTGACGCTCGCGCTCAACCATCTGGAACATGAACGGCAACCCCGCAACGAAGCCGACCATCGAGACAAACCACGGCGCGCCACTGTGGGCCGCGATGAACGCATCGACGTCGGCCAAACCATTGATGCGTGCGGCGTATTCCAGGTCCGTGGCGCTCGGGTCTTGGTGGCGGTCGCGAAAACGCATCAGCGTTTCGTGAGTCCAGGGATCGTTGTAGAGCACCGGAATTTCGATAATCCGCGTCTGTAAGGTGCGCTCGGCGACGGCTCCGGCCTCGGCGGTTTTTACCGCTTCAAGCAAGGTGTGCGGGGCGATGCGATCCGGGTCGAAACGAATCTGGAACGACGCGTTGGCCAGGCAGATATCGAGCACGCCATCCAGCGCCAGCCGTTCCACGGCGCGGGTGACGGCCAGTCCTTTGAAAAACGCGTCCAGGGACATGCTGTCGCTGACTTCGGCAAATAAATGCTCATCGGCGCCAAAGCTGTAGCGGATGGGCGTACTCATGCTTCACCTCCGCTGCGGCGCTCGGCCAGCCAGGTTTCCAGGGTGCCGGTGTGAAAGTCGGCGCTGTGCAACCACGGTTGTTCCAACAACTCACCGTGCAACGCCAAGGTGTTGGCCATACCGGTGAGCGTGGTGTTCGCCACCGCCATTCGCGCTCGGGCCAGAGCTTCGGCGCGATCCGCACCGTGAATAATCAGTTTGGCCAGCAGCGAGTCATAGTACGGCGGCACCCGGTAGCATTGAAACAGATGCGTATCGACACGAACGCCCTCCCCTTGCGGCCAGATCAGTTGCTCGACCAGGCCTGGACTCGGGAAGAAGTTCCGTGCCGGGTCTTCAGCATTCAGGCGCATTTGCAGGGCGGCGCCGTTGAGTCGAATGTCGCTTTGCTTGAAGCCCAGCGGCTCGCCGCCAGCGATGCGCAACATGGCCTGGACCAGGTCGATGCCCGTGATCAGTTCGCTGACCGGGTGCTCCACCTGAATCCGCGTGTTCATCTCGATAAAGAAAAACTCACCGGTAGTAACGTCATACAGGTATTCCAGGGTGCCGGCGCCCTTGTAACCCAGGGATTCAGTCAGACGTACCGCGCTGGCGCACAGCGTTTCCCGTTGCTGCTGGCTGAGGACTGGCGATGGCGCTTCTTCGAAGATTTTCTGCCGGCGCCGTTGCAGCGAACACTCGCGCTCAAACAAATGCACGGCGTGCTGACCGTCGCCCAGCACTTGCACTTCAATATGCCGGGCCCGGCTGATAAACCGCTCCAGGTACACCGCACCATTGCCAAACGCCGCTTGGGCTTCGCGCTGGGAACGAGGGAATTCTTCGCTCAGCTGCTCGGCGTTTTCCGCCAGCCGAATACCGCGCCCGCCGCCACCGGCCGAAGCTTTGATCAACAGCGGGAAGCCAACGGATTCGGCAGCCTTGAGCGCCGATTCAACGTCGAACAGTTCATCCGGCGAACCCGGCACCACCGGCACGCCGGCGGCTTGCGCCGTGCGCCGCGCCTCGGCTTTATCGCCCATGCGCCGGATCGTCTCCGCGCTCGGGCCGACAAAAATGGCGCCGGCAGCCACCACCGCTTCGGCGAAGTCGGCGTTCTCCGACAGAAAGCCGTAACCGGGATGCACGGCGTTGGCGCCCGTGGCGCTCAAGGCGCCGAGCAAGGCCTCGACATTCAGGTAACTTTTGTCGGCACGGGCCGGGCCGAGAATATGCACCTCATCGGCCATGCGCGCAGCCTGGGAGTCGACGTCCGCCTCGCTGCACGCGGCAACGGTAGGAATGCCCAGTTCCTTGGCAGCGCGGATGATCCGCACGGCGATCTCGCCACGGTTGGCAATCAGCAATTTATGAATGGCGTGAGTCATGATCGTGCCCTCACTCGCCATCGAGTGTTGCGACGACTTGACCCGGTTCCACCGGATCACCGTCTTCTACCAAAAAGGCATTGAGGCGACCGGCCGTCCCGGCGGTCAGTTCGGAGAACTGCTTCATGACCTCGATCAGGCCAATCACCGTGTCGGCGCTGACCTGCGCGCCGACCTCGACGAAGTTCGCCGATTCCGGGGTAGCTTTGCGGTAGAAGGTCCCCGGCAACGGGGTGATTACAGTGTGTTCGGCCATGTCTGTTCCTCTTGGAATAGTTGTAGAAAGGCAGGCAAAAAGTAAATCGGTGAGTCAACCCTGGCGTCTGTGCGCCAGGTGTTTTCATTCGGTCTCAGCGCGGTGCTCGGACCTTTATGCCCGCGCCATCAAGTGCACGACGCGTGGCTTCGACCAACGCCAGGGCACCCGGCGTGTCGCTGTGCAAACAGATGGAGTCGAACTCAATCGCCAGGTCCTCGCCCTCGACGGTGCGCACCACGCCTTGTTGGCAAGCACGCAGCACTCGCTCGGCGACGAAGGCCGGGTCGTAAGCTCGCACGTTGCGGGTGAAGACGATGGAGCCGCTGAGGTCGTATTCGCGGTCGGCGTAGAACTCGCGGACCACCGGTTGCCCCAGTTCCGTGGCAACCCGCCAGATCACCGACTCGGGCATGCAATACAGCAGCAACTCCGGTTCCAGACGTTGGAGGTTCTGCACCAGCAAACGGGCAGCCTCTTCGTCCCGGGCCAGATGCATGTAGAGCGCGCCGTGGGGTTTGATGTGTTGCAGGGCCACGCCTTGAGCCCGGGCGAGTTCACGCAAGGCGCCCAACTGATAGAGCATGTCGTCGACCAGTTCTTGGGCCGGTGCATTGATGTGCCGACGGCCAAACCCCACCAAGTCGCGAAACCCCGGATGCGCGCCGATGGCTACGCCCAGGCGCTTGGCCTGCTCGACGGTGCGGCGCATGGTGCCGGGATCACCGGCATGAAAACCGGTGGCAATGTTGGCCGAACTGATAAAGCCCATCAGCTCATTGTCGACACCATCGCCGATGGTCCAAGGGCCAAAGCCTTCACCCATGTCCGAGTTGAAATCTACTGCCTGCATGACGCTTGCTCCCGACGCTTGTGACTTCATACTGGCCAAGTTAAATTCCTGCCTACCCCTTGGGAAGATCTATTATCAGATAGGCCATCTTCTGGAAAACAGATACCTCATCGTCCGGAGTGCTAATGTCCCTGACCCTGCGCCAAGTACGCTATTTCGTCGCTACCGCCGAGATCGGGCAAATCTCTCAAGCCGCAATTCATCTGAATATTTCCCAATCCGCAGTGACTACGGCGATCAAGGAACTGGAAGGCATTCTCGGCACGCTGTTGTTCCAGCGCTCGGCCCAGGGCATGAGCCTGACCGACGCCGGGCGGCACTTTTTGAACCGGGCCTACGTGATTTTGCGCAGCGTCGATGACGCGTTGAACAGCCCGTTGCCGGATATCCGCGCCAGTGGCGTGTTGCGCTTAGCGGCAAGCTACACGGTGATCGGCTATTTCCTGCCGCACCATCTGCAGCGCCTGGAACACTGGCATCCGGACGTGGCGATTGAAGTCCATGAACAGGAACGGCAAGCGATTGAACAGGGCTTGTTGGAAGGTCGTTTTGATATGGCCGTGGTGCTCACCGCCAACCTCACGCACCCGGACATCGTTTCAGAGATTCTCTTCAACTCCGAACGGCGGTTATGGCTGCCCAGCCACCATCCGCTGTGCGAGCGCTCGGCGGTCAGTCTCGCCGACGTCGCGAAAGAACCCTACATCCTGCTGACCGTCGACGAAGCCGAACAAAGCGCCATGCGCTACTGGGAACATGCGCATCAGCAGCCAAACGTGCGGGTGCGTACCAGCTCAGTCGAAGCGGTGCGCAGCATGGTCGCCAATGGCAGCGGCGTGGCAATCCTCTCAGACTTGGTGCACCGCCCCTGGTCATTGGAAGGAAAACGCATCGAAACCCTGACAGTCACCGACAAGGTGACGCCGATGAGTGTCGGATTGGCGTGGCATCGCGAGCGCGAATTCAGCCTGGCAATGCAGGCTTTTCGTAACTATTTCCACGATGCATTTTTGGCACCGCAACAGCTGTCTGCGCGCCGCTGAAACAGCAGACACACCCTATGCGTGGCCCGAGCCCCTAGCGGCCTCGGGCCAAGTTTCATTCAATCAGAACGGTTTGGTAGGCAGGTACTTACCGTCCAGCGTGATGACGGCACGCGAACCGCCGTCTGGGTCGTCCACTTTTTTGACATCCAGTTTGAAGTTGATCGCGCTGATAATGCCGTCGCCAAACTTCTCGTGGACCAGCGCCTTAAGCGTGGTGCCATACACCTGAATCATCTCGTAGAAACGGTAGATGGTCGGATCGGTCGGCACGCCATTACCGATGCTGCCGCGTACCGGGATGGTTTGCAGCAGCAGCACGGCATCCGCATCGAGGCCCAGGGTGTCGGCGACGACTTGGGCGGCGTTAGCCGGCAGCGGGTGCTGGCCAAGCAAGGCGGCGGTGACGAAGGCTTCGTGCAGGCCGGTGCCTTCGGCGATCTGGGCGAACGATAGGTCTTTACGAGCTTTGGCCAAGAGGATGACGTCGGTCAGGGCAAGGCGAGTGGTTTGGCTGATTTGCGACTGGATCATGGGGATTTCTCCGTGAGTAAAAAAGGGGCGTAGGCTTGCCTGCGCTGCAGGTACCTGGGTACTTCAGTTGGAGCGAGGTGTTGCCGGGATGGCGGCGCTCACTGGGTAGTCGGCCAAGGCTACGAACGTGCCGGTACGGCTGTCGAAAGCCTGGATGCAGCCGCTTTCGATGTCGTAGACCCAGCCATGCAGCGTCACGCGTTTTTCTTCAAGGGCCAGGCGCACAGACGGGTGCGTCTGGAGATTGGCCAACTGTGCGATCACGTTTTCGCGCACCATGGATGCGACTTTGGCGGGCTGATCGACGTGCTTGCGGGCTTCGTTGACCACTCGGCCGGAATCGGCGTAGCGCAACCAGCCGGCCACCGCAGGCATATGGTCCAGGCAGGTGCAGGTGGCGATGGCCGTCATGGCGCCGCAATCGGAGTGGCCGCAGATCACGATGTCGCTGACTTGCAAGGCAGCGACGGCGTATTCCACCGAGGCCGACACGCCGCCCGGCTCAGGGCCATAGGACGGCACGATATTGCCGGCATTACGGATCACAAACAGATCGCCCGGCTCACGCTGGGTGACCAGCTCCGGCACCAGGCGACTGTCGGAGCAGGAGATGAACAACGCACGAGGGTTTTGCTGATTGGCCAGGTCTTTGAACAGACCGGCCCGCTTGGGAAAGGCATTGCGCTGAAACTTCAGAAAACCATCGATGATGTCTTGCATGGGATAACTCCTTTGCTCGCATTGCGATGAACCAAGATTACGGCGCCCTCAAAATAAGGTAAAAGTCTTAGATATGATCAACTGCATCAGATAATCTTATGGAAACAAACAAGCTTGCGCGCCACCTTCAATACTTTCTCGCCGTCGCGGAACATCAAGGTTTCACTAAGGCGGCAGCGGCCCTGCATGTCTCGCAACCGGCGCTGTCACAGCAAGTTCGACAACTGGAAGAAAGCCTGGGCGCTCAGCTGTTTGATCGTTCAGGGCGCAAGACCCGCCTCACCGACGCCGGTGAGGTCTACCTGCGTCATGCGTTGCGGGCGGCGCAGGAACTACAGCAAGGCAAACGGGCCATCCACGATGTGGGCGATTTGAGCCGGGGCACCTTGCGCATCGCCGTCACACCCACCTTCACCACGTACCTCGTCGGGCCACTGGTGGACGCCTTTCACAGTCGCTATCCCAACATCACGTTGACCGTGCGTGAAGTTGCCCAGGAACAGATGGAGAACCAACTGCTGGCTGACGAGCTGGATGTAGGCATCGCCTTTGACGAGGTACACGCGCCCGACATCGACGCTTACCCCTTGCTGGTGGAAACCCTGGCGCTCGTGGTGGGCAGCCAACACCCGTTGGCAGGCCAGTCGTCCATCGGGCTGGAAGCGCTGAACAGCGAATCACTGATTGTGCTGAGCAAAGAGTTCGCCACCCGCGACCAGATCGACCGCTATTGCAACCAGCACGGTATCCGCCCGCGTGTAGTCATGGAGGCCAATGTGATCGGCGCCTTGATTGAGGTGGTGCGCAGGACTGCCTTGTCGACACTCTTGCCGGCTGCGATTGCACGGGCCCATCCCGAGTTGGTGGCGATTGAGCTGGCCCCGCAGCGCTTGCAGCGCACGGCGGTGTTGATGCAGCGCAAAGGGGTGTACCCCTCGGCGGCGGCGCGGGCGTTTATCGACGTGGCCAAAGCCGTGGCCGTAGCCCTGAATGATCATGAACGGGCAAACGCAGCCGATTGAGGCGCGTGGGCTGGCCTGCGAGCGCGCTGCGGGCTCCTCACTCCTCGTCCCTGGCCGCACCCGTACGACGCGTTTCATCAGACCCAAGCCTTTAACCATTTAGTCGCAAGCAAAAACGGCATGATATGCCAATGATCGAAGTTACGGCTTACCGAAAAATGGAGTTCATTGGGGCAACGAGAAACGTTGTGCTCACCGCTCACCAGGAACAAGTTATCCATGACTTTGATCAGTCTGGCAGCTATCAAAATGCAAGCGAAGTGATGCGAGAAGGTCTACGTTTATTGGAGCAGCGCGTCGCCCAAGACACCGCTAAAATTGAGGCCATGCGTCAACTGACTCTGTGGGCATATTTTAGATTTTTTGAGCTGAAAATATTTTCCTAGAGCCCTGTCGAAATGTTCTTCGGCGACACGAGAGTTAGTAACAGAGTTCTACTATGCTCTATAAAGGCTTATAAAACATCAGCTTACAGCATATTTACTCCATGGACGCCCGTCCAATTCCAAGGGGTTCCGCGGCTCAATGAACAGCGCACCTTCGCCTACGTAGCCGAGATGGTCTTGGCGGCAGGGCCAGACGATAAAACCGTTCGCCGAACAGAGTGCGCAGACTTAAGCTTAAGATCCCGCGAATTGGCCCAGCAATTAAATGCTGGGCCAGGAGGGTGAGTTAAAGCAATGCAGTGGAAAGCATGCCCAAGGCTCCCAGGATGAAGCCGATGAGTGCCCCCCGCCCTGGCGCTTCATGGAACAGAGACCAGACAACAACAGGCTCGAGAAGCAACAGAGACGTGACTGATACCACGGTGACGATCCAGATATCACCGACCGCAACGTAACCGAGCCAGTATGCTGCCAGTAGACAAATTCCTGCAAAACACATTAGCACCACGGGAAGCGCTAGTGTTTCCCAGGAAGCGCTACCTGTTTGGGCAAGCTTGGCGACTACCACCTCACTGTAGATTGCACAGAACTCACCGACCACCATCAAGCCTAGAGCAGAAACTCCGAGTAGTTCTTTGGACATATCAAAAACTCCTTCGTATTTAGAGCAATATTTTTCAGCTCCCAGCTGGTGATGCAGCTGACCAGAAGCTCGTTGCTGGAATACGAAGCAGCCTTGAATAAGCCTGAATTACCGAAGTACTTTCCCATGCTCTTGTCCTTCAAAGGGTGTGAGTCTCAGCGTCAAACTAAGACACCGATCAGATCATACGGTCCCAGAACCATCCTGGACAACTAGCGCCACTGCAGTTGTCGTTAACTGCCCGACCCTCTCTATGAGAGCGCATTGGAGTGTGAACTGCGTACCGCCAGCCCACGCGAGAGCAAAGGCAGACAAACATCATGCGGTTCACACTCCGATGCGATCATGCAATCAAGGGGTTATGCCGAGATAAGGCAAAAATTAGGACATTCGTTCTGTAAGTCGATGATTTGAAATGTCATTCTAGGCCTCATGACTTACTGATCAACCACCGTCTGGCTAGACGTCTATGCTGATGCTTTTGCCTCGCTTGGGGGATGTGTTCAATGGCATCGGTGGAAAGAACAGCCTACCCTAGCTTGCCCAGCCAGCTACCGGCCAAGGAGCTTCATCGAAGCTATTCCCTGTCTGATTCAGAGATCGAATGGGTCAACAACACCGCTAAGAGTCCAGCGCTATCGATTGGGCTGGCAATCCAGCTAAAGGTGTTCCAGCAGCTACACTATTTCGTTCCGTTCGAGGAACTACCTCAGGAACTCATTAGCCATGTCCGGCAATGCCTCCGCTACGGCGCACGAATAGCTCCGCGCTATAGCAACCCCCGCACCCTTTACCGGCACCAAGCAGCGGTACGGCAGTACCTGCAGGTTACCCCCTTCTACAGCAGCGACGGGCTAGCGGTTACTGAGCAGATCGCACGTGACTGCGCTGTAGTTCTTGAGCAGCGAGTCGATCTCATCAATGCCATGCTTGATGAGCTGATTCAGCGTGGCTATGAGCTTCCGGCTTATTCGACGCTCAACAACCTCGCAGAAACCGCCTTGGCGAGTGCCCAGGAAGTTACCTTCAACCTAGTCGTAACTCGCGCCCCAATCGAGGTGATCTACAAGCTGAAGGAGCTGCTCGAAACCGACTTCGGTCGGCGCCAAAGCGATTTCAATACGCTGAAACAGGCGCCTAAGAAGCCCTCCCGCAAGCACTTGGAAGTACTGATTGATCACTTGGCCTGGCTGGAAAGCTTCGGGAATCTCGACGCTATATTTGAGGGCATCGTCGATACCAAGATCCGCCACTTCGCTGCCCAGGCAGCAGCATCGGACGTCTCCGAGCTGAAGGACTGCTCGCTACCGAAGCGCTATACGCTGATGCTGGCTTTGATCTACCGCATGCGTGTGCGGACACGAGATCACCTGGCCGAGATGTTCATCCGACGGATTTCGACGATTCATAAACGCGCCAAGGAGGAGTTGGAGCAAATCCAGGCACGACAACGACAGAAGTTGGAGCAGTTGGCGGCGACCCTAGACGGCGTGGTGCAAATTCTGGTTCAAGAACCGGATGATCAGGAAGCAGGCAGCCTGATTCGGGAATACCTCTCCCCCGATGGCAATCTGGATCGGTTGCGTGAGACTTGCGCCGAAGTCCAAGCTACCGGCGGTAATAACTACCTGCCACTTATCTGGAAGCACTTCAGATCCCATCGCTCGCTATTGTTCCGTCTCAGCCATCTTCTCCAACTGGAGCCCACGACTCAGGATCGGTCGCTGACTCAGGCACTTCAACTGATCCAGGACAGCGAGAATCTACACCGCGAATGGATCGACGAGTACGTGGACTTGTCGTTCGCGTCGGAGCGCTGGGTCAAGGTCGTTCGCCGTCCTGCCAGTGAGGGGCCACCGACCAACCGGCGCTATCTGGAGGTTTGCGTTTTCTCTTACCTGGCCAGCGAGCTGCGATCCGGCGACATGTGCGTGCAAGGGTCGGAATCCTTCGCCGACTATCGCAAGCAATTGCTGCCCTGGGAAGAATGTCTCCAGCGACTACCGGCCTACTGCGAAAAAATGGGGCTGCCTGGTACAGCGAAGGAGTTTGTAGCCTCTCTCAAGGCCCAGCTTGAGGAAACAGCGCAGCAACTAGACGAGAAATTCCCATCATGCCGAGGGGACGTATCGATCAACGAAACCGGCGAGCCGGTTCTCCGCCGAGTGACCGCTCGAGATATCCCGCCTTCGGCTATCTCGCTACAGACTGCGCTCATGCAGCGCATGCCGGCCAGGCATGTGCTCGACATCATGGCCAACATCGAGCATTGGATTCAGTTCACTCGGCATTTCGGGCCGATGTCCGGTAACGAGCCGAAGCTAAAAGAGCCTGCCGAGCGCTACCTGATGACGATCTTCGCCATGGGCTGCAACCTAGGCCCTAACCAGGCCGCGCGGCATCTGGCCGGTAATGTAACGCCACACATGCTGTCCTACACGAATCGTCGTCACCTCTCGCTGGAGAAGCTGGACAAGGCCAACCGCGAGTTGGTGGAACTCTACCTACAACTTGATCTGCCCAAGCTCTGGGGCGATGGCAAGGCGGTGGCCGCGGACGGTACGCAGTTCGACTTCTATGACGACAATCTGCTGGCCGGCTACCACTTCCGCTACCGCAAAATGGGGGCTGTGGCCTACCGGCATGTGGCCAACAACTACATCGCCGTGTTCCAGCACTTCATCCCGCCGGGTATCTGGGAGGCGATCTATGTGATCGAGGGGCTACTCAAAGTAGACCTCAGCGTCGAACCCGATACGGTGTACTCGGACACCCAAGGGCAGTCGGCCACGGTGTTTGCCTTCACCCATCTGCTGGGCATCAACCTGATGCCGCGTATCCGCAACTGGCGCGACCTGGTGATGTGCCGGCCGGATCGCGGCGTATCATACAAGCACATCAACCGCCTGTTCACCGACACTGCCGACTGGCACCTGATCGAAACCCACTGGCAGGATCTGATGCAGGTCGCGCTATCAATCCAGGCCGGCAAAATCTCCTCGCCTATGCTGCTGCGAAAACTCGGTTCCTACAGCAGGCGCAACAAGCTCTACCACGCGGCACAGGCGCTGGGCAGCGTGATCCGCACGATATTCCTGCTCAACTGGATCGGTAGCCGCGAGCTGCGCCAGGAAGTCACGGCAAACACCAACAAGATCGAGTCCTACAACGGATTCTCCAAGTGGCTGTCCTTCGGCGGCGATGTGATTGCTGAGAACGATCCGGACGAGCAACAGAAGCGACTGCGCTACAACGACATGGTGGCCTCGTCGGTGATCCTGCAGAACACTGTGGACATGATGCGTATCCTGCAGAAACTGGCCCGCGAGGGCTGGCAGTTTACTGATGAGGACGTGTCGTTCCTAAGTCCCTACCTGACCAGCAACGTCAAACGCTTTGGCGAGTTCAACCTCAAGCTCAATCGGCCACCGGAGCCTTGGATCAAGGATTCGGTATTCCAGCAGGCTGCCGGCTTGCTACGAGTCAATACGGCCAGCAAGGCCGATGCCGAGGAGGCAACATGATTGAGGTTCCGCCGGCGTCTTTTCAGACTACTCCTTACGGCGAAGTGGATTCTGTAGCACTGGAAAGGCTGCGAGCGAACTTCGACACCACCCGGCTTCTGCAGTTGGTTGGCCGACTGGATGCATGTCTGGCAGAGTTGGGTGGAATTAATGACATGCGCGACGAGCTACTGCGGTTGCATGCAATGGCGCTGACGGTAATCGAGGGCGTCGTACCGACAGTCCCAACTGAGAATGTCAGCATTTGGGAAGCGGCCGAATCGGTACGGCTAGATCTCGAAACGCTGAGTTCTTGGATACGCATTGCTCAGATGACGATTGCACCGTTGGGTGATCTTGTTCCAGGCCATGAACGATAGCTGGCGTTGGGTTCAAGCCAAACTCGGTGCAGGTTTGAGTCCTGAAAAAGAAAAGCCGCCCGTAGGCGGCATAGTAAGAGGGGCACACGGATGAAACTGCAATATAGCTTGGGATCTCTGCATCGTCACGCTACCGTTCGGTATGCCGTTACTGGCATTACACTTTAAGCATATCGACTATCCAAGCCTTCATCGCACACAAGGCCAATGGACTTGTACTACAAGCTCCACCCTCAAGTGCAATCTTAAGTTGCTCTATATCGACTTGTTGCAAGTATCGTTCGGCATCGTCTAATCGCTGCTCACCGCCAAAGCCGCCACCGCGCATTTCAGCCAGAGCTTGCTCCTTGCTCCAGCCCTGATAAACGATGCGATATAGAGCCGCAATCAGGCCAGTTCTATTTTGTCCATGCTTACAGTGAATCAGCACAGAACCGAGCTCTTGTGACTGTCGAATGCTCCGTAATGCTGCGATCACATCCGTATCATCAACTCTGTCAGTATGGAATGGCAGGTGAATCTGGCGCATTTTTGGATCATGCAGCCAAGCTGAGTCGCTACGTTGATAGAAATTGATCACTGTCGTGACGCCCAGTTCTTTGAGCATCGGTTCAGCCTCATTATCAGGCAAGGCACTGCGATAGAGATTTGGCTGTATCCGATACAGGTTCAACCGCTCATCTAGCGGCTCCGCCCAACTCTGTGGCCGAGTCTCGCCAGCCAGGCTCTGAATTGTAGGCGCGGCACTCCAGGCCATGCTAACAGGCAGTGCTACCAATGCAGCGACCAATACCAGCGCTGCCAGGCACAGGCGAAGAAACCATAGAAGACCTTGCATCAGTTCTGTCTTCCCGCTAAATCAGGCGCAAGCTGAGACAGTTGCATTGGTTGTGGCGCTTTATAGAGAATCCACCGGTAGCACAGCACTCCGATCAGCCAGTCGAACAACAAGGTCCACAGGTTATGCGAGAGGAAATGCGCGCCCTGCATCATACGTCCTAGCGAAAACACGGCTCCCAGTCCCAACGCAACAACTAAAGCAATGCGAGCGGTGCGAGGACGCCTGTCGCGCAGTGCGAAAAACAGAGCCAACAGAGAGAACCCTGCCGAGGCATGCCCCCCTGGCCAACAGCGCCCTGGCTTTTCGGTTGGCGCGCGCTCACTAAGCAAAGGTGTAAAAGTTTCTGCTCCCCCGAACTCGCTCAAACTCCATGGACAGTGCACGCCAGTCATTGTTTTCAGCGGAGTGACAATACTGGTTGATAAAGCCAATGCCAGTACCAGGTAACCTAGTTGACGACGAAGGGGACTTAACCTGGTTGGCATAAGACTTAGTACGAAACCGAAAATGGCCATTACGCCCACGAAAATAACAGCTTGCTTCGCCCGGTCATGGAGTATGTCTTCCAGCCAGAAGCTGTGACGACCGATAAAGCCCTGGCCCGGCTCGTAAAACAGTTCTGCCAAAGCGAAATCAACTCCACTAGGGTCAAGCAACAACAGTAAGGCCATAAGCCCTAATGGAATACCTATCGCAAGACGGAAATCAAAGTACCGAGAAGCGCTTTCTGAGCGGTCGGCCGTCATTTCAGTAGCTCCAAATCAAAGCACCGCCAGGCGGTGCCTGTAATGCATGAGTGGGTTAACGCAGGCCCAACTTTTCATCTGGCAGTAACCCTGACCGCCAAGCTATAAGTCCCTTCTGAAAGGCATAGCTAGCACCCTGGTAGTAGGCGATATCGCGACGCAGCAGCCCGTCATCGGTGCCAATGATCGACTCATGGCTCAACCCCAATGCGTCTTCATGTTTGCGCATGCCACGCCTTGGACTGAGAATGGCCAGATTATTGCCATCGAACAGTCCTAGGTGCTGGTAGTTACCAACCAGAGCGCGCCCAGCAGTGCGATCCTCTCGCAGCACGTTGCGCCCGAAAAACGTTGAGACATAGTCGATATTGAGCATGCCCAACAAAGTTGGAGCCAGGTCGATCTGACTGACAACATCGGTGAACTCTCTAGGTTCGATATGTTCCGGAGCGTAAATAAACAGCGGGATGTGGTAGTTGGCCACCGGCAGATCTTCCTTACCGGCGCTGCCTGCAGTGTGATCGGCGACGAAGACGAACAGCGTGTCCTTGAACCAGGGTCTTTCCCGCACTTGGGCAAGGAGTTGGCCAATGGCGTAGTCGGTATACTTCACCGCTCCTTCGCGACCGTCACCGGAAGGTATGTCGATGCGACCTTCAGGGTAGGTATAGGGTCGATGATTTGAGGTGGTCATCAATTGCAGGAAGAAAGGTTTGCCGGCTGCATGGTCGGCATCTGCAATTTTGAGGGCTTGTTTATAGAGGTCTTCATCCGACATGCCCCAGGCGTTTTTGAAAGCAATATCCGCCTCGGCCACGCTGCTTTGGTCAACGATGCGATAGCCGTTGCCGCCAAAAAAAGCATTCATGTTGTCGAAGTAACCACGCCCGCCGTAGAGAAATGCACTGTCATACCCTTGGGCGGCGAACTGCTGACCTAGACTTGCATAACCAGCTTCACGACCAATACGCTTGACGATCGAACGCCCCGGCGTTGGTGGAATAGACAGGGTGATGGCTTCTAGGCCACGGTCAGTTCGGGTACCCGTGGCGTAAAAGTTACTGAATGCCAGACTCTGCTTGCGTAGCGCGTCCAGATTCGGGGTCAATCCGCGGTTGTCACCGAAACTGCCCAAGTATTTGGCACTCAAACTCTCGATGGTCACCAGTACTACGTTCAGGCGTTTTGGTTGCCCTGGATTATCGATTTCACGGCGAATGTCTAGCGGATCACTGCCTATGAAACGGGCATTGGGCTCGCTCACCTCGCTTCGCAACAACCCGGCGACTTCGGACTCCGGCAGGGTCGAGTAAAACTGCTGGTAGTCCAGTTCGTTATTCCGAAACGCAGCAAAGAACTGGAAAGGCCCATTGCTCGCCAGCTCGCGCTGATAGGCATTACCACCTATTCCACGGGGGGAGTTCTGCCCAACAAAAGCGCTACTAAGCCCGGCCAGCAAGAGCAAAACACCCAGACTATATAAAGCTTGCTTAGGTGCCATGCGTGGGGCATCCAAGGCAGCTGCTAGGGGGCGGCGAAGGATGAATGTCAGACCAATGGCCAAGATGGCGAGCAATGCCAGTAAGGGGTAAATCGGGTAGGACTCAAGAATGTTGTTGATCACCTCCTCGGAGTACACCAGGTAGTCGACGGCGATGAAATTGAAGCGTACGCCGAATTCGTCCCAAAACAGCCATTCCGCAACAGCAGTGAACAGCATGACGAATAGACTGAGGGCCATGGCGCTGGCCATAAACTTTTTGTGCCAGCGCTGCTGCCAAATCGCGCGCGGGCAAAGCAGCAGGTAAAGCGCCATTGGCAAGGTCGCGTAAAGCAGGAAGCTCAAGTCGTAGATCATCCCTATGGCATACAAGCCCATAAGGTTCGAAATGCTGATATTCGCATCTGCCAGGTGGCTAACCAGCAACAGGCTCCGAGTCAGAGTGAATACCGTTAGCCACGCCAGCACGACTATGGATAAGTAGCGAATTTGCGCATAATGAAGCTGGGGCATCGTATGATCCTTTTTGGATGAACGGGCCGCAGTCTGCATTTGCCTCTGTTAGTAGCCTGTCAAAGCGACGTGAAAAAAGCGTCAAAATCAAAGAGTAATCAGCCGATGCGTATTCTGGTCATCGAAGACAACCGCGACATCCTGGCCAATGTGCTGGACTACCGGTCGCGGTAGGAACGGCAGTTACCTGCCGCCCCCCGCACAGATCCGTACGTGCGGAACTACCGCATACGGCTCCTGCCTCGGGTATGTGACGCAAAGCGATCCTCAGGGTAAGGATGTGCATTTCTAGGTCTCGGGATGTAGAGATCGGCAAGGCGTCCGTACCGTGACCATTGAAGCCGATTACGCTGGCTGCGTCGCTTAAGGGCTTGCCGCCAGAGACGGCATACCGCCAAACGAAAACCGCTAAGACGTATCAGGTTCCCCGGTACCGCGTGGTAATTGAAGTAACCGCTCACCACACGTTTGAGCCATTGCCCTTGAACCCGGACAAGGTCATGACGCCGGCGACTCAACTCCTCACGGATAGCAAGAAGCGTCGCACGCATACGCTTTTTGACAGTCAGTCGCAGTACTTGGAAGTCACCGCGTCGGCTGACACTACAACAGTGGGTGAAACCCAGAAAATCAAAAGTCTCCGGTTTTCTCAAACCTCGTTTCCTGCGATTCGTCACAGCAAAACGACCAAACTCGATCAGTCGTGTTTTCAAGGCGTTGAGCGATAGGCCGAACCTGGCCAACCGTTCCTGCAACTGCACCAGAAACTGCTGGGCCTGCACTTTCGTCCTGAACCCCACCACACTGTCATCCGCGTAGCGCACGACAATCACATCGCCACGGGCGTGGCGCTCGCGCCACTGCCTTGCCCATAGATCCAGCACGTAGTGAAGATAGATATTCGCCAGCAGCGGCGATATCACTGCGCCTTGGGGCGTCCCCTTGGTCGCAGCCACCCTACGGCCATCCTCCACAACGCCCGCTTGAAGCCATTTGCAGATAAGCCCGAGCAAGCGCCGGTCTGCAATTCGGTGTCCCAGAAACATCAGCATCCATTCATGGTCGATCTCATCAAAGAACGACGTGATATCCGCATCAAGTATCCAGTTCACCTTTTGGCTTTTCAGCGCGACCGTTAACGCAGCCAGCGCATCGTGCTGACTGCGGCCCGGTCGAAACCCATACGAGAATCCAAGAAAGTCCTCTTCATAGATCGCATTCAGAACGGTAACAACCGCCTGCTGTACAATCTTGTCCTCCAAAGAGTCAATGCCCAACGGGCGCTGCCTGCCATCGGCTTTGGGAATGTACACCCGCCGCGATGGCGTTGCCCGATAGGCTCCACTGTGGAGCCTTGCGTGCAAATCGGTCACCCGCTGGAGAAGACCTTCCTCATATTCTCGCCACGACATGCCGTCCACGCCCACCGCTGCATCGCGGCGCAAGGCATAGAAGCTCTGCGCCAATAACTGCGGTGTGATGTGGTGCAGCAATGCCGTGAACTGCATGCCCTTGTTCCTTCGGGCTGCTTCACGTACACCTTCAAGTCCCATCGACGCGCAACTGATCCGACTCTGTGTCCGGGGCGCGGGGGACGTGTCGGTGTTTCCCTTGGCTACGTCCCTTTCCTCCACTATCTCCGCAGGGCTTGGCCCCTTGTTCGATGGCTTCTCAGGTACTACGGACGTATCCGACTTCTCAGCGACGTAGGCAGCAGGGTTACGGCTTTTGGCCTTTCCTCCTCCGCCCGGTGCTTGCGCACCGGGCACCGCTGAGATCTCCCAGTTTCTGTGCAAAGGACTTCCCGACGTGCACAGGGTCTCCGACCGCGCGGGATCAGAGCATGACTGGCGTATAACGCCATGCTCCGTATTGCCTTCTGCTTCGGTTAACAGCATCGGCATCCCGAATTCCTGATTACGCGGCTCAATGGCTGGCCCATCGGTTTCCCCTGTCAACGCTTCACCCTGCACCTCACGGTGCAACATGCATGACTCGGGGTCTGGTTGATTCGCCATTTCTTACCAGTATCGAACTTTCATCGACTATCCTCTGCCAGCTTTAACTGGCGCTCTAACCGTCCGGCCAGCACCCTCTCCTGACAGCCCTCCAAATTAGCCAAGATAGTGGACACCATTTTTTTGTGGACACTATCTTGGATACTGTTGCCCCAGCCCGTCGAACTGGCCGCCGCCCCAACTTCTCGCTGGCGTTCAAACGCCAAGTCGTCGAGGCGACCCTCCAGCCTGGCGCCTCCGTGTCGTTGATCGCTCGTGAGCATGACGTCAATGCCAACCTGGTGTTTCGCTGGCGGCATCAATATCAGGAAGGGGTATTCGGTACCGTCAGCCAGAGCGCAACGCTTTTGCCCGTCCAGGTGATGGAGGCGCCAATCGATCTGCCGCGCGTCGTCCAGCCACAGGCGGAGTGTCATTCCGAGATCGCAGTTGAGGTCGGAAAAGCCAAGCTGCGTATCATGGGCGCACCCGATCCGCAGACGCTGCAATTCGTCTTGCAGCAGTTGCTGCGATGATTGCCCCGCCCGCTGGAACCCGTATCTGGATCGCCGCCGGCGTCACGGATATGCGCCGTGGCTTCGATGGTTTAGCGGCACTGGTGCAGACACAGTTGGAAGCCGACCCGTTTTCCGGTCAGATCTTTGCCTTTCGCGGACGGCGCGGTGACCGGATCAAGCTGTTGTGGTGGGATGGCGACGGCTTGTGTCTGTTTTGCAAACGGTTGGAACAAGGGCGCTTCGTCTGGCCGCAAGCAACCAGCGGCAGCGTGTCGCTGACGCCTGCGCAGTTATCGATGCTGTTGGAAGGCATTGATTGGCGCAGGCCAATTCGTACAGCGCCTGTCCTCGCGGTCTGACTTGCCGCGCTGAAAAAATCCCCAGTAACATGCGCTCATGACTCTCGTGACCGACTCCCTGCCGAACGATCTTCAAGCCTTGAAGACTCTGGTCTCTGCCCAGCGGGCAGAGATTGAGCGCTTGAAAATGATGATCGCCAAGCTGCGTCGTACGCAGTTCGGTCGCAGCTCCGAGCAACTGGACGCAATGATCGATCAACTCCAGTTGAGCCTTGAAGAGCTGCAAGTCAGCCAAGCCGAAATGACACCGCCAGTCGAACCGGCCCCTCGCGCAGTTTCGCGCCGCAAACCATTGCCCGAACACCTGCCTCGCGAAACTCACGTGCATCAGCCCGAGTCGCAATGCACGGGCTGCGGTGGGAAGCTTCGCTATTTGGGTGAGGATGTGTCCGAAGTGCTGGAGTACGTTCCGGCACGTTTCAAAGTTATTTGCCATGTCCGTCCGAAGTGGGTCTGTCGCTGCTGCGAGCACATCGCCCAGGTGCCGGCGCCGAGTCGTCCGATAGCCCGAGGCCTTGCAGGCCCGGGGTTGTTGGCCCATGTGCTGGTCTCCAAGTTTGTCGATCATCTGCCGCTGTACCGGCAGTCCGAGATCTACGCCCGTGAGGGCGTGGAGCTGGAGCGCTCAACCCTGGCCGACTGGGTGGGCCAGAGCAGTCAATTGCTCAGGCCGCTGATCAACGCCCTTGAGCACCACGTCATGAGCGGTCACAAAGTCCATGCAGACGACACGCCGATTGGCGTGCTCGCGCCGGGCAGCGGCAAGACCAAAACGGCTCGCCTGTGGACATACGTGCGGGAGGACCGACCTGCGGGTGACTCGACACCGGCGGCAGTTTGGTTTGCCTACTCGCCGGATCGCAAGGGGCAACATCCGCGCGCTCATCTCAAGGGCTTTAGCGGGATCTTGCAGGCTGACGGCTACGCCGGTTTTGCTCAGCTGTATGCGACGGGCACTATTGAGGAAGCTGCATGCTGGGCTCACGCCCGGCGCAAGTTTTACGATGTCTACAAAGACTTGGCTTCACCCCTTGCCGCCGAGGCGCTGCAACGGATTGCAGCCCTGTATGCCATCGAAAGCGAGATCCGAGGGCAGCCGCCCAACCTGCGAAAAACGGTTCGGCAAAGTCGGGCCAGTCCGCTGCTGGAGCACCTGCACGCATGGCTTAATCAGACGCTGACTCAACTGTCGAAAAAGTCGGCATTGGGCGGTGCAATCCTCTATGCCCTCAACCGGTGGCAGGCCTTAACGCGCTACTGCAATGACGGCCGAATCGAAATCGACAACAACGCCGCCGAACGGGCGCTACGCGCCGTCGCGCTGGGCCGCAAAAACTACCTGTTTGCCGGTTCCGATGCCGGCGGAGAACGAGCCGCTGCGATTTACAGCCTGGTGGGTACTGCCAAGCTAAACGGGTTAAACCCACAGGCCTATCTGGCCTACGTACTTGAGCACATTGCCGAACACCCGATCAATCGGGTGAGCGAGTTGCTGCCTTGGAACATTTCTTTGAATCACACTGAACACTGCGAGGCCGCCTGATCCATGGTTAAAACTGTCCGTTTACCCAAACCCGCCCCCGACCTGTTACTGCTGCACATCGAGCTGAAGTGGATCACTCCGAAGATTTGGCGTCGGTTCGCAGTGCCTGAAAACATCACCTTGGGCAAGCTGCACCATGTCATCCAGGTCGTGATGGGATGGAGTGATAGCCATCTACATGAGTTTGAAATTGCCGGTGAGAACTACGGCATGCCCGACCCTGATGGTTGGGGGCCGACGGTGAACCCGGAAGCCCGTAAAACGCTGATCAAGGCGCTGAGCGGAAAGCGGACATTCAATTATCTCTACGACTTTGGTGACAGCTGGCATCACAGTATCAAGGTCGAAAAAACGCTACCCGCTGTTGCCTGTCCTCAGGTGCCGTACTGCATCGACGGCGCCAATGCTTGCCCACCGGAAGACGTGGGTGGCGGACCTGGTTACGAGGAGTTTCTGGAGGCGATGGGCAACCCCGATCATCCAGAGCATGACGCCATGGTTGAATGGCATGGCGATGTTTTTGATCCGGTGACATTTGAGTGCGAGCGCGTGAACCAGTGGTTTAAACGGATTAAGGTTTGAGTTGCAAGGCGGTGTAGCTCGGACGCTTACGGACTACCTGCAGCTAAAGGGCTTCGGCGTCGACTGCGCGCAGGATGGCTTGAGCGGCTTACACCTAGCCAGCACGGGGCACTACGATTTGATCGTGCTTGACATCATGCTGCCGGGCATCGACGGTTATCAGGTGTGCAAACGCCTGCGTGAGGATGGCCAGAGCGAGGTACCAATCCTTATGCTGACTGCCCGTGATGCGCTTGACGACCGGCTGCACGGCCTCAACGTCGGAGCTGACGACTATCTGATCAAACCCTTTGCCCTATCCGAGTTAGTCGCGCGTATCGAGGCGATCCTGCGCCGCAGCCAAGGCAGCCGAAAACGCCAATTGAAAGTAGCGGATCTGATCTATGACTTAGATACGTTGCATGTCAGTCGAGCAGGCCGACCGCTCAAGCTGAATCCCATTGGTCTAAAGTTATTAGCTGTGTTGATGCAGAAAAGCCCGGCCGTGGTACGCCGCGAAGTACTGGAGGAAGCGCTCTGGGGAGATGACTGCCCCGATAGCGATAGCTTGAGAAGCCATATCCACCAACTCCGTCAGGTTCTCGATAAACCCTTCAATACAGAGCTGCTGCATACTCAGCATGGTGTTGGTTACCGCCTTGCGGAGAAAACTGATGGTATCTAAACAACCTTTTGCACGGCGCATCCTGCTTGCCTTTGTATTGATGACCGTAATGGTAAGCGGCATCTTTTCCATAGGCATCGTAGCGGTGGTGCACTTTGTCGAAGAACATCTGGTTTCCGAGGAGTTACAGCGGGAACTGAATACCGTGCTGCACCAGGATATCAATCGAGGTCGGCCACCACGTTTGGACTCTAGTACCCGATTTTTCGCCTCTAGCCATTCCGAATATGCCATTCCCGAGCAGTATGCAAATCTGGAAGAAGGCTTCAATGAGGTCGTCGATGGCAATGAGGCGTTCTATGTCTATGTCCAGGAAATCAACAATCAGACCTATCTATTGGTGCAAGAACAACACGAGTTCGAGGCCCGTGAGCAAGTTCTATTCGATGTTGTACTAGCAGGCTTTCTACTGACCATCGCAGCCGCATGGGGGCTCGGGCTAGTCATGGCGCGTAAGGTGATGGCGCCCATCAGTCGCTTGGCTCAGCAGGTGCGTCATCGCGACCAATTGCACTCTTTGGCTCCGCCACTTGCTCCCGATTACCCTGATGACGAAATTGGTCAACTGGCAGCTGCCTTTGACAGCACGTTGGGCCAAGTGCGTCAGTCACTGGAGCGTGAACGGCTATTCACCAGTGATGTCAGCCATGAATTGCGCACCCCACTCATGATCATTGCCACTTCCTGTGAGTTGCTTGCAGAGGTGAAGCTTGAGCAGCGCGAGCGTGTGCAGATTGAACGTATAGACCGGGCTTGCAAGGAGATGCGCGAGCTGGTCCAGACCTTCCTGCAACTAGCCAGAGATAAAGCTAATGAGACAGCCTTTGTCGCGAGTAGCAGTTTAGCCAAGGTGGCCACCGAGCAAGCCGAGCGTTGGGGCCCAATGCTCGGAGAAAAAAACTGGATTTCCAGTGCATTGAAGAGGGTACGGATGATGGTCGCTACAATCCTACTTTTCTCAACGCGGTGATGGCCAACCGTATGCGTCCGGGCAACACGTCTTGCGTGATTAAACCGGCTGCCACTTATGCGGAAGCAGCTGCTCGATTTCACTCGCCCGCTGCGTCGGTAGACGCGTGAGAACATCCTTTAGATAGGCGTACGG
>NZ_VFEU01000003.1 GCF_007858255.1 Pseudomonas rhodesiae | reverse complement strand
GCGATATCAGCCATTTCTTGATGCATCGGTACAATTGGATTCGACCCCATCAATTCAATGATGGGCTGGCGCCAGCTCGGGCCGAAGAAAAACTTAACGTCGTGTCCGGGATTAGTTGACCACTACAAACCCCCCTTCCTGTCCCCGGCGCCAAAGGCGATGGTGTCCACCTAATTTAAGTGGACACCCTTTCTAGCCTTTTAAGCGGGTCTTTTCATGCAGCCACAACGCCGCTCCTACTCCATATCCTTCAAGGCCCAGGTCATTCACGAATGTGCCCAGCCCGGAGCCTCGATTGCCAATGTCGCACTGAGCCACCGTCTCAACGCGAACCTCGTCCATAAATGGATTCGAGTGCAAGCGCAGAAAACCACCGCACTGCAACCTGCTTTCATTCCGCTGCCCGTGCCACCAGCCGGAGCAACTTCGCAAGCCGCGGCATCGGCTATCTGTCTGGAAATCCCACACCCGCGTGGCACCGTCAAAGTGAACTGGCCGACCGAGAACGCCGCTGCCTGTGCGACCTTTCTGCGAGACCTGCTGCGATGATTCGCATCGATGCTATCTGGCTCGCCACCGAGCCTATGGACATGCGTGCCGGCACCGAGACTGCATTGGCCCGGGTGATTGACGTGTTCGGTGCGGCGAAGCCGCACTGCGCTTATCTGTTCGCCAATCGCCGCGCCACTCGCATGAAAGTGCTGGTCCATGACGGTGTGGGTGTTTGGCTTGCAGCGCGTCGGCTGCATCAAGGCAAGTTTCATTGGCCGGGCATACGCCATGGCCCGCAAGCCGAACTCGATACTGAACAACTTCAGGCTCTGGTACTGGGTCTGCCGTGGCAGCGGGTCGGTTCAAACGCTGCAATCACGATGCTCTGATACCCGCCATTCACCTATAGGCTGATCGCCGCTGAGTGCCGGCTCTGGCACAATCAGCGGCATGACTTCGCTCCCCGATCTTGACCACCTGACACCCGAACAACTGCGCGCACTGGCCGCGCAGTTAATGCAGCGTGTCGGCACCCTCGATCAAGAGGTGGATACGCGGGGCAAGACAGTCGATACCCTCGGCAAAACGGTCGAGACGATGGGCAAGAAAATCCATCACGACAAAACCCTCATCGAGAAGCTGACCCACGAGATCGCGCAGCTCAAGCGGTTCAAGTACGCCAAGCGCAGCGAGCAGATGCACCCGGAGCAGGCCAGCTTGCTCGATGACTTGATCGACACCGATATCGCGGCGATCGAGGCTGAGCTTCAAACGTTACAACTCGCCCCGGCACCGACCGAGACCAAACAGAAGCCCAAGCGCACTGCATTACCAGCGGAGTTTCCGCGCACGCTGATCCATCACGAACCGGACAAC
Source organism: Pseudomonas rhodesiae (assembly GCF_007858255.1). Taxonomy (GTDB): domain Bacteria; phylum Pseudomonadota; class Gammaproteobacteria; order Pseudomonadales; family Pseudomonadaceae; genus Aquipseudomonas; species Aquipseudomonas rhodesiae. The sequence goes on along the minus strand of NZ_VFEU01000003.1, from coordinate 496,633 downwards.
ACTCACTGCCCATGCGGCTGCGCACTTAAACGTATCGGCGAAGACGTCAGCGAAAAACTGGACTACACGCCTGGCGTGTTTACCGTCGAGCGCCATGTGCGTGGCAAGTGGGTCTGCGATGACTGCGAAACACTGATCCAGGCACCGGTACCGGCACAGATCATCGACAAAGGCATCCCGGCCGCTGGGTTGTTGGCTCATGTCATGATCGCCAAGTTTGCCGATCATTTGCCCCTTTACCGCCAGGAATCGATTTTTGGCCGTGCCGGCTTGGCGATCCCGCGCTCGACGCTGGCTCAATGGGTGGGGGCCTGCGGTGTGCAATTGCAGCCATTGGTTGATGCACTGCGCGATGTTGTACTCGCACACCCGGTCGTTCATGTCGATGAAACGCCGGTACAAATGCTCATGCCGGGTCTGAATAAAACCCATCGCTCATATGTCTGGGCCTATGCCACCAGCCAGTTCTGCGAAACGGCGGCGGTGGTCTACGACTTCAGCCTCAGCCGCGCCGGAGAGCATGCCCGAAACTTCCTGCAAGACTGGAAAGGCCAACTGGTCTGTGATGATTTCGGTGGCTACAAGGCCAGCTTCGAACTCGGTGTAACCGAGATCGGCTGCATGGCCCATGCCCGGAGAAAGTTCTTCGAGCTGCACGCGACCAACAAGAGCCATATCGCTGAACAAGGCTTGCGCTATATCCAGTTGTTGTACGAAATCGAAAATGAAGTCCGTGACCTGGAGCCGGACTTACGCCGCCGAATACGGCAAGAAAAAGCAGCTCCGGTGATGGCTACGTTACACACCTGGATGATCGCCCAGCGCGACCTTGTGCCCAACGGCTCGGCCATCAGCAAGGCGCTCGATTACAGCCTCAAACGCTGGACGGCGTTGTCGCGTTATCTTGATAACGGGGCTGTGCCCATAGACAACAATTGGTGTGAGAACCAGATCCGGCCATGGGCTCTTGGGCGCAAGAACTGGCTCTTTGCAGGCTCGTTGCGAAGTGGAAAACGGGCGGCAGCCATCATGAGCCTCATCCAGTCGGCGCGACTGAATGGGCATGATCCGTATGCCTACTTGAAGGACGTCCTCACGCGTCTGCCGACGCAGCGGGCGAGTGAAATTGAGGAGTTGCTGCCGCATAGGTGGCAGCCGGTTTAGTTACGCAAGGGGTGATGCCCGGACGCATACGAACATGGACGAAAGGATCTTGCAGCTAATCGGTGATGCTCAGTTCGAGCGTTGCCTTTATGAAGCTGCGATGTTTAATCTCGAAGACCGCAGGAACAGGCTTCGCTTTCATAACTTCGCCTTTGCTATGCGCGAGCTGGTGGGTCACACGCTGAAGCGCCTGGCTCCAGACGCCGAGGTGAAAAAGTGCATATGGTGGCAGCAGAAGGCAGAAGGCGTTGTCCCGGAGGTAACGCGAGTCGAGCGGTGTGTGTATGCAACGCAGGGCGGGCTTTCCAACCACTACGTGCGAACAAAGCTCCGGTTGGACTTCGCTCAGGAGTTTGAGGAGCTTCGAGATGCCGTAGTCCGTTTGAACGGGTACGTCCACATCACACCAGAAGTTTTCCTCATGGAGGAGGACGACATCGAGCACCTCGCAGTAGAAACAATCGAAGCCGTGGCCGGACTGATGGCCTGCATCCAAGAGTGCAGAGCCGCCGTCGGGGATCGTTTATCGCATGCGATCAATGATGCGACGGTCCAGCAGATTGTTGGGGAAAGTTTGGACGCTGTAGATGAGCTAGCCTCGCACTATTCCCTTGAAGAAATCTATGTGGAATCGCATGAGGTTACCAGTATTACCTCAGAGACTGTACACATCAGGGTAAGCGGTAGCATAGGGGTAACACTGCAGTGGGGATCTAACTCTGATCTCAGAAGAGGCGATGGAGCCGAATTGGATGAGTCGTTCGATTACACCTGCGAATTGACCTGCGAAGCGGCAAATCCAAATCCTGAGGCGCTAGAGTTCGTCGAAGACTCTTTGATGGTAGACACGGGCGACTGGCACGATCAAGAGGAGGATTGGATCGACTCTGCGGCGAGTACATCCGAAGACCATGAAACTCTCGATGCATCGGGCATTCGATCGGACTTCTAGGCTCAGTAGTTTAAGCACCGTCCCGTCCATAGCTATCCATTATCAAGGGCGATTATGGAGCCGAAAGCGGGACGTTCAAGCATGCTGATTCCGCCATGCATCAAATGGGTTGGCTATGTGTTGTGACACCATCTCAGTTGGCGCTATCGTCTTTCCCTGTCAACTGATCCAACGCATTAGCACCACTCTTAAACGCCGACGCAAAGATTGCTCTATTTTTCGCCATAAAAATGCTTGCGTCCTCCGCTTGTTTTTCGTCAAGACCTGGTACATTTTTAATGAGAACGGAAGTTAAAATTTCTGCCAATTCAAGCATTTGATCATGTGCATCGGCTAGTTTTCGATCCAAAAAAACCTTCTCCAAATCTCGAGTGCTTCGGTAAAGTACTTCTACTGCCATGATGGCCTCTCAAAAATTAAAGGGCTGCCTACCTGGGGCAATGCCCTGAAAAAAATTCTATCCGATGGATGTTATCTCTACGATCCGTGCTTGTCTTCATATGAACATTGATAACTAGGCATAGGTCCTTTCGAAAATCTATGCACCGCCTTCCTGTATCTGATTTGTCAGTTGGCGTCTAACGCGCTGATTTAAAACAATAAAACAAAGCATTTTGACACTAACTGGACAGGCATTAGGTGTAGAAAACGATAAACAAACGCTCCAGATCTCGGCTGCTGCGGTATACCACTTCGACGGCCATTCACCACCTCACATGCCTTCACGATAGTTGTCTTTTGCGACTACTGTATTTATATACAGCGAAAAGGGTAAGCCAAACCGTGGGGTTTGGGTAGCAGTTTTTTAATGTAGTAGGGAAATGGACGTGTGGGGCGACGCATCAAGGCTATCAGGCTGCCGGTGTGCCTCATGTCATGCTGACATCATCTCACTTTCCACGCTCTGGCCTTTTTTCTGCATGCAGAATAACCGTCACGTCCAACCCGCATTATCCGGTCGAACCGACCTAAGGAAGCATCATCGTGAAAATCAACTGGGCCGAAAAGTTGCGCCACCAGGTCCATGGCCTGGCCGAGTCGCTGGGGAACCTGTTTGTGGAGTCGTTCCACTACCTGGCGCTGTTCGCCATTGGCGCGGTCACGGCCTGGGCGGCGGTGATGGAGTTTCTAGGGATGCTGGAGAACGGGCACATCAAGATCGATGACATCTTGCTGTTGTTCATCTATTTGGAATTGGGCGCGATGGTTGGGATTTACTTCAAGACCAACCACATGCCCGTGCGCTTCCTGATCTACGTTGCGATCACTGCGCTGACACGTCTGTTGATCTCCAACGTATCCCATCACAACCCGCCGGACCTGGGCATCATCTACCTGTGCGGCGGGATTCTGCTGTTGGCGTTCGCAATCCTGGTGGTGCGTTACGCATCGTCGTCGTTCCCTTCGGTCAAGGTCGAAAGCCCGCGGCGCAAGGGCGAGGCGAGCCTGGAGACCGAGAAGGGTGAGCTTTAAAGCCCGACGCTGAACGGCAGGTCGCTGGCCGGCGGTGGCTGCATAAGTTTGTGGTTGTCGCCGTCGGTCATGATCGCCAGGATTTCCATGGCGCTGTGGCCCTGCTCGATGGCGATGCCGAACTGGATGCTCTGCACCAGGCGCTTGAGCCGTTCGGGGTCGTTGCGTTGCTCGGCACTGATCATGCGCTTGGCCACCACGCCCGTCTCATTCGAGAGGGTGAGCATGATGCTGCCGTCGAGCCGTTGAATGCTCAGGTTGACGCGATATTTTGGGCTGAATGTGTCGGTGATGATCTGAAAAGGATTGTCCATGGTGCGTTACCGCCTGATAAGAACATGCAGTCATTGACGACCGGTGTCTGGATTAGTTCGCATTGCCTGACCACCGGCCACTTCGTCGCTGAGGGGCACAAATTCCGTTTGCCTCAAGAGCTTTACAGCAAGGGCCGTGCCGTATAACGACCATCCCAATGTGGGAGGGGGCTTGCCCCCGATAGCGCTGGGTCAGTCAGCCCATCTACCACTGACCCACCGCCATCGGGGGCAAGCCCTCTCTCACAATTGTTTCAGGCCCGTGATCTATTTCAGGGCGCTACCGGCAAAACGATCTCACACAGCGCAATCAGCACTCCACCCAGCTCACCGCCAGGCCTCCCCGAGAGGTTTCTTTGTACTTGTCATGCATGTCGGCGCCGGTGTCGCGCATGGTGCGTATCACTCGGTCGAGGGAAATGAAGTGCTTGCCGTCGCCGCGCAAGGCCATTTGTGTTGCGTTGATCGCCTTGACCGCCGCGATGGCGTTGCGCTCGATGCACGGTACTTGCACCAGGCCGCCGACGGGGTCGCAGGTCAGGCCCAGGTTATGTTCCAGGCCGATTTCGGCGGCGTTTTCCAATTGCTCGGGCGTGGCGCCGAGGATCTCGGCCAAGCCGGCGGCGGCCATGGCACAGGCCGAGCCGACTTCGCCCTGGCAACCGACCTCCGCCCCGGAGATCGAGGCGTTTTTCTTGCACAGGATGCCGACGGCGGCTGCGGCCAAAAAGAAATTGACCACGTCGTCGTCAGACGCGTCGGCGTTGAACTTCATGTAGTAATGCAACACCGCCGGGATGATGCCGGCCGCGCCGTTGGTCGGTGCCGTGACCATGCGCCCGCCCGCGGCGTTTTCCTCGTTGACGGCCAGGGCGAACAGGTTGACCCACTCCATTGCCGACAAGGTGGACGTGATGACATTCGGTTTGCCGATTTCCAACAGGTTGCGGTGCAATTTTGCCGCGCGGCGCGGAACGTCAAGGCCGCCAGGCAAGATGCCTTCATCGCGCAGCCCTTGTTCGACGCATTCGCGCATCACTGACCAGATATGCAGCAGACCGCTGCGAATGTCTGCGTCACTGCGCCACGCACGTTCGTTGGCCATCATCAGCTCCGACACCCTTAAACCGTGCTGCTTGCACAGCGCCAGCAGTTCGGCGGCGCTGGAAAAGTCATAAGGCAATGCCACATCGCTGACCGGCGTGATGCCCGACGCCGCCTCGGCCGCCTCGATGATGAAACCGCCGCCCACCGAGTAGTACGTCTCTTCACTCACCAGGCCATGGTCGCCATAGGCATGTAGGGACATGGCGTTGGGATGGTAGGGCAAGCTCTCTTCGAGCAGCAGGAGGTCGGCGTGCCAGTTGAAGGCGATATCCTCGGTGCCTGCCAGCAGTAAGCGGCCGCTGTCGCGCAGTTGCTGAATACGCGGATTGATCGAGGTGGGGTCGACCTGATCCGGCCACTCGCTCATCAACCCCATTACGCAGGCGCGATCCGTGGCATGGCCGACACCGGTGGCGGACAGCGAGCCATACAGGCGTACTTCGACGCGGCGGGTGCGGCTGAGCAATTGTTGCTCGGTCAGCGCCTTGGCAAAGGTCGCGGCTGCGCGCATGGGGCCGACGGTGTGAGAGCTGGACGGGCCGATGCCGATTTTAAATAGGTCGAAAACACTGATAGCCATGCTAAAGCCTTACAAGCAATGGAGTAGGAATCGCTGCCATTTTTTGTAGGACGAGCGCAATTGGCGCGATACTGAGCGCCTGTAACACCACTGACCAACGAATTCTCCTAAGAAACCCTTTAGCAGGACTAAACCCTATGGTTCGGCCACTCCATGGTCAGACGTACGTCTGGCTGCATGTTTTCTCCTGTGCGGCGCGGCATTTGTCTTTCACCCGCTGCGCCGAAGAACTGCACATCACACCGGGGGCGGTGAGTCAGCAGATTCGCCAATTGGAGGAGCGCCTAGGCTTTCGCCTGTTCCATCGGCGCGCCCGGGGCGTGGAACTCAGTGCCGAGGGGCAGCGATTAGCGGCGACGGTGGGGGAGGCCTACGGCAGCATCGACGCCGAGTTGCGGCGGCTGGACGCCGGCATGATCAGCGGCACCTTGCGGCTGCGGTCGATCCCGTCGTTCCTCGGCAAGTGGTTGACCCCGCGCTTGCCGCGTCTGCAGCAACGCTTTCCGGATATCCAACTGCGCCTGGTCGCCGAAGACAGCAGCGTCGCCCTGCACGAAGGCGACTTCGACCTGGCCATCGACCTCAACGACGGCAGCTACCCCGGCCTTTTATCCACAGCCTTGCTCGACGAACAGATCTTCCCGGTGTGCGCGCCGAGCCTGCTGCGCGGACGCCCGCCGTTGCATGGCCCCGCCGACCTGGCGCATTTCCCGCTGTTGCACGACATCACGGCCTGGCGTGGGAGTTATGAGTACGCCGAGTGGGAGTTCTACTTGAATGCCATCGGTTATCCCGACGCCGATGTGCGCCGCGGCCATACCTTCAACCGCAACCACCTGACCATCGAAGCGGCCATCGCCGGCATGGGGGTGGCCATTGCGCGGCGTACCTTGCTCAACGATGAGCTGGAGCGCGGCACCTTGATCGTGCCGTTCGGCCTTGCCGTGCCGAACCACAAACGTTACGTGTTGCTGTACGCGCCAGGCGCGTTGAGCCACCCGGGCGTGCGCGCGGTACATGACTGGCTGGTAGAGGAAGCGGGGTTTTTTCGCAGTTTGCACCCGTTGGGAGAGGCGCAATGATGAAGATCGATAGGACGTAAGAAGATGTAACTAACTCCCCACCCTACCAGCGTTTTTGCTTGTCGTCAGGGTTAATTTGTAATGTGGGATTTATCTTTGCAAAGGGGTTGAATTGTTTCCGCAGGTGCTCAATTGTGTAATCAAGAGGTCATGGTTTCACCACAACGGTGTTGCAGTTTGTGATCTCTCGCGAGCTAGCTGAAATAAGGGAAGAACTATGCAAATCCAAGTCAATAGCGATAACCATATTGAAAGCAGCATCCGACTGGAGGAGTGGGTACGTACTACCATTGAGAGCACGCTCGAACGTTATGAAGAAGACCTGACCCGTGTCGAGGTCTACCTGCGGGATGAGAACGGCGACAAGCCTGGCCCCCATGATCTGAGTTGCCGCCTGGAAGCGCGGCCAAAAGGCCATCAACCGCTGTCGGTTCTGCACAAGGCCGATACCTTAGAACAAGCGATCGACGGTGCAGCGACCAAGCTGGACCACGCGCTGGAACACCTGTTCGGTAAACTGCAAGGCAAGCCTCGCGCTGCCGGCAAAGGCCAGCCGACCACCAAAGTCAACGAAGATGAGCTTGAACAGGAGTTCCTGGAAAAAGAACGCGCCGTTTTCAACGGCTGATCACTGACCGTTCTGTCATCCCCTCTGGAAACGGGCCTGCACACGCAGGCCCGTTTTTCGCTACTGGGCTCGTCGGAAAAAGTACCCGCTCAACAGCCCCAACCCAGCCGCTCCCAACCCCGCGAATACCATCGCCCAGCCAGCCCCGTGGCGCAGCGCCGCCTGTGCATCCGCCGTTGTCAGCCCCGCCGCGTTGAGTTTGCCCGCCGCAAGTTGCTGGCTGATGGCCGGCCACGTCTGGGCCGAGCTGGCAGGCAGCACACTGCCCAGGTAGTGGCTGATGCCCAGCAATACCACTAGGCCCATCAGCGCAATAGCGAGCGCCAACGTAATCAGGCGCGCGCTCAGATCGATGCCCGACGCCATTCCCGCCCGATCCGCCGACACCGAACCGGTAGTGGTGTTGGTGGTTGGGGAATTGATCAGCGCCAGGCCCACGCCGGCAATCACACAACTGGCCAGCATCCATCCGACAGCAGCGTGCTCGGCTTGGTTGGCGGCGGCCATCGCCAGAAAACCCGCCCCCATCAAACCCAGGCCCAGCGGAATGATGCGCTCGGCACCATGGCGCAATGCCAGGCGCTCGGCTAGAGGCGGCACCAGCAAGGTGGGCAGGGTGTAGGCGAGTAGCGCAGCGCCGGTAGTGAGGGTGTCGTAGCCCAGGCCGTTCTGGAAATACAGCGGCAGGTAGATCATGAATGGCCAAAAACTGACGTTCATGCCGATCGATCCCATCAGCGCGCCATTGAAGCGGCGAATGCGGAACACCGAAAAATCGAACATCGGGTGCGCACTGTGCCGTTCGATCTGCACGAACAACAATAAGGCGGCCGCCGACAGACTGGCCAAGCCCAGCATCGCCGGCGTGGCGAAGCCGTTTTCGCTGCCCTGGGTGATGACATACACCAGGGCAAACACCGCCAATGTCAGGGTCAGCATGCCGCCGATATCCAGGCGGTGGGCGGCCGGATCGCGGGATTCCTGCACACTGATGCGCAACAGCAACAGGGTGAACAGTGTCAGCGGCACATGCACCAGAAACACCCAGCGCCAATCCGCGACCGCGAGGATCAACGCGCCGACCATCGGCCCGAAGCCCAGGCCGATACCGGCGATCACGCCCCAGATAGCGAATGCCCGCGCCCGTGCCGCCGGTTCACGGAACAGATGCGAGAGAATCGCGAACTGGCAAATCATCATCGCCCCGGCGCCGATGCCCTGAACAAAGCGTGCCGTGATCAGGGTGGCGGCGCTTTCGGCCAGCCCGCAGGCCAGTGAGGCCAGCCCAAATAGCCACAAGCACAGCACGAGCACGCGTCGCCGCCCAAAGCGATCAGCCAGGGTGCCGGCCGCCATCAGCACGCTGGTGCAGGCCAGGGTGTAGGCATTCATGATCCATTGGGCGTCTTGGAAACCCGTGCCGAGTGCATGTTCAAGTGTGGGCAGAAGCACGGGCACGCTGGAGATTTCCAGGCCGAACATCAGCGCCACCAGGCACACGGCGGTGAGGGCGACGGCCTGTCGGGGAGCGCGCGCGGGGCTGGCGGTCAAGGTATCGGCGGCGGACATGGGATTCTCCTGTAAACAAATGGATTAGCCATTTTCAGGGGAATTGAATTCTTTATCCGTGATAAGTTTTCCGCCAGTTAGGGAATTAAAGGCGACAATCACATCATGGTCACCCCCCGTTTCGATGGCGTTGAATTGTTTTTGCAGATCGTTGAAAGCGGCAGCCTGACTGAGGCCGCCGAACGTTTGCACCTCACGCGGTCCGCCGTTGGCAAGGGCTTGGCGCGGCTGGAAGCGCGGCTGGGCACCTGTTTGCTACAGCGCTCCACCCGCCGTCAACGTCTGACCGAGGATGGCCAGGCGTACTACGAACATTGCTTGCGCGCCCAGGCGGAGCTGGAGGCTGCCGAATCGGTGCTGCAAAGCGGTCGGCAGCAACCGCGCGGGCGCCTGCGGGCGAGCGTACCGTTGGCGTTCGGTCATCACTACGCGGCGCCGGCGCTGTGGGGCTTGATGGACCGGTATCCAGGGCTGGAGGTGGAGATTTGCTTCGCCGATCGGCTGACGGACCTGGCGCAGGAAGGGTTCGATATTGCCGTACGCATCGGCGCATTGCCCGATACCGACCGGCTCAGCGCACGACGCCTGGGCGAACAAGTGATGGGCTTGGCCGCGTCACCGGCGTACCTGCAACGCACGGGACCGATCCATCATGTCGACGACCTTGCCAGTCGCCGTAGCATCGCCTATCGCAGCCAACCTACGCAGCGTGCCGGCATCGCCTCGCCGTTGATCATGGACGACCTACAGGCCGTGGCCGATGCCGCGATGGCGGGTGTCGGCCTGGTGTGGTTGCCGAGTTGGTTGATTGCCCATTACGTGCTGCGTGGGCAATTGCTGGCGGTGCTGCCGGACTGCCGTGAGCAGCCCGCACCGATCCATGTGATCTGGCCAACGGCCACTCACCTGCCGGCCAAGACGCGCTGTGCCATCGACGCGCTGGTGGCCGGCACGCCCTCGTGCCTGGCGGGCAGTTGATCAGAACGCGATGGAGGTCTGCACATACACCGTGCGCGGTTCGCCGACGTATTTGCCCTTGTTGTTGTCATCGAACGAGCGGGTGAAGTACTGCTTGTTGAAGATGTTTTTCACCCCGACCGCTACGTTCAGGTCCGACAGCTGCGGGCCGAAGTCGTATGCCGCGCGGCTGCTGAACAGCATGTAGCCGGGGATGCGTCCATTGGCACCATCGGCTGTTTCGGCACGGGTGTTGGCGTTGTCGGCAAACTGGCTGCTCTGGTAGCTGCTGTCCAGGTTGAGCTTCCAGCGGCCTTCGGTGTAACCCACGCCCAGCGTGCCCTTGTGTTTGGACGAGAAGGGCACGCGGTTGCCTTTGTTTGGGCCGTCTTCGCGGATGGTGGCGTCGACATAGGCGTAGGACGCGTACACGTCGAAATCGGCCAGTGCCGGGCTCAAACCGTCGAGGGCGTAGTTCACGCTGGTCTCGATGCCCTGGTGCCGGGTTTCGCCACGGGCGATCACCGAATCGTTGGTCTGGTTGCTTTCGTACTGATTGTCGAAGTTGATCAGGAACGCGCCGATTTCCGCGCGCAGGGTGCCGTTGTCATAGCGGGTGCCCAGTTCCCAGGTGCGGGCTTTTTCCGGTTTGACTTCGCCGCTGGTCACGCGATTGGGCATCTGGCTGTATTGCACGCTGCCGAACGAGCCTTCGGTGTTGGCGTAGAGGTTCCAATCGTCGGTGACGTGATACAGCACGTTGAGCGCCGGCAACGCGGTGTTGTAGTCGCCCTTGTACTTGACGTTGCTGAGGTTGTTGGTCTGCTGGGATTCGATCATCTCGTAGCGAATGCCCGGGGTGAGGGTCCATTTGCCGATATCGATCCGGTCGTCGATGAAAAACGCGTTGGCTTCGGTGCCGCCCCGGGTGTCGCGGTCGTTGCGGCTATCGGTGTTGGGGAGCTGCTGGTTATTGGCGTTGATCGGCGTGCGGTAGCGCAGTTCGTGGCCGGCTTCGTTGATATAGCGGTAGCCGACGCCGACTTCATGGCTGGCCGGGCCGAGGTCGAAGCCTTGGGCGAAGCGGGTTTCCAGACCGCGTACCCAGTATTCACGCGGCGACAGCGACAGGAACGTGCCCTGATCCAGGTAACCGCTGCGAAGGGTCTTGGTGAAGAAGCTGTTGACGGTGAATTCGCGACGGTCCTGCTCGTAGCGGTAGCCAACGTTGAACATCGTGCGGCGACCCCAGAATTTGTCGTAGGGGCGGGTGGACTGATACGGGTCGGCCTTGTAGTCCGCGACGTTCAAGCCGCCGGGCATATCGGCCTGGCCTTCGTAGTACTGCGCCATGGCATTGAAGCTGTTGGCGTCGTCGAGTTGGTACTTGCCTTTGAGAATCAGGTCGTCGATGCGTGTGTCGCTGTGTTCGCGCCAATCGCCGCCACGGGTGCCGGAGTACAGCAGCGCGCCGCCCAGGCCATTGTCGGCAGTGCCGCCGGCCAGCAAGTTGCCGGTGGTCTTGAAGCCATCGTGGCTGGAGGATGGGCTGGTTTCAGTCTGCAGGCCGCCTTTGACAGTGGGCGCGTCCGGGATCGCACGGGTCACGAAGTTGACCACGCCGCCCACGTTCTGTGGGCCGTAGCGTACGGCGCCGCCACCGCGTACCACGTCCACCGCGTCCATGTTACCCATGCTGATCGGCGCGAAGGACAACTGCGGCTGGCCATAGGGCGCGAACGGCACCGGAATTCCGTCCATCAGCACAGTAGAGCGCGAGGCCAAGCGCGGGTTGAGGCCACGGATGCCGAAGTTGAGCGCCATGTCGTGGCTGCCGGTGCCGTTGTTGTCCGGGGCGTTGACGCCAGGGATGCGGTTAAGCACATCGCGGGCCTGGGTGGCACCTTGGCGTTCGAACTCGTCGCGGCGGATCACGTCCCGGGCCCCGGGGTGTTCGAATACGTTGGTCTGTGCCGCATCGCCGAGCCAGTCGCCGACCACGCTGGAAGTACCCAACTCAATAGTGGCCGGTGCGCTGGCCGGTTGCACGCTGTAGGCGTTGTCGCCCTCGGCGCGTGCTTGCAGGCCGGTGCCTTCCAGCAGTTTTTGCAGGCCGTCGGCGGCGCTGTAGTTGCCGGACAGGCCGCGACTCTGCTGGCCGGCGGTGACCTCGGAGCCGAACGAAATCAACACGCCAGCTTCGCGGCCAAATTGATTGAGCGCCGCTTCAAGGGAGGCGGGGGCGATGTGATAAGGCTTGGTCTCGGCCGCCATCACCGACGGCAACACCGTCAGGCTGAGGCTGGCGCCGAGCAGCAGTTGGCGCAGGGTGCGGGCGAGAAGGGTGGGTTGCTGGGGCATGACGGGCGGTCCTGAGAAGGAAAGGATCAAGGGGGGCTTTTCTTCTCTGTCACGCGAGGTACGGAAAACGGCTCACGGTGTTTGGAAATAATTTAAGCGCGGGCCTGCACCGTGACCCAGTAGCGGGTGAAACGCCGGACTTTCACCGGCAGGCTTATTTCCAGCAGGTCGAGGATGCGTTCGCTGTCATCCAATGGATAGCTGCCGGAAATCAGCAGATTGGCCACCTGCGGATCGCAATTGAGCTGGCCGCGGCGATAGCGGCCCAGTTCTTCGAGGAAGTCCTCCAGGCGCATATGGGCGGCCATCAGCATGCCTTCGGCCCAGGCGCCGCTGTTGGCGTCGGTGGCGCGCGGCGTGTCCCAGCCCTTGCGGGTGAAATTGACCTGGCGCATCGCCTCCACCGTCAGCGGCAGGCCGCTGTAGGTGTTGGGCATCACCTCGACGCGGCCATTGAGCACCGCCATTTGAGTGTGGTCGTTGAACTGGCGCACATTGACGCGCGCGGCTTGGCTGCTGAGCAGGCCCTGGCCGGTCAGCACTTGCAGCGGGCTACTGCCGGCGTTGGCGTTGAGCAGGATCTCGCCTTCGAGCAGGCGCACCAGGCGTTGTTCGCCATCGAAATGCACATCCACCGCGCTGCCGGTGTTGAGCTGCAATTGGCTGCCGTCCGCCAACTGCACCTTGCGTCGCTGGCCGACGGGGCTGCGGTAATCGGCGGTCAAAGGCGGCAGGATGTGCTGCTGGCGCAGGCTCCAGGCCGCGGCCGAGCCGGCACCCAGGATCAACAACAACTTCAACGCCTGGCGCCGACTGTTGGAGGTTGGCGCATTCAGTGCTGCGTGGGCCAAAGGCGAAGGCATGCCGCGCAGGCGTTGATTGACGCGTTGGATATGCTCCCAGGCGCGCTGGTGTTCGCTGTGGGCGTTCAGCCACTGCTGCCAGGCGGCCTGCTGACGCGGGGTGAGCGCGCCTTGCTGCATTTCCAGCAGCCAGTGCACAGCTTGTTCGGCCACCTGGTGGGAAACGTTCATAGGGCGAAGTAGCAGCGCAGCGCCGCTTTATGCAGGTGGCGTTTGACGGTGGCGATGGAGATGCCCAACTCGGCGCCGATCTGCGCGTAAGTGAGGCCGTCGAGCTGGGCCAGCAGAAAGGCGCGTTTGACCTGAACGGGCAGGCCGTCGAGCAATTGGTCCAGCTCCATCAGGGTTTGCAGGATGATTGCGCGTTCTTCTTCCGAGGGCGCTACCTGCTCGGGCATCTGCGCGAGAGTTTCGAGGTAGGCGCGTTCGAGGTCCTGGCGGCGATAGAAGTTGTACAGCACGCGCTTGGCTACGGTAGTGAGGAAGGCGCGCGGTTCGATCAGTGTCGGGGTTTCGCGGGCGGTGAGCACGCGGATAAAGGTGTCCTGGGCCAGGTCGGCGGCACTTTCCGGGCAGCCGAGCTTGCGTCGCAACCAGCCGGTGAGCCAGTGGTGATGGTCGTTGTACAAAACTTCGACGGTGTTGGACGGCGACAACGCGAACACTCCGCAAGCATCGGTAGGCGTTAGAGAACAAGAATTGTTCGCATTGTAGGGCCGGCAACGAGGTTCGGCAATCGGAACGGGGAGGTGATTCATCTGTTCTGTTTTGCTTATGAGAATATTTATCATTAATATTGCGCGCTGACGAACCTGGCGCCCACCCATGAAAAGCAAACCCTCACTGCCTCTGGCTTACCGCTTTGCCGTCACGTCACGTGTGTTGGCGGCGGTCATTGGCGGCTACCTGATGGCCTCCCTGGCCAGCATCTGCCTGGCGCTGTGGTTGCCGACTTCTCGTGCCGACGCGGTGATCACCGGGATGATGAGTTCCTTTGTGTTCTATCTGCTGGCCGTGCTCTGGTGCTTCGCCTGCCGTAGCGCCATGCGCGCCTGGCTCGGCGTGATGCTGCCCAGTGCGGTGTTTGCCACCCTGGCGGGCCTGGGTTTTTGGATGGCGCGCACATGAAAGAGGGCTTCCGTCAGGCCATGGCCTGGTTGCACACCTGGGCCGGGTTGATCTTCGGCTGGCTGCTGTTCGCGATTTTTCTGACGGGCACCCTGGCCTATTTCAAGGAAGAGATCAGCCACTGGATGCAGCCCGAAGTGCAGGCGCATCCGCTGGACGACGTGCGCAGCCTGAACGTGGCGCAACAGTACTTGCAGGAAAACGCCCCGACCGCCGCGCGCTGGTTTATCAACCTGCCGGATGCCCGCGACCCCGGCCTGTCGGTGATGTGGCAAGACAAAGTCGACCCCGGCAAACGCGGCAATTTCATACAGAAAACCCTCGACCCGCTGACCGGCCTCGCCGTGCAGGCTCGGGAAAGCATGGGCGGCGAGTTCTTCTATCGTTTCCACTTCCAACTGCAAATGCCCCATCCGTGGGGGCGCTGGTTGTCCACCCTGGCCGCGATGGTGATGTTGGTGGCGCTGATCACCGGCATCATCACCCACAAAAAAATCTTCAAGGACTTCTTCACCTTCCGCCCGCGCAAAGGCCAGCGTTCCTGGCTCGACGGGCATAACGCCGTGGGTGTGCTGGTATTGCCGTTCCATTTGATGATCACCTACAGCAGCCTGGTGATTTTCATGAGCATGGTGATGCCGGCGCCGATCCTGGCCTCCTACGGCAACGACACACGGGCATTCTTCAGCGAAGTATTCCCGGCCACCGATAACGCCCCGGCCCTCGGCCAGCCTGGCCGCTTGCTGCCGTTGGCGTCGATGTACGAACAGGCGCGAGCGCAGTGGGCGGGCGGCCATGTCGGACGTGTGGCGGTGAATAATCCCAGCGATGTAAATGCGTCAGTGAATGTGTTCCGCGCCGGTTCCGACAGCGTGGTGCATGACTTTGGCAGCACCGTGTCGTTCAACGGCACCACCGGCGAGCTGCTGCGGGTCAGCGGCGAGCCATCGTTGCCGGCGGTGGTCGGCGGCAGTTTCTACGGTCTGCACATGGGCCATTTCGCCGGGCCGGTGTTGCGCTGGTTGTACTTTATTTGTGGCCTGGCGGGCACGGCCATGATTGGCACCGGGCTGGTGATCTGGCTGGGTAAG
Source organism: Pseudomonas rhodesiae (assembly GCF_007858255.1). GTDB lineage: Bacteria > Pseudomonadota > Gammaproteobacteria > Pseudomonadales > Pseudomonadaceae > Aquipseudomonas > Aquipseudomonas rhodesiae. Next base: position 481,364 of record NZ_VFEU01000003.1, on the reverse strand, counting down.
CGGCAACTCAAACATGCCAAAACCGATGGGATGCCGTTTGAACTGCGTCTGGTGGAAGTGCTGAACATCGCCAGCATGTCCGGGCTGTTGATCGCCATTGCAGCGTTTTTCTGGGCCAACCGGCTACTGCCGGTGAGCTTCGCCGAGCGTTCCAGTTGGGAAGTGCAGGCGTTCTTCATCGCTTGGGGCTTGAGCCTGCTGCACGCGATCCTGCGCCGAGGCCGCCAGGGCTGGGTCGAGCAACTGAGCGTCGCCGCACTGCTGTTTATGGCAATCCCGGTGCTCAATGCACTGACCACTTCCCATCACCTGGGGGTGTCACTGGCCAGCGGCGATTGGGCCATGGCCGGTTTCGACCTGACGTGTCTGGCCAGCGGCCTGTTCCTCGCTTGGGCCGCCCGCAAGATGCAGCGTCGCAGCGCGCCGGCGGCCAAGCCAGAGCGCCCACGAACCTTGACCCTCAAGCGCGAGGCCCACTGAATGTTGATCGCGTTGTTGATGTGCTACGCCGGGTTTACCGCGTTGTGCCTGGCCACCGACCGTCACCATGGCGAACTGCTGCGCAGTAAACCGTCGCCCGCTCGGCGCCTGGGCTTACGTGTGGCGGGCTGGTTGTTGCTGACGCTGTCGATAGCGCCGGCGGTCGCAGTCGCCGGCTGGGCTCAGGGCTTGGTGGAATGGTGCGCGGTGTTGATGCTCAGCGCTTTGCTGCTGGTGCTGTTATTGCCGTATCGGCCAAGGCTGGCCTTGATCCTGGCGGGCGTCGGCCTGCTGGCCAGTCCAGTTGCGGCCTTCGCCACCCTCTGAGCGTCTTTGCATGATGATCGGCACCCCACCGGATTCCCAGGACCCGCCCCAGGCCGATGCGCAGGGTGGACGCGCGCATTTTTTGCAGGTGTTCCTATCTCAGCGTTCACAGATGGAAGCCCTGGTGAATCGCCGCGTAGGCTGCCGCGCCACTGCGGCGGACCTGGTGCAGGACCTGTTCCTGCGCTTCTGGCGTCGGCCCCTGGTGCAGGTCGAAGAACTCAGCACCTACCTGTTGCGTTGCGCGGGCAATATCGCCATCGATCACCTGCGCAGCGAAGGCGCGCGGGTGCGCAGCAATGAAGGCTGGCTGCCGGAACAGCATGACCACCAGGGCTGCGAACCCCAGGCGGCGCTGGAAGCGGGCAATGATCTGCGGCATGTCGAAGCGGCCCTGCGCAGCCTGCCCGAGCGCACCCGGCACATCTTTCTGCTCAACCGTATCCACGGGCGCAAATACGCTGATATCGCCAAGGCCATGGGGTTGTCCCAAAGTGCCGTGGAAAAACATATGATGCGTGCCCTCGAAGCCTGCAAGGCCAGCCTTCGCGAGCCATCGACCCCACGCACGCCAGGGAAAGCACCGTGAACCTCACCCCCACGTCCGACCAGGAAAAAGCCGCCCTGGCCTGGCTGAGCCTGCTGCACGACCAGCCCAGCAGCGGCGATCAGGCCACGTTCAGCCGCTGGTTGCGCGCCGACCCGGCCCACGTCGAAGCCTATGCCCAGGCCCAAGTGCTGTGGGAGTTGAGCGAAGTGCCCGCACGCCAGCTTGCGAATGAAGAGGCCCAAGCGCTGCAGGGCTACCTCGATGCGATGAACCGCTCGAAGCGTTCGCGGGTGGCGCGTTGGTCGGGCGCACTGGCCATCGCCGCGTGCCTGCTGCTGATGATTTCGATGGGCGCCGGCTGGCAGCCGTCGCGCTGGGTCGATGACTTCGGGGCCGACTATGTGAGCGCGCCGGGGGAGGTCAAGACCGTGACCCTGGCGGATAACACTCAAGTGACCCTGGATGCCGACAGCGCCATCGCGGTGGATTTCACCCACGGCGAGCGGCATATCCAGTTGCGGCGTGGCGCCGGCTTTTTCAGCGTGAGCCACACCGGTGAGCCATTTGTGGTGGAGGCGGGCAGCGGTGAAGCACGGGTGCTCGGCACGCAATTTGAAGTGCGCCTGCAACCGGCGGGCGCGCAGGTGACGGTGTTGACTGGGCGTGTTGGGGTGACAGCGTCGAAACAAGGCCGGCAACAGGTACTGACCGCCGGCCAGCAGATCGCTTATGCCGATGGCATCGCCCAGCCCCTGCATGCCGTCGACAGCGCATCGCGCCTGGCTTGGCGCGATGGTTGGCTCAATTACTACAAAGCGCCGTTGGCCGACGTGGTCGAGGACCTTGGACGTTACTACCCAGGCCGCATCCTGTTGCTAAACGAAGCGATGGGCGCCAAGCGCGTCAGCGGCAGTTTCCCGAGCAAAGACCCACAGGCAGTGCTGAATGCGTTGCAGGCGGTGCTGGGCTTCGAGCAACACAACCTGTTGGGACGGGTGATCGTGGTGCGCTGATTATTTCAACGCCGCCATGATCTGTTCGGGCCGGTAGTCGCGAATCAGCGTGCCATTGACGTCCACAAACGGAATCCCGCCGCCGCCCAGCGCCTCGTACGCCTTGCGCGCCTGGGCGTCTTTTTCGATATCGAACTGCTGATAGGGAATGCCTTTCTGGTCCAGGAAGCGGCGAATCTGCTTGCAGTAGCCGCACCATTCGGTGGTGTAGAGCACCACGCGCGCATTGGCGCGAACCTGCTCGGACACCACCTGGGACGGGTTGAACACTCGCTCGATCTTGCCCCAGTTCTGAAAGACCACCACCACCAGCAACACCAGCAGGACTTTCTTGAACACCCCGCCGAGCATTAGTTGCGGCGCTTGAGCTGGTCAGTCAGCTGGGTCGGCAGGCCCTTGATGATCAAGGTGCCGGCGGCTTCGTCATACTCGATCTTGTCGCCCAGCAGGTGCGCTTCAAAACTGATGGACAAGCCCTCGGCGCGCCCGGTGAAGCGGCGGAACTGGTTGAGGGTACGTTTATCGGCCGGGATCTCCGGCGACAGGCCGTAGTCCTTGTTACGGATGTGGTCGTAGAACGCCTTGGGCCGATCTTCATCGATCAGGCCCGACAGTTCTTCCAGGCCCATGGGCTCGCCGAGTTTGGCCTGGCTGCTGGCGTAATCCACCAGGGTCTTGGTTTTTTCGCGGGCGGATTCGTCCGGCAGATCTTCGCTCTCGACAAAGTCGCTGAAGGCCTTGAGCAGGGTACGTGTCTCGCCGGGGCCGTCGACGCCTTCCTGGCAGCCGATAAAGTCGCGGAAGTACTCCGAGACCTTCTTGCCGTTCTTGCCTTTGATAAACGAGATGTACTGCTTGGACTGCTTGTTGTTCTGCCACTCGGACACGTTGATGCGCGCCGCCAGGTGCAACTGGCCCAGGTCCAGATGGCGCGAGGGCGTCACGTCCAGCTCGTCGGTCACCGCCACGCCTTCGCTGTGGTGCAACAGGGCGATGGCCAGGTAATCGGTCATACCTTGCTGGTAGTGGGCAAACAGCACATGGCCGCCGGTGGAGAGGTTGGATTCTTCCATCAGCTTCTGCAGGTGCTCGACCGCCGTGCGGCTGAACGTGGTGAAGTCCTGGCCACCGTCGAAATACTCCTTCAACCAGCCGCTGAACGGGTGCGCGCCGGACTCGGCATGGAAGAAACCCCAGGCCTTGCCTTGTTTGGCGTTATAGCTCTCGTTGAGGTCGGCGAGCATGTTTTCGATGGCGGCGGACTCGGCAAGCTCGGAGTCGCGGGCATGGAGAACCGCAGGTGTGCCGTCGGGTTTTTTGTCGATCAGGTGGACGATGCAATGACGGATCGGCATAGGCTTCTCGGCTGGTTGAAGGGGAGCGGTTGGCCTCCCCGAAAAGTTGCCCAGTGTACCGCACCCATTGGCCAAGACACGCCTCGAAGGGGGTTTTGCACACCGTCCGACGGGGCATATGCCTTTTTTTCACGGTTTAGAGCGATAAAGCTGACCAAATGGGTAGGTAGAAGCGGATATTTCCCCGTCTCTGTGCTAGTTTTGCCCGGTCTTACGCCAAGTCTCGGCGATAAGCGTGCATTCAGCATTTGTCAGGTCGAACCAATCCCCGTTTCAAGCATCTATAACCCCGATCTCCGCGGTTATAGCCTGGGGTGCCAGACCTAGACGGTCGGGCTCGACGGCTGACACTGCACTCTGCAATCCATATGAATTTGATAGGGAAGGAACACCACAATGGCTATTACTAAAGACCAACTGATCGCTGACCTGGCTGAAGCAGTAGACGCACCGAAAACCACCGTGCGCGCTCTGCTGGACCAACTGAGCCAGGTTGTTGCCGATCAGCTGGAAAACGGCGGCGAAATCACTCTGCCAGGCGTTGGCAAACTGAAAGTGACCGAGCGTCCTGCCCGTACTGGCCGTAACCCTTCGACTGGCGCTGCCATCGAAATCGCTGCCAAGAAAGTTATCAAGCTGGTTGTGGCCAAAGGCCTGACCGACGCTGTTAACAAGTAAGACGCAGCAAAAAAAACCGTGCTTCGGAGCGATCCGGGCACGGTTTTTTGTTGCCTGCGATTTGTGCTTTACCGCACCCAGCGCTGGCGCCAGATCTGCTGCTCGTTCTTGGTCTGGAAGGTCCAAGCGACGAAGCGGCTTTGTTTCTGGCCTTGGGACATCTCCACCACCTGGCTCTCCAGCGCGCCGGCTTTTTTCAGCGCGGTCTCGATGGCGGGCAGGTTCGACGCTTTCGACACCAGGGTGCTGAACCACAACACCTTGTGGGCAAAGTGCGCGCTCTCGGCGATCAGCTGCGTCACGAACCGCGCCTCGCCGCCCTCACACCACAGCTCGGCCGACTGGCCGCCGAAGTTCAGCACCGGCAATTTACGCTTGGGATCGGCCTTGCCCAGAGCGCGCCACTTGCGTTCGCTGCCCTTGGTGGCTTCGTCCATGGACGCGTGGAACGGCGGATTGCACATGGTCAGGTCAAAGCGCTCGCCCGGCTCCAGCAGGCCCAGCAGGATCTGCTTGGGGTTGGTCTGCTGGCGCAGCTGGATGACCTTGCTCAGGTCGTTGGACTGCACGATGGCCTTGGCGGCGGCCACGGCAATCGGGTCGACCTCCGAGCCGAGGAAGTTCCAGCGGTACTCCATATAGCCAATCAGCGGGTAGACGCAGTTGGCGCCCATGCCAATATCCAGCACCTTGACGATCGAGCCGCGTGGGATCTTGCCCTCGTTGACGCTGGCCAGCAGGTCGGCGAGGAAATGCACGTAATCGGCACGCCCTGGCACCGGCGGGCAGAGGTAATCCGCTGGGATATCCCAATGCTGGATACCGTAGAAAGCCTTGAGCAACGCGCGATTGAACACCCGCACCGCATCCGGGCTGGCAAAGTCGATGCTTTCTTTGCCATAGGGGTTGGTGATCACGAATTGCGCCAGTTCGGGCGTGGTCTTGATCAACGCCGGGAAGTCGTAACGGCCCGTGTGGCGGTTGCGCGGGTGCAGAGTCGCCTCTTTGCGCGGCACCACGGGCTTGGCTGGGGCGGCGGATTTAGGCTTCTTGCGCGGAGGTTTGGGCGTAGTGGGGGCGGTCATGATGATTCTGGTGTTGGCTCAAAGTGGCGGCCATTGTCACACATTCCCGAGGAAAGCTTGGTCAAATGTGGGAGGGGCGGTGCTGCCAGCAAGGGATTGGGAAATTGCAGGCAAAAAAAGAGACCCGAAGGTCTCTTTCTCGACGCGAACCAAGCCTTAGAGGCTGGAAATCCGCGCATGCTGCTCCGCCAGTTTGCCCAGGGCCTGTTCAGCCTCGGCCAGCTTGGCGCGTTCTTTCTCGATCACTTCGGCCGGGGCCTTGTCAACGAATGCCGCGTTGGACAGCTTGCCGCCCACTCGCTGCACTTCGCCTTGCAGGCGTGCGATTTCTTTGTCGAGACGGGCCAGTTCCGCGCCCTTGTCGATCAACCCAGCCATTGGCACCAGCACTTCCATGTCGCCGACCAGTGCGGTGGCGGACAGCGGTGCTTCGGCATCGGCAGCCAATACGGTGATCGACTCCAGCTTGGCCAGCTTCTTGAGCAGTGCATCGTTCTCGCTCAGGCGACGCTGATCCTCAACGCTGGCGTTCTTGACGAACACCGCCAGTGGTTTGCCCGGACCGATGTTCATCTCGGCGCGGATGTTGCGCGTGCCGAGCATCAGGGTCTTGAGCCATTCGATATCGCTTTCGGCCGCTTCATCGATGCGGGCTTCATTGGCCACCGGCCAAGGTTGCAACATGATGGTCTTGCCTTCGATACCCGCCAGTGGCGCCAGGCGCTGCCAGATTTCTTCGGTGATGAACGGCATGAACGGGTGGGCCAGGCGCAGCGCCACTTCCAGCACGCGCACCAGGGTACGGCGGGTGCCGCGCTGACGTTCGACCGGCGCGTTTTCGTCCCACAGGACCGGCTTGGACAGCTCCAGGTACCAGTCGCAATACTGGTTCCAGATGAACTCGTACAGCGCCTGGGCCGCCAGGTCGAAACGGAACTGATCGAGCTGGCGAGTCACCTCGGCTTCGGTGCGCTGCAACTGCGAGATGATCCAGCGGTCCGCCAGGCTCAGCTCGTAGGCTTCGCCGTTCTGGCCGCAGTCTTCGCCCTTGTCCAGCACGTAGCGCGCGGCGTTCCAGATCTTGTTGCAGAAGTTGCGATAGCCTTCGACGCGGCCCATGTCGAACTTGATGTCGCGACCGGTGGACGCCAGCGAGCAGAAGGTAAAGCGCAGGGCGTCGGTGCCGTAGCTGGCAATGCCATCGGCGAATTCATCGCGGGTTTGTTTCTCGATCTTCTTCGCCAGTTTCGGCTGCATCAGGCCCGAGGTGCGTTTCTGCACCAGGGTTTCCAGGTCGATGCCATCAATGATGTCCAGCGGGTCCAGGACGTTGCCTTTGGACTTGGACATCTTCTGGCCCTGGCCATCGCGCACCAGGCCGTGTACGTACACGGTCTTGAACGGCACTTGCGGCGTGCCGTCTTCGTTCTTCACCAAGTGCATGGTCAGCATGATCATCCGGGCGACCCAGAAGAAAATGATGTCAAAACCGGTGACCAGCACGTCGGTGGAGTGGAATTTCTTCAGGAACTCGGTCTGCTGCGGCCAACCCAGGGTGGAGAAGGTCCACAGGCCCGAACTGAACCAGGTGTCCAGTACGTCGTTGTCCTGTTGCAGTGCCACGTCGGCACCGAGGTTGTGCTTGGCGCGCACTTCGGCTTCGTCGCGACCTACGTAGACCTTGCCCGACTCGTCGTACCAGGCCGGAATGCGGTGGCCCCACCACAGTTGGCGGCTGATGCACCAGTCCTGGATGTCACGCATCCACGAGAAGTACATGTTTTCGTACTGCTTAGGCACGAACTGGATACGGCCGTCTTCCACGGCAGCGATAGCGGGCTCGGCCAGCGGTTTGGTGGACACGTACCACTGATCGGTCAGCCACGGCTCGATCACGGTGCCGGAGCGGTCGCCCTTCGGCACTTTCAATGCGTGATCGTCGACGCTGACCAGCAGGCCGGCGGCGTCGAAGGCGGCCACGATCTGCTTGCGTGCTTCGAAGCGGTCGAGGCCAGCGAATTCAGCCGGGATCTTGCCGTCGACGCTGTCGTTGAGGGTGCCGTCCAGGTTGAACACCTGGCAGGCCGGCAAGACAGTGGCGTTCTTGTCGAAGATGTTGAGCAACGGCAGGTTGTGGCGCTTGCCCACTTCGTAGTCGTTGAAATCGTGGGCCGGGGTGATTTTCACGCAGCCGGTGCCGAATTCAGGGTCGCAGTAATCGTCCGCGATGATCGGGATGCGGCGGCCGACCAATGGCAGCTCGACGAACTTGCCGATCAGCGCCTGGTAGCGCGCGTCGTTCGGGTTAACCGCGACGGCGGCATCGCCGAGCATGGTTTCCGGGCGGGTGGTGGCGACAATCAGGTAGTCGTTGCCTTCGGCGGTCTTGGCGCCGTCGGCCAGTGGGTACTTGAGGTTCCACAGGAAGCCTTTCTCGTCGTGGTTTTCCACTTCGAGGTCGGAAATCGCCGTGTGCAGCTTGGTGTCCCAGTTGACCAGGCGTTTGCCGCGGTAGATCAGGCCGTCTTCGTGCAGGCGCACGAAAGCCTCTTTGACCGCTTCGGACAGGCCATCGTCCATGGTGAAGCGCTCGCGGCTCCAGTCGACGGACGAGCCCAGGCGACGGATCTGACGGCTGATATTGCCGCCGGACTGATCCTTCCATTCCCAGATTTTTTCCAGGAATTTCTCACGGCCCAGGTCATGGCGACTCTGGCCGGTGGCTTCGAGTTGGCGTTCCACCAGCATCTGGGTGGCGATACCGGCGTGGTCGGTACCCGGTTGCCACAGGGTGTTGCGGCCCTGCATGCGGCGGAAACGGATCAACGCATCCATGATCGCATTGTTGAAGCCATGGCCCATGTGCAGGCTGCCAGTGACGTTCGGTGGCGGAATCATGATGGTGTAGGACTCGCCCGCACCTTGTGGGGCGAAATAATTTTCGGACTCCCAGGTCTGGTACCAGGAAGTTTCGATAGCGTGGGGCTGGTAGGTCTTATCCATGCGCGGCGGGACCCTAGTTGGCATTAATTCAGGAAAGCCGGCAAGTATAGCGGTGTGAAGCAGTTGCAAGCTATAAGCCACAAGCTGCAAGTGGAGTGCAGTGCTTTAACTTGCGGCTTGTGGTTAGTTGTTTATAGCAGCGGCGATCAGCCGCTCCATCCGCGCATCCAACCGACGTTTGATCTCGGTTTCGATATGCGGGGCAAAATCGTCGATCACGTCTTGCATGATCAGTTGTGCGGCGGCACGCAGTTCGTTGTCCAGGTGCAGCAGCAAGGCGTCGGGGGTTTTTTCAGCGGCGGTAGCGGGTTGCGCAACGGTGGCTGGCGCGACGGGTTCAGGCACGGCAGGTTTGCCGCCGACCATGTCGAACAACAGCGGAATCTGTACCTCGCCTGTGACCGCCTCGGTCAGCAGTGGCGGTTGCAAACCTTCATCACCCAGCAACTGACGGATCGACTCAAGGTCGTCCAGCAGGTGGTCATCTTTTTTTAACGGGTTGAAAGTGTCCATCGTGTGCTCAAAGTCGTTGTAGCCGGTGATCTTGCAAAGGATAGCCCTGTTCGCGGTAGAAACGGAAACTCTCCCGCGCAGCCTGACGAATAGCCGGATCTTCCACCACCACCTCCGCCACGCGGGCGAATGCCTGGGCAAAGGGTGGTACTTTCAGGTCCAGGTTGACCAGCAGGTCGTGATGCGCGCCGCAGCTGTCGCCCAAACCCAGTACCACCAGCCCTTCGGGTTCTGTTTCTGCGGGGCCATGGGGTACAAAGCTTTCACCCTTGAAACGCCACAGACGGGCATCGAGCTCCTCGCGTTGGGCGGCATCGCTGCAATGCAGGTAAATGCGATGGCCCATGCGCCAGGCTTTTTCCGTGAGTTTGCAGGCGAAGTCCAGGCGCGCGAGGGGATCGGCGCTGGGCAATATATAGAAGTCGACTTGGGGCATGTGGGTTCCTGCAACGTCCCGTCCCACCCTTTATAGACGCAAGGGCGGGACGGGCACTGTTTAGGCTTTGGCGCGATCCAGCAGGTACTGCGTCAGCAACGGAACCGGACGGCCGGTGGCGCCCTTGTCTTTGCCGCCACTGGTCCAGGCGGTGCCGGCGATGTCCAAGTGAGCCCAGTTGAAGTTCTTGGCGAAGCGCGACAGGAAGCACGCCGCAGTGATGGTGCCGGCCTTCGGCCCGCCGATGTTGGCGATGTCGGCGAATGGGCTGTCCAGTTGTTCCTGGTACTCGTCGAACAGCGGCAGTTGCCAGGCGCGGTCGTCGGCAGCCTTGCCGGCGCTGAGCAGTTGCTCGATCAGCTCGTCGTTGTTGCCCAGCAGGCCCGAAGTGTGGGAACCCAGGGCAACGATGCAGGCGCCGGTCAGGGTGGCGATGTCGATCACGGCCTGTGGCTTGAAGCGCTCGGCGTAGGTCAGGGCGTCGCACAGCACCAGACGGCCTTCGGCGTCGGTGTTGAGGATTTCCACGGTCTGGCCGCTCATGGTCGTCACGATATCGCCTGGGCGCGAAGCACCGCCGCTCGGCATGTTCTCGGCACAGGCCAGGATGCACACCAGGTTGATCGGCAGCTTGAGTTCCAGCACGGCACGCAGAGTGCCGAACACGCTGGCGGCACCGCCCATGTCGTACTTCATCTCGTCCATGCCGGCGCCAGGCTTGAGGCTGATGCCGCCGGTGTCGAAGGTTATGCCTTTACCCACCAGGGCGTAAGGCTTCTCGGACTTCTTGCCGCCGTTGTATTGCATCACGATCAGGCGAGGCGGCTGGTCGCTGCCCTGGCCCACGGCATAGAACGAGCCCATGCCCAGGTCCTTGATCTTCTTCTCGTCCAGTACTTCAACCTTCAGGCCTTTGAATTCCTTGCCCAACGCCTTGGCTTGCTCGCCCAGGTAGGTCGGGTGGCAGATGTTCGGCGGCAGGTTGCCCAGGTCGCGGGTGAACGACATGCCGTTGGCGATGGCTTGGGCGTGGGTCACGGCGCGGGTCACTTCAGCCTGAGCGGCCTTGATGGTCAGCAGGGTGATTTTTTTCAGGGCGCGGGGTTCGGCTTTCTGGCTCTTGAACTGGTCGAACACGTAGCCACCGTCCACCAGGGTTTCTGCCAGCAGACGGGTCTTGCCGTAGCTGTCACGGCCCTTGACGACGATTTCATCCAGCGCCAGCGTTGCATCGCTGCCGCCCAGGCCCTTGAGGGTGCTGAGGATGCCGCTGATGATCTTGCGGAACGGGCGGTCGCCCAACTCGTCGTCCTTGCCCACGCCCACCAGCAATACGCGGTCGGCCTTGAGGTTGGGCAGGCTTTGCAGCAGCAGGCTCTGACCCACTTTGCCGGCCAGGTCGCCGCGCTTGAGCACCGCGCTGATGGCGCCGCCGCTCAGTTCATCGAGCTGCTTGGCGGCGACGCCGAGCTTGCGGCCTTCGCCGATGGCGACCACGAGGGTGGCGGTCTTCAACGTTTCGGGGCTAACGCTTTTTACAACCAATTCCATGTTCGGGTCCCTTATAAAGGTCTATGAGCCTGGCGTTTGTACCCAGGCTTTAAAGCGTGGCAGTCGTGTCAACCACCCGCGACAAAGGCCGCAGTTTGAACCTCGCCGGCAGAGCCTGACAACCCTTGGCGCACGCTTTGTGCGTGTGCATGAGGTTGCGCAGTGACAGGCGCGGTCAATCACAGGATAATGCGCCATCTTTTTAGCCGGCCCTGTGTAAACGGGGCTGACTCGGTATGCTTGCTTGTTTGGCCGCCTTAGCCTGACAACCCTGGAGTGTCTGGTTTGATTGTCTTCCGTTATCTGTCCCGCGAAGTCCTGTTGACCCTTAGTGCCGTGAGTGCGGTGCTGCTGGTCATCATCATGAGTGGTCGTTTCGTCAAATACCTGGCTCAGGCCGCTTCCGGCGCGCTCGACCCAGGTTCGCTGTTCCTGATCATGGGCTTTCGTCTGCCAGGGTTCCTGCAACTGATCCTGCCGTTGGGCCTGTTCCTGGGCATTCTGCTGGCCTACGGTCGTCTGTACCTTGAAAGCGAAATGACCGTGCTGTCGGCTACCGGCATGAGCCAGCAGCGCCTGCTGGGCATGACCATGATCCCAGCCGCCGGCATCGCCCTGATCGTCGCCTGGCTGAGCCTGAGCCTGGCTCCCCAGGGCGCCATGCAATTTCAGTTGGTGCTGAACAAGCAGGACGCGATGACCGAGTTCGATACCCTCGAACCCGGCCGCTTCCAGGCCCTCAGCGACGGCACTCGGGTGACCTACACCGAGACCATGACCGAAGACCGCGCCAACCTGGGCGGCGTATTCATCTCCGAGAAGCGCCTGGGCCAGGACAAGAAGGACCGTGGCATTTCGGTGCTGGTGGCCGATTCGGGCCGTCAGGAAGTACGCCCCGATGGCAGCCGCTACCTGATCCTGGAAAACGGCTACCGCTATGACGGCAGCCCGGGCCAGGCCGATTACCGGGCCATCAAGTACGACACGTACGGCGTGATGCTGGCCCGTCCGGAAGTCAGTGATGAAGTCACCGACCGCGATGCCATCCCCACCGCGCAATTGATCGGCAGCCAGGAACTGCGTTCCATCGCTGAGCTGCAATGGCGTATTTCCTTGCCGCTGCTGGTGTTTATCGTGACCTTGATGGCGGTGCCGCTGTCGCGCGTCAACCCGCGCCAAGGCCGTTTCCTCAAGTTGTTGCCGGCGATTCTGCTGTACATGGCTTACCTCACCATCCTGATTTCCGCCCGCGGTTCCCTGGAAAAAGGCAAGCTGTCGCCGGTCCTGGGCCTGTGGTGGGTACACGGGATTTTCCTGGTGATCGGCCTGGGGCTGCTTTATTGGGAACCTATACGCTTGAAGATGAAGAGCCGTCGTGGCCAGAAGGAGTTGGCTCGTGGCTAAGCTCGATCGCTACATTGGTAGCAGCGTACTCATTGCCATCCTGGCGGTGCTGGGCATCATCCTGGGCCTGGCCTCGTTGTTTGCCTTCATCGATGAAGTGGGCAACGTCAGCGACACCTACACCGTCACCGACGTGCTGAGCTACGTGGCGCTGACCGCTCCGCGCCGCCTGTACGACATGATGCCGATGGCCGCGCTGATCGGTTGCCTGATCGGCCTGGGCAGCCTGGCCAGCAACAGTGAGCTGACCATCATGCGTGCCGCCGGGGTCTCCATCGGCCGGATCGTATGGGCGGTCATGAAGCCCATGTTGCTGCTGATGCTCTGCAGCGTGCTGATCGGCGAGTACATCGCGCCGCCGGCTGAGTCCACGGCCCAGGCCAATCGCGCCCTGGCCCAGGGTTCGGGTGACGCGCAGAGCGCCAAGCATGGCCTGTGGCACCGTCAGGGTGACGAGTTCATCCACATCAACGCCGTGCAGCCTGGCGGCTTGTTGATCGGGGTGACGCGCTACACCTTCGATAAAGAACGTCATATATTGTCGTCCAGTTTCGCCAAACGTGCGCAGTACGACGCGGAAAAATGGCAACTGAGCGATGTCACCACCACTTATTTCCGCAACCCCGGCCAGGGCACCAAGGCCAGCACCGAAGTGATCAACGTACCGAGCGAAGCGTGGGACATCGCCCTCAAGCCGGAACTGCTCAACACCGTGGTGATGATCCCGGAAAGCCTGCCGATCTCCGGTCTGTGGAGCTATATCCACTATCTCAAGGACCAGGGCCTGAACAATGGCCGTTATTGGCTGGCATTCTGGGTCAAAGTGTTGCAGCCGGTGGTGACCGCCGCGCTGGTGTTGATGGCGATCTCATTCATCTTCGGGCCGCTGCGCTCCGTGACCCTGGGCCAGCGGGTGTTTACCGGCGTGCTGGTGGGGTTCACCTTCCGGATTGCCCAGGATCTGCTCGGCCCGTCGAGCCTGGTGTTTGGCTTCTCGCCGCTATTTGCGGTGCTGGTGCCGACCGCCATCTGCGCTTTGGCCGGGTTCTGGCTGCTGCGCCGCGCCGGTTGATCGCGCGCTTATGAACAAAAAATGCCCCGGTCGAGAGATCGGGGCATTTTTGTTCTGGTCAGCAAAGATGACGCCTGGCCTGAGCATCAGGTACAATTCCCGGCTATTTTTCAGCGGGCAATCTGCCTGCAGCCTTTTTGAGTGTTGATCCGTGAGTGATTTGAGTCATATCCGCAATTTCTCCATCATCGCCCACATTGACCATGGCAAGTCGACGCTGGCCGATCGATTCATCCAGATGTGCGGCGGCCTCGCCGAGCGTGAGATGGAAGCCCAGGTCCTGGACTCCATGGACCTCGAGCGCGAACGCGGGATCACCATCAAGGCCCACAGCGTCACGCTGTACTACAAGGCCAAAGACGGCATCACTTACCAACTGAACTTCATTGACACCCCCGGCCACGTTGACTTCACCTACGAAGTCAGCCGGTCCCTGGCGGCCTGTGAGGGTGCCTTGCTGGTGGTCGACGCCGGCCAGGGCGTGGAAGCGCAATCGGTCGCCAACTGCTACACCGCGATCGAACAGGGCCTGGAAGTCATGCCCGTGCTGAACAAGATCGACCTGCCGCAGGCCGAGCCCGAGCGCGTCAAGGAAGAGATCGAGAAGATCATCGGCATCGACGCCACCGACGCGGTCACCTGCAGCGCCAAGACCGGCCTGGGTGTCGACGAAGTGCTTGAACGCCTGGTCCACACCATTCCAGCCCCCACCGGCAACATCGAAGATCCGCTGCAAGCGTTGATCATCGACTCCTGGTTCGACAACTACCTGGGCGTTGTGTCCCTGGTCCGCGTGCGCCACGGCCGCGTGAAGAAGGGCGACAAGATTCTGGTCAAGTCCACCGGCAAGATCCACTTGGTGGACAGCGTCGGTGTCTTCAACCCCAAGCACACCGCGACCGTTGATCTTAAAGCCGGTGAAGTAGGCTTCATCATCGCCGGTATCAAGGACATCCACGGCGCGCCGGTGGGTGACACCCTGACGCTCAGCTCCACCCCGGATGTGGATGTGCTGCCAGGCTTCAAGCGTATCCAGCCGCAGGTCTACGCCGGTCTGTTCCCGGTCAGCTCTGACGATTTCGAAGATTTCCGCGAAGCCCTGCAAAAGCTGACCCTCAACGACTCGTCGTTGCAGTACACCCCGGAAAGCTCCGACGCCCTGGGCTTCGGCTTCCGCTGCGGGTTCCTGGGCATGCTGCACATGGAAATCATCCAGGAGCGCCTGGAGCGCGAATACGACCTGGACCTGATCACCACCGCGCCTACCGTTATTTTCGAGCTGCTGCTCAAAACCGGTGAAACGATTTACGTCGACAACCCCTCCAAGCTTCCGGATCTGTCGTCGATCGAAGACATGCGCGAGCCTATCGTGCGGGCCAATATCCTGGTTCCGCAGGAGCATTTGGGCAACGTCATTACCCTGTGTATCGAAAAGCGTGGCGTTCAGCGCGACATGCTGTTCCTCGGCACTCAGGTTCAAGTGACTTACGACATGCCGATGAACGAAGTGGTCTTGGACTTCTTCGACCGTCTCAAGTCCACCAGTCGCGGCTATGCTTCGCTGGACTACCATTTCGATCGTTACCAATCGGCTAATCTGGTGAAACTGGATGTGCTGATCAACGGCGACAAGGTCGATGCCTTGGCACTGATCGTGCACAAGGACAATGCGCATTACAAAGGTCGCCAGTTGACCGAGAAGATGAAAGAACTGATTCCGCGTCAGATGTTCGACGTCGCGATCCAGGCCGCCATCGGCGGGCAGATCATTGCGCGAACCTCCGTCAAGGCACTCAGAAAGAACGTGCTGGCCAAATGCTACGGCGGTGACGTAAGCCGTAAGCGCAAGCTGCTTGAGAAGCAAAAGGCCGGTAAAAAACGCATGAAGCAAGTGGGCAACGTGGAAGTTCCACAAGAAGCCTTCCTTGCGGTGCTCAGGTTGGATAGTTAGGTCCTATGTCGCTAAATTTCCCGCTGTTGCTGGTCATCGCCGTTGCCGTCTGCGGTCTCTTGGCGTTGCTCGATCTGGTGTTCTTCGCCCCGCGTCGGCGGGCGGCTATCGCGTCCTATCAAGGCAGCGTCAGCCAGCCCGATGGCGTGGTGATCGAGAAGCTGAACAAAGAGCCTTTGCTGGTTGAATACGGCAAGTCGTTCTTCCCGGTGTTGTTCATCGTGCTGGTGCTGCGTTCGTTCCTGGTGGAGCCGTTTCAGATCCCGTCGGGGTCGATGAAACCTACTCTGGATGTGGGCGACTTCATCCTGGTGAACAAGTTTTCCTATGGGATCCGCCTGCCGGTGATCGATAAGAAGGTCATCGAAGTTGGCGACCCCCAGCGCGGCGACGTGATGGTGTTTCGCTACCCAAGTGATCCGAACGTCAACTACATCAAGCGTGTGGTTGGCCTGCCGGGCGATGTGATCCGTTACACCAGCGACAAGCGCCTGTTCATCAACGGTGAGTCGGTGGCCGAAAAACTGCTCGGTTCCGAACCGAACAGCCTGGGCAGCGCCGAGCTGTATCAGGAGAAGCTCGGTGCCGTGGAGCACGAGATCCGTAAGGAGATGAGCCGCTATCGCGCCCAGCCTGACGGCCAGTGGAAAGTGCCTGCCGGGCACTATTTCATGATGGGCGACAACCGCGACAACTCCAATGACAGCCGCTACTGGGATGACCCCAGTATTCCCAAAGAGCTGCTGGGCATGGTTCCCGACCAGAATATCGTCGGCAAGGCCTTCGCGGTCTGGATGAGTTGGCCGGAACCCAAGCTCAGCCACCTGCCGAACTTCTCGCGGGTCGGGCTGATCAAGTAATACAAGCGGCGCTGTGAACACAGCGCCGAATGCTTTTCTGGGGCGTGGACAATTCGCGCCCCATGCAACACCCATCAGGATTTGAATTTGAACACTGCGTCAATCGTCGATGGCCGCCGGTGCCACCAACTCACTATGGATAAACCGTGACCGTTTCTCTCAGTCGTCTCGAGCGCCAGCTCGGCTACACCTTCAAGGACCAGGAATTGATGGTCCTTGCCCTCACACACCGCAGCTTCGCAGGGCGCAATAACGAGCGCCTGGAATTTCTCGGTGATGCCATCCTCAATTTCGTTGCCGGTGAAGCCCTTTTCGAGCGCTTCCCCCAAGCCCGTGAAGGCCAGCTATCGCGCCTGCGCGCTCGCCTGGTCAAGGGCGAAACCCTGGCCGTACTGGCTCGCGGTTTCGGCCTGGGCGAGTACCTGCGCCTGGGTTCCGGCGAATTGAAAAGCGGCGGGTTCCGCCGTGAATCGATCCTGGCCGATGCCCTCGAAGCGCTGATCGGCGCTATCTACCTGGATGCGGGCATGGAAGCGGCCAAGGAGCGGGTCACCGCATGGCTGACCTCCGAGATCGAAAGCCTGACCCTGGTCGATACCAACAAAGATCCCAAGACCCGCCTGCAGGAATTCCTGCAATCGCGCGGCTGCGAACTGCCCCGCTACGAAGTGGTGGATATCCAGGGTGAGCCCCATTGCCGCGTGTTCTTCGTGGAATGTGAAATCACCTTACTGAACGAAAAAAGCCGAGGTCAGGGTGTGAGCCGTCGTATTGCCGAACAGGTAGCGGCCGCTGCAGCACTGATTGCCCTGGGCGTGGAGAATGGCCATGACTGATTCAACCGCAACACGCTGTGGCTATGTTGCCATCGTCGGCCGCCCCAACGTGGGCAAGTCCACGCTGCTCAACCACATCCTGGGGCAGAAGCTGGCGATTACCTCGCGCAAGCCGCAGACCACCCGCCACAACATGCTGGGCATCAAGACCGAAGGCAATGTGCAAGCGGTCTACGTCGACACCCCGGGCATGCACAAAGGCGGCGAAAAAGCCCTTAACCGCTATATGAACAAGACCGCTTCGGCCGCGTTGAAAGACGTCGACGTGGTGATCTTCGTGGTCGACCGCACCAAGTGGACCGACGAAGACCAGATGGTTCTGGAGCGCGTGCAGTACGTCACCGGCCCGTTGATCGTCGCGCTGAACAAGACCGACCGCATCGAAGACAAAGCCGAGCTGATGCCGCACCTGAGCTGGCTGCAGGAACAACTGCCGAACGCCCAGATCATCCCGATTTCCGCCCAGCACGGCCACAACCTCGATGCCCTGGAGCGCGTGATCGCCGAGCACCTGCCGGAGAACGAACACTTCTTCCCGGAAGACCAGATCACCGACCGCAGCAGCCGTTTCCTCGCCGCCGAACTGGTGCGTGAGAAAATCATGCGCCAGATGGGCGCCGAGCTGCCGTACCAGATCACCGTCGAAATCGAAGAGTTCAAGCAGCAGGGCAAGACCTTGCATATCCATGCGTTGATCCTGGTCGAGCGCGACGGCCAGAAGAAAATCATCATTGGCGACAAGGGCGAGCGCATCAAGCGCATCGGCACCGAGGCGCGCAAGGATATGGAATTGCTGTTCGATTCCAAGATCATGCTCAACCTGTGGGTGAAGGTGAAAGGCGGTTGGTCCGATGACGAGCGTGCGTTGCGCTCCCTCGGCTACGGCGACCTGTAAGTACACCGCAGGGCAAAAAATGTGGGAGGGGGCTTGGCCCCGATAGCGGTGGACCAGTTAATAAATACGTGACTGAGCCACCGCCATCGGGGCCAAGCCCCTTCCCACATTAGGTTTATGTTGTTTTCACGATAGAGAACCCATGTCCCAGTCCCCACCTCCCAGCCAACTCGCCTATGTCCTGCACAGCCGTGCCTATCGCGAGACCAGCGCCCTGGTGGATTTCCTCACCCCGCAAGGTCGCCTGCGCGCGGTGTTGCGCAGTGCGCGGGGCAAGGCCGGGACATTGGCGCGGCCCTTTGTGGCGCTGGATGTGGAGTTTCGCGGCAAGGGCGAGCTGAAGAACGTCGGCCGCCTGGAAAGCGTCGGCACCTGCGCCTGGCTCAATGGCGATGCGCTGTTCAGCGGCCTGTACCTCAATGAACTGCTGATTCGCCTGCTGCCAGCCGAAGATCCGCACCCGGCGGTCTTCGATCACTACGCCGCCACGTTGCTGGCCCTGGCCGAAGGTCGTCCATTGGAGCCGTTGCTGCGCGCCTTCGAATGGCGTCTGCTGGACGACCTGGGTTACGGCTTTGAGCTGAACAACGACCTGCACGGCGAACCCATCGCCGCCGATGGTATGTATCGCCTGCAAGTGGACGCGGGGCTGGAGCGCGTCTACTTGCTGCAACCCGGTCTATTTCAGGGCACCGAGCTGCTGGCCATGAGCGAAGCCGACTGGACCGCGCCCGGCGCCTTGTCCGCCGCCAAGCGCCTGATGCGCCAGGCCCTGGCCGTGCACCTGGGCGGGCGGCCGCTGGTCAGTCGCGAGTTGTTTCGAAAGCCCTGACATCCCCGTGTATGCTGTGCAGCGTTTCTTTCCCCTTTTCAGGAGCGCTTCCGTGACCACCAGCAATCGCATTCTTCTTGGCGTCAACATCGACCACGTCGCTACCCTGCGCCAGGCCCGGGGCACTCGCTACCCCGATCCGGTCAAGGCCGCGCTGGACGCCGAAGAAGCGGGCGCCGACGGCATCACCGTGCACTTGCGCGAAGACCGTCGGCACATCCAGGAACGCGACGTGCTGCTGCTCAAGGACGTGCTGCAAACCCGCATGAATTTCGAAATGGGCGTCACCGAAGAAATGATGGCGTTCGCCGAGCGCATCCGCCCGGCACATATCTGCCTGGTGCCGGAAACCCGCCAGGAACTCACCACCGAGGGCGGCCTGGATGTGGCTGGCCAGGAAGCGCGGATCAAGGCCGCGGTGCAGCGTTTGTCGAAGATCGGCAGCGAAGTGTCGTTGTTTATCGACGCCGACCCGCGCCAGATCGAGGCCTCGCGCCGCGTCGGCGCGCCCGCCATCGAACTGCATACTGGCCGCTACGCCGATGCCACCACTCCGACGGAGGTCGCAGACGAGCTGCAACGCATTATCGAAGGCGTGAACTGCGGTCTCAATGAAGGCTTGATCGTCAATGCCGGCCACGGTTTGCACTACCACAACGTCGAGGCCGTCGCCGCGATCAAGGGCATTAACGAACTGAACATCGGCCATGCCCTGGTGGCCCACGCGCTGTTCGTCGGCTTCAAAGGCGCGGTTGCCGAAATGAAGGCCCTGATCCTGGCCGCCGCCAAGCACTAAAAACAGCCAAGCTGCAATGTGGGAGGGCGTCACCTCCCACATGAGAACCCTTACTGTTTAGCCCGTGTGGGTGTATCGTATCCGCCCTTTGCAGGCTATGCGCCTGCTGGCCGATACGCGAGGTTGTTGTGTCCCGATCCTTTTCCCGTCGACAAATCCTGGGTGGTCTTGCAGGCCTGGCTGTAGTAGGTGTCGGTGCCGGTGGCGGCTACCGCTACTGGCTGGGGAAAGTCGCCGAAGCCGAGGCGGGGCACGATTACGAACTGATCGCGGCGCCGCTGGATGTTGAGCTGGTGCCGGGACACAAGACCGAGGCCTGGGCGTTCGGCCCGTCGGCGCCGGGCACCGAGTTGCGCGTGCGCCAGGGTGAGTGGCTGCGGGTGCGCTTTATCAACCACTTGCCAGTCGCCACCACCATCCACTGGCATGGCATCCGCCTGCCGCTGGAAATGGACGGCGTGCCCTACGTCTCGCAGTTGCCGGTGCTGCCTGGCGAATACTTCGACTACAAGTTCCGCGTGCCCGACGCCGGCAGCTACTGGTACCACCCTCACGTCAACAGCAGCGAAGAACTCGGCCGTGGCCTGGTGGGCCCGCTGATCATCGAAGAGCGCGAGCCTACCGGTTTCAAACACGAATGCACCCTGAGCCTCAAGAGCTGGCACGTGGACGAAGAGGGCGCGTTTGTCGCCTTCAGCATCCCCCGCGAAGCGGCGCGTGGCGGTACGGCCGGGCGCTTGTCGACGATCAACGGTGTGTCCCAGGCGGTGATCGACTTGCCGGCCGGGCAGATCACCCGTGTGCGTCTGCTCAACCTGGATAACACCCTGACTTATCGCATCAATATTCCCGACGTCGAAGCGCGCATCTACGCGTTGGATGGCAACCCTATCGAACCGCGCCCGCTGGGCAAGGAGTACTGGCTGGGCCCGGGCATGCGTATCTGCCTGGCGGTCAAGGCGCCGGCGGCGGGTGAAGAACTGTCGATCCGCAACGGCCCGGTGCGCCTGGGCACCTTCCGCTCAGTGGCCAATACCGACGCGCCCACCGATTGGCCACCGGCGCTGCCGGCCAACCCGATCAGCGAGCCGGACCTGGCCAATGCCGAGAAACTCAACTTCAATTTCGAGTGGGTTGGTTCGGTCTCGGTCAATGTGGACAACGGTAAGCCGCCGAGCCTGTGGCAGATCAACGGCCAGGCCTGGGACATCACCGACAAGACCTGCGCCGACCGCCCGATCGCCACGCTGCAAAAGGGCAAGAGCTACATTTTCGAATTGAAGAACATGACCCAGTACCAGCACCCGATCCACCTGCACGGCATGAGTTTCAAGGTGATCGCCTCGAACCGCCACAAGGTGATCCCGTATTTCACCGACACCTACCTGCTGGGCAAGAACGAGCGCGCCCGGGTGGCGTTGGTGGCGGATAACCCGGGGGTATGGATGTTCCACTGCCATGTGATCGACCATATGGAAACTGGCCTGATGGCCGCCATCGAGGTGGCGTGATGCGTCAGTTTCGCCCCACCGCGATCATCGACCGCAGCCGGGACCAGGACTTTATGCGTGAAGCCCTGGCCCTCGCCGCCCAAGGCGCAGCGCTGGGTGAGGTGCCGGTCGGCGCAGTGCTGGTGCAAGACGGTGAAATCATCGGACGAGGCTTTAATTGCCCCATCAGCGGTAACGACCCTAGCGCCCACGCCGAAATGGTCGCCATCCGCGCCGCCGCCCAGGCCGTCAGCAACTACCGCCTGCCCGGCAGTACGCTGTATGTGACCCTGGAGCCGTGCAGCATGTGCGCCGGTTTGATCGTGCATTCACGCATCGCACGAGTGGTGTACGGCGCATTGGAGCCTAAGGCGGGGATCGTGCAGAGCCAGGGGCAGTTTTTTACCCAGGCCTTTTTGAATCATCGGGTGTTGTTTGAAGGCGGTGTACTGGCTGAAGAGTGCGGCACGGTGCTGAGCGAATTCTTCAAAGCGCGCCGTGCCAAACCCGCCCTCTAAAGAACACAGCAGATCAAATGTGGGAGGGGGCTTGCCCCCGATGACGGCGGGTCAGCTAAGGCTATGCTGACCGACACTCTGAAATCGGGGGCAAGCCCCCTCCCATATTTTGAGCTTTATTTTTCCAGCGGGACGGGGGCTTACTTTTTGGCGATGATGACGGCCCGCATAGGCGCCGGCAGCCCTTCAATGGTCTTGCTGTGATCATCCGGATCGAGGAAATCGCTGAGGGATTGATACTTCATCCATTCCGTCCCCCGTTGTTCCTGCACCGTGGTCACACTCACATCCACACACCGCACATCACTGAACCCGGCACGCCGCAGCCAAAGCATCAACGCCGGCACCGAGGGCAGGAACCACACGTTGCGCATCTGCGCGTAGCGATCTTCCGGCACCAGCACTTGCTGCTGATCGCCTTCCACTACCAAGGTTTCCAGCACCAGCTCGCCGCCCTTGACCAGTGTGTCCTTGAGCGCCAGCAAGTGCTCGATGGGCGAGCGGCGGTGGTAGAAAACGCCCATGGAAAACACCGTGTCGAAGCCTTCCAGGTTGGGCGGCAGGTCTTCGAACGGGAACGGTAGGTGCCAGGCTTTGGGCTCGGACAGGTAGCGTTGCACCGCCTGGAACTGGCAGAAGAACAACCAGTTGGGGTCCACGCCGATCACGCTGTCGGCACCGGCGCCGAGCATGCGCCACATGTAGTAGCCGTTGCCGCAGCCGACGTCGAGGATGCGCTTGCCCTTGAGGTTCAGGTGCGGCGCCACCCGCGACCACTTCCAGTCCGAGCGCCATTCGGTGTCCACGTGCACGCCGAACAAATGGAACGGGCCTTTGCGCCAGGGGCTCAGGCCCATGAGTGCGGTGTGCATCTGCGTGCGGGTGGCGTCGTCGCAGTCGGCGTCCAGGGTCAGGCCGTTCAGCAGATCGACGTGGTCGGGCGCTAGGGTCGGCAGTGCGTCCAGCGCGCTCTGCCAGCGCGCGAGGTCGCCGTGGCCTTTCTCCATTTTGCTGTCGAGTTGCGCCTGCAGGCCCTGGGCCCAGACGGCCAGGGGCGTGCCGACCAGATGGCGGGCGAGGGGGGACAGATCAATCATGGCAAGGCAATCAACGAGGCAAAGTTAAGACACTGGAACCACGGCACGACTTTCGAGAACCCGGCCGCCAGCAGGCGTTCGCGGTGTTCTTCGAGGCTGTCGGGCTTCATGACGTTTTCGATGGCGCTGCGTTTCTGGGCGATTTCCAGTTCGCTATAGCCGTTGGCGCGTTTGAACGCCACATGCAGGTCGGTGAGCAGTGCGTGTTCTTCCAGGTCATCGAAGCGCAGCTTTTCCGAGAGGATCAGCGCGCCGCCCGGCAACAGTGCCTGACGAATGCGGCCGAGCAACGCCAGGCGCTCCTCGGGGGCGATGAACTGCAAGGTGAAGTTCAGCGCCACCACCGAAGCCGGCTGGAACTGCAACGCGAGGATATCGCCCTCGACCACCTGCACCGGCAGCAACTCCTGAAACATCGAGTCCTGGCCATTGAGGTATTCGCGACAGCGCTCGACCATCGCCGCCGAGTTATCCACCGCGATCACCGAGCAGCCCTCGGTGCGCACATGGCGCCGCAGAGCCTGAGTCACCGCGCCGAGGGATGAGCCCAGGTCGTAGAGCACGCTGTGGGGTTGGGCAAACTGCGCGGCCAGCACGCCGAGGTTCTCGACAATGGTCGGATACCCAGGCACCGAGCGTTTGATCATGTCGGGAAACACCCGCACTACATCCTCGTTAAAGGCGAAGTCCGGCACCTGGGGCAGGGGCTGGGCGAACAGGCGATCGGGTTCTTGGCTCACGGTTGTTCCGGCGACGTTGGGGGAAAGGCCGGCATTTTAGCCAAGTTGAAGGAGGAGTGCGCGGTTTGTCTGAAAGCCACTATCGATTCAGATAAGACTGCACGGGCTCGTTAGCGGGTGCAGTCTTCGTAAGCGGTGGGTAATGACGGTAGCTAAGTTGATTCTTGGAGATCAAACGTTGCGTCTATTTTGTAAGTGTCTGAACCATTGCTTTTGGCAGTGAGGGAAAGTTTGCCTTTGTAATGTCGATTAGTATGATCAGGTGTGATATCAAGGGTGCCTTCGTAGTTTTGAAGGCTATCAGGTTCTGCTGGAACTACCATGGCGCTTCTGAAACTGGAAAAGTTATCTAAAACATGTTTGCCTGCAACAATGTTTGGGGTCAGTGTCAAGGTTATTGACGACCAACGATTTTCGGAAACCTTATCCCCTGCATAGATCTCAAGTTCCCTGTCGTCATAATATAAGTAAAAGCTCTCGCCGACGAAGTCTGTGGGCGCATCATTCTTGGAAATAGTACCCGAAAATTCTCCATTTGCGTTCTTTTGGTTTCTCATGATTTTAGTCTCCAATTTTCTGAATAAACATTACATGTTGGACGTATAAGTAATCTATTCTGGGTTTGAAAATTGGAATACTGTCAACTATGACAGTTTGATAGACGGATTTGATATAAGGTTTCGCGCTGAATTGTCTAATGAGTGTTTTATTGATTGAGTTTAAAGAGTGCGCTTAGAGGCGCTTACTGAGAATGCCGCGGCTGTAATTCCCCACTGGCCAAGCCAATAGGTGGTAATCAGCAAATACGGCGCGGCCTCGAACGCGACCACGAACCGATTGATGCCGATCAGCGTGTCGGAAAACACAAAGGATGCGGCCCCCGCCGCGGCCAGCAGCGCCGAACGCTTGGGCACATCACCGCCCAAGCGGGCCAGCGCGCGCCAGAGCATGGCGCTGATCACCAGGGCATAAACCACCACAGGTATTAACAAATCCCCCAGGCCATGGGAAATCAGGAGGCTCAACAGCACCGCTCCCACGCCCAGCGCGAGGATCAACGGCAGCGGCGCCAAGCGGCGGCAATCGCTGAAGTAGGCCTTGAGGTACGCCAAGTGCGCCAACAGAAACGCGCCCAGGCCAAAGATAAACAGGTCCCCCGGCCAGGCCAGCAGAACATCCCCCACCAGCGAGAAAATCAGCCCCAGGCTGATCCAGCGGCGATAGTCGGTGGGCGGCGCATCGTGCAGCCAGCCCAGCAGTGCCAGGACCGGCAAGGGTTTGACCAGCAGGCACAGCAGCGTGGCGTGGGTGGTCAGGCCGTAGATAAAAGTGCCGGCGCCCATCAGCGCAAGAATCAGCCACGGCATATCAGTTCACCGTAATGGCGCAGTCGAAGGCTTCAACGGGTTCGGCTTCCGGCTCCCAGGGCTGCTGGGAGGTCAGGCGCAAGCGACCCTGACCCGGCGCGAAAGCCTGGAACCGCCAGGTCGACTGGCCGCCGCCGCCGATCACCCCGGATTCGCTGCTGCTGTAGACCTCGGGGCTCAGCGCACGCAGCACGCCGCCGGCCGAATCCTGGATCGCCCAGCGGTAACCAGTAGTGGGGTTGCTGGGCAGGGTAAGGATCAGGTTTTGCCCGGTTTTCAGCTGAAGCGGGCAGGCGCTCTGGTTTTCCACGGTGACGTTTTGCTTGGGAGCGCTGGCGCAGGCGGCCAGCAGGGCAAGGCTCAAGGGGAGAAGCAGGCGGGCAGCGGTCATGAGGGCTCCGTTGTTTGGCGACGAAGACCGAGCATAACCGAAGATAAGACAAGGTGTTACAAGGTGGATACAGGTTGCGGCCACTTACGTCATCGGGGGCAAGCCCCCTCCCACACTTGAATGGGTTCACAACTCAACCTGTGGGAGGGGGCTTGCCCCCGATGAGGCCAGTGCACGCGCCAACGGTCTATCAGAACAGCACCTTCGCCACATCCGCAAAGCGCTTGGCGAAATGCACCGTCATGCCTTCCTTCAGGTACTCCGGCAATTCTTCGAAACTGCCGCGATTGGGCTCCGGCAGGATCAGTTCATGAATCTTCTGGCGCCGCGCGGCGATTACTTTTTCGCGCACTCCGCCAATTGGCAGCACATGCCCGGTCAGTGTCAGTTCGCCGGTCATGGCCACGCCTTTCTTCGGCGGTTGGTTTCGGGCCAGGGACAGCAGGGCGCTGGCCATGGTCACACCAGCACTTGGGCCATCCTTCGGCGTGGCGCCTTCCGGCACATGCAGGTGCACAAAGGCTTCGTCGAAGAACTTCGGGTCGCCGCCAAAAGACTTCAGGTTCGAACTGATGTAGCTGTAGGCGATTTCGGCGGACTCCTTCATCACCTCACCCAACTGGCCGGTCAGCTTGAAGCCACGGTTAAGGGTGTGAATGCGCGTCGCCTCGATCGGCAAGGTGGCACCGCCCATGCTGGTCCACGCCAGGCCGGTGATGACCCCAGTGCCGGACAACACTTGTTCATTACGGAACACCGGCGTGCCCAGGGAGCTTTCCAGGTCTTTGTTGCCGATCTTGATCACGCTGTCCGGCGCATCCAGCAACTTGACCACCGCTTTGCGCACCAGTTTGCCCAGCTGTTTCTCCAACTGGCGCACCCCAGCTTCACGGGCGTAACCGTCGATCAGCGCGCGCAGGGCGCCGTCGCTGATGGTCAGGCTGTTTTTCGCCACGCCGGCTTTTTCCAGCTGCTTGGGCCATAGATGGCGCTTGGCGATGGCGACTTTCTCTTCGGTGATATAGCCCGACAGGCGAATCACTTCCATCCGGTCGAGCAATGGGCCGGGGATGGAATCCAGGGTGTTGGCGGTGCACACGAACAGCACCTTGGACAGGTCCAGGCGCAGGTCCAGGTAGTGGTCGAGGAATTCGACATTCTGCTCAGGGTCCAGGGTTTCCAGCAGCGCCGACGCCGGGTCGCCCTGGAAGCTCTGGCCCATCTTGTCGATCTCGTCGAGCATGATTACCGGGTTCATCACCTCCACGTCCTTGAGCGCCTGCACCAGTTTGCCGGGCAGGGCGCCGATGTAGGTGCGGCGATGGCCCTTGATTTCGGCCTCGTCACGCATGCCGCCGACGCTGAACCGATAGAACGGGCGGCCCAGGGACTCGGCGATGGATTTGCCGACACTGGTCTTGCCCACGCCCGGCGGGCCCACCAGCAGCACAATGGAACCGGCGACTTCGCCTTTATAGGCGCCCACCGCGAGGAACTCGAGGATACGGCTCTTGATGTCGTCAAGGCCCGCGTGGTGTTTATCCAGCACCTTGCGCGCGTGCTTAAGGTCGAGTTTGTCCTTGCCGTACACGCCCCACGGCACCGACGTGGCCCAATCCAGGTAGTTGCGGGTGACCGCGTATTCCGGCGAGCCGGTCTCCAGGATCGACAGTTTGTTGAGTTCTTCATCGATGCGTTTTTTCGCCTGGGCTGGCAGTACTTTGCCTTCCAGGCGCTGCTCGAATTGCTCGACGTCCGCGCTGCGGTCGTCCTTGGTCAAACCCAGTTCCTGCTGGATGACTTTGAGCTGTTCTTTGAGGAAGAACTCGCGCTGATGCTCGCCGATCTTGCGGTTCACTTCGGCGGACAGCTCTTTTTGCAGGCGCGCGACTTCGACTTCCTTACGCAGCATCGGCAGCACTTTTTCCATGCGCTTGAGCATGGGCACGCAGTCCAGCACTTCCTGCAGTTCGTTGCCGGTGGCGGAGGTCAGTGCGGCGGCGAAGTCGGTCAGCGGCGATGGGTCGTTGGGGCTGAAGCGGTTGAGGTAGTTCTTCAACTCTTCGCTGTACAACGGGTTGAGGGGCAGCAGCTCCTTGATCGCGTTGATCAGCGCCATGCCGTAAGCCTTGACCTCGTCGGTCGGCTCGGACGGCTGGTGTGGGTATTCGACTTCCACCAGGTACGGCGGGCGATGGTGCTTGAGCCAGGTGCGAATCCTCACGCGGGTCAGGCCCTGGGCGACGAATTGCAGCTTGCCGTTTTCGCGGCTGGCGTGATGCACCTTCACCAGGGTGCCGTACAGCGGCAGGCTGGAGGTGTCGAAGTGGCGCGGGTCTTCCGGCGGCGTGTCCATAAAGAACAGGGCCAGGGAGTGGTGCTCGGACTTGCTCACCAGTTCCAGGGTTTCGGCCCAAGGCTCTTCATTGACGATCACCGGCAACACTTGCGCGGGGAAAAACGGCCGGTTGTGGATCGGGATGATATAGACCTTGTCCGGCAGGTTCTGCCCAGGCAGGGCCAGGCCGGTATTGGACGAGTGGGATTCAGCGTTTTCGGGGTCGGCGTAATCGTTGAGGTCGTAATCGGGAAATTCTTGCTGGTCGCTCATGGGGCACCTGCATCAGGAAGTATGGTGCTTAGATGGGGCGAGGTAGCGGTGGTTTCAATGGTGGGGTTGCGATAGCAACATATTGCATAAAATTACGGCGGCGATCCGGCCATGGGGTCAGCTGATTTTATGAAGGTAGGCCGGGAGCGGCTGTTCTGGCAGCACCGAGAGTACTTTCAAGCGCTGCAACATTCGCTGTCGCGCCCGCTGCAAGTGCTCGCGCAGGTTCAGCGCGGCGGCATCGAAGGCTCCGTGCAGCAGCAGTTCGAGAATCAAGCGATGTTCGGCAAGCATTGACGGATCGGCGCCGATCCCCAGCAAACCGTGGAATATCCGGCTGATGATCATCGGGCTCTGGCCCTGGCGGATCAACGCCGCGATCTTGCGGTTTTGCAGACCGGCCAGGCAGTGCTGGTGCAAGTCCTCTTCGATGCGCTCGATGGCTTCCAGGCTGCAGTGCGGAGTGCTCTGGGCCTCCAGCACCCGTTGCAGCATGGCTTGCAGCACCTCGCGGTCGAGGTTCGGCGCGCTCTGGCGCAAGGCTTCGGGCTCCAGGCAGGCGCGCAGTTCGTAATCCTCGGTCACTTCCCGGGCTGTCAATGGGCCGGCCAGCCATTGGGAGTAGGGCTCCTTTTCCACCAGGCCACGGTCGCGCAGACGCATCAGCGCTTCACGCACCACCGCGCGGCTGACGCCGTAGTGTTCGGCGGCCGCCTGTTCATCCAGGCGGTAATGGCCGAAGGCGATGCAGGTGGACAGCGCCGCGCCGATTTCATCGACGATCCGTTCGCCCAACGGTCGTGTGTCCACCAACTCATCTTCGCCGTTCAAGCCCAGGTGCGCAGCGCTCAAGGGCAGGCGCAGCGGCTCCATGGCCAGGCCTTCGGGATTGATCAGGTAACCGCGGCCATTGAAACGGCAAATCAGCCCTTCTTCATGCAGCAGGTCCAACGCCCGGCGTACCGGCACGCGGCTGGTGCCGAACAATTCGGCCAGGGGCGCTTCCAGCAACACCAGCCCATGGCGGGCAGTGCCGTTGACGATCGCATCACGCAACACCTGGTGAATCATCGCGTAACGGGAGGCCGAGGCAGACGCTGCTTTCATCGATTTCTCAAGAGCCTGTAGGACGATGGCCGGGGATTCTCTCATAGATGTGGGTGTCACTCTGCGCCACGTTGTGGGCACTTTTTTGGGGCCTGAAACGGATCGTTGTTACTTTTCTGCACCAAAATGTACTTATTAATAAAAGATACATTATTTGAGCCTAAGTCACTTCTCCTCTGCTTGTCGGATTATTCTGCAACCCTGAAAGGGCTCTAGTCCGCTATCTCTAGCGTTAACGACCCGGAAAGCGCCAATAGATCACCCAAGGCTGGCACGAAAGCTGCCTTTGTAAAATGTACATTTTATGAATATGTACGTTTTAAAAGGACTGCGCTGATGTCAGATGCCACATCAATGGCCGAGGATTTCGCCCACGGTCGCAGCGACCCGGTGCAAGCTCTGGAGCACTCGCTTGACCTAGCCCTGCGGGCCAGCAGCGTGTTTATCAGCCTCACCGCCGACCGCGCACGCCGTGAAGCCGAAGCCGCCGCTGCCCGCTGGCGTGCCGGTCAGCCATTGAGCCTGTTCGACGGCGTGCCGCTGGCCTGGAAAGACCTGTTTGACATGGCCGGCAGCGTCACCACCGCCGGTGCCGCCTACCGTCGCAATGCCCCCGCCGCCGCGCTCGATGCCCCCGTTGTCGGCCTGTTGTGCCGCGCCGGCATGGTCAGCGTGGGCAAGACCAACCTCAGTGAACTGGCGTATTCCGGCCTGGGCCTGAACCCGCATTTCGGCACGCCGCACAATCCCCATGCCAGCGATCAGCCGCGTATCCCCGGTGGTTCGTCGTCCGGTTCGGCGGTGGCCGTCGCCGCTGGAATCGTGCCGATCGCCATGGGCACCGACACCGCCGGCTCGATCCGCATCCCCTCGGCCTTCAATGGCCTGGTGGGGTATCGCAGCAGCAGTCGGCGCTATAACCGCGACGGTGTGTTCCCTTTGGCTCGCACCCTCGACAGTCTCGGCCCGCTGGCGCGTAGCGTGCGCGATGCCCTGACCCTCGACGATATCCTTCACGGCCGCACGCACACCCATACCGCACGCAGTCTAAAGGGTCAGCGGTTTGTGCTGGAGCACAGCGTGCTGAGCCACGTTGAACCGGCCGTAGGCAATAACCTGCTGCGCGCCGTGGAGCAACTCAAGGCCGCCGGTGCGCTGATCGAAAACCGTGAAAGCCCGACTTTCAAAGGCGCACTGGAACTGATCCAGCAACATGGCTGGCTCGGCGCCTTCGAAGCCTTCGCCCTGCACCAAGCCCTGCTCGACAGCGCCGACGCCGCGCAACTCGATCCACGGGTGCGCCGCCGCCTCGAAACCGCGCGCGGGCTGCCCGCCAGCCAGTTGATCGGCCTGATCGAGGCACGCCAACGCCTGCAACTCCAACTGGTCGACGACCTCGACGGCGCGATCCTGATCACGCCCACCGTCGCCCACGTCGCCCCGGCCCTGGCGCCTGTGGAAGCCGAAGACGATCTGTTCGCCACCACCAACCTCGCCACCCTGCGCCTGACCATGCCCGGCAGCCTGCTGGACATGCCCGGCGTGACCTTGCCCAGCGGCCGCGATGCCTTGGGCCTGCCCACCGGGATGCTGCTCAGCGCCCCGATGGGGGAGGACGCGCGCCTGCTGCGCGCCGCGTTGTCCGTCGAATCCGTACTTAACGTTTAAGGAGATACACCATGGCTAAAGACATCCTTTGTGCATTTGGCGTCGACGTTGATGCCGTCGCCGGCTGGCTCGGTTCCTACGGCGGCGAGGACTCGCCGGATGACATCTCTCGCGGCCTGTTCGCCGGCGAAGTCGGCGCGCCGCGCCTGCTCAAACTGTTCGAACGCTACGGCCTGCGCACCACCTGGTTTATCCCCGGCCACTCGATGGAGACGTTCCCCGAGCAGATGAAGGCCGTCGCCGATGCCGGCCACGAAATCGGCGTGCATGGCTACAGCCACGAAAACCCGATTGCGATGACCGCCGAGCAGGAAGAAATCGTCCTCGACAAGTCCATCGAACTGATCACCCAAGTCACCGGCAAACGCCCCACCGGCTACGTTGCGCCGTGGTGGGAATTCAGCAAGGTCACCAACGAGCTGTTGCTGAAAAAAGGCATCAAGTACGACCACAGCCTGATGCATAACGACTTCCACCCCTACTACGTACGCAAGGGCGACAGCTGGACCAAGATCGACTACAGCCAGCACCCCGACACCTGGATGAAACCGCTGGTACGCGGTGAAGAAACCGACTTGGTAGAGATCCCGGCCAACTGGTACCTGGATGACCTGCCGCCGATGATGTTCATCAAGAAAGCCCCCAACAGCCACGGCTTCGTCAACCCGCGTCACCTCGAAGAAATGTGGCGCGACCAGTTCGACTGGGTCTACCGCGAACACGAACACGCGGTGTTCACCATGACCATCCACCCCGACGTATCCGGCCGCCCGCAAGTGCTGCTGATGCTCGAACGCTTGATCGAACACATCCAGAGCCATGCCGGCGTGCGTTTTGTCACGTTCGATGAAATCGCCGACGACTTTATCCGTCGCCAACCGCGTTCCTGACCCCACCCCTTGAGGCGCCACCCATGTCCATCTACAACAAGCTTGACCTGACCGGTTGGAAACCCCGGCAATTGACGTCCCAGGAAGTGCGCTTCGCCACCTGGATCGCGTTTTTCGCCTGGGTGTTTGCGGTGTACGACTTCATTCTGTTCGGCACCTTGCTGCCGGAGATCGGCCGGCACTTCGGCTGGGGTGAAGTGGAGCAAGCCGAGATCGCGACCTGGGTAGCGGTGGGCACCGCCGTGGTCGCCCTGGCCATCGGCCCTATCGTCGACAAACTGGGGCGGCGCAAAGGGATTATTTTCACCGTGGCCGGTTCGGCGCTGTGTTCGGCGCTGACCGCGATCGGCGGGGCGTGGGGCAAGTCGCCGCTGATTCTGATCCGTTCGTTGGGCGGTCTGGGTTATGCCGAAGAAACCGTCAACGCCACCTACCTCACCGAGCTGTATGGCGCGTCGGAAGACCCACGACTGACCAAGCGGCGCGGTTTCATCTACAGCCTGGTGCAGGGCGGCTGGCCGGTAGGGGCACTGATTGCGGCGGGGTTGACCGCCTTGTTGCTGCCGATCATCGGTTGGCAGGGGTGTTTTATCTTCGCGGCGATCCCGGCCATTGTGATTGCAATCATGGCGCGCAAGCTCAAGGAGAGCCCGCAGTTCCAGATCCATCAGCGCATCAGCGAACTGCGTAAAAGTGGCGCGGTGAACGAAGCGCAGAACGTCGCCGCCACCTACGGCGTGGACTACGACGAACACAGCAAGGCCGGGCTCAAAGCCGCGTTCCGTGGCCCGGCACGCCGCGCCACCCTGGTGATCGGCGCCGCGCTGTTGCTCAACTGGGCGGCGATCCAGGTGTTCAGTGTGCTGGGCACGTCGGTGATCGTCAGCGTGCACCACATCTCGTTCGAGAACTCGCTGATCATCCTGGTGCTGTCGAACCTGGTGGGTTACTGCGGCTACCTCAGCCATGGCTGGATGGGCGATAAGATCGGCCGCCGCAATGTGATCGGCCTGGGCTGGATGCTCGGCGGTCTGTCGTTCGCCGGCATGCTGTTCGGCCCGAGCAATATGGCCATGGTGGTGGGCTTGTACAGCCTGGGCCTGTTCTTCCTGATCGGGCCGTACTCGGCGGCGCTGTTCTTTATCAGTGAAAGTTTCCCCACCAGCATTCGCGCCACTGGCGGCGCGATCATCCATGCCATGGGGCCCATCGGTGCGGTGGTCGCAGGCTTTGGTGCCACTCAAGTGCTGTCCGCCGGCAGCGACTGGCAGACCGCGGCGCTGTGGTTCGGTGCGGTGCCGTGCTTCCTGTCCGGTGCGCTGATGTTTGCCGCCCGCCATGTCCGCCCGGAAACCGTGCAGTAAGGAGTATTCGATGAATCGTAAAGTTGCCTTGATTACCGGTGCCGCCAGCGGCATCGGCCAAGCCCTGGCCGTGGCCTATGCGCGCAATGGCGTGACAGTGGTGGGCGGGTATTTTCCGGCTGATCCCCATGACCCGCAGATCACTGTGAGCCTGGTGCAAGAAGCCGGTGGCGTCTGCCTGATGTTGCCGCTGGACGTGGGCGACACCGCCTCGGTGGACGCCTTGGCCGCGCAGGCTGTGCAGCATTTCGGTCGGCTCGACTACGCGGTGGCCAACGCCGGCCTGCTGCGTCGCGCACCGTTGCTGGACATGACCGATGCGCTGTGGGACGAGATGCTCAACGTCGACCTGACTGGCGTCATGCGCACCTTTCGCGCTGCCAGTCGGCATATGAACGAGGGCGGTGCGTTGGTGGCGATTTCGTCGATTGCCGGCGGCGTGTACGGCTGGCAGGACCACAGCCACTACGCCGCCGCCAAGGCTGGAGTGCCGGGGTTGTGCCGTTCGCTGGCGGTGGAACTGGCGCCTCTGGGCATTCGCTGCAATGCGGTGATCCCGGGCCTGATCGAGACGCCGCAGTCCCTGGACGCCAAAAACTCCCTCGGCCCCGAAGGCCTGGCCAAAGCCGCCCGCGCTATTCCGCTGGGCCGGGTAGGGCGCGCCGATGAAGTGGCGTCGCTGGTGCAGTTCTTGACCAGTGATGCGTCCAGCTACCTTACCGGCCAGAGCATCGTCATCGACGGTGGCCTGACCGTACGCTGGCCTGACTGATGGGGGGGAGGGGGCTTGCCCCCGATGGTGGTGCGCCAGATACATCTGTGCTGGCTGAACCACTGCAATCGGGGGCAAGCCCCCTCCCACATTGGAATGTCACTGGCCTGACGGATGTACTCGCTTCAACGGTGGTAGGGGGCAAGCCCTTCCCACATTGGAATGTCACTGGCCTGACGGATGTACTCGCTTCAACTGTGGGAGGGGGCTTGCCCCCCGATGGTGGTGGGTCAGACACAGCTGCCCTGGCTGACCCCCTGCAATCGGGGCAGGCCCCTCTCACATTGGAATTGTGTTTGTTTCTGGAGAATGGATATGCCCCAACTCACTGATCGTCGCGCTGTGATCACCGGTGCCGGCAGCGGCATTGGTGCCGCCATCGCCCGCGCTTATGCGGTTGAAGGCGCGCGTCTGTTATTGGCCGACCGCAACGCCGCCAGCCTCGCCGAAACCGCGATCACCTGCCGCAACCTGGGCGCCGAGGTGGTCGAGTGTGTGGCCGATGTCGGCACGCTAGAAGGCGCTCAGGCCGGGGTCGACCGGTGTGTCGAGCAGTTCGGCGGCATCGATATCCTGGTCAACAACGCCGGCATGCTGACCCAGGCGCGTTGTGTCGATCTGACCCTCGAAATGTGGAACGACATGCTGCGCGTCGACCTCACCAGCGTGTTCGTCGCCAGTCAGCGCGCCCTGCCGCACATGCTGGCGCAGCGCTGGGGGCGGATCATCAATGTGGCCTCGCAACTGGGCATCAAGGGCGGCGCCGAGCTGACTCACTACGCCGCCGCCAAGGCCGGGGTGATCGGCTTCACCAAGTCCCTGGCCCTGGAAGTGGCCAAGGACAATGTGCTGGTCAACGCCATCGCCCCGGGGCCAATCGAAACGCCGTTAGTGGGCGGGATCAGCGAGGCTTGGAAACGCGCCAAAGCCGCCGAGCTGCCCCTGGGTCGCTTCGGCCTGGCCGATGAAGTGGCGCCCACCGCCGTGCTGCTCGCCAGCGAGCCGGGCGGCAATCTGTTTGTCGGCCAGACGCTTGGCCCGAACGCCGGCGACGTCATGCCATGAGCGGGGTATAGCGATGTGTGGACTCTGCGGACTGCTGGGTGAAGACCTGCACTGGAGCGACCCCTTGGGCGATGAGTTGCCAAGGCGCCGGGAACGGCTGCGCCGCATCGCCGCGATCAATCAGGTGCTGGCGGTGTTCCGGCTCAAGGTCGAAGATTTCCAGGGCGCCTCTTATTTACTGATCGGCGCCACCGGCAAACAAGCCCTGGCCAGCGGCCTGGATCAACTCTGGCAAGCGGCCGAAAGCATGCTCGGCCGTGCGTTAGACCCCCTCGATGCGACGCTGTTGGATCACTTGGAGTCCGCCCCATGAGCATGGCCCTGAACGTCATCACCGGCTTCCTCGGCAGCGGCAAAACCACCTTGCTAAAGCGCCTGTTGGAGGGTGAAAGCCTGGGCGACACCGCGTTACTGATTAACGAATTCGGCGATGTGGGCATCGACCATCTGCTGGTGGAAGAAGTGGCCCCGGACACTGTGTTGCTGCCCAGCGGCTGTGTGTGTTGTTCGATTCGCGGCGAGTTGAAAGACGCGCTGCTGGCCCTGTTGCAGCGCCGCGAACGCGGTGAAATTCCGGCGTTCAAGCGCGTGATCCTGGAAACCACCGGCCTGGCCGACCCGGCGCCGATCCTCGCCACACTCAACAACGACGTGCAACTGCGCGGGCGTTTCCATATCGGCCTGGTGATCACCTTGGTGGACGCCAGCCACGCCGCCCTGCAAGAACGCCTGCACCCGGAATGGCTGGCCCAAGTGGCCGCCGCCGACCGCCTGCTGCTGAGCAAAACCGACCTGGCCGGTGATTGCGCCCCGCTGCGTGCGCACTTGCAGGCGCTCAACGCCGGTACGCCGATCCTCGACACCCACGCCATTCACAGCGGCGACCAATTGCTGCTCGGCGAAGGCCTGCGCAGCGCCGAGCCCGCCGATGAAGTGCAACGCTGGCAACTGCATCGATCCACCACCGCCTCCCATGGCGCGGCGCAGGTGTGCTGCCTGACCTTCGAGCAGCCGCTGGACTGGGTAGGGTTCGGGGTGTGGTTGTCGATGCTGCTAAGATGCCACGGCGAACGAATCCTCCGGGTCAAGGGACTGCTCAACGTGAACGCCAGTAACGCCCCCATCGTCATTCATGGCGTGCAGCATTGCCTGCACGCGCCGGTGCATCTGCCTGCGTGGCCGGGCAGCGACCGGCAATCGCGCTTGGTATTTATCCTGCGCGGCCTCGACCCTGCGCTGTTGCGTCGTTCTTTCGAGGTGTTTTCCCGGCGGTTGGCCCGATGATCACACTGCGCGTCCTCGGCACCTCGGTGACATTGCTCGAATGTTTGCGCGTGCGGGCCGAGCAGGAACTTGGCATTCGCCTGGTCTATCAGGTGCACGATGTCGAGCAGGCCCAGCGTATTGCGGTGATGCAGCCCGACAGTTACGACCTTTACGATCAATGGTTTCACAACGTCGACTTCGTCTGGCCGGCGCGGGCGATCCAGCCTATCGATACGCGCCGCATCGCGCTATGGCACGAGATCAACGACTTGCCCAAGCGCGGGCGCCTGAGCCCCAACGACCGCCTGGGCAGTGGCAGCGTGCCCAGCGAGCGGCTGTTCGTGCAGCACGACGGCAGCCTCGGCAGCACCGTGACCGAACGTATCAGCATGCTGCCCCTGACCCACAACGCCGACAGTTTTGCCTACCGCCCCGAGCGTCTGCCCGCAGGCTTTTGCCGGGGCAACGAAAGTTGGGGCTGGCTGCTGGACCCGGCGTGGCGCGCGCGCACCGCACTGCAAAGCGACGCCGCCATTGGCGCACTGGATGCCGCGCTGGCGGTGCAGGGCGCCGGGCTCGCCAGTTTCCGCGACATCGGCAATATGAGCATCGAGGACATCGATGTGCTCGCCGACATCCTGGTGCGCAAGCAGAAGGAGGGGCACTTCGCGGCGTTCTGGTCAGACGACGAAGAAGCCGCGCAACTGATGCTCAGCCCCAGTATCGATATCCAGAGCCTGTGGTCTCCAACCTTGATGCGCCTGCATCGCGCCGGTGTGAAGTACCGCCTGGCGGTGCCGCGCGAAGGCTATCGCGCCTGGTTCGGCGGTTTGTCGTTATCGCGCCATGCCCAGGGCCCGGTGCTGGATGCCGCCTACGCGTACCTCAACTGGTGGCTGTCCGGCTGGCCCGGTGCGGTGATGGCGCGTCAGGGGTATTACATCGGCAACCCGGCCCGCACGCGCGACCATTTGAGCGCCGCCGAGTGGGATTACTGGTACGCCGGCAAGCCCGCCCGTGAAGAACTGCCGGGCAGCGATGGCCTGCCGCTGATCGACCGGGGCGAGGTGCGCGACGGCGGCTCCTATGAACAGCGTATGGGCCACATCGCGGTGTGGAACGCGGTGATGGACGAGCACAACTACCTGGTGCGCCGCTGGGGCGATTTCATGCGCGCGCGAGGGCCGGCCTGACCCGAAAAGCCAAGCCTCTGTCGCCAATAAGCTGACGGTGAAGCCCCCGGTTTTATTGGGTGGACAAGCGCCTGCGCCGAGCTAATCTGCTCAACACAAATACCTGCAATGGACGGGTATTTTTTGACGCCAGGTCAGCTGTCGCAGGGAATGCACATGACAAATGGACGTAGTGGCAGAAACAGACGAACGCTGCCAGAGGGCACGCCGATGACGTGGCGCCATACGTTCCAGACCCGCATTGCCGGCGTATTGGCGTTGCTGCTGTTGGTGGTGGTCGCCGCGACCTACTTTGCGGTGCAGGCCGCCACCAGCCGCGCCGTGGAGAACCAGGCCCGCGCCCAACTGAAAACCGGCAGTCAGGTGTTCGAACGCCTCTTGGACCTGCGGGGCCGGCGCCTGCAATACGGCCTCGACTGGCTGACCGCCGACGGCCCATTCGTAAGCGCGGTGGCCGAGGGCAACTCGGCGTCGATCCTGGATGTGCTGGAGCGTCACGGCAGCGGCATCCGTTCCAGCGAAGTGCTGGTGCTGGGGCTGGACGGCACGGTGATGGTCAGCACCTTGCCGGGGTTTACGCGGGGCCAGGTCTTCCCTTATGCCGAGGCACTGCGTCGGGCCCGGCGCAGTGGCTTGCAGATGTTGATCGTGGCCATGGACCAGCGCCCCTACTTGCTGGTGCAGGACGAAGTCGTCGACACAACGCCCATCGCTCGCGTGGTCATGGGCTTTCCCATGGACACGTTGTTCGCCAATGAACTGCGCTCCATGAGCAACCTGGAGGTGTCGTTCCTCAGCATGCGCAACGGGCATGTCGGCCAATTATTCAGCACCCAGCCCGACGCTTATCAGGCCACGGTGATCAACCTGTTGCGTGGGGCCCGTCCGGACCCCGAGGCGCATATCCATCGGTTCTACGGCGAGCGTGTGCTCAGCCAGGTGCTGACGCTGGCCAATACCGGTGAGGGCGATGACGTGCGGGTGTTGCTGCAAAGCCCGCTGGATCATGCCCTGGAATCCTTTGCGCCGCTGGACCGGCAGTTCCTCGGGATTGCCCTGGCGGTGTTGGTGGTGTCGTTGGCTGGCGCGTTGTTTCTGGCGCGACGCGTGTCGCGGCCGCTCAATGCCTTGGTGGACGCCGCCGGGCGGATCGGCGCCGGTGACTACCGCACCCCGGTGCGGGTACGTGGCCACGATGAGTTCGGCCTGCTGGCCCGCGCCTTCAATGCCATGCAAAGCGGCATCGCCATGCGTGAACGGCAACTGGCCCATAACGCTTTGCACGACCCCCTTACCGGGCTGCCCAATCGCGCCCTGGCCATGGAGCGCTTGGGCAGTGCGATCAGTGCGCGGCGGCCGGTGGCGCTGCTGTACCTGGGCATCGAAAACTACCGCGCAATCAACGAAGGCTTCGGCCCGGAGGGGGTTGAAGACATGTTGCGCGAAGCCAGCCGGTGCCTGTCCATGAGCCTGTTGGCGAGCGACACCGCGGCGCGGGTGTCCGGCAGCGAATTTCTGCTGTTGCTGGAAAATATCGGCATCGACCGCGCCGTGGCCCGCGCCGACCGCCTCTATGCGCTGCTCACCGAGCCTCAACGCATTGGCAACGACGAGCTGCGCCACGAAGTGAGCATCGGCATTGCGGTCTACCCCAATGACGGCCAGCACGTGGAAGAATTGATCAGCCGCGCCGCCATCGCCCGCCACGATGCGGCGATGCTGCCGGGCTATCTGCAGATCTACCAGCAGGACCGCGACCTCGCCCATCAGCGCCAGATCACCCTGATTCGCGACTTGCGCCGTGCCGCCACCGAAGGCGCGTTGCACCTGTGTTACCAGCCCAAACTCGACCTCAAGCACGGCCAGGTGCGCCAGGCCGAAGCCCTGCTGCGCTGGCAGCACCCCAGTCTGGGGTTGGTGTCGCCGGCCGAGTTCATTCCCCTGGCCGAGCGCACCGGCAGCATGGCCAGCCTGACCCACTGGGTGATCGAAGAAGCCATCCGCCAGATCGCCGAATGGGCGCGGCGCGGCCTGTTGATCCAGTTGTCGGTGAATATCTCGGTGGACGACCTGGCCGACGACGACCTGGCGATCCGCGTGACCACTTTGCTTGCCCAGCACGGTGTGCACGCCGAGCAATTGCTGTTCGAAATCACCGAGAGCGCCATCATGCACAACCCTCGCCAGGCCCTTAGCGTGTTGGAGCAACTGCGCGGCTGCGGTATCAGCCTGTCGGTGGATGACTTTGGCACCGGTTATTCCTCCCTCGCCCAACTGCAACGCCTGCCGGTGCAGGAGCTGAAGATCGACCAATCCTTCGTGCGCAACCTCGACAACGAGGGCGGCGACGGCGTGATCGTGCGTTCGACTATCGAGATGAGCCATAACCTGGGGCTCAAAGTGGTGGCCGAAGGGGTGGAGTTCGAACCCAGCCTGAAGCTGCTCAAGCAGTGGAATTGCGACACCGCCCAGGGCTACCTGATCAGCCGGCCGCTCAACGCCATGGCTTTTGAGATGTGGATGCGGCGCGAACGCGCGGCGGTCTAGACACCTTGCAGGTGACTACAGCTTTTTTAGGTATGGTCGATAACTTCTACGGAGCCTGACCGTTTGCACAGTTTTTTACCGACCAACGGTTTAGCGTCCTCCTGTGTTCAATAGTGGCATTTTGCCTTGATTGCGGCATCATGGCCGTAACCGTTCTTTTCCGCCAAGGCTGGCCGCTTTCTACCGGATCTCCCATGGCCCGATGTGTAAACCTGTTATCTCGCATGATGCTGTTGCTGGCGGCGGCAGCGCCCGTCTCGGCGGCCACCCTTGAGGTGTTGGTGCAGCAGGCCGATGGCAGCCCGGTCAGCGATGCGGTTGTGACTTTGCAAGGCCCGGCCGCTGTGGCGGCCGTCGCGCCCAAGGCGGAGATGGACCAACGTGGCCAGCGCTTCGCCCCGCATGTGCTGGCGGTGCATACCGGCACCCAGGTGCGCTTCCCCAATAGCGACAATATTCGCCATCAGGTGTATTCATTTTCGGCCGCCAAGCGTTTCGAACTGCGCCTGTACGAAGGCACGCCGACCGCGCCACTGCTGTTCGACAAACCGGGCGTGGTGGTGCTGGGCTGCAATATCCATGACTGGATGCTCGGCTATATCTATGTCACCGACGATCCTCACTTCGGTGTCAGCGATGCCCAAGGCCGTGTGCGCCTGGAACCATTGGCGCCGGGGGATTACCACGCCACCCTGTGGCACCCGCAACTGGCGGATATGCAGCCGCTGGACGGCGGCACCTTGCATATTCCCGCCGCCGGCCTGAGCCACCGCGTGCAGCTCACCCTGCAACCCGCCTCGGCAGACCTGCCACCGGCGCCGACCGCCTTCGGTGACGCCTTCAATCGAGCTGCCCGTGAAACTGCGCAGTAGTTACCAGGCGCGGGTCGCCACGGTCCTGATCCTGCTGTCGCTGGTGGTGATCGGCGCGCTGTATTTCAGCGTCAAGATGGCCACCCGCCAGGCTGTCCATGGCCAGGCGCTGGCCCAGTTGCAGGTGGGCACGCGGGTGTTCGAGCGTTTGCTGGATGTGCGCGGCCGGCGCCTGGCCGATGGCGTGCAACTGCTGGCGGCCGACTTCGGCTTTCGCGATGCCGTGGCCAGTGGCGATTCGGCGACGATGCGCTCGGTGCTGCTCAACCATGGCAAACGCATCAATGCCAGCGACATGATCTTGCTGGGCATGGACGGCAAAGTCCTGGCCAGCACCGTCGACGAAGTCGCCGAGGGTTCGAGCTTTCGTTACGACCAGGCATTGCGCGAAATGCGCCGCCAGCGCCAGGCCGCGTTGTTGATCGTGCCGCTGCAAGGCACGCCGCACCTGCTGGTGGAAGCGCCGGTGTTGGCGCCGTTGCCGATTGCGCGGGTGGTGATGGGCTTCAGCATGGACACGGCGTTCGCCGATGAACTGCGTTCGTTGAGCAATCTGGAAGTGTCGTTCCTGGCCATCGACCGCCAGCAGCCCGGGACGCTGGTCAGCACCCAACCCCAGGTGCTGCGCGACAGTATCGTCAGTCTGATGCTGGGGGCGTCCACCCATGAGGGCGTGTCCACCACCGAGCATCTGGCACACCGTTTTCTCAGCCAATCGCTGGTGTTGGCCAGCGACGCCGACAGCCAGGTGCTGGCCTTGCTGCAAAGCCCGCTGGATTCGGCAATGCAAGCCTTTGTGCCATTGGATGAAAAGATTCTGGCCATCGCACTGGTTGCGTTGGCGGCGTCGCTGGTCGGCGCATTGCTGCTGGCGCGGGGCGTGTCGCGTCCGGTGCAAGCCTTGGCCCAGGCCGCCGAACGCATTGGCCATGGCGACTACCAGACCCCGGTCATCCTGACCCGCAGCGACGAACTGGGCCGCCTGGCCGTGGCGCTCAACGCGATGCAAAGCGGCATCGCCGAGCGTGAACAGCAACTGGCCCACAACGCGCTGCATGATCGCCTCACCGGTTTGCCCAACCGTGCGCTGGCCATGGAGCGCCTGGGCAGCGCGATTGCCACCCAGCGGCCGATGGCGCTGATTTACCTGGGCATCGACAACCTGCGCGCCGCCAGCGAAACCGCCGGGCCGGACGCCGTGGATGAGTTGTTGCTCAATGTCAGCCGCCGCCTGCAGGCCGTGCTGCGCCCACGGGACACCCTGGCGCATCTGATCGCCGACGAGTTCCTGCTGCTGCTTGACGGCGCCGGTCGTGACGAGGCGGTGGGCCTGGCCGACAAGCTGCAGCAATTGCTATTGCGCCCCCAGCGTATTGCCGGCCACGACCTGGCGCTCGACTGCCGCTTGGGCATCGCGGTGTACCCGGACGATGGCGATTCTGCGCAAAGCCTGCTGGAACGCGCAGCGATTGCCATGAAGGACGCCGCGCAAATGCCCGGTCGCTTGCAGGTGTACGAGCCGGGCCGCGACCTTGCTCATCGTCGCCAGATCACCCTGATCCGCGACCTGCGCCACGCCCCCGGCCAAGGCCAGTTGCTGCTGCACTACCAGCCCAAACTGGATATTCGTCTGGGCCATGTGCGTCAGGCTGAAGCCCTGTTGCGCTGGCAGCATCCGCAGTTCGGCATGGTTTCGCCGGCGGAATTCATCCCTCTGGCCGAGCGTTCGGGCAGCATCCAGTTGCTGACCCAGTGGGTGATCGAAGAGGGCATCCGCCAGTTGTGCGAATGGAACCGCCGAGGCCTGTACCTGCAACTGTCGCTGAACATCTCGGCCGACGATTTGCTTGGCGATGAGCTGGCCCACCGCGTTTCGGCGCTGTTGCGGCGCTACGGGCTGCCGGCCGAACAGCTGGTGTTCGAGATCACCGAAAGCGCGGTGATGCGCGAACCGGAAAAGGCCTTGAAAGTGCTGCACCTGCTGCGCGAGTGCGGCATCAGCCTGTCGGTGGATGACTTTGGCACCGGGTACTCGTCGTTGGCCCACCTCAAGCGCCTGCCGGTGCAAGAGTTGAAGATCGACCAGTCGTTTGTGCGCAACCTGGACGAAACCAGCGAAGACGCAGTGATCGTGCGTTCCACCATCGAGATGAGCCATAACCTTGGCCTCAAGGTGGTCGCCGAGGGGGTCGAGTACGCCCACAGCCTGCGCCTGCTGGAGCGCTGGCAATGCGATACGGCGCAGGGTTACCTGATCAGTCGGCCCTTGAGCGCCGACGCTTTCGAAGCCTGGGTGGCCTTGCCTCTCAGTGCGCAAACTTCGCAGGTGCATTGAGGGCTATGACGTGCGTCTTTCTCTACTGATCGGTTGCATGGCCAGCCTGAGCCTGCCCTCCGCCCTGGCCGATAACGGTCGCCTGATTGCCACTGGCGGCGCCAGCAGCCTGGAAGGCGCGGCGGGCGGCGGCATCACACCGTGGGCGGTGCTCACCGGTTACGGCGAGCAACACGAATGGGGCGCCACGGCGTTTGCCACCACGGTCGACCTGCCGGACTACCGGCTCGATGTCGCCGGGTTGGCGCTGGCCTACGACAACCGCGTGGAAGTCTCTTTCGCTCGGCAACGTTTTGACCTGGGCACCTTGGTACACAAGCTGAACCTGCCCGACGACCACCTCGGCCAGGATGTGCTGGGGGTCAAAGTGCGGCTGTTCGGCGATGTGATCTACGACCGCTTGCCCCAGGTTTCGCTGGGCCTGCAATACAAGCATCAGAACACGTTCGATATTCCGCGCCTGGTCGGCGCCAAGCGTGACAGCGACGTGGAAGGCTACCTGGCCGCCAGCCGCCTGTTCATGGGCGCGGCCTTTGGCTACAACGTGCTGGTCAACGGCGGCCTGCGCTACAGCCGCGCCAATGAAACCGGCCTGCTCGGTTTTGGCGGCGACCGCCGCGACCGCCGCAGCCTGCT
Organism: Pseudomonas rhodesiae; assembly: GCF_007858255.1. Taxonomy (GTDB): domain Bacteria; phylum Pseudomonadota; class Gammaproteobacteria; order Pseudomonadales; family Pseudomonadaceae; genus Aquipseudomonas; species Aquipseudomonas rhodesiae. The sequence continues at coordinate 437,798 of NZ_VFEU01000003.1, read as the reverse complement.
CAAGGAAGGCTCGGTGGCGCTGCTGTTCAACCCGCGCTGGGCGCTGGGTGTGGAGTACCGCGAGAAACCCGACAACCTGTCCTTCGCCGGAGAAAGCGACTGGGCGGACGTGTTCCTCGCTTACTTCCCCAGCAAGCATGTGTCGTTTGTGCTGGCGTACGCACGGCTGGGGGAAATCGCCACGTTGGATAACCAGAACGGCACTTACCTGTCCGTCCAGGGGAGTTTCTGATGCGCGTATTGCCCGTGCTACTGCTGGTGCTGCTGAGCGCCTGCGCCCAGCAACCGCCCAAGGACGACAGCCTCTACCGCGACCTCGGCGCCATGCCCGGCATCACCCGCATCGTCGAAGGCATGCTGCTCAACATCGCCCGCGACGAACGCATCGTCGAGCGCTTCCGGCGTATCGACATCCAGCGCCTGCGCAACAAACTGATCGAACAGTTCTGCGTCGAAGCCGGCGGGCCATGCACCTACACCGGCGACAGCATGGCCGAGAGCCACAAAGGCCAGAACGTCAGCCGCAGTGATTTCAACGCGCTGGTGGAGGATCTGATCAAAGCGATGGACAGCGAAGGGATCCCAGTGCCCACACAAAACCGCCTGCTCGCCCGCCTGGCACGCATGCGCGGCGACGTGATCGAGCACTGATCCCAGCGCCAACCCCATTCCAATGTGGGAGGGGGCTTGCCCCCGATGGCTCACGGTATCTACACAAACCTCACAGACTGACCCACAAAAGAACTGCATGTTTTCAACGAAGCAATATAGATACCGATGCTGTGCAATGTGGGAGGGGGCTTGCCCCCGATGGTCGTCGGTATCTACATAAATCTCAAAGGCTGACCCACAACACTGTGGTGGGCAGGGCGAGCCCATGAAAAAGGCGGCTACCCGTAAGGGAAGCCGCCTTTGTCTTATCGCCGGTAACGCTTATTCCGGCAGTTTGAACGCCATCACATAGTCACCCTGCTTGGTGCCCAGGGAGCCGTGACCGCCGGCCATGACCAGCACGTATTGCTTGCCGTCCTTGCCGGTGTAGGTCATCGGGGTGGTTTGGGCGCCGGCTGGCAGGCGGCCTTCCCACAGTTGCTTGCCGTTTTTCACGTCATAGGCGCGCAGGTATTGGTCGAGGGTGCCGCTGAGGAACGCCACACCACCGGCCGTGGTGAAGGTGCCGCCCAGGCTCGGTACGCCCATGGTCAGTGGCACTGGAACCGGCGAGCTGTCACGCACGGTGCCGTTTTTGTGCATCCAGATGGTCTTGTGGGTGGTCAGGTCTACCGCCGCCACATAACCCCACGCCGGCGCCTGGCAGGGCAAGCCCATCGGCGACAGCAAGGCTTCAAGGATCACACCGTACGGTGCGCCTTTGTTCGGCTGCACGCCTTCGGTTTCGCTGACGCGCGGGCCTTGCTTGGCGATGTCGGCGGCCGGGATCAGTTTGGATTTGAACGCCATGTAGCTCGGGTTCACGAAGGCGATCTGACGTACTGGGTCGACGGAAATGCCACCCCAGTCGAACACACCGAAGTTGCCTGGGTACACGATCGAACCCTGCAACGACGGCGGGGTGAACGGACCGTCATAGCGCATGGATTTGAAATCGATACGGCACAGCATCTGGTCGAACGGCGTCACACCCCACATGTCACGCTCTTTGAGCGGCGGTGGCATGAAGTTCAGTTCGGACTTCGGCTGAGTAGGGGAGGTACGGTCGCCCGCGACTGCGCCCTGAGGCACGGCCACTTCGTGGATCGGCACCACCGGCTGGCCGGTTGTACGGTCCAGCACGTAGATGCTGCCCTGTTTGGTCGACGCCATCACCGCCTGCTTCACGCCGGCTTCGGTCTTGATGTCGATCAGCGAAGGCTGGCCGCCAACGTCCATGTCCCACAGGTCATGGTGAGTGAACTGGAAGGTCCACTTCACATGGCCGGTGTCGATGTCCAGGGCGGTCAGGCCCGCGGCGTACTTCTCGGATTCATCGGTACGGTCGCCGCCGTACTGGTCGGGCATCTGGTTGCCCATCGGCAGGTAGAGCATGCCGAGTTTTTCATCCACGGCGAACATGGACCACATGTTCGGCGAGTTACGGGTGTAGGTCTTGCCCTCGGCCAACGGGGTGGTGTCGTCCGGGTTGCCGCTGTCCCAGTTCCACACCAGCTTGCCAGTGTGCACGTCGAACGCACGGATTACACCGCTTAGCTCGTCGACGGAAACGTTGTCGGTCACATGACCACCGATCACCACCAGGTTTTTGGTCACGGCCGGTGGCGAGGTGGAGTAGTAACCGCCTGGGGCGAAGCTACCGATATTGGCACGCAGGTCGACTTGGCCTTTGTCGCCGAAGTCTTCGCACATCTTGCCGGTGTCGGCGTTCAGGGCGATCAGGCGGGTGTCGGCGGTCGGCACGAAGATGCGTTTCGGGCAGGCATTCGGCGCGGCGGCCGGGCTGGCGCTGCCGGTTGGGCTCTGCTCGGAGGCGTAGACGGCGTCGTCGTGATAAGACACGCCACGGCACGTCATGTGCGCCCAGCCCTTGAAGTTCTCGGCACCCTGGCTGCTGATCTTCGGATCGAAGCGCCAGATTTCCTTACCGGTGTCCGGGTCCAGAGCGATGACCTGGCTGTGCGGCGTGCACACGTAGAGCATGCCGTTGACTTTCAGCGGGGTGTTTTCCGCGGTGGTCTCGCCCGGATCGTTAGGGCCAGGGATGTCGCCGGTGCGATAGGTCCACGCCGGCACCAGTTTGTGCGCGTTCTCCGGGGTGATCTGCGCCAGCGGCGAATAGCGATCACCAAAGGCCGAACGGCCGTAGGAATTCCAGTCGCCATCGGCCTGGGCCGGCGCAACGCTGGCCATTCCCGGTACAGCGTCACGGTCCAGTTCGCCGGTCTTGACCATTTCACCGGGGTTGGTGAATTGGCTGGCCAGGGCGGTCGCACCGGCCAGCACCACGGCCACGCTCAGCGCGCCGGTGCCCAGTGGCGCAGGTTGACCACGCAGCAACGGGCGACGAACCCACGGCAGCAACATGACGATGCCCAGGGCGAACAGCAGCGCCAGACGCGGCACCAGTTGCCACCAATCCAGGCCGACTTCCCACAGTGCCCACACGGTGCTGGCGAACAGCACCAGTGCGTACAGGCCCAGTGCCGCGCGGCGGGTGGCCAGCAGCAGAATGCCGGTGAGGGTGATACCGATACCGGCCAGCAGGTAGTACAGCGACCCGCCGAGCGTGGTCAGCTTGATACCGCCGGCCAGCAGGGCCAGGCCCATGATCAGCAGCAAGACGCCGAGCAGCCTGGGCAGCAGGCGGCTTGGGCTCGAAGCACCATCAGTGCTCATAGTGTGTTTCTCCGTGACGTTGGAATAATTGTGTAACCCCGTGCTTCACTCACTGTAGATGACGATTCGGCGCGGGCTTGGTTCAGCGTTATTTCGGTTTTTGTGGGGGATAGCGGGGGTTATCCACCGGCGGGCGATTGAACCCCAGGCGCAGGTCGAGATAAGACAGCGCTGTCTTGGGTGTGGGAGATATTCGGCAAGATGGAATCGACCGCAGGCGTGAAACGTTTCAGTTTGTTGCGGCAAGGATAAAGAGATGACGCGCCGAGAGAAAGCGCAAATCGCAAGATGCATCATTTCCGATTTGGTAACAGTGACAGAACGTCGCTGCATGCACGGCGGTTTCAGCCTTGAATTGAATGGCGAACGAACTGCCCCCGCGCGGGGCAAGCCCGCTCACCACACCGTTGTGGGTCAGCCTGTGAGATCTATGTAGATGCCGATGGCCATCGGGGGCAAGCCCGCTCCCACAGCGTGCAGCACGGGTATCTACATTTTCTTTGCTGAAAAGAAGCGATTCTTTTGTGGTGAGAGAGCTTGCCTCGCGCGGGGCAAGCCCGCTCACCACACCGTTGTGGGTCAGCCTGAGATCTATGTAGATGCCGATGGCCATCGGGGGCAAGCCCCTTCCCACAGCGTGCAACGCGGGTATCTATATTTCTTTGCTGAAAAGAAGCGGCTCTTTTGTGGTGAGCGGGCTTGCCCCGCGCGGGGCCGGCGCCTTCACCACAAGAACCTCGGCTTTTTAAAAGGTCGTACGAATGCCCACCTGCACGCTGCGTCCCGGTGCCGGGGCGATGTCTCGCAGGATCGAGCTGGCATAGCGCACGGTCTGGTTGGTGAGGTTTTCACCGTTCACAAAGGCCAGCCATTGGCTGCCGCCGACGTTGAAGCGGTAGCCGGCACTGGCGCCCAGGGTGGTGTAGCCATCGGTGCCGCTTTCGTTATCCGGTACGCGGCCCTGGCCGGCGGCATGCTCCACGTCGATGCGCGCCTGCCAGCGGTCCAGTTCCCACAGCAGGCCGCTGTTCAAGCGCAATGGCGCAATGCGCGGCAAGGCTTCGCCGGTATCCAGGTTGGTGGCGCGGGTGTAATCGCCTGACAGTTCCAGCGCAAATTTCCCGTAGGCGCCTTCTCCAAGTTTCCAGTGGTCCTGGGCTTCGAAGCCGGCGAATCGCGCACGCACACCGGAGTATTCGTACTCAGGGATGCCGGCCGGGTCTTCTTCACCTTCGTCGTTCAGCGTACGACCGGTGCCCAACAAACCGATGTAATTGGAGAAGTGGCTGTAGAACACACCGAAGCTGCCCTGGTGGGTGCCATTGTCGAAACGCAGCGCCACGTCGCTGGATACGGCTTTTTCTTTGTTCAGATTGGCGTCGCCCAACTCGAATGTGCCGGTAGCGACGTGGGCGCCGTTGGCGTACAGCTCATAAAAGGTCGGTGCCCGCTCGGTGTAGCCCAGGGTTGCGGCCAGGGACCAGATCGGCGTCAGCGTATACACCGCGCCCGACGACAGGCTGCCGGCGGTGAAGTTATTGCTTTGGTCAGCCCCGGCGAAACGCGCGTTGCCCTTGGCGTCCGGGTCGACTTGGGTGTGCTCCAGGCGCCCGCCGAGGCTGAGCTTGAGGCGTTCGGTGGCTTGCAGTTCTTCGAGGATAAACACTGCGCCGGCGGTGGTGTCGGTCTGCGGCACGAAGGCTTCTTCACCCAGGGCCGAGAACTCGTTGCGCGTCACCTGGGCACCGAGCACGCCATCCAGGGGGCCGATTGGCTGATGCCGCGCTTCCACCCGTGCCTCGTAGCCTTCGTTCTTGAACAACGTGCCGGTTTCGCCGCCTTCGATTTCGCGGTGTTCGTAATCGGTGTAGCCCGCGTCGAGTTTCACCGAGGTAAACGGCCCCTGCAGGTTGCGGATCTCCGACGCAAACGCGTAGTGATCCTGCTGCATGCGAATTCGCACGTCCTGTTCAGCGGGCGAACCGTAGTTGCTGTCGTAGTTGCTATAGGACAGCCCGGCGTAACCGTCGTCCCAGGTGTAGGAGCCGCCCACCGCGCCGCCGTCCTGACGCCCGTCGCTGTTACCCAGGCGCCCGTTTTTGCCGGGGCCGTCGTCGCTGTCCGGAGCGTGGCGGCTGCGTGCGCTACCGGGGATTTTCAGGTCATTGAACGACCGCGCGCTGGCGTCCAGATGCAGGGCGAACGTGCCGTTGCCGGCCTCCAGTTTGCCGGCGCTGCTGCGGGTGGTGTCCGCGCCGCCGTAGCGCAGCTCGCCGGCACCGTGGATGCCTTCGATGGCCTCGGTGGGGATGCGGTTATCGAAGGTATTGACCACGCCGCCGATGGCGCTGCCGCCGTACAACAGCGCGGCGGGGCCCCGCACGATCTCGATGCGCTCCACATTGACCGGGTCCAGCGGCACCGCATGGTCGTAAGACAGCGACGACGCATCCAGCGCGCCCACGCCATTGCGCAGCAGGCGAATGCGGTCGCCGTCCTGGCCGCGAATAATCGGTCGGCTGGCGCCCGGGCCGAAGTAGGACGAGGACACCCCCGGCTGTTTGTTCAGGGTTTCACCGAGGCTGCCTTTTTGCTGCAAGGTCAGTTCATCGCCCTCCAGCACGGTGGTGGGCGAGGCCAGTTGTTCACTGCCCAGCGGATTGCCGGTGACCACTTGGGTCGGCAGTTCCAGAGCGTGGGTTTCGGTGCAGATCAACAGAGCGGCGGCCAGTGGAGTCAAGCGCCAGACGGAGGGGAGGGACATCGGACATTCCTTGGAAAAACGGCGAAAAGATTTGAAAGTTATAGTTACAATATAACATCTCTTTTTGCTGGGAACGGGAACTTTTTTACCTGGTCTGACGGGGTGATAAGGTGTGCACCTTTCCGACCCCCTTTTTTCATAGGCCTGGCATGACCGCGACAAGCAACGACCCGCTCCACGGCGTCACCCTGCAACACATCCTCACTACGCTGGTGGAACATTACGAATGGCAAGGCCTGGCCGAGCGCATTGATATCCGCTGCTTCAAGAGCGACCCGAGTATCAAGTCGAGCCTGACCTTCCTGCGCAAAACCCCGTGGGCGCGGGAAAAAGTCGAAGGGCTGTACGTGAAGCTGATGCGCACCAAACGACCGTTGGATTGATCCCATGAAGCGGTATGTGGCAGCAGCGGCACTGGCCGGTTGGGTGGGCCTGGCGATTCAGCAGTACCTGATTTTCTATTCGCGCTGGGAGTCCGGCGCCAGCCTGATGGGCGGGCTGATCAACTTTTTCAGTTTCTTCACCGTGTTGACCAACACCCTGGCGGCGGTGGTGCTCAGTTATGCCCTGGTCAAACGCCCGTCGGCGGCGCAGCGGTTTTTTCTCGCGCCGGCGGTGAGTAGCGGCATCGCGGTGAGCATTGTGGTGGTGGGCGTGGCTTACAACCTGTTGCTGCGACATCTGTGGCAGCCCGAAGGTTTTCAATTCATTGCCGACGAATTGCTGCACGACGTCATGCCCGTGCTGTTTGCGCTGTATTGGTGGCGTTGCGTGCCCAAGGGACAGTTGCGTTTAACCCATATCGGCCTGTGGGTGATTTACCCGCTGGTGTACTTCGGCTACGCGCTGTTGCGGGGGGATTTGCTCGGGCAGTATCAGTACCCGTTCATCGATGTGAGCACCCTGGGTTATCCACAGGTGTTCGTGAATGCCGGCGGCATTCTGGCGGGGTTTGTGCTGATTGCGTTGTTGGTGGTGGGGATGGACAAGTCTTTGCGAGCGCCATCCCTCTGATGCGGGCATGTCAGCCGCTTCATCGTTGGCTGACATGCTGCTATCAGGAGTGGGGCTTCATCCTGTTGGAGCGATGAGTTATGCCTCTTCGCTGCCGTCAGCGCGCCAGTAGCCGACGGCCTTGAGGTACTCCTCGTTTACTCGATGCGTATCGAGCAACACCCGGCGCACCCGCCGCGCCAATTGGGTCTCGGTCGCCACAAAACAGTACAGCGAGCCCTTGGGCAATGTCAGGTTTTGCACGGCTTCCAGCAGGTCATCCTGGCCACGCAGCACCCAGATCACCTCGACATCGGCGTTGCTGTGCAGCGTCTGGCGTTCCGCCGCATCGGCGATTTCGATCACGGCCAATACCTTGCGCCCGACGGGCAGTTCTTCCAGGCGTCGGCCGATGGCCGGCAGCGCGGTTTCGTCGCCGATCAACAGGTAGCTGTCGAACATGTCCGGCACGATCATCGAACCCCGTGGCCCGCCGATGTGCAGGTGCTGGCCGGGCGTAGCCTGTGCGGCCCAAGTGGAGGCGGGGCCATCGCCGTGCAGCACGAAGTCGATGTCCAGTTCGCCGCGTTGCGCGTCATAGCGGCGCGGGGTGTAGTCGCGCATGGCCGGTTGCGGGCCGTCGCCCTTGATGTTGAACGTCGGGCTGTCCAGCGCGGCCTGTTCGGCCGCGTTGCGTGGGAACAGCAACTTGATGTGGTCGTCGCTGCCCAGGCTGATAAAGCCCGCCAGTTCCGGCCCGCCCAAGGTGATGCGGCGCATGCGTGGGGTAATGTCGACCACGCGCAGCACGTCGAGGCGGCGGCGTTTGATCTCGTGGGTGACGCGGTGGATACCTGGCTTATTCATTGAGCTTTCCCGTCAGCGATGGCTTGGGCGGTGCCGTTGAGCAACGCGGCGACCCGCACGATTTCTTCCGGGCTCCAGCGCCCGTGGTGCGAATGCAAGGCATGGCGCAGGTTATGCACCGCCTCGTGGATTTCCGGCGGGCGGTCGTGGCCGCGCAACGAGCGTTTGCTGACGTCCATGCGCAAACGAATGCCATCGAGGGCAACCGCCTGTTCGCTTAAGAAGAGACGACCGGCGTCGGTGATGGTGTAGCGTTTTTTTCCACCTTCGCTGTCGCCGGCGATCAACTCGCTTTCTTCCAGGAACGTCAGCGTGGGGTAGATCACCCCAGGGCTGGGGGTGTAGGCGCCGTCGAACAAGGTTTCGATGCGGCGGATCAAATCGTAGCCGTGGCACGGCTGTTCGGCGATCAGCGCCGGCAGCAGCAATTTCAAATCCCCCGGCGCAAACACCCGTGGGCCGCGCCCGCCGCGTTCGCGGCCGGGGCGTTTGTCGAAGCCGTCGCGGCTGTCACCGTGGTCTCGGTGGTGATGAGGGTCTCTCATGGTCATGCTCTCCTGTCTCATTTAGATACAACTTAAGATATATCTTATGAGTCATGCAAAAACCTCTGACGAACGGTATCGGCGCGCGCAAGCCCTTGCGAGCTGGGCTGCACTGGGTCTGCAACGGCGGCTGATCGGCTGTTTTACTCAGCAAATAAGTAGCGTTTTCAAGTGTCTGATACTAACTTGTTAGTTGGAGTTATTACTCTAAATCAGATAATAATCAGGCCCTGTACGGCATGTAGTATTCGTCTTACAGTCGAGTTGTTAATGCAAGTAGTACGCTGCATTAAGTGATGTAATAAGCGGCTTACAGTTAATATCCATGATATTGAATATCAAGGTTTTCTTCTGTCTTGTCGTGTCGTGATTAACTACTGCTTTAAACGAAAGTACTGGCTTCGCGAAAAGGCGTTTCGAGGGACTATTTACGTGCGTCGCAGGACTCGGTTTTTTCGAGTTGTGCCACGCACGAAACTGAGTTTTTCAACTAACGCTCTTAATGCGATAACAGGTACTTAAAATGCTTAAAAAAACCGCTTTCGTACTGCCACTGATTGCCCTGGCTTTCGGTTCGTCCAGTGTGTTCGCTGTCGGTGAAGCGTCCAGCGTCATCAACATCAAAGCCTCGATCCCGACTAAACAGTTCCACGTTCAACCGCGTGACCCGAACTTTGGTCGTGACGAAGTCATGAACTACAACACCGTGTCCGGTGAGCTGAGTTCCTTGCGCGCCACCTACGACGTGAAAAACACCGAAGGCTCCATCAAAGCCTACATCGAAGGTGGTCCTGCTTCGTTGAGCAACGGCACCGACGCCATCGCTCTGACCAACACCTTCAACGGTGTGGTGCTGACCGGCTCGCCGCTGGAAGTGGTCGATGACGCCAGCTCCACGCCGGGTACTCAGGCTGATCTGGTGATTGCCGCGGCCAAGCCGGCTGACGGTGTTTCCGGGCTGTTCACCACCAACTACACCATCGTGTTCGATCACGAGCCTCGCGTCACTCAGTGAGGCAGGCCCGCTGATCAATAAGCGTCGGCTTATTGGGTAGTGATACCGATCGGCAGGCAGTCATGTCGGTTGATCGGTTCCCTTATTGCAGTTCGAAAATCAGAGTATTCCGTTCATGTTCCCGATGACTCCCATCGCGGCAGCGCTCGCCCTGTTGTTTTGTGCGGGCGCGTTGGCGGCAGATCCCGCCAACGGCACCACACCCCGTAGTTTGCTCTCCCAGGCCAAGGGTTTGCCGGCAGACTTTGAAGAGCATTTTTTTGATGTGCCTCTGGCGGTCAGGGTTGAACTCGATCAGGAGTTTGTTTCTGAAGCGATGGTGGTGCTATCGCGGGATGACCGCCTGACCTTGCTCGAATTCACCGACCACGACGGCAGCGTGATCAAGGACGACGAGCGCGATCGCTGGGCCGACTATCTGAAACAAGGCGTGAAACTGGGAAGCTGCGAAAGTAACTGCCCGGAAAAACTCCTGGCGGTGCACTACAACCTGGAAGGTTCCAAGGTTTCCCTGCTGACCGAGGACGCCGAACGTGACGCCGACGAAGAGCGTTACTACTTCCTACCCACCGGCGGCAGCACCGGCCTGATCGTACGTAACCAATTGAACCTCAGTGGCGGCGAAGGCCAGGACCTGGGCGGGCGCTTCGGCCTGGATGCCAGCAGCAGCCTGGGCCTGTGGAGCCAGACCCTGAACATGCAGTTGTCGCGGCTGGGCGGGCCGGATGACCAGGACCTCAACCACGCCGTTTATTCGCTCTACACCCAGCGCGAGCTGCAAGGCAAGTTCCTGCGTTTGGGCTATTTCACCCCCAACTCCGAAGGTTTGACCCGCCAACTGCGCTCCTTCGGCGCGAGCCCGGACACCGCCATCGGGGTGATGTACGGCAGCTCCGACAGCCTGATGATTAACAACCCCAAGCCTGCCGTGTATCCGATTTACGTCACCGCCAGCCGCCAGGCATCGGTGGAGATTTACCGCAATGGCCTGCTGATCAACACCCAGGCCGTCGGCAGCGGTTTGCAGAGTCTGGACACCCGTGCCTTGCCGGGCGGCATTTATGAAGTGGAAGTGCGCCTGATCGAAGACGGCCAGATCACCAGCACCACACAAGAGTTGGTCTACAAACCCAACAACTGGCGCAACCTCGACGAGCGCTGGCGCTATAACCTGTTTGCCGGCCGGGAAAGCAAACTGCTGAGCAACTACGAAGAGCAGACCAGCGGCGATCCGACCGCCGGGGTCTCGCTGAATTACCTGGCACACCCACGCGTGGTGCTGGGCGTGTCCGGGCGCCAGGTCAAGGACAACATGCAGTACGGCACCTCCATCGATTGGACCCTGGCCAACTACGCCAGCCTGTATGCCAACCTGTACCAGACCGAAAAATACGGCACCGGCGCCGACTTCAACGCCCTCTACAACTACGGTGCCGGCACGGTGGTGTTCAACTACACCCGTAGCTGGCTCGACACCCGCAACACCTACGAAACCCTGCCCGACGGCACGCGCATCCGCCAGCGCGATGTATTCGTCGGCCAGACCAGCAACGCATCGCTGTCCCTCAACCACCGGCTCAGCAACCTGCGTTCGATCAATGGCCGCGTGTCGTACAGCCAAGGCAATACCGATGGCCTGGGCCTGGACTTGGGCTGGACCGAACGCACCCACCTGTTCGGCAACGACGCCAACTGGCGGTTGTCGGTGTTCGACCGGCCGGCGACCGCCAGCACCGGTGACCGGCGCAACCGCGGCGTCGACCTGAGTGTCAGCCTGGCCCTCGGTGCGCCGGGCGAGCAATGGTCCGCCAGCATCGGCACCCGTACCGCCCGTGACGGCACTCGCGACAACAACGCCTCGCTGACCTACCGCAAAGACCTCAAGGATCACGTCCTGCAAAGCGTGTCGGCGACCGCGATCACCGACACTTACGGCGTCGGTCTGTCCGGCATGGCCAGTTTCCAGAACGACGTGGTCACTGGCGACGGCTTCGTCCAGCGTTCTTCGTTCAACAACGAACTGTCCGGCGGCCTGAACCTGGACAGCACCTTCGCCATGGGGCAGCGGGAAATGGTGCTCACCAGCCAGTACCACGGGTCCGGTTCCGGCTTGATCGTGGACGTGGAAACCGACGTGGATGACATCGCCCTGCGCGCCGATGACATGAGCGGCGGCAGCACGGCATTGCGACCGGGGCGTAACTTCATTCCGGTGGCGGCCTACAAAGGCAGCTCGGTCAGCTTCGACTTCGAAGGCAACCATGCGCCGTCGGCCTCGATCCAGCCGCAACGCACCCGCTACCACCTGAACAAGGGCGGGGTGGATTACCGCAAGATCAGCGTGATGCAGACCGTCACCGTGCTCGGGCGCCTGGTCGACCCTCAGGGCAAGCCGCTCAAGGGCCTGCATGTGATCAACCACGCCACCCGTGGCGTCAGCGAAGTCGACGGCTTCTTCTCCCTTGAGATGAACGCCAGCTCGCCCACCCTCGAAGTGCGGCGCAACAACCAGTTGCTCTGCCAATTCCTACTCGATCCTTCCAAGGCCCGTGAGGAAAGCAACGTGCTGATGATCGGCGACTTGCGCTGCACCGCGGATACGTTAGCGGAGGCCTTCAATGGCAGTGGCAAAGCGGGTTAACGGTGTGATTTTGTGCAGAGCAGGACTCAAACGCATCCAGCGTGTGGCGATCGCGCTGGTACTGGGGGTTACAACGCCCTTGTCTTTCGCGGGCGTACTGGAAGTGACGGCAGTGTTCAAACCCGACCCGGCGAACCCTATGGTGAACAAGTTCGTCAACACCTCACCGAACTTGGGGCATTGTCTGTGGCAACCGGCGTTTTGTGAAACATGGGGCTTGGCCAGTTTGCTATCGCCCTTGAGCTTCAGTGCCAATGGGCCCATCGCCGCCGACAATGAAATGCGCCAAGGCGCCATGTTCAGAGTGCCCTCGCAGTTTCGCTCAGTGCAGGTCACGCATGTCAGGACCGGCGAGCAGCAAACGCTGGACATGCGTATTGGTGGCTTGGGTGGATGGCATGAGCTGGGCGGCAATGTCTCGCAAATGACCGGGGCTGGGGGCGCTGCTGGGCATAACTTGATGTGGCGCGGAGGCTGGTGGGCCAGGGATGCTCTGCCGTGCAGGCAAACCAGCGGAACTCAAACAGTCACGTCGACGGGCTCATCGTATTTTTGGCGAATCCCGGAAGGAGATGGAACCTGTGTCAAACAGGCGTTGTTCCGGGTGCCGAACTTGCGCTACACGTCACTGTACCTGGGTTATGAGCTGCGCACGCCGAATCCGCTGAGCATGTCCTCGGGCGATTACGTGGGCAGCCTGACCTATACGGTGGGGCCGGGGATGGATTTCGATATGGGCGACGTCATGATGCCCAACGATAACGTCCTTACCTTCAACTTTACGCTGAGTGTGGAGCACGACCTCAAGGTCGAGGTCCCACCCGGCGGCAACCGCATCGAACTGGTGCCCCAGGGCGGCTGGCAAGCCTGGCTGAATCAGGGGCGCAAACCGGCGCGGCTGTTCCGTGACCAGACCTTCAATATCTCCGCCTCTTCGCGTTTCAAGATGCAGTTGGAATGCGAGCGCGTGATGGGCAATACCTGCGCCTTGCGCAACGCCGACGGCCACCAGGTGCCGCTGGATATCAGCGTCAGCCTACCCTATGGCCTGAACCGCCCCGATGGTTCGGCCGTGAACCGTCAGCCCTTGCTGCTCAGCGGCGCGGGCACCGAGCTGTTCCAGCCTGGCTACTACGTCAATCGCCGCCCCGGCACCCTGCATTTCGAGGTCGCCAAAGAGCATGCCGACAGCATGCTGGCTCAGTGCGGCAGCACTTACTCGGGGCAAGCCACCGTTATTTGGGATTCGGATCTATGAATCGCGCATCACCGTTGAACCTTGCCGTCTTGGTCGGACTGTTGAGCCTAGGAGGGACGGGGACAGCCCAGGCCATATCCGAGAACATCACCGCGCTGTTCAAACCGGACCCTGCCAACCCCATGGTCAACAAGTTCCAGAACACCACGCCGATCAGCTCTATCTGTCAGTCGCATATCCCGACGCAGTGTCAGGCCCTGAATCTGTTCAGCCTTCGCATCCCCGGTTTTGACGCGTTGTCCAACGGCCCGATCCTGGCCAATCACGCCGATGAGCGACAGGGGTTCATGGTGCAGGTGCCGTCGCATTGGCGGAACGTGTTGGTGACGCATACCAAGACCGGAGAAACCGAAACAGTGCAAATGCGCATTGCCGGTTTTGGTGGTCTTTGGCAGGTGCCGCGTCCGCCTGGGGTTTCTGCTTGGGCGCAACCTGGGGTTGGTTGGACACAACAATGGGCAAGGGCGCCGAGCCCATGTATTTCAACCGGTCATTTGAAGGCTGGTTTGCAAACCGCTACCTATTTTTGGATGGTGCCGGAAGGCGCTGGGGTCTGCAGTCGTAAGCCCTCCCAAGAATTGGCCTATATGCGTATCTACCAGATGGAGTACGCCTATGAGCTACGGACCCCCAACCCCTTGGGGATGTCCAGTGGCGAATACACGGGCAGCCTGACCTACACAATGGGGCCTGGTGGTGATTACGATTTCGGCGATGTGCTGATTCCCACGGATAACCAACTGACCTTCAGTATTTTCCTGGAGGTCCAGCACGACCTCAAAATCGAAGTCCCACCCGGCGGCAACCGCATCGAACTGGTGCCCCAGGGCGGCTGGCAAGCCTGGCTGAATCAGGGGCGCAAACCGGCGCGGCTGTTCCGTGACCAGATCTTCAATATCTCCGCGTCTTCGCGTTTCAAGATGCAGTTGGAGTGCGAGCGCGTGATGGGCAACACCTGCGCCTTGCGCAACGCCGACGGCCATCAAGTGCCACTGGATATCAGCGTCAGCCTGCCCTATGGCCTGAACCGCCCCGATGGTTCGGCGGTGAACCGTCAGCCCTTGCTGCTCAGCGGCGCGGGTACCGAGCTGTTCCAGCCTGGCTACTACGTCAATCGCCGCCCCGGCACCCTGCATTTCGAGGTCGCCAAAGAGCATGCCGACAGCATGCTGGCTCAGGGCGGCAGCACTTATTCGGGACAAGCCACTGTTATTTGGGATTCGGATTTATGAGCAGAACATCACGATTGGCGCGTGTCGCGCTGGCCGGCCTGTTGGGCCTTGGCGCTACCGGCACGGCACAGGCGCTGTCCCAGGACATCACCGCCGAATTTGTCCCCGACCCGGCGAACCCGACCAAGAACGAGTTTCGCAACACCACGCCGGTCACTGGCGTGTGCGCCTGGCATATGCCTAACCGCTGCCAGCAGATGGGTATTTTTACCATTCGCACCAACGATTTTGCCGCCAACGCCAACGCGCCTATCGAGGCCCTTCACGAGGATCCGCGCCAAGGCGCAATGTGGAAAGTGCCGTCCGAGTGGCGGGATGTACAGGTGACCCATGCCCGTACCGGCGAAACCGAAACCGTGCAGGTGCGCATTGCCGGGATCGGGCACCGTTGGGATGTGCGCCCCAACACCAGTGCCTGGGCGCGGCCTGGATATTCCTGGCAAGGGCAGTGGTCAACTGCGCCGAGCCCTTGCCAGAGCACCGGGTTTCTCACCGGCAACAACACCCTGGCTCTGTTCTTCTGGCTGGTGCCGGAGGGAGCGGGGGTGTGCAGCCGATTCCCCGGCACCACGATCACCCGGTTTTGGTACAGCACCTTCGAGTTCGCCTACGCGCTGCGAACCCCGAACCCGTTGGGCATGTCGTCAGGGGAATACGTTGGCAACATCACCTACACCATGGGGCCGCATCAGGACTTCGATTTCGGCGACGTGGTGATCCCCAGCGACAACCAGTTGACCCTCAATTTCAGTCTGGATGTGCTGCACACCTTACAGGTCGAAGTGCCCCCCGGCGGCAACCGCATCGAACTGGTGCCCCAGGGCGGCTGGCAAGCCTGGCTGAATCAGGGGCGCAAACCGGCGCGGCTGTTCCGTGACCAGACCTTCAATATCTCCGCGTCTTCGCGTTTCAAGATGCAGTTGGAGTGCGAGCGCGTGATGGGCAACACCTGCGCCTTGCGCAACGCCGACGGCCACCAGGTGCCGCTGGATATCAGCGTCAGCCTGCCCTATGGCCTGAACCGCCCCGATGGTTCGGCGGTGAACCGCCAGCCCCTGTTGCTCAGCGGCGCGGGCACCCAACTGTTCCAGCCTGGGCACTACGTGAATCGCCGACCCGGCACCCTGCATTTCGAGGTTGGCCGAGAGCACACCGACAACATGCTGAGCCAGGGCGGCAGCACCTATTCGGGGATGGCCACGGTGATCTGGGATTCGGACCTGTAAACGACGTCACACGTGTTATTGGAGAGCGTTATGTGGAGCAAATATGTGTGGGCCTTGTGGTTGCTGTGCGGCCTGCCGCTGGGGGCGCAGGCCGGGCCCAGCCTGAATGTCGGGGTGTTTTACGACTACCTGGACGGTGACAAGAGCACCTACCTCAAGCGCGTGTTCAACAGCGGCGACAGCACGGCGTTCGTCAGGGTCCAGGTGCTGGAGATCCTTTACAACGCCGACGGCACCTCCGAAGAGGTGGAAGTCAAACCCGCCACCGACGCAAGTTTGCGCGATGGCCTGATGGCCAGCCCCACGCGCTTGATCGTGCCGGCCAATGGCATGCAGGGCACGCGTCTGCTGTACCTGGGCGAGCGGGAAAAAGAGCGTTATTTCCGCGTGCGCTTCGTGCCGGTGATGCCGGAAAAGGACGACGAGTTCGCTCTCTCGGAAGAAGAACGCGAAGCCTATAAAGGCGCTTTGTCTGCCGGGGTAACGGTATTGGCGGGCTATGGCACGGTGTTTTTCGTGCGGCCTAAGGAAGCGCGTTTCCAGACCGGCGTTGACGACAGCGCCGGCCATTACCGCCTGAACAACGCGGGCAACAGTGTGGTGGTGGTCGACGAATTCAAGGACTGCTCCGCTGCTGATCCCAAGGACTGCCAGCCGACCACCAAGAACCACATTCTGCCCGGTCGCACGTTTGGTTTTGACAAGCAAAAGGGGCGGACCTACCGCTTCACCCTGATCGAAGGCAGCGACAAGAAACCTTATGAGGTCAAAGGATGAGAGTCAGTAAACGCACCCATCGTGGGTGGAAACGAGGCGGTCCGGCCCTGCTGGGCCTGGTGCTGCTCACTGGTGGCGCGGTGTTCAGCCCTGCGGCACAGGCGGTTCGTGAAGTGCAAGTGTTCGATGTGTCGGTGACCATCCCCACCCAGGATTTTTACGTGTTGCCGATCACGCCCGGTTTTCTGGAGCGCGAACAACAGATGATCTGGGACCTGGTGCCGGGGCGCCTGCGGCCCTTGCGGGAACACTTCGACGTCAAGAGTTCCGCCGGCGGCATCAATGCGCGCCTGGGTGCGTTGCCCACCCTGTTCAACGGCGGGCGTACCTACATCGACCTGAGCGTCACGTTCAACGGCCAAGTGCTGAGCCTGGAGGACACCCTGGTGGTGCCCCAGGACGAAGCGCGCCAGGGCAAGCGCGTGCTACTGGATATCTCGGCCGTCGAGCCGCCGGATGGGTTTACCCCGGGTGACTACTACGGCAGCGTCGAGCTGCTGTTCGATGCGGTGAGGCCATGATGGTGTGCAAAGGAGCGGTTATGAAGCGTGTATGTGCGGGGCTGGGCCTGTTGCTGTGTGCCCTGAGTGCCCAGGCGGGGCCGAGTATCAATGTCGGGGATTTCTACGATTATCTGCGCGGCGATAAAAGCACCTACCTCAAGCGGGTCTTCAACGGCGGCACCAAGACCGCTTTCGTCAAGGTCAACATCACCGAAATGCTCTACAAGCCCGACGGCACTTACGACGAAGTCCCGCTCAAGACCGAGGCCGACGGCAGTGTGCGCAACGGCCTGATCGCCAGCCCGGCGCGCTTGATCGTGCCGGCCGGCGGTGTGCAGAGCACGCGCTTGTTGTTTATGGGCGAGCGTGACAAGGAGCGCTACTTCCGCGTGCGTTACTTGCCGGTGGCGCCGGAGAAAGACGATGAGTTCCAGGTCAGCGATGAAGAACGCGAAGCCTATAAAAACACCCTGGCCGGTGGCGTGCAGGTGATGGCTGGCTATGGCACGGTATTTTTCGTTCGTCCCAAGGACAGCCGCTTCGACACGAAGATCGAGAACGGTGGGCAGCGCTACGTCATGCGCAATGCCGGCAACACCGTGGTACTGGTCGATGAGTTCAAGGACTGTGCGGGCCATGACAGTACCGACTGCGCGCCAACCACCAAGAACCATATCTTCCCCGGCCGCACCTTCAGCTTCGACAAGAAGGCAGGGCGCGTCTACCGCTTCTATCTGTGGGAAGGCGATGCGCAACGCAGGATCGAAGTGCGCTGACGGACCCCGGCAGGCGCGCGCCCGTGCACGCCTGCCGGGGCTTGCGGCTCAACGCTTCGGCGCTCGATTGCGCCAGTCGCCGGCGTCGCGCAAAGCATTGCGCGTCTGTTCGCGCATCCACGCCAGGGCGTCATAGCCCAGCGTTTCTTCCAGGCGCTCGCAGGCGGCCAGAAGCGCGGCGTCATCGCCTTGCAACTGCCCATCGGTAATACCCAATAGGGCCGCCAAATCCTGCATCTGCTGTAGGGCCTCGGCCGTCGGTGCCCTGCGCCATTGTTCATGCAAGTCTTGCAGCTCATACAACTGCCCGTGACGCGCTTTGAGCCTTTGCTGATGCTGCGCGTGGCGTTCGGGATAGCGCTGCTCCAGCCAGCCGCGCCAGTGTGGGTCCAGCAGCATGCGGTTGACCAGGCCGTCGCCTTCGCCCAGTTCCAGCACCTGGCGGTACGCGCTGTCGATCTGCGCCTCGCTCACGTTGGCCGTCAGGCGGTAGATCATATGGTCCGCGATCCACGGCAAGTCCAGGCGCTGCGCCAACGCAGTCTGGTAGGCCAGGTACACCTCTACTTCATCCACCTCGCCAGGCAGGTTGTCGACGATTTCGCTGCGCAGCCGCAGGCCCTGGCCGCCCTGGGAGAGCGGCGCCAGGCGCTGGCGGATGTCGGCCCGCGCCACGTCGTTGAGCTGCCGCAACCGCGCAATGCCCCGGCACAACACGGCCAGACGCTGCTCGTGAACCTCGGGCGAGGGGGCATAGCGTTCGATCTGATGGACCAACACCTCCACGCCCAGCTCGTTGAATATCTGCGTGCCGGCATCGGCGCAGTTGGCTGGGTAACTGGCCATCTCGAACAGTTTCAGGCGCAGGGCAGTGTCGGCGTCCGCCGCTTCCAGCAGCTCCCAGACCTGTTGCGTCAAGGTGCGGTGGTTGGCGGTGTAACGCTGTTCGTCTTCGGCGCTCTGGAATTCGTCGGGTGCTTCAAGCGCTTTGATCACTTCAAAGAAGCCTTGGGAGCCATGCTCGTGTTCCAGCCGACTCCACAGCGTGCGCGCGGCGTCCTGAGCGGTGGGGTCCAGGTAGGCCAGCCAGGGTTCACTCTCGCCGCGCGGCTCGTAGCTGCGGTCTGCGTCCAGGCCCACGGATTCGCGGTAGGCCCTGAAGCGCTCGCGACTCACCGCCCCCAGACGTGAGCGATCCAGGCGCGTGCGGGCAACCACCAGGGCGGCAGGGCTGCCCAATTCGACCTCGGGCACCTCGGTAATGGCTGTGTCTTGCAGGTTGAGCAGCCAGTGCGGCGGCCGGGGCACATCGAACACCCCGTCCGGCCAGCGTTCGATGGGCGTGCGGCTCAGGTCCAGTTCGTGCAGGTCGCGCATGCGCCCGATATCCGGCACTTGGCGGGTCGGGGTGTGGTTGAGTTTCAGGCGGCGCAGGTAACGCAGGTTTTTCAGGCGGGTGACATCCCGCGCGCGTAATTGCAGCAGGGTGTGCGACAGGTCGAGGTTTTCCAGATGGCGCAGGTCCACCAGGGTATCCGGCAGGTGGGTCAGGGGGTTGTGGGTCAGATCGAGGGTGCGCAACGAGGGGAAGCGCGCGAGAAAATCGGCATGCGCTGCCTTGAAGCGGGTTCTGGCCAGGTTGAGCCCGACCACATGGCCGAAATCGGCTTGCAGCGTCGGCAACGCGTCCGGTAATACCAGGCCGCTGAGGTCCAGCACTGAACCGCGATGTTCGACCCGGACGCGTACCTGGTCGTCCCAGCATTCGAGGATTCTGGCGCTGATAAATGCGCGCAACTCGCGCTCCACGCTCAGGCTATGGGCGCCTGGCTGCAGTGCCCAACGCGACAGCTCGCCGTTCAGACGAATACGTTCGATGACCAGGGTGTTGATCGTTTCGCCAAGGGCCTGCGGCCCGACGGTGTCCATGTAGGTCTGGATACGTTCTTCACTTTGGTAGGGGAACAGGGTTTTCAGAGCCTCCCGATGCAGGTCCGCGCTCGGCTGCGTTGGCCCGCGAGCGGTTCTTTTCGGCATCGGTGTGCCCAGCAGGGCCAGGGTCTCCCGATTCGCGCGAGCGCGTGTCGGCGGCTCGGCCAAGGCGATACGGCGTTCGGCCAGGGGTTCCAGGGTTTGCATCAGCCAGCCGCGCAGCGCGGTGCCCTGGCCGGTGCTGTAGCCCAAAGCGTGCCGGGTGGGATCGGGCAGGGCCCGGAGGATCGACTCGTACAGCGTGTCCGGGCCGTGCAGATGCTTTAACTGATCGTCGAGCACTTCATAGCCATGGTTGCCCTTGCGGATCAGCGTGCGACGCACCTGGGCGTCCATGGGGCCCGCCTCGCAGCGCAACGGCCCATCGGCCGTGCGTTCGCGAACTTGCAGGTGCAGGTCGGCGAAGGCATCGCTGTGATGCTTGAGGGTGTTGAGCACCATGCGTTCGCTGTCCGGGGTTTGCTGCCAGGGAAAATAGAAACCCTCGTAGGCATGGGTGGTGCGGGCGACGAAATCCAGTTCGCCGGCGAGGTTTTTCAGGCGCAGCGGCACGCGCTGGTGCTCATCCATCACCCGCAGTTCGTCGCTGTTGGCGCTGCTGAGTAGCGCGTCGATGGCGTGGCTCTCCAAACGCGGGAAGTGCTCACGCAACAGGCGCGTGCGCGGCTCGTCGGACAGCTCGCGCAAACGGTGCATATAGGGGCCAATGTCGGGCGCCTGCTGGCTGACGTAATCGGCCAGCAGGTTGCGCAGGTGTTGGAGCCGTTGGGGTTTCGGCAGATGTTGGCCCAGCAGCGCCTCGGTCTGGGGTTCATCGAGAAATGCCAGAACCCGCTCCGGCAGTGTGCCAGACATCACTTGTGCCAGGCTCATCTTCAGAGTGTCGGCGGGCGCGGCGTCGGGATTGCCGTAGTGGTGAGAGGCGCCGGTGAGGTCGGCGCGTAGATACACCTGCAAGGTTTTATTCGCCGGCCAGCCGGGCAGTTCGGTAACCGTCTGCTCGAACCACGCCGAGGCCGGGTCCAGTGGCTGCCCGACGCGAATGCTGTCGCTGGAGCGGCTGGCACTGGCATAGGCGTCGAAGCGGTTGAGGGTGTCTTCCAGCAGGGGCGGCAGCGGCTGGTCGTGGTGGTAGATGCCGCGCAGCAGGTCGTCGTCGCAACCGCTGATGCGGCGGATACGCTCCAGTTGTGTATCGCTCAAACCTTCTACCGGTCGCCCGAGGCGACGCAGCAAGGTTGAACGGTCCCAGGTCTGGGGGTGTTCCGCCTCGTGCAGCACGATGCCGTCGCGCTTGAGCTGCACCCTGGGTTGATAGGCGTCGGGTCGGCGCGGATGCACGATGCGATGTTCGTCGCGCTCGGCGTCATAGCGCACCCGAAAGTGCTCGCCATCGCGTCTGAGCAGTGCTTGCCCCTGGTGCCGGTGCAGCCCTGACGGCTCGGCGCGGGCTTGCGCCGGCAGTTGCAGTGAGGGATCGGCATAAGGGCTGATCTGCGGGTTCCACAAGCGCGTGCGACCGTCGGGCAGTTGCACGGCTTTGAGGCCCTCTACAAAGGCCGACAGCTTCAGGTGCAACGGTTGCGCGACCTGCGCACCGGCGGCGAACGTGCCGAGCTGCAGCAGGTTCTGCGCCACCCCAAACATATGCTCCACGGCCTCCCGCGCCTGGCCCTCGGCCCAGTCCACGATGCCTTCGAAGACCTCGTCGGTCAGTTGATAAGCGGTGTACGCGAGCATCAGTTCACCCAGCCCGGGTATGAAAGGCGTGAGGATTTGCACCGCGACATTCAGGAGGTCGGAAAAGATTTTTTCCAGATTGTCCCACCATGCCCAACGCGCCATGCGATCGACGCGATGGGTCGAGACGGCGAGGCTTTGGGCATCGTTGACGATCTTGTTCAAGCGCACCCGATACAAGTAGTTCCACAGGTCGTTTTGCGTGGAGACGGTCGAGCGGTTCTGGTAGTCGTGCTCGAAGCGTTGCACGTTGAATTGCAGATGCGGGTGCTCGACCGGCGTGTCTTTCCAGCTGGGCTGGCTGTCGGTGCGCGCTTTGTGGTGCCACTGCACGCGGCTCAGGCGCGCATTGAGGTTGGCGAAGAAATACCCGCGTTGGTCGTGGGCGACGAAACGGCTGAAAAAGGCCTGATAGTGCTCGACGTCGCGCAGTTGGCGGGTCAGTTCAACCATGAAGGCCTGAGGTGAAGGGTAGTGCTTGAGCGGGTGTTCGGGGTCGTCCGGCACATAGGCGATCACCTGGGTCAGCGGCGTGGGCGGCGATGGCGGGCTATGCAGCAGGATGATGCCGGTGAGCCGCGTGTTCATCATGTCCAGGGTGTGGCAATGCAGCGGCTGGCCCTCCCACTCGACGGCGGGTTGGCCGGCGGCCAGGGCCAGCAACGGTGCCAGGGCGTTGCGCGGAATATCGCCCTTGTGCGCGGCCAGTTGCGCGGCCGCGCTCAAGCCGCTTTTCTGCTGGGCAAGTACGTGCTGGCGCACGCGATAGGCGACGCTGCGCTGCTCGAAGCCCAGGGCTCTCTTGAGCTGGGCCTGATACTGCGCGCCGATATCCAGCCGGCGACACAGTTGTTTGAACCCCTCGACAGTCAGCGCCGCGCCGCTGACCTTGTGGGTGAAGCTCAGACTGCGTTGTTGCCCCCGTGCGTCGGGGCGCGAGAGAAACGCGTAATCGACAAACTGCTCGTTGTCGGCAAAGTTGTGCAGCGCCGCGTCCAGCAACGACACGGTGCGACTGGTGACACCCTGGGTCACGTCAATCACCCACCAGGCCTGGGTGGCGCTGACATAGGTGCGCAGAAAGGTATTTTTCACATCGATGTCGCCGTAATCCTGGGCCAGCGCCGTGCGCAGTTTGGCCTCGGCGTAGGCGTAGACATCGTTCAAGTCTTGAAACTGCCCATCCAACGCATTGAGGTTTTGCCAGTGCGCGTCCACTGCCTGCTTGAGGGGGCGCGGTAGCGATGTGGGAGGGATCGGGTGGCGGCGTGCAGCGTGGTGTAAAGCTTTGAAGCGTTGTGGATGGGTAGCGGTCAGCCAGGGCGGAAGCGCAGTGTTGATGAAGTCGTAATGCAGCCCTTTAAAGGCTTGGGTAAAGGGGATGTCAGCCATGCAATGAATCCTGGAAATCAGCTCATGAGGCATTCGAGTCTAATGAGGGCAGGGGGCGAGAATAAGCGCGAATACCGGGTTGGATACCCCGACGGGATGGCGTTTGATTTCGAAATTATCCATCTCGAAAATAGCCGGCTACCGCCCCTCGCCACTGTCGAGGGGCGGGGACGCTTCAGGATGTTTGCGCTGCGATTTCTAAGGCCTGGCGGGTCAGGCGGCGTGCCAGATCTCGGTAGTCGCGCTGGATATGCTCGTAGAAGGTATTCACCGTCGCGTCGGACAGCGGCTGCTCCTCAAGCACCTCGGCCTGCGCAAGGTTCAACGTGTCGGCCAGGCTGACCAGCTGCGTGCGCAGCGTAGCCTTGCGCTCGACGCTCACGGACGGGCTCACCCACTCGCGGTGCGCTTCCAGCAAGTCCTCCAGTTGGCTGCCGGCCTCGGCACGTTGTTCCAAGGCTTGGTTGAACGACTCAACGTATTTTTCTTGCAGGTACTCGTTCCAGAACGGTTGCTCAAGCATGCCGTCGACCAGACCGTTACCGCGCTCCTGATGGGCAATGTAGCGAGCGGCGCGGCTGAGGTGGGTTTCCGTGACCCTGGCGGTGTTGCGGTAGACCATATGTTCGGACAGCCACGGCAGGTCGAGTCGCGCCTTGAGCCCGGTCTGGTAGGCCAGGTACACCTGCACGTCGTCCACCTGGTTATCTCCACTGCCGAAGGCTTGTCCCAGCCCTCCTTGGCTGATCGGGTCGGTGCGATATTTGATTTCGGCACGCGCGCGCTCGTTGACCTGATCCAGGCGCCAGGATTGTTTGGCCAACGTCGCCAGGCGGCTCTCGCGGCTGGCCAGGCCTGCGGCGCTTTGGTCTTTGAGGATGTTTTCCAACAGCGTCTCGACACCGATGCGGTTGAAGATCTGCGCACCGGCATCGGCGCAATTGGCGGGCGCGCCGGCCAGGCTGAATATGCGCTCGCGGAACTGGGGGTTCTCGTCCACGGCAAACAGCACCTGCCATACGCGTATGGACAGGTCTTCCCGGCCCTGGCGGAACAACCGCGCATCCTCCTGGGTTTGAAAGCGCTCCGGCGGTTGCAGCAGATGGAGCACGTCGAACAAGCCCTGGGAACCGTGCTCTTTTTCGACCTCGTCCCAGACCTCCTTGGCCGTTTCCAGATCCTCGCCTTCCAGGCCGCTTGTCCAGTAGTCCCGGTTGGCTTTATCGCCGACCGGGCGGGTGCGATAGGGGTCGATGCCTTGGGCGCGGCGATAGCTGACAAAACGGTCTTCGTCGAGTCGTTCGAGCTTGGTACGGTCCAGCCAACTGTTGGCCACGATGCGCGCCGCCGACGAATCCGAGGCGAACTCAGGCACGGTGCGCACGTTGGTGTTGCTCAAGTCCAGTTCCGGCGTGACCCGTTTCGGGCTGTCCAGCCCCGCCGGCCAGGCGCTGATACTGGTTCGCCGCAACACCATGCGGCGCAGCTCAGGCAAGTGGCTGAGGTCCGGAGCCACGCGCAGCTGCGTATTGCCTTCCAGGTTCAACGAGCGCAGAAGCTGGCAGCGTTCAAGGATCGCGTAGTCGCTGGGGCGCCAGGCGATGGGGTTATTGCTCAGGTTCAGTTTGGCCAGGAACTTGATATTGGGCAGCTGTGACGGCAGGCCGGCGAGGTTGTTGTCGGACAGGTCAAGGCTGCGCAGATTGGGGAAATTGTCGAGGAAGTCGGTGTCCCGATCCCCCAGGCGTGTGCCGCTGACATTCAAGCGCGTGACATGGCTGAAGTCCGCCCGCAGAGGCTCCAGGCTGGCGATATAGCGCCCCAGGGTCAGTTCGCTCAGGTCCAGCCGCGTACCGCCGGAGCGTGCCTGCGCAGGCAGCAGGCGTTGATAGGCGCCTTGTTCCCAGCAGTTTTTTAGTTCCTTGATGATGTGGCCGCGCATCAGCATTTCGTTGGCCACCAGCGTGGCGCTGGCCTTGGTCAGGCTGGGCTTCTGCTTGCGGAAGTTCTCCAGCTCTGTGTCCAGCACCGCGCGGTCGATTTCCAGGGTGTTGAGCAGTTGCTCCGCTTCCGGGGTTTTCAGGTGCGGTGTCACTTCTTCGATCTGCTCGGTGCTCAAACTTGGGCATAACCTGACCAGGGTTTCCTTGAGCGTCGGCGGTTGTGGCGGTTCGCGCCGAAACAGGCGGCGAAAGGCGTCGAACATGGGCTTTTGCAACAGCGACTGGGCGGCGCGCTCATCCACCTGACGCCGTGTGGGGGCTTGCAGCAGCGTGCGACGGTTGCTCAAGGGTTCCAGTTGTTCTTTGAGCCAGGCTTTGAAAATCGCGCCCTGGCCGGCCACATAGTCGATCTTGCCCGGCGGTAGCAGCCAGATCAGGGCTTCGTACAAGCTGAACTGCGGTTGCGGCGCAGCGCTGCTCATATCGTGGATCTGGTACTGCCCAGGGCCTGTGTGCAGCAGGATTTTCCTCGTGGCGGCCTCGGCGGCGCCGACCTGGCAGCGCACCTGGCCCTGGGCGGTCTGTTCGTGAATGGCGATGCTTAAGTCGCTCAGTGCGTCGGTGTGCTGGCGCAGGATATTGAGCACCATGCGTTCGGTGTCCGGGGTCAGCAACGCGTCATCGTAGAGCCCCTCGCTTGCGTGGCTGGCGCGCACTTCGTTGGCCAGCGCCCTTGCCAGGTTTTTCAGGCGCAGAGGGATCTGCCGCTGCGTGTTCAGCGTTTCCAACTCATCGGGCGAGGTGCGCAGCAACAGATTGGCCACCAGGTTTTTCGGCAACTGCGGGAACTGTTGTTGAATCAGCTCGCCAGGGGCGGTTTCGGCCACTTCCGTGGTGCTGTAGAGATGGTTGAACACGGCGGTTTTTTCCCGCGCCACTTTATCCGCCAGTAACCCGCGCAGGGCCTGGATGCGCGCGGCAGACGTAGGCCCGACCGGGGCGGGCAACAGGCCGGCGAACTCGCTGTCGCTCAAGAACGTAGCGAGGCGTTCGGGCAATTGGCCGGCGCTTACCTCGCGATGGCTGATGTTCAAGGTGTCGGCATCGCTGGCTGTGGCTGCGCCGTAGGTGAGGGCGTGCCCGCTCAAATCATCGTTGATAAACACGGCGATGGCCTTGTTCGGCGGCCAACCGGGTAGCTCGCTGGTGGTTTGCGCGGCCCAGTTGTCCGGTAGCTTGGCGGCGGTGCCGGCGCGCACCTGGGCCGGTGCGCGGTCGACCTGCGCCCGCAGCCTTATTCGCCTGAGGCTGTCGACCAACAGCGGCGGCGGGCTGTCGCGGTCGGCGTACATCATGCGCAAGTCTGCATCGCGGGTGGCGCTGGTCTCGCAGGCCTGTTCCAGCTGGGTCGCGTCGAACCCTTGCACCACCGGGCCAAGGCGGCTGCGCAGCCTGTGGCTGTCCCAGGTCAGCGGGTCCTCGCCTTCGTGATACCACGCGCCGTGCTCGTTATGAACGAGCTTGGGGGCGTAGGCCTCGGCGCGGCTGGGGTGTTTGATGCGATAGGTGCCGCTGGCTTCATCCTGCTCGACGACATAGTGCTGACCCTCCAGGCGCAGGACTTTCTGCTCGCGGTGCCCATGCAGTCCGAGGGCATCGGGCTGTGCGTCGGCCGGCAACTGCAACGCGGGGCGGGCGTAGGGCGCCAGATCCGGGTTCCACAAGCGCGGTCGGTCGCCCACCTGCACGGGTTGCAAACCGTCGATAAACGGCGAGCGCTTGAACGCACCCACCACTTTGCCGCCGATGGCGAAGGCGGCCACTTGTACCAGGTCGTTGGTGACGGTGAGCAGGTGTTCGCCGGCCTCTCTGAATTGGCCTTCGCTCAAATCCACTGCGCCTTCGACCGCATCATAGGTGAGTTGGAACACGGTGTAGGCCAGCATCAGTTCGCCCAGGTAAGGCACGAACGGCGTGACCACCATCAGAGCGACATTGAAAATATCCGATAACAGGCGGGTGAAGTTATCCCACCAGGCCCAGCGCGCGTGGGTGTCGGCGTCGGCGGTGGAGACCGCAATGGCGCGCCCGTCGTTGAGGATCTTGTTGAGCGACTGCTGGTAGAGAAATTGCCACAGGTCGCCCCTGATCGGGGTCGCGGAAAACTGTAGGCGGGGGGCGGTCAGTGGCGTTTCGCGCCAGCTGGGGCGAGGGTCCAAGGGGCTGTACTGATGCCATTGGACGCGGCACAGCCGCTGGCTCAGGTTGGCAAAAAAATGCCCGCGTTGAGTGTGATCGACAAACTGGCTGAAGAACTGCTGGTAGGTCTGTTGCTGGCGCGACGGGATCGGCGCGTTGGTTTGCAGTTTGCGCGTCAGGTCCTGCATGAAGGCGAGGCTGGAGTCGTATTCTTTGACCGGGCTTTCGGGGTCATGGGGGATATAGGCGATCAACTTCGAGGTGCTGGATACCCGCTCCAGGTCCGCGGCGATCAGCAGAATGCCGCTCAATGACACGTCCAGAATGCTCAATTGATAGAACTGCATCACGCCACGATCACCGCGCAACGTGCGCATCAGCAGGTGGAAGCCGGCCATGCTCAAGTCGGCGGGCTGTTGCGCGACAGTGGGGATGCTGGCCAAGTGAGCGGCGACCTTGAGGGCAGCTTTTTGGCTGGCGATCACCTGGTGCTGCAATTCGGTCCGCGCCGCCGTGGCTTCAGGCAGCAGGCGCTCGTTCAAGTAGCGTTGGTAGTGGGCGCCGAGGTCCAGCTCACGGCACAGGGCCTTGAACTGTTGGATCGACATCGTAGTGTCCAACGGCAGCACGGCGAAGTGGCCGCGATAGTCGGGTTGAGTGATATAGCAAGAGTTGATATCAAATGTTTCGCGTTTGGCGAAGTTATGCAGGGCGGCATCCAGTAATGAAACTTTGCGGGTGGTCACGCCGTTGGAAAAATCAATGACGTACCACGGCGTTGCAACCGGAATATATAAATAAAGAAACGTGGTCTGCACATTCAGGTCGAGGCCGTATTTATCCTGGATGGCTTTTTTCAAGCGCGGTTCGGCGAAGGCGTAGACATCCTGGATATCGCTTAACAGCCGGTCCACTTGGTTCTGCGTGCGCCAGCCGTCGGCATTGGCCTCCTGCAGGGCTTGATGCTGCGCCGAGGTCAGGCCGGCGAGCCCGGCCGGCCGCGTCAGAGTGGCGGTGTTCAGTTGGCCGAGCCTTGCCGGCGTGCTGGAGGTGATCCAGTCTGGAATGGTTTTTTTGATCAACCCGTAGTGCGGGCCTTTATAGGTGCTGCGCGTAGTTTCAGGTGGAAGAAGTTCGGGCATGAACAAAGACTCTTTAATGGGTTCGAGTCGCTAGTTTCATGCTTTGAGAATTGCCGTAAAAGTTCAAAATGCTGAAGCTTATTAATCCATTGAGTGTGAAGTTAATGGGTTATTTGAATGCAAGTTATAGATAACTAACGCCCGTTGTCGGGGGCTTGGCACAGGGTCTGTTCGCCGGGTTGCAAATAGGGCGTCAACAGCGGCGCCATGCCTTTGAGCACCTGCACCGGCAATGCCGAGGTGAAGGTGAAATTCTGCGCCGAACTGCCGGGTACGAACGCGGTGAGAGTGCCGAAATGATGCTCACCGATATAGAACACGAAGGTGGCCGTGCGGTTGATCGATTTGGAACTGAGCACCCGCCCGCCGGCACCGATGGCCTCAATGCGATTGTCGCCGGTGCCAGTCTTGCCGCCCATGATCAACGGCGTGCCGTCGCTGAGTTTGAAACTGCCGGACACGCGTTTGGCGGTGCCGGCATCCACCACCTGCGACAGGGCTTCGCGCAACGCTGTGGCCACTTCGCTGGGCATCACGCGCTTGGCTTTGTCGGGGTTATTGATCAGGTGCGTTTCATAGGGGGTGCCGGCGGCAAAGTGCAGGCTGTCGATGCGCAGGGTCGGCTCGCGCACGCCGTCGTTGAGGATGATCCCCACCAGTTCGGCCAGCGCCGCCGGGCGATCACCGGAACTGCCGATGGCCGTGGCCAGCGACGGCACCAAGTGATCGAAGGGGTAGCCGACTTTTTTCCAGCGCTCATGAATATCCAGGAAGGCCTCGACCTCCAGCATGGTGCGAATGCGGCTGTCGCGCGCGCTCTTGTGCCGGCTCTTGAACAGCCAGCCGTAGACTTCCTGGCGTTCGTGCTCGCTGGCGGCCACGGCCTGGGCAAAGGTCGCGTCAGGGTGGTTGAGCAGGTAGCCGAGCAGCCACAGGTCCAACGGGTGGACTTTGGCGATATAGCCTTGGTCCGGCAAGTCGTAGGCACCGGGGCCGTAGTCGGTGTAGAGCTTGACCAGGCGTTCGTCGCTGAGTGTTGTGGCGGTGCCGGACGGGGTCAGGTGCGCTCGTACAAACCGGTTGAAACTCGCCTGGCTGGCCTGGGGCAACAGGTAGCGGTGTACGGCGGCCAGGCGGATCGCGGTGGGGTGGAGGCTGTCCAGAAACGTATCGAGGCGCGCTTGGGTGTCTTTGTTGCGGTACTTCTTCCAGAAACGCAACAGGTAGGTGGTGCCCTCGCGGTCAGCGAACTGGGCCAGGTATTCCTGGCGACGCGGGTCGCTGTCGTCTTTGAGCAACGCGGCGCTGTTGCCGGGGGCCTGGTAGGTGCTGTAGCGCACCAGGTCGCGCATCAAACGGATGAAGGGCAGGTTGATCGACTCGCGCAGGGACTCGCGCAAGGTCGGGTTGCGCCCGTTGTCCTCAGCGCGAAAGTTATGAAAACGATGCAGGCCGCCACCGGTGAAAAAACGTTCGCCGGGGCTGGCCGAGTACTGCCGGTCGAGGGCCGCACTGAGCATTTTCGGCAGGCTTGGATCGGTGTTTTGTGCCAGGTAATCCAGGGCCCAGCGCGATAGGCGATCCTGCTCGTCCACCGGCACTTTCTTCAAGGCGGCGGGCGTCTGGCCGGCATAGCGGTCATGCAACTCGCTGATGATTTGCAGGTAGGTGGTGAGCACTCGCAGCTTGGCGGTGGAGCCCAGTTCCAGTTTGCTGCCTTCGTTGATGTCGAAGGGTTGGTCGGTGCTGTCGGTCTGCACCCGCACCCGGGCACCGTCGGCGGTCATCTCATAGAGGTTGAAGCTGTAGCGCACTTGCGCGGTGCTGGCGGAGGTCAGCAGGCGCGGCCCCAGCAGGCCCAATTGCGCGGCGAAGGCCGGGTCCGCCAGGCGCTTGAGGTAGTCGGTGGCCTGGGTTTGCAGGTCGCTTTGCAAGGTACTGGTGGCGGCCAGGTCCAGGCGGTCAAGGTCGTAGAGCGGGCGATTGAGCAATGCCGCGAGGCGGCTGCGGGCGACACTGATGCCTTTGTTGGTGTCGATCGGTTGGATCGTCGGTTGTTGCAGCCAATCGCGATAATGCACCTTGCTGGCCAGGGCCGCGTCGGCCAGGGCCGCGTCGATCACCTGGTTTTGTGCGAGCAGGCGGATATGGCTGTCGGTCAGGCTGGCCAGTTCGTCGTGGCCTCGGGTCAGGTAAAACGACGGGCGCCGCTGGGCGATCATCAGCGACAGCACCTCGCGCAGCGCCAGGCCACGTTGGCCGAGCAGGTCCGGCTCGTGGCCGGCGAGCAGGGCGTTTGTTCGGTTGAAATCGGCGCCGAACCAGACCCGCAGGCCTTCGGCCAACCCATGCACTTCGCCGTGACCGGGCACGGCGGACAGCGGCACGCTGTTGAGGTAGTCACGCACGATGCGCTGGCGCGCCTGCAAGGTCTGCGGGCCGTCCTGATAGGCGCGCACGCTGGCGGAAATCATCTGGCGGATCTTCTCGCTGCCCGACAACGTCAGGCCATCCGGCGAGTGGCGGTATTTTTCCAACTGCGTGGCCAGGGTACTGCCGCCGGCGGTCTGGCCGGGCAGGTGCAATACCTTCGCCACTTGCGACCAGGCGGCCTTGGCGAAGCGTGGCCAATCCACCGCCGGGTTGGCCAGCGGCTGGTCGGCGGCGAGTAGATCGCGGTTCTCGATAAACAGCAGGCTGTTGACCACCACCGGTGGAATCGCGCCAAAATCCCGATAGGCCTGCTGTGGGTACATGAAGGTGTACAGCGGCGTGGCGCGGCAATCGCTGATGGTCAGCCCGGCTTGGATTTTTTCCGCGTAGGGCACGAACAGGTCGTGCTCGGTGTAGGCCATCAG
The DNA here is from genome assembly GCF_007858255.1 of Pseudomonas rhodesiae. Classification (GTDB taxonomy): domain Bacteria; phylum Pseudomonadota; class Gammaproteobacteria; order Pseudomonadales; family Pseudomonadaceae; genus Aquipseudomonas; species Aquipseudomonas rhodesiae. The sequence goes on along the minus strand of NZ_VFEU01000003.1, from coordinate 406,584 downwards.
CGCCGCAGAGAACCGGGCCTGGCGCTGGATCAGGTAGTCGCGTTTGAGCAGGCGCGGTAGAAACTCATCCAACGCGCTGTAACCCAGGCGTTTATCGAACGGGCCGTCGCCGGGATAGACGATGGCGTCGCTGGGGCCGGGTTGCACGTCGTAGGTCAAGGTCTGCGCCAGGCGACTGAAGGTGCGGGCCTGCCAATGGGAGGTGAGCATCTCGCGGCGCGCCGCCACGCCGGCAATGACGCTGCCGATCAACAGCAACAGCCAGAACATCCTCCAGGCGTAGCGGGGTTTGCGCGGCTTTTCGGGCAATGGCGGTTCAACCGCACTGTCGGTGGCAACCGCAGCGGGAGGTGAATCGGTGTGCCATAACGCGCCCATAGTCGATTGATCCATTCACGCAGATTGATCGGACTTGACTCAAGCTTAGTCGCTGATTGGCGTTGGCAAGGAATTTGTCGCCGCCATAACCGGTTACCGCTGGCAGCCCAGACGGCCGCGCTAGCGTGCGGGTTTGATCGGACCGATCCCCGCGTCCGGCACAAGAAAGTCAGCATGCCTCAGTCGACAGGTTCAACCTCCGCGCGTCACGACCATATTGAACAGATCGTCACCGTTTTTTCCGATGTTCCAACCCTGCACGAGGTGGCGGTGACCCAGGTGCAGGCCCTGCTGGATACGCATTACCCCGCGCTTAATTACCTGGCCCGGCGGGTGGCCATCGGCACGCCGTTGCGCGCCGACCAGCATCACTACAGCCCCTTGCCCGATGAAGTGCTGTTGCGCCTGGCCAGTGCCGCGCCGGTGCGCTACGTGGAAGGGCATCATCAGGTGGCGTTGCTCCAGCGCGAGAACTATGTGCCGGGCGGGCCGTCGCTGGCCGACATGGAGCGATGGGTCAATCAGTTGGGGCCGCGTCTGCTGGAGGCCTGGCTGGCGCGTCTGGGCGATTGGTGGCGCGACACGGTACCGGTGCAAACCACGCGCTGGGCCTACTTGTCCGCCAGCCTGCTGGCCTTGTTGTACGACTGTGACCCGCCGGCCGGCATGGATGAACAGGCGTTCGAACGGATATTCCCGCGCGAGCGGCTGCGCCCGATCCGACCCGATGCGCAATGGAGCGTGCAGCAAGAAGCACTGAGCGTGTGCACGGTGCAGGTGCGGCGCCAGGGCAGTACGCAAGCGCCGCGCATGCTGCCGGTGCTGGTGCTCGACCATGCCCCGAGCGGCGCGCAAGCGCGTACGTTGCTGTTGTTCAGCCCAGCCACTGGGATTCATCCTCTGGACAGCCTGGACGCTATCGCAGCCCTGATCCCCGATTACCTCAGTCAGGACCTGGCAGGGACGGCGGTGGAGTGGTTTATCGAACAACCGCCGGCGGACCCCTTCGATCTGCTGGCCGCGTGTTATGCCGAGCGCCAACGGCTCGACGTGCTGGCCATCGACCCCACGGTGCCGCGCACGCCGCGCCAGTACCAGCAGATGCTGGACTACGTGACCGATCCGCGCCGCTGGTTCGAGACGGTGCTGACGCCGATCCAGCAACGCTTGCAGGACGCGCTGCCGCTGTGGCTGGTGCACGCCTCGGCGGACGACAGCCTGGCCTACGCCCGTGGCTTGCAGGCCCTCGCCGAGCAGCAGGCGCGTGCCGCCGGGCAAGGGTTTCTCGACGGTATCCCACCGATTCGCGCCTTTGCCGCCGAGGCCCTGAAGCGGTGCCTGGCCAAGCAACCCTTGGCTAAAGACCTGAACCCGGACGACATCGAGTTGACCTTCAACCTGGTCACAGCGGCCATGTTGCCGGGCGGTTACCCCAGTGGCGATGTGCAGCGGGTCAGCCTGAGCCTGACGGAACTGGCCCTGGAGAACCTCAGGGGCTTTCCCCATGCGCCGTCCCAGATCACCCTCAAGGGCCGCGCCGCGGCGACTTGGTTGAGCGCTTCGCTGTTGCTGGCCTGCGTCACCGAGGTGGACATCGGCCAGTCCTACCCGGACCTGCTCAAGCAAAAGCTCATCAGCGATCCCCCCGAACGCGCACGGCGCGAAGCCCTGTTTACTGGGCAATTGCGCGCGCAGCTGCCATTGCTGGCCTTGCAGATGAAACTCAAGGGGGAGGGCGGGTTGACCCAGGCAGGTGCGCGCTTGGTAGCCACGGCAGTAGCGTCGGCTGCGGATGAGCAGGCGGCGATCTGGCCTTTGGCGTTCAAAGCATCGCCCACGGCCGCCGAGGATCCTGTGCTCAGCCACTTTGTGATCGGCGCGCGCAATAGCGAGCAGGGGCCGCATCTGCTCTATCGCCCGTTGTTCACGCCGAGTCTGCGCGAGTTCGAATCCCCTCGGGCGCTGTTGCAGGCGATCCAGGCGCCGGGCGAGTTGCAGGACAGCGTGCTGGCCTGGATCGCCCCGAGCCGTCAGGCGGTGTATGCCAACGGTGGGTTTCTGGAACCGCATATCCGTCACTTTCATCAGGGCGATGAATTCAGCGTGCCCGCCCGGCCCGCGCCCGCTCAACTGAGCAAACAGGTGCAAAGCAGCGACCCACTGCCCCGACTGTTTGCTGCCACCGCCGAAGCGTTGGTGAGCCTGGCCGACGCCGAATCAGTGTCGAACGCCGAGCAGCGCTGGGCGACGATCAAGGCCGGTGGCTGGTTGCTGTTCAGCAGTGCGTTGCCGTTTCTGCGTGGCCCGGCGTTGCTGGCGGGCTGGATGGTGCAGGTGCTGGACAGCGTGCAGCGCGATGTGGCCGCCTCGACCCCCGCCGACCCCGTCGCCCAAGTCGAGGGCGCGATGGACCTGCTGAGCAATCTGGTGATGGTCCTGGCCTATCGCGCCTCGCCCCACGAGCGGCCGGCGACGCTCGATCTGCGCCATCCGGTGTTTGCGCGCACCCGAGCTAGGCTGTCATCGCCTTCGCCTACGGTGACGCGCAGTGCCGCCACGCTGCCCACCCATGCGCCGTACCGCTGGAGCAGCGCCCGCGATACGTTGACGCCGTTTATGCGCGAACGTCTGGAGGGGATGAGCCTGCGCGCCGTGCAACAGCCCTGGCCGCTCGCGTTGCCGGGCGCCGAAACCGCGGGTCGGCTCAAGGGCCTGTTGCAGGACACCCGTTCGGCTCCGCCGCAATGGCAGGCGGTGGTACGCGGCCATGTTTATCGAGTGCGGCTGGTCGGTGACAGTGTGCAAGTCACCGACGCCGCCGGCACGGCCAGCGGCCCCTGGCTCAAACCGCTGGAGGGCGGCGGCTGGGATGTGGACCTGCGCCTGCGCCTGCGCGGTGGCCAGGCCGACACCCCGGCGGCGCCCGCCAGCACCGAAGCGCGCCGCCAACAACTGGAGCAGGATTTACGTCAGTACGCCCAACGCCGCGAAACCGCTGACCGTGCTATCGGCGTGGCGCGCAGCCTGAAAACCAGCCACGCCGGGCACATCACCGAACAACAGCGAATCGCCGCCGATGCCCGCTACCTGCACGAGTTACAGAACAAACTGGAGGCTTCTCGCCTTGAACTCCAATGCCTTAAAGACCTGCAAGCCCTACGCCCGCGCCCCGCTTACGAGCGCGAGTTGAGCACGCTGCTCGAAGGCCAGATCCTCAACCTGCGCCAGTTGCTGCAATACGCTCGGGAAGCGACCGCCGCGCTGCATGCCAGGCTGGTGCCGGCGCTGGAACTGGTGCAAGCCGAGAGTGAAGCGGAAGCATTGTCGGATATCAACCTAGAGGCGCATCGCAACATCGTCGAAGGCATGCGCCTGTTGGCCGACCAAAACCAGAACGCGATTGTCTGGCGCAGCCTGGAAATCGACACCCTGGACGCGCTGGAGCGAGTGCCCAAATACGGGCGCGACAAAGCCCAGGCGTTCAAACAGAGTGAGGCGGCTACGCCGACGGTGCTGGAGTTGCAGTCGTTGCAAGTGTCCGCGTTGTGGGCGGTCGCGCTCAACAGCGAGGGGCCGAGGCTGGACGATGATTTTTTCCAAAGCCTGGACGACACCGTACAACGTGCCCGTTGGGCCAGCGGCTCCCAGGCGCAGCTCGATGAGCTGGCGTCGCACAACCCGGAGTTGCGCGTCGAATTGCTGGAGAGCTTCGATCGCGTGTATGCCCAGACCGACGACCGCATCGAGTTCTGGCGCGCCATGGAACCGGACAAGTTCCACCTGGGCTACCTGGACAAACTGCAACAACTGTTCGCCCAATTGCACCTTCAGGTACAACGCGAGTTGGCCGCGACTTTGGAGCCGGCGCCTGTCACCCGGCCCGCGTCCCGTGTGCGGCAGAAGAAAATAATCCGCACGCGCAACCAGGACCTGTACGTGGCGCGGGTGACAGTCACCAGCGATGAGCAGCCGATTGAAATCGCCGAGGTCACCGACGCTCAGAACGAAGTGATTGCTTCGTTTACCCAGGCCACCGACGGCATCTGGGAGCCGCTCAACAAAACGCCGGTGCAGCGCACGACGTCGTTGCCCAACCTGGCGCGCTTGATCGAACAAGGCCAGGCCCTGCGCGCGCCGGTGGAAAAGGCCATCGCCGAAGTGTTGAAAATGGCGCGCAACGCCAACGAACCGCAGTCCCTGCAAGACATCCTGGAGCAGCGCGCCGACAAGTTACGCCGCTGCGCCGATGCCATTCAGCAGCGCCTGTTGCTCAGCGAGCCGGATCGTTTGGCGGCCACGCAAAGAGCCCGGGCGCGCACCGAAACCGACGAGCTGCGAGCCGCTGCCAGTCGTTTGTCCGAGCAAGGCTTGCAGGCGCGCTTGACCGCTATCAAGGCGCGCCCGCCGACCCAGGCCGGGTTGGACGTGTTGGTGGGGCATCGCGAAGCCAAGGTGTATCGCCAGGGCGAGCGCGTGGCGTTGGCGGGGCGCTCGGACGACTGGCTGCAAAGCTATGTGGTGATCGACGAACAGAGCCGACAGCCCTGGTGCTACGGGCATTTTCACTACGGCCGCCAGACCGGGCCGGACGATCATTTCAGCGCCGCGCACCTCAAGACTCCGGAACAGCACCGGTTGGGCAAACAGGCGCAGATCGAGGCCCAGGCCCAGGCATTTGCCAGGATGAAGGCCGGGCAGAGCGGACGCGTCAGCCAGACCCTGGAGATCCATCGCGGCGAAATCAACCTGCGCATGGCCCGCAAGCTGTTCTTCGATGCGCCCGCCTGGCCTGAGGGCAAACCCTCGATCTAGAGCGCTCGCCCCCCGCGCCTACGACCAGAGTAGGGGCATGACGCTGCACCTTGGCTGTGCAATACTCGCCGCCGTTTCCACGGCAGAACGCCACGTCAGGCAGTTAATGCCCCTCCGCATAAGCGGCTTTTGCCGCGAGTTCTCGCCAAATTTTGTCGTTTATTGAGTGAAAAGCCCTGTTGGGAGCTTTTTATACTGCACGCCCGCTGATCTGACGGTTGTTCTGTCAGACGGTTCTGCCCACGAGGCAGGCCGGTTATTCAGGCGCCCGCGCTTATCCGCGCTAACGTCCATGACTCGGTGGATCAATCCAATAACAAAATGAGGTTGTATCCCTATGCCCTCTGGCAACCACCTGCCCCATGGCGAGACCGCTCAAGGCGGCCCGCTCAAACGCGAACTGGGTGAACGGCATATCCGCCTGATGGCCCTGGGCGCCTGTATCGGCGTCGGCCTGTTCCTCGGTTCGGCCAAGGCCATCGAAATGGCCGGCCCGGCCATCATGCTCTCCTACATCATCGGCGGTCTGGCGATCCTGGTGATCATGCGCGCCCTCGGCGAGATGGCCGTGCACAACCCGGTAGCCGGCTCGTTCAGCCGCTATGCCCAGGATTACCTCGGGCCGTTAGCGGGCTTTCTGACCGGCTGGAACTACTGGTTTCTGTGGCTGGTGACCTGCGTCGCCGAGATCACCGCCGTGGCGGTGTACATGGGCGTCTGGTTCCCCGATGTGCCGCGCTGGATCTGGGCCCTGGCGGCCCTGGTGAGCATGGGCACCATCAACCTGATCGCGGTCAAGGCGTTCGGTGAGTTCGAGTTCTGGTTCGCCCTGATCAAGATCGTCACCATCATCGCCATGGTCATCGGTGGCGTCGGCATCATTGCCTTCGGCTTCGGCAATGACGGTGTGGCGCTGGGGATTTCCAACCTCTGGGCCCACGGCGGGTTTATGCCCAACGGCATGACCGGCGTGCTGATGTCCCTGCAAATGGTGATGTTCGCCTACCTGGGCGTGGAAATGATCGGCCTCACCGCCGGTGAAGCACGCAACCCGCAAAAGACCATCCCCAACGCCATCGGCTCGGTGTTCTGGCGCATCCTGCTGTTCTACGTCGGGGCGTTGTTCGTGATTCTGTCGATCTACCCGTGGAATGAAATCGGCACCCAGGGCAGCCCGTTTGTGATGACCTTCGAGCGTCTTGGCATCAAGACGGCGGCGGGCATTATCAACTTCGTGGTGATCACGGCCGCCCTGTCTTCCTGCAACGGCGGCATCTTCAGCACCGGGCGCATGCTCTACAGCCTTGCGCAGAACGGCCAGGCACCGGCGACCTTCGCCACCACTTCAAGCAACGGCGTGCCGCGCAAGGCACTGCTGCTGTCGATCGCCGCGTTGCTGTTGGGCGTACTGCTCAACTACCTGGTACCGGAAAAAGTCTTTGTGTGGGTGACGTCCATCGCCACCTTCGGTGCGATCTGGACCTGGGTGATGATCCTGCTGGCGCAGCTCAAATTCCGTAAGAGCCTGAGCCCGGCCGAACGCAAAAACCTGAAATACCGCATGTGGCTGTACCCGGTCAGTTCCTACCTGGCCCTGGCGTTCCTGGTGCTGGTGGTGGGCCTGATGGCGTACTTCCCGGACACCCGCGTGGCGCTGTATATCGGCCCGGCGTTCCTGGTGCTGCTGACGGTACTGTTTTATGTGTTCAAGCTGCAGCCGACCCAAGCGGCGGCGCGGTCGGCTTGACCGCCTGAACCGGCGACCGCGCAAAGCGGTCGCCGGTTTGCGTCAGCGGCTGGCGCCCAAGGGCGCCGGCCGTGGCGCGCTCAAACGCTGATTGAATTCCAGCCAGGCCGCCAGCGCCGCCATCAACAGCAACCCCAGCAACGCACTGAAGATCTGCATCGGCCAGGCATCGTTGACTTGGGCGTTGAGCATGTCCGCCAATGGCGCCAGCAATACCCCCAGGCAAAACACTTCCAGCGAATGACGCCCCATGCGGCAGCACTGCTGGGCCGGCCAGTTCTGTGTCCAGCCGTGGGTGGGCAACAGCTTGGCGGTGACATAGGCCAACGCCAGAAAATGCAGCAGGCGCACCGGCGACAAGTCGGTCTTGCTGATCGGGTACAACCACTCGTTGAGCAGCGTCGGCATCAGCGCATCGTGAATCTGCGGCCAGCGCCACGACAAGGTAATCACTGCCGCCAGCAAGCTGTACGCCGCCGCGACCATAAACACGGGCTGGCGCGACAATGCTCGCGGATCGGGCGTGTGGGGCCGGCGAGCATGGATCGACGCGGCGCCGCCGAGCACGAACAGCAGTTGCCAGGTCACCGGGTTGAAGTACCACACACCGTCGGCAATCGCCGCCAGGTTCCAACCCAGTTTTGGCGCCAGCAGGTACACCGTCAGCGACACGGCCACCACCGCCAGCGGCACACGCACCAACGCCGGCAGCACCAGCGGCAGCCCAAGTAACAGCACGATATACAGCGGCAGTGGGTCCATCAGATTGGGTTTGAAGCGCAGCAATAACTCGTCGGTCAGCGCCTGCTGCGGGTTGGTGATGAAGTGCGTCAGGCCCATTTCCTGTACCAGGTCGCGGGTTTCCACATGGCTGTTGGCGAAGAACACGATGCCCATCAGCATCGCCAGCAGGAAGATATGCACCACATACAGCACCCAGGCCCGGCGCAGGATTTTCAGGCAGGCCATGCCATAGCCCTCGCGCTCCATCACCTTGCTGTAGGCCAGCACCGAGGCATAACCGGCGAGGAACACAAAGACCTCGGCCGCGTCGCTGAAACCGATGTTGCGCAGGGTGATCTGGCCGAGGGGATTGTGGGGGACGTGATCCCAGAAAATGAAGATCAACGCCAGGCCCCGAAAAAAATCGATGCGTGGGTCGCGTCCGTTCAGCATGGCAGCGGGCTCTTGAACAAAAAGGATGGAATAAGGACAGGTCGACGAGGCTGATGTCGTACGCCGCCTGTCGGGCGCGCGCAGGTTGGCGGTATTTGTAAGCAATTGCAAAGCCTGGGTATTACTGAATGTCTCAATTGTTTGCGTGCGCCACCTGTTAATTCTGACAGTAGACGGGCCACGGCCTTCGTGGCTTGCTGGGCCGAGTCGCAAACGAGCAACGACATGGCCAGGCTATGGAAAGGCTTCTTGAGCTATTCAGTGATTGGCGCCGCCAATACGGTGATCCACTGGCAGCTGTTCTTCATTTTCAGGACTGCGTTTGGTCTGACCCAGACGCTGAGCAATTTCCTGGCCTTTTGCCTCGCGGCAAGCTTTTCCTTCTACGTGAATGCTGTCTTCACTTTTGCTATGCCGGCGTCGTTGCCGCGTTACGCGCTGTTCATGCTGTGCATGGGCGCCTTGAGCCTGGGCGTGGGCGCCTTGGCGGACCGCTGGAACGCACCGGGGATCGTGACCGTGATGGTGTTTTCTTTGGTAAGCCTGGTGTGCGGTTTCTTGCTGTCACGCTGGGTCGTGTTTCGCGAGCGTGATCGATGAGGCTCTCGCTGGTGGTGCCGCTGTTCAATGAAGAGCAAGCCGTGCAGCTGTTCTATCGTACGGTGCGACAACAGCCAGCCCTGGCTGCCTACACGGTCGAGATCCTATTGATCAACGATGGCAGCACCGACCGCACCGCCGAGTACGCCAAGGCGCTGGCCTTGGGCGACCGCGATGTGGTGCTGATCAACTTTTCCCGCAACTTCGGCAAGGAAGCCGCCCTGTTCGCTGGGTTGGAATACGCGTCGGGTGACGCCGTGATCCCCATGGATGTCGACCTGCAAGACCCCATCGAGGTGGTGCCGCAACTGCTCGCCGAATGGCAAAAAGGCGCCGATGTGGTGCTGGCTAAACGTCGCAACCGCTCCAGCGATGGCTACCTCAAACGCCACAGTGCGTCGATGTTCTATCACCTGCTCAACCGCATCGCCTACACCCACATCGAAGAAAACGTCGGCGACTTCCGCTTGATGGACCGCAAGGTGGTGGACGTGATCAAAGCCTTGCCCGAGCAACAGCTGTTCATGAAAGGCGTGCTGTCCTGGGCCGGTTTCACCGTGGCCATCGTCGAGTACGACCGTGCGCCGCGCGCTGTCGGCCAAAGCAAGTTCAACGCCTGGAAACTGTGGAACCTGGCAATGGATGGCATCACGTCGTTCAGCACCTTGCCGTTGCGGCTGTGGAGTTATATCGGCGGGTGTATTTCGCTGCTGGCGCTGGTGTATGCCGGGTGGTTGGTGCTGGATAAATGGCTGTTTGGCAACCCGGTGCCAGGGTATCCGTCGTTGATGACGGCGATTTTGTTTTTGGGCGGGGTGCAACTGATTGGGATTGGGATTCTGGGCGAGTATGTGGGGCGGATATATATGGAGGCCAAGCATCGGCCGAAGTACGTGATTGCCAGTCAATTCGGCGTGAGAGAACAGCCGGAAAATACCGTGCAAGGAGGCAAGCATGTTTAGCGATTATTTAAAAAACAAGCATAAAACGATCGTGCTCGGTGGCTGTATCCTGCTAGTCGGCGCCTGGGTGAGGCTGCACGATATTGATAAGTCAGGTATCTGGACCGATGAAGCATTTAGTCTGATCCTCAGTGCCAAATCACTCCCCGATATCCTGTATCACACGGCGCGTGATGTTCATCCGCCACTGTTTTATTTGATATTGCACGGGTGGATGCTTCTCTTTGGCGACGGTGTTCATACTGCGCGTCTACTGAGTGTGATATTCGGCATTGTCAATGTGGTACTGGCCATGTGGTTGATGCGTTTACTGGCCGGCTGGCGGGCGATGATGCTGGGCGGCCTGCTGGTTGCCCTGTTGCCGATGGCCGTGCGCTACAGCCAGGAAGTACGCATGTATGTGCTATATGCCACATTTATGCTTGGGGCAATGATCGCTTTAGTAATGTGGCTTGAACAACCGCACCGGCGACGGTGGCTGATCGCTTATTGCCTGCTGATGGTGGCTGGGCTTTATACGCACTATTTCACCGTAACATGTGCTTTCGCGCATTGGTTGTACCTGGCGTTTTTGACGAGTACGCAACCTAAAGGGGAGCGTTGTCTTATGAGGCCTTCGTGGTGGGTCGCCAATGCTGCCATCGCGCTGATGTTTATCCCTTGGTTGCCTAGCCTTATACAACAAATGAAGTATTCAGGCTTTGACTGGATACCCGCGTCGGAAATCAAAACAATTTTCGGCGTATTTTGGCAGTTCCTCAATGCTAATGAAGGCACAGGGTATGCGCCCGTCACCTTCTATAGCTTGGCAGTGCTGTTAATGCTCATGTCTGTTTTCATTGTTATTGAAGGCAACAGGCTGGGGAAAAAGTACGCGTTGTTGGTAACGATGGCGTGGGGACCGATAGGGTTGATTATCGTCGTTTCAATCTTCAAGCCGCTCTTTGTCTACCGTTACTTCCAAATGTGTGCCTTTGCCTACTCGATGATTGCGGCTGCGGTGCTGGACCGGTTGTTAGAACGCTCATATGTTGTTTTTTTAACAGTACTGGCGTTGGTGGCCTATATACAGATTGATGGGCTGTCTGTCGTATACGCAAAAAATCCGCAAAACCTGCAGGAGTTCAACCAGTTCAATCGCCTGGCGAGCGAGGTGAAGTCGCACTCTGTTTCGCAAGATGGCCTGCTGGTACTGAATTTTTTCTTGCAGCTACCGATGGTTTATTACTTTAAAGGTGACACGCTCCCGATGTATTACACGCCGTTGAACAGTGATGGAACGTCTAGCCGCCCCGATGGCTACCAGGTGTGGACACTCTTCAACGAACACGCGGATCGAGTCTACGTGGAACGGTTGGAGTCGCTCACCACGGGCTCAGGCAGAGTCTGGTTGATGGATGGGGTGTGGGGCGGGAGCTCAACCCACAAGCTCCCCGATCACTGGCAATTGTTGCAGACGCTTACGGTGGGTGCAGCCAAGGCCGAACTCTTTGTCATCCGTCGACAGGATGCACCCGTGCAAAAAACGGCAGGCAGCCCTTAGCGGGCTCACCGTGGAGGGCTCAGGCAGCCTCAGCTTCTAGCGGCTCAAAACTATCCGCTCGCGCCATCTGCCACATGCGCGAATAGAACTCGCCATTCACTTCGCCGGTGAGCAACTCGCCAGGCTTGAGGAACACATGCAACTGCGAGAACAACTTGATCTCCGTCGCCGACATGCGCCGCACCAGGTGTTTGGCCGACAGCTGCGAGGGGTGATCCAGCCCCGCCGCCGCGAGCATTTCGGCCAGGGCCTTGAGGGTGTTGCGGTGGAAGTTGAATACGCGCTGGGCCTTGTCCGGTACTACCAGAGCACGTTGGCGCAACGGGTCCTGGGTGGCGACGCCGGTCGGGCACTTATTGGTGTGACAGCTTTGGGACTGGATGCAACCGATGGCGAACATAAAGCCGCGCGCCGAGTTGGCCCAGTCGGCGCCGATGGCCAGCACGCTGGCGATATCGAACGCGCTGACGATTTTGCCGCTGGCGCCGATTTTGATTTTGTCGCGCAGGTTCAGGCCCACCAGCGTGTTGTGCACGAACAGCAAACCTTCGCGCAGCGGCACACCGATATGGTCGGTGAACTCCACAGGTGCGGCGCCGGTGCCGCCTTCCTTGCCGTCGACCACGATAAAGTCCGGGAGGATGCCGGTTTCCAGCATGGCTTTGGCGATGCCCATGAATTCCCATGGGTGGCCCAGGCAAAACTTGAAGCCCACCGGTTTGCCGCCGGACAGTTCACGCAATTGGGCGATGAACTGCATCAGCTCGATCGGCGTGGAAAACGCACTGTGGCGTGACGGCGAGATGCAGTCCTCGCCCATCTGGATACCGCGGGTGTCGGCAATTTCCTGGGTGACTTTGTGTTTAGGCAGGATGCCGCCATGGCCGGGTTTGGCGCCCTGGCTCATCTTGATTTCGATCATGCGCACCTGGGGGTTCTGCGCCTGCACGGCGAAGCGCTCCGGGTCGAAACGGCCGTCGCTGGTGCGGCAACCGAAGTAGCCGCTGCCCAGTTCCCAGGTCAGGTCGCCGCCGTGTTCGCGGTGGTAAGGGCTGATACTGCCTTCGCCGGTGTCATGGGCGAAATTACCGAGCTTGGCGCCCTGGTTCAGCGCGCGGATTGCGTTGGCGCTCAACGAGCCAAAGCTCATCGCCGAGATATTGAATACCGACGCCGAATACGGCTGTGTGCATTGCGGGCCGCCGACCATCACACGGAACGCGCTGGGGTCGCTCAAGGGAGCGGGGCGCATGGAGTGGCCGATAAATTCGAAGCCGGACTGGTACACATCGATCAAGGTGCCGAAGGGTTTGTCGGCGGTCTCGTTCTTGGCCCGCGAGTACACCAGCGAACGCTGGGCGCGGGAGAAGGGCAGGGCGTCGCTGTCGGACTCCAGCAGGTACTGGCGGATTTCCGGGCGGATGGCCTCCACCAGGTAACGGATATTGCCCAGGATCGGGTAGTTGCGGCGCACCGCGTGAGGGCTTTGCAACAGGTCGAAAATGCCGATCAGGCTCAGCGCGCCGGTGACCAACGTGATCGGCCACACCCACTCATAGTGAAGGAACGGCAGGCTGGCAAGGGTGAACAGGACGCACACGGCAAAGAAGGCGTAACGGCTTAGCAAGGACAGGCTCATACGGGTTCCTTGAGGTCGGACTCTTACAGGTCGGTGCGGCATTCTGCGCCGCTAACGAAGGCCCAGACAACCGCCGCTTGCACTCAAGGCCGCCCGGACGGCCCCGCGCCAGACAGCACGCGGCTGTCCGTGACCTCGAACCGCGCCTGGTTGTCGGTGGTCGAGTCGGCCCCGACGAACACGCTGAAGCGGCCGGCCTCGACCATCGGTCTCCAGTGCTCGTCGAGCAAGGCAAAATCCTGCGCGTCCAGGGTAAAACTCACGGTGCGCGTTTCACCGGGGGCCAGGTGGACTTTGCGAAAACCGCGTAACTGGCGGACCGGCCGGGTCACACTGGCGACGTCATCGCGCAGGTACAACTGCACAATTTCGTCGCCTGCGCGCTGGCCGGTATTGGTGACGTTCACTTGCACCGTCAGCGTGTCGGTGGAGGCAATCCGGTCGGCGCTGAGGTGTGGCGTGGCGTAGCTGAACGTGGTGTAGCTCAGGCCGAAGCCGAACGGGTACAGCGCAGTCCACGGTGAATCAATATAAGTGGAGGTGTACAGGCCCTCGCCACTGGGCGGGCGACCGGTGTTTTTATAGGCGTAGTAGAGGGGGATTTGCCCGACGTTACGGGCAAAGGTGATGGGCAGTTTGCCGCTTGGGTTGACGTCACCGAACAGAATATCGGCCACCGCGTGCCCCGTTTCGCTGCCCAGAAACCAAGTCTCCAGCAGCGCCGGAGCCTGGGCAACGGTGTCGGATAACACCAGCGGGCGCCCGTTCATCAGCACGATGACCACGGGTTTGCCCGTAGCCAGCAGCTCGCGCAACAGCGCGTCCTGGGCGCCGGGCAAGCCCAGATGCGTGCGACTGCGCGCTTCACCACTCTGGTTGGCGCTTTCGCCAAGCACGGCAACCACCACCTGGGCAGAGCGGGCGGCCTGGCGGATCGAGCGCAAATCCTCGATTTGTTCGCTGTTGGGCGCAGTGCCGGGCAGGTAAATCACCTCGGTGTCTGGGTCGACGGCGCTGCGAATGCCTTGCAGCACCGTGATGGAGTCCGCGGCCAGTCCCACCCCTGGCCATGGCCCGAGTGTGCTTTCGGCGTCCGTGGCCAGGCTGCCGACCACCAGCACCTTGCGCAGGCTCTTGGGCAACGGCAGCAGCGCGTCGGTGTTTTTCAGCAGTACGATGGATTTCTGCGCGGCCTCCCGTGCCAAGGCACGGTGCTGCGGTGTGAGCAGATTGGCCCGTTGCCGAGCTTCATCGCTGTAGCGGTAGGGGTCGGCAAACAGTCCCAGGCGTTGCTTGGCCTTGAGCACGCGGCGCACCGCCTCGTCCACGGTGGCCAAAGACACCTGACTCGCGCGCACCAGTGAGGGCAAGTACTGTCGGTAGGTCTGGCTGGCCATTTCAATGTCCACCCCGGCGGTGAACGCCAGCCGTGCCGCATCGGCCGGCACAGCGATGATGCCATGCTGGTTCAGTTCCCAGATGGCGTTGTAGTCACTGACGATCAGACCGTCGAACCGCCACTCATCCCGCAATACACCGGTCAGCAGCGCCTTGTGGCTGTGCAGGGGAATTCCGGCCAACTCGTTGAACGACGGCATGATCCCATCGACTCCGGCCGCCACCGCTGCGCGGAACGGCGGCAAATACACCTCGCGCAAGGTGCGCTCCGACAGGTCGGCGCCGTTGTAGTCGCGGCCGCCTTCCGCCGCGCCGTAGGTCACGAAGTGTTTGGCGGTCGCCAGCATCGAAGAATTGTCCGAGGGGCCTGCGCCATGAAACCCCCGGACCTTGGCCTCAGCCATCGCGGCACCGAGAAAGGGGTCTTCACCGGCGCCTTCCACCACACGGCCCCAGCGCGGGTCGCGGGCAATATCGACCATGGGTGCAAAGGTCCAATGCACGCCGCTGGCCGTGGCTTCGATGGCGGCGGCACGGGCGGTGCGGTAGGCAAGGTCGGTGTCCCAAGCCGCGGCCTCCGCCAGTGGCACGGGAAATATCGTGCGGAAACCGTGGATCACATCATAGGCAAACAACAGCGGGATATGCAGGCGCGATTGGGTGACGGCCTGCTCCTGCAACTGCCGGGTCTGCTCAGCACCGTAGGCGCCGAGCACCGAACCGACGGTGTTGATGGACGCCGGCGGCAACTGCCCGTTATTGATGACCGGACCGGTCGGGGTGATCTGGACACCCAACTGGCTGAGCTGGTCGATTTTTTCTTCCAGCGTCATCTGCCGCAGCAGGTCTTCCACCGGGTCCTGCTCGGTGGCCTGCACGCCGACGCTTATGCTGAGCGCCAGGTAGAGCAGGGCTAATTGACGGTAAAGGTTCATGACGGCGGGTCGTTGTCAGCTGGCCAGAGCGTGCGCCGGGCTGTCGGCGAGCCTGGCCAGTCGCGCGGCCGAGGCGTTGCTGGGATAGCTATAGGATTTCAAGGCGTCGGCTTGCGCCTGTTCGACCAATTGTTCGAAAGAAAAGGGGCTGGCGTGCTCGGCCGCCAGGGCTGTCGGATTCAGGGCTGGCAGGCGTGCGGCCAGCGAAGCGTACGTCAGAAACTCGCGGCGTGTAGACATGCTGGTCTTTCCTTGAAGATAGAAATCCAGGCACCACGATCGGTACGACGCAGGCAAGCAACCGTGCTGCTTGCCTGAAGTTTTGAGCGGGAAGGGCAGAGTGTCTACTGTCAGAAATAACAGCTTTGCAGGTGTTTCAGACGAGCGGTGGGCGCGCGCTTTTCTGAGATTGTTTCAAGGTCAGTTGGCACCTGGAGCATGGAACTTCCCGGCGCTCGTCGACCAACTAGGGGAACGCAGGGTGCGCCAGCGCTGCATCCCATTCGCTCCTCTGTCCGTGAGTCGCTCATGAATATAAGTTCTGCCCTTACCCATCCGCTTGTGCAATCGGCTCTCGTCCCAGCCATGAAGGCGGCTATCCCAACGCCCGCCATTACCCAGCCGACATCTTCGACGGTTTCTGAAGCCTCGCCGCCTCACGATCGGCAAATCCGCGATAACCCTCTCATGAAAGCTATGCTGGAGCGCAAAAGCAGTACGCAGGACCAGCCCGCCTTGGGTCAGCCCACGGTACAGGCCTCAACGGACAAGAGCGGCTTACAGAAGTTGGCTGGCGACATTGCCCAGCACACGTGGTTTATCCCAGGCTTGAGCAACATGCTCAGCGGCGTGGCCGGTGCGGATAAAGGCCTGGACGGTGTGGTAAAGGGGCTGGTCAGTGGTTTGGACAAGACTTTGGTGGACGGTCTGGGGACCGCCATTGAAGGCGCGGCGAACAAGGATGTGGTGTCGATTTTCAAAGGCTACGGGCAAGCCGTGAAGCACAACGCGTCGACGCCCGAGTCCGTCAAGTCGGTGCTCGCGAACCTGGTCTGAGCGCGCTGTGCCGTGACTGGACGGCGGCTCCTCAGGCCGCCGTCTGCCGAATCGGCAGCACCACGCGAAACGTCGTGCCCTTGCCCGGCTCGCTGCGCACGGAAATATCGCCGTGGTGCTTTTTGATAATGCCGTAGGACAGTGACAGCCCTAGCCCCGTGCCTTCCCCCACTGGTTTGGTGGTGAAGAACGGATCGAAGATTTTCTGCACGGTTTCGGGCGCAATGCCGCAGCCGTTATCGGCGACTTCCAGCCACACGTTATCGCCCTCCACCCCATTGCTGATGGTGATCGTGCCTCGCTCGGGGCCCATGGCCTGGGCGGCGTTGATTACCAGGTTCATCACCACTTGGTTAAGTTGCGAGGCCAGGCATTCGATTTCCGGCAACGCGCTGTAGTGCTTGATCACGTCGGCCTTATACTTGAGCTCGCTGGCGACGATGTTGAGGGTGGAGTCGATGCCCTGTTGCAGATTGGCCCATTGCCAGGTCTGGTCATTGTCCACCCGCGAGAAGTTTTTCAGGTCCTTGACGATCTGCACCACTCGCCCGATGCCTTCCTTGGACTCCTTGATCAGGATGGGAATGTCTTCCTTGAGAAAGTCCAGCTCCAGTTCATTGCGCAGGGTTTTGAGTGCATCGCGCTGTTCGGCCGAGGCGAGGCTGTCCTCGACCTGCCGGTAGGCATCGAGCATCTGCTGCAACTGATTGAAGTAGCTGTCGAGGGTGCTGAGGTTGGAGGAGATAAACCCCACCGGGTTGTTGATCTCATGGGCCACGCCGGCCGCCAGTTGCCCCAGGGACGCGAGTTTTTCCGACTGCACCAGTTGGCTCTCCAACTGCTTGCGCTCGTCGATTTCCAGTTGCAACGCTTCGCTGGTCTGGGTCAGCGCCAGGGTGCGTTGCGCCACCAGTTGCTCCAGGTGGCTGGTTTGTAAGGAGGCGCGGCGGGCCATGTCCCACTTGTTGGAGAGCGTGTTGGCCATCTGTTGCACTTCGATGTTGTCGAAGGGCTTTTTCAGGATCAGCAGGCGATCATGGCCTTTGAGGCGGTACAGCAGGTCATCCCAGGAGTAATCCGTATAAGCCGTGCACACCACCACTTGCAGGCCGGGGTCGACTTTCCATAACTCTTCGATGGTCTTGGCGCCGTCCCAGCCCTGAGGCATGCGCATATCGACGAACGCCAGGGCGTAGGGGCGCTTGTCCGCCATGGCCGCGCTGAGCAATTGCAGGCCTTCTTCGCCGCCATAGGCCGAGTGCAATTCGAACGCCTGGACCTCGGCTTTATCAGTGTCGCCGAACAGCGCCGATTCCAGATCGTCGAGAGCCTGGTTGGTCTCAACGGTCGGCATCAGGATCTTGCGGAAATCGTCGTGAATCGACGGCGTGTCGTCGATCAACAGGATGCGTCGATTGGGAGGCTGGTTCATGCAGGACTTCCGGCTGGGGTCATGGGAATCGTCAGGGTAAAGATCGCGCCCAGGCCAGGCCCGTCGCTGTGGGCGCTGAGCTGGCCACTCATTTCGACGGCGGCCAGCGCGCAGCTGTGCAGGCCGAAGCCGTGGCCTTCTTTGCGAGTGGTAAAACCGTGGGTGAAGATCCGCGTCATGTTCTCGGCGGGGATGCCTTCACCGTCGTCTTTCACGCTGATCTGCAAGGTGTTGTCGGCCAGTGCCTGGACTTTGAGCGTCATCTGCCTCGGGCGGTCGTTGAGATTGGACATAGCGTACTTGGCGTTGCTGATCAGGTTGACCATGATCAACAGCAGGCGATGTTTGTCGGCGAGGATTTCCGGCACGGGCGCATATTCCTTTACCACCGTGACGTGATGCCGGCTCAAGGCGCCGGCGTTCATGCGCAGGGCGTCCTCCATCAGGTCGCTGATATGCACCGGCTCCAGCAGCGTGGCGGCGCCGGCATAGGATTGCTGGGTGGAGACGATGTCTTTGATGTGGTCCACGCTTTTGCTCAACTGCGCCAACTCATCGGTCATGCCCTGCTGCTCCACGGCGATGGCGTCCACCAGTTGGTTGAGGTAACCGGGCAGCAGCTTGCCTTTCTCATCTTCAGTGAGAAAGGTACCCAGGTCGGCCTTGTGCTCATTGATCAACTGCATGGCCTTGCCCAGCCCCAGCGCTTTGCTGCTGCGCAGTTTGCGGGTTACCAGGTCGGCGGAGATGTTCACGCTGTTGAGCACGTTACCCACGTTATGCAGCACGTTGGTCGCGATTTCGGCCATGCCGGCTTGGCGCGCGCTGTCGAGCAGTTCGCTCTGGGCATCCTTGAGCTGCTGGGTACGCCGCTCCACGCGTTGTTCCAGGGTTTCGTTGGCGGCCTGCAATTGGCGGTTGACCCGGTTGATCTCGGCGAAACTGCGCAACAGGCGCACGGCCAGGTAGAGCAGCATCGCCACCAGCAAGGTCGAGAAAATCAGCAGATAGCGGTGGTACTGATGGTCAATGCGGTCGGCTGCCTGCTGGTCCTGGTCGAGGTGGGTGGTCAGGTCGTCCAGGCGTTCGGCCACGGGCACGTCGGCAATCCGCTCAAGAAGGTTGTTGACCACCGGTTGTTCGCGCAGGATCAGCGAAATGTGATTGCTCAGCAGTTCCACCGGGCCCTGGAATTCGCTCGGTAGCTGTTCCTTATTGGTAGCCAGTTTGCCCAGGCCCACCAGGATGTCGGCAGCCCGATCGTCACTGGTGACTTGAGCGAATTCCAGGCTGCTGAGCAGCAGGTCGTAGGTGTCGGTGGCCACGCCTTGCAACTGCAGCCGACCTTCGTCGTCAAGGCGATTGAACTGGGCCTGGATGTCGTCTTCGGCGGTTGGCAGGAACGCCAGGGAATTGCGCAGCACCGCGTTGTGGGATTTGAACTGATCCACCAGCCGGGCTTTTTCCTGCATTGCCGTCTGGTAAGCGGCTTGCGTGGCCTGCCAACTGCTCAGATCGGTTGGGTTGTGGTAGGTGTCGCGGCTGTTCAATTCGGCCCAGATCCGCGTCATCTCCGTGAGGGGCGTGACCAGGGGATCATAGTTGTGGGTGATCGCGATCCTGGCCTTGAGCACTTCGCTGTCCCACTGCGCATTGAGTTGTTGCAGTTGGCGGATCAAGTCCCGCGACTGGGTGTAGCTGGCGGTCTGGTCACGAGCGGCCTTCAGGTACAGAAACACCAGAGTCGAGGCGAGCAGCAGGGTCACCAGGCCAAGCACGACCTGGGTAAAGCGACGGCGCGACTGAGTCGTCATAGTGGCTTGCCCGCCCATTCACCGGTCAGCGTCTTGAGAAACTGCACGATCAAGTCTTTGTCTTCCTGGTTCGGATTACGTCCCAACTGGTACTTGAACATCACGTCGACGGCTTCTTCCAGAGTCTTGGCCGAGGCATCGTGAAAATACGGCGCGGTCACCGCCACATTGCGCAGGCTCGGCACTTTGAACACATGGCGGTCTTCCTCGTCCTGGGTCACCAGGTACCGGCCCAAGTCGGCTTCGACCGGGTTGCCGCGGGCTTTGAAGTAGTCGCCCATCACGCCGAACTTCTGGAACATATTGCCGCCGATGTTGATGCCCTGATGGCAGGCGATACAGCCGTAATCCTTGAAGCGCTGGTAGCCGTACTTTTCCTGGGTCGTCAGGATCTCGGTGTTGCCCAGCAGGTACTGATCGAAGCGCGAATTGGGGGTCAGCAGCGTTTGCTCGTAGGTGGCCAGGGCATTCTGCACATTGGCGGCCGTGACCCCGTCGGCGTAGGTCTGTTTGAACGCGGCCTGGTAGTCGGGCAGTGCGGAAAGGTTCTGCACCACGGTGTTCCAGTCGCTGCCCATTTCCGCCGGGCTGATCACCACCTGTTCGATCTGGGCTTGCAGGGTATCCACCCGGCCGTTCCAGAACTGTTTGAAATTCAGGCTGGCGTTAAACACCGACGGGGTATTGATCGCCACCGGCTTGCCGTCGAAGCCCATGGAAAACGGCTTGTTGTCGGCGCCTCCGGTTTCCAGGTGATGGCAGCTGGCGCATGACAACGTGTTATTGACCGACAGGCGCGGTTCATTGAACAGTCGGCGGCCCAGCTCGACTTTGGCCGGGTCCAGGGTGGGCACCGGCGGCAGCGGTTTGAGCGCCTCATTCAACGGTGCAGCCGACAGCGGCTGAACCAGCCCCGACCACAACACCAGCATGACGCCGAAACGGTAACGTGAGACTTCGCTCAAGCGAGCACTCCTTGCAGGCATGGGGCTATGGGGTGGGCATCAGTGTGGCGCTGCCTACTTGCAGCATGTGCGCGAAATCCTTGGGCGGCACGGCCTTGCTGAACAGAAAGCCCTGGCCCTCTTCGCACTGCTGGGTTTTCAGGAAGTTCAGCTGCTCGACGGTCTCGACCCCTTCGGCAATGATGTTCAGTTCCAGGCTTTTGCCCATGCCGATGATAGCGCTGATCAGTTGCGCGTCCTGGCTATTTACGTTCAGGCCGCGCACAAACGACTGGTCGATTTTCAACACATCGATGGGAAAGCGCCGCAAGTAACTGAGGCTGGAGTAACCGGTACCGAAGTCATCCAGCGCCAGGCGCACGCCCATGGCTTTGATCTTTTGCAGGATGTCCACGGTTTCATCGACGTTCTGCATCAGCACGCTTTCGGTGATTTCCAGCTCCAGCCGAGCGGGCGGCAGGCCGCTTTGCTTGAGGATCGCGGCCAGATTGTCGACGAAATCGCGCTGGCGAAAGTCGATGGGCGAGACATTCACTGACATGCACAACGGCGGCAAGCCCATGCTGCGCCAGGCTTGCGCCTGCTCGCAAGCCTGGCGCAGCACCCATTGGGTCAACGGCACGATCAGGCCGCTGTCCTCGGCCACCGGGATGAAATCGGCCGGGCTGACCCACCCCGAGCGCGGTTGAAACCAGCGTATCAGCGCCTCCGCGCCGACGATGCGCCCGGACCTGAGGTCCAGTTTGGGCTGGTAGTGCAGCACAAATTCATCGCGTTCCAGGGCATGGCGAATCGCGCTCTCCAGGTTTTGCTGGCGTTGGGCGCGCAGGTTCATATCTTCGGTGTAAAAACTGAAATCGTTCGCGCCGCGCTCCTTGCTGGTGTGCATGGCGGTTTCGGCGTGCTTGATCAATTCCACCGCGTTGCAACTGTCATTGGGGTAGATGCTGATGCCCAGGCTCGCGGTGACGCTCAGGTCATGCCCGGCCACATGCCGCGTCGCGCTGATGGTCCTGAGCACTTTGTCGGCGATGTGTTGGGTTTGCTGAGGGTGCTGGACGTCGTGGAGCACGATCACAAACTCATCGGAACCGTAGCGAAACACCGAATCGGAGTCGCGCACCGTTGCCACCAGGCTGTGGCTGACCTGTTGCAGCACTTCGTCGCCCACCGGATAGCCCAGGGCATTGTTGATGCGTTTGAAGCGGTCGAGGCCGATGAACATCACCGCCAGTTGCGTGTCGTGCCGCCGGCCAAGGGCGATGGCCTGGGTCAGGCGGTCCCCCAGCAGCGTGCTGTTGGGCAGCTCGGTCAGCGCGTCGTATTGCAGCAGGTGCGAGACTTTCAGCAGTTCCTGCACCCGTTCTTCGATGGTGCGCTCCAGGCCGCTCACCTTGCGGGCCACGTCCTGAGCCAGTTGCCATTTCCACGTCAGCGCACTGGCCATCTGGCGGATCTCCAAGTGGTCGAACGGCTTTTTCAGGATCAGCAACTGGTCGTTGTACTTCAGCCGTGCCTCGATGGCCTCGAAGGAATAGTCGGAATACGCCGTGCACAGCGCGATCTGCAGGTTGGGGTCGACGTTCCACAGCTGTTCGATGGTTTGCAGGCCATCCCAGCCGGGCGGCATGCGCATATCGATAAACACCATGGCATAGGGGGCGTTGGCGGCCAGGGCCTGGCTCACCAGTGCCAGCGCTTCCTGGCCCTGGTAGGCCGAATCCAGCTCGAACACCTGGCGTGGAGCAGCGGGGGTGCCGAACAGGGTTTCCTCAAGGCTATCCAGAGACGGCTCGGCGTGGGTGTCGGCGCACAGGATCTTGCGGAAATCCTCGTGGATCGACGCAGTATCGTCAACGATCAGAATGCGGCGGTTGGCCCGAGTTGAGTCTGCATTCCGCGCTGGCAAAAGGCTCGACGGCATAACGATTCCTTCCCTGGTTTCACTTCTTGGGGGGGCCGACTACTGTGACAGCATAGCCGAGCTACCTTGAAATTGATGGCCAGTTGGCGTCAAATCGATCCCGCGCCTCGGGCGAGGGAAAGTGGCTTGGCACGACGGTTCAATTTAGCTCAATTCCGTTTAATTTGAAGGCGCGTAGGCATGGATGAACAACTGGCGACGAAACCCACGATTTTGTTGGTCGACGATGAAGAGTCGATCCTAAACAGCCTGCGCCGCCTGCTGCGCGGCCAGCCTTTCGACGTGGTGCTGGCGGGCAGCGGCGCCCAGGCCCTGGACATCATGGCCGCCCAACCCATCGACCTGGTGATGAGCGACGCGCGGATGCCGGGCATGGACGGCGCGCAACTACTGGCCGAGGTCCATCGGCTGTACCCCGGCACCAGCCGCATCCTGCTCACCGGTTACGCCGACCTGCCGACGATCGTCAAGGCGATCAACGAAGGGCAGATCCACCGCTACATCAGCAAGCCCTGGAACGACGAAGAACTGCAGCTGGTCTTGCGCCAGACCCTGGAGCATCAGCGCTTGGAGCGTCTGACCCAGGTTCAGAACGAGCAGCTCAAGCAATTGAACGCCACCCTGGAAAAACGCGTGGCGGCGCGCACCAGCGAGTTGCAGCAGACCGCCGATATGCTCGACCTGGCCTACGACGAGCTCAAGCGCAGCTACGTGACCGGCACCGAAGTGTTTTCGCTGCTGGCCAACCTGCGCTTGCCCAAGAACAAGCAAACCAACCGCGCGCTGATCGAACTGGTACGCGTGTATTGCGCCGCTCAGAGCATCGATGAGTCCAGTGCCCGCGATCTGGCCATGGCGGCCGCGCTTTACAACATCGGCAAGCTGAGCTGGACCGACAGCATGCTGATGGAACCGGCGGACAAGCTGCACAGCACCGACCGTGAGCGCTATCGCGGTTATCCGACCCAGAGCGAATCGCTGTTGATGACCCTAGAACCGATGAAAGATGCCGCGCGGATCATCCGTCATCATCAGGAGCGCTGGGACGGCAGCGGCTTTCCCGATCACCTCAAGGGTGATGCGATTCCCTTCGGTTCGCGCCTGCTGAAACTGGCGGTGGACTTTATCGAACTGCAAAAAGGCCTGATCCTGGAGCGGCAAATGAACAGCGACGAAGCGCTGTTGTTCATCCGCAAATACGCCGGGCGTCTGTATGATCCCGAGTTGATCGAGGGCTTTGTGCAGGCCTGCGCCACCTTCCTCAGCGACGTGACCCTGGGCGACCCGACCGTCAAGGTGCTGACCACCCGCGAACTGCAGGACGGTATGATCCTGGCGCGTAACCTCAACGCCGACAACGGCATGCTGCTGCTCAACGCTGGCAAGGTGCTGAACTTACCGCTGGTGGACAAGCTGATTGCGTTCGAGGCGATGGAGGGGGCCAAGTACAGCGTCTTTATCAAGGAACCGGACGAGGCGTGAGCCTTGGGCGGTGATTTTCACTGATTTGAATGCAAGGTTTTTATCGTATGTCCACCACTATCCGCATCGCCGCCGCCCTCCTGATCGGCGACGACGGCCAGACCCTGCTGGTGCGCAAGCGCGGCACCCAGGCTTTTATGCAACCGGGCGGCAAGATCGACGCCGGCGAGCAACCCGCCGAAGCACTGGCCCGTGAGCTGTTCGAGGAACTGAACCTGCGTATCGACCCTGAAGCGGCGGCCTACCTGGGCCACTTCTCTGCCCCGGCGGCTAACGAGCCGGGTTGCACCGTGGAAGCCGAGCTGTTCCAGGTCAACATCGACGTACCCGTGGCCCCCGCCGCCGAGATCGAGGAAGTGCGCTGGATCGACCCGGCCGGTGACGGCGGCCTGGTCCTGGCGCCCCTGACCCGTGACCTGATCCTGCCGTTCTATCGCTCGTCCCTGGCCACACCGGCCTGACGCCCATGCTGATCCGTGCGCTGGGGGCCGAGGATGCCGAGGCTTATCGGGCCTTGATGTTGGAGGCTTACGACACCTACCCCCAGGCATTCACCTCCAGCGTGGCCGAACGCGCCGCCATGCCCTTGAGCTGGTGGCAAAAGCGCCTCGACAACCCGCTGGATCGCCTGCTGGGCGGTTTTGATGGCGAGCGATTGGCCGGGATTGTCGGCCTGGCCTTCGAACCCCGGGAAAAAGCGCGGCACAAGGTCACGTTGTTCGGCATGTACGTGACCACGCCGTCCCAGCAACAGGGGCTGGGCCGCCGGCTGGTGGAAGCGGCGCTGGCCGAAGCACGGCGGCACCCGCGCCTTAAAGTCATCCAACTCACCGTAACCGCCGGCAACATCGCAGCGTTCACGCTGTACCGACGCTGCGGCTTTATCCAATACGGCCTGGAACCGCTGGCGGTGCGAGTGGGGGAGGACTACTTCGACAAGATCCACATGTGGCGCGAACTCGGTGTTAACTGAGGCCAGTGTGGGAGGGGGCAAGCCCCTCCCGCATTTTTAGACGGTTCTTTCAGTTAGTACTGAGGAGGCATTTGGATTGGCATGCCGCAAACTGCGCGGTGGTGCGCCATGTGATCCAGCCCAGGCAATGACTATCAACGGTGGGAGGGGGCTTGCCCCCGATGCTCTTAGGCATCTACACAAATCCTGACGGCTGGCCAGTAACGCTGTGTCGGCAGACCCGCCCCATCAGCGCACCGCACTCACCCCGTCCAACGTGGAAAACGACGTGTCCTTGGCCGTCAGCAGGAAGTCGCGCATATACGGCGCATCCAACATGTCGGCGCGAATGCCGGCGTATAACGTCGCGAACAACCCTTTCTCACCCAGGCGCTTGGCCTTTACGTAGCCGCGCGAGCTGTATTCATGCAGCGCCCAATGGGGCATGCCGCACACGCCACGGCCGCTGGCCACCAGTTGCATCATCATCACCGTCAGCTCGGAGGTGCGCACCTGGGCCGGTTCCACGTCGGCCGGTTCCAGAAAGCGCGTGAAGATGTCCAGGCGGTCGCGTTCCACCGGGTAGGTGATCAGGGTTTCGCTGAGCAAGTCTTCCGGCACGATATACGACTTGTTCGCCAGCGCATGCTGGTTGGCCACGGCCAGCATCGCCTCGTAGGTGAACAACGGTACATAGGTGATGCCCGGCAGCTCCAGCGGGTCGGAGGTCACCACCAGGTCCAGGTCGCCACGGGCCAGGGCCGGCAGCGGGGCGAAGGCAAAACCGGAGGCCAAATCCAGCTCGACTTCCGGCCAGGCGTCGCGGAACTGGTCGATGGTCGGCATCAGCCATTGGAAGCAACTGTGGCATTCGATCGCCATGTGCAAGCGCCCGGCGGTGCCCCCGGCCAGGCGCGCGATATCGCGCTCGGCGCCGCGCAGCAAGGGCAGGGTGGCATCAGCCAATTGCAGCAGGCGCAGGCCGGCGCTGGTGAAGCGCAGCGGTTTGGTCTTGCGCACGAACAGCGGCATGCCCAGGCGTTCCTCCAGCTCCTTGAACTGGTGGGACAGCGCCGATTGCGTCAGATGCAGGCGCTCGGCGGCTTCCACCAGGCTGTCGGCTTCGCGCAGGGCGTGCAGGGTCTTTAAGTGACGGATTTCGAGCACGGGCTCTCCATGAGGGTAATTTGTGTTGAAGTGCGATGGCGTGAGTTTGGCTCATGTTGCAAAGCATGTCGACTATGACCGCCGGGCACTCTTCATCAAACTGTCATGGAACTGTGGCAGCGCGCTTGAACAAACTTCATCAGACTCGCGCTCTACTGGGGTTCTGCGTTTTGGTGTTTTTCATGCGTGTGTTGTTTTTATTGGCCGCCTTGCTGTTCGGCCTGCCGTCTTCTGCGGCCTCCCGTTGCGATATCAACGTCCCGACCCAAACGGTCGATCTGGATCAGGTGAGCCTTGCCTATCAAAGCATTGGCCGGGCTTCGGACCCGGCCTTGTTGTTGGTGATGGGCCTGGGCGGTCAACTGATCCATTGGCCGGATGAAGTGGTAGTCGCCCTGTGTCAGCAAGGCTTTCGGGTGATCCGCTATGACAACCGTGATGTCGGCCTGTCCACTTGGCGCCAGGCGCCGGCCAGCGCCAACCTGACTTTTGAAGTGCTGCGCTACAAGCTCGGCCTGCCGGTGGCGGCGCCCTACACCCTGACCGATATGGCCGACGACGCCTTGGGCCTTATGGACGCGTTGCAGATCCAGCAATTTCACGTACTCGGCGCCAGCATGGGCGGCATGATCGCCCAGCACCTGGCGGCCATGGCGCCGCAGCGGGTCGAGAGCCTCACCCTGATCATGACCAGCTCCGGCGCCGAAGGGCTGCCGGCGCCGAACGCGGCGCTTGTGCAGTTGTTGTCGCGGCGCAGCGCGCCCAGTCGCGAAGTCGCTCTGGAGCAACAGGCCGATCTGCTGGCGGCACTGGGCAGCCCAAATATCAAGGACGATCGCCAGGCTCTGCTGCACCAGGCGGCGCTGTCCTATGATCGCGCGTTCAACCCCGAAGGTGTGAAGCGCCAGATCATGGCGATCCTCGCCGAACCCAGCCGCGTGCCCTTGCTCAACCAACTGCGCGTGCCGACCCTGGTGGTCCACGGCACCGCCGACCCGTTGCTGCCGGTGATGCACGGCGTGCACCTGGCGGCGCATATCCAGGGTAGCCAGTTGAAGCTGATCCCAGGCATGGCCCATAGGTTTCAGGAAGCGTTCAAGGCGCCGCTGCTGACGGCGGTGTTGCCGTACCTGCAAGCCCATCGCGAGGATGCCGCGCACTGGGCACGCATCGAGCCCGCGGCGCCTTCGAAGGTGTTGTGACATTGGTGTATGGTGCAACCTTTATGGCGCATATGGCCTGCGAGGTTGCCTAGCATGAGTACTCCCCTGAAAATCGATTTCGTCAGCGATGTGTCTTGCCCCTGGTGCATCATCGGCCTGCGCGGCCTGACCGATGCCCTGGACAAACTGGGCGCCGAGGTACAGGCCGAGATCCACTTTCAGCCGTTCGAACTCAACCCGAACATGCCGGCCGAAGGGCAGAACATCGTCGAACACATCACCGAGAAATACGGCTCCAGCGCCGAAGAGTCCCAGGCCAATCGCGCGCGCATCCGCGATCTGGGCGCGGCGTTGGGCTTTGCCTTTCGCACCGATGGCCAAAGCCGCATCTACAACACCTTCGATGCGCATCGCCTGCTGCATTGGGCCGGCCTTGAAGGCTTGCAATACAACCTCAAGGAAGCGTTGTTCAAGGCTTACTTCACCGACCAGCAGAACCCCTCCGACCACGCCACCCTGGCGATCATCGCCGAAAGCGTCGGCCTGGATATCCAGCGCGCGGCCGCGATTCTCGCCAGCGACGAATACGCCGCCGACGTGCGCGAGCAAGAGCAACTGTGGGTTTCCCGGGGCGTGAGTTCGGTGCCCACCATCGTGTTCAACGACCAATACGCCGTGAGCGGTGGCCAACCGGCCGAAGCCTTTGTGGGCGCGATTCGCCAGATCATCAACGAAGCCAAAAACTAGAGCCCCCTCTCCAAAGGTGGGAGGGACGCTGCGACGATTCGATGGCTGAGTGTCAGTCAGCGCTTGTAGCGCTCCAACCACCTATCGAGGGCAAGCCCTCTCCCACAGGGTATGGCAGTGTGCATGGAGTAAGTGCTGGCCCGCGCCTTGCATTGACCCCCTAAAGCCTTAGGGGAACACTGCCTTGAATATTCTCGATCTTGACCACAGCCTCACTGCACAGGCGCCGATTGCCCGGCGGTTGGCCAGCGGCCAGGCCACGCGTATCGACCTGCTGGACCTGGGCCCCAAGCTGCGGCTGTGGTCCACCGCAAACACCTGGAAGCGCTTCGTCGAACGCCTGGCCCAGCGGCCTCGGCCCACCGACGCGCGACCGGAAATCCTGTTTATCGGCTCCGGCGATTATCACCACCTCACCCCGGCGTTCCTGGCCGATTTGAAAGAGCCGGTCAGCCTGATCCACTTTGACAATCACCCCGACTGGGTGCGTTTTGCACCAAAGCGTCACTGCGGCTCGTGGGTCAACCGTGCGCTGAAAATGCCGGCGATCAAACGCATCGTCACCCTCGGCCCATGCAGTGACGACCTGCATAACCCGCAACTGCGCGGCGGTAATCTGGGGGCCCTCAGGCGTGGGCAGTTACAGCTGTTTCCCTGGCAGCATGCGCCGTCGAAAGTGTGGGGGCGGATCGGCGATGGCGCCGGGCATCAGCAGCGTGAAGACCAGCTGTATTGGCGCAACCTGGCGGAGCTGGATTGGACCGCATTTCTTGAGGAGATGATCAGCAGCCTGCCCACCGAAGCGGTGTGGATCACCGTTGATAAAGACGTGCTGGCCAGCGAAGACGCGGCCACCAACTGGGACCAGGGCGGCATGCGCCTGACCCACTTGCTCCAGGCCTTGCGCGCCTTGGCCGCGCGCAAACGCATTATCGGCATCGACGTGTGCGGCGAGTTCGCCACGCCAGCGTTCAGCAACGCGTTCAAGCGCTGGGAGGCCAAGGCCGATCAACCCCCCGCCGAGCGCTGGAGCCCTGAGGACTTGCAGCGCAATGCCGCGACCAATCAAGCCCTGATCGAACTGTTTGAGGAGTTGTTCCCGTGACCCTGACCGTAGTGGTGCTGGTGGCGTTTTCCATCGTGCTCGATGTGATCGGCCAGCTGTGTTTCAAGATGGGCCTGGACCGTTTGCCGGAGCTGGAGGGCGGCTTTCGCCTGAATGCGTTCTGGGGGCAGGTATTCAATGCGCCGTTGTTGTGGGCGGGAATCGGTGCCTATGTGATCGAGTTTTTCGTCTGGCTCGAAGCTTTGTCCCGCGCGCCGCTGAGCTTGCTGTTTCCGGCGGCGGCGCTGGCGTATTGCGGGGTGGTGCTGGTCGGCAAACTGGTGCTGGGGGAAACCGTCAGCCGCCGGCGTTGGCTGGGAACCTTGGTGATCACGTTAGGGGTGATGCTGGTGGCGATTGGAGGAGGGCAGGCATGAGTACGCAGAACGTCAATGCCGGTTGGCTGCACGAACGCTTGGGTACGGTGGTGCTGTGGGCCCTGCTGATCTGCACCGAGAGCGCCGGCCAGCTGTTTACCAAGATCGCCGGCGATCAACTGGGGCAGATGGATTTCAATTGGCAGTGGCTGGTGGAAGTCGCGCATAACCCTGGCATTCTGGCGGCGATTGCCTGCTACATCGGCGCGTTTTTCGTGTGGATGCTGATCCTGCGGCGCAGCAGTTTGTCCCTGGCCTTTCCCCTGAGTTCGCTGGTGTTCGTGGTGGTGCTGTTGGGGTCGTGGCTGGGGCTGGGGGAACATATCAGCCTGCTGCACTGGGTGGGGGTTGCAGTGATCATTGGCGGTATCGCCTTGCTGGCCGAAGGCGAAGAGAACTGATGGTCGAGGGGCTTGGCCCCCCGATGTTCGTGGGTGGGAGGGGCAAGCCCCTCCCACATTGAATCAGTTGAACTTGTAGCTGATCGCCGTCTGCACCTGCCCCTGGTTCACATCGCCAGTCTGCTTGACGATGCTGCTGTCCGCCGCCGAACCCACCAGGTGCACCCAGCTGGCGCTGGTCAACAGGGACCAGTGGGGCGCCAGGGGGAATTCGAAACTCTGGGTCAGCGTCACATTCTGGAAGCCGCCGCTGGCGCTGTACGGGCGATACCCGGTGGCGGCGGCCTCGTGGTCGTCCACGCCGAAAAACGTGTTGGTCTGCCGTGCGTCGGCGAAATGCGCCACCAGGCCGCTGCTGCCGATGATTCCGCCGCCCAGCGGGTAGCCCAGTTCGCCACCCAGTTTGCCCAACGTGCCGCTCTGGGCGTGGCCGCCGCCGACGGCCTGGCCCAGCTGGGCGTAGACCCGCCAGAAATCAGCCGGTGCGTACTGCACGAAACCACCGATCTCAGCCATGTCCGACACATTGCGCAGGCCCTGTAGCGAGCCGTTGGAAGTACGTCCCTGCAGGTAATTGATATACGGCCCAGCGCTGAAACCGTGGGTGTTCAACGCGCTCCAGGTCAGGCCGTCGTCGGTGCTGAGGCTGACATTGCCCCAGTCCAGGTCCACATAGGGCACGGGCCGGGTTTCGTAGCGGCTGCCGGTCGGGTCGTGGGGCTGGTAGCTCAGGCCGGCGCCGACTTCACCGCTGATGCCGTCGGCCAACGCGGCATTGGAGACACTCCACAGGCCAAGTAAACCGGCGAATGCCGCGCGGGTGATCCTCAACATGGTCACTGTTCCTTGATTGAATACCCGCGCATGAACGCGCAAAGCATGGCGGCCATGCAAGCACTCATCTTGTTTGTAGCAAGCTACAAAAATTGTAGCTTCCACGACACTTATCACCTGCGTACCCCGAGCAAAGCCCCGGCCCCACGGGGTGATGGCCAGTTGGCACAGTCTCTGCTCTACCCCTGGTGCAAGCGCATGCAGCGCGCCCTCTTCAAGGTAAACGCAGATGATTGACTGGCATATCGTGTGTGACTTCGACGGGACCATCACGCCCACCGATGTCATCGACAACGTCCTCCAACGCTTCGCCGGCCCCGAGTGGGAAACCATCGAGCAGCAATGGCTGGACGGGCATATCGGTTCACGCGAATGCCTGAGCCGCCAACTGGCGCTGATCAAAGCCACGCCCAGCGAGCTGCTGGCGTACTTCGACAGCGTCGAGATCGACCCGGACTTTCCAGACTTCGTCGATCACGTCCTCGGCCTGGGGGCGAGCCTGGAAGTGGTCAGCGACGGCATCGAGCAAGGCATCGCGCGGATTTTGTCGCGCAACTACGTGACCTTGCTGCCGATCCTCGCCAACCGCCTGCGCCAGGTCGACCAGAACAGCTGGCGCATCGACTTTCCGTATTCCAGCGATGCCTGCCGCGCTGCATCCGGCAACTGCAAGTGCAAATCCACGCCAGGCAACAAGCGGGTGCTGGTGATCGGCGACGGCAAGTCCGACATGTGCGTGGCGTCCACCGCCGACTTCGTGTTCGCCAAGGGCAGCCTCGCTGAGTACTGCACCGCTAACGCCATCCCCCACGCGCGCTTCGACACCTTCGCCGAAGTGACCGCACTGCTGGCGCGGCTCCCGCAGAGCCTTGCCGCCAACGCCACCTCCTTTGCTACCGACTCTCAGGAACTCTTCCATCATGTCTGATATCCGCATCGCTACCGCCGAAGACCAGGTGCTTCTGGATAAAGAAGCCAAGTACTGCTCCTACGGGGACACCGTCCACTACATCGAGCCGCCGCGCATTTTCAGCCGCTGCGAAGGCTCCTACGTGTGGGACACCGAAGACCAGGCCTACCTCGACCTGCAAATGTGGTACTCGGCGGTCAACTTCGGTTATGCCAACCCACGCCTGAACAACGCGCTGAAACAGCAGATCGATACCCTGCCGCAGATCGCCAGCCAGTACCTGCACAAGGGCAAGATCGAGCTGTCGGAAATGATCGCGGTGGACGCCAAGAACAAGTTCGGTCGCGACGGTCGTGTGCACTTCAATGTCGGCGGTTCGCAATCGATTGAAGACTCCCTGAAAGTGGTGCGCAACGCTACCAACGGCAAGAGTTTGATGTTCGCCTTCGAAGGCGGTTACCACGGGCGCACCCTCGGTGCTTCGTCGATCACTTCCAGCTACCGCTACCGTCGCCGCTACGGCCACTTTGGCGAGCGCGCGCAGTTCATCCCGTTTCCGTACCACTTTCGTGGGCCCAAGGGCATGACCAAGGAAGAATATGGCAGCCACTGCGTGCAGCAATTCGCACGGCTGTTCGAGACCGAATACAACGGCGTGTGGGACCCGAAAGTCGGGCAGAGCGAATACGCCGCGTTCTACGTCGAACCGATCCAGGGCACCGGCGGTTACGTGATCCCGCCGATGAACTTCTACCGCGAACTCAAGCAGGTGCTGGATCAGCACGGCATTTTGCTGGTCTCCGATGAAATCCAGATGGGCTTCTACCGCACCGGCAAGCTGTGGTCGATCGAGCACTTCGACGTGCAGCCCGATGTGATCGTGTTCGGCAAGGCGCTGACCAACGGCCTCAACCCCCTGGGTGGTATCTGGGCTCGCGAAGAGTTGATCAACCCGAAGATCTTCCCGCCAGGCTCGACCCACTCCACCTTCGCCTCCAACCCGCTGGGCACGGCGGTGGGCCTGGAAATGTTCAAGATGACCAACGAAGTCGACTACGGCGCGATGGTGATGGCCAAGGGCAAGTTCTTCCTTGAAGGTTTGCAGGATTTGCAGAAGCGTTTCCCGATCATCGGTGACGTGGACGGCCTGGGCCTGGCCCTGCGCTGCGAAATCTGCGGCCCGGACGGTTTCACCCCGGACAAGGCAACCCTGGACTACATGGTCGAGGAAGGCATGAAAGGCGATATGGTGGTCGACGGGCAGAAACTCGGCTTGATCCTCGACGTGGGCGGTTACTACAAAAACGTGATCACCCTGGCGCCGTCCCTGGAAATCAGCTACCCGGAAATCGAACTGGGCCTCAAGCTGCTGGAACAACTGCTGGTACGGGCGACCAACCGGTGAACAGTCACGGGTTCGACCTCGGTGAAGGTGATGCCGGTTTCGTGCTCGGCAACGGTCCGGTCGGGGTCCTGTTGATCCACGGCCTGACCGGCACCCCGAACGAATTGCGCCAGGTCGCCAAGGGCCTGGCCAAGGACGGTACGTGCACGGTGTACGTGCCGACCCTGGCCGGGCACTGTGGCGGCAACAGCGACTTGCAGGCCACCGGCTGGCGCGACTGGTACGAAGGCGTGCGCAAGACCTTCGTGCAGGTGCGCCAGCGGCATGGGCAAGTGTTCGTCGGTGGCTTGTCCATGGGCGCGGTGATGTCGATGTACCTGGCTTCGGAGCATCCGGGCCAGGTCGCCGGGCTGCTGATGTATTCCACCACCCTTAAGTACGACGGCTGGAGCATCAGCAAAATGGCGTTCATCACGCCGTTGCTGATCCGCATCCCGTTCGGCGTGCGCCTGTTCCGTTTTACTGAAAAGCCGCCCTACGGCATCAAGAACCAACGGTTACGGGCAATCGTCGAGCGGCAGATGAAGGAGGGTGAAAGCAGCGAGGCGGGGTTATTGACCATGGAAGGGGTGACGGTGCGCGAGTTGCACTGGATGAACGCCGTGGTGAAAAAACGCATGCCGTCGATCAACGTCCCGGCACTGGTGCTGCATTCGATCGAAGACGATATCACCAGCCGCTGGAACGCCGACTACGTCGAACGCCACCTCGGCGGGCCGGTGACCAAGATCCTGCTGGACGACTGCTACCACATGATCACCGTCGACCTGCAATACCGGCGGGTGATCGAACTGAGCGCCGCTTTCATCCGCGAACGGGCGAACGATGATGTGTTGGCGTGTTGTGGTTAACGCGACTGTTGTGCTGAGCGGGCTGTGCGCCAAGCAAGCTCTTGTTGGTGAGCAGGTCAAGCCTGCTCACCAAGCGACCTGACCCAACTAGATCCTCAGCCAAAAAAGGGGAACACGTGATCACCACCCAAGCCTTTGCAACCATCCGGGCGCTCCAGCGCAGTGCCTGGAACGATTGTTTTCCTGGTGCGCTGGAGGACTGGGACTACTACGTCGCCGTGGAAAACGCCGCCATCGAGGATTTTCAATGGCGCTATCTGGCCGTGTACGACAATGGAACGCTGGTGGCCGTGGCGCCGGCCTTTATCACCCATTACCGCCTTGACACCACTGTGTCCGGTGTCGGCAAGCGCTTGACCACGCGCTTGCAACGCGTGTGGCCCGGGGCTTTGCAGTTGGGGTTGTATGCAGTGGGCTCGCCGGTGGCCGAGCGCTGCGACGTCGGGTTTGCCAGTGACGTGCCGGCCGCGCGCCGACCGCTGTTGCTCAAGCACCTGTTGCACGCCGCGCGACAGGACGCCGATGACCTCGGCATCGGCCTGCTGGCGGTCAAGGATGCCCCCAGCCATGACCCGCACTGGCGCGAAAGCTGCCGCGCCGCCGGTTTCCAGAGCATGCCGAGCCTGCCCACCGGCGTGCTGCCGCTGCCCTATGGCTCGGTGGACGCCTACCTCGGCTCGCTGGGCAAATCCACGCGCAAGGACCTGCGCCGCAAGCTGCGCGCGCCGGGGCCGCGGGTCGAGTGGCGGGACAATATCGATGATGTGCTGCCCGAGGTCATGAGGCTGTACGAAGCCACGCTTACCCGCGCCGAATTGCAGTTCGAACGCTTGCCCGCCGACTACTTCACCGGCGTGCTCGAACGCCTCGAAGGGCGGGCAGTGTGTGTGCTGTACTGGGTGGATGAGCAACTGGTGGCGTTCAACCTCATGCTCAGGGACGAACATCGGCTGGTGGACAAGTTCTTCGGGCATGACGTCGCCTTCACCCGCGACCACAATCTGTACTTTCGCAGTTGGCTGACCAATGTCGACTACTGTATTCAACACAAAATTGCAGCGTACGAGTGCGGGCAGGCCGGGTATGCCAGTAAGCTGCGCCTGGGCTGCGAGTTCCAGGGCAACCAGGTGTTCTTCCGACACCGCAACCGCCTGGTCAACGGCCTGCTCGCGCTGGTAAAACTGTTTATTCGACCGGATCGTTCCGACCCTGCCATGGCTGCCGCAATAAGCGAAACCCGATGATCACCAAGACCCGCCAGAAAGCCCGTCCGTTTGCCATTTCGCGCTGGAGTGTCCAGCGCAAGCTGGTGCTGGCGTTCTGGTTGGTCAGCGTGATCCCCACCATGATTGCGGCGGAATTGGCCGCCACCACGCTGTCGGAAATTTTCGACAGCAACGTGCGCATCTGGCTGCAGGAGTCGACCAAGATCGTCAAGGATGAGATCGGCGATATCCTTCACGACAACGCGCGCATGGCCAAACTGTTCTTGCGCTACACCAGTCCGCCAGAGAGCAGGCAAGCCGCCAAGCACGATCGTCTGACCGCGGACATTGCCGATGCCACCGACATCGATGTGGTCGCGCTGATCCGCGTGAGTGACAACAAACCGGTGTTCAGCACCGCCGCCGACGACATCGTCAAACAGATCAGCCTGGCCCGGAACACCGTATTGCAAACCGTGCAGGTGGGCGGTGTGTCCACCGGCATCGTGGTCTCCACCTTCGAGACCACCCAGGAGGGCGTCGACTATGTGCTGTTGGTCGGCACCTACCTGGACAGCAGCTTCCTCACCAGCGTGGCCGATGTGCACTCCCTAGACCTGCGCCTGTACCTGGCCAACCCGGACGGCTTCTCGGAAATCTTTTCGACCCAACGCTTTGAGGATCACCCCTCGCGCATCCCCAAGGACGTCGAAACCGCGATGCGCAGCACGCGCCAACCCAGCGAGCAGTTCACCCATAACTACAGCGGCCTGTACTGGCCGATCTTCAACGACGCCGGCGAGTTGCAAGGCGTGATTTTCAGCGGGTTGCTGCGCCACACCAGCCTGGTGGGGCTGGTCAACCAGAGCAACTTGTTCGTGCTGATCTTTGTGCTCAGCTCGGCGTTGTCCCTGGCGGCCGGGGTGCTGGTGTCGCGACGCCTGACCAAGCCGCTGCGGGATCTGTCCCAGGGTGTCAGCGCGGTGATCTCAGGCGATTATGCGCACCGCGTCGAGGTCAGCGGCGGCGACGAATTGGCCCAGTTGAGCAGCACCTTCAACCACATGACCGAGCGCTTGGGCGAGCTGCACCAGCTCGAAGCCCAGTTGCGGCGCCGCGACCGCCTGCATGCCCTGGGCGAAGTCGCCATGGGCCTGGCCCACGAGATCCGCAACCCGTTGGGCATCATCAAGACCGCCACCCAGTTGCTGCACCGCCGCGCCGACCTACCGGACGCCGACAAGCGCCACCTCGAATATGTGATCAGTGAAGTCAGCCGCATCAATGACCTGATCACCGAGTTTCTCGACTTTGCCAAGCCCAACCCGCCGCTGCGCGTGGTGCAACCGGCGCGTGCACTGGTGGAGGAAATCCTCGGCTTCTGCGCGCCGGAACTGGCCACCCATAACATCGATGCGCAGATCGACGACCAGGCCCCGGGGGCGACGCTGTATGCCGATGCCCGCCAACTCAAACAGGCGTGCCTCAACCTGATCATCAACGCTATCGACGCCATGCCCGACGGCGGGCGTTTGACCTTGGGCATTCGCAGCGTGGGCGACAACACCGTCATCAGCATTGCCGACAGCGGCCAAGGTATTCCCGCCGAGATGATCGAGCGTATCTTCACGCCGTTTGTCACCACCAAGGCTTCGGGCACGGGGCTGGGGCTGGCCAAGGTCTATTCGATCATGGAAAGTCACGACGGCAGCATCGAATGCGCCAGTGAGAAAGAGGCCGGCGCCACCTTCAGCCTGTACATTCCGGCGCGGGGCGAAGACGACGAGGACAGTCATGACGCATAACGTATTAGTAGTCGACGATGAGCCCAAGCTGTGTGATTTGCTCGCCTCGGCCCTGGGCCAGAACGGCATTCAGGTGTTCACCGCCGGCAACGGCCTGCACGCGCTCAAGGTGTTGGAGCAGGAAGACATCGACCTGGTGATCAGTGACTGGCGCATGCCGGGCATGGACGGTGCGGCGCTGCTGGCGGAAATCAAAACGCGCTACCCCCAGGTGCCGGTGATCGTGATGACTGCCTACAGCACAGTGAAAAACGCTGTGCAGTCGATGCGTAACGGCGCCTATGACTACATCGCCAAGCCGTTCGATATCGACGAACTCGATATCACCGTGGCCAAAGCCCTGCAGTTTCGCGACATCCTGTGCGACAACGCACGCCTGCGCGCCGAGTTGGATGAGCACGCGCAGTTCGACAGCCTGGTGGGCGACAGCCCGGCGTTTCGCAAGGTGCTCCAGGCGGTGGATTCGGTGCGCGACAGCAGCGCCACCATCCTGCTGACTGGCGAGAGCGGTACCGGCAAGGAAATGGTCGCGCGCGCCATCCACAAGCACGGCAGCCGCGCCGACAAACCCTTCGTGGCGGTCAACTGCGCGGCGATTCCCGAAGGCTTGTTGGAAAGCGAGATGTTTGGCCATCGCAAGGGCGCGTTCACCGGCGCGGTGTCGGACCGGGTCGGGCGCTTCCAGCAGGCCGACAAGGGCACGTTGTTTCTCGATGAAGTAGGCGATATGCCCCTGGCCTTGCAGGCCAAGATCCTGCGCGCCTTGCAGGAGCGGGTGATCGAGCCGGTGGGCGACCCGCGCGAGCGCAAGGTGGACGTGCGAGTGATCGCCGCCACCAATAAAAACCTGCTGGACGCAGTGGCCAATAAAGAGTTTCGCGAAGACCTGTATTACCGCCTCAATGTGTTCCCGATCCCGCTGCCGGCCCTGCGCGAGCGGGTGGAAGACATCGCGCCCCTGGCCCGGCATTTCGCCCAGACCCTGAGCGCCACCGCCGGCAAACGCATCACCGGTTTCAGCCCCGAAGCCTTGCAGGCCATGGCGGCCTATCACTGGCCGGGCAATATCCGCGAACTGCAAAACTGCGTGGAGCGCGCGACCATCGTGGCAGCCACGCCTGTGATCGAAGACATCGATTTGCCAGGCTATCTGTTTGCTTCCAAGCCCAGCGAGGGCGGCGTGGCGACGATTCTCAGCGACGGCCCCGGCATTCCCCAGGACTTGGATGCGGCGCTGGCCGAGGTCGAGAAAGCCTACATCCTGGCGGCGTTACAGGAGAGCAATGGCGTACAGGCCGCGGCGGCGGCGAAGATTGGGATTTCCGAGCGCAGCTTCTGGTATCGCCTGAAGAAGCTGGGCATCCAGGTCGACAAGATCGTCCGCTGATTCAACCGGGATAAAACTGTGGGAGGGGGCTTTCCCTAATGCCAGTCAGTTAGGGATTCAGTTGATCCAGCCCAGGCAATAACTTTCAAAGGTGGGAGGGGGCTTGCCCCCGATTGCAGTGGCCCAGCTACAGATGAGCTGACTGTCACACAGCTATCGGGGGCAAGCCCTCTCCCACAGTTTTTGACCGGGTCCGGTCAGGTATGGATGCGTACCCAGATACTCACCAGGATTGTGGCGGCCATCAGCCAAGCCAGCGCCGCCACGGCTAAAGAGGCCTCCAGGCGCATCCGGTCGACCATCACATACAACGCAGCCAGGTACACGAAGTACGGAATGATTGACCACATGCCGAACAGGATGGTGGTCTTCAAGTCTTCCACCGAGCGGCCTTTGCCGACGATGTAGTGGGCGATCAGCGCAAAGGTCGGGAACAGCGGCACCAGCCCGGCGATGTAGTAGTTTTTGGTCTTGGCCAGCGCGGCGAGTATCAGCACCACCGCCGCGCCCAGGGCGGCCTTCAGAAACAGATCCATCAGTGACTCAACCCATATTTTTTGACTTTGTCGAACAGCGTGGTCTTGGCCATTCCCAGCTCCTGGCTGGCTTGGGTCAGGTTGCCGCCGCTGCGTTGCAGGGCGTCCATCAGCAAATTGCGCTCAAAGGCTTCCACCGCCTCGGTAAAGGCCAACCCCTGGCCGCCGCTGCTGGCGCCGCTTTTCTTGAATGCGGGCAGGCCGAGTGCGAAGCGTTCGGCGACGTTGCGCAGTTCGCGGACGTTGCCGGGCCAGTCGTGGCTCATCAGGCTGGATAGGGTCTGGTTGTCCAGCTCCGGCGCGGTGCGGTCG
This sequence comes from Pseudomonas rhodesiae, assembly GCF_007858255.1. Classification (GTDB taxonomy): domain Bacteria; phylum Pseudomonadota; class Gammaproteobacteria; order Pseudomonadales; family Pseudomonadaceae; genus Aquipseudomonas; species Aquipseudomonas rhodesiae. The sequence goes on along the minus strand of NZ_VFEU01000003.1, from coordinate 367,564 downwards.
AAGCGCAGCGACGACTGCTGCAGGAAATGTTCGAACAATTGCAGGATGTCTTCGCGGCGCTCGCGCAGTGGCGGCAACTCCAGGGTGACCACGTTGAGGCGGTAATACAGGTCGCTGCGGAACTGACTGGCGCGGCTCAGCTCGTCCAGGTCGGATTTGGTCGCGGCAATCACTCGGCAATCCACCGCCACGCTCTGGTTGGAGCCGAGGCGTTCCAGGGTGCGTTCCTGCAACACCCGCAGCAGTTTGATCTGCAGGTTGATGGGCATGCTTTCCACTTCGTCGAGGAACAGCGTGCCTTCATGGGCGTGTTCGATCTTGCCGATACGCCGCTTGCCGGCGCCAGTGAAGGCGTTGGCTTCGTGGCCGAAAATCTCGCTTTCAAACAGGTTTTCCGGCAAGCCGCCGCAGTTCAGGGCGACGAACTGGTGGGCATGGCGCCGGCTGAAATCATGCAGGCAGCGGGCGACCAGTTCCTTGCCAGTGCCGGTTTCACCTTCGATCAACACATTGGCTGAGGTGTCGGCGACATTGGCGATCAATTCGCGCAGGTTCTGCATGGCCGGCGAACGCCCGATGATGCGGCCTTCCAGGGAGTCGCGTTCGGCCAGTTGACGGCGCAGCGCCCAGACTTCCCGCGCCAGCCCGCGCTGCTCCAGGGCGCGCCGGACGACGTCCACCAGGCGTTCGGGGGAGAAGGGTTTTTCCATGAAGTCATAAGCGCCGTTGCGCATCGCCCCGACGGCCATGGAAATATCGCCGTGCCCGGTGATCAGCACCACCGGCAGGCTTTTATCCAGGGCTTTGAGGCGGGTGAGCAGCTCCAGGCCGTCGATGCCCGGCAGGCGGATATCGCTGATGACAATGCCGGCGAAGTTCTCGCCGACGCGCTTCAAGGCTTCCTCGGCGCTGGCCACCCCCACGCTGGTGATGTCTTCCAGCGCCAGGGCCTGCTGGCAACCGAGCAGCACATGGGGGTCGTCTTCGACGATCAGGACGGTGAGGTCGTTGGGGTCTGTATTCATGTCGACTCAGTGGGGTGAGCGCCCGCCAATGGCAGGCTCAGGACAAAGGCCGTACCACCGCTGGGCGGGTGTTCCACGGCGAGGTTGCCGCCGGTGGCCGCCGCCAGGCTGGCCGACAGGGTCAGGCCCAGGCCCAGGCCTTGTTCGCCGGGTTTGGTGGTAAAGAACGGTTCGAACAAATGTTTGCGCGCCTCGGGGTCGATGCCGTGGCCATTGTCGCGCACCTGCAAGCGGTATTTGCCCTCGGCGCTGCTGCCCTCCAGCCACAGTTCGGGCGCCGGTTGGGCCTGCATGGCATCCAGGGCGTTGCCGATCAGGTTGACCAGGATCTGCTCCAGGCGCGTCTGATCGATCTGCAATTGGGTGTCGGTAAAGTCACGGTGCAAGGTCAGTGGCAGGTTGTCCAGACGCGCGCTCAGCACCTGGAGCGCGGCGTCCACGGCCTTGACCAGGCTGGCCTGGCCCTGGTCGTCGCCACGCCGGGCGAACGAGCGCAGGCTGGCGGTGATGCGCCCCATGCGGTCGATCAGTTCGTTGATGGTCTTGAGGTTGGTGCTGGCGGTGTCCAGCGCGCCGCGTTCGAGGAAGCGCACGGTATTGCCGGACAAGGTGCGCAGCGCCGCCAGCGGCTGGTTCAATTCATGGGCGATGCTGGTGGACATCTGGCCGATGGCCGCCAGTTTGCCGGCCTGCACCAGTTCATCCTGGGCGCGGCGCAGGGTTTCTTCGGCCTGGCGCCGTTCGCGGATCTGGCCCTTGAGCCGTTCGTTGCTGGCGCGCAGGTCGGCGGTGCGTTCGGCGATCCGCCGCTCCAGTTGGCTGTTGGCTTCCTGCAAGGCTTCCCGCGCGGCGAGGCGGGTGGCGATGACCTTGCGTCGCTCGTTCCAGGCAATCAGCAGGAATGCCACCAGGCCGAAGGCGACCGCCACCAGGATGCCCTGATTGATCGCTGCGCGACGCAGGTCGTTGAGTGGGGTGAGGAGGGTGAAGCTCCAGGGTGTGTCATTGAGCGGGCGCGATTGCGCCAGGTAGCTGACCTCGTGCTCGTCGTTGACCACTTCACTGTTGGCTGGGAAGGTCAGTTTTTCCGTGCCTTCCTTCAAGCGCTCGCGTGCCAGGGGCTCCAGCTCGTTCAAGGTGGCCCAGTAGTATTGCAGGCTGTGGGCGAGGCGTTCTTTGACCTCGTCGCTCAGTGGACGCACGGCCTTGAGGCGTCGGGCCGGGTCGCTGGAGAGAATGATGATGCCGTTCTCGTCGCTCACGAACGCTTCGAGGCGCGCACGCTGCCAGCGCTCTTCCAGGGCTTCGAGGCGCACTTTGACCACGGCGACGCCGATGATTTTGCCGTGCTCCTCCAGGCCATGGGCCAGGTAGTAGCCAGGCTCGCCGTTGGTGCTGCCGATGCCATAGAAACGGCCGGGCTGGCCGCGCACGGCGTTCTGGAAATATGCGCGGAAGGACAGGTCTTCCCCCTGGTAACTGTCGGCATCGCGCCAGTTACTGGTGGCGAGTACGCGGCCGGTGGTGTCCATTACGTAGATGGCCCGGCTGCGGCTGCGTCGGTTCAGGCCTTCGAGGTAATCGTTGACGGCTTTGCGGGTTTCTTGATTCGGGTCGGCCAGCAGCGTGGAGACACTGGTTTCCAGCTCCAGCAGGCTGGGCAGGTAGGTGTATTTGCTGATCTCGCTTTCTACGGTGCGAGCATGCAGCTCCAACTGGCGTTCGCCGTTGTCGCTGAGGGTGCGGATGCCATAGTACTCACTGATCCAGAAGCCGATGTAACCCAGGCCGATCATCAGGGCGATGATCAACGGCGGCAGGAACAACTGGCGAATCAGGCGAGGTTTCACGGCAAGTGATGGCGGTGCGGCGCGAAATTGGTTGGGGTCGCATTTCATCACAGATGCCTTGGGTCAACCAGAGCTTGCCATGCAGGAGGGGGGCTTGCCCCCGATGACGGTGGTTCAGTACAGATGTACCGACTGACACACAGCTATCGGGGGCAAGCCCCCTCCCACACTGGCTCGGGCTTAATTGCTTAGTGCTGCAGGATTTTCTCGAGGAACTGCTGCGCGCGCTCGGAGCGGGCGCTGATGTCGCCGAAGAATTCTTCTTTCGGGCAGTCTTCGATGATCTTGCCGGCATCCATGAAGATCACGCGGTCGGCCACTTTACGCGCGAAGCCCATTTCGTGGGTCACGCACATCATGGTCATGCCTTCCTGAGCCAGTTGCACCATTACATCCAACACTTCGTTGACCATTTCCGGGTCCAGGGCCGAGGTCGGTTCGTCGAACAGCATGACGATCGGGTCCATGGCCAGGGCGCGGGCAATCGCCACACGTTGCTGCTGACCACCGGAGAGCTGGCCAGGATGCTTGTGAGCGTGCGCCGACAGGCCGACGCGCTCAAGCAATTGCAGGCCTTTCTTGGTGGCTTCTTCCTTACTGCGGCCGAGCACCTTGATCTGCGCGATGGTCAGGTTTTCGGTGATGGTCAGGTGTGGGAACAGCTCGAAGTGCTGGAACACCATGCCTACGCGCGAGCGCAGTTTCGGCAGGTTGGTCTTCGGGTCGGCGATGGAAGTGCCGTCGACCACGATGTCGCCTTTCTGGAACGGTTCCAGCGCGTTCACGCACTTGATCAGGGTGGATTTGCCCGAGCCGGAGGGCCCGCACACCACGATCACTTCGCCTTTTTTAACCTCGGTGCTGCAATCGGTCAGCACCTGGAAGTCGCCATACCACTTGTTGATGTTCTTGATAGAGATCATACGGCAAACCTTTTTTGCAGACGCTTGACCAGCAGCGAGGCGGAAAAGCTGATGATGAAGTAGACGACACCGGCGAAGATCAGGAACTCATTGGAGCGCCCGATGATATCGCCGTTGGAGCGGGCGGAGTTGAGGAAGTCCACCAGGCCCACGGTGTAGACCAGCGACGTATCCTGGAACAGGATGATCGACTGTTGCAGCAGCAACGGGGTCATCTTGCGGAACGCCTGGGGCAGGATGATCAGGCGCATGGTCTGGCCATAGGTCATGCCCATGGCCTGTGCTGCCGCCATCTGACCCTTGGGGATCGACTGCACGCCGGCCCGCACGATTTCACAGAAGTACGCGGCTTCGAACATCATGAAAGCCACGACGCAGGAAGTGAACGCACCGATCGGGGTGTCTTCGCCGGTGATCCAGCGCAGCACGAACGGCACCGCCAGGTAGAACCAGGTGATCACCAGCAGCAGGGGGATCGAGCGGAAGTAGTTCACATAGGCGCCAGCCAGACGCGACAGCAGTTTGCTGGACGACAGGCGCATCAGCGCGAGAATCGTGCCCAGGGCGATACCGCCGATCACGCCCATGACCATCAGCTTCAAGGTCATGATCATGCCGTTCCACAGCCCAGGCATGGCGGGGATGATACCGCTGAAATCGAGTTCCATTATTTACCCCCCACGGAGATCAGGCCGGGCACTGCGACTTTCTTCTCGACCAGGCGCATCAGCAGCATCAGGCTCATGTTCAGGGTGAAGTAGATCAGCGTGGCCAGGGTGAAGGCTTCGAACAGGTTGGCCGAGAACTCGGCGGTCTGTTTGGTTTGCGCCAGCAGTTCCATCAGGCCGATCAAGGACGCCACGGAGGAGTTCTTGAAGACGTTGAGGAATTCCGAGGTGAGTGGCGGAATGATGATGCGGTAGGCCTGGGGCAGCAGCACGTTCCAGTAAATCTGCGGCAGCTTGAAGCCCATGGCGCGGGCGGCGGCTTCCTGGCCGCGTGGCAGCGCCTGGATACCGGTACGCACTTGTTCGCAGACACGGGCCGCGGTGAACAGGCCCAGGCACACGACAACGCTCAGGTAGGCCGAGGTGGTTGGGTTCAAGTCCTGCTTGTACCAGTCTTGCAGGTTCTGCGGCAGCAGGTCGGGCACCAGGAAGTACCAGATAAACAGCTGCACCAGCAACGGCACGTTACGGAACAGCTCCACGTAACAGGTCGCAATGCCGGATACCAGCCGGTTCGGCACGGTGCGCATGACCCCCAGAATGGAGCCCAGCAGCAGGGCGATGATCCATGCCACGACGGCGATGGCGATGGTCCAGCCCAAGCCGGCGATGTACCAGTCGAGATAAGTCTCGCTGCCCACGCCGGTGGACTTGAAGAACACGCCCCAGTCCCAGTTGTAATTCATTAGGGTCTCCCCCGAAATCGATCGATGTACAAGCACCCGCTTGGGGAAAATCCATTCCCGCCTGACGTTGAACGCCAGGCACACGCGATCGGCTCGAAAACCGCCAGGTCGAGTGTTCCAAGTTAAAACCAGCAGGTAGTAACAGACGCCTGAGGGAGGGTTGGCTCCCTCAGGAGATAAGGTTAGTCAGCTTTTAGATCTTTACTTCCGGAGCCGGCTTATCGGTCGGGTTCTGGATCAGTTCCTTGACCTTGTCGCTCATCGGGAAGTTGAGGTTCAGGCCTTTAGGTGGAACCGGGCTTTCGAACCACTTGGCGTAGATCTTGTTGATCTCGCCGGATTTGTACAGGCCGATGATGGCGTCATCCACGGCTTTTTTGAACGCTGGATCGTCTTTGCGGACCATGCAGGCGTAGGCTTCGAAAGATTGCGGAGTACCGGTGATTACCCAGTCATCCGGCTTCTTGGCCTTGGCTTCTTCACCGGCCAGCAGGGCGTCGTCCATCATGAACGCTACGGCGCGGCCGCCTTCGAGCATCTGGAAGGATTCGCCGTGGTCTTTGGCGGAGATGATGTTCATGCCCATCTGCTTGTCGGCGTTCATCGACTTGATGATGCGCTCGGACGTGGTGCCGGCGGTGGTCACGACGTTCTTGCCTTTCAGGTCGGCGAAGTCGGCATAGCTTGGCTTGCCATCTTTGTCTTTCTTGACCAGCAGACGGGTGCCGATTTCGAAGATGTTGGTGGTGAAAGCGACTTGCTGGGCGCGTTCGGCGTTGTTGGTGGTGGAACCGCACTCGATGTCGACGGTGCCGTTCTGAACCAGCGGAATACGGGTCTGCGAGGTCACCAGGTTGTAACGGGTCTGCAGATCGGGCTTGTTCAGGTCTTTTTTCAGGGCTTCAACGATGGCCAGCTGAATGTCGTGGGAGTAGCCCACAGGTTTGCCCGAGCCATCCGCGATGTAGGAAAACGGAATGGAGCTGTCGCGATGCCCGAGGGTGATGGTGCCGGAGTCGTTGATTTTCTTCAGCGTGCCGGTGAGTTCGGCGGCAAAGACTGGAGTGCTGATCAGAGCAGCAGCGATAGCTGCGCCCAAAATATGGGGAACGATGCGCATCAATACTTCCTCGACATTTGTTTTTTTTATGAAGCCGGCTAAACGGCTCTCTTGTACAGCGAATGTCCGTGACGGCTCCTGAGGCGTCTCGGCAATCGTCCAAGAGTGTAGAGCATGAGTCGTGCCAGGCTTGAAATAAAAGGTTAACTGTTTGATTTAAAAGGTGATTAAGTTTCTGTTACGAGATTTCGCCGGCCTTTTGATCCGGCAAACCGAATAGCGTGGGGTGCTGTGTTCGGAAAACCGAATGCCGTTGGTTAGCCGATCTATGTATAAGCGGCAAATGCAAAAACGCCGCGTTTATTCAAAATAAACGCGGCGCTTTCAGGTTTTCACTCCCAGGCTCAAGGCCATGCGGCGGCAGGTCAGGCCGCTTGGAACTTACTGCGGTTCTGCTCAACCTTGGTCAGGTAGCGCTGGACGTTGTCCTGCTCCTGCTCAGTGGTAAACAGGCCCAGCTTGGTGCGGCGCCATAGGATGTCCTGAGCCTGGGTGGCCCATTCTTCGGTGCACAGATAGTCGACCTCGCGGGTGTACAGGCCACCGCCCAAATGCTCGCCCAGGTCAGCCAGGGTTTGCACGCCCTCCAGCAGGCGCCAAGTGCGGCTGCCGTAGGTTGTGGACCAGCGGCGTGCGATCTCGCTCGGAACCCAATCGAACTTGGCGCGAATCGCCTCGGCCAGCGCTTCGGGCGTGCTCATGTCCTCACCACCCGGCAGGCTGGCCGTGGCGGTCCAGCTAGGACGCATCTGCGTGAAGTACGGCGCCAGTTGGGCCATGGCCGATTCGGCGAGCTTGCGATAGGTGGTCAACTTGCCACCGAACACCGACAGGATCGGTGCCTCGCCCGCACTCCCGGACAGTGCCAGGGTGTAGTCGCGGGTGATCGCCGATGGGTTGTCCGACTCGTCGTTGCACAACGGGCGTACGCCGGAGTAGGTGTGCACGATGTCATCGCGGCTCAGTTGCTTCTTGAAGTGGGCATTGACCACCTTGAGCATGTAGTCGGTTTCGCCCTCGGTGATCGCCACTTTCGCCGGGTCGCCGGTATATTCGCGGTCGGTGGTGCCGATGATAGTTAGATGATTCAGGTACGGAATCGTGAAGACGATGCGCTGGTCTTCGTTCTGCAGGATGTGCGCGTGGGCGCCCTCATACAGTTTCGGCACGATCAGGTGGCTGCCCTGGATCAGACGAATGCCGTAGGGCGAATCCAGTTTCAGGTCATCTTTGATGAATTTGGCCACCCATGGGCCGGCGGCATTCACCAACGCACGGGCGCGGATCGAAAACAGGCTGCCGTCGGCACGTTCCATGTTCATTTCCCACAGGCCCTTGCTGCGATGGGCGCTGACGCACCGGGTCTGGGTGTGGATATGGGCGCCTTTTTCACGGGCGGCCATGGCGTTGAGCACCACCAGGCGGGCGTCGTCGACCCAGCAGTCGGAATACTCGAACCCTTTGGTGATTTCGCTTTTCAGTGGGCTGTCCGGGCCAAACTTGAGGCTCTTGGAACCCGCGAGTTTTTCGCGCTTGCCCAGGTTGTCATAGAGGAACAGCCCAGCACGAATCATCCACGCCGGGCGCAGGTGCGGGCGGTGCGGCAGGACAAAACGCATTTGCTTGACGATGTGCGGCGCCTTGGCCAGCAGCACTTCCCGTTCGGCCAGGGCTTCGCGCACCAGACGGAATTCGTAATGTTCGAGATAACGCAGACCACCGTGGATCAGCTTGCTGCTGGCGGAAGAGGTGTGGCTGGCCAGGTCATCCTTTTCGCAAAGAAATACCGACAGCCCACGACCGGCTGCATCTGCTGCAATGCCAACGCCATTGATCCCGCCGCCAATAACGGCAACGTCATAGACTTCGGCAAGCGGTGGAGCAGGCAAGGTAGAAGGGTTCATCGGCTGGCCTCGCGATTTTTTCGTATTGGAATTCGAACATTAATGTTCATTTGCGAAAATGGTAGCCGATAAACGCGGGCACAGCCACCCGACTTCGATTGAAAAAACTCATCGAAGGGCAGGAAAAGGAAAAATTGTGAACATTGGCCCGTCTAAGGCTCGAGATGATTCAGCGAGTATTGATAGCTATCGGGGGCCAGCCCCTCCCACATTTGAATGGTTGTACACATCAAAGTGTGGGAGGGGGCTTGCCCCCGATAGCATCAGTAAAGGCCTTAAACGACTTCCAGCCGAACCTTATGCTGATTCAGCAACTGCACCAACGCCGGCACTGGCTCTTGGTCAGTCACCAGGCAATCCACCAGGCTGATCGGCCCCAACCGAATCATGGCATTGCGCCCGAATTTGCTGGAGTCCGCCGCCAGAATTACTTGCCGGGCATTGGCGATGATCGCCTGGGACACGCGCACTTCCTGGTAATCGAAATCCAGCAGGCTGCCGTCCTCGTCGATGCCGCTGATACCCACCAGTGCGAAGTCGACTTTGAACTGATTGATAAAGTCGACGCTGGCCTGGCCCACCACGCCGCCGTCGCGTCGCACATTGCCGCCGGTGAGCAGCACGTCGAAGTCGTCCTTGGCGCTGAGCATGGCGGCGACGTTGAGGTTGTTGGTGATAATTTTCAGGTGGCTGTGGTTCAGCAGCGCACGGGCGATGGATTCGGTGGTGGTACCGATATTGATGAACAGCGAGGCGTGATCGGGGATCTGGGCGGCGATGGCTTCGCCGATGCGTTGTTTTTCGTCGCGCATCTGGTCGGCACGCATGGCGTACGCGGTGTTTTCGACGCTGGAGTCATAGGCCGCGCCGCCATGGTAGCGACGCAGCAGATTAGCGTCCGCCAACTGGTTGATATCGCGGCGGATGGTTTGCGGGGTGACAACGAACAACTGCGCCATTTCCTCGATACTGACGTAGCCGCGTTCGCGGACCAGTTCGAGAATTTGTTGCTGGCGGGGAGGCAGATTCATGGGGCGTCCTTTGGGCTGCCATACAAAAGTGGCCCATGATGACGCAGGAATCTGCTCCCTACCAGTTACAACCCGAGGTTGGCTTATTCGGCGCCTTCGTGGGGCTCCCAGTCACGGGTGCGGCTGACTGCTTTTTGCCAGCCGGCGTAGAGTTTTTCTTTTTCCTTTTCGTCCAACTGAGGTTCGAATTCGCGCTCGATCACCGCCTTGCCGCGCAATTCGTCCAGGCTGCCCCAGAAACCGCAGGCCAAGCCGGCCAGGTACGCCGCGCCCAGCGCTGTGGTTTCACGCATTTGCGGGCGCTCCACTTGAGTACCGAGAATGTCGGCCTGGAACTGCATCAGGAAGTTGTTGGCCACCGCACCACCGTCCACGCGCAGGGCTTTGAGGCGTTCGCCGGAATCCTGCTGCATGGCGTCCAGCACGTCGCGGGTCTGGTAGGCAATCGACTCCAGGGCTGCACGAATAATGTGATCCACGCGTACGCCACGGGTCAGGCCGAACAGCGCGCCACGGGCGTAGGGGTCCCAGTACGGTGCGCCCAGACCGGTGAAAGCCGGGACCAGATACACGCCGTTGCTGTCCTTGACCTTGCCGGCAAAGTATTCGGTGTCATGGGCATCGTTGATGATCTTCAGCTCGTCACGCAGCCACTGCACGGTGGAACCACCGTTGAATACTGCGCCTTCCAGGGCGTAGGCCACTTCGCCGCGCGGGCCGCAGGCGATGGTGGTGAGCATGCCGTGCTTGGATTTCACGGCTTTGTCGCCGGTGTTCATCAGCAGGAAGCAGCCGGTGCCGTAGGTGTTCTTGGCCTGGCCGGCTTCCACGCACATTTGGCCGAACAGTGCGGCCTGCTGGTCACCGGCGATGCCGCCGATGGCGATACCGCTTTTGGTGCGGCCGTAGATTTCCGACGAGGACTTCACTTCCGGCAGCATCTCGCGCGGAATGTCGAGGATCTCCAGCATCTTCGCATCCCACTCCAGGGTGTGGATGTTGAAGAGCATGGTGCGCGAGGCGTTGGTGTAGTCGGTGACGTGAGTTTTGCCGCCGGTAAATTTCCAGATCAGCCAGCTGTCGACGGTACCGAACAGCAGCTCGCCGCTGCGCGCACGCTCGCGGCTGCCTTCGACGTTGTCGAGGATCCACTTGAGTTTGGTGCCCGAGAAGTACGGGTCGGTGACCAGGCCAGTGGTGTCGCTGATGTATTGTTCGTGACCGTCGCGCTTGAGCTGCTGGCAGATTTCGGTGCTACGGCGGCACTGCCAAACAATGGCGTTGTAGATCGGGCGGCCGGTGACTTTGTCCCACACCACGGTGGTTTCGCGCTGGTTGGTGATGCCGATGGCGGCTACCTGGTCATGGTGCAGGCCGGCCTGGGCCAGCGCTTCGACCATCACCGCGCTCTGGGTGGCGAAGATCTCCATCGGGTCGTGTTCGACCCAGCCCGCTTGTGGGTAATGCTGGGCGAACTCACGTTGGGCGGTGCAGACCACGTTGGCGTCACGATCGAAGATGATCGCCCGCGAACTGGTGGTGCCCTGGTCGAGGGCAATGATGTAATTCTTATTCTGAAGGTCGGTCATGTCGATTGCCTTAAACGAAATAGGAAGTCAGAAATCAGCCTGGGCCGCGAAGGGCAGGGGGCCAGGCTGGCGCTTTCAGGAAATACGGGTATTGCCGTTGACAGCCGTGTCAGGTGTTTCAATTACAGCAGGTGCGGCGCTCGGCAGATGACGGGCGATCAGGCCGCGATACGCCGCAGCACCAAGGCACGCACCCACGATCGGCGCGAAAATCGGCACCAGGAAATAAGGAATATCGCGGCCGCCGGTAAGGGCCATTTCACCCCAGCCGGCGAAAAAGGTCATCAGCTTCGGCCCCAGATCCCGCGCTGGGTTCATCGCAAACCCCGTCAGCGGGCCCATGGCACTGCCGATCACGGCAATCAGCAGGCCGATCAACAGCGGCGCCAGTGGGCCGCGTGGCAGGCCGTTGTTGTCATCGGTCAGGGCCATGATCACGCCCATCAGGATCGCGGTAATGACCATTTCCACCAAGAACGCTTGGGCGGTGCTCAGCAGTGCATGGGGGTAAGTGGAGAACACCGACGCCAGCTCGAGGCTGGCTTGGGTGCCGCGCACCAGATGGTGGGTTTGTTCGTAATCGAAAAACAGATTGCTATAGAGGGTGTAGACCAACGCGGCCGAGCAAAAGGCGCCGGCGATCTGGGCGAGGATATAGAAAGGCAGCTTGCGCTTGTCGAAGTCGGCGAACAGGCACAGCGCGATACTCACCGCCGGGTTCAAGTGGGCCCCGGAAATCCCGGCGCTCAGGTAGATCGCCATGCTCACGCCGACCCCCCAGATGATGCTGATTTCCCACAAGCCAAAACTGGCACCCGCGACCTTGAGCGCAGCGACACAGCCGGTACCGAAGAAGATCAGGAGCGCAGTGCCCAGAAACTCGGCCATGCATTGGCTTGAAAGTGAAGGCTGTTGAAGAGCAGTTGTCATGGAAAACCTCAATTGTTTTTCTTGTCTGGCGCTGGGCCTCAACGGGCCTTGCGCGATTTTCACCGCGGCGGGGATCCCCATCTCCGTTACGGCTTACTGCTCGAATGCGTAGGATTATTTCCCACTGTATTCGGAAACGAAAAAATATAGACAAGAATGACCGCTGTCAAAGGTCGAAAGTGAACTGTCAGTCACTTTCCAACTATGGGTCTGATGAATGATCACGTCGCCGACGCCCGGCGCGTGTCACGGCAGTGGGCGCACTAGAGCGTTTCGTGCTGGGTTGGCCTAGAATTGGCCATCTGTTTGCCACGCTTGGAGTATCCATGACCCCTGCACTGGATCTGTTGAAGAAAGTTCGCGCCGAACATCGTATTCATAGTTATGAACACGACCCTAAGGCCGCCTCCTATGGGCTGGAGGCCGCAGAGAAATTGGGCCTCGACCCATCGCAGGTGTTCAAGACCTTGCTGGCCAGCAGCGAGAAGGGCGAATTACTGGTGGCCGTAGTACCGGTCGTCGGAAGTCTGGATTTGAAGGCTCTGGCTCATGCGGCGGGGGTCAAGAAAGTCGAAATGGCCGATCCGGCGGCCGCGCAGCGTTCAACCGGTTATTTGCTGGGCGGCATCAGCCCGCTGGGGCAGAAGAAGCGCTTGCGCACGTTTATTGATGTGACGGCACAGCCCTTCGCGACGATTTTTGTCAGCGCAGGCAGGAGAGGGTTGGAAGTGGAGTTGCCGGCGGCAGTGCTGGCGGAGCATACCCAAGCCAAATTCGCCGAAATTGGCCGGGCATAATTCCCAGTGGCTGAAGATGCTGTGTGGGAGGCGGCTCACTCCCACACGTTTCGTGACTCAGCTGGCAGTGCTGTAGCGCCGTACGCCGGATTCGAGCTGGGGAATTTGCGCCGCAACGCTGCCTGACGCTTGGAACAGTACCAAGTGTTCAGCGGCGACACGAATGCCAACCTCCGCGCCCACCTGGTGGTCGGCATGGCTGGGAAAAATCGACTCCAGCTGTGCGCCGGTCGGCAGTTGCAGGCGGTACAGGGTGGACGCGCCGAGGAAGGTCTTGCCGACAATCCTTGCCTTCAACGCGCTGTCGGGCGCATAGACGATATCGTCCGGGCGCAGCAATACATCCACCGCACCGCCCGTAGGCCAGGTATAGGCACGGTTGCCGCGCAGATCGCCCAGCTCGGTACTGACCGACTCCGGTGAGCTCAACTGCCCACGAATGAAGTAGCCCTGGCCGATAAAGCTGGCCACGTAAGGCGTCTGCGGTTCGTGATAGAGGTTGTAGGGCGTGTCCCACTGCTCCAGCCGGCCTTCTTTGAACACGCCCACCTGATCGCTCACCGCGAAGGCTTCTTCCTGGTCATGGGTGACCAGGATCGCACTGGTACCGCGCGCCTTGAGAATATCGCGCACCTCATGGCTGAGCTTGCGGCGCAATTCGCCATCCAGGTTAGAGAATGGTTCGTCCAGCAGCAGCAATTGCGGTTCCGGCGCAAGGGCGCGGGCCAGTGCCACACGTTGTTGTTGGCCGCCGGACAGCTCATGGGGAAAGCGCTTGCCCAGGTTTTTCAGGTTGACCAGTTCCAACAGCTCGGCCACCACACGCTCTTTTTGCGGGTGCTTGCGAATGCCAAAGGCGATGTTGTCGGCCACACTTAGATGGGGAAACAGCGCGTAGTCCTGGAACACCATACCGATGCGACGTTTCTCCGGCGCCAGGGTGAAACCGGCGCTGGAGATGACTTCGCCTGCCAGACTGATCTCGCCTTCATACACCGGCTCGAACCCTGCGATGGCGCGCAGGGTTGTGGTTTTGCCGCAGCCCGAGGAGCCCAGCAGGCAGCCGATGTCACCGGCATTGAGGTGCAGATTGAGGTTCTGCACCACGCGTTGGTCCTGATAGCCGCACGCCAGGTTGCGCAGGTTCAGCAGTAATGAATGGCTCATGCGTGGTGGTACGCCGGCTCGACCAGAAATTCGAGCAGGGCCTTCTGTGCGTGCAAGCGATTTTCGGCCTGATCCCAGGCGACCGAGCGCGGGTCGTCGAGTAGGTCGAGGCTGATTTCTTCGCCACGGTGCGCGGGCAGGCAGTGCATGAACAGCACGTCCGGCGCGGCCAGGTCGAGCAGGTCGCGGTTGACCTGGTAGGGCGCGAACAAGGCCAGGCGCTTGGCGGTTTCGTCTTCCTGACCCATGGAGGTCCACACGTCAGTGCTCACTAGGTGCGCGCCAACCACGGCGTCTTTTGGATCGCGCAGCAGTTGCACGCGGCCATCGGCCTTGGCCAGGAACTCAGGGTTAGGCTCGTAGCCTTCCGGGCAGGCGATGCGCAGGTGGAAGTCGAATTGAATCGCCGCTTCTATATAGCTGTTGCACATATTGTTGCCGTCGCCGATCCAGGCCACGGTCTTGCCCTGGATTGAGCCGCGGTGCTCAAGGAAGGTTTGCATATCGGCCAACAGCTGGCAGGGGTGCAGGTCATCGGACAGGCCGTTGATCACCGGCACGCGCGAATTGGCGGCGAATTCGGTCAGGGTGCTGTGGGCGAAGGTTCGGATCATCACCGCGTCGAGCATGCGCGACATGACGATGGCGCAATCGCTGATCGGCTCGCCACGGCCCAGTTGAGTGTCCCGCGGCGACAGGAAGATGGCCTGGCCGCCCAGCTGAATCATGCCGGCTTCGAAGGACAGGCGGGTGCGCGTAGATGATTTCTCGAAAATCATCCCGAGTACGCGGTTTTTCAAAGGCTCGAACAGAACGCCGCGGTTACGCAGGTCTTTAAGCTCAATGCCTCGACGGAGCACGCTGACCAGCTCTTCGGGCGTACAATCCATCAGGGAGAGAAAGTGCCTTGCGCTCATCATTAACTACCTTTTGCAACAGACCGCAGATACTCAAAGCCTTGTTTATTGTGACAACGGGCGAGACCTGCGGCGAAAGCCGCACGGGGGCGACGAAATAGGGGAAGGCGCGATATTGACATTAAATGTCGCGTCTTACCAATAGGGCTACGTTTTTAGGGGTTTTCAAGCAGGGCGCCGAGGCGCGTTTGAAGACAATTTCCTGACAGCAGCGGCCCATTTGTACACTGGCCTCGCAACCTTTTGCAATGCGCGGAGGCGGGCTCGGGCCAGGCTGCGTCGGTTTCAGCCGCTATGGGCGGGGTTCTGCAACATTTGCTCATGCTTAGCCATGGCCCGGCCTGATGCCCGGCGATTCACAGGACGAACGATGCTGGCGCCCATTGAGGTCGCGGCCCATAGTCAGCCCAAAGCCCCCATAAAGAGACTGGCCATGACCAAGACTCTCCACCACCGTGCCTGCCATCTATGTGAAGCCATCTGTGGTCTGACCCTGGAAACCACCCGTAACGACGACGGCCGCCTGGCGATCACCTCGATCAAGGGCGACCCGCAGGATACTTTCAGTCGTGGTCATATCTGCCCTAAAGCTGTGGCGCTGCAGGATATTCAAAACGATCCCGACCGCCTGCATCAACCCATGCTGCGGGTGGGCAGCGAATGGCAGCCGATCCCATGGGAGGAAGCATTCGCCCTGGTGGCCGAGCGGCTCGCGGATATTCAGACACGGCACGGGCAGAATGCGGTGGCGGTGTATCAGGGCAACCCCAGCGTGCATAACTATGGGCTGATGACCCACAGCAACTACTTCCTCGGCCAGCTCAAAACGCGCAACCGCTTTTCCGCGACGTCCGTGGACCAATTGCCCCATCACCTCACCAGTCACCTGATGTACGGCCATGGCCTGCTGCTGCCGATTCCGGATATCGATCACACCGACTTCATGCTGATCCTGGGCGGCAATCCACTGGCGTCCAACGGCAGCATCATGACCGTGCCGGATGTGGAAAAGCGCCTCAAGGCGATCCAGGCCCGTGGCGGCAAAGTGGTGGTGGTCGACCCCCGGCGCAGCGAAACCGCAGCAATTGCCGATCAGCACCTGTTCGTAAGGCCTGGGGGCGATGCAGCCCTGTTGTTTGGTGTGCTCAACACCTTGTTTACCGAGAACCTGACTCGCGTCAGTCATCTGCCGGTTGAGGGGCTGGACGAGGTTCGCCGTGCGGTCAGCGGCTTCACCGCCGAGGCGATGAGCCGCCAGTGTGCCGTGCCGGTCGCGCAGATTCGCCAGTTGGCACGGGATTTCGCCGCAGCGGACAAGGCTGTCTGTTACGGGCGCATGGGCGTATCGACCCAAGCGTTCGGTACCTTGTGCCATTGGCTGGTGCAGTTGATCAACCTGGTGACGGGCAACCTGGACAGGGTGGGCGGCGCCTTGTGCACGTCGCCGGCGGTGGATTTGGTGGCATCGACCGGAGGCGGCCATTTCAACCGCTGGCAGAGCCGGGTGTCCGGGCGCCCGGAATATGGTGGCGAGTTGCCGGTATCGGCGCTGGCCGAGGAGATGCTGACCGAAGGGGATGGCCAGATCCGCGCCTTGGTGACGGTGGCTGGCAATCCGGTGCTGTCTACGCCGAACGGTCGCCAATTGGAGCAGGCGCTGGATGGTCTGGAGTTCATGGTCAGCGTCGATCTGTATATCAACGAGACCACGCGTTACGCCGACCTGATCCTGCCGTCCACATCGGCGCTGGAGAACGATCACTACGACACCACCTTCAATATGTTCGCGGTGCGCAATGTCACTCGTTTCAATCGCGCGATCCTGCCCAAACCCGAAGGTGCGTTGCATGATTGGGAAATCTTCGTGGGTCTGGCTCAGGCATTCGCGGCGAAGACCGGCGCGGCCCTGAAGCCGACCATGCCGCCGGCGCAGATGATCGACTACGGGCTGCGTGCCGGGGCTTATGGCGATGCGTCCAGCTACAAGTTGTCACTGGCGATGCTGGCCGATCATCCCCATGGCGTGGACCTGGGCCCGCTGCGGCCCAACCTTGCCGAGCGCTTGAAGACCGCGGACGGCAAGGTGCAGGCGGCTCCGGCGGTGATCCTCGCCGACCTGGCGCGCTTCGCGGCTCAGCCAATACCGATGGCCGATGAGCTGTTGTTGATCGGCCGTCGGCATGTGCGCAGTAATAATTCCTGGATGCACAACTATCACCGCCTGGTGAAAGGCAAGCCGCGCCATCAGTTGCACATGCACCCCGACGATCTGGCTCAGCGCCAGCTAAGCGATGGCCAGCGGGTACGGGTCAGCTCACGTATCGGCATGATCGAGGTGGAGGTGGTCGCCACTCAGGACATGATGCCCGGCGTGGTCAGCCTGCCCCATGGCTGGGGGCATGGTCGCCCCGGTGTGCGGATGAGCATTGCCAGCGAACAGCCAGGCGCCAGCGCCAATGACCTGACCGACGAGCGGCAGTTGGATGAGTTATCCGGCAATGCGGCCTTGAATGGCGTGCCCGTGCAAGTCGCCGCGGCGTAAGGAGCCCGAGCACCCTGCGGGAATTTTGCGTTACAATGCGCCACCGTGCCGACCTGTGAGTCGCAAAGTTCCTGCAGAGGTGTTCCATGGATATCATCGAAACGATCAAAGAGCAGATTGCCAACAACACTATTCTGCTTTACATGAAGGGTGCTCCGAACGCTCCTCAATGCGGTTTCTCCGCGAAGGCGTCCCAGGCCATCATGGCGTGCGGCGAGAAGTTCGCTTACGTCGATATCCTGCAAAACCCAGAAATTCGTGCCAACCTGCCTAAGTACGCCAACTGGCCAACCTTCCCACAATTGTGGGTGGCCGGTGAATTGGTCGGCGGTAGCGACATCATCGTTGAGATGGCGGCTGATGGTTCGTTGCAAGCGCTGATCAAAGACGCAGCGGCAAACGCGGCGGCCAAGACAGACGCTTGATTCGACCGCATTAAAAAGCCCCGCTTCTCGAAAGAGAGCGGGGCTTTTTTGTATCTGCCAGCGAAGGGTTACTCACCCATCTGCGATTGCAGATAGTTCTCCAGGCTGACTTTGTCGATCAGGCCCAGTTGGGTTTCCAGCCAGTCGATATGCTCTTCCTGGTCTTCCAGGATGTCTTCCAACAGTTCACGGCTGCCGAAGTCGGCGCTTGTTTCGCAATGAGCGATGGCGGCCTTGAGGTCGCTGTGGCTCTTGCGTTCAAAGCCCAGGTCGCTGCCAAGCATTTCCTGGGTGTGCTCGCCGATGTTCAGCTTGCCCAGGTCCTGCACGTTTGGCAGGCCTTCCAGGAACAGGATGCGTTTGATCAACGCATCCGCGTCCTTCATGGCCTTGATGGATTCTTTGTATTCACGTTTGCCGAGCTTTTCCAGGCCCCAATCGTCGTACATGCGCGCATGCAGGAAGTACTGATTGATCGCGACCAGTTCATTGGCAAGGATTTTGTTGAGTTGCTGGATGACTGAGATGTCGCCTTTCATGACTGGGGTCCTGCCCTGTAATAGCTGTGTATAGGGCGGAGTTTGAGCGGCGAACTCTGTAGTGTCAAACCTAAGTTATTGAATAATAAATGAAAATTAATCGGAATAAGAATGTTTGTGTTCCGCGTCTTGACGCTAACTAGTTGAATTACGGGCATAAAAAAACCGAACACTAAGTTCGGTTCTTTAAAACATGCCCGATCAGGCGTGAGTAAATTCTGCTGAATAGGGGAGCGAAGCCTGCGCGGTCTGCAGCTGCGTCAGGGTTTCCCGTACCACTTGCTTGGCAAGACAAGCGCATTTACCGCACTGGCTGGCAACGCCGGTGGTTTCACGCACTTCCTTGTAGCTGCAGCAACCTTCGTAGATTGCTTCGCGGATTTGTCCGTCGGTGACGCCAGTACAGAGGCACACATACATAAGGGAGAACCGTCGCGGGTTTAGGGCTTAAGTGCGATGGATCTTAATGTTAACGAGAATGATTGTCAAAGTAGATTCATGGACTTTTGCGCTGGCGCCCTCGCGCTGACGAACGGTTTTTTCCGTGTATGATGGTCGGTCTTCACGAAGCGTGACTGCGTCACAGGCTTGTCGCTTGAACACGGCAGACTCTGGATCGGTCCTTTTACTTCAATCTTCATCCCACATCAGGAGATACCCCATGAGCGTACTCGTCGGTAAACAAGCCCCGGATTTCGACGTACCTGCCGTTCTCGGCAATGGCGAAATCGTTGACAGCTTCAAACTGTCTGAAGCCATCAAAGGCAAATACGGCCTGGTGTTCTTCTACCCGCTGGACTTCACCTTCGTCTGCCCTTCGGAGCTGATCGCTCTGGACCACCGCATGGACGATTTCAAGGCGCGTAATGTTGAAGTGGTTGCCGTGTCCATCGACTCCCATTTCACCCACAACGCCTGGCGCAACACCGCCATCAACGATGGTGGCATCGGCAAAGTCAAATACACCATGGCTGCCGACATGAAGCACGAGATCGCCAAGGCTTACGATGTTGAATCCGAAGGCGGCGTGGCTTTCCGTGGCGCTTTCCTGATCGATGACAAGGGCGTTGTTCGCTCGCAAATCATCAATGACCTGCCACTGGGTCGTAACATGGAAGAGCTGATCCGCCTGGTCGACGCGCTGCAATTCCACGAAGAGCACGGCGAAGTGTGCCCTGCCAACTGGAAAAAAGGCGACAAAGGCATGAACGCCTCGCCAGAAGGCGTGGCCGCTTACCTGACCGAGAACGCTGGCAAGCTGTAAGCCACGTTTACGGTAAAAAAAACCGGCCTGAGAAGGCCGGTTTTTTATGCGTGGGATTCCATCTCAGTCGTTGAAGTCTTCCCAGCCGCCCATCTGCTTCCAACGATTGACGATGCCGCAAAACAGCTCGGCGGTCTTTTCGGTGTCATAACGCGCCGAGTGGGCTTCACGACCGTCAAAGTCGATGCCGGCGGCCTGGCAGGCTTTGGCCAACACCGTCTGGCCGTAGGCCAGGCCGGCGAGAGTGGCAGTGTCGAAGCTGGAGAACGGGTGAAACGGGTTGCGCTTCATGTCCAGACGCGCCACGGCGGCGTTCAGGAAGCCCAGGTCGAAGCTGCTGTTGTGGCCAACCAGGATCGCGCGTTTGCAGCCGTTGGCCTTCAACGCCTTGCGCACGCCACGGAAGATATCGGTCAGCGCCGCTTCTTCGCTCACGGCCATGCGCAGCGGGTGATCAAGCTTGATCCCGGTGAATTCCAATGCGGCGGCTTCGATATTGGCGCCTTCGAACGGTTCGACGCGGAAGAAGTGGGTATGCTCCGGGAACACAAAACCCTGCTCATCCATACCAATGGTGGTGGCGGCGATTTCCAGCAACGCGTCGGTGGCGCAATTGAACCCACCGGTTTCTACGTCGATGACAACCGGCAGATAGCCGCGAAAACGCTCGGCCATCGGGTGGCGGGAACCGCCACCACTGTGCTCGTGTTCGTCATCGTAATGGTCTTCACTCACTTGCTTTCCTCCAGCAGGCGCCAGCGCAGTGTTTCACCGGCGCGCAGCGGGATGACAGTCAGCTCGCCGAACGGCAGGCTGGCAGGGGCGGTCCAGTCTTCACGAACCAGGGTGATGCGATCTGTGTTGGCCGGCAGGCCGTAGAAGCGTGGGCCATTGAGGCTGGCGAAGCCTTCGAGCTTGTCCAGCGCGTTACGCTGTTCAAATGCTTCGGCATACAACTCGATAGCGGCGTACGCGGTGTAGCAACCGGCACAGCCGCACGCCGCTTCCTTGGCGTGCTGGGCATGGGGGGCCGAGTCAGTGCCGAGGAAAAACTTCGGATTGCCGCTGGTGGCGGCATCCAAAAGCGCCACTTGGTGAGTATTGCGCTTGAGGATCGGCAGGCAATAGAAGTGTGGACGAATCCCACCCACCAGCATGTGGTTGCGGTTGTACAGCAGATGATGCGCAGTGATAGTCGCGCCGACGTTGGCCGGGGCCTCGGTGACGAACTGCACGGCATCGGCCGTAGTGATGTGTTCGAACACCACCTTGAGCGTCGGAAACAACTCCACCACGCGGCGCATGTGCTCGTCGATGAAGATCTTCTCGCGATCGAACACATCGACGTCGCCACGGGTGACTTCGCCGTGGATCAGCAGCGGCATGCCGACTTCCGCCATGGCTTCGATGGCCGGCAGGATCTTGTCGATGCTGGTCACACCGGAGTCGGAGTTGGTGGTGGCGCCGGCGGGGTACAGCTTGGCGGCGTGCACGAAACCGCTGGCCTTGGCCTGACGAATTTCTTCCGGTTGGGTGCGGTCGGTCAGGTAAAGGACCATCAGCGGTTCGAAGCGGCTGCCGGCCGGCCGTGCGGCGAGGATACGCTGGCGATAGGCGTCGGCTTCGGCGGCATTACGTACCGGAGGTACCAGGTTAGGCATGATGATGGCGCGGCCAAACGTGCGCGCAACATCGGCCACGGTGTGGGGCAACGCAGCACCATCGCGAAGATGAATGTGCCAGTCGTCGGGACGCAGCAGGGTCAGGCGGTCGGACATTGGGGATTCCAGGCGGGTCAATCTGTTGGGAATGCTACCGGAAAAGACTCGCGCAGGCACTCGCTATCAAGTTTTGCGCGATACGACCGATAGCTCTGGGTATGCCTTAACGATGTATGACGCTTTGAAGTGTTGTAGAAACCAGTGGAGCCTCCCGTGCGCCAGCATTATCTAGCCCTGCTCAGTGTGTTCGCCAGCCTGCCTGCGATGGCACTCACGTTCCAGACACGTCTGGAGAATATTGAGTGGAAGGTGGAAGGTGACCAGTTCGAGTGCCGTCTAACCCAGCCGATCACTGATTTCGGTTCAGGTGAGTTCGTGCGCCGGGCCGGCGAGCAGGCAACATTTCGCCTGAAAGCCTTCAACGGTTCGCTGGGTGCTGGATCGGCCACCTTACTGGCGGCTGCAGCTCCTTGGCAGCCGGGTCGCGGTGACATAAACCTGGGAGCGGTGCGCGCCGGGAGCGGCGACGTTCTGTTCAATAGTTCTCAGGCCCAGGCCGGGCGTTTGTTCATCGGCTTGCTCGAAGGGCGTTCGCCTACTGTGCGGCATTACGGGCGCGAGGGTGGGTATTCGGAGATCCGTTTACTGCCGGTGAAATTCAATAAGGCCTACAGCGACTATCAGTTGTGTACGACTAAATTGCTGCCAATGAACTTCGATCAGGTCAAGCAGACCGTGGTGGGCTTCCCCGGCGGCGGTATCGAACTGGATGCGGCGGCCAAGCAAAAACTGTCGGTGATTCTCGCATTCATGAAGGCCGATCCGACCGTCAACCATATCGAGTTGAATGGCCACTCGGACAACAGCGGCAATCGCTTGAGTAATCGCGATATCTCGCGTCGGCGCGCGTTGGCGGTCATGGATTACTTCAAGGCCAACGGCATCCCGGAATCCCAGATCACCCTGCGGTTCTACGGTGAAAGCTACCCTCTGGCGCCCAATACCAATGCCGCCAATCGCGCCCGTAACCGTCGCGTGAATATCCAGTTGGAAAGAGTGGCGGCCCCCGAGAAACCGGCGCCCCAAGCCGCGGCACCCAGCAATCCGGCGCACACCTCATAAGGTGCGACCATCGGTCGCCAGATTGACATAATCTGTCGCTTTATCTTCATTTGCTGTCGCGCCTCTGTAAATCCACGGTTTTGATCGGTAGAATCGACGCCTTTCCGTACAACCCCGTGGAGTGATGGCATGGCCGACGTAAACAAGGTCGTTCTCGCGTATTCCGGCGGCCTGGACACTTCGGTGATCCTCAAGTGGCTGCAGGATACTTATAACTGTGAAGTGGTGACCTTCACCGCTGACCTGGGTCAGGGCGAAGAGGTCGAACCTGCACGTGCCAAGGCGCAAGCCATGGGCGTGAAAGAGATCTACATTGACGACCTGCGCGAAGAGTTCGTCCGCGATTTCGTTTTCCCGATGTTTCGCGCCAACACCGTCTACGAAGGCGAGTACTTGTTGGGTACCTCCATCGCACGCCCGCTGATCGCCAAGCGCTTGATCGAAATCGCCAACGAAACCGGCGCCGACGCCATTTCCCATGGCGCCACCGGCAAGGGCAATGACCAGGTGCGTTTCGAACTGGGCGCCTATGCGCTCAAGCCTGGTGTCAAGGTGATTGCACCTTGGCGCGAATGGGACCTACTGTCCCGTGAAAAGCTGATGGATTACGCCGAAAAGCACGCAATCCCGATTGAGCGCCACGGCAAGAAGAAATCCCCGTATTCCATGGATGCCAACCTGCTGCACATCTCCTATGAAGGCGGCGTGTTGGAAGACACCTGGACCGAGCACGAGGAAGACATGTGGCGTTGGACCGTCTCCCCTGAAAAGGCGCCGGATACCCCGCAGTATCTGGAACTGACCTACCGTAACGGCGATATCGTGGCGCTGGACGGCGTCGAGATGACCCCGGCCACCGTACTGGCCACTTTGAACCGCATCGGCGGCGAGCACGGTATCGGCCGTCTCGATATCGTCGAAAACCGCTACGTGGGCATGAAGTCCCGCGGTTGCTACGAAACTCCGGGCGGCACCATCATGCTGCGCGCGCACCGCGCTATCGAGTCCATCACCCTGGACCGCGAAGTGGCGCACCTCAAAGACGAGCTGATGCCCAAGTACGCCAGCCTGATCTACACCGGCTACTGGTGGAGCCCGGAGCGTCTGATGCTGCAACAGATGATCGACGCTTCCCAAGCTCACGTGAACGGTGTTGTGCGCTTGAAGCTGTACAAGGGCAATGTGATCGTCACCGGTCGCAAGTCGGATGAGTCGCTGTTCGATGCCAACATTGCCACCTTCGAAGAAGATGGCGGCGCTTACAACCAGGCAGACGCTGCTGGCTTTATCAAGTTGAACGCATTGCGTATGCGCATTGCTGCCAACAAAGGTCGCTCGTTGTTCTGAGTCGCGGATATGCTTGAAAAAAAGCCCCTTGTTTAAGGGGCTTTTTTTCGCCTGGATGTTTTAGAAATATGGAATGTTTATCACGTTTAAAATCTGTAAGTTCTATTCGCAAAAAATTGTACTGAACATTTTTTGCACAGATGGTGGTGAGCGATTTGTAGGAGTGCGAAGAATTTTATAATTAATCGGGAACTGGTCTTACAGAAAATTCACTCATACAGAGGTTATGTGAGTGTGATTAGGGAAAGTTCTGTAGGAATTCAGGGTGTAAGCAAATATGTTTATTGGAACTGAAACAAACGATTTTTTTCCATCTGCGTCAGCGTCTACTTTGCTCTGGCAAGGGGCATTTCCTGAAAGTCATGTGGGGCTGGGTTACCGTGTGTGCAGAGTCACCCGTAGATTTTATTCAAGTTATGTAAGCCCCCGGAAAGGTCTGAAAGGCTGCATAAAACTAGATACATCCGACTTGGTGTTTTTTTGTAGGGCAATTCCCTTATGGCTGTGGGTTGGGTCTCTGCTTGCTGTTGCTTGGGAGGGGACGCTATGCCAACTAGGAAACGACTAGGCTATTGTGCTTGCTCTGAATAATTCGAACAGCGAAATTGGACTTTCTTATGAATAAAGTGCTGATCGTGGATGATCATCCTGTCATTCGTCTTGCTGTGCGTATGCTAATGGAGCGTCATGGTTATGAAGTCGTTGCCGAGACTGATAACGGTGTCGATGCGTTGCAACTTGCACGGGAACATATGCCGGATATTGTCATACTGGATATTGGAATTCCCAAGCTTGACGGGCTGGAAGTTATTTGCAGGCTGTCCTCAACCAAACAGCCCACGCCGTTCAAGGTGCTGGTGCTCACGTCTCAAGCCCCTGGGCATTTTTCAATGCGCTGCATGCAGGCGGGAGCCGCCGGCTATGTGTGTAAACAGCAGGATCTGACCGAGCTGCTCAGCGCCATCAAGGCGGTTCTGTCCGGCTACAGCTACTTCCCCAACCAGGCGCTGAATTCGGTGCGCTCCGCCATGGGGAATGCCAGCGAGGCCGATATGGTCGAGCGTCTGTCGGGGCGTGAGATGATGGTGTTGCAGCAATTGGCCCGTGGCAAGACCAACAAGGAGATCGCTGACGGTATGTTTCTTAGCAACAAGACGGTCAGCACCTACAAGACACGCTTGCTGCTCAAGCTCAATGCCCGCTCCCTGGTGGACCTGATCGAACTGGCTCAGCGCAACGGTCTGGTGTAGGGGAGGGCATAACGCCCTATATAGTCAGGGTAACCGGCAGAAAAAAGCCTCCGTCAGGGAGGCTTCCGGTGATCGACCGCTTGGTCAGAGGTCGAAATCGTAATCGGCCAATTGCTTTTGCAAGCGTCGCTCTTCCAGAAGATTGTCGATGGTGCGGCGTTTGCTCAGGTTGGTCTTGGCCACTTCTGCAACAGGTGCATCAGTTCCATCGTCATCCGACTCCACAAGGTCGTCTTCGATTTCCAATTGTTCTTTGCCAGTGCTCATAAAGTTAACTCCAGGCTAAGACTGCCGTTGGCGCTCCTTATAACGATAATCCGCGGGCGGGTAAAAAAGATTTTTTCAATCGTAAGATGAAGAAAATCAATGATTCCTCAATCGTCGGATGTCTTGTCTTTGTATTCACACAAATCTTCGATCCGACAGCTCCCACAACGGGGCTTTCGGGCTTGGCAGACGTAGCGTCCATGCAGGATAAGCCAGTGGTGGGAATCGAGTAGGTAGGGCTTGGGCACGAACTTCATCAGTTGCTTTTCTACCTCCACCACGTTTTTCCCGCGAGCAATACCGGTGCGGTTGCTGACTCGGAAAATATGCGTATCCACGGCCATGGTGAGTTGTCGAAAGGCGGTGTTGAGCACCACGTTGGCGGTCTTGCGACCCACGCCTGGCAGGGCTTCCAGGGCTTCGCGGGTTTGCGGCACTTCGCTGCCGTGCCGCTCGATCAGCAAGCGACAGGTCTCGATCACATTCTTGGCCTTGCTGTTGTAAAGGCCGATGGTCTTGATGTACTCCGACAGCCCTTCAACGCCCAGGGCATAGATTGCTTCGGGCGTATTGGCCACGGGAAATAACTTGGCCGTGGCCTTATTGACACCCACGTCCGTGGATTGGGCTGACAGGATCACCGCAATCAGCAGCTCGAACGGTGACGAGTAAGCCAGCTCGGTCTTGGGTTCAGGATTGTCTTCGTGAAGCCTGCGAAAAATTTCCAGGCGTTTTGCGGCATTCATGAGGCGAAATGTTCCTTGCAGACGGTCAGCGGGATGTCGAAGTGGAGAGCCCTGTGTGAGGCTCTGCGAGCGATAGTCCAAGCAGCATAAGCCTGACGGGCATCAATGTGTGTCATGGCCGCGCCGAAAAGGCCAGCAAGGCCAGGTTACGTGCCTGTTACAGCTCAGTCACCATGGCAATCCACCTGGCGTTGAGCTTCATCGAGTCTGTGCTGTGCATCCGCCAGTTGCTGCGCGTCGGCCTGTTGGTCCTGGGCCTTCTTCAACTCGGCGCGGCGCATCGCCAGCTGAATCTTCGCGCGTTTAAGGTCAGCAGAATTGCGGTTGGGTTGTTTGGCTACCGGAGCGCCACTGAACTCCAGCGCTGCCAGGGCCTGCTCCGCCGTCTCGAACTGCTGCTGGAGGACAATCAGTTGCGATTGTTGCTCAAACGTCGGCGGATGCCCAAAGGCTTTCAAGGATTTGTGCAGTTGGGCACGGCTCATGGTTACATTGACCTTGGCCTTCTTCACTGCCGCATCGCGTGCTGCTTGTGCTGCGTCTATCGTCGTTACTTCTACAGGTGCCGAGCGCTTGGAGCGGGCCAGGCGTTCGGCGAGTTTGTGTGCTTCTTCGCGCTGCAGGCGCGCGTTGCGTTGTTCGAAGCGGCGACGGGCGCGACTGCGTTTGACCTCGCGCTCAAGGCGTTCTTTATCATCGCTCGCCAAACCACCCACAAGCGCAATGACGCTGAGCGGCGCACGCATCTCGATGCAATCAACCGGACAGGGCGCCACGCAAAGGTCACACCCGGTGCACTCGTCGATGATCACCGTGTGCATCAGCTTGGCGGCGCCGACAATGGCATCCACCGGGCAGGCCTGGATACATTTGGTGCAGCCGATGCACTCGGCCTCGCGGATGAAGGCGATTTGGGCGGGCCCGTCTCCTCGGCTGGTGTCCAGTTCCAGCATCGGCACGTTCAGCAATTGCGCGAGCCCAGCAATGGTCTCCTGACCACCGGGCGGGCACTTGTTGATCACTTCGCCCTGAGCAATTCCTTCGGCGTAAGGTTTGCAGCCTGGGTGCCCGCATTTGCCGCATTGGGTCTGCGGCAGCAGCGCGTCGATACGTTGAATGAGGTTCATGCTGAGATCGTTGTCATGCCGGTTGATTAAACAAACAGAGCCTGATTATCCGGCAGGCAAGAAGGGAGGCTAGCTGCAAAGCCCCGTCGCCGAAACGACAGGGCTTGTTGTGCAGATTTACTTGATGCGCTGACCCGGCTTGGCGCCACTGTCAGGGCTGAGCAGGTAGATTTCTTCACCACCAGGCCCCGCCGCCATCACCATGCCTTCGGAAATACCGAACTTCATTTTCCGCGGCTTGAGGTTGGCGATCATCATGGTCAGGCGACCATCGAGTTTGGACGGTTCCGGATAGGCGCTCTTGATCCCGGAGAACACATTGCGCCGCTCATCGCCGATATCCAGCGTCAGGCGCAACAGTTTGTCGGCACCTTCCACCGCCTCGGCCTTGACGATGAGGGCAACGCGCAGATCGATGGCGGCGAAGGCGTCGAAATCGATTTCCGGGGACAGCGGATCCTTAGCCAGTTCGCCATTGCCGGCCGGTGCGGCGTCGCCGGTGTCGGTCTGGCTGGCGGCCAGGTCTTCTTTCGAAGCGTCAGTCATGGCTTGTACTTTCACAGGGTCGATGCGCGTCATCAGCGGCTTGAACGCGTTCAACGGGTGGTTGGCGAGCAAGGTGGCGTGGTCGTTCCAGGTCAGGGGGGCGACATTCAAGAACGCCTCGGCATCGGCGGCCAGCAGTGGCAGCACCGGTTTGAGGAAGATCACCAACTGGCGGAACAGGTTGACGCCCGTGGCGCAGATCGCCTGCACCTCAGCTTCTTTGCCTTCCTGTTTGTTCAGCGACCATGGGGCTTTATCTGCGATCCAGGCGTTGGCGCGGTCGGCCAGGCCCATGATCTCACGCATGGCGCGGGCGAAGTCGCGGGCTTCATAAGCATCGGCGATGCTCGGCGCGGCGGCCAGGAAGGCGTCGGTCAGTTCCGGTGCGGCATTCTCGGCCACCATCACGCCAGCATTGCCCTTGTGGATAAAACCGGCGCAACGGCTGGCGATGTTGACGACTTTGCCCACGAGGTCAGAGTTGACCTTCTGCACGAAGTCTTCCAGGTTCAAGTCTAGGTCGTCGACGCCACGGCCAAGTTTGGAGGCGTAGTAGTAGCGCAGGTATTCCGGCGACAGGTGGTCCAGATAGGTGCGCGCCTTGATGAAGGTGCCACGGGACTTGGACATCTTCTGACCATTGACGGTCAGGTAGCCGTGCACATTGATGCCGGTCGGCTTGCGGTAGCCTGAGCCTTCAAGCATTGCTGGCCAGAACAGGGCGTGGAAGTTGACGATGTCCTTGCCGATGAAGTGATACAGCTCGGCCGTGGACTCCTTGCTCCAGAACGCGTCGAAGTCCAGCTCCGGCGTGCGGTCGCAGAGGTTCTTGAAGCTGGCCATGTAGCCGATCGGCGCGTCCAGCCACACATAGAAGTACTTGCCTGGCTCGCCTGGAATCTCGAAGCCGAAGTACGGCGCATCGCGGGAGATGTCCCACTGCTGCAGCCCGGCATCCAGCCATTCGGCGATCTTGTTGGCCACGGCGTCCTGCAAAGTGCCGCTGCGGGTCCAGGTTTGCAGCATCTGCTGGAAATCCGGGAGCTTGAAGAAGAAGTGCTGGGAGTCTTTGAGCACCGGAGTGGCGCCGGAAATCGCCGACTTGGGATCCTTCAGGTCGGTGGGGGCGTAGGTGGCACCGCATTTTTCGCAGTTGTCGCCGTACTGGTCTTCAGTGCCACACTTCGGGCAAGTGCCCTTGATGAAGCGGTCGGCCAGGAACATTTTCTTTTCCGGGTCGAAATACTGGGTGATCGAGCGAGTGGCAATGTGGCCGGCTTCTTTCAATCGCAGGTAGATCTGGCTCGACAGCTCGCGGTTTTCTTCGGCGTGGGTCGAATGGAAGTTGTCAAAGTCCACCAGGAAATCGGCAAAGTCGGCGCTGTGTTCAGCCTGCACATTGGCGATCAGTTGTTCCGGCGTGATGCCTTCCTTTTCGGCGCGCAGCATGATGGCCGAACCGTGGGCGTCGTCCGCGCAGACATAAATGCATTGATTGCCGCGATGCTTCTGGAAGCGCACCCACATATCGGTCTGGATGTACTCAAGCATATGGCCAAGATGGATGGAACCATTGGCATAGGGCAGGGCGCTGGTGACGAGGATCTTGCGTGGCTCGGACATGGGGCTCGGCTACTTGATGAAACGGAGGTCGGCCACTATAAAGCGCCGGCAAATTTATTTCACCCCGTGGCGTTGTTTCAGCATCCTGCAAACTGTCGAAAGCATGCCGTTACGTGGCCGGAACGGTTAGGATAGCCGCCTGTTTCAGTCAGTCTTTTTCGGGAGTAGCCCATGAGCGCCGTGAATCGCGCAGCGGTGGAAGCCGTTCTTCGCCAGTACACCGACCCCTATTTGAACCAGGACCCGGTGAGCGCCGGCTGTGTGCGAGCCATTGAGGTCCAGGGCGATCAAGTCTCGGTCCAGTTGGAGCTGGGCTACGCCGCCGGCCTGTTCAAGAACGGCTGGGCGCAGATGCTGCAGATGGCCATAGAAGGTTTGGACGGCGTACGTTCGGCCAAGGTCGATATTCAATGTGTCATCGCCGCGCACAAGGCGCAGGCGCAGATCCCGGGCTTGGCCAACGTCAAGAATGTGGTTGCAGTGGCGTCCGGCAAGGGCGGGGTTGGCAAGTCTACTACGGCGGCCAACCTGGCCCTGGCCCTGGCCCGCGAAGGCGCACGTGTGGGCATTCTCGACGCCGATATCTACGGCCCGAGCCAAGGCGTGATGTTCGGTATCGCCGAAGGCACGCGGCCGAAGGTCAAGGATCAGAAGTGGTTCGTGCCTATCGAGTCCCTGGGCGTGGAAGTAATGTCCATGGCGTTCTTGACCGATGACAACACGCCAATGGTCTGGCGAGGGCCGATGGTTTCCGGCGCGTTGTTGCAACTGGTCACCCAGACAGCCTGGGGCGACCTGGACTACCTGGTCATCGATATGCCGCCCGGCACCGGTGATATCCAGCTGACCCTGGCGCAGAAGGTGCCGGTGGCAGGTTCAGTGATCGTTACCACGCCTCAGGATCTGGCGCTGCTGGACGCGAAAAAAGGCGTGGAGATGTTCCGTAAGGTCAACATTCCGGTGCTGGGCGTCGTGGAAAATATGGCGGTGCATATCTGCTCCAATTGCGGTCATGCCGAGCATTTGTTTGGTGAGGGCGGCGGCGAGAAGCTGGCCACCCAGTATGGCGTCGAGCTATTGGCCTCGCTGCCGTTGTCGATGCTGATCCGCGAACAGGCTGATGGCGGCAAGCCTACGGTAATGGCTGAGCCTGATAGCCAAATCGCCATGATTTATCAGGAACTGGCCCGCCACGTGGGCGCGCGGATCGTGCTGCAGGAAGCGGCCATGCCATCCATGCCGACGATCACTGTCAGCGAGGATTGACGCGAGGAGGGGGCGATTACGCTTTTGCGCAATGTCTCATGTAAGCATTCGCTTACTTTTTCGTAAGCGAATGGTTTTTTTCCTCGCCCTGGGTGGCTAAAAAATGCGAAAGACTTTTCTATCTTATTGAAACATAACAATTATTTAGGGGTGCTCTGTTACGTCGGCGTGCTGGAGTGAATGTAGCATCCCGTTGAACTTCCCTTGGAACTCTCTAACATCAGCCCTGTGTCCACGGATTGACACGGCCATCAAGGAACGATGGTTCAAGGAATATCGCGGGATGCGATTCATCAGGATGATGAAAAGGAATAAAGGGACTAAGGAAAAAATGTGGGCGGGTCATACCGCCCCTTTTTTCGCCTGTAGAAAAGTAAAAGCAGGTCCAGGAAATGCAAAAAGGCCCGCAAGGGGCCTTTTGAGGAACGGTGAGGCTATCAGCGTTCGAGGTCGGCGATTTTGCCGGTCTTGCCATCCCACTCTTCGGCGTCAGGCAGCGCGTCTTTCTTCTCGGTGATATTGGGCCAGATATCGGCCAATTCAGCATTCAACGCGATGAAGTTCTCCATGCCGGCAGGCACCTCATCCTCAGAGAAGATCGCGTTGGCCGGGCATTCTGGTTCACACAGGGCGCAATCGATGCACTCGTCCGGGTGGATGACCAGGAAGTTCGGGCCTTCGTAAAAGCAGTCCACCGGACAGACTTCTACGCAGTCGGTGTACTTGCACTTGATGCAGTTGTCGGTGACGACGAAGGTCATTTCTAATTTTCTCCTCAGGCGGCGGCAGCGAAACCCTTAATGGCAGGGCTCGCGAGGTTCGGGAGCGATAGTCTGCAGGCCAGGCTAAAAGCCAGCAGCATCCCAAACCGCGCGAGAGTCTACCAGTTTGCAGGCCTGTGCGTTATATCCGAGTCTTCAGTGCATATAACATTTCGAGTGCTTTACGCGGCGTCAGATCGTCCAGCTCCAGCTTGGCCAGTTCATCCAGCACGGGGTGGGGCAGGCTGGCGAAGAGATCGCTCTGATGTGGCGCGGCACTTTGTCGCTGAGTCTTGGCGGGACTGGCGACCGCAGTTTCGTGGGGTAACGCAGTGGTTTCCAGGCGACTGAGGTGTTCGCGGGCGCGGCTGATCACGTCGTTCGGCACACCGGCCAGTTGCGCAACAGCCAGGCCGTAGCTTTGACTGGCCGGCCCTGGCAATACATGGTGCAGAAACACGATACGCTCGTTGTGCTCGGTCGCGTTCAAGTGCACGTTGGCCACCAGCGGCTCGCTTTCCGGCAGTACGGTCAGCTCGAAATAGTGGGTGGCGAACAGCGTGTAGGCGCGTAGGTGTGCCAGGCGCTCGGCGGCGGCCCAAGCCAGGGACAGCCCGTCGAAGGTGCTGGTGCCGCGACCGACTTCGTCCATCAGCACCAGGCTGCGTTCGGTGGCGTTATGCAGGATATTGGCGGTCTCGCTCATTTCCACCATAAAGGTCGAACGGCCACCGGCCAGGTCATCGCTGGAGCCGATCCGGGTGAAAATCCGGTCTACCAGGGACAGCTCGCAACTGGCCGCCGGCACAAAACTGCCGATATGCGCCAACAACACGATCAACGCGGTCTGGCGCATGTAGGTGGATTTACCGCCCATATTCGGACCGGTGATCACCAGCATGCGGGTATCGTCATCCAGCGACAGATCGTTGGCGACGAACGGCGTGGTCAGCACCTGCTCCACCACCGGGTGACGCCCCTGCACGATGCGCATGCATGGCTCGGTGACGAACCGCGGACAGTTGAGGTCAAGGTTGAGGGCGCGTTCGGCCAGGTTGCTCAACACGTCCAGTTCCGACAACGCGGCAGCCGTGTCTTGCAGCGGCGCCAGTTGGCCGATCAGGTCTTCGAGCAGCGCCTCATACAGCATCTTTTCCCGCGCCAAGGCACGGCTTTTGGCTGACAGTGCCTTGTCTTCGAACTCCTTAAGCTCCGGGGTGATAAAGCGTTCGGCACCTTTGAGCGTCTGGCGGCGCTGATAGTCGATCGGTGCCTGTTCGGCCTGTTTGCTGGGCAGCTCGATAAAGTAGCCATGCACGCGGTTGTAGCCGACCTTCAGATTGGCCAGGCCAGTACGGGCCTTTTCGCGGGCTTCCAGATCGATAAGGAATTGCCCGGCGTTTTCGCTCAGGGCTTGCAACTCGTCCAGTTCGCTGTCGTAACCGGTCTTCAGTACGCCACCGTCACGGATGATGGCCGGCGGGTTATCGATGATGGCTTTTTCCAGCAGCGCCGCCAGTTCCGGGTAGGTGCTGGTGGTCGCGGCCAATTGTTGCAAGTGCGGTGCGTCCAGCTCGCTCATGGCCGCTTGCAGCTGCGGCAGGGCGCCGAGCGCATCGCGCAGGCGCGCCAGGTCGCGCGGGCGCGCATTTCGCAGGCCGATCCGCGCCAGAATGCGCTCGATATCGCCAATTTCCTTGAGCTGCGGCTGCAGCTTTTCAAAGCGGTAACCATCCAGCAGGCAGGTGATGGAGGATTGGCGCGCTTGCAGCACCTTCAGATCCCGCAGCGGACGGTTCAGCCAGCGGGTCAGCAGGCGGCTGCCCATGGCGGTCTGGCAACGGTCGACCACCGATTGCAAGGTGTTGTCGCGCCCGCCGGCCAGGTTGGTGTCCAGCTCCAGGTTGCGACGGCTGGCGCCATCGAGCACCACTGTATCGTCCAAGCGTTCGTGGCGCAGGCTACGCAAGTGCGGCAGGGCGGTGCGCTGGGTTTCCTTGGCATAGCTGAGCAGGCAACCGGCGGCGCCGATTGCCAGGGTCAGGGTTTCGCAACCGAAGCCTTTAAGGTCTTGCACGGAGAATTGCTGGCACAGGCTCTTGAGCGCCGAGTCACGCTCGAAATCCCACGGCGCGCGACGTTTGGTCCCACGCCGTTTTTCCGCCGGCAAGTCCTTGGGCCAATCGTCCGGGATCAGCAACTCCACGGGATTGATGCGCTCCAGCTCTGCCAGCAGGTTCTCCCAGCCCTTGATCTCCAGAACTGTGAAATTGCCGCTGGTGATATCCAGCACGGCCAGGCCGAACAAGCGCTCATCCCCCAGCACCGCCGCGATCAAGTTATCGCGACGCTCATCCAGCAGTGCTTCATCACTCACCGTACCCGGCGTAATGATGCGCACCACCTGACGTTCCACCGGGCCTTTGCTGGTGGCCGGATCGCCGATCTGCTCGCAGATCACCACCGACTCGCCCAGCTTTACCAGCTTGGCCAGATAGCCTTCGAGGGAGTGGTAAGGAATCCCACACATCGGAATTGACTGCCCCGCCGACTGCCCGCGCGCGGTCAGCGTGATGTCCAGCAACTTGGCAGCCTTCTTCGCGTCTTCGTAGAAGATCTCGTAGAAGTCGCCCATGCGGTAGAACATCAACTGATCAGGGTGCTGGTTTTTCAAGCGCCAGTACTGCTGCATCATCGGGGTGTGGGAGGACAGATCGGACGTGTTCTTACTCATCAGATAGTTAGCAAATTCGTTGAAAGGAGTGGGGCAAAGGTGGGGCGCTCGGCCCTGCTTATTGCAATGGCCGCAAGGTTAACATGTGAAGTCGGCGCTTCGCAGGTTGCAAACCGGTGTACAAAACGCAGAGACGCTGCGCCTGATACAGCGCGACCTGTGCATAAAATATGCAAATTAGCATTTGCCAAGCTGCAAAACACCCGGCACTATCGCCGTTATGCAAAAACGCAACGTTTCTATCGTATTAAGAGAATTGCTGGACCGCGACCGGATCTCCCCCACGGAGCTTCACCGGCGTACCGGTGTGCCTCAGTCCACGCTGTCTCGGATCCTCAGCGGCAAGATTGTCGATCCGTCTGACAAGCATATCTCCCGCATTGCCGAATACTTTGGCGTGAGCACCGACCAACTGCGCGGGCGCGTGGCCGTAGGCGCTGCGCGGGACGACGGGCGCGACCCGATGCATTCGGAACTCAAGGACATAAGCCTGTGGGACGACGACACCCCTATCAATGACGATGAGGTGTCGATCCCCTTTCTGCGCGAGGTTGAATTGGCTGCTGGATCAGGAAGATTCGTCATCGAGGAAAGCGAGAAAGCCAGCCTGCGTTTTGGAAAGCGCAGCTTGCGACACAATGGTGTGCAATTCGACCAGGCCAAGTGTGTGACGGTGCGCGGCAACAGCATGTTGCCAGTGCTGCGCGATGGCGCCACCGTTGGGGTCAATGCGGGCAAGAGCGGCATCGGCGATATCGTCGATGGCGATCTGTATGCCATCAATCACAATGGCCAATTGCGGGTCAAACAGCTCTATCGCCTGCCATCCGGGATTCGTCTGCGCAGCTTCAACCGCGACGAGCATCCGGACGAGGACTACAGTTTCCAGGAAATCCAGGACGAGCAGATCAGTATCCTCGGTCATGTGTTCTGGTGGGGCATGTACGCGCGTTAACCCAATTCAGTAGGACAAAACCCGCCAAGCAGCGGGTTTTTTTTCGCCTGCCAAAAACCAGTAACCCCTTGAATCCCCAAGCCAAAAATGCACATGAGCATATCCTTAGTGAAAATAAATGCATTTACGCATTGACTGTATATGCATACATGCATATTCTTCATCTCAAGCCAGCCAACAAGGCCTGGTGGAGGCGGCAAGGATGCTGCCAAGGATGACAAGGAAGGCACGCAACATCGGCAAGGACGCCATCACAGCGATGGCAGGGATGCCAGGCAATACCGGCAAGGATGCCGACGCTCTTTAGTGACACCGCTTTACAAGAAACAGGCAGCGATGAACCGGCCTTAACGGTTCAGAGGGTTGGCAACTGACCCGGGTGTGCAGCGTAAAGCACCAGAAGCAGTTATCCGGCAGACAGGGATCGTGGTCGGAAAAACATTGACGAAAGAACCGTACCGCGCCAGTAGCGCCGAAGGTTCGAGGACAGCATTACTGAAAAGCCCGGGCAACCGGGCTTTTTGGAATGCCTACCTATAAATGGATTTACCCGGAAAACCGGCATTCAGCCGGCATTGCTCAGCCAGGAGGCGTGACATGACAAACGAGCAGCAAGCGTTAGCGGAAATGCCTATCTGGCTGGTGATTGCACTGGCCTTGATCGGCGGGGTATCCGGCGAAATGTGGCGTGCCGACAAGGAGGGCGC
Organism: Pseudomonas rhodesiae; assembly: GCF_007858255.1. GTDB lineage: Bacteria > Pseudomonadota > Gammaproteobacteria > Pseudomonadales > Pseudomonadaceae > Aquipseudomonas > Aquipseudomonas rhodesiae. The sequence goes on along the minus strand of NZ_VFEU01000003.1, from coordinate 331,955 downwards.
CCGCGGTTGGTCGTTGATCCGGCGCCTGGCCTTGAGGTCTGGCGCGTGCATGGTGTGCGGGGTTTCGGCCCTGATGCTGTGTTACGCCGCCGGCATGTCGATCTGGACTGCCGGCGCCATCGGCTGCCTCACCGCCATGGCGGGGGCCGACGTAGCCATCGGTCTTTATGAACGCTGGGCGGCCAAGCGTATCGGGGTCAACCAGACGCCGACTTCGCGGCCCGATCAGCAGTAATTGCTGCAAGGACGCGACCCTATGACACTTATCGAAAAACCTTCCCAACTGCCCATCGCGATCGCAGAAACGCTCAAGCTGGCGTTCCCGCACCTGCGGGTGGGCAATCACCAGGATTTCAACGGCGCCACGGATGCCAGCGGCATTTTGATCGGCGTGGAGCGCAACGGCCCCGGAATACGCGCCCTGGACGGGCGTAAGGCGCATGCCTTGTCGGTGTCTCTCAAAGTCACGGTTGCCAGCGGCGCGGCGCCCTTTGACGCCTGCGACTTGGCCAGCCAACTAATGGATCTGGCCCTGGACAACCGCTGGGGGCTGCCGGCCGAGCAATGCGACCTGCCCATGGCCATTGTGGCAGCGCCCTCCGTTCTGGGCTCCAGCGAAACGGACTACGACACCTGGACGGTGTCCTTCAGCCAAACGCTCTATCTGGGGCCGCCGCTGCTCGAAGATCCTACGGGTAAACCGCTGATTGCCTGCACCTGGGAAGTCTCGAATATCGACGATCCCGATCAATATCGACCTCTGCAGGAGTAGACCATGTTCGACGCGTTGCTACGCATGCAACTGGGGCCGATCATCGAGCGCCTGGCGCAAATGGAGGCCCAGCTCGAAGACCTGTACCGCCGTGCCGACAGTTTTTGTCGGATTGGCGTATGTGAGGAAGTCGATGCCGCCAGCCACACATGCAAGGTTCGGCATGGCGATTTGCTCACCCCGGCCATTCATTTTTTCAACCCCAGCGCCGGTGCGCAGACGGAAACCCGCATCCCATCTGTGGGCGAGCAATGCCTGCTGCTCAACTATGCAGGTGGGGAAGGGGGGACGCAGTCCGTGGCCCTGTTCGGCCTCAACAGTAGTCAGTTTCCGCCTGTCTCCCGTGTGGCGACGTTGACGCGTCGCCTTTATCAGGACGGGACGCAAAGCGATTACGACGATGCCACTCACCTGTTCAATTGGCGCAACGGGCCCACCACCGTCACGGGCTCACGGGAGCAGGTCCTCGCACAGGTCGGCGCCGCCAGCCTGGTACTGACGGCCGACAGCATCGCCCTGCAATTGGGGGCTACCGGTCTGCGGCTGGATGCCGGCGGGGTGCATTTAAGTGGCCCAGTGGTGGATCACCAGGGCCGTGTGATCAGCAGCGCATAAGGATTTGCCATGCTCGGAATCGATAGAAACACCGGGGCAGCCGTGGATGACTGGCTGCAGTTCGTACAGCGCGCCACCCGAGCGCTGACCACTCCCATAGGCACTCGCCAGAAGCGCCCGCTGTACGGCTCGATGATCCCGCAACTGCTTGGTCAGAACTTGGGCGACGACCTGCTGATCCTCGCCCAGAGCCATGCCGCGCAGGCGTTCTACAACACCCAGAATGGCATCGCCGATTTTCAACCCGAGGTCATCGTCGCTACGCGGCAAGGCGCTGGTTTGTTGCTGCGTTTTGCCGGCACCTGGAAAAACCGTCAACAAACCTTCGAGGTCGTGACATGAGCATGTTGATCCCCGGCCAGAACCAACTGGCGGAGCCGGCGCTTATTGCCGTGGAGGCGTTCGAGCCGTTGTTGGTGGAATTCAAGGCGTTCGTCATCGATTACGTGGCCACCCGTGCGCCGCAAAGCGCGCCCAAACTCAAGGCCAGTCTGGACAATGAAAGCGAATTATTGACCCTGGCCCTGGAAGCGTTTTGCGTACGCCTGCAAACCCATGAACGCAAGTACAACGCCCGTATCAAGCAGATGCTGGCGTGGTGGGCAACCGGCAGCAACTTGGATGCACGCCTTGCCGACATGGGGCTGGAGCGCCAAGTGCTCGACCCTGGCGACCCGGCCGCATTCCCGCCGATACCATCCATTCTGGAAAGCGACGACGATGCCCGTCTGCGCTACTACCTGGCACCCCATGCACCGGCGGCAGGCTCGCGGATGCAGTATCGACGCGAGGTCTTCACCCTGGGTGAACGGCCGTCGGTCAAGGTGCAGAGCGCCACTCCCGGCGTGGTTACCGTCAGCTACACCTTCGACCCGGACGGCTACGCGGCCCAAGTCAAGGATGGCAATGCGCGGCGCACCGCTCCAGGCGAAGTCATGGTCACGGTACTGTCAAGGGAGGGCGACGGCAGCGCATCCGCCGAATTGCTTGACGGCGTGCGACGACATTTCGCACGGCCGGATGTAAGGCCGGAAACCGATCTGGTCAGCGTGCAGAGTGCGCAGATCCTGCCGTACAAAATCCGCGTCGTGGCCAAGATCAACGCCGGGCCGGATTCCGGGTTGACCCAAGTGGCGGCTCAACGCCTGCTGCAAACCTACGCCGACTCCTGCCATCGCCTCGAAGGACGCGTCGACCCCAGTTGGATCGACTACGCCATTCACAGTGCGGGCGCGGCGCAGTTGCAGATTCTCGAACCTCTGGAACCGATCATCACCACAGCCTTCCAGGCCCCTTATTGCACCGGTGTCGAGGTGGAGGTGCGCACGCTATGAGTGAAAGCAAAGCGAGCCTGTTGCCGGCCAATAGCTCAGCACTGGAGAAAGCCCTGGACCTGGGCTTCGGCACCCTGCTGGACCGCGTCGTACCGCCGTTTCCCGCGCTGATGAACCCGCTGCAAACCCCCGTCGAATTTCTGCCGTACCTGGCCGCCGACCGGGGTGTCAGCGAATGGAATACCCAAGCCAGCGAAACGGAAAAACGCCTGACCGTGGGGCTTTCCTGGCAGATCCAGCGTCAGGCGGGCACGCCCAAGGCGTTGATCCATGCGGTGGAGTCTTTGGGTTTTACGCCCAATATCAGCGCCTGGTATCAGCAGCGGCCGCTGGGCGTGCCGTACACCTTTGACGTGCAGGCAATTGTGGGGCGCAGTTGGTCCAGCGGTGACCACAACCGGCTGATTCGGCGTATCAACGCGGCCAAGAGCGAGCGTGATCAGGCCACCATCACCATTGTCCACGAGACCTTGGGCGGCCTTTCGATCAGCAGCGCGCTCGACCCGCCGTTGAGTGACAGTGAGTTTTCCCTGCGGGGCGCTCTACCCGAAACAGTGCTGGGCGCCCGGCTTACCCAAACCGGCGCAGCCCTGCACTACACCATTAACGACTACGACCTCAGGGCGCAGCCATGACAGATGACATTACGCGCCTGGTGCGCTTCACCGCCAAGGGATTGGATGAAGTGCTGCAGGCGAAGAACCAGGGTTTGAAAGGTGAAATCACCCACATTGGCGCCGGCACCGGCCGCTACAACCCGGACGGCAGCGAAGTGGCCTTGCGCGACGAACGCCAACGGGTCGCCATCGTGGATTACGAAGACCTGGGCAACCACCAACTCAGGATGGCCGCGCTGTTTGACGGCGACGGCGAATATGAAATTGGCGAGTTTGGCTTTTATCTCGCCAGTGGGACGCTGTTGGCGGTGTATTCCGTCGCAGGAAAGTTGCTGACGTATAAAGCGGCGGCGGCTCGGGTGCTGCAGAAGTTCACGCTGGATGTTTCGCCGTTGCCGGGGGATAGCGTGGTGATTGTGGTGGGGACTGAAAGCTTGAACGTTCTTATTGCTAATGAGTTGGCAGTGATCGCTACTGCCAATATCGACAATATGGCTCGGCATCTAGGTTTGCTATTTCGTGTTGGAGAACTCGGCCGGGCATAGTCTAAGTGTTGGATAACTTATTTGGTCTCGCGATTTGTCATTCGGTAAGAGTGCGTCGAGGCATTAAAGTGGTAAAAGAGGAGCTACTATTTTGAGTACGGAAACGCAAATAGCTAACTTGGTTCAGGCTTCAAATAACCTGACAAATGCCGTGAATGGAAAAATTGATGCTATCGACGCGAGAATGAATCAGGCGCGTGCAGAGTTTGATCAGTTTCGAGCGTTAAAAGATGTCGTTGGTGCCATTGGTGAGCCGGGGACACTTCTGATGAGTGTCTTTCAAGGCATGATTTGGGGGACTGGTGCTCCTTACGATGTTGGCGCTGCTGGAGGGCTGGTTGCAACGGATCTCGGGTCGTCATTGAATGTGTACGCTCATTTCAAACTGCCGTTTTCCATTAATACCGATGATCAGATGTTTTGGCTGAATATTCGTGGCTATAGTTACGGTAGCTCTTTAGTGTTGGATGAGACATTTGCAGGTTACGTTTACTCGCCTCAGAGAGCAGTTATCAATCAGTCATGCTTTGGAAAGTTTGAGCCAGCTATTTATGCGGATACTGCGGGTAATGCGATCTGTCGCATAAAGATTCCTAATGTATATGTGACATCTTTGCGAATTGATACTATGCAGATTGGTCATTACCATTCGATTAGTGTGGGCGAATTAAAGTCTAAACTTTCTCTTTCTCCAACGGTGGTTTTCTAAATGAGCGAATTTTCTGCAGAAACTGTTCCTTCGCGTATCCTTAGCAAGGCAGGTTTGGAACTCTTGGAATGGGCATGTATCCGAGTCCGTCGAGATCAACTGTTGAGCGAAACGGATTATACCCAAGTTCAGGACAGCCCCCTTAATGATGAGCAACGTATTCAGGTTGCAAATTACCGGAGAGCTTTGCGGGATGTTCCGCAAAATGTTGGAGATCCATTCATCGTGGCATGGCCTGAAAAGCCCGCCTTTCTGAAATAGCCACCGCGAAAGCGGTTTTTTTCGCCTCCCCAAAGCCCCTCCTCAAGGGGCTTTGGCGTTCTCAACCCGGAGAAACCCACCTATGCCTACCCGCCAAACCTACACCGTCCTCATCCCATTCCCTACCGGAGGCGGCCATTGGTCCACCGTTGGCCAGGAGCTGGAACTGCTGGACGTCGAAGCATCCGCCCTGCGCACCGCTGGCCGTCTGGAACTGACCAGCGTCCTTAACTCCACCCCGAAGAAGGCTGAATAACCATGGCTGAGGTTCTGAACTTCGAGCACAACGGTATTACCGTCAATGCCACCGAATCCCCCGAGGCCATGGGTGGCCTGGGTGATAACGTCATCGGTCTGGTCGGCACCGCGCCGAACGCCCATGCGTCGATTCCGAAAAATGCGCCATTTCGCATCAATAGCTTCACCACCCAGGCGCTGCTGGACACCACCGGTGCCGAGTCGGGCACGTTGTTCCACGCCGTCTACCAGATTCTCAAAGTGGTGAAGGTGCCGGTCTACGTGGTGATCGTCGAAGAGGGCGCCACTGCGGCCGATACGCTCAACAATGTGATCGGCGGTAACGACCCGGTCACCGGGCGCAAACTGGGCCTGGCCGCACTCGCCAGCGTGCCTGAAGACCTGACCATCATCGGCGCCCCCGGCTTCACTGGCACCAAGGCCGTGGCCGGCGAGTTTGCCTCGTTCGGCAAGCGCATCAAGGCGCGTGTCGTGCTCGATGGCAAAGATGCCAGCGTCGCCGACCAAGCGGCCTATAGCGGCGAACTGGGCGGCGCCGACTTGGGTTTCGACCGCTGCCTGCTGGTGCACAACATGCCGTCGGTGTACTCCAAGGCGGCGAAGAAAAACGTGTTTCTGTCGCCGTCGTCTCTGGCGATCGCCGCGCTGGCCAAGGTCAAGCAGTGGGAGAGCCCGGGTAATCAGGTGACATTCGCCGAGGACGTTTCCCGCGTGGTCGAGTACAACATCCTCGACACCTCCACCGAAGGCGACCTGCTCAACCGTTATGGCGTGAGCTACTACGCGCGCACCATCCTCGGCGGCTTTTCGTTGCTGGGTAACCGTTCCATCACCGGCAAATTCATCAGCTATGTCGGCCTGGAAGATGCCATCAGCCGCAAACTGGTCAAGGCCGGCCAGAAAGCCATGGCCAAGAACCTCACCAAGTCCTTCATGGATCAGGAGGTCAAGCGCATCAACGACTGGCTGCAAACCCTGGTCGCCGACGAAACCATTCCCGGCGCCAGCGTGTACCTGCACCCGGAGTTGAACAGTGTCGAAAAGTACAAAAACGGCACCTGGTTCATCGTCATCGACTATGGCCGCTACGCGCCCAACGAACACATGATTTATCAACTCAACGCCCGTGATGAAATCATCGAGCAGTTCCTAGAGGACGTTCTCTAATGTTTACCAACCGAGTCAGACAGGCCATTGCGGCCACCCTCCAAGGCCTGCCGTTGTCCGCGACGGTGGAAGAGTTCACTCCGCCGAAGATCGAGTTCGAGATGGAACCCATGTCCGGTGGGCGCTTTATCGCCGAGGAAATGGCCAAGAGCGGCAAGGTGCTCAATGCCACGCTGGTCCTCCAGGGTGCCGGTCCTGAAATCATGCTGGCGCTGGGCGTGCGCATGGGTGACGACATCCTGCTCAACGTACGTGAAGCCGGTCAGGACCAGGACGGCAAGACGTATTTCACCTACCACACCGTCGGCGGCAAGCTCAAATCCCTGGATGAAGCGAAGCTGAAGATGGGCGAGAAGGCGCTCACCACGCTGGAGTTGTCCTGCCGCACCTACAATCGTCTGGAAAACGGCATCCCGGTGATCGACATCGACGTGCGCACCCAGAAATTCGTGCTCAACGGCGTCGATATCCTGGGCGATGCGCGCCGCGCTGTGCTGATGCCTTAAACCCCTGGGGGCGGGTGCGCTCGCCCCTTGCTTGAACAAGGAATTGCCCCATGGCCTGGATGCCACCGCTGCATAGGTTGCTGTCTGCGATCACCGCCGATACCGGCGCGACGATCGAGCAGGTGCAACTCAAACCGCTGTACTACGCCGCGCAAAAAGACGCGCTGGCCCGGGCCGGTGACGACGAGGACGATCAGTTCTTTGAACTGGCGAAACTCGCCACCGGCCTGTCGGAAAAAGAACTCGACCAGCTCAAGCGCCCAGACTACGTGTCTATCGCTCAATACGTACACGAGATGTCGACGCGACCTGCTTCATTCTTTCTCAACGAACCTCAGCAGTCGTCCCACGATCAGCCCATCCAACTGCTACTGCCCCTGGATGCAGCCGGCCGAACCCTGACTGAACTGCCTCTGGAAATGCCCGCCCTGCGCGCCACCAAAGTGATGAAAAAACTCGCCACCAACAAAGAACGCGCCGAGTTCATCACCGCCCATTGCACCGGCTTGATGATCCCGGATCTTGCGGGGTTGACCGTGCCGGACTGGACGGAATTGCAGGAGCGCATCGACGATTTTTTAAATCAACCGGCGGACTTCTTTCGGAACGCGACATCGAGGTGATCCTCGATGTGGTGCCGCTGGTTTACTCGGTAAACGAAGCGGAAATTCTCGACTGGGACGCCGCAAAAGCACTGCGCCGCTACGACATTGCGATCACTCGCCTTGGGGTTAAACAGGAGTAAAGCGAGATGCAAGAGACTCAATATGCGCCCCGGCTCGCGGTGCAAGACAACCGCTGGATGCTCGGTGACGCGGATCTGGGCAGTGTGCTCGCACCGTTCTCTGCAAGCTTGGCCGCGCCTGAACGCGAGGCTCCATCACCGCAATCGACGCTCAGCTCGGCGCTGGTTACCGTCAGCGTGGACCTGAATGCGTTGACCCTGGAGCAGGTACGGTTGCGCGAGACGCTGGAGACGCTCAACACGACGTTGTTCATCACCGGCGCTGCCCTGACCGCCCCGGCCCTGAGCCCCGCGACCAGTGAGACGAAGAAAACGCCGGAAGAAAAAAAGCCTGCCGAATCCTCCGCCACCCAATTGCTCAAGTGGGCCGGTGAAGGCTTGGCGGATTCATTCAGAACCAAGGTTTCAGACAAGGTGCTTGAAGCGACCCTGGGCAAAATCCCCGGCATCGGTGCGGTGTTTCAGGGGGGCGGCAAGGGCGGTGACACTTGCTGCGCGGGTGTCAGCGAGGCGCTGCGGGGGCGTGAGCGTTATGGGCCCAACAAGGCGTCTGGGAGGAGAGGGCCAGGCAAGCCTACGTTCATGAAGTCAAGGCGCAGTCCCCCCCGAACCTCTTTGAGTTTCTTCGCCACGGTGCGCAGCCTCTTCGAAAAGGTAAGCAAGGTATTCGAAGGTCCGCGCCTGGGGTTCAATGCCTCGACGATTGCTCCACGCACAGCGGCCCCTTCGAGCCTGGCTGGCGCCGCGACCCGACTGGAATCATCCGTCGTGCGCAGGCTGGGCCCGCTGAAGTACGTCGACACCGCGATGGCCGTCGTGCAAGGCGTGCGCCAAGGCGATGCCAAAGCCGTTGGCAGTGGCCTGAGCACCGTCGGTGGCGCCTGGGCTGGCGCATCGGCCGGGGCTGCACTTGGCACGCTGGTTTTTCCCGGTATCGGTACCGCCGTCGGTGGTGCAATCGGTGGCTTGCTGGGCAGCGAAGCGGGCAGTTGGCTCGGTGACAAACTGTTCAGTTCAAGTGATCGCCTGCCCGCGCCGAATGCCCTGAGCAAGGAACTCAACAGTGCTCGCACCGACAACGTCCAGGTCACGATCTCGCCGAGCATCCAGATCACCGGCGTCAACCCCGCCGATGCCCAGCAAGTGGTCAACCAAGTGCTCCAGGCCCTGCAATTCCAATGCATGCCCATGGTGACCGATTCCCTCGGCATTCGACGCAACGCGGCATTGGCCGACCCCGGAGGTGATTGATGCGACAACAGATGGTATTGGGCGATTTTATCTTTGGCCTCTCACGAGGTTTTGCCTACGCCACGCTCACCCACAGCAGTTACGGGGGCTGGAGCAACCTGGAAATCATTGCCAGCAAGCCGCAGTCCCGTCAGAGCGGTCAGGCTCTGGAGAAACTCACGTTCGGCGGCACGGCGATGTACGCCGTAGGTATGCAGCGCCTGGACGAGTTGCGCGCCTTGCAGAATGCGCGGGCACCGCTGCCGCTGGTCGACGGGATCGGTCGGAACTGGGGGCTGTGGCGCATCAATGCCGTGGTGGAAAACCAAAGCCATGTGATCGACGACGGCACCGCCATGGTCATGTCTTGGAGCCTTGAATTGGAGGAGTTCGTCAATGCGTAGAGTGCGAAGTATTGCCGGGGACTCAGTCAACCTGCTGCTGTACCGCGAGTTGGGGCGCTGTGACGACGCTGCTGAAGAAACCCTCTGGCACCTGAACCCCGAACTGGCCGAGCACGGGCCGGTATTGCCGGCGGGCGTGTGGGTGGTGGTGCCGGAGTTGCACGCCCGGCCAGCGGCATTGCGGCCGATTTCGGCCTGGGATTGAGGAGGCCATATGACACAGGGATTCACCCCGGTCGTTGAGTTCTACGGTGCCAATGCGGCATTGCTCAATCAACGTTTGATGCACTGGAGCCATACCGATGCCGCCGGTATCCAGACCGACCGACTGGAACTCACGCTCAATACCGAGGGTCTGGAAGGGTTACCGAGCTTGAGCGGCAAGATCGGCATGCGGGTCGGCTATCAGGAGTCGGGCCTGGTGGAGAAGGGCGAATTCGTCATCACACAGCGAACACCGGTGCTGTTTCCGATGCGCCTGATGATCGTCGCCACCGCCGCACCTTTCAGTGCCGCGGACTCCAGCCATTACCGGCAGCGCCGCTCCGCCAGTTACGGCCCTACCACCCTGGGCGCGCTGTTTCGTCAGTTAGTCAGCCGGCATGGCTATTCACCCCGGGTGGCACCGGCGCTGGAAGGCATTCCGATTCCCCATATCGATCAATCCAACGAAAGCGACATGGCGTTTATCACGCGCCTGGCCAATCGCTATAGCGCCATCACAAAACCGATCAACGAACTGTATGTGTTGGCGGAAGCCGGCAAGGTCCACTCGCTTTCCGGGCAACCTCTGCCGGAGGTGACGTTATCCGTGACCCAGGACAACCGACCCGGTGACCAAGCGTTCATCACAGCCAGGCTCGACGAGCAATCGCGGTCTAAGTACATGGGGTGCCGTGTGACCTGGTGGGATGCGGCTGGGGGCAAACAGCACGTCGTGCAAGTCGGCATTGCGCCGTTCAAAACCTTGCGCCAACGCTGCCAGAACGAAGCCGAAGCCCGCGCTGTGGCCGAAGGCGAACTGCGGCGCGTGGGCCGTGAAGGTTTGAAATTACAGATCGATTGTCCAGGCAACCCGCTGCTCGCTGCTGAAGGGTTGCTGCTGCTGGATCAGAGCTGGCCGTCCTATATGCAAGGGCGCTGGTCGATCACCCAGGTGACCCATGTGGGTGACCCGACGACGGGGTATCGCAGTTCGATCGTGGCGGGCGGATTGTCGATCTAGACCTTCTTACAGAGTAGAAACCATGCCGATTACGCTTGCCCAGCTTGTCCACGTCATGCCAGCAGCCCGCCTCGTAGCGGGTGTTTTTTTGCCCGCCATAAATGCTGCGATGGAACGGTACGCTATCGACACCCCCCAACGCATCGCTGCCTTTCTCGCTCAGATCGCTCACGAATCCGGCGAGCTGCAATACCTGCGCGAATTGGGCAGCCACCAATACCTGAGCAAATACGACACCGGCACCTTGGCTGCGCGCCTGGGCAATACGCCCGAAGCGGATGGTGACGGTCAGAAGTATCGGGGCAGGGGGCTCATCCAGGTTACCGGCCGTCGAAACTATATGACGTGCAGTCGGGCGCTATTCGGCGACGATCGCCTGTTGGCACAGCCTGAACTGCTTGAGCAGCCCCGGTGGGCGTGTGAGTCGGCGGCTTGGTATTGGGCAAGCAATGGTCTGAACGCGTTGGCCGACAAGGATCAATTCACCACGATTACGCGCCGCATCAATGGTGGGCTCAATGGCCTGGAGCAGCGCATGCAGCTGTGGGCGCGGGCGAAGGCGGTGTTATGCGGTTCTTAACGTCCTACCGTTTGCTCGGCTATTTCCTGCTGGTGGCGATGGCGGCGGGGCTGGCCTGGCAGGTGCAGGTCTGGCGATATGAGGCGCAGATCCAACGGTTGGCGGCGATACATGCCCGGGAGCTCGATCAACAAACCCAGTTGGCCGTGCGTCAACAACAGGCTGAACACGACAAGCGACTGGCCCTGGAGCAGAAGCTCAGCGCCAACGATCAACAACACGCGCAGGAGTTAAGCGATGCACAACGTCATCAGGCTGCTTTGCGTGATCGCCTGGCCACTGCTGATGTGCGGTTGTCAGTCCTTCTCGACACCCGCGACCCCGCCAACGGTTGTGCAGTGCCAGCCTCCACCGCCGCCAGCGGCCTGGTTCATGCAGCCCCGCGAGCCCGACTTGACCCGGCGCATGCTCAGCGAATTATCGCCATCACCGACGACGGCGATAACGCCCTGATTGCCTTGCGAGCGTGCCAGGCCTACGTGCGAACCATCGCCCGTTAGCATCTTGATGCAGCCGGTGGCTTGCGTGCGCGATCGGCTCCTGTAGGGTAGGCGAACGCCCGCCCACTCCAGGAGACGACCGTGAACGAGATCACTCAACTTGCCGCTGAACTGGGCCGCCGCCTGCAGGTGCTCAATGCACATGTCACCACGGCAGAGTCCTGTACCGGTGGCGGCATTGCCGAGGCTATTACGCGGATTCCCGGCAGTTCGGCCTGGTTCGAGGCCGGTTATGTCACCTACTCCAACCGGCAGAAGACTCGACAGTTGAATGTTCCCGACGAGCTGTTTGCCAAAGTAGGGGCCGTGAGTCAGGAAGTCGTGGAGGCGATGGTGCGCGGCGCCCAGGAGAAAAGCCTGGCGCGATTCGCCGTGGCCGTCAGTGGCGTGGCGGGGCCGGATGGTGGTTCGCCGGAAAAACCGGTGGGTACCGTTTGGCTGGCGTTCGGCGTGGGGGATGAGGTTACGGCGCAGCGCGAGCACTTCAAGGGCAACCGTGACGAGGTCCGCCGACAAACGGTCAAGGCCGCGCTAGAGGGCTTGTTGCGACGAGCTGCAGTAGAAATAGAAAAACAGGGGTAGGCGTTCTCCGATCTTTGTGGAACAATACTGTCTACTTATACAGGTGTTGGCCGTCAGGCCTTATTGATTACGTGAGGACTTTAATGGACGACAACAAGAAGAAAGCCTTGGCTGCGGCCCTGGGTCAGATCGAACGTCAATTCGGCAAGGGTGCCGTAATGCGTATGGGCGATCACGACCGTCAGGCGATCCCGGCTATTTCCACTGGCTCTCTGGGTCTGGACATCGCACTCGGCATTGGCGGCCTGCCCAAAGGCCGTATCGTTGAAATCTACGGTCCTGAATCTTCCGGTAAAACCACCCTGACTCTGTCGGTGATTGCCCAGGCTCAAAAAATGGGCGCCACCTGCGCGTTCGTCGATGCCGAACACGCCCTGGATCCAGAATACGCCGGCAAGCTGGGCGTCAACGTTGACGACCTGCTGGTTTCCCAGCCGGACACCGGTGAGCAGGCCCTGGAAATCACCGACATGCTGGTGCGCTCCAATGCCATCGACGTGATCGTGGTCGACTCCGTGGCGGCCCTGGTACCCAAGGCTGAAATCGAAGGCGAAATGGGTGACATGCACGTGGGCCTGCAAGCCCGTCTGATGTCCCAGGCGCTGCGTAAAATCACCGGTAACATCAAGAACGCCAACTGCCTGGTGATCTTCATCAACCAGATCCGTATGAAGATCGGTGTGATGTTCGGTAGCCCGGAAACCACCACAGGTGGTAACGCGTTGAAGTTCTACGCTTCGGTCCGTCTGGATATCCGCCGTACTGGCGCAGTGAAGGAAGGCGACGAGGTTGTCGGTAGCGAAACCCGCGTCAAAGTGGTGAAGAACAAGGTAGCTCCACCTTTCCGTCAGGCCGAATTCCAGATTCTCTACGGCAAGGGCATCTACCTGAACGGCGAGATGATCGACCTGGGCGTGTTGCACGGCTTCGTCGAGAAATCCGGGGCCTGGTATGCCTACAATGGCAGCAAGATCGGTCAAGGCAAGGCCAACTCGGCCAAGTTTCTGGCGGATAACCCGGACATCGCCGCTGCGCTTGAGAAGCAAATTCGCGACAAGCTGCTGACTGCCGCGCCAGACGTAAAAGCTGCCGCCAACCGTGAGCCGGTTGACGAGATGGAAGAAGCCGACACCGACATCTGAAGCAAACGATGACTGTTGTACTGGATACACTCGTCGCCGTTAGGCGCACTGCAATGGACCTGCTCGCTCGCCGCGAGCATGGTCGAGTCGAACTGACGCGTAAATTGCGCCAGCGCGGCGCAGAGCCCGAGATGATCGAAGCCGCCCTCGACCGTTTGACGGAGGAGGGCCTGCTTTCCGAATCCCGTTACCTGGAAAGTTTTGTTTCCTACCGAGCCCGGTCCGGCTATGGTCCTGCACGAATTCGCGAAGAACTGAGCCAGCGCGGTCTGCAGCGTGGAGATATCGACCTTGCTTTGCGTGAGTGCGGTATCAACTGGCAGTCGCAACTGGAGGATACCTGGCGTCGCAAGTTCTCTGGTCATCTGCCGATTGATGCCAAGGAGCGTGCGAAACAAGGTCGATTCCTGAGCTATCGCGGGTTCTCAATGGATATGATCAGCCGTTTGCTCAGCGGTCGAGAGATGGACGACTGAGTAACGCAGGTTCGTTCCGACGAACTGCTACATAACCCCTGGTCGCTCAATTCGATCCCCCGATACACCCGAAAAGGCTCGCTATGAAAATAGCGGGCCTTTTTGCGTTTCTGAACTCACGCTGGCTCTGGTGTCACTCGCTGCTGCGCCGTCCCCTGGGCATGGGCCCAGTTCTCTGGCAGGTTGATGTAGTCCACCAACTCTCGCAAACGGCCTTGATCTCGCCCGTTGAAATTGAACACCAATCGCGTCAAATGGCTGAATTTCGGCTCATCATGTTCCTCCCCGGTATAAGCCAGTTGCTGGAACTCCCCACTCAAGCGCAGGCTGGCGAATTCAGTCTGCAGATGCGCCAAGGCCTGTTCGCTGAGCGGATGGTTCATGCGCATCACAAACTCCCGTTTGAGCCAGCGTGTGGAGTGGAAGTTGGCGTAGAACTGATTGATTTCGTCCACGGCCTCTTCAGCGCTGTACACCAACCGAACCAGCTTGAGATCGGTCGGCAGAATGTAGCGATTGGCCTCCAACTGGTTGCGGATAAAATCCAAAGCGCCTTGCCAGAACCCACCGCCGGGCGCATCCAGCAACACCACCGGCACCAGCGGGCTCTTACCGGTCTGGATCAGCGTCAATACTTCCAGCGCTTCGTCCAGGGTGCCGAAACCGCCTGGGCATAACACCAGCGCATCGGCTTCTTTGACGAAGAACAGTTTGCGGGTAAAGAAGAAGTGGAAGGACAGCAGGTTTTCAGTGCCATCGATGGTGGGGTTGGCGTGCTGTTCAAAAGGTAAGGTGATATTGAACCCCAGGCTATGCTCCAGGCCAGCACCCTCATGTGCTGCGGCCATGATGCCGCCGCCACCGCCGGTGATCACCATCAGATCGGAGCGCGCCAAGGCGGCGCCCACCTCGCGAGCCAAGGCATATAACGGGCTTTCTACCGGAGTGCGTGCCGAGCCGAATACGGTGACCTTGCGTCGCCCCTTGAACTGTTCCAGAACCCGGAACGAGTGGTCCAGTTCGCGGATGGCCTGTAGGGTTATTTTGGCGTTCCAACGGTCGCGGTCGTCTTGCGCCATGCGCAGCACGGTAAGGATCATGTCGCGATACAGGGGGCTATTCGGGCTGTTGGGGGCGATCTGCTGGAGCTGAGCTTCGACTTGCTGTGTAAGCTCGGGCCCGTGTTCTTCAAAATGTCGTATCAAGCTGTCATTCGGTTGGTAAGGCATTCAACGTCTCCTTCTTCACAGAGGTTGGGCCGGCGGCGAGTGTGATCGTCCGGCGGCCACGACACTGCATGTGTCGCTGCATGCCCTAGGCATTGCACCTGTTTGCCAGTCGGCAAAGCGCGCTCTGTATATTCCTTGTGATTTAAAAACCTTTGCACTGCAAGTTGCAGCAGGGCAACCCTCTTGTGCCCGGAAAATGTTACAGGACGGCATGGAAACCGTTACGCGAGGGTGTTTGGGATGGCTCGATCATGGGCCGAAAAAGCCTTGGCTGGCAACCGCTTATTGGTTGATCAGAGGGACTTGGGCTGGCGCGGAACAATTGCAAACGGGGGAGTACGCGCCACGGGACCGCAGCGCGAGGATAAAGCCGAAATTACTTTTTCTTCTTCGTCGGGGCTGGGCAGTCCGCTTCTGCGAACTTCACCGATGCCACAGGGCGGTTGCTCTTGTTCTCGGTGATTTCATAGCGCATCACGGCGCCCTTGGCCATCAACTCGCGGTAGCCGGGGTTGGTGCAGACGCTGCGGCCCAATTGGAAGTAAACAGCCTTGGGGTTGGCGCGCATCTGTTCGGCACGGTCGGGCAGCACACTCAGGTGGTCGATCAGCTGCATACCTTCAACGGTGTAGGCCACTTCCAGGGTTTTTTCGTCGATTTCTCGCGGCAGGCCTTTATTGCTCTCGGCGGCAACGCTTTGCAGCTTCTTGTTCATTTGCGCCTCCAGCAGCGAGGCAGCGTGGGCGCCCATGGGCAAAACCAGCGCAAGCGCGACGGATGGGGCGACAAGACGCAGCATGGAACGCAGCATGAAATTCTCCTGATTCGGTTACAGGTGCATAGACCCGCCACTGCGCTGTGCGTTCAGTGGCGCGCGATTATAGGTGAGGCCTTGCCGCTACAGCCAGGCGTATCGCTGGTAAACTGCGGCCACTTCAACCGATCTTGAGTGACCCCGTGTCGATTTTCCCGTTTCTACGGCGCATGCGATGAGCCACGCCGTTTCCCGCCTGCGCACTCAGCGCCTGGCGCGCGCCATCAAACCTTTCGTCAATCGCGGCTCCCGCGCTGAGCGTTGCCCCGGCTGCCGGGTCATCCCCGAATATTGCCTGTGCGCCTGGCGACCCAAGGTCGCAGCCAGGTCCGCCATGTGCCTGTTGATGCATGATGTTGAGCCGATGAAACCCAGCAATACCGGCTGGCTGATCGCCGATGTGATCGATGACACCACGGCGTTCGCGTGGTCGCGTACCGAGGTCGATGCAGGGTTGCTCACCTTGTTAGCCGATCCGCAGTGGCAGCCCTATATCGTGTTTCCCGGCGAGTTCGTGGCGCCGGAGCGTGTCGTCAGTACCGTCACGGTGGCGCAGGGCAAGCGTCCGTTATTCATCCTGCTGGACGGCACCTGGAGCGAGGCGCGCAAGATGTTCCGCAAGAGCCTTTACTTGGAGCATCTGCCGGTGTTGAGCCTGGCGCCTGAGCAACTGTCACGCTACAAACTGCGCCGCTCCAAACGCGATGATCACTCCTGCACCGCCGAAGTTGCGGCCCTGTGCCTGGAGTTGGCTGATGATGGCGCCGCCAGCGAAGTCTTGGACGCCTACCTTGATGTATTCAGTACCCACTACTTGGCGGCCAAATTTCAGCTGCCACTGGACCCGGCGGACCCTGTTCACGCGCGTCTTGCTCCCTATATACCGGCGCTTTAGCCAGACGACGTTTGCATGATGGCACCTTATACCGGCAACCCGCTAAAATACCCACGGGCGTAGTGCTTGACCCCCCAGGCTACGCTGGGCATGCTGGGCGCCGTTTGAGGCGCCTGCATGGATTTTCGACGTTGTTTCACATCGAGCACGCCCTCTGGCGATGGCTGCCTGGCCAACGCCTTGTGTATTGGTGAGCCCTGAACCCATCGGGGCTCCCATAAAAACAGGATCATTTAATCAATGGCCACATACGAAATCCTGATTGCCGACGATCACCCGCTGTTTCGCAGTGCACTGCGCCAAGCGGTGACGCTGGGTCTAGGCCCGGATGTCCGCCTGGTCGAAGTGGCCAGCATTGCTGAGCTGGAAACCCAGCTGACCGACAAAACCGACTGGGATCTTGTGCTGCTCGACCTGAACATGCCGGGCGCATACGGTTTCTCCGGGCTGGTGCTGCTACGCGGACAGTACCCGCAGATTCCGGTGGTGATGGTCTCTGCCCAGGAAGAGGCCGATGTGGTGGTGCGCGCCAAGGAGTTTGGCGCCAGTGGGTTCATTCCCAAATCCAGCTCCATGGAGCAGATTCAAGCTGCGGTGCGTGCTGTTCTGGACGGTGATGTCTCGTGGCCCCCGCAAGCCTCGGAAACCATCAATGTCTCTGCCGAAGCCAAGGCCGCACAGGAAGGTCTCGCCAGTTTGACACCCCAGCAGTTCCGGGTATTGACCATGGTCTGCGAAGGTTTGCTGAATAAGCAAATTGCCTACGAGCTGAAAGTCTCGGAAGCGACCATCAAGGCCCATGTCACGGCGATTTTCCGCAAATTGAACGTGCGTACGCGCACCCAGGCGGCCTTGCTTTTGCAACAGCTTGAGTCAATTACGCAGCATTAAGCCGGTTTCGATTCACGCTTTTTTGACTTCGCGTGATCTAGTTTCCCCACTCCTTTGGTTCAGTTGCCTACATCTATGTCGCCTTTCAAGGGTCAAACCGGTATCAAACGTATCTTCAATGCTGGGGGATATTCCCTGGATGGCCTGCGCGCGGCATTCACCGGGGAGGCGGCGTTCCGGCAGTTGGTGTTGCTCAATGTAATCCTGATCCCGTTGAGCTTTTTTCTGAGCGTCAGCCGCGTCGAGCGTGCCTTGCTGATCGCTGTGTGCCTGCTGGCGCTGATCGTCGAGCTGCTCAATTCGGCGGTGGAAGCGGCGATCGATCGCATCTCTCTGGACCGTCATCCCTTGTCGAAAAACGCCAAGGACATGGGCAGCGCCGCGCAATTCGTGGCCCTGACCATGATCACGCTGGTGTGGGCCGTCATCCTGATCTAAGCCTCAGGCAATGGTCGGCAGCACGATTTCGTCGCTGCGTTGCACGCCGGCCGTGAACGCGCGACAGAGTTCCAGGAACTCGCGCATCGCTGAGGTCTGGTATTTCTGCTTGTGCCAGATGAAGTAGAACTGCCGCATAAGGTCCAGATCCGGCGTCTCCACCGGCACCAGGCTGCCACGACGAAACGCATCGCGCAGCGCCAGCCGTGAGATGCAGCCAATGCCCAGCCCGGACTCCACCGCGCGCTTGATCGCCTCGGTGTGTTCCAGTTCGAGGCGGATATTCAGCGCGCTGCGGTGATGGCGCATGGCTTGGTCAAACGTCAGGCGCGTGCCTGAGCCTTGTTCACGCAGGATCCACGCCTCATGGGTCAACTCGTCCATGCTCGCCATGCCGCGTTTGGCCAGGGGGTGCTGCGGCGCGCAAAACACCACTAGTTCGTCTTCTACCCAAGTCTGCACCTCGATATCCGGGTGGCTGCAGTCGCCTTCGATTAGACCCAGGTCAATTTCGTAATGCGCAACTTGATGCACGATATGCGCAGTGTTTTGCACATGCAGTTTCACCTGACTCTCGGGGTGTTGTTGCATGAAGCTGCCGATCAGCAAGGTCGCCAGGTAGTTGCCGATGGTCAGGGTAGCGCCGACGGCCAGGGAACCGAAGCCGGACTTGCCGTTGAGCAGGTCCTCGATCTCCTTGGCCTGATCCAGCAGCGCCACCGCCTGAGGTAACAGTTGATGGCCGAGAGCGTTGAGGCTCAGGCGTTTACCGGCGCGGTCGAATAATTGGCAGCTGGATTGACGCTCCAGCTCCGTGATCGAGGTGCTGGCGGCGGATTGGGATAAGGCCAGCAGGCCAGCAGCGCGCGAAACGCTTTCCTGCTGGGCGACGGCGACGAAGACTTGCAGTTGACGGAGAGTAAATCGCATATCGATATAACCGATAACCCTTATCTTAATAATTCAGTTAACAGATATTGTCGTCGCCATTAGAATGCGCTGCAATTGCGCGCTTCACATTTAGTGCAGACCCATTTCCAGGAGTCCCCCGTACATGAGCAACATGAACCACGAGCGTGTCCTCAGTGTTCATCACTGGAACGACACTCTGTTCAGCTTCAAGTGCACCCGCGATCCGGGCTTGCGCTTCGAGAACGGTCAGTTCGTGATGATCGGCCTGCAACAGCCCAACGGCCGCCCGCTCATGCGCGCTTACTCCATTGCCAGCCCAAACTGGGAAGAGCATCTGGAGTTCTTCAGCATCAAGGTGCCGGATGGTCCGCTGACCTCCCAATTGCAGCACCTGAAGGAAGGCGACGAAATCATCATCAGCAAGAAACCGACAGGCACCCTGGTGCTTGACGACTTGAAGCCCGGCAAACACCTGTACCTGCTCAGCACCGGCACTGGCCTGGCGCCATTTATGAGCGTGATCCAGGATCCGGAAACCTATGAGCGTTTCGAAAAAGTGATCCTGTGCCACGGCGTGCGCTACGTCAACGAAGTCGCCTACCGCGAGTTCATCACCGAGCACCTGCCGCAGAACGAGTTCTTCGGCGAGGCCGTGCGTGAGAAGCTGATCTACTACCCAACCGTGACCCGCGAGCCCTTCGAAAATCAAGGCCGCCTGACCGACCTGATGCGCAGCGGCAAACTGTTCAGCGATATCGGCCTGCCGCCGATCAATCCAGAGGACGACCGCGCCATGCTGTGCGGCAGCCCAAGCATGCTGGACGAGACCAGCGAAGTGCTCAACAGCTTCGGCCTGAAAGTTTCGCCGCGCATGCGTGAGCCGGGCGACTATCTGATCGAGCGCGCATTCGTCGAGAAGTAACCGCGGTAAAAAAATGTGGGAGGGGGCTTACCCCCTCCCACATTTCGTTTGCGCCTTATTCAGTTAGCGGGCACCACTTCCAATACGCAAATCACCCCAGCTTCGGGATAGTGCCAGCGCACATCCACATCCCAGAAGCGCACCCCGTATTCACGTTCTGGCGCCGGTGTCTGGTAGGCCGGGCGCGGGTCCTGGGCCAAACACTGATCGATCAGCTCAACCAATGGTTCCCCAAGGCGCTGGGCGTGGCCTTGTGCTTGCTGCAGCGCGGTCTTCAGCCACTGCACGGCAATCAACGGCGGCGCAGCGCTGGCGATGTCATTGGTGGCCGTGTCGATGATGTCGGCGTAGGGCACATAGGGCTTGATATCGAGCACGGGGGTGCCATCCAGCAAATCGATCCCGGAAATCCACAAGCGCCCGGGCTCCACCTTGTCCAGTTTCACCACCGACTGGCCGATGCCATTGGGTCGATGGGTTGCGCGGGTGGCAAACACCCCCATGGATGCATTGCCGCCCAGGCGCGGCGGGCGCACCTTCAGGCGTGGCTTGTCTTCCAAGGCTTGATGGAACAGAAACAGCAACCACACATGGCTGACCTGCTCCAAGCCTTGTACCGCCTCGCCCTGATCGAACGGCGCCACCAGTTCCACCACGCCCCGGGCCGCTGGCGCCAGTTGCGGCTGGCGCGGAATGGCGAACTTCTCCTTGAAGCAGGAACGCACGAAGCCCACGGGCGAGACCGGGTAATTCATGGCTTACGCACGCACCCGCAACGTCAGCCCCTTGAGGAAGTTACGCAGCAACTGGTCGCCGCATGGGCGGTAATTGGTGTGGCCGAACTTGCGGAACAGCGCGCTCAGCTCCGGTTTGGACACTGGGAAATCGGCTGACTTGAGAATGGCGTGCATGTCGTCTTCCTTCAGTTCGAAGGCGACGCGCAGCTTCTTGAGGATGATGTTGTTGGTCACCGGGGTTTCGATCGGCTGGGGTGGGCGGCTGTCGTCCTTGCCGCGCTTGAAGATCACCAGGCCATCGAGAAAGTGCGCCATGACCTCGTCCGGGCAGAACACGAAGCCTTCTTCTTCGTCCTTTTTGAGGTAGGTCAGCAGGTCATCCTTGGTGATGTCCATGCCGCCGAGCTTGGTGATCTCAACCATTTTGTTGTCGCTGATGTCGAGCATGTAGCGCACGCTGCGCAATACGTCGTTGTGAATCATGGTGGGCAATCCTGGTCTTCAACGGTGGACAACGCCCAGTGGGGCGCTGTCGAAAAAAGGGAGCGGCTTAGAATTTCTCTTTGCCGGACAGGTAACGCCATTGGCCTACGGGCACCTTGCCGATGGACACACCGCCGATGCGGATTCGGCGAATCGCCACGACTTTCAGGCCGACCGCTTCGCAGAACAATGCGATTACCCCGGGTTGCGGGTTTTTCAGCGCAAAGCGCAGGCGGTTCTCGTTCTGCCAGCTGGCTTTGACGGGCGGCAGTTCCTTGCCTTTGTAGGTCAGGCCATGGTTCAGGCGATTGAGGCCGTGGGCAACCATCTCGCCTTCCACCTCGACCACGTATTCCTGCTCGATCTTGGCGGCATCGGCGGTCAACTTGCGTAGAACCTTCCAATCCTGGGTAAACACCAGCAGGCCGCTGGCCTTGGCTTGCAGGTCGGCGCTGGCGCTCAGGCGCAGGAAGTGGCCCTTGAGCGGGCGCTTGCCGAAGCGATGTTCGTCCGACAGGGTTTCGGCGCTGATCGACGCCATCGCCGTGTCGGCATCCACGCCGGCGGGGGCGTGCAGCAGGATGGTCACGGGCTCCGGCGCGGTGGCCTTGGCTTCGGGGTCGAGTTCGACCTTTTGGGTGGTGACCTTGAACTGCGGTTCGTCGATCACTTCACCGTCCACCGAGACCCAGCCGCCTTCGATAAACAGCTCGGCCTCCCGACGGGAGCAACCGACCAGTTCGATAAGGCGTTTGGAGAGGCGTATGGGGTCAGTCATGACAAGGGCCGTAACAAAAGGGGGCGGCTATTGTACCTGCCTGGCGCCGGTTAATCCCGGCCCCATTTCATTTAGCCCTGACGCGCCTGTGACGGCAACTGGCGCAAACGCATGCGCAGCAACGGATAAGGCTTGCCCAGGCCGTCGTGCTCCGTGCGTCCGATCACCTCGAACCCCTGCTTGAGGTAAAAACCCAGGGCCTGGGGGTTCTGTTCGTTGACTTCCAACTCATCGGCGTTCATGCACTCCACCGCGTAGCGCAGCAACTGTCGGCCCAGGCCTTGGCCACGGTATTGCGGGTCGATGAACAGCATCTCCACTTTGCCCGCCGCGACCCCGGCAAATCCGGTAATGCGCTGGCGTGCGTCTTTGGTGCAGATCAGCATCACGGCATCCAGGTAGCGGGTCAGCACCAGATCCTTGAGTAACATGATGTAGCTGTCCGGCAGGAAGTCGTGGGTGGCGCGCACCGAGGCTTCCCAGATGCGCACCAGCTCCGGGTAATCGCTGCTTTTAGGTGTGTGAATGACCGAATGCTGCCCCATGCCCGCTGCCCCTTGCCGATATCTGCATTGATGGGCCAAACGATAGACCGAAAAAAGCCCCGCATCTTGTCCAGAAGCAGGGCTTTTCCAGTTTTTAACGATCAGGCGCGCTTTTCGGCCCACAGGTCGTATTCGTCGGCGTCGGTTACGGTGCACCAGACCTTGTCGCCTGGCTTCAAGCCGCTGGCGTCGTCGATAAATACGTTACCGTCGATCTCCGGCGCATCGAAGAAGCAACGGCCCACGGCGCCTTGTTCGTCGACTTCGTCGATCAACACTTCGATTTCCTTGCCGATGCGCAGTTGCAGGCGCGCCGAGCTGATGGCCTGCTGATGGGCCATGAAGCGTTCCCAACGGTCCTGCTTGACGTCGTCCGGCACCACGGCTAGGTCCAACAGGTTGGCCGGAGCACCTTCAACCGGCGAGTACTGGAAGCAGCCAACGCGGTCCAACTGGGCTTCGGTCAGCCAGTCCAGCAGGTACTGGAAGTCTTCTTCGGTTTCGCCGGGGAAGCCGACAATAAAGGTGGAGCGGATGATCAGCTCGGGGCAGATCTGGCGCCAGTTTTTGATGCGCGCCAGGGTCTTGTCTTCGAAGGCCGGGCGTTTCATGGCCTTGAGCACTTTCGGGCTGGCGTGCTGGAACGGGATGTCCAGGTACGGCAGGATCTTGCCGGCGGCCATCAGCGGGATCAGCTCGTCCACATGCGGGTACGGGTAAACATAGTGCAGGCGCACCCACACACCCAGGCTGCTGAGGGCTTCGCAGAGTTCGGTCATGCGGGTCTTCACCGGCGCGCCGTTCCAGAAACCGGTGCGGTATTTCACATCGACGCCGTAGGCGCTGGTGTCCTGGGAGATCACCAGCAGCTCTTTCACGCCGGATTTGACCAGGCGCTGGGCCTCGTCGAGCACGTCACCCACCGGGCGGCTCACCAGCTTGCCGCGCATCGACGGGATGATGCAGAAGCTGCAGCTGTGGTTGCAGCCTTCGGAAATCTTCAGGTAGGCGTAGTGGCGCGGGGTCAGCTTGATGCCTTGCGGCGGTACCAGGTCGATCAGCGGGTTGTGATCCTGACGTGGCGGCACCACCTCGTGCACGGCGTTAACCACTTGCTCATATTGCTGCGGACCGGTCACCGCTAGGACGCTGGGGTGCACGTCGCGAATATTGCCTTCTTCCACGCCCATGCAGCCGGTCACGATGACCTTGCCGTTTTCCTTGATGGCTTCGCCGATCACTTCCAGCGACTCCGCCTTGGCCGAGTCGATAAAGCCACAGGTATTGACCACCACCACGTCCGCGTCCTGATAAGTGGACACCACGTCATAACCTTCCATGCGCAGTTGGGTCAGGATGCGCTCGGAATCGACCAGGGCCTTGGGGCAACCCAGGGATACAAAGCCGACCTTGGGGTTGGCCGTTGCGGGAGTGGTGGACATGTCTAACCTCGGTATTGAATGACGCCGCCGCCGTGAAGGGCAGGGCAGCGGACGGGCGCTGGGCGCGCCTCTGATCAAAAAGTGCGCAATTCTAGCGATGGGCAACGCACTTGACCAGCTTTATGCAGGGAAATACGACGAGCGCTGCGCTATGCTTCGCGCCGTTGCGCATGGGTAAAACCCGTGGGTCAATAAAACGTCTGTTACGAGAAGTAAAACAGCGCATGCTAGGGTTCGCTTAGACGCGCTGTTTATATAAGACCTCAGGTCAAAGGGCAGGAGTGGTTGATGGGTCAGGCAAGCAGTCAGGCAACAGGTGCCGAGCATTCAAACGCCAAGCCGATTGGCATGCTGGTGGCGGCGGTTGGGGTGGTGTATGGCGATATCGGTACCAGCCCGCTCTATACCCTCAAAGAGGTGTTCAACGGCGGTTATGGGGTTCAGGTCAACCACGATGGCGTGCTGGGGATTCTGGCGCTGATTTTCTGGTCGCTGATCTGGGTCGTGTCGATCAAGTACATGCTGTTCGTACTTCGTGCCGACAACCAGGGCGAAGGCGGCATCATGGCCCTTACCGCGCTGGCGCGGCGGGCGGCGGGGGAGCGCAGGAAGCTGCGCAGTTTCCTGGTGGTGTGTGGTCTTTGCGGGGCGGCATTGTTCTATGGCGATAGCATGATCACCCCGGCAATTTCCGTATTGTCGGCCGTGGAAGGTCTGGAACTGGCGTTCGATGGCCTGGAAAAATGGGTAGTACCGATTGCCCTGGTGGTGTTGGTAGCGTTGTTTCTGATCCAGAAGCACGGCACCGACCATATCGGCAAACTGTTCGGGCCAGTGATGGTGACCTGGTTTCTGGTGCTGGGCGGCCTTGGTGTGTACGGCATTACCCTGCACCCCGAGGTACTCCATGCCCTGAACCCGATCTGGGCCGTGCGCTTCTTCGAGGCCCACCCTGGCATTGGCGTGGCGATCCTTGGCGCGGTGGTGCTGGCGTTGACCGGTGCCGAAGCGTTGTACGCCGACATGGGCCACTTCGGCCGCAAGCCGATTGCCCGTGCGTGGTTCATGCTGGTGCTGCCGGCACTGGTGCTTAACTACTTCGGTCAGGGCGCGATGCTATTGGGCGACCCCGAAGCCGCGCGCAACCCGTTCTACTTGCTGGCACCGAGTTGGGCACTGATCCCGCTGGTGGTATTGTCCACCCTGGCCACGGTAATTGCGTCCCAGGCAGTGATTTCCGGTGCGTTTTCCTTGACGCGCCAAGCGATCCAGCTTGGTTACATCCCGCGCATGCACATCCAACACACCTCCAGTGCCGAGCAGGGCCAGATCTACATTGGCGCGGTGAACTGGTCGCTTATGGTCGGCGTGATTCTGCTGGTACTGGGCTTCGAATCCTCCAATGCCTTGGCCTCGGCCTACGGCGTGGCTGTAACCGGCACCATGCTGATGACCACTATCCTGGTGTCGGCGGTCATGCTGCTACTGTGGAAATGGCCGCCGGTGCTGGCTGTGCCGGTGCTGGTCTGTTGCCTGTTGGTCGACGGTCTGTACTTCGCCGCCAACGTGCCGAAGATCATCCAGGGCGGGGCCTTCCCGGTACTGGCGGGGATCGTGCTGTTCGTACTGATGACGACGTGGAAACGCGGCAAGCAATTGCTGGTGGACCGCCTCGACGAAGGCGGCCTGCCGTTGCCGATCTTTATCAGCAGTATCCGCGTACAGCCGCCCCACCGGGTGCAGGGCACGGCGGTGTTTCTCACCGCGCGGCCCGACGCTGTGCCCCATGCGCTGTTGCACAACCTGCTGCACAACCAGGTGCTGCATGAGCAAGTGGTGCTGCTGACCGTGGTGTACGAAGACATCCCACGGGTGCCAGCCACCCGGCGGTTCGAGGTGGACTCCTACGGTGAAGGTTTCTTCCGGGTCATCCTGCACTTCGGTTTCACCGACGAGCCGGACGTGCCCGAAGCGCTGAAGTTGTGCCATCTGGACGATCTGGATTTCAGCCCGATGCGCACTACCTACTTCCTCAGCCGTGAAACGGTGATCGCCTCACGCCTCAACGGCATGGCGCGCTGGCGCGAAGGGTTGTTCGCGTTCATGTTGAAAAACGCCAACGGTAACCTGCGCTTCTTCAAACTCCCGGTAAACCGGGTGATTGAACTGGGCACCCAGGTCGAAATGTAAGCACACACTGTACGGGAGCCGGCAATCGGCTCCCGCTTTGCGCTGAACCCTGTGCAATCGCGCGTTGTCGACTAGGCTCTAAGCACGGTTTGAATAGTGCCCACAGAACCCAGAAGAGGTGCGCCATGAGTCAGCTGCTCGAATCCTATACCCTGCGCCAATTGACCCTGCCCAATCGCATCGCCGTATCGCCGATGTGCCAGTACTCCAGTGTCGATGGCCTGGCCAACGACTGGCACCTGGTGCACCTCGGCAGCCGTGCCGTGGGCGGCGCCGGCCTGATCTTCACCGAAGCCACCGCCGTGACCGCCGATGGCCGTATCACCGCCCAGGACCTGGGGCTGTGGAACGATCAACAGATCGAGCCGCTGCAACGCATTACGCGCTTTATTGCGGCCCAAGGGGCGGTGGCCGGTATTCAACTGGCCCATGCCGGGCGCAAGGCCAGCACCCACCGCCCATGGCTCGGCAAGCATGGCAGCGTCAAGCCCGAAGACGGCGGCTGGGTGCCGGTCGGCCCTTCGCCGATTGCCTTCGACCCTCTGCACACCCAACCCAAACAGCTGGATGAGGCACAGATCCAGCAGGTGGTTGCCGACTTCGTCGCGGCCGCCAAACGCGCCTTGACCGCCGGTTTCAAGGTGGTGGAGATCCACGCGGCCCATGGCTATCTGCTGCACCAGTTTCTGTCGCCACTGAGCAATCAACGTCAGGACCAGTACGGGGGCTCGTTCCAGAATCGCATTCGATTGGTGTTGCAAGTGACCGAAGCCGTGCGCGACGTCTGGCCTCAAGAACTGCCACTGTTCGTGCGCGTATCTGCCACCGACTGGGTGGAAGACGGCTGGAACCCGGATGAAACCGTGGAACTGGCGCGCCGCCTCAAAGCAATCGGGGTGGATTTGATCGACGTCTCGTCCGGCGGCACCGCCGCCAACGCCGAGATCCCCACCGGCCCGGGTTACCAGACCCGTTTCGCCGAGCGGGTGCGCAAAGAGTCAGAAATCGCCACCGGCACCGTCGGCATGATCACCGAGCCGGCGCAGGCCGAGCACATCCTGCGTACCTGTCAGGCCGACATCATCTTCCTGGCCCGTGAACTGCTGCGCGATCCGTACTGGCCGTTGCATGCCGACGACGACCTGGGTGGGCGCAAGGCGATCTGGCCGGCGCAGTATCAGCGGGCGACCCATCGCGATCAGCCGATCCATGAGTCCGACTTGAGGGATTAGCCGTCGCGACAATAAGAAACCCACCCTGATCCGGTGGGTTTTTTATTGCCCTGAGTATGGGAAATACCTGTAGGTCTTTGTTACCGAAGAAATTTTTTAAGTGAATGCTCTAAAAAAATCCCACGCGTCATCAGAATGTTTCTACGCTTACGGTAAGCCTGATTTCTGGCCCAGGAAATCAGGCGGCTTGCCCACTGAGGCATTGCGCTTCACGGGACGCAGGTGATGGGCGCCAGGAGTATTTGATTGTTATCAGGAGAAGCAGTCCATGGCCAAGTCCTATGGTGTAGCGGGTATGGTGGCGTCATTTCTGACCCGCAGGGTGGCGTTGCGAGGTCGAAGGCTGAGTTCGGATGAAGAGGCGTTGTTGGCGCAGTACCGCGCCCTGACCGAGGACGACCAGGTGGCGATGCGGTACTTGATTGGAGCGATGAAAAGCGTGTCGCGATTCTGAATCGCGGTTCAATCATGGGGGAGCGAACGCTCCCCCATGGTGCATCAGGTGTACTTGCGCTGGTCCGGTGCCGGCGGGAAGTACTGATACAACCAGGTTTCGCTCAAGGTGCGGTCCTGGGTGCGGATAAACAAACGCAGCTCCACCGGTTCCACGCTGTCGCTGGTCGGGTACCAGTCGAACAGAATGCGGTAGCCCTTGATGTTATCCAGTACCAGCACGCTGAAGTCCTTCACCTCGCCGTGGGAACAGGTCACCACCGGTTCGATCCCGGTGCCCTCCGGCAAGCGGTCCAGGCCGCCCCCCTTGAAGTCCACCGCGAAGCGGCGCGCCCACACCGGCGGGTAATGCTCGCCCGGTGCCCAGCCTTCGGTAAAACCGCCCATGCCGGAACGGGTAGCATCCACTTGCGCCAACGGCGTGCTTACCGGCGGCAAGGCGCTCCAGTACAACTTATAGCCGTAGTTGAGCGAATCGCCGGCGGCCACGGGTTTCTTCGGGGTCCAGAAGGCCACGATGTTGTCCAGGGTTTCGCCGGTAGTGGGGATTTCAAGGAGGTCGATGGAGCCTTCGCCCCAAGCGGTGGTTGGCTCCACCCACAGGCTTGGGCGTTTGCTGTACCAGTCCACGGTGTCCTGATAACTGGCGAATTCGTGGTCGGTCTGCACCAGCCCGAAGCCTTTCGGGTCGGTGTCGGCGAACGCATTGAATTGCAGCTTGGCTGGGTTATTCAGCGGGCGGCAGACCCACTCGCCATTGCCGCGCCACATGGCCAGGCGGTCCGAGTCGTGGATCTGCGGGTGGATGGTGTCGCACATGCGGCGCTCGTGGGTGCCGCAGCTGAACATGCTGGTCATCGGTGCGATGCCCAATTGTTCGATGGCCGTGCGCGCATTGATATGCGCGTCGATGGCCATCACCACTTGGTTGGCCTGGCAGTCGATATCGAAGCGGTAGGCACCAGTGGCGCTCGGCGAGTCGAGCAGGGCATAGACCACGAAGCGGGTAGCGTTCTTATCCGGGGTTTCGAACCAGAACTGCGTGAAATCTGGGAATTCTTCGCGTTTTTTCGCGTAGGTGTCGATCGCCAGGCCACGCGCGGACAGGCCGTACTGGCCAGTGGAATCCACCGCGCGGAAATAGCTGGCGCCGAGAAACGACAGCACATCATGACGGTCCAGCTCCGGCGCCTTGAACAGTTTGAAACCGGAGAAACCCAGGTCGCCGGTCAGTTGCTTGGTATCGACCGTAGTTTTTTCATAGTTGAACAGCGAAGGGCGGAAATGCACCTCACGGGCTTCGCGGGTCTTAGGGTCGACGCTGTGCATGCGCACCGGCGTCTTGAAGCCCATGCCGACGTGGAAGAACTGCACGTCCAATTGGCCGTTCAGCTCTTTCCACAGCGAATGGTTGCGGTCGTAGCCGATGGCGTTGAAGTTCTGCGGGGTCATGCTCGCCAGGGTCGGCGGCAGCACCTGTTTGGTGTCTTTGTAGGCGGTTGCGGCCAGTTGTTTGGCCTGGGCCTTGAGCGATTCGAAGTCGAACGCCACGGCTTTCCCATCGGCGGCGCGGTTCCCGGCCCATGCTTGGGCGGCGAACAGGCCACTGGCCGACAGACCGGTATAAGCCGCAATGGCCATGGACGCTTTGAGCAAATTCCTACGATGCATAGAGACAACCTGTCGTGAGCAAATCCCGCGCCGTTCCTGGCACGTGCTGGATCAGAAAGTACGGTTCGGACATGCCTTCGGCCAAACGCAACGAACATTAAACAGACGCCGGATAGCTTAAGCGGTTCGATGGTGTAGGAAAAATGATTGATGGCGGGGTGATGGCATTGCAAGTGCGACAAGACATTTCCGGGGCTGTGGGGCAACCACATTACTCACGAATTATGAACAACCAATGTGGGAGGGGGCTTGCTCCCGATAGCGGTGCATCAGCCGACTATTCAGTGCTGACCCACTGCTATCGGGGGCAAGCCCCCTCCCACAAAGAGTTTTGTATTGCCTGTCAGAGGTGTGTTTCAGGCCACTTCGCCCACGGCTCGGTACGCCTCGTCGATCGCCGCATGCGCGTACGCACTCCAGGCCGCATCCGAGTTGGCGATGCTCACATGGCCCAGGGGTTTGCGCGCCAGGTTCATCAGCGCTTCACTTTCGTCGGCGTCATCGAACAGGCTGTTGGAAAAATACGCATAGCCATGGGACCAGCGATTCACGGTGATCGCCAGGATATCCGTCTCATGGTTGAACCCGCCCGGGCCGAGCATGCGTTGCAGTTGGTCACGTAATTGCGCTTCCAGTTGCTCGAATGTCTGCCCATACAACCGGCCGCGTCCGGCGCGGGCCTGGTCGCGGGCGTTCATGCCGCTGTTGGGGCTGGTGGGCACGTAGACCATGTGCAAGCCGATGGGCTGCGTCGGGTCGCGCGGGTGGTCGTAGCCGCCCATGCTCACCGGGTAGTCCAGCTTGATGCGGCTGTAAGGCTGGGTAGCTGCGTAGATTTCATGCACGCCCAACTGCTGAAACGCCTGCCAGTTACGAATCACCACCTTGGTGTACACCAAGGGGAATTTCACGTTCTGGCTCAACGCATGGGCCTGGTCCGCGGGCAGGCCCTTGAGCAGGTACGGAATCATCATGTTGTAGCAGGCCAGGATGCAGCGTTTGCCGCGTACTTGTGCGAGTTGGCCGCCTCGGCTGTAGCCGATATGCACGCCGTCGCCGACATTGCGCACACTCACCGCCGTGCTGTTCAAGCGCAGGCGCACCGGCGCCTTGGGTTGGTCGAGCCTGGCATAGTCGAAGGGCGCCAGCACGATATCGTCCATGGTGTGCCCCGGCGCCACCCCAGGAATCAGGCTGCGCACCAAGAGGCGCGCCAGCGACGCGTTGCCGTCCGGGAAGTGGTAGATGTAGGGCTCTTCCATTTCTGCCGCAGCTTCTTCACTGATCGGCGCCAGGTTCATCCCCGCGAAGCCTGGGAAACCGACGTTATAGGCGTCGGACGCAGCCACGGCATCAATGCTCAAGGCCATAAAGTCATTGGTGCGGCTCTGGAAGTATTTCACCGCACCTTCCGACAACCCCACGTTCTTGAGCAGGAAGTCCCGGTAGCTGGTGGCCGCCAGATAATCGGCCTTTTCCTCGGCCGTTTTGCCCGGCAAGTAGTCCTTGGGCGCAGTGTGCAGTTCGATCAACGCCTGGCGGTCCGCAGGCGGCAGTGGGAAGTCATTGATAAAGTCTTTCAGGGCGCGCCCATGCAACTGGCCCGGGGCGATATCGTCGGCCACCATCGGCGTCGGGTCGCCGGTCACCAGTTTGTCTTCGCCGAAGTTTTCCTTGTCGAAAAATACCCCGCGCGACAGCCCCAGGCTGGGGTAGAACGGGCGGTCGAAGGCGGTTTCGAAGCGTTTGATATTCACCCCGAGCTTTTTCAACAAACCGTTCACTTGCTCGCTGAACAGGTGGGTGGGCGACTGGAAGGCCTCGCTGCCGCCATAGCCGATGATCATGCGGCCGCCGGCCTGGAACTCATTGCGTTTGGCATGGCCGCCGAAATCGTCGTGGTTTTCCAGGATCAGGATTTTCGCCTTGGGGTGCTTCTCACGGTAGAACCACGCCGCCGCCAGACCGCTCAGGCCACCGCCGACCACCACCAGGTCATAGTCCTCGGTGATCGGCAAGGTATCGGTGTCGAAGACCTTCTTTTCCCAGCCCATCTGATGCGCCACTTCGAACGAACCGACATGACTGCCGCGCAGGCCGGTGAGGGCGGGCGGGTAATAGCGACCGTCGGGGGCGGCCTGGAGAATCTGCAGCGGCGTGATGCCGGCAGCAACGGTGATGGCGACGCCGTTGAGGAAGTCGCGGCGGGTGATGTCCATGGGGGATCCTGAAAATTATTGTTATAAGCCCCCCTGCAAGCGCCTGCTTGCAGGGGGGCGGCGAATCAATGCTTGAACATCACATGCCGGACCGTGGTGTAGTCCTCCAGCCCATACATGGACATGTCTTTGCCATACCCCGACAGTTTCTGACCGCCGTGGGGCATTTCGCTGACGAGCATGAAATGGGTGTTCACCCAGGTGCAGCCGTATTGCAAGCGCGCGGCCAGGCGATGGGCGCGTCCTACGTCGGCCGTCCACACGGATGACGCGAGGCCGTAGTCCGAATCATTGGCCCAACCCAGCACCTGGGCTTCATCCGAGAATTTGGTAACCGACACCACCGGCCCGAACACCTCGCGGCGCACGATTTCGTCGTCTTGCTGGGCGTCGGCCAGCACGGTCGGTTCAAAGAAGAACCCGTTGCCTTCTACGGCCTTGCCGCCGGTGATCAGACGGATATGCGATTGCGCCACGGCACGTTCGACAAACCCGGCCACGCGGTCGCGATGTTGCGCGGTGATCAATGGCCCCAGCTCGGTGCTCGGGTCATCCTGCAAACCGTACTTGATGCTGGCAACCGCCGCGCCGAGTTTCTCGACAAAGGCGTCGTAGATGTCCGCCTGGGCATAGATACGGCACGCCGCCGTGCAGTCCTGGCCGGCGTTGTAGAAACCGAAGGTGCGGATGCCTTCCACGGCGGCGTCGATGTCCGCGTCGTTGAAGATAATCACCGGTGCCTTGCCGCCCAGCTCCATGTGCATTCGCTTCACGCTGTCGGCGGTGTTGGCGATGATGTTCGCGCCGGTGGCGATGGAACCGGTCAGCGACACCATGCGCACTTTCGGATGCTGCACCAGCGGGCTGCCTACGGTCGGGCCGCGGCCAAACACCAGGTTGAGCACGCCGACCGGGAAGATTTCCGACGCCAGTTCCACCATGCGCAATGCCGTCAGTGGGGTTTGTTCCGACGGTTTGAGCACCACGGTATTACCGGCGGCCAGGGCCGGGGCGATTTTCCAGGCGACCATCATCAGCGGGTAGTTCCACGGTGCGATGGACGCGATCACGCCCACCGGATCGCGGCGGATCATTGAGGTATGGCCGGGCAAGTACTCGCCGCCGGCCGAACCGCTCATGCAGCGACTGGCACCGGCAAAAAAGCGGAACACGTCGGCAATCGCCGGGATCTCGTCGTTCAGCGCCGCGCTGTAGGGTTTGCCGCAGTTGTCCGACTCCAGCTTGGCCAGTTCTTCACCGTGGGCTTCGATGGCGTCCGCCAATTTGAGCAGCAACAGCGAGCGGTCCTTGGGCGCGGTTTGCGACCAGCTTTCGAACGCGGCATCGGCGGCGCGCACGGCGGCGTCGACCTGGGCTTCGCTGGCTTCGTTGATTTCCACCAGCACACGGCCCAGGGCCGGGTTGAACACCGCTTGTGCCGGGCCTTCGCCTACGACCAAGTGGCCGTTGATCAAGAGTTTGGTTTGCATGGTTCAATCCTCTTCAACACTGTTGTTATTCCATTGAAGGAACCGACTCTAAATGTGGGAGGGGGCTTGCCCCCGATGACAGCCTTTCAGTCACATCATCTACAACTGACCAACCGCTATCGGGGGCAAGCCCCCTCCCACATCGGGACCGCATTCCTCCGAGTCAGGTTATTTACCGCCACTGCCCGCCACGCTTTCACCGCCGCGGGTCAAGTAATAAGCGCCCAGGATCGGGAACATCGTCACCAGCATCACCAGCATCGCCACTACGTTGGTCACCGGCACATCCCGTGGCCGGCTCAACTGGTTGAGCAGCCACAGCGGCAAGGTGCGCTCATGCCCGGCGGTGAAGGTGGTGACGATGATTTCGTCGAACGACAGCGCAAACGCGAGCATGCCGCCGGCCAGCAGCGCCGAGCCCAGGTTGGGCATGATGATGTAGCGGAAGGTCTGCCAGCCGTCGGCGCCCAGGTCCATCGACGCCTCGATCAGGCTGTGGGAGGTGCGGCGCAAGCGGGCGATGACGTTGTTGTAGACGATCACCACACAAAAGGTGGCGTGGCCGACGATGATGGTGAACATCCCCGGCTCGATGCCCAGGGTCTTGAACGTTGCCAGCAACGCGATACCGGTGATGATCCCCGGCAGCGCAATCGGCAGGATCAGCATCAGCGACACGCCCTGCTTGCCGAAGAACTCACGCCGGTACAGCGCCGCGGAAGCCAGTGTGCCGAGCACCATAGCGATCAGGGTGGCGATGGCGGCGATCTGCAGCGACAACTTGATCGCTTCCAATACGTCGGGCCGTGCGAACGCCACGCTGAACCACTTCAGGGTGAAGCCCTGGGGCGGGAAGCTGAACGCGGCTTCTTCGGTATTGAAGGCGTAGAGGAAGATGATCAGGATCGGGAAGTGCAGGAACACCAAGCCGCCCCAGGCGGCCATGCGCAAACCGAGAGATGCTTTTTCAGAGTGCATCGAAGGCCCCCAGGCGTTTGACGATGGACAGGTAAATCGCGATCAGCACGATCGGCACCAGGGTGAACGCCGCCGCCATGGGCATATTGCCGATGGCGCCTTGCTGGGCGTACACCATGCCGCCGACGAAGTAGCCCGGCGGGCCCACCAGTTGCGGCACGATAAAGTCGCCCAGGGTCAGCGAGAACGTGAAGATCGATCCGGCGGCGATCCCCGGCACCGACAGCGGCAAAATCACCTGCATAAAGGTCTGGCGCGGCTTGGCCCCCAGGTCGGCCGAGGCTTGCAGCAGCGACGGCGGCAAACGCTCCAGGGACGCCTGGATCGGCAGGATCATGAACGGCAGCCAGATATAGACGAACACCATGAACCTTCCCAGGTGCGAGGTGCTCAAGGTGCTGCCGCCCACGCCGGGAATGCCCAGCACAAAGTGCAGCAGCGGCTCCAACCCCAGGTGCTGCACAAACCACTGCGCCACGCCGCCCTTGGCTAGCAGCAAGGTCCAGGCGTAAGCCTTGACGATGTAACTGGCCCACATCGGCATCATCACGGCGATGTAGAAAAATGCCTTGGTCTTGCCGGTGGTGTAGCGCGCCATGTAATAGGCAATCGGGAAGGCGACGATGGCGCTGGCGATCGACACCACGATCGCCATGCTCAGCGTGCGCAGGATGATGTCGAAATTCGACGGCTGGAACAGCGCGGCGAAGTTGGCCAGGGTCAGGTCCGGGGTGACCGCCATGGTGAAGTCGTCGAAGGTGTAGAAGCCTTGCCATAGCAAGGTCAGCAACGAGCCCAGGTAGATTGCGCCGAACCAGATCAGCGGCGGCACCAGCAGCATCGCCAGGTATAGGTTGGGCTTGCGGTACAGCAGGTTGGAAAACCTGCGCATCGGCGGTTGTTGGGAAAGGGCCAGGCTCATGTCACACCTCGCCTGCGTTATCGGTCAACGGCGTCATGGCCTGTCGGGCCCAGCGCGCGGTGAGGGGCTGGCCGACCTGATGGGCGCTACTGGTGTCCAGCCACTGGTTGTTGGCCTGGCTGATGTTCAAGGTCTGGCCGTTGTCCAGTTTCAGCTCAAAACGGGTGGCGCTGCCCTGGTACTGGATGTCATGCAGCACGCCGCTGATCTCCACATCGCCAGCGCCCAGCGGGCCTTCGGCAAACCGCACATGTTCCGGACGGATCGAAAACGGTTGGGCGCTGCCGCTCAAGCGCTGGGCCAATTCGCCCCGAATCACGTTGGAGGTGCCGACGAATTCGGCGACGAACGCCGTGGCCGGTTTCATGTAGAGGTTGCGCGGGGTGTCGACCTGTTCGATACGGCCTTTGTTGAACACCGCCACGCGGTCGGACATGGACAGCGCTTCGGTCTGGTCGTGGGTCACGAAGATAAAGGTGATGCCGAGCTGGCGTTGCAGCTTTTTCAGCTCGCTTTGCATCTGCTCGCGCAGCTTGAGGTCGAGGGCGCCCAGTGGCTCGTCAAGCAGCAGCACACGCGGGCGATTGACCAACGCCCGGGCCAGGGCCACCCGTTGGCGCTGGCCGCCGGAGAGTTGCACCGGTTTGCGTTCGCCGTAACCGCCCAGGGCCACCATGCCCAGGGCTTCTTCGGCGCGGTTGAGCCGTTCGGCCTTGCCCACGCCTTTGACTTTAAGGCCATAGGCCACGTTGTCGCGCACATTCATATGGGGGAACAGCGCGTAATCCTGGAACACGGTGTTCACATCGCGCTGATACGGCGGCAAGCCGGCGGCTTCCTCACCATGAATGCGGATCGAGCCGGCGCTGGGTTGTTCGAAGCCGGCGATCAGGCGCAGGCAGGTGGTCTTGCCCGAGCCGGAAGGGCCGAGCATGGAAAAGAACTCGCCGTCCTCAATATCGATGCAAACCCGGTCAACGGCTTTCACTTCGCCGAACTGACGGGAAACGTGGGTGAATTGGACTGCAAGCGTCATGGTGCGGTGCTCCAAAAAGGCGCGGGTCGTCGCAGCGGCCCGGCCTGGACTTCTGAAAAAACAAAATATCTGTGAGTGCGGTCAATGTGGGAGGGGGCTTGCCCCCGATGCCAGTGGTTCAGTGAAAGCTGGGTTGGCTGTCACACCGCTATCGGGGGCAAGCCCCCTCCCACAGTAGGTCTATGCCGTCTTGATGGTTTTAACGGCCGCCCATGATCGCAATGTAGTCCTGGGTCCAGCGGCTGTACGGCACGAATTTGCCGCCTTCAGCCTGTGGGGTTTTCCAGAAGGCGATCTTGTCGAACTGGTCGAAGCCATTGGTCTTGCAACCCTCGGCGCCGAGCAATTCGCTCTCTTTACACGCGGCCGGCACCGCCGGCAGCGAGCCGAACCAGGCGGCGACATCGCCCTGGACCTTCGGCTGCAGCGACCAGTCCATCCACTTGTAAGCGCAGTTGGGGTGCTTGGCCTCGCTGTGCAGCATGGTGGTGTCGGCCCAACCGGTGGCGCCTTCCTTGGGGATGGTCGAGGCGATCGGCTGTTTCTCGTTGACCAGCCCGTTGACTTGGTACGGCCAGGCACTGGAGGCCACCACGCCTTCGTTCTTGAAGTCGCTCATTTGCACGGTGGTGTCGTGCCAGTAACGGTGGATCAGCGGTTGCTGGGCGCGCAGCAGGTCGAGCACGGCCTTGTATTGCGCTTCGGTCAGCTCGTAGGGGCTCTGGATTCCCAGCTCCGGTTTGGTGGCCTTGAGGTACAGCGCCGCGTCGGCGATGTAGATCGGACCGTCATAGGCCTGCAC
The DNA here is from genome assembly GCF_007858255.1 of Pseudomonas rhodesiae. Taxonomy (GTDB): domain Bacteria; phylum Pseudomonadota; class Gammaproteobacteria; order Pseudomonadales; family Pseudomonadaceae; genus Aquipseudomonas; species Aquipseudomonas rhodesiae. The sequence goes on along the minus strand of NZ_VFEU01000003.1, from coordinate 295,208 downwards.
GCGGCCCTTGTTCGGCTTGCCGTCCGGCAGGTTCTGCGGGTCGAACAGCACGCTCCAGCTAGTGGGCGCGGTCTTGAACACGCTGGTGTTGTACATCAGCACGTTCGGCCCCCACTGGTACGGGGTGCCATAGGTTTGCTGGCCGACCACGTACCACGGCGCATCCTTGAGGCGCGGGTCGAGGTTTTTCCAGTTGGGAATCAGCGCGGTGTTGATCGGCTGCACACGCTTGCCGACGATCAACCGCAGCGACGCATCGCCGGAGGCGGTGACCAGGTCATAGCCGCCCTTGGCCATCAGGCTGACCATTTCATCAGAGGTGGCGGCGGTTTTCACATTGACCTTGCAGCCGGTTTCCTTCTCGAAACCGCTGACCCAATCGTAGGCTTTGTCGCTTTCGCCACGTTCGATATAGCCGGGCCAGGCGACGATATCCAACTGGCCTTCGCCGGCGCCGACCGCCTTGAGCGGTTCGGCGGCTTGCAGGCTGGCGCTGGCCAGCAGCGCGGTGGTCAAGGCACTGAGCAGTGCGGTCTTGTGCGCGGACATGGGGGTTCCCTCTTCTTTAATTATGGTCGGGGCAGTGTGTGAAGCCGTGATGCATGAGCTTAGTTGTTGTTTTAAAGGTGCTGACCGTGACGCGCCATGATGTGGCGCACCACGCTGTAGTCCTGTAACGAGTCGCTAGACAGATCTTTCCCATACCCCGAGCGCTTCAAACCGCCGTGGGGCATTTCGCTGACCAGCATGAAGTGGCTGTTGATCCAGGTGCAGCCGTATTGCAGGCGTGCCGCCACTTGCATGGCTTTGTCCAGGTTCTGGGTCCACACCGAAGAGGCCAGGCCGTATTCGGAATCGTTGGCCCAGTCCACCGCTTGCTCCAGTTCGTCGAAGCGGGTCACGGTGACCACCGGGCCGAACACTTCGCGCTGCACGATCTCATCGCTTTGCTTGCAACCGGCCAGCAGGGTGGGCTGGTAATAGAAACCGGCACCGGAATGCACGGCGGCGCCGGTGACCCGTTCGATATGCGGTTGGCCGAGGGCGCGTTCGACAAAGCTGGCGACGCGGTCGCGCTGGCGTGTACTGATCAGCGGGCCGAGTTCGTTATCGGCGTCGCGTTTGCCGGCAAAGCGCAGGCTGCCGACGGCCGCGCCCAGCTCGGCGACCAATTTGTCGTGAATCCCGGCCTGGGCATAGATACGGCATGCGGCGGTGCAATCCTGCCCGGCGTTGTAATAGCCATAGGCGCGCACGCCTTCGACCACGGCCTGCAGGTCGGCGTCGTTACACACGATCACCGGTGCCTTGCCGCCCAGTTCCAGGTGCGTGCGTTTCAGGGTTTTGGACGCGGCTTGCAGAATCTTCTGGCCGGTGACGATATCGCCGGTCAGCGACACCATGCGTACCTTGGGATGACTGACCAAATGGCTGCCGACCCCTTCGCCGCCGCCGCACAAAATGTTGATCACGCCCCGTGGCAGCAGCTCTTTGAGCACGGGTGCCAGGGCCAGGATCGACAGCGGCGTGTGTTCCGACGGTTTGAACACCAGGGTATTACCGGCGGCGAGGGCTGGGGCGATCTTCCACGCGGCCATCATCAACGGGTAGTTCCATGGCGCAATGGAGGCCACCACGCCGATCGGGTCGCGGCGCACCATGCTGGTGTAGCCCGGCAGGTATTCGCCGCTCAATTGGCCGGTCTGGCAACGCACGGCGCCAGCGAAGAAGCGGAACACATCCACAGTGGCGCTCAAATCATCCTGACGCGCCAGATGCAACGGCTTGCCGCAGTTCAGCGATTCCAGGCGGGCCAGGTAGTCGGCTTGTTTTTCAATAGCATCGGCGATGCCCAGCAGCAGGTTGGCGCGTTGCTGCGGCGTGGTCCGCGACCAACCGGCAAAGGCGCGGTGGGCGGCAAGGATGGCGCTTTCGACTTGCTCGGTGCTGGCTTCGGCGATTTGAGTCAGCACTTCACCGGTGGCCGGGTTGAGGATCGGCTCGACAAACCCCTGGCCTTGAACCAGTTCGCCGTCGATCAGCAACGCGGTGAGCAGCGGGGTGGGCGCGCCGGACATTTTTCGCGATCTCTTTTCTTGTGTGGCCATGGGCGTTCTCTTACAAGGCGCCCGGCTTTCTCTTATGGATGAGTCGAGAGTAGAGGGCGGGCGCGAGGTCAACAAATACTAAATACTGAATGCAGCATTCGATTAAATAGATGGCTTGCGTGGGTGCGGCTGTTCGCGCGCCACGGTGAGGAACGGGTCCACCAAGGTCGGCCGCGCGGTGCCACGGCGCCAGGCCAGGCCCACGTCGAGGGTTTGGCTGAGGTCGGCAATCGGCCGCGCTTCAATAATGTCGCCTTCCAGCGACCAGGGGCGGTAGGTCATGTCCGGCTGGATCGACACCCCCAGGCCCGCCGCCACCAGGCTGCGCACCGCTTCGGTGGAGGCCGTGCGCAAGGTCACACGCGGTTGCAGGCCGGCGCCGGCCCACAGGCGTTGGGCGTTGTGGCCCATTTCGTCGACGTTCAATTGAATCAACGGTTCGCGTGCCACATCGGCCAGGTTGATGCTGTCGTGCTCCAGCAATGGGTGCTGCGCCGGCAGCCACAGGCGGTGGGGCGAGTGGGTCAGGACTTCGGTCTGCAGGGCGTGGCGGTCTTCGAGGTTGGACAGGATCAGCACGCCCACGTCGATTTCGCCGCTGACCAGCAGATGTTCGATATACGGGCGCTCGTCTTCCATGACGCGGATTTCCACATTGGGGTACGCGCGCTGGAAGCGGGTCAGCAGGTCGGCCAAGTAGTAGCCGGCCACCAGGCTGGTCACGCCGACGATCAATTGCCCGGCTACCTGGTCGGTGCTCTGTTGCAGGCTGCGCTTGGCGTTGTCGACGGTGGCCAGAATCAGGTGTGCCTGGCGCAGAAACTGATGGCCCTGGTGGGTGAGGGTCATGCCCTTGGCGTGGCGATTGAACAGGTTGACGCCAATCTCCTGCTCCAGTTGCTGGATCGCCAGGGTCAGGGTCGACTGAGAGATGAACGCGGTTTGCGCCGCGGCGGAGATCGAGCCGGTCTCGGCCACGGCAATGAAGTGGCGGATTTGACGCAAGGTCATCATGCTGGAATTACCAGAAGGCTGTTTTTATAGAAGTACCTGAGTGTATATCGATTTATACGATAGGCAGCGGCGTTACATCTGGAAGCACTCTAGATCCTGGTTTTTTGGCACTTAGTTTTACGCTGGCAGCCTATTGGTCCTATGAACCCAAGTGTCTGGAGGCTGTTATGAACACCCGTGGATTGCTCGATCAGTTGCTCAAGTCCGGCCAGGACATGTTGCAGAATAAGGCCGGCGGCCAGCGCAAACAGGAAGACAAGGGCGCCTTGGGCGGTCTGCTCGGCGGTGGCGGCCTGGGCAGCCTGCTCGGTGGCGCCGGCGGGGGAGCCCTCGCGGCGGGTGCCATGGGGCTGTTGCTGGGTAACAAAAAAGCCCGCAAATTCGGCGGCAAGGCCCTGACCTACGGCGGTTTGGCCGCCTTGGGCGTCATCGCCTACAAAGCCTATGGCAACTGGCAGGCGCAACAGGCCAGTGCGCCCCAAGGCGAACCGCAAACCATCGACCGTCTGCCACCGGCCCAGGTCGAGCAGCACAGCCAGGGCATCCTCAAGGCGTTGGTCGCCGCCGCCAAGGCCGACGGCCATGTAGACGAGCGTGAGCGCGCGCTGATCGAAGGCGAGTTCACCAAACTCGACAATGACCCCCAATTGCAACACTGGCTGCATGCCGAACTGAACAAGCCCCTGGACCCGGCGGATGTCGCCCGCGCCGCCGGCACCCCGGAAATGGCCGCCGAGATGTACATCGCCAGCGTGATGCTGGTGGATGAAGAGAACTTCATGGAAAAAGCCTATCTGGATGAATTGGCGCGCCAGCTCAAACTGGAGCCCGGCTTGAAGGTGGAACTGGAAAAACAGGTACGGCTTAACCAATAACCACCGGTTTAAAACAAAATATGGGAGGGGGCTTGCCCCCGATAACGGTGCATCAGTTGCAGGTTTTACAACTGAGGTATCGTTATCGGGGGCAAGCCCCCTCCCACAGGCGTTTAGCGTTCATCTCCGTTGACCACCAAAACCCATTCATAAATGAGCGCTGCTGCTCAGCTATACTCCCCTCCATTTGAATGGCCCTTCGAGGAAGTACTGTGAAGAATTGGACCTTGCGCCAACGGATCCTGGCAAGTTTTGCGGTCGTTATCGCCATCATGCTGTTAATGGTCGTGGTCTCTTATTCACGGTTAATGAAAATCGAGGCTGGGCAAGAGGCCGTGCGCGATGACGCTGTGCCGGGGGTTTACCTGAGCTCAATGATCCGCAGCGCGTGGGTCGACAGCTATCTGCAGACCCTCGATATCATCGGTATGCGTGAAGACAAAACCCTGACCAGCGCCGACAAGACCGATTACCAGGGTTTCGAAAAGCGCATCGAACAGCAAATGGCCAATTACGAGAAAACGATCGGCAACCAGGCCGATCGTATGGAGTTCGATAACTTCAAGGCCTCGCACAGCAATTACAACAAGGTCCTGGCGCAAGTACTCGATCGCATCCAGGCCAACGATCTGCCGGCCGCCCACGAGTTGCTGGATGAGCAGTTGACGCCGATCTGGATTGAAGGTCGCATGAAACTCAACGACATCATCGCCGAAAATAAAGGCGTGTCCGATAACGCAACGTCCGCCATCGATGAAGCAGTGGTCTCCGCCAAGATCAGTTTGTTCGTGTCGCTTGCCGTGGCGATTCTGGCTGCTGGCCTGTGCGGTCTGCTGCTGATGCGCGCGATCATGTCGCCCATGCAGCGTATCGTCGAAATTCTTGAGGTCATGCGCACCGGCGACCTGAGCAAGCGTCTGAACCTGTCGCGCAAGGACGAATTCAACGCGGTCGAAACCGGCTTCAACGACATGATGACCGAGCTGACCGCCCTGGTGTCCCAGGCCCAGCGCTCGTCGGTGCAGGTGACCACTTCGGTCACCGAGATCGCCGCCACCTCCAAGCAGCAACAGGCCACCGCCACCGAAACGGCGGCGACCACCACCGAAATCGGTGCCACCTCCCGCGAAATCGCGGCCACCTCCAAGGACCTGGTGCGCACCATGACCGAAGTTTCCACCGCCGCCGACCAGGCATCGGTGGCCGCCGGTTCCGGTCAGCAGGGCCTGGCGCGCATGGAAGAAACCATGCACTCGGTAATGGGCGCCGCTGACCTGGTCAATGCCAAGCTGGCGATCCTCAATGAGAAGGCCGGCAACATCAACCAAGTGGTGGTGACCATCGTCAAGGTCGCCGACCAGACCAACCTGCTGTCGCTCAATGCCGCTATCGAAGCCGAGAAGGCCGGTGAGTACGGGCGCGGCTTCGCCGTGGTCGCCACCGAGGTGCGGCGCCTGGCCGACCAGACTGCCGTGGCCACGTACGACATCGAGCAGATGGTGCGTGAGATCCAGTCGGCGGTGTCGGCCGGGGTGATGGGCATGGACAAATTCTCCGAAGAAGTGCGCCGCGGCATGTTCGAAGTGCAGCAGGTGGGCGAGCAACTGTCGCAGATCATCCATCAGGTCCAGGCCCTGGCGCCGCGAGTGCTGATGGTCAACGAAGGCATGCAGGCCCAAGCCACGGGGGCCGAACAGATTAACCACGCGCTGGTGCAACTGGGCGACGCCAGCAGCCAGACGGTGGAGTCCCTGCGTCAGGCCAGTTTCGCCATCGATGAACTGAGCCAGGTTGCGGTGGGTCTGCGCAGCGGCGTGTCGCGTTTCAAAGTCTGATGAGCGAACTCGCGGCTAAACGCGGCGCCGTCCCGGCAGCGAAAAAAGCGTTGTTCCTGGTGTTTCATATCGGCAGCGAACGCTATGCCCTACGGGCCACCGAAGTGGCCGAAGTACTGCCGCGCCTGCCGCTCAAACCCATCGCCCACGCTCCTGTGTGGGTGGCCGGTATTTTCGCCCATCGCGGCGCGCTGGTGCCGGTCATCGACCTCAGTGCCCTGGCCTTCGGCACGCCGGCCCAGGCCCGCACCAGCACTCGGCTGGTGCTGGTGCATTACCAGCCGCAGCCCTGGGTCGAGGCGCGCCGGCTGGGGCTGATTCTGGAGCAGGCCACCGACACCCTGCGTTGCGGCCTTGAAGAGTTCCAAGCGTACGGCCTGGACAACCGCGAGGCGCCCTACCTGGGGCCCGTGCGCGAAGATGCAGAGGGCCTGATGCAGTGGATCGGCGTTAATGATCTGCTCACCGATGACGTGCGCGCCCTGTTGTTTTCCAGCGAGCTGAGCCTATGAGCAACGATCCGCGCTTCTTTGCCTTCCTTAAGGAACGCATCGGCCTGGACGTGGCGTCGGTGGGCGAGGCCATCATCGAGCGGGCCGTGCGCCAGCGCAGCCAGGTTGTCGGGGCACTTACCTCGGATGATTACTGGCAGCGCCTGCAACGCTCCCACGACGAGCAGCAAGCGCTGATCGAAGCGGTGATCGTCCCCGAGACCTGGTTTTTCCGTTATCCCGAATCCTTCGCCACGCTGGCGCGCTTGGCCTGCGCGCGATTGGCCGAGATCAAGCAGATGCGCGGCCTGCGTATCCTTAGCCTGCCGTGTTCCACCGGGGAAGAACCTTACTCGATCGCCATGGCCCTGCTGGATGCCGGGTTGGCGCCGCATCAGTTCAAGGTGCAGGGCATGGATGTCAGCCCGCTGTCGGTGGAGCGCGCCCGGCGCGGCGTGTATGGCAAGAATTCGTTTCGCGGCGGTGACCTGGCCTTTCGCGAACGCCACTTCACCGAACACGGCGACGGTTACCACATCGCCGACCGCGTGCGCGAACAGGTGCGTCTGCAAGTGGGCAACCTGCTTGACCCGGCGCTGCTGGCCAATGAGGCCAGCTACGATTTTGTGTTTTGCCGCAACCTGTTGATCTACTTCGATCAACCGACCCAGCAGCAAGTGTTCGAAGTGCTCAAGGCCCTGACCCACGTCGACGGCGTGCTGTTTATCGGCCCGGCCGAAGGCAGCTTGTTGGGGCGGCACGGCATGCGCTCGATTGGAGTGCCGCAGTCCTTTGCCTTCAGTCGGCATGCGGAACCGGTCAGGCCCGAGCCGACCTTCATACCGATGCCCAAGCCGCAACGCAGTGCGGCGCCGCTTCCGGCTAAACCACGGCCGTTCAGCACAGTGAGTGCCCAGGTAGTGCCGATCAAGGCTCCACCCTCCGAAGCAGGCGCCTTGCTCAGCCGTATCGCCACCCTGGCCAACCAAGGCAAAAGTGCCGAGGCCCGCGCCATGTGCGAACAGTATTTGAGCGACCATCCCCCGGCCGCCCAGGTGTTCTATTGGCTGGGGCTGCTTAGTGATGTGGAGGGCAGTGCCCAGCAGGCCCAGGGGTATTATCGAAAAGCCTTGTACCTGGAACCCCAGCATCCGCAGGCCCTGATGCAGTTGGCCGCGCTGCTGGAATCCCAGGGCGACAGTGCGGGGGCGCGTCGTTTGCAGGCGCGGGCCGCCCGCAGCGAGCGAGCTGACAGTGAGTCCAAACCATGAGTAGCCCCGACGCGCTCGACACCACCGGCCTGGACCTGACCCTGGCCGACACCCAAGCCATCGACGATTGCTGGAACCGCATCGGCGTCCATGGCGACAAATCCTGCCCGCTGCTGGTGGAACATATCCACTGCCGTAACTGCTCGGTCTATTCCGCCGCCGCCACGCGCCTGCTGGACCGCTATGCCTTGCAACAGGACGCGCATCGCGGCCACGTCGCCGAGACGGTCGACGAGGACGTGGCGACCCGCTCGCTGCTGATGTTTCGCCTCGGTGACGAGTGGCTTGGCATCGCCACCCGTTGCCTGATGGAGGTGGCGCCGCTGCAACCGATCCATTCGCTGCCGCACCAGCGCTCGCGCGCCTTGCTCGGCGTGGCCAATGTGCGCGGTGCGCTGGTGGCGTGCTTGTCGCTGGTTGAGATGCTGGGCCTGGAGGCCGCTGACAGTGCCCCCAGCGGCGCACGCAGCATGCCGCGCATGTTGATCATTGCCGCGCAGGATGGTCCGGTGGTGGTGCCGGTGGATGAAGTGGACGGTATCCACGCCATCGACGAGCGTACGTTGAGCGCGGCGTCGGTGTCCGGCACCCAGGCCAGCGCGCGCTACACCCAGGGCGTGCTGCAATGGAAGGGCCGCAGCCTGCGCTGGCTGGACGAGGCACAGTTGTTGTCTGCCGTGACACGGAGCCTTACATGACCCCCGACCAGATGCGTGATGCCTCGCTGCTGGAACTGTTCAGCCTGGAAGCCGATGCACAGACCCAGGTGCTGAGCGCGGGCCTGCTGGCCCTGGAGCGCAACCCGACCCAGGCCGACCAACTCGAAGCCTGCATGCGCGCGGCCCACTCGCTCAAAGGCGCGGCGCGCATCGTGGGGGTGGATGCCGGGGTCAGCGTGGCCCATGTCATGGAGGACTGCCTGGTCAGCGCCCAGGAAAGCCGTCTGTATCTGCAACCTGAACATATCGACGCATTGCTGCAAGGCACCGACCTGCTGATGCGCATCGCCACCCCCGGCAACGACGTGGGGCCGGCGGATATCGAGGCGTACGTGGCGTTGATGGAGCGCTTGCTGGACCCCTCGCACCCGCGCCCCAGCGTCCGGCCGCCAACAGTACCGGAGCCGGCTCCCGAGCCGGTCCTTGAAGAACTGCCGCCGGAGCCTGAGCCCGCGCCGCCCGTCACCAGCGACCCACCGCGTCAGGGCAAGCGCATGACGGAAGGCGGCGAGCGCGTGCTGCGCGTAACCGCCGAGCGCTTGAACAGCCTGCTGGACCTGTCGAGCAAGTCTTTGGTAGAAACCCAGCGCATCAAGCCCTACCTGGTCAGCCTGCAGCGCCTCAAGCGTATTCAGAGCCAGAGCGTGCGTGCCCTCGATACCCTCGATGGCCAGCTCAAGACCCAGCACCTGAACCTTGAAGCCCAGGAGGCCCTGGCCGATGCGCGCCGCCTGCTGAGCGAAGCCCAGGCGCTGCTGGCGGAAAAAACCGCCGAGCTCGATGAGTTCGGCTGGCAGGCCGGGCAGCGCGCCCAGGTGCTGTATGACACCGCGCTGGCCTGTCGCATGCGCCCGTTTGCCGACGTGCTGGCTGGGCAGGTGCGCATGGTGCGCGACCTGGGCCGCAGCCTGGGCAAGCAAGTCCGCCTGGAAATCGAAGGCGAGAAAACCCAGGTCGATCGCGACGTACTGGAAAAACTCGAAGCGCCCCTCACTCATCTGTTACGCAATGCCGTCGATCACGGCATCGAAATGCCCGAGCAACGTGTGCTGGCGGGCAAACCGGCCGAAGGGCTGATCCGCCTGTGCGCCTCGCACCAGGCTGGTCTATTAGTGCTGGAGCTGAGTGACGACGGCAATGGCGTGGACCTCGAACGCCTGCGCGGCACCATTGTCGAGCGCAAGCTGTCGCCGCTGGAGACCGCGCTGCGCCTGAGCGAAGAGGAGTTGCTGACGTTCCTGTTCCTGCCGGGTTTCAGCCTGCGCGACAAAGTCACCGAGGTGTCCGGGCGCGGCGTCGGGCTGGATGCGGTGCAGCATATGGTGCGCCAACTGCGCGGCGCGGTGGTGCTGGAGCAGACGGCGGGGCAGGGCAGCCGTTTCCATCTGGAGGTGCCGCTGACCCTTTCGGTGGTGCGCAGCCTGGTAGTGGAGGTCGGCGAAGAAGCTTATGCCTTCCCGCTGGCGCATATCGAACGCATGTGCGATCTGGCGCCGGAAGACATCGTGCAACTGGAAGGACGCCAGCATTTCTGGCACGAAGGCCGGCATGTCGGCCTGGTCGCCGCCAGCCAATTGTTGCAGCGACCGGCGGGGCAGAACCCTTCGGAAACACTGAAAGTGGTGGTGATCCGCGAGCGTGATGCGGTATATGGGATTGCCGTGGAGCGCTTTATCGGCGAGCGCACCCTGGTGGTGTTGCCGCTGGATGATCGCCTGGGCAAGGTCCAGGATATTTCCGCCGGTGCATTGCTCGACGACGGCTCGGTGGTGCTGATCGTCGACGTCGAAGACATGCTGCGTTCGGTGGACAAACTGCTCAATACCGGGCGCCTTGAGCGTATCGCCCGGCGCAGCCAGCAGACCGCCGAAGCTCCGCGCAAACGCGTGCTGGTGGTGGATGACTCGCTCACGGTGCGTGAATTGCAGCGCAAATTGCTGCTTAATCGCGGCTACGAAGTGGCCGTGGCCGTCGATGGCATGGACGGCTGGAACGCCTTGCGTTCCGAGGATTTCGACCTGCTGATCACTGACATTGATATGCCTCGCATGGACGGTATCGAATTGGTCACACTCTTGCGCCGTGACAGTCGCCTGCAATCGTTGCCGGTGATGGTGGTGTCGTATAAAGACCGCGAAGAAGACCGCCGACGCGGGCTCGACGCCGGGGCCGACTATTACCTGGCCAAGGCCAGTTTCCACGACGACGCCTTGCTTGATGCCGTGATGGAACTGATCGGGGGCGCGCGGGCATGAAGATCGCCATCGTCAATGACATGCCGCTGGCCATCGAGGCGTTGCGCCGAGCGTTGAGTCTAGAGCCGGCGCATCAAGTGGTGTGGGTGGCCAGCAATGGCCTGGAAGCGGTGCAGCGCTGCGCCGAACTGACCCCTGACCTGATCCTTATGGACCTGATCATGCCGGTAATGGACGGTGTGGAGGCCACGCGCCAGATCATGGCCGAGACCCCGTGCGCGATTCTGATCGTGACCGTCGACCGCCAAGCCAATGTGAGCCGCGTGTTCGAAGCCATGGGCCATGGCGCCCTCGACGTGGTGGACACGCCAGCTTTGGGCGTGGGCAACCCCCAGGATGCGGCGGCACCGTTGCTGCGCAAGATCCTCAACATCGGTTGGTTGATCGGCCAGCGCGGCAGCCGTGTGCGCGCGGAAACCGCGCCGCCGCGCCACGAGGGCAAACGCCAGCGGCTGGTGGCCATCGGCTCTTCGGCCGGCGGCCCGGCGGCCCTGGAAACCCTGCTCAAAGGCCTGCCCCGCGACTTTCCCGCCGCCATTGTGCTGGTGCAGCACGTCGACCAGGTGTTCGCCGCCGGCATGGCCGAGTGGCTCAGCAGCGCGTCCAGCCTGCCGGTGCGCCTGGCCCGTGAAGGTGAGCCGCCCCAGAGCGGGTTGGTATTGCTGGCCGGGACCAACCATCACATTCGTTTATTGAAGAACGGTACGCTGGCCTACACCGCAGAGCCGGTAAACGAGATCTATCGCCCGTCGATCGACGTGTTTTTCGAGAGCGTCGCCAGCCACTGGAATGGCGATGCCGTCGGCGTATTGCTGACCGGCATGGGCCGCGACGGGGCCCAGGGTCTCAAACTGCTGCGTGAACAAGGTTATTTGACCATCGCCCAGGATCAACAAAGCTCGGCGGTGTATGGCATGCCCAAAGCGGCGGCGGCAATCGATGCCGCTGTTGAAATTCGCCCACTGGATAGAATTGCGCCTCGACTGCTGGAGGTCTTTGCACAATGAGCAAGACCTTGCGCGGTGCTGGCTTGCAGGTGGTAATTCAGGTGACTGCAGATGAATGATTTACAGATCGACGACATCAAGACCGACGAAAACGCCGCCATGGTGTTGCTGGTCGACGACCAGGCCATGATCGGCGAAGCCGTGCGGCGTGGCCTGGCCCATGAAGAAAACATCGACTTCCATTTCTGCGCCGACCCGCACCAGGCCATTGCCCAGGCCATCCGCATCAAACCGACGGTGATCCTGCAGGACCTGGTGATGCCCGGCCTCGACGGCCTGACCCTGGTGCGCGAGTACCGCAACCACCCGGCCACGGCGAACATCCCGATCATCGTGCTTTCCACCAAGGAAGACCCGCTGATCAAGAGCGCGGCATTTGCAGCCGGCGCCAACGATTACCTGGTCAAGCTGCCGGACAACATCGAACTGGTGGCGCGCATCCGCTATCACTCACGTTCCTATATGACCCTGTTGCAGCGCGATGCGGCGTACCGTGCGCTGCGGGTCAGCCAGCAGCAGTTGCTGGACACCAACCTGGTGCTGCAACGGTTGATGAACTCCGATGGCCTGACTGGGCTGTCCAACCGTCGCCACTTCGACGAATACCTGGAGCTGGAATGGCGCCGCGCCATGCGTGACCAGACCCAGCTGTCATTGCTGATGATCGACGTGGACTTCTTCAAGACCTATAACGACAGCTTCGGCCACGTCGAAGGCGACGAAGCCCTGCGTAAGGTCGCCGACACCATCCGTGACGCCAGCAGCCGCCCGTCGGACCTGCCGGCGCGCTACGGCGGCGAGGAGTTCGCTCTGGTGCTGCCCAACACCTCGCCGGGTGGCGCGCGCCTGGTGGCGGAAAAACTGCGCATGGCCGTCGCCGCGCTGAACATCCCCCACAATGCCCCGACCGAAGGTTCGTGCCTGACCGTCAGCATCGGCCTGTCGACCATGGTCCCGCAGCAGGGCTCCAGTTGCCGCCAGGTGATCATGGCGGCGGACAAGGGGCTGTATACAGCCAAGCACAATGGGCGCAATCAGGTCGGTATCGAGTGACCTGAAGCTGCGCTCAACACAAGTTTCAAAGGCAGACTCCTAACTCTTTGGTGAGCAGACTTGCCCTGCGCCGGGCTGCGAAGCGGCCCCAAACCCAGGCACCTCGGTGTGTCAGCTAAAACCACATCGCTTGGAGTGGGGCTGCTTCGCAGCCCAGCACGGGCGGTGCGACGATTCGACAAGCCCGCTCACCACGGCAACTCCCCTCCCACGGCGGGTTTTCATAGGGTTTGAAACCGCCTTTTCGGCTCAGCGGGCTGCCGTTTCCAGCTGTTTGCCGTTATACTCGCCGGCTTTCAAAAGTTCGCCAACGAGTGCTGCCCGCCATGGAAATCAACCCGATCCTTAACACCATCAAGGACCTGTCCGAGCGCTCCGAAACTATTCGGGGGTATCTTTGACTACGATCAAAAGCATGAGCGTCTGACCGAGGTCAACCGCGAGCTTGAAGATCCGAGTGTCTGGAACAAACCTGAATACGCCCAGGAACTGGGGCGCGAGCGCGCTGCGCTGGCGCAGATCGTCGACACCCTCGACGAACTGAACACCGGCCTGGCCGATTGCCGTGACCTGCTGGACATGGCCGTCGAAGAAAACGACGAAGGCGCAGTGGGCGATGTGGTCGCCGAGCTGGCCCGTCTCGAGGAAAACCTCGCCAAGCTTGAATTCCGCCGCATGTTCAGCCACGAAATGGACCCGAACAACGCCTACCTGGACATCCAGGCCGGTTCCGGCGGCACCGAGGCCCAGGACTGGGCCAACATCCTGCTGCGCATGTACCTGCGCTGGGCCGACAAGCGCGGTTTCGACGCGACCATCATGGAACTGTCCGCCGGTGAAGTCGCCGGTATCAAGGGTGCTACCGTGCATATCAAGGGCGAATACGCCTTTGGCTGGCTGCGTACCGAGATCGGCGTGCACCGTCTGGTGCGCAAGAGCCCATTCGACTCCGGCAACCGTCGCCACACTTCGTTCTGCGCGGTGTTCGTCTCGCCTGAGATCGATGACAAAGTGGAAATCGAGATCAACCCAGCGGACCTGCGGATCGATACCTATCGTTCCTCCGGTGCCGGCGGTCAGCACGTCAACACCACCGACTCGGCCGTGCGGATTACCCACGTACCGACCAACACCGTGGTGAGCTGCCAGAACGAACGCTCCCAGCACGCCAACAAGGACACCGCCATGAAAATGCTGCGGGCCAAGTTGTACGAGCAGGAGATGCAGAAGCGCAACGCCGCTTCCCAGGCGCTGGAAGACACCAAGTCGGATATCGGCTGGGGTCACCAGATCCGCTCCTATGTGCTCGACGCGTCGCGTATCAAGGATCTGCGCACTAACATCGAACGCAGCGACTGCGACAAGGTGCTCGACGGCGATATCGACGAGTACCTGGAAGCCAGCCTGAAGTCCGGCCTGTAATACCCTGTGTGGGAGCGGGCTTGCCCGCGATCCCCAGGCCGAAGGCCTGGGGGCAACGAACCTGTGATGGAAAATTTAAAGACATGAGCGACCAACAACTCGACCCGCAAGCCCTGCAACAGGAAGAAAACTCCCTGATCGCCCTGCGCAAGGAAAAGCTTGCTGCCGAGCGCGCCAAGGGCAACGCCTTCCCCAACGACTTCCGCCGCGACAACTACTGCGATGCCTTGCAGAAACAGTACGCGGACAAGACCAAGGAAGAGCTGGCGGAAGCGGCGATCCCGGTCAAGGTGGCAGGTCGCATCATGCTCAACCGTGGCTCGTTCATGGTGATCCAGGACATGACCGGGCGTATCCAGGTCTACGTCAACCGCAAGACCCTGTCCGAAGAAACCCTGGCCTCGGTGAAAACCTGGGACATGGGCGACATCATCGCCGCCGAAGGCACCCTGGCCCGTTCCGGCAAGGGCGACCTGTACGTGGAAATGACCAACGTGCGCCTGCTGACCAAGTCCTTGCGCCCGCTGCCGGACAAGCACCACGGCCTGACCGACACCGAGCAACGCTATCGCCAGCGCTATGTCGACCTGATCGTCAACGAAGACGTGCGCCACACCTTCCGCGTCCGCTCGCAGATCATCGCCCACATCCGCAGCTTCCTGATGCAGCGTGACTTTCTGGAAGTGGAAACGCCGATGCTGCAAACCATTCCCGGCGGTGCCGCAGCCAAGCCGTTCGAAACCCACCACAACGCGCTGGACATGGAAATGTTCCTGCGTATCGCGCCTGAGCTGTACCTCAAGCGTCTGGTGGTCGGTGGTTTCGAGAAGGTCTTCGAGATCAACCGCAACTTCCGCAACGAAGGCGTCTCCACCCGTCACAACCCAGAATTCACCATGTTGGAGTTCTACCAGGCTTACGCCGACTACGAAGACAACATGGACCTGACCGAAGAACTGTTCCGCGAGCTGGCGCAGTTGGTCCTGGGCAGCACCGACGTGCCGTACGGCGACAAGGTGTTCCACTTCGGCGAGCCGTTCGTACGCCTGTCGGTGTTCGATTCGATCCTCAAATACAACCCCGAGCTGAGCGCCGATGACCTCAACGACATCGACAAGGCTCGCGCCATCGCCAAGAAAGCCGGCGCCAAGGTGCTGGGCTTCGAAGGCCTGGGCAAACTGCAGGTGATGATTTTCGAAGAGCTGGTGGAGCACAAGCTGGAACAGCCGCACTTCATTACCCAGTACCCGTTCGAAGTGTCGCCGTTGGCCCGTCGCAACGACGACAACCCGAACGTCACCGACCGTTTCGAGTTGTTTATCGGCGGCCGCGAAATCGCCAACGCCTACTCCGAGTTGAACGACGCGGAAGACCAGGCCGAGCGCTTTATGGCCCAGGTGGCCGACAAAGACGCCGGTGACGACGAAGCCATGCACTACGACGCCGACTTTGTCCGCGCCCTGGAATACGGCATGCCGCCGACCGCCGGTGAAGGCATCGGCATCGACCGCCTGGTGATGTTGTTGACCAACTCGCCGTCGATCCGCGATGTGATCCTGTTCCCGCACATGCGGCCACAAGCGTAACCGTAGCGAAATCCAGAGCCGCCTTTTATAAGGCGGCTTTTTTATGTGGCGTCTATAAGCGTCAAGCAAACAGCGCCAGGTTTTGATCTGTTCAAGGATGTGAGTCGTGAACCGCGTAACCGCACAAGAAGGCGCCGCCGGCATTGCTGCTGCCGTGGCTGAAAGCGTCCAGTACCAGGGCCGTAAGGCCAGTCGCCAAGGCAGCGAGCAGCGCAGGCAAGACATTTTGGATGCGGCCATGCGCATCGTGGTACGCGATGGTGTGCGGGCTGTGCGTCATCGTGCGGTGGCCGCCGAAGCGGGGGTGCCGCTGTCGGCGACCACCTACTACTTCAAGGATATCGACGACCTGCTCACCGACACCTTCGCCCAATACGTGGAACGCAGCGCCGCGTTCATGGGCAAATTGTGGGTGCGCAACGAGGGCCTGCTGCGCGAAATGGTCGCTTATGGCGATGGCAGCCCGCAGTCGCGCTCGCAGTTGGCGGACGACATCGCCCGCTTGACCGCCGATTACGTGATGCGTCAATTGACCAACCGCCGCGAGCACTTGATGGCCGAACAGGCCTTTCGTCAGGAAGCCTTGCTCAACCCGCGTCTGGCGGAACTGGTGCGGTCCCATCAACAGATTCTGCTGCAGGGCACCGGGCAGTTTTTCCAGGTATTGGGTTCCCGCGAGCCGCAACAGGATGCCAAAGTGTTGACGGCGATAATCGGTCGGATGGAATATCAGGGCCTGCTGGGCGGCCCAGAGCCTTTGACCGCTGACGAGATGCTTGAGATTCTCAAGCGTTACATGCATTTGGTGTTGGCCTCGGTCTGACACCGGGGGAGTCCAATGAAAACCTGGCGTTTGGCGGTACTGGCCCTGTCGTTCCTATTGCTCGGTGGTTGCCTGGTAACGTTCAAGGACCCGTTGCCCGCCCATGAGGCGGCGCCGGATGAACTGCTGGGCCATTGGACCAGCAAGAATGCTTGGGGCGAACCGCTCAATCTGCAAATCAGCCGCGCCGGTGAGCACCGCTATAAAGCGGTGAGCTACCCTAAAGCCTCGCCGGCCCAGCGCGATGAGTACCTGTTTACCGTTTCGCGCCATGGCAGCCGCTGGTACCTGTCGGCACCATTGCCCGCCAGGTGGGGAGGGCATTATTTCCTGGCGGGGTTCGAGTTCGACGATAAGCACGAATTGGTGGTCTATAACCTCGATCTCGAGCAGATTCACCAGGCTATCGGGCAACAGGTACTGCATGGCAGCACCGTGGATACCGTCGAAGGCGCCGGTGTACTGATCGACAGCGCCATGAGCCAGGTATTTGCCTACCTGGATGATCCGGCCAATGCCGATGTGTTCGTTGAAGCCGTGCGCTACCGGCGCGCGGGTCGATAACGTTTAAAGAGGAAGTACCGGGTGGACGATTACCAGCAGACGATACGCACCTTGTCCGATCGCATTGTGCTGGCGCAAACCCCGATCCGCGTCCTCGACGCCGTGAAATGGGACGAGAACATCCGTCAAGGGTTTCTCAAGGCCAAGGGCAAAGCCATGCCGGCCGTGGATCGCGACTATTACCTGAACCGGCCGCTGTCGTTCGATTCCAGCGCGGTGAAGCTGGAATTCCAGAATATCGAGCGTGACATCACCCGCCGGCTCGGCCAATTCAGCCCGGTGGGGCAGATCATGCGCCGCATGTGCAAGGAATACCGCATGGTGGTGCGAATGCTGGAGGCCCGCGGCACCGAGGACTTCGGCCTGATCTCCCAAGAGCTATACGGCGCCGCTTCCGATGCGTTCCACGCCGGCGACCCGACCCTGGCCGATCTGGGCCTGATGCTGTCCGATTACCTTAACAACATCGACGGCCGTGGCGACCTCAAGGACGAAGCCAAGACCCTGACCGCCAAGGACGCCGTGGCCCTGCTGCAAACCCGCCTGAACAAGGTGTTCGGCGAGGCCGAAGAAACCATTCGTGTGTTCGAGTCCGACGGTATCGTCGCCGACGCGGCGGCGGGTGCCGACTACATCAAGATCCGCGCCGACGCTATGTTCAACGACCGCGATGTGCGCGCCTTGGAAGTGCATGAAGGCCTGGTGCATGTGGGCACCACCCTCAACGGCCAGAACCAGCCGATCTGCACCTTCCTGTCCAAGGGCCCGCCGTCGTCCACCGTGACCCAGGAAGGTCTGGCGATCCTGATGGAGATCATTACCTTCGCCTCCTACCCCAGCCGCCTGCGCAAATTGACCAACCGCACGCGGGCCATCCATATGGTGGAGGAGGGCGCCGACTTCCTGCAGGTATTTGAGTTCTTCCGCGAGCAAGGCTTTGAGATGGCGGAAAGCTATGGCAACGCCAGCCGCGTATTCCGTGGCTCGGTGCCGACCGGTCTGCCGTTCACCAAGGATTTGTCCTACCTCAAGGGCTTTATCATGGTCTACAACTACATCCAGTTGGCTGTGCGTAAAGGCAAGCTGGAACAAGTGCCGCTGCTGTTCTGCGGCAAGACCACCCTGGAGGACATGCGTACCCTGCGCCAACTGGTGGACGAAGGCCTGGTGGTGCCGCCCAAGTACCTGCCCGAGCAATTCCGTGACATGAACGCCCTGGCGGCGTGGATGTGCTTCTCCAACTTCCTCAACCATCTGAGCCTGGATCGGATCGAGGCTGACTACTCCAATATCCTTTAAACGCTGTTATTTGCGAGGCTTCAACGGATGAGAATCCTCGGCATTCTGTGCCTGCTCCTCACACTGAACGGCTGTAGCTCGCTGCTGTTCTACCCCGAACCCGGCCTGCCGTTCACGCCACAAAAAGCACACTTGGACTACCGCGATGTCACCTTGACCACCGCCGATGGCGTCAAGCTGCATGCTTGGTGGTTGCCGGCCAAACCCGGCGTGCCGCTCAAGGGCACGGTGCTGCACCTGCACGGCAACGGTGGCAATTTGGCCTGGCATCTGGGCGGCAGTTGGTGGTTGCCGGAGCAGGGGTACCAAGTGTTGCTGCTGGACTATCGCGGTTATGGGCTGTCGGAAGGCAAGCCCTCATTGCCGGCGATTTATCAGGACGTGGACGCGGCTTTCAGCTGGCTCGACAAGGCCCCCGAAACCCAGGGGCAGCCCCTGATTGTGCTTGGCCAAAGCCTGGGCGGCGCGCTGGCCGTGCATTACCTGGCGGCGCACCCGCAGCGTCAGGCCCAGCTCAAGGCGCTGGTGCTGGACGGCGTGCCGGCCAGTTATCGTGACGTAGGACAATTCGCGCTGAGCACCTCCTGGCTAACATGGCTATTGCAAGTGCCCTTATCCTGGCTCGTGCCCGACGCGGACAGTGCGATCAATGCCATGCCCCAGTTGAGTGGCGTGCCGAAACTGTTGTTTCACAGCCTCGATGACCCGATCGTGCCCGTGGCCAATGGCATCCGCTTGTATCAGGCGGCGCCGCCGCCCAGAGTCTTGCAATTGACCCGGGGCGGGCATGTGCAGACCTTTGCCGATAAAACCTGGCAAACCGTGATGCTGCGCTATCTGGATGACCCGCAACATTTCAATGGCCTGCGGCGCCTGGGCGAAATTCCAAACTATCCGACTCCTAACGTTGATCCATCAGAGAGCCCGCAATGAGCGAAGAACGCAACATGATCCCGCTGATCCTCACCGGCATCGGCACCATCATCGGTACCGTCGGTTGCCTGTGGTACTACGGCTACCTGCACTTCGCCAAACCGGAAGATGCGTTGCTGCTCAGTGACTTCACCATGCTCAAGACCGTGCCGGGCGAGGATTACAAGATCTCCCTGACTCCGGCCGCCCAAGTGGCGCAGTGCGTCGATGGCGTGCTGGTGATGTTTGATACCGAGCAGAAAGGCTTGAGTGGCGTGCTGGTGAACAACAAGAAGCAAGCCGTGCGCTGCATGGGGCAGGAAACGCCGCAGTTGCAGCAGTGAGCTTGCACGTCATTGTTGTGGGAAAGCGCCACGAGACTTGGTGATTAAGTCTTCAGTGCAATGGTAAACCTACGCAACCCGGAACTATCTCGGTTAGCCAGCCACAGATTTGGGACTGATTGGTATCACTGATCGGTCTTTATTTCAGTTATGTGGAGTTAGCATCTATGGCAGCTATTAATGGACCGTCGAGTGTTGGGAATGCGCGCGATGCCGGCGCAGTGGGGCAACAGAGTCTCGATCAGCGGATCCAAGATACACGAAACCAAATTCAACAACTGCGATCGCGAGGTTCCCACGGTGGACCGGGAAGCAGTGGTGCCGGTGGCGACGAAACCCTTGAGGCGCTTTTGAAGCTGCTGAATAAGCTGCTTGAACAAAAAAAGAATGAAGGTGCACAGAGCGGTCAAGGGGCTCAAAACGGCAACGCTCAGCAAGACGGTCAATCTGGTGCGCAGCCTGCCTCTCAAATCCAGCAGGGAGACTATCAGGGGAACACCCCGGTACCTTTCTGACTGCTCGTCTCACAAAAGCTGCCCTCGTCGATGGGCTGTTTATGGCGCTTGTAGCGATCAGTCCACCAACAAGTCGGCGCTGGCGGTAGTCACGGGCGACGGAATTAGCTGGAACCCTATCGCGTATTCAAACCACAGAAAGCGGAGTTGCTTACACAGATCGAGGCTGAGAACGTGGCGATACGGATTGCTGCAATCGACAACATGCTGGACATGATCAGAGGGCATCAGACGCTGGAAAGGCGAGATGCTCGGGATCATGAGCTTGCGCAACTGATGGACAAGCTCTCGCAAAATACCTACGGTTCCAGAATTGAAATGCCCGCTGAGGATACTCATCGCACTATCGAGTTTGCCGAACCGAAAAAAAACCCACCGTAAGGTGGGTTTTTCTATCCAAGCTCAATCAATCAGTTCGCCATCGACGAACGTGGCTTGACCGGTTGGTTGTCGTTGGAGATGGTCACTTCAACGCGGCGGTTCATGGCGCGGCCCGATGCGCTGCTATTGTCGGCAACCGGATATTCCTTGCCATAGCCCTGGGTCACGATGCGCGAAATATCCACGCCTTGCTGAGCCAGTGCGCGTTGTACGGAAGCTGCACGGCGCTCCGACAAGCTCTGGTTGTAGGAATCGGAACCGGTGCTGTCGGTGTAGCCTTCGACGATCACTTTACGATCTGGGTTGTCGCGCAGGAACTGAGCCAGTTTGGTGATATTCACCAGGCCGCTGGATTTCAGATCGGACTTATTGGTGGCGAACAATACGTCACCGAAAGTCACCAGCGTACCGCGATCGGTCTGCTTGGCGTTCAAGCTGTCCTGCAACTGCTTGATCTGCGCATCGCGAGCTTCCAGCAGGGCGCGAGCGCGTTCGTCGCCGGCGTTTTTCAGCTTGGCTTCGGATTCGCGCAGGGCGATGGTGTCTTTGGCCACTTCAACGCGCTGGTTGGTCAGGTAAGCCAGCTGGTCGACCTTCTTCTGGTCTTCCTTGTCGCGATAGGCTTTGTCGGCCTTGTCCAGCCATTCCTGAGCGTCCTTGGTTTCCAGCGCCGCGAGCTTGGTGGCCTGTGGGTTGGTCTGCAGGGCCGAGAAGTTGGTGCGGGCGTTTTCCAGGTTGGCGTTTGGCGGAGTGGAGCAGGCCGCCAAGGCAACGCTCATTGCCAACAGGGCAGGGATCATCAGTTGTTTACGCATAATCGTGTCGTCCTTTCAATTCGATATCGGGTGCGGTGCGGTCGAGGGGCTCGGTTTATTTCTGCTGGATAGCAGCCGGGCGCATGCCTTCCTTACGCAACTCGTCAACGGCCTTCTGGGAATCCTTTACCGCTTGCTCAGCTTTGGCAGCCTGGGCTTTACGTTCGGCGACACGGGCGTCCCACTCGGCTTGTTCAGCCAACATACGAGCCTTCTCGTAGTTTTTGTCGTGCATCGCGATTTCAGCTTCTTTGAGCTTGTCCTGAGCCGACTTCATTTCTACAGCGGCGTACTCGGTGCCACCGGCGCTCACAGCGCTGTTGACCGCCGACTGGGTCACTGCGTACTGCTCAGTCGGAGGGTTACCGGCGCAGCCAGCCAGAACGAAGCTGGTACCGATTGCCAGCGCGGCCAATTTAAGCCCGCGCAGATGGTTAAACGAGGATTTGGCAGTGCTGGTCTTCATCGTCTTCAACTCCATTGGATAACTCCTGAAAAACATCAAAATCCATCTCAGTCAGTGAACGGCTGCGAGCCCGGTGGTAAAGCGCCTGGTGCTCTTTCAAACGGCCGTTCCAAGTGATGGCTTACTGGCTGTGACCGGAGGCTTTTTTCAAAAGTTCAGAAGAGATGGCGATTTGCCTAAAAAAATAATTGACTAAGTAGTCAGCGAAAAAAATTGGAACTTTTGCACTTCCAAGCAGTATTTCGGGCCTGTAATAGGCCCGGAATACAAGGGGAGGGTGGATTAAACGACAGCAGATCAGTGCTTCGATTCGTCCGCACTGGTAGACAAATCATGTAGATAGCGACGCGACAGCGACAAAAAGCGCGGGGTAGGGCCGACGTCTTCGTACAGCGGGTCGCCCTCTTCATCGGTCGCAATCACCTGCTGACCTTTGATATAGGGAAAGCTGGCTTCCAGCTCTTCAAGGGCGGCGCCGATCAGCTCGCCCAGCAGCTCTTCGGTGTTGCGCTTGGGGTACATCTCGGCGATGGCCGCCAGCCGGGCGGCGGACTCCACGTCCAGGTGGATCGCATATTCGGTCTTGGTCAAGCGACCCTTGGCGTTCTCTTCCCAATGCTGGGCCAATTCTCGGATTTTCATGGCAACCTCAATAAAACCCACGGCAAGCGGGCGGTGATGAGTGACCAGCCGTTCGCCTATCGCGACGACTTATGGTTGAGACTAGCTGCAACCCACAAGGTTTAAAGTCTTGTCATAAAACAACGCGGGCGGCACTCTGGCAGATCTGCGCGTCCCGGATTTCTGGCTGGAGATTGGCTGATGAGTGATATCGATGCACGCTTGCGTGAGGATGTTCACCTGCTGGGTGAATTGTTGGGCAACACCATTCGAGAGCAGTACGGCGATGATTTTCTCGACAAGATCGAGCAGATCCGCAAAGGCGCCAAGGCCGATCGGCGTGGCGCCGTCTCTGAGAAAACCGCCGGCGATGAACTGAGCGCCAGCCTCAATCAGTTGCAGGAAGACGAACTGCTGCCGGTGGCGCGGGCTTTCAACCAGTTTCTCAATCTGGCCAATATCGCCGAGCAGTATCAGTTGATTCACCGTCGCGATGAGTCGCAACCGGCACCCTTCGAGGCGCGCGTGCTGCCCGAGCTGCTGGCGCGCCTGCAACGCGAAGGCCACAGCAACGAATCCCTGGCCCGCCAGTTGGCGCGAGTGGAAATCGAGCTGGTCCTCACCGCCCACCCGACCGAAGTGGCGCGCCGCACCTTGATCCAGAAGTACGACGCCATCGCCGCGCAGTTGGCCTTGCAGGATCACCGCGACCTCACCACCGCCGAGCGCGAGCAGATCCGCCAACGCCTGCAACGATTGATCGCCGAGGCCTGGCACACCGAAGAAATCCGCCGCACCCGCCCCACGCCGGTGGATGAAGCCAAGTGGGGCTTCGCGGTGATCGAGCATTCGCTGTGGCACGCCATCCCCAACTATTTGCGCAAGGCCGATCAGGCGTTGCACGCGGCCACCGGCCTGCGCCTGCCCCTGGAATCGGCGCCGATTCGCTTTGCATCGTGGATGGGCGGCGACCGTGACGGCAACCCGAATGTCACCGCGTCGGTCACCCGCGAAGTCTTGCTGCTGGCGCGATGGATGGCGGCCGACCTGTACCTGCGCGATATCGATCAGTTGGCTTCCGAGCTGTCCATGCGTCACGCCAGCCCAGCGTTGCAGGCCAAGGTCGGCGACAGCGTTGAGCCGTACCGGGCCGTGCTCAAACAACTGCGCGACCGCTTGCGCGCCACGCGGCAATGGGCCCACACCGCGTTGAGCAGCAGCACACCGGCGCCCGCCGAGGTGTTGCAGAACAACCGTGAACTGCTTGAGCCGCTGGAGCTGTGCTACCAGTCGCTGCATGAATGCGGCATGGGCGTGATCGCCGACGGGCCGCTGCTCGATTGCCTGCGTCGCGCCGTGACATTCGGCCTGTTCCTGGTGCGTCTGGATGTGCGCCAGGATTCCAGCCGACACTCGGCAGCCATGACGGAGATCACCGATTACCTCGGCCTGGGTCGCTACGAAGACTGGGATGAGGACGCGCGCATCAGCTTCTTAATGAAGGAATTGACCAACCGTCGCCCGTTGCTGCCGGGGTATTTCAAACCGTCGGCCGACACCGCCGAAGTGCTCAATACCTGTAAGGAAATCGCCGCAGCCCCTGCGGCGTCGTTGGGCTCGTATGTCATCTCCATGGCTGGTGCGGCGTCGGATGTGCTGGCGGTGCAATTGCTGCTTAAAGAGTCGGGTGTACAGCGGCCAATGCGCGTGGTGCCGTTGTTCGAAACCCTGGCCGACCTGGATAACGCCGGGCCGGTGATCGAGCAACTGTTGCAACTGCCGGGCTATCGCGCGCGCTTACAGGGCCCGCAGGAAGTGATGATCGGCTATTCCGACTCGGCCAAGGACGCCGGCACCACCGCCGCTGCCTGGGCGCAATACCGGGCGCAGGAGCGCCTGGTGGATATTTGCCGCGAACAGCAAGTGGAGCTGCTGTTGTTCCATGGTCGCGGTGGCACCGTGGGCCGTGGTGGCGGCCCTGCCCACGCGGCGATCCTGTCGCAGCCACCAGGCTCGGTGGCCGGGCGTTTCCGCACCACCGAACAAGGCGAAATGATCCGCTTCAAGTTCGGTCTGCCGGACATCGCGGAGCAGAACCTCAACCTTTACTTGGCTGCAGTGCTGGAAGCAACGCTGTTGCCGCCGCCACCGCCCGAGCCGGCCTGGCGTCATTTAATGGACGAATTGGCCGCGGATGGTGTGAGGGCTTACCGCGCGGTTGTAAGGGAAAATCCGCAATTCGTCGAGTATTTCCGCCAGTCCACCCCCGAACAGGAGCTGGGCCGCCTGCCGCTGGGCAGCCGTCCAGCCAAGCGGCGTGCGGGCGGTATCGAAAGCCTGCGCGCCATCCCTTGGATCTTCGGTTGGACCCAGACGCGCTTGATGCTGCCGGCGTGGCTCGGCTGGGAGGCGGCGTTGAGCAATGCCCTGGCGCGGGGTGAAGGTGAATTGCTGGGGCAGATGCGCGAACAGTGGCCGTTCTTCCGCACCCGCATCGATATGCTGGAAATGGTGCTGGCCAAGGCCGATGCCGATATTGCGCGTCTCTATGATGAGCGCCTGGTGCAGCCCGACCTGTTGCCATTGGGTGCGCACTTGCGCGACCTATTGTCGCAGGCGTGCTCGGTGGTGCTCGGTC
The DNA here is from genome assembly GCF_007858255.1 of Pseudomonas rhodesiae. Classification (GTDB taxonomy): domain Bacteria; phylum Pseudomonadota; class Gammaproteobacteria; order Pseudomonadales; family Pseudomonadaceae; genus Aquipseudomonas; species Aquipseudomonas rhodesiae. The sequence continues at coordinate 270,194 of NZ_VFEU01000003.1, read as the reverse complement.
TGACCGGCCAGTCGCAACTGCTGGCACACAGCCCTGACACCCTGGAGTTCATCCGCCTGCGCAATACCTACCTTGACCCCTTGCATCTGTTGCAGGCCGAGTTGCTGGCGCGCTCGCGCCGGCAGGAAGCCGCGCAGGACAGCCCTCTGGAACAGGCGCTGCTGGTATCCGTAGCCGGTATCGCGGCCGGGTTGCGCAACACCGGCTGAGGTTTTTCGCGTGTTCTCAATGGCTTGCGCCTGAGCCAGGACGGCCGCCCGGAACCGGGCGGTCATCGTCCATGGGGGCGGGTTGCACTCTGGAATACCCTACCTATGACGTATGCGCGGTGCGGGTTCTTCCGACTTTTGGCGGCTTGTGTGGTTAGGGCCTGCTGTGTATCTTGATCAGCCTTTGGCCGTTTGGGCGGCCCGAATCACATTTTTACGCGATTGGCCCCACGCGGCGAATCCGAGCGTCATCTCTATAAAAAATTGAGGAGCACATCGATGCGCGTCATTCTGCTGGGAGCTCCCGGGGCCGGTAAAGGTACTCAGGCAAAGTTCATCACTGAAAAATTCGGCATTCCACAAATCTCCACCGGTGACATGCTGCGCGCTGCGGTAAAAGCAGGCACCGAGCTGGGCATTAAGGCCAAGAGCATCATGGACGCCGGTGGCCTGGTTTCCGATGACCTGATCATTGCCCTGGTCAAGGACCGTATCGCGCAGCCTGACTGTGCCAACGGTTTCCTGTTCGACGGTTTCCCGCGCACCATTCCTCAGGCCGAAGCCTTGGTGACGGCTGGTGTCGAGCTGGATGCCGTGGTTGAAATCGCGGTGGAAGACGAAGAAATCGTCCAGCGTATCGCAGGCCGTCGCGTTCACGAGGCCTCGGGCCGCGTGTACCACACCGTCTACAACCCGCCGAAAGTTGAAGGCAAAGACGATGTCACCGGCGAAGACCTGGTACAGCGCAAGGACGACACCGAAGAAACCGTGCGTCATCGCCTGTCGGTCTACCATTCCCAGACCAAGCCGCTGGTGGATTTCTATCAGAAGCTGTCCGCTGCCAACGGCAAGCCGAAGTACAGCCATATCCCTGGCGTCGGTTCGGTGGAAGCCATCACCGCCAAAGTGATGCAAGCCCTGAGCTGATCACCTGATCGGCGTCTCACACAACGGCCCGCTTGCGGGCCGTTGTTGTTTATACTGGCGCACTTTTTTTCGACTTGGACACCCACACCGATGAGCACCCTGCTGGCCCTGGACACCGCAACCGAAGCTTGCTCCGTTGCCTTGCTGCACGATGGCAAAGTAACCAGCCACTACGAGGTGATCCCCCGCCTGCACGCGCAAAAACTGTTGCCGATGATCAAGCAACTGCTCGAAGATGCCGGCACCACGTTGGCGGCGGTGGACGCTATTGCTTTTGGTCGCGGCCCGGGTGCCTTTACCGGTGTGCGCATTGCTATCGGCGTGGTGCAAGGCCTGGCCTTTGCCCTGGAACGCCCGGTGTTGCCGGTCTCCAACCTTGCCGTCTTGGCCCAGCGCGCGTTGCGTGAGCAAGGCGCGTCGCAGGTAGCGGCCGCCATCGACGCGCGGATGGACGAAGTCTACTGGGGCTGTTACCGCGCGGTGGCCGGTGAAATGCGCCTGGTCGGCGCGGAGGCGGTGCAGCCGCCCGAAGCGTCGGCACTGCCGGAGGATGCCAGCGGCGATTGGTTCGGCGCGGGCACAGGTTGGGGTTATGGCGAGCGCATCGCGGTGAAACTGGCCGGCCAGGACGCTGCCATGTTGCCACATGCCGAAGACCTGCTGACCCTGGCGCGTTTTGCCTTCGAGCGTGGAGAAGCGATCCCCGCCGATCAGGCCGCGCCGGTGTACCTGCGCGATAAAGTGGCGCAGACCAAGGCCGAACGCGGGCTGATTTGACGCCAAAGTGATGGCAACTTTCGCCAATCGTCAGAATTTGCCCCCATTTTTAAACCTTTTTCAAATTATGTGTTCTAGTTATCACCAGAGCATTTGCGCGCAACGGAAGTCGCCACTAAAATGCCATCACTGATAGCGAGTTCGCATCGATGCGTATAGACGGATTTTCCTCACAGTCGTACCCCCTCAAACGTAAGCCGCGCAAGGCGAGCGTGACGGTAGACGATTCAGTCGAAGATTCGCCGGACTTCATCGAGGTCCATTCCGAGGCGACGCCCGCTGCACAAGGTGCTGGCAATGCGCGCATAAGCGGCCTGCCCGCCCGGCAGCAAGACATGATCTTCCCCCGTTCCATGAGCAAAAGCGTCGCCACTGCCCTGGCCAGTTACCTGACCACCGCTGGCTTTGTCGAATGGGATATGGAAGTACTGGGCCTCGACGTTCACATCTGATGCGTCTGCCTTACTACCTTGGTTGTCCGTCCTGGAGTGAAAACGCCTGGCGTGATTACCTGTACCCGGCCGATGCCCGCGCCAGCGATTACCTCGCCCTCTATTCCCAAGTCTTCAACGCCGTTGAAGGCAACACCACATTCTACGCTCGCCCCTCGGCCGCCACCGTGCAGCGCTGGGCTGAAATCATGCCCGCCGATTTTCGCTTCACCGCCAAATTCCCCGGGGATATCAGCCACGGGGGCGATTTGCGTGAGCAATTACCGGCGGCGGAAAGCTTTGTCGGCCTGATGAGCCCGTTGGGTGAACGTGTAGCTCCGTTGTGGCTGCAACTGTCGGCTGCGTTCTCGCCGCAGCGTCTGGCGGAACTGGCTGGGTTTATCGACGGCCTGGAGCGTCCGATGGCGGTGGAAGTGCGCCACCCGGAATTTTTCGCCAAGGGCGATGCCGAGCGCATGCTTAACCGCCTGTTGCGCGACCGGGGTGTCGAGCGTATCTGCCTGGACCCCAGGGCGCTGTTCAGTTGCACCTCGACGTCGCCGGCGGTGCTGCACGCCCAATCGAAAAAGCCCAAAGTGCCGCCGCGGCCGGCTGCGCTGACTCAGTTTCCGCAGGTGCGCTTCATTGGCCATCCGGAGCTGGAGGCCAACGACCCGTTTCTGGTGCCTTGGATTGAAAAAGTCGCCGGCTGGATCGAAGAGGGACGCACTCCCTACGTGTTTCTGCACACCTCGGACAATCGCCTCGCCGCCCAATTGGCCATGCGCTTTCATACCCAACTGATGGCACGCTTGCCCGGCCTCGCACCATTGCCCACGTTGGATCGCGAGCCAGAAGTGGAGCAACTGGGGTTACTCTAGGGCTCCTTTTCCCGCCAGGAGCTTGCCATGGATGCCCAAACCCTTCGCGCCGAAACCTTCAAGCGCCTGCATGAACGCGACCGCGCGTTCGTGATGCCCAACCCGTGGGACGCCGGTTCCGCCGTGATGCTTGCCAGCCTGGGGTTCGAAGCCTTGGCCACCACCAGCGCGGGTTATGCCTTCAGCCTTGGTCGGCCGGATGCGGAGGGCGCGCTGTCTCTGGACGACACCTTGCTCAACGCGCATCAGATCGCCCAAGCCACGACACTGCCGGTGGCGGCCGACCTGGAAAACGGTTTCAGCGACAGCCCGGATGGCTGCGCCCAGACCATCCTGCGTGCGGCGGCCACGGGGATTGTCGGCGGTTCCATCGAAGACGCCACCGGACACTCTGGCGATCCCATTTATGCCTTCGACCTGTCTGTGGAGCGAGTACATGCGGCGGTAGTCGCGGCCCGCAGTTTGCCGTTTGCGTTCACGCTCACCGCCCGCGCGGAAAACCTTCTGCATGGGCGTCTGGATCTGCCCGACACCCTCCGCCGTCTGCAGGCCTACGCCGAAGCCGGTGCCGATGTGCTTTACGCGCCGGGCCTGCGCACCGCCGATGAGGTGTTGGCGGTGGTCAAGGCGGTCGCGCCCAAACCGGTGAATGTGTTGATGTCCGGTGCGCTGAAACTCAGCGTCGCGCAATTGAGCGCCATGGGCGTCAAGCGCATCAGTGTGGGTTCGGCGATGGCGTTGGCGGCCTATGGCGAGTTCTATCGCGCGGCCCAGGAGGTCTATGAGTTGGGCACCTTTACCTTTACCGAACGCTCCATGCCCTTCAGCAAGGCCAATCAGTTTTTCAAGGTCTGACCCATGCGGTTTATCAAGGTGATGGGCGTGCTGCTGATGCTGGGCGGCGCGGTGGTGGTCGGTGTATGGCGCGGTTGGGTGCCGTTGGCGCCGGAATGGAATCCATGGGCGCCGCTGGATGTGCGCGCCAGCCCAAACCTGTTGACGCGTTTTAAGCTGGGACGTCTGCAGGACGACCCGGCGCTGTGCGACCAGGTGCTGAAGACTTCAGGCTTGCGCGTGAGCCATCAAGCTGATTCACCCGCCGATGTCGCCTGCCCGTTGCGCAACACCTTGCGCGTGCAGGGTGCAGAGGTGGGATTGAGCAGCAGCTTTCTTGCCAGCTGCCCGCTGGCCGTGGCGTTCGCACTCTTCGAGCGCCATAGCCTGCAACCGGCGGCGCAGACGGTGTTTGGCCAGGCGGTGACGCGGGTCGATCATCTGGGCAGTTTTGCCTGTCGCACGATGTATAACCGTGCCAACGGGCAACTGAGCCAGCACGCCTCGGCCAATGCGCTGGATATCGCCGGTTTTCGCTTGGCCGATGGGCGCAGCATCAGCGTGCTCAAGGATTGGCCAGGGGAGGACGCCAATGCGCGGTTCCTGCGTCAGGTGCGCGACAGTGCCTGTGATGATTTCAACGTGGTATTAAGCCCGGACTACAACGCCGCGCACCGCAATCACTTCCACTTCGATATGGGGCGCTGGTGGGTGTGTCGCTGAGGGTCAGGCGGCCAGGCGCAGGTTGTGGGTGATCAACGGGCGTGCCCAGTAGTAGTCGAAGTCCAGGGCTTTCTGCTGCTCCACCAACGCTTCTTCGGAGTAAGGCGTAGGCGGCGGTGGCAACAGGTCCAGTTCGAACTCGGCGATTGGCAAGTGCAGGGCGCGCGGTTCCGGCGCAGGGCCTGGCTCCGGCAATGGCTGCCCGGCGGCCAGTACGATAGGGCGTACCCAACCGCTTTCGAAATTCTGCTGACGTTGCTGGGCGACGATTTCTTCTTCAGGAAACGGCGTCGCAGCCGGTGGCAGCAGCTCGGTTTCAAATTCGGCGATGGGCAGGAACAGCGGTTCTGGCGGGGCGATTTCGGTGTCTTTAACGTCGCACTCACGCTGGGTGAGGATCTGCGACAACAGGTCTGCGCCTGCGCTGGGTTCTACCGCCGGGTCCAGGGGTGCCGTCGCCTGGGCTGCCGGCGCGTCCGGCGTTTCGCCGAGCTGCTCGGCCAATGCCCGGGCGAAGAAGTCCTGCCACACATGACTCACACCGGCCAGCGCTTGAGTGTTGCGCAAGCCGTAGTGGTTGTGGGTCGGCAGTACACCGATGGTTAGGGGGAGAATGTCTGACATTTTCTTCGGTCGACGCTCAGCTCTGGCAAAATACCTGACTGTTGGTTTTATCGGCCGGTGTTGGCCGATCCTTAATATTTTTGAGCGTAGCGATTGATGAGCGAACAACCAGCGGCCAGCCGCATCCGGGTCGAGGCCATGGCCGATGCTTTCCAGTCCCGTGCCGAGCAGTGGGCTGCCCAACTTGGCTTGCCGTTAGTGCTGGCGGATGCGGATTTTTCCTTGCAGGTCGGCGAACACGGCTTGCAATTGCAGCAACTGGGGGCGGACGCACCGGGGCCGGTGCGTGTGGACTTCGTCGAAGGCGGCGCGGCGCATCGGCGTTTATACGGCGGTGGCAGCGGGCAGATGATCGCCAAGGCCGTGGGCATCGCCCAAGGCGTACGCCCACGAGTGCTGGACGCCACGGCCGGCCTGGGCAAGGACGCTTTTGTGCTGGCGAGCCTGGGTTGCAACATGAGCCTGATCGAACGCCAGCCGCTGATTGGCGCTTTGCTCGAAGACGGCCTGGCGCGCGGCGCGGATGATTTCGAAGTGGCGCCGATCGTGGCACGCATGCAACTGCTCAAGGGCAACTCCATCGAGGTGATGCGCAACTGGGAGGGCGAGCCCCCTCAGGTGATCTACCTCGACCCTATGTTCCCTCATCGTGAGAAAACCGCCCTGGTAAAGAAGGAAATGCGCCTGTTCCGCCCGCTGGTGGGCGATGACCCGGACGCACCGGCCTTGCTCGCCGCAGCGCTGGCCCTGGCCAGTCACCGTGTTGTGGTCAAGCGCCCGCGCAAGGCGCCGTGTATCGACGGGCCCAAGCCGAGCCATGCGCTGGATGGCAAGTCCAGCCGCTACGACATTTACCCCAAGAAAGCGCTCAAGCCCTGATAACCGCTATGGCTTGTAGGCCCGCATAAACAACCCCACCACATCCTGCACATGGGCTTCGGCGGCTTCCTCACTCAACTGGCCGCCGCAGCCATACAGCAGGCAGAAGTTCGCCGTGCCTTTGAGCAGGCAGAAAAAATGCTCGGCCGCCTTGAACGGCTTATCGATGTTCAGGGCGCCGCTCTGGTCAATGGTGCTGAGCAGGCGTTCCATGCCTTGCAACATGCGCATGGGCCCGGCTTCGAAGAAAATCTGCGAGAGTTTCACGTCCTGATTGCCGGTGGTCATCATCAGCCGATGCAGGTTCACCGACTCTTCGCTGTTGATCAGCCGATGAAAACCACGGGCGATGGTCAACAGGACCGTTTCCACCGGCACACCCGCGGGCATCTCGAAATACATCACCGGCAATTGTTCCTCGCATTTGGCCACGACGGCGGCGGTGAACAGGGTTTCTTTGTCGGTGAAGTGGTTGTAGACCGTGAGTTTCGACACGCCAGCCTCCAAGGCCACCGCGTCCATGCTGGTGCTGGCGTAACCATTGCTCAAAAACAGAAACTTGGCTGCTTCGAGGATTGCCTGGCGTTTTGCCATGTCCTTGGGACGCCCGGGGCTATTGGTGTTCAGAGGATTGTCGGACATTTTCACCTTTAATACTGGACTGGTGAGTTTGGTATTAATAACATACCGGCAAGTATAATTATTCCTAGCATCATTTGCGAAAGGTCCTTCAGCATGCGCAGCACTTTCCTGCCCCTTGCGTTGCCTGCGTGTCTGGTCCTCCTATTGGCCGCCTGCGGCCATGAAGAAGCGCCCCAGACCACCATCCGCCCGGCCATGGTGGTGCAGCCACAGCCTTCGACGCAGACGACGGACAGCTACCCCGGAGAAGTGCGCGCACGCTACGAGCCGGACCTGGCTTTTCGCATTGGCGGCAAAGTCAGTAAGCGCTGGGTGGAGGAGGGCGAGCGGGTCAAGGCCAATCAGGCGTTGGCCGAACTCGACCCTCAGGACGTGCGCCTGCAACTGGACGCTGCCCGCGCTCAGGTCGCCGCCGCCCAGGCCAACTTGAGCCTGGTGCGTGCCGAGCGTGATCGCTACAAAACCTTGCTGGATCGTCAGATGGTCAGCCGGTCCCAGTACGACAATTCCGAGAATCTCTACCGTTCGGGCGAAGCCCGCCTCAAGCAAATCAAAGCCGAGTTCGATGTGGCCAGTAACCAGGCGGCCTATGCGGTGTTGCGCGCGCCGCAGGATGGCGTGGTGGCCAAGCGTGCGGTGGAAGTCGGGCAAGTGGTGTCCGCCGGGCAAACGGTGTTCACCCTGGCCACCGATGGCGAACGTGAAGTGCTGATCAGCCTGCCCGAACAAGGCTTTGCTCGCTTCAAGATCGGCCAGCCGGTGTCTGTGGAGCTGTGGAGCCAGCCGGATCAACGCTTCGCTGGGCGCATTCGCGAGTTGTCCCCTGCCGCCGACCCCAAGTCGCGGACTTTTGCTGCGCGCGTTGCGTTTACCGGCGGCAAAGTCCCGGCGGAACTCGGCCAGAGCGCTCGCGTATTCATACAGGCCGACGGCAGTAATCCGCTGTCCGTGCCGTTGTCTGCCATCAGCGCGGAGAACGGTGAGTCCTACGTCTGGCGCGTGCAGCCGGACAACACCCTCAAGCGCACACAGGTGCGTATCGGCGCGTTCGGCGATAAAACCGTGCCGGTGCTGGAGGGCTTGAGCGCCGATGATTGGGTTATCGCAGCCGGTGTGCATGTGCTCCACGAGGGCCAGCCAGTGCGCCCGGTGGATCGCGCCAACCGCGTGGTGAATCTGGCGGCCAAGGAGTAGTCCCGATGGGTTTCAATCTTTCCGAATGGGCGCTACGCAATCGCCAGATCGTGCTGTTCCTGATGATTCTGCTGGCAGTGGTGGGCACGTTGTCCTACACCAAGCTGGGGCAGAGCGAGGATCCGCCCTTCACCTTCAAGGCCATGGTGATCAAGACCAACTGGCCTGGCGCCACCGCTCAAGAAGTCGCGCGGCAAGTCACCGAGCGCATTGAGAAAAAACTCATGGAGACCGGTGACTACGAGCGAATCGTTTCATTCTCGCGGCCGGGCGAGTCCCAGGTGACCTTCGTCGCCCGCGATGCCATGCGCTCGGCGCAGATACCCGAACTGTGGTACCAGGTGCGCAAGAAAATCAGCGACATCCGCCAGACCCTGCCACCGGATATCCAAGGGCCGTTTTTCAACGACGAGTTCGGCACCACCTTCGGCAATATCTACGCCCTGACCGGCGATGGTTTCGACTACGCCGTGCTCAAGGACTACGCCGACCGCATCCAGATCCAACTGCAACGCGTAGCGGATGTGGGTAAGGTCGAACTGCTCGGCCTGCAGGACGAGAAGATCTGGATCGAGCTGTCCAACCTAAAACTCGCCACCCTGGGTTTACCCTTGGCCGCTGTGCAACAAGCGTTGCAGGAACAGAACGCGGTGACTACCGCCGGGTTCTTTGAAACGCCAAGCGAGCGCGTGCAGTTGCGAGTGTCGGGCAATTTCAAGACGGTGGAGGAAATCCGCAGTTTTCCCATTCGCGTGGGGGATCGCACTTTCCGTATCGGCGATGTGGCTGATATTCACCGTGGCTTCAACGATCCACCGGCGCCGCGTATGCGCTACATGGGCGAAGACGCCATCGGCCTGGCCGTGGCCATGCGCGAGGGCGGCGATATCCTGGTGTTGGGCAAGGCGCTTGAGGGTGAATTCGCGCGTCTTCAGAAGAACCTTCCGGCGGGCATGCAGTTGCGCAAAGTGTCAGATCAGCCCGCAGCGGTCAAAACCGGAGTCGGCGAATTTGTCCAGGTGCTGGCTGAAGCGTTGGCCATCGTGTTGCTGGTGAGCTTTTTCTCCCTGGGACTGCGCACCGGCATGGTGGTAGCGCTGGCGATTCCGCTGGTGCTGGCGATGACGTTCGCCACCATGTATTACCTCGGCATCGGCTTGCACAAGATTTCCCTCGGCGCCCTGGTACTGGCCCTCGGGCTGCTGGTCGATGACGCCATCATCGCCGTGGAAATGATGGCGATCAAAATGGAGCAAGGCTACGACCGGCTCAAGGCCGCCAGTTTTGCCTGGACCAGCACCGCGTTTCCGATGCTCACCGGGACGCTGATCACTGCGGCCGGTTTCCTGCCCATCGCGACGGCCCAATCGAGCACTGGCGAATACACTCGCTCGATATTCCAAGTGGTGACCATCGCGCTGCTCGCGTCCTGGGTGGCCGCCGTGGTGTTCGTGCCCTACCTGGGGGAAAAACTCCTGCCGGACCTGGCGAAGATTCATGCCGCCAAACACGGCCATGATGGCCCCGATCCCTACGGCACACCCTTCTACCAGCGTGTAAGGCGGTTGGTGGCGTGGTGTGTGAATCGGCGCAAAACCGTGATAGTGCTGACGCTGCTGCTGTTCATCGGTTCGGTGGCGTTGTTTCGGTTCGTGCCGCAACAATTTTTCCCGGCGTCTGGTCGCCTGGAGCTGATGGTCGATTTGAAATTGGCCGAGGGCGCGTCCCTGAGCAACACCGCCGAGCAGGTCAAACGCCTGGAGGCGCTGCTCAAAGAGCATGCCGGCATCGACAACTATGTGGCCTATATAGGCACCGGCTCGCCGCGCTTTTACTTGCCTCTGGATCAGCAGTTGCCGGCCACCAGCTTCGCCCAGTTCGTGGTGTTGGCTAAGACCATCGAGGAGCGCGAAACCCTGCGCACCTGGCTGATCGAAACCCTCAACGAGCAATTCCCTGACCTGCGCTCGCGTGTCACACGCTTGGAGAACGGCCCGCCCGTAGGTTACCCGGTGCAGTTTCGCGTGACGGGGGAGCATATCGAAGAGGTGCGCGCCCTGGCCCGCAAAGTCGCCGCGAAGGTCCGCGAAAATACTCATGTGGTTAACGTGCACCTGGACTGGGAGGAACCGAGCAAAATCGTCTACCTCAATATCGATCAGGACCGCGCCCGGGCGTTGGGCGTCAGCACCGCCAACCTGTCGAAATTCCTCCAGAGTTCCCTGACCGGCTCCAGCGTCAGCCAGTACCGGGAGGATAACGAGTTGATCGAAATCCTCCTGCGCGGCACCCGGCATGAACGCACCGAACTGACGTTGCTCCCCAGCCTGGCGGTGCCCACCGACAATGGCAAAAGCGTCGCGCTGTCGCAGATCGCCACGCTTGAGTACGGCTTCGAAGAGGGCGTGATCTGGCATCGCAACCGCCTCCCCACGGTGACCATCCGCGCCGATATCTACGGCAAGGAACAACCGGCGACCCTGGTGCAGCAGATTTTTCCGACCCTCGCGCAAGTGCGCGCCGAATTGCCGGACGGTTACCTGCTGGAGGTCGGCGGCACCGTCGAAGACTCCGCACGCGGCCAGAACTCGGTGAAGGTCGGTGTGCCGCTGTTCATCGTGGTGGTGTTGACGTTGCTGATGCTGCAATTGCGCAGTTTCTCACGCACCGCGATGGTGTTTCTGACGGCGCCGCTGGGGCTGATCGGTGTGACGCTGTTTCTGTTGGTGTTCCGTCAGCCCTTCGGGTTTGTGGCGATGCTCGGCACTATCGCATTGTCCGGGATGATCATGCGTAACTCGGTGATCCTGGTGGATCAGATCGAGCAAGACATCAAGGCGGGGCTGGCGCCGTGGCAGGCGATCATCGAGGCAACGGTCCGACGCTTCCGGCCGATAGTGCTGACGGCGCTGGCAGCGGTGCTGGCGATGATCCCGCTGTCGCGTAGCGTGTTCTTCGGGCCGATGGCAGTGGCGATCATGGGCGGGTTGATTGTCGCCACGGCATTGACCCTATTGTTCCTGCCGGCCCTGTATGCTGCGTGGTTCCGAGTGAGGAAGGACGTTGCGTAATCATGTTGGCCACTGTTTCAGCCTTGACGTTGTTGTTGCTTGCCCCTGGGCCGACTAACACGCTGTTGCTGCGCGCCGGCGTGTTATTCGGCCTGCGGGCGTCGTGGAAGCTGGCCTTTATCGAGTGTCTGGCGTACTTGCTGCAAGTATCGGTGTGGGGCGTGGCGCTGCTCTACCTGGCCGCTTACTCTCCTTGGGCCGTCAAGTTGATCCAATTGGCAGCGAGTACGTACTTGCTCTGGGTGTCTTGGCGCTTATGGCGCGGCGCTAAAGCCTTGGACGGCGTGGGCCGGGACCGCTTCACCAGTAGCTATTTTTTCTGGATGACGGTGATGAACCCCAAAGGGTTGTTGATCGCTTCGTTGATCGCACCACCGGACACATTTACCCATTGGACCGGCTATCTCGCCTTCATGTGCACGATGGTATTAGTCGTGGTTCCGATCGGGTCGGCCTGGATTGTATTTGGCGCCGGTGTCGTCGGGCGTGGGCGGCACTTGTTGAGCCCGCGTGTCATCAACAGGAGCGCCGCGCTGGCCATTGGTTTTTTTGCCACGGTGCTGCTTGGGCGTCTGGTTACTTCGATTCTCCTTTGATGACCTCTGTGCGCTCATCGCCGGTGCAGCAGGGCATTACATGGTCTGTTAGAGCAAACGGTTAAAGATGGAACCATTCAGCTCCTCGAACCACGCAAGGTTACCCGCTCAGACGACGTTAACGCATAGCTGGCAGGTTTCGGGCGTTGGTTTCAATTGAATTGGAAGGAGAGAAAATGTTTTTACCTTTATTGACGTTACCGCTGCAATTCTTAGGTTCGATGATGGGCTCTGGCATGGGGGGTGGGGCAAACTTGCGTCATAACCCACCTATCAACATCAATATCGAAAACAACAACAGCAACCTAAATAACAACCTGAATAACCTGCTGAACAATAACCCCACCTCGATCAACATCTCGACGGTCCCGGCCAGGCCCTGGATACCTTATTAATGTATCCCTTTCAGCATTGGTACATGAAGGGCGAATGCTTGGCCCCTGTCGCCGTTGCATGAAACAAAAAGCCCTGAATTCGTCAGGGCTTTTTTGTGGTCATCGAGACGGTCTTGTCTACGGCGTTAAAGTGCGCCGAACACTTTCTTCGCCAAACTTGTGGCCGCCGCCGCAGGGTTTTTGCGGATCGTCTCTTCCTGCTGCGCAATCATCTTGAACAAACCGTCCAGCGCTTGTTCGGTCACGTAGTTCTCGACATTAGCGCTCTTGGCATCCACAGCGCCGAAGGCGGCGGCTTTGCCTGCCAGGGCGTTGTACTGCTGGGCTACGCCGACCTTGTCGGTAGCGGCCTTGACGATCGGCAGGAACTTGGCGCGAATGGCTTCGCGACTGCTTTTGTCCAGGTACTGAGTGGCCGAATCCTGGCCGCCGCTGAGGATGCCCTTGGCGTCGGTCACGCTCATGTTTTTCACAGCGTTTACCAGAATCGGCTGGGCTTGGGTCACAGCCGTTTCAGCCGCTTTGTTCATGCTGGTTTCCAGTTGGGTGACCTGATCACCCATGCCGAACATCTTCAGCTTGTCCGCGACTTTGCCCAACTTGCCCGGCAGGCCGATCTTGACCTCCGGGTTGTTGCTGAAACCGCCGGGTACGCCCAGTTGTTTCACAGCGATCTGGGCACCTTGGGTCAATGCATCCTTGAGTCCGCCAGTGGCGTCGCCCTGGGACAGGCTGCCCAGGTCCAGGGCCATAGCGTTGGCGCCGAGCAGCAGGCCGGCACACAGGGCGGTGAAGCGAAGGGATTTACGGAGCATGGGCGCTTCCTTATGTTCGATGTTCGAAATCAGGGGGCTACGGCGTTGACGCGCACGCGCAGCGGCTGGGCGTCCTGGCCGTCGAGCCGCACGGCGTGGCGATCAGTGGTGGTGAACAGTAGCTTGCCCTCCAGCTCGATGCGAGCACTCACCGCGTAACTGTGGCCGGGCTTGACCTGTGCCGGGTCGTAACTCAGGTGGAACGGCAGGGGCACCTGGCCTTTGACCGGGCCTTTCTGTTCGGCCAGAACCACGGCGGGAGCGTCCGCCAGGGACACGTCTTGCAGGCTCACGCTCAACGTGGCCGCCGGCGGTAGGGCGATGCGTTGCAGGTAGAACACTTCGCCGTCGAGGCTGGCCTTGGGCGCGGGACTCATGGATTGGCAGGCTCCGAGCAGGGCGGTAAGGCCCAGGAGAATGATCTTTTTCATGGTGCAGCTCCTTTTCAACGGGGCCGGAGGCTCTCCGGCCCTTATTCAATCTAGCGGCTTTCTTGCGGTTCCACCGGTGCATCACCCGCACCGTCCACACGGTGCAAGGCCACCTGGCGGATCGACAGGCGAATCTCGGCCGGTAACACGCGCTTGGCCGCGCCTTCGGCCAGTTCACCGAGCAGGTCGTGGTAGCTCAATTTGCCGGCCTCATCGCGGCGCAGCACATCTTGCTCCAGCAACGTCTGAATAAAATGTCGGAAAAGACTCTTATCGAAGAACTCCGGGGCATTGAGCCCGTGCAGGATCGACAGGCGCTGGGCCATGATCGTGCACAGGTCTTCCAGCTCTTCGGCGCTGATGCTGTTCTGGCCGCTGTTGAGCAACAGCGAGATCGCCATATAGAAGCGTTGCAGGGTCTGGGCGATGCTCTTGGACAGCAGCGTCAGCAACACAAAGTGTCGCGAGCTGGGGGCCGGGCGCAGGTACACATCTTTCTCGAAGCGCAACAGGCCCTGTTCGACGAACGCCTCCAGCCACTGGTCGATCACGTTGTCCAGATCGTCCAGGGACCAGCGGATAAACAGTTCCGATTGCAAGTACGGGTACAGCGCGTGGGTATAGCGCAGGATCTGTTCGCGGCTCATGCGTGAGCTGCTCTGGAAGAAGCTCGCCAGCAGCGCCGGCAGGGCGAAGATGTGAAGTACGTTGTTGCGGTAGTAGGTCATCAGAACGGCGTTCTGTTCGTCCAGGTACAAAATCTTGCCCAGGGCGTCGCTCTGTTCCGACAGCAGCTTCATATCTTTGACGTGCTGAATCAACGCCATGCCATCGCCTTCCGGCACCGTGGTATGGGGCGAGTACGGCACGCGACGCAATAGCGTCAGGTACAAGTCCAACTGACGGGCCATGGCCTGTTCATCCAGGGCCAGGCGCGTGGTGGACAGCAGTGCCAGGGCCACCAGATTCACCGGGTTCACGGCGGCGGCTTCGTTCAAGTGGCGAGCCACTTGTTCGCCCAGGCGATGGGTGGTTTCGTTGAGCCACGCCGGCTTGTAGTTCGGGCCCAGGTCCTGGGCGCGCCAGTCCGGTTGCTCGGCGTCGAGGAATTCCGCCAGCTTGATCGGCTCGCCGAAGTTCACCGCGACCTGGCCGAAGCGCTGCTTGAGGGCGCCGACCACTTTGAAAATATCGAAGATCGACTCTTTCTTCTTGCTCGCCCCGCGCAGTTCGCCGAGGTAGGTGCGGCCTTCCAGCACGCGCTCATAACCGATGTACACCGGCACGAACACGATCGGCATACGCGAAGAGCGCAGGAAACTGCGCAAGGTGATCGCCAGCATCCCGGTCTTGGGCTGCAGCATGCGCCCGGTGCGCGAGCGTCCGCCTTCGACGAAATACTCCACCGGGAAGCCCTTGGTGAACAGCGTATGCAAGTACTCGTTGAACACAGCGGTGTACAGCGGGTTGCCCTTGAAGGTGCGGCGCATGAAAAATGCACCGCCACGGCGCAGCAGGCTACCGATTACTGGCATGTTCAGGTTGATACCGGCGGCGATATGCGGCGGCGTCAGACCGTTCTTGAACAGTAGGTAGGACAACAGCAGGTAGTCGATATGGCTTCTGTGGCACGGGACGTAGATCACCTCGTAACCCTGGGCAACCTGTTGCACACCTTCGATGTTATTGACCTTGATGCCGTCGTAGATCTTGTTCCAGAACCAGCTCAGCACCACTTCCAAGAAGCGGATCGCGGTGTAGGTGTAGTCCGAGGCGATTTCGTTGCCGTAGCGCAGGGCCTGGGCCTTGGCTTTTTCCGGGCTGATTTTTTCGCGTTCGGCTTCGTCGGCGATGGCCTGGCGCACCAGCGGCATGTTGACCAGGCCCTTCACCAAGTTGCGGCGGTGGGACAGGTCGGGGCCGATCACCGCAGTCTTCAGGTTACGAAAGTGCACACGCAGGATGCGCTGGGCCATGCGCACTGTGCGTTCGTGGCCTTTATTGTGCTCGATCAATTCACGCAGGTTGATAGGCGCGGAGAATTGCACGCGAGTCTTGCGCCCCAGGATCAGGATGCTCAACAGCCGGCGCAGACGCCCGGTGACCGCCCAACTGTCGGCGAACAGCAGCTTCCAAGGGCTGGACTCGCTCTCGGGGGATTGGCCCCAGAACACGCTGACCGGAATGATTTGTGCATTCTCTTCGGCGTGCTCGCTGAGGGTGTTGACCAGGCGGGTCAGGGTTGGCGGCGCACCGCGCTTGTCCTGGCGGCCGAGCCAGTCCGGTTCCGGCGTGAGATAGAAGAACGCCGCCGGCTCCATCAGCGGGCCTACCGACACCGGCAACACCGGGCGCGGCAGGCCGGCCTTGGTGCACTCGGCGTCGACCACGGCCAGCTCGGTGAGGGAGGGTGATTGCAGGACGTAGAACACCGGCCGGCTGCGGTCCAGGTTGAGGGTTAGGGACGACTGGTTGATCGTCTCCGAGCGAACCCAGAGGTACAACAGTCGGCGCAAGGTGCCGAACACCAGACGGCGGAACGGGGAGCGGGTCATAGGCGAGCTGCTTCAAGTGGGAAAAAACCGAGCAGGCGCTCGGGCGGGTAGTGTGCCGTATTCGCCGAAAATCGGCAAAAAAGCAGCGATGTAAACTTGAGTTGAACGCTTTTGAGCCTGCCATATACTCGGCAGTTCAACGCGTACCGGCTCAATAATAAAAACCGAAGTGGGAGTAAACAGATGGCAACGCGCGAAACCGGCAATGTGAAGTGGTTCAACGATGCAAAGGGTTATGGCTTCATTCAGCGTGAGGACGGCAAGGATGTGTTCGTGCACTACCGCGCCATCCGCGGTGAAGGCCACCGCTCCCTGGCCGAGGGCCAGCAGGTGGAATACGCCGTGGTGAGCGGCGAGAAGGGCTTGCAGGCCGAGGA
The DNA here is from genome assembly GCF_007858255.1 of Pseudomonas rhodesiae. Taxonomy (GTDB): domain Bacteria; phylum Pseudomonadota; class Gammaproteobacteria; order Pseudomonadales; family Pseudomonadaceae; genus Aquipseudomonas; species Aquipseudomonas rhodesiae. The sequence goes on along the minus strand of NZ_VFEU01000003.1, from coordinate 253,833 downwards.
TGTGGTCGGCCTATAGGCTGAGTGGCAGGTTTAAGCGGCAAGCTACAAGCTGCAAGCTACAAGCTACAAGCTACAAGCTACAAGCTACAAGCGCTTTGGCTTGCAGCTTGCAGCTTGCCGCTTGCAGCTGCTTTTCAACCCGTCCTCCAAGTAATCTGCTCTTCGCCGTCTGCGCTGATGCGAATCCAGATGTCGGCACTTTCTTCACCTTCTTCCTCGACCCACGTGCCCGGCGCGCAGCGCACTTCCACGTTCAGCGCGGCAAATGCGGCGCGGGCGCAGGCGATGTCGTCGTCCCATGGGGTCTGGTCGCTTTCCAGGTACAGGCTGTTCCACTTGCCAACGGCCTTGGGCAGCCAGGTGACAGGCACGTTGCCGGCCTTGCACTTGTAGGTCTGGCCTTTCTGGACCCAGTCGCTGCATGGCCCCAGGGCCGCGCCCAGCCAGGCGGCGATGGCTTTGTGGTCGACGTCGGCGTCCTTCAGGTAAATCTCGATATCGGGTTGGCGCATGGATGTTCCTCGTTGCGGGATTCGAAAATCCATTCGCGAAAATAAAGTCGGTTATTGAAGCACGAAATAATCGTAGCGCATCGACACCGTGACCTTCAGCGGCTCGGCCGCCTCGATCACTTCGGCGCGGCGCTCGGCACTGGCCCGCCAGCCATGGGGCGTCATGGCCAGCAGGTTGGCGCGGTCCTTGGGATCGGCCAGGCTCAGTGTGAATTCCAGGATCTCGCTGTGCGCCAGGCTCATGCCCGACGGCACCAGGGCCAGGTGCTTGTCGTCGGTGTATTCGCGCACTTCGTCGTACAGACGTTCACGCAGCTCCATCAGGTGACCACTGGTAGGGCCGACCTTCATCAAGCCGCCGCCAGGGCTGAGCAGGCGCTTGGCTTCCTGCCAGTCCAGCGGGCTGAATACGCTCGCCAGGAACTGGCAACTGGTGTCGGCCAACGGCACGCGGGCCATGCTGGCGATCAACCAGGTCAGCGCCGGGTTGCGCTTGCACGCACGTTTGACCGCTTCCTTGGAGATATCCAGCGCGTAGCCGTCGGCATGGGGCAGGGCCTCGGCGATTTGCGCGGTGTAGTAGCCCTCGCCACAGCCGATGTCCACCCAGCGCTGCGGCGCACGTTCTGCGGCCAGTTCGGCCAGGCGTTTGGCTACCGGGGCGTAGTGCCCGGCGTTGAGGAAGTCGCGACGCGCCTCGACCATGGCCAGGTTGTCACCCGGGTCACGGCTGTTCTTGTGCTGTACCGGCAACAGGTTCAGGTAACCCTGGCGTGCCCGGTCGAAACGGTGCCCGGCCGGGCACGCCACGCCATTGTCCACCGCGTTGAGCGGGGCACTGCAAAGGGGGCAGGCGAGCATCAGGCGAGCAACTTGATCAGGGTCTGATAATAGATTTCGGTCAGCACATCGAGGTCGCTGGCCAGGATGCGCTCATTGACCTGGTGGATGGTCGCGTTGACCGGCCCCAGCTCGACCACTTGGGTGCCGAGGGTCGCAATGAAGCGGCCATCGGAAGTGCCGCCGCTGGTGGACGCCTGGGTCTCGCGACCGGTGACCGCCTTGATGCTGGCCGATACGGCATCGAGCAGGGCACCCGGTTCGGTCAGGAACGGCAGGCCGGACAGCGCCCAGTCCACGTGCCAGTCCAGGCCGTGCTTATCGAGAATCTGCGCAACGCGTTGCTGCAGACCCTCCACGGTGGACTCGGTGGAGAAACGGAAATTGAACACCGCCGTCAGCTCGCCGGGAATCACGTTGGTGGCGCCGGTGCCGGAGTTGAGGTTGGAAATCTGGAAACTGGTGGGCGGGAAAAACGCGTTGCCGTCGTCCCAATGCTCGGCGGCCAGTTCGGCCAGGGCCGGCGCGGCCAGGTGGATCGGGTTCTTCGCCAGGTGCGGATAGGCGACGTGGCCTTGCACGCCGCGCACGGTCAGGGTCGCGCCGAGGGAGCCGCGCCGGCCGTTCTTGACCACATCGCCGACCAGCGTGGTGCTCGACGGCTCGCCGACGATGCACCAGTCCAGGCGCTCCTTGCGCGCTGCCAGGCGTTCGATCACGGCTTTAGTACCGTGGTGTGCCGGGCCTTCTTCATCGCTGGTGATCAGGAAAGCCACCGAGCCCTTGTGGTCCGGGTAGTCGGCGACGAAGCGCTCGGACGCTACCAACATCGCCGCCAGGCTGCCTTTCATGTCGGCTGCGCCACGCCCGCAGAGCATGCCGTTTTCGTCGATCAAGGCGTCGAACGGGTCGTTCTGCCAGGCCTGCACCGGGCCGGTCGGGACCACGTCGGTATGGCCGGCGAAGCACAGCACCGGGCCTTCATGCTTACCGTGGGTGGCCCAGAAATTGTCCACGTCTTCGATGCGCATCGGCTCAAGTTTGAAGCCGGCGTCGCCCAGGCGCTGCATCATCAGCTTCTGGCAATCGGCGTCGATCGGCGTCACCGAGGGGCGGCGGATCAGGTCGATGGCAAGTTGAAGGGTGGGCGAAAGGTCGGCATGGGCCGTCATGGGAAAACTCCGGAAAGCATGTTTGGAAGAGCAGGGCGGGCAGACAAAACGGCCGTTATCTTATAGCAAAACGGCGGCCAGAGGCCGCCGTTTAGTGCATTGCGCAAGTTTTTACGCGGCCGGAGCGGGCTGTGGCGCCGGCGCCGGTTTCGGCAGCGACGACAAGAACGCCATGATCAGCGCCGCCACGTACGGCAGGGACTGCACCAGCAACATCACCACCCAGAAGCGCATGTCATTGCTCGGCAGGCCCTGCACCAGGTAGATCCCCAGCGCGGCGCCCCACAACAACAGCATGATGAACATTTCTTCGCGGGCTTCGGAAATCGCGACCCAGAAGCCGTGGTTATCCGCGTTTTTCGGTGTACGAAAGAACGGAATGCTGGTGGTGAAGAAACCATACAGCACCGCCTTGGCGATGGTGTGGGACAACGCCAGCCCGGCCAGGGCCGCGCAGAACGCGTCCTTGAGGTTCACGCCCACCGCACGGCGGTACAGGAAAATGATCTTGCCCACCTTGAACACGAACAGCGCCAACGGCGGAATAGCAAAAATCAGCAACGGTGGGTCGACCCGGGTCGGTACGATGATCATCGCCGCCGACCACAACAGCGCGCCGACCGTAAAGAAGATGTTCATGCCGTCCGCCACCCAAGGCAACCAGCCCGCCAGGAAGTGATAGCGCTGGCCACGGGTCAGTTCGGTGTCCTTGCCGCGCAGCAGGCTGGCGGTGTGACGCTTGATGATCTGAATCGCGCCGTAGGCCCAGCGGAAGCGCTGCTTCTTGAAGTCGATAAAGGTATCCGGCATCAGACCTTTGCCGTAGCTGTCGTGGTAATACGCCGCCGACAGACCTTTCTCGAATACCCGTAGGCCCAGTTCGGCGTCTTCACAGATGCACCAGTCGGCCCAGCCCAGTTCTTCGAGCACCGAGCGGCGGGTCATGGTCATGGTGCCGTGCTGGATAATCGCGTCGCGGTCGTTGCGGGTCACCATGCCGATATGGAAGAAGCCTTTGTATTCCGCATAGCAGAGCTTCTTGAAGGTGCTTTCGTTCTGATCGCGATAATCCTGCGGCGACTGCACCACGGCGATTTTCGGGTCGGCGAAGTGCGGCACCATGTGCTTGAGCCAGTTGGGCGAGACGCAGTAGTCCGAGTCGATCACGGCGATCACTTCGGCGTCTTTGGCGGTGTGCGGAATCAGGTAGTTCAACGCACCGCCCTTGAAACCGGCCAGGGGCGCGACGTGGAAGAACTTGAAACGCGGCCCGAGGGTGGCGCAATAGTCGCGCACCGGTTCCCACACGGCCGGGTCCTTGGTGTTGTTGTCGATGATCAGAACTTCGTAGTCCGGGTAATCGAGCGCGGCCAGGGCGTCGAGGGTCTGTTTGACCATCTCCGGCGGCTCGTTGTAGCACGGCACATGGATCGATACTTTTGGGCGGTAGTCCGAATCGCCGACTACCGGCAGGAATTCACGCCGACGCTTGTGGGTCCATACCGCTTCGGCCAGTTCGTGGGCTTCGGTCAACAACACGATGAACACGCCAAGGGCGCCGAGCGCCAGCAAAAAGCCGACGGTCAGGCTGAACCAGGTGCTGTATTGCTGGCTGTAGTCGTAGCCGATCCATACCAGCACCGAACCGCATAGGAACGCAATAAAGGTCAGGAACGTGCGGCCGCGCTGGCGCAGGGCCGAGCCGTCGATCATCAGCAGGGTCAGGGACAGCAGCGCCAGCACCACCGAACCGATGGCCAGCACGCGCCATTGCGGAATCGCCACCACCGGCCCTTCGAAGTTGAATTTCTGCTGGCGCGCGGCGTTGAACACGCCCCAATACGCACCGACCGAGCCTTCGTCGCTGGCCTTCCACGGCTGATCGAACGCCTCGATCACAAAGTAGTTGTAGCCTTGGCGGTTGAGCTTGTTCACCAGCGTGCGCAGGTAAATGGCCTGGTCGGCCGGGGACGCGTCAGCCCCACCGCGCATGCGCCCGTTGCTTGGCCAGCCGACTTCCGACAGCAGCAGCGGCTTTTTCGGGAAGGTCTTCTTCAGATCCTTGGCGCGGTCGAGTACGAATTGGCCGGCCTTATCCACCGGAATATGTTCCCAATACGGCAGGATGTGCGCGGCGATCAGGTCGACGTGCTTGGCCAGTTGTGGATTGTGTTCCCAGATGTGCCATTGCTCGGAGGTGGTTACCGGTACTTTGACGGCGGCGCGCACGCGGTCCAGCAGCACGATCAGCGCCTCGGGCGTGATTTCCTCGCGGAACAACGCTTCGTTGCCCACCACCACGCGCACGACGCTGCGCGAGTTGTTGGCGATCTCGATGGCGCGCTGGATTTCGCGTTCGTTACGCTCCAGATCCGGGCTGATCCAGATCCCCAGGGTCACCCGCAGGCCGAATTCTTCCGCCAGTTTGGGGATATCCCCCAGGGTGCCGTCGACCGAGTAGGTGCGGATGTTGTCCGTCAGCTTGCTCATGATCGCCAAGTCTTGACGCATCTGTTCGTCGGTGGGGTATTGGTCTTTCTGCGGGTACTGGCCTTGTTGGAACGGCGAGTAGGAAAAACCGGAGATTTGTTCAGGCCAGTTGGGGGCTGAGACCGGGCGGTTGATCAGCGCCCAGAAACCGGTGAACAGCGCGGCAATTGCCAGCACCACCACCAGGTTGAGTCCAAATTTACGCGATGCCATGGTTATGCGGGTTCCAAAGGGTGTGGAACGAAATGAGGTGCCGGGCTGCGCCGAACGGCGCGCATCCTACACCGGCCTTTCCCTGACCGTACAGCAAGCCGAGAAAAACCGGACATTGGGCAGCGAAAGTACATCTAAGTTCTTAACTTGTAGCTTGTAGCTTAAAACTTGTCGCTGCGTAGCCCTATAATGCGCGCCGGTTTTTGGGGTAATGGTCATGAGTACAGAAGATCCGCGGTTTGCAGGCGTTGCCCGTTTGTATGGCATTGAGGGCCTGGAACGCTTGAAAGCGGCCCATGTGGCGATCGTCGGCGTGGGCGGCGTGGGCTCGTGGGCGGCCGAAGCCATGGCCCGCTGCGGGGTGGGCGAAATTTCGCTGTTTGACCTGGACGACGTCTGCGTCAGCAACAGCAATCGCCAGTTGCACGCCTTGGACAGCACCGTGGGCAAGCCCAAGGTCGAGGTCATGGCCGAACGCCTGCGCGGCATCAACCCGGACTGCACCGTGCATGCGGTGGCGGACTTCGTCACCCGCGACACCATGGCCGAGTACATCACGCCCAACATCGATTGCGTGATCGACTGCATTGACGCCGTCAACGCCAAGGCCGCGCTGATTGCCTGGTGCAAGCGTCGCAAGATCCAGATCATCACCACTGGCGGCGCCGGCGGGCAGATCGACCCGACGCTGATCCAAGTCTGCGACTTGAACCGCACCTTCAACGACCCGCTGGCCTCCAAAGTCCGGTCCACGCTGCGCCGCGATTATGGGTTCTCCCGCACCGTGACTCGCCATTACAGCGTGCCGTGCGTGTTTTCCACCGAGCAACTGCGCTATCCCAAACCAGACGGCAGCATCTGTTTGCAGAAGAGTTTTGTCGGCGATGGCGTGAAGCTGGACTGCGCCGGAGGATTTGGCGCGGTGATGATGGTCACGGCCACCTTCGGCATGGTGGCCGCGACCAAAGCGGTGGACAAAATTGTGGCGGGAGTGCGCAGGCCCTCGGAGCGGGTCAAACCCACCTGAATCTCACGGCCTTGCACAAATCAAAATGTGGGAGGGGCAAGTCCAATCGTCGCACCGGCCCTCCCACATTTAGTTCTGTGTCTGGCTTAGTGTTCGCATGCGCTGCAGGACTGCATTCAAGCCATTGCTGCGCGACGGCGACAGTTGGCGGGAAAGCCCGAGTTGATTGAACCACTCCGGCAAATCGACCGCTTGCAACTCGGCCGCCGACAACCCGTTGACTCGCGCCAGCAGCAGTGCCACCAACCCACGAATCATTCGTGCATCGCTGCTGGCGGCAAACTGCCAATGACCGTTCTCCAAACGGCCAACCAACCACACCAGGCTTTCACAGCCCTGCACCAGATTGGCGTCGACCTTATCTTCATCGGCCAAGGCCGGCAACCTCTCGCCCCACTGCATCAGCATGCGCGCGCGTTGCTCCCAGCTGCCGACGGCTTGAAACGCTTCGAGCGCCTCTACGGCATCAACGGGCAGAGTCATCGCAGCATATCCAGCGCTTGGTCCAGGGCCTCGAAAAAGCGCTCCAGATCGTCGGAATCGTTGTACAGCGCCAGGGACACACGGATCGCCCCCGACAAATGCATCGCCTTGAGTAGCGGCATTGCACAGTGATGGCCGGCGCGTACGGCAATTCCTTGCTCGGTGAGCAAGTGCGCGAGGTCGGCGTTATGGATGCCGTCGACCACAAAGCTGACCAGCGCAACCTGCGGCGAACCCAGCACGCGCACGCCGTTGCGGGCCTTCAAGCCGCGCAGCAGGTAATCATGCAGAGCGGCTTCGTGTGCGAGAACCGCCTGTGGGTCCAGTGAACTGAGGTAGTCCAGGGTCGCGCCCAGGCCGATCACTCCCGCGATCGGCGGCGTTCCCGCTTCGAAACCCAGGGGCGCTGGGCGGAAGCTGGCGCTGTGATAGTCCGCGTGCTGCACCATCTCGCCGCCCAATTGCCAGTGGCGCAAGTGGGGCAGGGCGTCGTTGCGGCCAAACAACACGCCAACCCCGTCGGGGCCGTACAGTTTGTGGCTGGAGAATGCATAGAAATCACAGCCCAGGGCCTGCACATCATGCCGACCATGGACGATGCCCTGGGCTCCATCCACCACGGTCAGGGCGCCATGGGGCCGGGCCATCGCCAGCAAGGTTTCCAGCGGTTGCCAGGCCCCCAGCACATTGGATAACTGGCTCACTGCCAGCAGGCGCGTGCGGGGGCCGATCAGTCCGACGGCGGCTTCAACATCGATCACGCCGTCGGCATTGAGCGGCAATACCACCAACTCCAAGCCGCGACGTTTGGCCAGTTGCTGCCACGGCAGCAGATTGGCGTGGTGTTCCAAGGCGCTGATGACGATCTCATCGCCCGTTGTGAATAAGTGCTCAAGGCCATAGGCCAAGAGGTTCAGCGCAGACGTCGCGCCATGGGTAAACACTATTTGCCCGCTATCACCTGCGTTCAACCACTGTGCAACCTTGCTGCGGCTGTCTTCGAAAGCCTGGGTCGCATGGGCGCCGGGCAAGTGTTGGGCGCGGTGCACATTGGCTGCGCCATTGGCGTAGTAATGGCTGATCGCATCCAGCAGCGCCTGGGGTTTTTGAGTGGTGGCGGCGTTGTCCAGATAGGTCTGGTCCTGCCGTTGCAGGGTGGCGATGGCCGGAAAGTCGGCGCGCCAGGGGGAGGGCACAAGCATGATGATCAAGACTCGTATAAGCGGGCCGCACCGCGAAGGCGCGGCCCGCTAGTGGCATCGAGTGGCTGCTTAGTTGTGAGCGTGCAGCGCTTCGTTCAGTTCGATGGCCGATTTGTGGGTTTTGCACTCCACGGCACCGGTCTCGGAGTTGCGACGGAACAGCAGGTCCGGTTGGCCGGCCAGCTCGCGCGCCTTGACCACTTTGACCAGTTGGTTCTGCTCATCGAGCAGCGCGACTTTGGTCCCGGCGGTCACGTACAGGCCCGACTCCACGGTGTTGCGGTCGCCCAATGGGATACCGATACCGGCGTTGGCGCCGATCAGGCAGCCTTCGCCGACCTTGATCACAATGTTGCCGCCGCCCGACAGGGTGCCCATGGTGGAGCAACCGCCGCCCAGGTCCGAGCCCTTGCCGACGAATACGCCGGCCGATACGCGGCCTTCGATCATGCCCGGGCCTTCGGTGCCGGCGTTGAAGTTGACGAAGCCTTCGTGCATCACGGTGGTGCCTTCGCCCACGTAGGCGCCCAGGCGCAGGCGCGCAGCGTCAGCGATACGCACACCGGCCGGCACCACGTAGTCGGTCATTTTCGGGAACTTGTCCACCGAGAACACTTCCAGCAGCTCGCCACGCAGGCGCGCTTCCAGTTGGCGCTCGGCCAACTCGCTGATGTCGATCGCGCCCTGGCTGGTCCAGGCCACGTTCGGCAGTTGCGGGAACACGCCGGCCAGGCTCAGGCCGTGGGGCTTGACCAGGCGATGGGACAGCAGGTGCAACTTGAGGTAGGCCTCAGGCGTGGAGGTCAGTGCGGCGTCTTCGGCCAGCAGGGTGGCGACCAGCGGCGTATGGCTTTCGGCCAGACGGCTGAGCAGCGCGGCCTGGGTCGCGTCGACGCCCTTGAGTGCGTCCGCCAGTTGCAGGGCCTGGGTGACGGTGAAGGTGATGGCTTGGTTGCCTTCGCTGTAACCGAGGATCGGTGCGATGGCCGCGACGATTTCAGCCGAAGGGTTGAGCAAGGGGTGTGCGTAGAACACTTCCAGCCAAGCGCCTTGGCGGTTCTGAGTGCCGACGCCGAAGCCCAGGCTGAACAGGGAATGGGACATGCTGTTACCTCTACAAAAATAAAAGGGCTGGCCTACTTGAGGGCCGCCGAATAAATGTCTGGCTTGAAGCCAATCAGGGTTCTGTCTCCGAGATCCAGCACCGGGCGCTTGATCATCGAGGGTTGCGCGAGCATCAATTCAATGGCTTTCGACTGATCGAGATCGGCTTTGCGTTCGTCTTCGAGTTTGCGAAAGGTGGTGCCCGCGCGGTTCAACACCACTTGCCAACCGTGCTCGTTGCACCATTGGGTCAAGTGTTCACGGTCGATACCGGCCGTTTTGTAGTCATGGAACTCATAATTCACGGCGTGCTCATCGAGCCAGGTACGTGCCTTTTTCATGGTGTCGCAGGCTTTGATACCGAAAAGGTGCAACGTTTTGCTTGAAGCGGTCAAGGAATTGCCCCCCTCTGATCCGATGGAGTGTGCTGATGAAAGTCAAAGGTCTGGGATTATGCCACGCCCAGCGCATTTGGGTGCCGCTCGTCAGCACCGTGCGACTTTTGTGCAAAAGCCATCGCGCAGCATAGGCGGCTAATATGGCACTTCAACGGCGAGTTGTTGCCTGATGTGTGTCGTTGCGAGTCGATTGTCCTGGAACCCCGCCTTATGCAAACCGCCTACACCGTTCTTATCCTGCTGATGCTGGTCAGTGCCTCGCGCCTGGTCGGGCGTGTTATCCCCCTACCGTTGCCCTTGGTGCAGATTGCCGCCGGCGCTTTGCTGGCCTGGCCCACGTTGGGGCTGCATGTGGCCCTGGACCCGGAGTTGTTTCTGTTTCTGTTCCTGCCGCCACTGCTGTTTTCCGATGGTTGGCGCATGCCCAAACGTGAATTGTGGCGCCTGCGCGGGCCGATCCTGACGCTGGCAGTGGGGCTGGTGCTGTTTACCGTGGTCGGCGCCGGTTACTTCATCCACTGGATATTGCCTACGATCCCGCTGCCGGTGGCCTTCGCCCTGGCGGCCGTGTTGTCGCCGACGGACGCCGTGGCGGTGTCGGCCATTTCCCAGAATCGGTTACCGACCCAGCTGATGCACATGCTGCAGGGGGAGGCCTTGATGAATGACGCGTCGGGCCTGGTGACCTTCAAGTTCGCCCTGGCAGCGGCATTGACCGGGATTTTTTCCCTGGCGGATGCCAGCCTGACCTTCGTGCTGGTCGCCCTTGGTGGCCTGGCGGTGGGCGTCGCCTTGAGCTGGGTGGTCGGCCGGTTGCGGGCCTGGATGATTGCGCGGGGCTGGGACGATCCGGCGACCCACGTGGTGTTTATGTTGCTGTTGCCCTTCGCAGCCTATGTGCTGGCCGAACGCCTGGGGGCGTCAGGGATTTTGTCGGCGGTAGCGGCAGGGATGATGCAAAGCTGGCTCGACCTGCTGCCGCGCCAGACCAGCACGCGCCTACTCAACCGCAGCGTGTGGTCGTTGCTGGAATTTGCCTTCAATGGCCTGATTTTCCTGCTGTTGGGCCTTCAATTACCGGACATCATCAAGGCCGTGGTGAGCCATGAGTCGACGCTGTGGCCGACCTTGCTGTATCGCTGCCTGGATGTGATCGCGATCTTTCTGGTGCTGGTGGCCTTGCGCTATATCTGGGTGCAGAGCATCTGGCGTCTGTCGGGCATGTTGCGGCGCTTGCGTGGGAAAAGTGAGCTGACGCTGATGCCGGATGCCCGGTCCTGTTGGCTGTTGACCGTCGGCGGTGTCCGCGGTGCCGTGACCTTGGCCGGTGTGATGTCGGTGCCGCTGCTGCTGGCGCCAGGCAAGGCTTTCCCCGAGCGCGACCTGCTGATCTTCATTGCCGCCGGCGTGATCCTGCTGTCGCTGATCGCTGCCTGTATTGCGTTGCCGCTTTTATTGCGCGGGATCGAAAAAAGCCCCGACGAAAAACGCCACAAGGAAGTGCGCGAAGCCTGGAAAAAGACGGCCGTGGCCGCGATTCATGCCCTGGAGGCCGAGGAACAGCCCGGGACCGAGAGCCACGACGCCGCCCAAGCCGCATTGGCCACCGAGCTTAAAGCGCGCTTGATGTCGGAATATCGCCATCAGTTGGAGGTCTTCAACGATTCGGCCGAAGCCCAGGCGCTGGCGCAACAGATGGACTTGCTGGAGCGAAAATTACGCCTCAAGGCTTTGCGCGCCCAGCGGCTGGAGCTATACAGCTTGAGCCGTCATCACCAGATTGGTGATGACGTGTTGAGAGAGGTGCTGGCGGAGCTGGACATGAGTGAGGCGAACCTGGGGCCCGTGAAGTAAGCGCTTGGAAGACTGAACATTGGGTGCCCGAAGGATTGCCATCCCTCGGGCTCTCGCTGCGTCTGGCTTAACGCCGGCGCTGAATGAAATCGCGAATTCGCTCCGCTGCCTCCACACACTCAGCCAGCGGCGCAACCAGCGCCAGGCGCACTCGACCGGCCCCGGGGTTGACCCCGTCCACGTCCCGCGACAGGTACGAGCCCGGCACCACCGTCACATGTTCTTCCACGAACAGGTCGCGGCAGAACGCGGCGTCGTCACCCTGCACATTCGGCCATAGGTAGAACCCGCCGTCCGGCGCCTGCACGTCCAGTACCGGCTTGAGAATGGCTAACACGGTCTCGAACTTCTCGCGGTACAGATCACGGTTGGCCAGCACATGGGCCTCGTCCTGCCAGGCCGCGATACTGGCGAGCTGGGTTTGCACCGGCATTGCGCAGCCATGATAGGTGCGATACAGCAGGAAACCTTTGAGGATATCGGCGTCACCGGCCACGAAGCCGGAGCGCAGCCCTGGCAGGTTGGAGCGCTTGGACAGACTGTGGAACACCACGCAACGCTTGAAGTCCTGGCGACCCAGTTCCACACAAGCACTGAGCAGGCCTGGCGGCGGGGTTTGCTCGTCGAAATACAGCTCGCTGTAGCACTCGTCGGCAGCGATCACGAAATCATATTCGTCGGCCAGGGCGATGAGTTTTTTCAGGGTCTGGACCGGAATCAGCGCGCCGGTCGGGTTGCCCGGTGAGCACAGAAACAGGATCTGGCAGCGTTTCCAGATATCCGGCGAAACCGCGTCGAAATCCGGGTTGAAGCCATTGCTGTCCAGGCACGGCAGGTAGTGCGGCTTGGCCCCGGCGAGGAACGCGGCGCCTTCATAGATCTGGTAGAACGGGTTCGGGCTCACCACCAGTGCGTCGTCACTGCGATTGACCACGGTTTGGGTAAAGGCAAACAAGGCTTCCCGGGTGCCGTTGACCGGCAAAATAGTGCGCGCCGGATCGAGCCACCCCTTCGGCACATTGAAGCGCCGCTCGCACCAGGCGCCGATGGCCTCGCGCAAGGCGGGAATGCCCAGGGTGGTCGGATACACCGCCATCTGGTCGAGGTTATTAGCCAGGGCGTCGGCCACGAACTGCGGGGATTTGTGCTTGGGCTCACCAATGGACAGCGCAATCGGGCGTTTCGCCGGGTTCGGTGTCACGCTGCCCAGCAGGGCGCGCAACTTTTCGAACGGGTAGGGTTGGAGCTGGTTCAGGGCGTTGTTCATCGGTGTATCTCGTGCAAGGCGTTAAAAACGGCGAAGGGGCGGTGGGCCGCCCCTGGTATCAAATCGTCAGGCGCGTCAGTTCAACGCCCGGCTCCTGGGGCACGCTCAACTGTTGGACGATGGCTTCCTGCAAGCGTCGGCACAGCTCGGGGTCGGACAACGGTTGGTTGTCGGCATCGGTAATAAAGAACACGTCTTCCACGCGTTCGCCCAGGGTCGCAATCTTGGCGTTTTGCAACGACAGGTCGAACTCCAGGAAAATCCCGCCGATGCGCGCCAATAGGCCCGGACGGTCCGGCGCGCTCAGTTCCAGCACGGTGACTGGGCGCTGGGCATCGTTGGAGATGGTGACCTGGGGTGCGAAGGCGAAGTGCTTGAGCTGGCGCGGGACCCGACGCTGGATGATGGTGGGGTAATCGTCGGGGTTGCGCAGGGCTTCGGTAAGGCCTTCGCGGATTTTCTTTACCCGCGCCGGATTGTCGCCGATCGAGTCGCCATCGGTGTCGAGCACGATGTAGGTGTCGAGGGTGAACTGGCTGCTGGAAGTGATCACCCGTGCGTCGTGGATGTTCAGGTTGAGCTGGTCCATGGCGGCCACGGTCACGGCGAAGAAGTCGTGCTGGTCCGGTGCATAGATGAAAATCTGCGTGCCGCCCTCGAACTCGCGCTGAGTGGTTTCCTTGATCAACACCAGCGGGCCGCCATCGGCAGGCTGCTGCAAAATGGCGTCGGTGTGCCAGGCGACATCGCCGGCGGTGTGGCGCAGGAAGTAATCGTCTCCCAACTGCGACCACAGTTGCTCGACATCGTCCGGGTCGTTGCCGCCGCGTACGAGGATATCCAGGGCCGCACTTTGGGTGCGGCGGATCTGCTCTTCGCGGTCCACTGGGTTTTCCAGGCCACGGCGCAGGGCGCGCTTGGTCTCGGTGTACAGCTGACGCAGCAGGCTGGCGCGCCATGAATTCCACAGAGTGGGGTTGGTGGCGTTGATATCGGAGACGGTGAGCACGTATAGGTAGTCGAGGCGGGTTTCATCGCCGACCACCTGGGCGAAATCATGGATCACCTGCGGATCGGACAAGTCCTTGCGCTGGGCAGTGGTCGACATCACCAGGTGGTTCTGCACCAGCCAGACAATCAGGCGGCTGTCCCACAACGGCAATTGGTGACGCTGGCAAAAAGCCTCGGCATCGACGGCGCCGATTTCCGAGTGATCGCCATGCCGGCCCTTGCCGATGTCGTGGTACAGCCCGGCCAGGTAGATCAGCTCGGGCTTGGGCAGTTTGGCCATCAACTTACTGGCTAGCGGGAATTTTTCCGATACCTGGGTGTACTGCAACTTACGCAGATGTTTGATCAGGTTCAGGGTGTGCGCATCGACGGTATAGATATGAAACAGGTCGTGCTGCATTTGCCCGACGATAAAACCGAACTCCGGTAAATAGCGCCCGAGGATGCCGTAACGGTTCATGCGGCGCAGGTTGCGGTGGATGCCGATCTTGCATTTGAACAGCTCGATGAACAGGCTGGTGTTGCGGATATCGTTGCGGAAGTCTTCGTCGATCAGGTAGCGGTTTTCCCGCAGCAGGCGAATGGTGTCGGCGCGCACGCCTTTGATTTCCGGCTGCTGGGCCATCAGCACGAAGATTTCCAGCATCGCGAATGGCGTGCGACGGAACACGTTGTCGCTGCGTGCTTCGATATAACCGTCGTGCAACTGGAAGCGCGCATTGATCGGTTGCGGCGGCGCTTCGTCTTCGGGGGCCAGGATCACCTCTTCGAAGTGCTGAATGATCAGATCGCTCAACTGCGCAATGCTCATGACCACGCGGTAGTACTGCTGCATGAAGCTTTCAATACTGGTCTTGGCGTCTTCGCCTTCAAACCCCAGCAGCGAGGCGATGGAGCGCTGATGGTCGAACAGCAAACGATCTTCGGCGCGCCCGGCAAGCATGTGCAGGGCGTAGCGCACTTTCCACAGGAACTCCTGGGAGGAGGCCAGCAGCGCATTCTCGCTTTCCACCAGGAAACCTTCGCCGGCCAGGGCGCGCAGGTTCAGGGTGCCGTATTCGCGACGGGCCACCCACAGAATGGTCTGGATGTCCCGCAGCCCTCCGGGTGAACCCTTGACGTTGGGTTCCAGGTTGTACTCGGTGTCGTTGTACTTGTGATGCCGGGCTTTCTGCTCGGCGCGCTTGGCCAGGAAGAAATCCTTGCTCGGCCACATGTGCGCCGTGCTGGTGACGTCGAGCATGCGCTGGCGCAGGCGCTCGGGGCCGGCGATGGTGCGGCTTTCCATGAGGTTGGTGATCACGGTGAGGTCGGCACGGGCCTCTTCGGCGCATTCGTCCACCGACCGTACGCTCTGGCCGACTTCCAGGCCGATGTCCCACAACAGTGTGAGAAAACGCTCGATGGAATCGCGAAAGATCTCATGGTCGGCGCTGTCCAGCAGGATCAGCAGGTCGATGTCTGAGTACGGGTGCAATTCGCCGCGACCGTAGCCGCCGACCGCCACCAGGGCGATGTCGGCGTCAGTGCTCCAGGTGAACTGTTCCCAGGCCTTTTGCAGGATGTTATCGACGAACCAGGCGCGGTCCTCGATCAGCCGGCGGATATCCCGGCCCTTGCGAAAGCGCTCATCGAGCACCTCGCGGGCCTGGCGAATGGCTTTTTTGAACGCGGCGATAGGGCTCGACTTCAGTGCCAGCTCGGCCTGGAACTGGCCACGGTCGAAGAGTTCGGGATCCACCTGGGGCATCGATCGGCTTTCCTTTCTATCTATGAGTCAGTCACAACACCGTTTGGGAAAACCAACGCAGCCTTGAATTACGCCGACACGCGCGGGATGGTGTCGTCCGAGCGCAGGGTGAAGATCTCGTAGCCGGTTTCGGTGACCAGTAGTGTGTGTTCCCACTGGGCCGAGAGCTTGCGGTCTTTGGTAATAGCGGTCCAGCCGTCGCCCAGCACCTTGGTGTCGGCCTTGCCCTGGTTGATCATCGGCTCGATGGTGAAGGTCATGCCGGCCTTGAGTTCCATGCCGGTGCCAGCGCGGCCGTAGTGCAGGATCTGCGGTTCTTCGTGGAACACCTTGCCGATGCCGTGGCCACAGAACTCGCGAACCACCGAAAAGCCGTTCTTTTCAGCATGCTTCTGGATCACTTCGCCGATGTCGCCCAGGCGGCAGCCAGGTTTGACGATCTCGATAGCCTTGTACATGCATTCCTGGGTGACCTGGGACAGGCGCTCGGCCCAGACCGGCACGGTGCCGACGTGGAACATGCGGCTGGTATCGCCGTGATAGCCATCCTTGATCACGGTGACGTCGATGTTCAGCGTGTCGCCGTCCTTGAGCGGCTTGTCGCCTGGGATGCCGTGGCAGACCACATGGTTGATCGATGTGCAGATCGACTTGGGAAAGCCTTTGTAGTTGAGCGGGGCAGGGATAGCCTTTTGCACATTGACGATGTAGTCATGGCAGATTCGGTCGAGTTCTTCGGTGGTGACGCCGGGCTTGACGTGTTCGGCAATCATTTCCAGCACATCGGCCGCCAGTTTGCCGGCAACGCGCATGCCGGCGATGTCTTCGGCGGTTTTCAAAGTAACGGTCATACAGGCTCTCTCTAGCGCGAGGCGCTGAAATCAAAACGGTTTACGGGTGTGCGACAAAAGGTTACAGAATTCGCACAAGCCCTGAAAAACGCGATTCTAACAGACGATGCTCTCAAGTCATGAGGGTCTGACGATCGCTTCTCTCTATAGGGTGGGGGTATCCGGACTCAATTCAAAGGGTTGCGCGAGTGGCCTTCAAGGCAGTTGTGATTGCAGGTTTCGTTTTCGCCCTTCGTGTGGTATAAAATGCGCCGCTTTCCGGGGATACCCCGAAAAGCTTAAATCCACACACGTGTCGACACGATGACCTGGGTGCCGGAGGCCTTGATGCCGCTGGTTGGTCATTGGGATACGTGGAGGCCAAACCCGACTTATTAAGGAACTATCATGTCCCAAGTCAACATGCGCGATATGCTGAAGGCCGGTGTGCACTTCGGTCACCAGACCCGTTACTGGAACCCGAAAATGGGTAAATACATTTTCGGCGCGCGTAACAAGATCCACATCATCAACCTTGAAAAAACCCTGCCAATGTTCAACGAAGCGCTGACTTTCGTAGAGCGTCTGGCCCAGGGCAAAAACAAGATTCTGTTCGTCGGTACCAAGCGTTCCGCTGGCAAGATCGTTGCTGAAGAAGCAGCACGTTGCGGTTCGCCGTACGTCGATCACCGCTGGTTGGGCGGCATGCTGACCAACTTCAAAACCATCCGTGCTTCCATCAAGCGTCTGCGTGACCTTGAAGTACAAGCCGAAGACGGTACTTTCGCCAAGCTGACCAAGAAAGAAGCGCTGATGCGCTCCCGTGACCTGGAAAAGCTCGATCGTTCCCTGGGTGGTATCAAGGACATGGGCGGTCTGCCTGACGCACTGTTCGTTATCGACGTTGATCACGAGCGCATCGCGATCACCGAAGCCAACAAGCTGGGCATCCCTGTTATCGGCGTAGTCGATACCAACAGCAGCCCGGAAGGCGTTGACTACATCATCCCAGGCAACGATGACGCAATCCGCGCTATCCAGCTGTACATGGGTTCGATGGCTGACGCTGTAATCCGTGGTCGCAACCACGTTGCTGGTGGTACCGAGCAATTCGTTGAAGAAGCTCCGGTAGCTGCCGCTGAGTAATTGACGCCCTGGCGTTGACTCAGTAAGCAAAAAGGGGGCTTGGCCCCCTTTTTGCCCCCTCGAAAACCATTTGTCGGCAGCGCAGCTACATCATCTGTAACGTGCAGCGGCCTACAAGGGGTGGTTCGAGAAGAATTGATCGCCCGTTTGATCGGGTGGAATGGTTGAAAACCTATCCAAGAGGATTTTGAAATGGCAGAGATTACTGCAGCGTTGGTTAAAGAACTGCGCGAGCGTACCGGCGAAGGCATGATGGATTGCAAAAAAGCCTTGACCAAGGCTGGCGGCGACATCGAAAAAGCCATTGATGACATGCGTGCTTCCGGCGCCATCAAGGCTGCCAAGAAAGCAGGCAACGTTGCCGCTGAAGGCGCCATCGCTCTGAAAGAAGACGGCAAATCCGCCGTTCTGCTGGAAGTGAACTCCCAGACCGACTTCCTGGCTCTGCAGGATGACTTCAAGGCATTCGTTGCCGACAGCGTTGAAAAAGCGTTCGCTGACAAGCTGACCACTGTCGAGCCTCTGATCGAAGCTCAAGAAGCTGCCCGCCTGGTACTGGTCGGCAAGGTTGGCGAGAACGTCAACATCCGTCGCCTGACTCGCGTTGAAGGTGATGTAGTTGGCGGTTACCTGCACGGTAACAAGATCGGTGTTGCGGTTGTCCTTAAGGGCGGCAACGTTGAGCTGGCCAAAGATATCGCGATGCACGTAGCGGCAAGCAACCCTGAGTTCCTGCTGCCTTCGGAAGTGTCCGCCGAAGCGATCGAGCGTGAAAAAGCTGTGTTCCTGCAGCTGAACGAAGAAAAAATCAAAGGCAAGCCAGAAAACATTGTTGAGAACATGGTCAAAGGCCGTATCAGCAAGTTCCTGGCCGAAGCGAGCCTGGTTGAGCAGGCGTTCGTCAAGAACCCTGAAATCAAGGTTGGCGAGTTGGCTAAGAAAGCCGGCGCTGAAATCGTTTCCTTCACTTACTTCAAAGTAGGCGAAGGCCTCGAGAAGCCGGTCGACAACTTCGCTGAAGAAGTTGCTGCCCAGCTGGCTGCCGCCAAGCAATAAGACAGTTTTATCTGTCGCCCGAAAGAGGCTGCCCGCTCACGCGCGCAGCCTCTTTTCAAATGGGAAGGCCAATTTTATTTGGTTTCCCTTCGGAACTGGCTTACAAAGCCGTGTTCCGATGGCGCTGTGATAGCGTCCAGCTAGAGTGAACGCAAGCCGTAAACGGCTCGCCAAGAATTTTTGAAAAATACGCCGCAGGAGAGATTCGCAATGGCTCAGCAGGGCAGTGGTTATCAGGCTCGCTATAAACGCATTCTACTCAAGCTCAGCGGCGAGGCCCTGATGGGCTCGGAAGAGTTTGGGATTGATCCCAAAGTGCTCGACCGCATGGCGCTGGAAGTCGGCCAGCTGGTCGGCATTGGCGTGCAAGTGGGCTTGGTGATCGGCGGTGGCAACTTGTTCCGTGGCGCGGCATTGAGTGCTGCCGGCATGGATCGGGTCACCGGTGACCACATGGGGATGCTGGCCACTGTGATGAACGCCCTGGCCATGCGCGACGCCCTGGAGCGCGCCAACATCTCGGCTATCGTGATGTCGGCTATCTCCATGGTCGGCGTGACCGACCACTATGATCGTCGCAAAGCCATGCGCCACCTGAACTCCAAAGAAGTGGTGATCTTCGCAGCCGGTACGGGTAACCCGTTCTTTACCACCGATTCGGCGGCTTGCCTGCGTGCTATCGAAATCGATGCCGACGTGGTGCTCAAGGCCACCAAAGTGGATGGTGTTTACACCGCAGATCCATTCAAAGACCCGCATGCCGAGAAGTTCGATCATCTGACCTACGATGAAGTGCTGGATCGCAAGCTGGGTGTGATGGACCTGACGGCTATTTGCCTGTGCCGCGACCACAAGATGCCGCTGCGCGTATTTAACATGAACAAGCCCGGCGCCCTGCTGAATATCGTACATGGCGGTGCGGAAGGGACTCTGATCGAGGAAGGCCAACAATGATCAATGAAATCAAGAAAGACGCCCAAGCGCGTATGCAGAAATCCCTGGAGTCTCTGAGCCACGCATTCGGCCAGATTCGTACCGGCAAGGCTCACCCGAGCATTCTGGGCAGTGTGATGGTGCCGTATTACGGCGCAGATACGCCGCTGAGCAGCGTAGCCAACGTCACCGTCAAGGACTCGCGTACCCTGCAGGTCGTGGCGTTCGAGCGCAACATGCTTGCGGCCGTCGACAAGGCGATCCAGAGCGCCGGCTTGAACCTCAACCCGACCAACCTGGGCGAGTTGTTGCTGATCTCCATGCCTGCCTTGACCGAAGAAACCCGCAAGGGCTTCACCAAGCAGGCGCGCAGCGCGGCAGAGGATGCGCGCGTTGCCGTACGTAACATTCGTCGTGATGCCTTGGGCGAGCTGAAGAAGTTGGTCAAGGACAAGGAAATCAGCGAAGACGAAGAGCGTCGTGCCGTCGCCGATATCGACAAGCTGACCAAGGAAGCCGAGGCCAAGATCACTCAGGCAACCGAAGAAAAAGAAAAGGACCTGATGGCCGTATAAAGGGTCAGGACGCCTTCATGGAAAAGACCAAGCAGACTGTGCCCTCCGTGGTGCCGCGCCATGTCGCGATCATCATGGATGGGAATAATCGCTGGGCGAAGAAACGCTTTATGCCGGGTGTTGCCGGGCATAAAGCGGGTGTCGATGCAGTGCGGGCGGTGATTGAGGTGTGTGCCGAGGCCAAGGTGGAGGTGCTCACGTTGTTCGCGTTCTCCAGTGAGAACTGGCAGCGCCCCGCCGAAGAGGTCAGCGCCCTGATGGATCTGTTCTTCAAGGCCCTTCGTCGTGAGGCCAAGCGTCTCAACGACAACAACATCAGCCTGCGCATCATTGGTGATCGCTCGCGGTTCCACCCGGAGCTGCAAACGGCCATGCGCGAAGCCGAGGCCATCACCGCTGGAGCCGACCGTTTTGTGTTGCAGATTGCAGCCAACTACGGCGGCCAGTGGGATATTGCCCAGGCTGCGCAGCGCTTGGCTCGTGAAGTGCAGGCCGGTCATCTGCGACCGGACGACATTACGCCCGAATTGCTGCAAACCTGCCTGGTCACCGGCGACCTGCCGTTGCCGGACTTGTGCATCCGCACCGGTGGCGAGCACCGCATCAGTAATTTCCTGTTGTGGCAGCTGGCTTACACCGAGTTGTACTTCTCCGACCTGTTCTGGCCGGACTTCAAACACGATGCCATGCGCACTGCGCTGGCCGATTTCGCTTCCCGTCAGCGTCGTTTCGGTAAAACGAGCGAGCAGATCGAAGCTGGAGCCCGGGTTTAAATGCTAAAACAACGAATCATCACTGCCCTGATCCTGTTGCCGATCGCCTTGTGTGGGTTTTTCCTGCTCGATGGTTCCGGTTTTGCGCTGTTTATTGGCCTGGTCGTGACCTTGGGGGCCTGGGAGTGGGCGCGGCTGGCCGGTTTCACCGCTCAGTTGCCCCGCGTGGCCTACGCTGCGGTCGTGGCGCTACTGTTATTCCTGATGCACACCTTGTCGAGCATCGTGGTGCCATGGATATTGGGCGCCGCGGTACTGTGGTGGGCGCTGGCGACCTTTCTGGTGCTGACTTATCCGCGCACCAGCAGTCAGTGGTCCAGTGTCGCCAGCAAGCTGGTGATTGGCCTGCTGATTCTGTTGCCAGCCTGGCAAGGGTTGGTAGAAATCAAGAACTCACCGATGGGTAACTGGCTGATCATGGCGGTGATGGTGTTGGTCTGGGGGGCTGATATTGGCGCCTACTTCTCGGGCCGAGCCTTTGGCAAAC
The DNA here is from genome assembly GCF_007858255.1 of Pseudomonas rhodesiae. Taxonomy (GTDB): domain Bacteria; phylum Pseudomonadota; class Gammaproteobacteria; order Pseudomonadales; family Pseudomonadaceae; genus Aquipseudomonas; species Aquipseudomonas rhodesiae. The sequence goes on along the minus strand of NZ_VFEU01000003.1, from coordinate 232,710 downwards.
GTAAGCTGGCCCCGGCCGTCAGCCCTGGCAAGAGCTGGGAGGGCGTCTATGGTGGCCTGGCGTTGACTCTGGTTATCACGCTGGTGGTCGGTGTCGTACGTGATTGGTCGGGCAAGGAAATCTTCCTGGCTTTAGCGGGTACGGCGATCGTGGTCTTCATTTCGGTGGTCGGTGACCTCACCGAAAGCATGTTCAAGCGTCAGGCCGGTATCAAGGACAGCAGTAACCTGCTGCCAGGGCATGGCGGTGTGCTTGACCGTATCGACAGTCTTACCGCCGCCATCCCGATCTTTGCCGTGTTGCTGTGGATGACCGCTTCGTGAGCCGTCTGCAGCAGGTCACCGTGCTGGGGGCGACCGGCTCGGTGGGGTTGAGCGCCCTGGATGTCATCGCGCGCCACCCAAATCGTTACCAGGTCTTCGCGCTTACAGGTTTTACGCGGCTCAGCGAGTTGCTGGCGTTGTGCGTACGCCATGCACCGCGTTACGCCGTGGTGCCTGAGCCCATCGCGGCGCGTGGTTTGCAGGATGATCTGCGCGCGGCCGGGCTCGCCACTCAAGTGTTGGTGGGGGAGGAGGGGCTGTGCCAGGTTTCGGCGGATGCCGAGGTCGATACGGTGGTTGCGGCTATCGTCGGTGCGGCGGGCCTGCGACCGACCCTCGCGGCGGTGGATGCAGGCAAGAAAATCCTGCTGGCAAATAAAGAGGCGCTGGTAATGTCCGGTGCGCTTTTTATGCAGGCGGTGCGCAAGAGCGGTGCGGTGCTGCTGCCCCTCGACAGTGAACACAACGCTATTTTCCAGTGTATGCCAGGTGATTTTGCGCGAGGTTTGAGTCAGGTCGGCGTGCGGCGGATTCTACTCACTGCCTCTGGCGGTCCGTTCCGTCAAACACCGCTGGTTGAGTTGGAGCATGTATCTCCCGACCAGGCGTGCGCTCATCCGAACTGGTCGATGGGGCGCAAGATCTCCGTGGATTCAGCCAGCATGATGAACAAAGGCCTGGAGCTGATCGAGGCATGCTGGCTGTTCGATGCGCGCCCCGATCAAGTCGAGGTGGTGATTCACCCGCAAAGTGTGATTCATTCCCTCGTCGATTACGTGGACGGTTCGGTATTGGCCCAATTGGGCAACCCCGATATGCGCACGCCGATTGCCAATGCCTTGGCGTGGCCGGAGCGCATCGATTCCGGCGTGGCCCCACTGGACCTGTTTGCAGTGGCTCGCCTGGATTTCGAAGCGCCGGACGAGCAGCGTTTTCCTTGTCTGCGCCTGGCGCGGCAAGCGGCCGAGGCGGGTAACAGTGCGCCGGCGATGCTCAATGCGGCCAACGAAGTGGCCGTGGCAGCGTTTCTCGAACGGCGCATCCGCTTCCCGCAGATCGCGAGTATCATCGAGGACGTGCTGGGTCTGGAGCCCGTCGTGGCGGTCAACGATCTGGGGGCGGTGTTCGAAGCGGATACCAAGGCGCGCGTCCTTGCGCAACACTGGCTGAGCCGCAACGCGAAATAGTCTGTCGGCGCGTTGAGCCTTCTGGCCCTGGATTGGAATGCGGAGAAATTAGATGAGTGCGCTTTATATGATTGTCGGCACCCTGGTTGCTCTGGGTGTGCTGGTTACCTTCCACGAATTCGGCCACTTCTGGGTGGCGCGTCGTTGCGGCGTCAAGGTACTGCGCTTTTCCGTCGGTTTCGGCATGCCGCTGGTGCGCTGGCATGATCGCCATGGCACTGAGTTCGTGGTCGCGGCCATTCCGTTGGGTGGCTACGTCAAGATGCTCGATGAGCGCGAAGGCGAAGTGCCGGCCGACCAGTTGGACCAATCCTTCAATCGCAAAACCGTTCGTCAGCGTATTGCTATTGTGGCGGCCGGCCCGATCGCTAACTTCCTGTTGGCCATGCTGTTTTTCTGGGTGTTGGCCATGCTGGGCAGCCAGCAGATCCGTCCGGTGATCGGTGCGGTCGAGGCGGACAGCATTGCAGCCAAAGCGGGCTTGGTCGCCGGGCAGGAAATCGTTTCCATTGATGGCGAACCCACTACGGGCTGGGGCGCGGTCAATCTCCAACTGGTGCGTCGCCTGGGTGAAAGCGGCACCGTCAGCTTCGTAGTGCGTGAGCAGGACTCCTCTGCCGAAACCTCCCGTGCATTGGCGTTGGATCACTGGCTAAAGGGGGCTGATGAGCCCGATCCGATCAAATCCCTGGGGATTCGTCCATGGCGGCCGGTGCTACCGCCAGTGCTTGCGGAGCTGGACCCTAAAGGTCCGGCCCAGGCCGCAGGTCTGAAAACCGGCGACCGCCTTTTGGCGCTCGATGGGCAGGCGCTTAATGACTGGCAGCAGGTGGTCGATCTGGTGCGTGTTCGCCCTGATACCAAAATTGTGCTGAAAGTTGAACGCGATAATGCTCAAATCGACGTCCCGGTGACGTTGGCGGCACGCGGGGAAGCCAAGGCGGCCGGGGGTTACCTGGGTGCAGGGGTCAAGAGTCCCGAGTGGCCGCCTTCGATGATGCGGGAGGTCAGCTACGGGCCGTTGGCGGCAATCGGCGAGGGTGCCAAACGCACTTGGACCATGAGTGTGCTGACGCTCGAATCCCTCAAGAAAATGTTGTTCGGCGAGCTCTCGGTAAAAAACTTGAGTGGGCCGATAACCATTGCTAAAGTGGCGGGCGCTTCTGCCCAGTCGGGTGTTGCGGATTTCCTGAATTTCCTGGCTTACCTCAGTATTAGCCTGGGTGTTCTGAATTTGCTGCCCATTCCTGTATTGGATGGGGGGCATCTGCTGTTTTATCTGGTCGAGTGGGTGCGTGGTCGCCCCTTGTCGGATCGTGTGCAGGGTTGGGGGATACAGATTGGTATCAGTTTGGTGGTTGGGGTGATGTTGTTAGCCCTGGTCAACGATCTGGGTCGTCTGTAACGCTTCGCTGAATTGCGAATCTGCCGCATTTTGCGGCAGTTTGTTTATTGCCAGTTGGAATAAGAAAGGACTTCATGAAACGTCTGCTGCTAACTGCGGTTCTCACCGTATTGATGATCGCCGAAGTTCACGCCGAGTCCTTCACCATCTCCGATATTCGCGTCAACGGCCTCCAGCGGGTTTCCGCGGGTAGCGTCTTTGGTGCCTTGCCGTTGAACGTCGGGGAACAGGCTGATGATCGTCGCCTGGTGGAATCCACTCGTGCGCTGTTCAAAACCGGGTTCTTTCAAGACATCCAACTGGGTCGAGAAGGCAACGTCCTGGTCATCAACGTCGTTGAGCGACCTTCCGTCGCCAGTATCGAGATCGAGGGCAACAAAGCGATCTCCACTGAAGACCTGATGAAAGGCCTCAAGCAATCCGGCCTGGCCGAAGGTGAAATCTTTCAGCGCGCTACCCTCGAAGGTGTACGTAACGAGCTGCAACGCCAGTACGTGGCCCAGGGCCGTTACTCGGCGACCGTGGAAACGGAAGTGATTCCGCAGCCGCGTAACCGTGTAGGCCTCAAGGTCAACATCAACGAAGGCACCGTGGCGGCCATTCAGCACATCAACGTGGTGGGCAACACCAAGTTCGCTGATGAAGACCTGGTTGACCTGTTCGAACTCAAGACCACCAACTGGTTGTCGTTCTTCAAGAACGATGACAAGTACGCTCGCGAAAAGCTCTCCGGTGACCTGGAGCGTCTGCGCTCCTACTACCTGGACCGCGGCTATATCAACATGGATATTGCTTCGACCCAGGTGTCCATCACGCCGGACAAGAAACACGTCTATATCACTGTCAACGTCAACGAAGGCGAGAAGTACAAGGTTCGTGACGTGAAGCTCAGCGGTGACTTGAAAGTGCCTGAAGACCAGGTCAAGGCCCTGTTGCTGGTGCAGAAAGACCAGGTGTTCTCGCGCAAGCTGATGACCACCACGTCCGAACTGATCACGCGTCGTCTCGGTAACGAAGGCTATACCTTCGCCAACGTCAACGGCGTTCCGACGCCCCATGACGAAGATCACACCGTCGACATCACCTTCGTGGTGGATCCTGGCAAGCGTGCTTACGTCAACCGCATCAACTTCCGTGGCAACACCAAGTCTGCCGACGAAGTGCTGCGTCGTGAAATGCGTCAGATGGAAGGTGGCTGGGCGTCGACTTATCTCATCGACCAGTCCAAGACCCGTCTTGAGCGCCTGGGTTTCTTCAAGGAAGTAAACGTCGAAACACCGGCAGTGCCAGGTGTGGATGACCAGGTTGACGTGAACTACGCCGTTGAAGAGCAAGCGTCGGGCTCGATCACCGCCAGCGTCGGTTTCGCGCAGAGTGCCGGTCTGATCCTCGGTGGCTCGATCACCCAGAACAACTTCCTCGGTACCGGTAACAAGGTTTCCATCGGCCTGACCCGTAGCGAATACCAGAGCCGTTATAACTTCGGTTATGTCGACCCCTACTGGACCGCCGACGGTGTGAGCCTGGGCTACAACGCCTTCTACCGCACCACCGACTACAAAGATCTCGACGTAGACGTAGCTAGCTATGCGATCGACAGCCTGGGTGCTGGCGTGAACATCGGCTATCCGATCAGCGAAACCTCGCGCCTGACCTTCGGCCTGACTGCGCAGCAGGATGAGATCAAGACCGGTGTCTACACCGTGGATGAGATCTTCGACTTCACCCGTCGTGAAGGTGACAAGTTCCTGAACTTCAAGGCGTCTGCCGGCTGGTCCGAGTCGACTCTGAACAAGGGCGTATTGGCAACCCGTGGTCATTCCCAGAGCCTGACCCTGGAGGCCACCACGCCTGGCAGCGACCTGTCGTTCTTCAAACTCGATTACCGTGGCCAACTGTTCCAGCCGTTGAGTGATAACTACACCATGCGCCTGCACACTGAGCTGGGCTACGGCGATGGTTATGGTTCGACCAATGGTCTGCCGTTCTATGAAAACTACTACGCAGGTGGTTTTAACTCGGTGCGCGGCTTCAAGGACAGTACTCTTGGCCCGCGCGGTACGCCGAGTCGTGGTGTAGGTGTGACCGGTAACCAGGGCACCACGGCCGACTCGGACAACGACCCGCTGCCATTCGGTGGTAACGTGTTGATCCAAGGTGGTGCCGAAATTCTGTTCCCGCTGCCGTTCGTGAAAGATCAGCGTTCCCTGCGCACATCCGTATTCTGGGACGTGGGTAACGTGTTCGACTCCAAGTGCGAGCAGATCACCAACCCGAGTGGCGTGAAGTCCAACACCCAGTGTAACGACGTGAGCCTGAGCAACATGGCAAGCTCCGTGGGTGTGGGTGTGACGTGGGTGACCGCGCTGGGCCCGTTGAGCTTTGCTCTGGCCATGCCGATCAAGAAACCGGATAACGCTGAAACCCAGATTTTCCAATTCTCCCTCGGCCAGACGTTCTAAGCGTCTGACCTAAGATAACGACAACGGATTCTGTAGGAGTACATCGTGCGTAAGTTGACTCAATTGGTTCTGCTGGCAACCGTGCTGGTAGCGACCCCGGCCTTCGCCGAAATGAAAATCGCCGTCCTGAACTATCAGATGGCGCTGCTGGAGTCCGACGCGGCCAAAAAATACGCCGTGGACGCTGAAAAGAAATTCGGTCCGCAACTGACCAAGCTCAAGACCCTGGAAAGCAGTGCCAAGGGCATCCAGGACCGTCTGGTGGCTGGTGGCGACAAGATGCAGCAAGGCGAGCGTGAGCGTCTGGAGTTGGAATTCAAGCAAAAGGCCCGTGACTACCAGTTCCAATCCAAGGAGCTGAACGAAGCCAAGGCTGTTGCCGACCGCGAAATGCTCAAGCAGCTCAAGCCTAAGCTCGACAGCGCCGTGGAAGAAGTCATCAAGAAAGGTGCCTTTGACCTGGTGTTCGAGCGTGGCGCTGTGATCGACGTCAAGCCTCAATACGACATCACCCGTCAGGTGATCGAGCGCATGAACCAACTGAAGTAAGCCATGACCGCGACTATCAAACTCGGCGAGTTGGCCGAGTTCCTGGGAGCCACCTTGCGTGGCTCCCCGGAGAAGGAAATCACTGGGCTAGCCACCTTGCAGGAGGCTGGCCCAGCTCAGTTGAGCTTCCTCGCAAACCCTCAGTACCGTAAATACCTTGTCGACAGTCGTGCCGCAGCCGTGTTGCTCAAAGCCGCTGACGCCGAAGGTTTTACCGGGGATGCGTTGGTGGTGGGCGACCCGTACCTGGCGTATGCCAAGGTTTCGCACCTGTTCGATCCGAAACCCAAGGCAGCCGGCGGCATTCACCCGTCAGCGATGATCGCCGATGACGCCCAGGTTGACCCTGCAGCCAGCATTGGTGCGTTTGCGGTGATCGAGAGTGGCGCGCGCATTGCCGCGGGCGTTACGGTGGGTGCTCATTGCTTTATCGGCGCGCGTTGCGAGATCGGTGCTGATGGCTGGCTCGCGCCGCGCGTGACTTTGTACCACGATGTGCGGATCGGTCAGCGTGTGGTTATCCAGTCGGGCGCCGTGATCGGTGGCGAAGGCTTTGGCTTTGCCAACGCCAAAGGCGTCTGGCACAAAATTGCCCAGGTCGGTGGCGTTTTGATCGGCGACGACGTGGAAATCGGCGTGAACACAGCGGTTGATCGCGGGGCCTTGGCCGATACCGTGATCGGTAACGGCGTGAAGCTCGACAACCAGATCCAGATCGCCCACAACGTGCAGATTGGCGATCACACCGCCATGGCCGCATGCGTGGGGATTTCCGGCAGTACCCGAATTGGCAAGCACTGCATGCTCGCCGGGGGTGTTGGGCTGGTAGGGCATATTGATATCTGCGACAACGTCTTCATCACCGGTATGACCATGGTGACTCACTCGATTACCGAGCCGGGTGCCTACTCTTCCGGTACCGCCATGCAACCTGCGGCCGAGTGGCGTAAGAGTGCGGCGCGTTTGCGGCAGCTTGACGATATGGCTCGACGTCTCAAACAGCTGGAAAAGCGTGTTGGAGAAGTGACCCCTGGCAGTAATGCTTCATCAGAAGGCTGATACCATTTTCATATCAAGTGTGTACAGCCGCTAGACTGCCTCCTTGATTTGCTAGCGGGGCGTGCTTTTAGTCCGCCCGCCCCCAATCTTTATTACAGGCTTCCCCCCGAAATGATGGACATCAACGAGATTCGCGAATACCTGCCTCACCGTTACCCGTTCCTGCTGGTGGATCGTGTAGTGGACCTCAATGTTGAGGAAAAGCGCATTCGCGCCTACAAGAATGTCAGCATCAACGAACCGTTCTTCAATGGTCACTTTCCCGCACACCCGATCATGCCGGGCGTGTTGATTATCGAAGCTATGGCCCAGGCTGCCGGTATCCTTGGTTTCAAAATGCTCGACCTCAAGCCCGCCGATGGCACGCTTTACTATTTCGTGGGCTCGGACAAGCTGCGTTTCCGCAACCCGGTCACTCCAGGTGACCAGTTGGTCCTTGAAGCCAAGTTCATCAGCTGCAAGCGCCAGATCTGGAAGTTCGAGTGCCAGGCCTCGGTGGATGGCAAGGCGGTGTGCTCCGCCGAGATCATCTGTGCGGAACGCAAACTATGAGTTTGATTGACCCTCGCGCAATCATCGATCCGTCGGCCGTACTGGCCGCCGACGTTGAGGTCGGCCCTTGGTCGATCATCGGCGCAGGTGTGGAAATCGGCGAGGGGACTGTCATCGGGCCGCATGTGATCCTCAAAGGTCCGACCCGCATTGGCAAACACAATCGCATCTACCAGTTCTCCTCGGTGGGCGAAGACACGCCGGACATGAAGTACAAGGGTGAGGAAACGCGCTTGGTCATCGGTGATCACAACATCATCCGAGAAGGCGTGACCATTCATCGCGGTACCGTGCAGGATCGCGCCGAAACCACCCTGGGTGATCACAACCTGGTTATGGCGTACGCCCATATCGGTCATGACAGCGTCATCGGCAACCACTGCATCCTGGTCAATAACACCGCGTTGGCTGGGCATGTTCATGTTGATGACTGGGCGATTCTGTCCGGTTTTACCCTGGTGCATCAGTATTGCCATATCGGCGCCCATAGCTTCTCCGGCATGGGGACCGCGATCGGCAAGGACGTTCCGGCGTATGTCACGGTATTCGGCAACCCGGCCGAAGCGCGTAGCATGAATTTCGAAGGCATGCGTCGTCGCGGGTTCAGCGATGATGCCATCCATGCTCTGCGCCGCGCCTATAAGGTGGTTTATCGCCAGGGGCTGACCGTAGAGCAGGCATTGACCCAACTTACAGAACCGGCTGCGTTGTTCCCGGAAGTTGCGGTGTTCCGTGACTCGATCCAGGCGTCGACGCGCGGCATCACCCGCTGACCATGGCCAATCTGCGTATAGCGCTGGTGGCCGGAGAAGCTTCCGGCGATATTTTGGGCGCAGGTCTTATGCGAGCACTCAAGGCTCAGCATCCGGCGGTGGAGTTTATCGGTGTTGGCGGCCCGCTGATGCAGGCTGAAGGCCTGGCGTCCTACTTTCCCATGGAGCGCTTGTCGGTCATGGGGCTGGTGGAAGTATTGGGTCGTCTGCGCGAGTTGCTGGCGCGGCGCAAACTGCTGATCCAGACCTTGATCGAAGAAAAGCCTGACGTCTTTATCGGCATCGACGCACCGGATTTCACCCTCAATATCGAACTCAAGCTGCGTCAGGCCGGGATCAAGACCGTGCATTATGTCAGTCCGTCCGTGTGGGCCTGGCGGCAGAAGCGCGTGCTGAAGATTCGCGAGGGTTGCGACCTGATGCTGACCCTGTTGCCGTTCGAGGCCAAGTTCTACGAAGAGAAGGGCGTGCCGGTGCGGTTTGTCGGGCACACCCTGGCCGACGCCATTCCCCTGCACGCCGACCGAGCCGCGGCCCGCGCCGAACTGGGCTTGCCAGAAGGTCCGCTGGTGGCGCTGATGCCGGGCAGCCGAGGCGGTGAAGTCGGACGTCTGGCCAGCGTCTTCTTCGATGCGGCCGAGCGCCTGATGGTCCTGAAGCCTGGCGTGCGGTTTGTATTGCCTTGTGCCAGCCCGCAACGTCGTGCGCAGATCGAAGCGCTGCTGCCAGGCCGCGACCTGCCGTTGACCTTGCTGGATGGCCAGTCCCATCTGGCTTTGGCGGCGTGCGATGCGGTCATGATCGCTTCGGGTACTGCCACGCTGGAGGCCTTGCTGTACAAGCGTCCTATGGTCGTGGCCTATCGTTTGGCGCCGCTGACCTTCTGGATTCTCAAGCGCATGGTCAAGAGCCCTTACATCTCCCTGCCCAACCTGTTGGCCCAACGCCTGTTGGTGCCGGAGTTGTTGCAGGACGATGCGACACCGGACGCCCTGGCGCAAACCCTACTACCCTTGATCGACGGCGGCGAAGAACAGACCCGTGGGTTCGACGCCATTCACCGCACGTTGCGCCGTGATGCCTCGAACCAGGCGGCCGACGCCGTGCTGAACTTGATCGGCAAACAACAGGACGCTTTATGAGTACGCAAATGGGCCTGGATTTCAGCCTGGTTGCCCAAGCCCATGAACTGGTGGCCGGCGTCGATGAAGTAGGACGTGGCCCACTGTGCGGTGCGGTGGTCACGGCGGCGGTCATTCTGGATCCGAATCGACCGATCCTGGGACTGAACGATTCAAAAAAACTCACCGAAGCGCGCCGTGAAAAGCTGTATGACGAGATCTGTGAAAAAGCCTTGAGTTGGCATATCGCCCGGGCCGAAGTCGAAGAAATCGACACGCTCAATATTCTCCACGCCACAATGCTGGCGATGCAGCGTGCGGTCGAAGGCCTGCACATCACGCCGAAGATGGCGATGATCGACGGCAACCGTTGCCCGAAACTGAGCATGCCTTCGGAAGCGGTGGTCAAGGGTGATAGCAAGGTGCCGGCGATTGCCGCGGCCTCGATTCTGGCCAAAGTCAGTCGTGATCGGGAAATGGCTGCATTTGAACTGATCTATCCAGGTTATGGCATCGGTGGGCATAAAGGCTACCCGACGCCCGTTCATCTGGAAGCTCTCGCACGCCTCGGCCCGACGCCGATTCATCGCCGCTCCTTCGCCCCGGTGCGCCAGGCTTACGAGCTGCGCGAGAGCTTCAGCGAGGTTTAGTCGCGAGGCTGATGTTTTTGCCAAGGCCCGGTACAATCCGGGCCTTGTTGTCTCCATGTATTAGAACAGGATCACTATGCCGGCTTCATTCGTTCACCTGCGCCTGCACACTGAATATTCCCTGGTCGACGGCCTGGTACGGATCAAACCCCTGGTCAAAACCCTGGTGGGCATGAACATGCCTGCGGTGGCGGTGACTGATCAGAACAACATGTGTTCCCTGGTCAAGTTCTACAAAAATGCCATGGCCGCCGGCATCAAGCCGATCTGCGGCGCCGACCTGTGGCTATCCAACAAAGACCCCGACAACCCCTTGAGCCGCATCAGCCTGTTGGCGATGAACGGCGTTGGCTATCGCAACCTCACCGAACTGATTTCCCGCGGTTTTATCGACGGTCAGCGCAATGGCTCGATCATCATCGAGCGCGAGTGGGTGGCCGAAGCCAGCGAAGGGCTGATCATGCTGTCCGCCGCTAAAGAGGGCGAGATCGGTATCGCGCTGCTGGGCGGCAATCCTCAGGAAGCCGAAGTGCTGGCCCGCGAGTGGATGCAGGTTTTTCCCGACCGTTTCTATTTGGAAGTGCAGCGCACCAATCGGCCCAACGATGAAGAGCACCTGCACGCCGCCGTAGCATTGGCCGACAAACTCGGTGCGCCGCTGGTGGCGACCAATGATGTGCGCTTTATCAAGAAGGAAGATTTCGAGGCCCACGAAACCCGCGTGTGCATCGGCGAAGGCCGAGCCCTGGATGACCCGCGCCGTTCGAAGAATTACAGCGAAGAGCAGTACCTTAAAAGCGCCGAAGAAATGGCCGAGCTGTTCAGCGATCTGCCCGAGGCCCTGGAAAACTCTGTCGAGATCGCCAAGCGCTGCAATATCGAAGTGAAGCTGGGCAAGCACTTCCTGCCTAACTTCCCGATTCCCGATGGCATGACCATTGATGAATATTTCCGCAAGGTCTCGTTCGATGGCCTTGAGGAGCGGCTGGCGGTCCTGCTGCCCAAGGAAACCACCGAAGACTACGAAGCCAAGCGCCAGGTCTATGTCGACCGGTTGAATTTCGAGCTGGATATCATTATCCAGATGGGGTTCCCCGGTTACTTCCTGATCGTGATGGACTTTATTCAGTGGGCCAAGAACAACGGCGTGCCGGTGGGCCCGGGCCGGGGGTCAGGTGCTGGCTCGCTGGTGGCCTATGTGCAGAAGATCACCGACCTTGACCCGCTGGAATACGACCTGCTGTTCGAGCGATTCCTGAACCCGGAGCGGGTTTCCATGCCCGACTTCGACGTCGACTTCTGCATGGACGGTCGCGACCGTGTGATCGAATACGTGGCCGAAAAATATGGCCGCAACGCCGTGAGCCAGATCATTACCTTCGGTTCCATGGCGGCCAAGGCGGTGATCCGCGACGTGGCGCGGGTGCAGGGCAAGTCCTACGGCCTGGCTGATCGTCTGTCGAAGATGATCCCGTTCGAAGTCGGCATGACCCTGGAGAAGGCTTACGAGCAGGAAGAGATCCTGCGCGATTTCATCAAAGTCGACGAAGAAGCCGCCGAAATCTGGGAGATGGCCCGCAAACTTGAGGGCGTAGTGCGTAACGTCGGTAAGCACGCCGGTGGCGTGGTGATCGCGCCTACCAAACTCACCGATTTTTCGCCGATCTATTGCGACGAAGAAGGCGACGGCCTGGTAACCCAGTTCGACAAGGATGACGTGGAGGCGGCCGGCCTGGTGAAGTTCGACTTCCTCGGCCTGCGTACCCTGACCATCATCGACTGGGCCCTCAAAACCATCAACCGCGACCGCGCCAAGGTGGGCGAGGAACCGCTGGATATCGCCTTTATTCCGCTGGACGACAAGCCGACCTACACCCTGCTGCAAAAAGCCGAAACCACGGCGGTGTTCCAGCTTGAATCCCGCGGTATGAAAGAGCTGATCAAAAAGCTCAAGCCCGACTGCCTGGAAGACTTGATCGCACTGGTGGCCCTGTTCCGTCCGGGCCCGCTGCAATCAGGCATGGTGGATGACTTCATCAACCGTAAGCACGGGCGTGCCGAGCTGGCGTACCCGCATTCCGATTACCAGTATGAAGGCCTCAAGCCAGTATTGGCGCCGACCTACGGCATCATCCTGTATCAGGAACAGGTGATGCAGATTGCTCAGGTGATGGCGGGCTATACCCTGGGCGGCGCCGACATGCTGCGTCGCGCGATGGGTAAGAAGAAGCCAGAGGAAATGGCCAAGCAGCGTGGCGGTTTCATTGAGGGTTGCGCCACTAACAATATCGACGCCGATCTGGCGGGTAACATTTTCGACCTGGTGGAGAAATTCGCCGGTTACGGCTTTAACAAGTCCCACTCTGCCGCCTATGGCTTGGTTTCGTACCAGACCGCCTGGCTGAAAGCGCACTATCCGGCGCCATTCATGGCCGCGGTGCTGTCGGCGGATATGCACAACACCGACAAGGTCGTAACCTTGATTGAGGAAGTGCGCACCATGAAGCTGCGCCTCGACGCGCCGGACGTGAACGCCTCGGAGTTCAAGTTCACGGTCAACGACGAAGGCCGCATTATTTATGGCCTGGGCGCGATCAAGGGCGTGGGCGAAGGCCCGGTGGAAGCCATCACCGAAGCGCGTCAGGACGGGCCTTTCAAAGATCTGTTCGACTTCTGCGCGCGGGTCGATCTCAAACGTATTAACAAGCGCACCTTGGATGGCTTGATCCGCAGTGGCGCACTCGACCGTCTCGGCCCGTATTTCCATGATGAGCCCAAGGCTTATCAGGCCAATATCGACCGCAACCGCGCGGTGCTGCTGGCCGCCATGGAAGAAGCGATCAAGGCCGCCGAACAGACCGCCCGCACCCACGACAGTGGGCATGCTGACCTGTTCGGCGGTTTGTTCGTCGAGGAAGACGCGGATGTGTACGCCAATCACCGCAAGGCCAAGGAGTTAACGCTCAAGGAGCGGCTCAAGGGCGAAAAAGACACCCTGGGGCTCTATCTCACCGGCCACCCGATCGACGAGTACGAAGGCGAAATCCGCCGTTTCGCCCGTCAGCGCATCATCGACCTGAAACCGGCGCGGGATACCCAGACCGTGGCCGGCATGATCATTGCGCTGCGGGTGATGAAAAACAAAAAGGGCGACAAGATGGGGTTCATCACCCTTGACGACCGTTCGGGCCGGATCGAAGCCTCATTGTTCGCCGATGCGTTCCACTCCGCTCAGTCGCTGTTGCAGACCGATGCCATGGTGGTGGTGGAAGGGGAGGTCAGCAACGACGACTTCTCCGGCGGCTTGCGCCTGCGGATCAAGCGTGTAATGAGCATGGAGGATGCCCGCACCAACCTGGCCGAAAGCCTGCGCCTGAAAGTTAAAACCGAGGCGCTCAAGGGCGATCAGCTACGCTGGTTGGGTGAGCTGCTCAAGCGGCACCGGGGCGCGTGCCCGGTGACCATGGAGTACACCGGTAACGATGCCAAGGCCATGCTCCAGTTTGGCGAGACCTGGCGAATTGATCCCGCCGACGGCTTGATTCAAGCTTTGCGTGACCAGTTCGGGCGAGACAACGTCTTCCTCCAATACCGTTGATGGCTGGCCCGGTAGTGGCATTCAGCGTGATCGACAAAACATTTAATCTCGACCTAAACGCGCCTCTCCCTTAAGGTAGGGCGCGAATAGACAACCGGCTGGCCAGGCACTCCCTGGCCGTCGACCCAAGACGGACGCTTATGAACCCGAATTTTCTTGATTTCGAACAGCCGATCGCTGACCTGCAAGCCAAGATCGAAGAGCTGCGCCTGGTCGGCAATGACAATTCGCTGAATATCGGCGATGAGATCGCCCGCCTGCAAGACAAGAGCAGCACGCTCACCGAAGACATCTTCGGCAAACTGACCAGCTGGCAGATCGCGCGCCTGGCCCGCCACCCGCGCCGGCCTTACACCCTGGATTACATCCAGCACATTTTTACCGAGTTCGACGAGCTGCACGGTGATCGTCACTTCTCCGACGACGCGGCTATCGTGGGCGGTATTGCACGTCTGGACGACCAGCCAGTGATGGTGATCGGTCACCAGAAAGGCCGTGAAGTTCGCGAGAAGGTGCGCCGCAACTTCGGTATGCCGCGTCCGGAAGGCTACCGCAAGGCGTGCCGTCTGATGGAAATGGCCGAGCGTTTCAAGATGCCGATCCTGACCTTTATCGATACCCCGGGCGCTTACCCAGGCATCGACGCCGAAGAGCGCAACCAGAGCGAGGCGATCGCCTGGAACCTGCGCGTGATGGCCCGCCTGAAAACGCCGATCATCGCCACCGTGATTGGTGAGGGTGGTTCCGGCGGTGCACTGGCGATTGGCGTCTGCGACCAGTTGAACATGCTGCAATATTCGACCTACGCGGTGATCTCGCCGGAAGGTTGCGCCTCGATCCTGTGGAAAACCGCCGAAAAAGCGCCGGACGCCGCCGAAGCCATGGGCATCACCGCCGATCGCCTCAAAGGGCTGGGTATCGTCGATAAAGTGATCGCCGAGCCACTGGGCGGCGCTCATCGTGACCCGGCTGCCGCTGCCGCGACCATCCGCGCAGAGTTGGGCTCGCAACTGGCGATGCTCAAGAAGATGGATAACGAAGCGCTGTTGGCTCGTCGTTATGAGCGCCTGATGAGCTACGGTCTCTAAAGTCGCAGCAGTACTAATGTGGGAGGGGGCTTGCCCCCGATAGCGGTGGATCAGTCAGCAAATACAGGGACTGACACTCAGCAATCGGGGCGCAATCCCTCTCCCACATTTGCTTTGTGTATGCTTGGTCAACGTATTCCAGATTTGCGGCGGTAGCGTTTGATGAAACCAACTTTGCCCGCCAAACTCCTGCAAGCCCTGGCCCCCTGGCGCGACGCCCCGGCTTGGCATATCGCTTTCTCTGGCGGTCTCGATTCCACTGTGCTGCTGCATCTCCTGGCCACCGCCAAACCCCTTGTGCCTCTAAGCGCCGTTCATATCCACCATGGCTTGCAAGCCGCTGCCGACGCTTGGCCAAGCCATTGCCAGTCGGTGTGCGACTACCTGGGAGTCCCCTTGCGTGTCATGCGCGTGCAAGTGCCGTCCGGTGCCAGTCTCGAGCGTGGGGCGCGTGATGCGCGTTATCACGCGTTTGCGCAAGTTATCGGAGCAGGGGAGGTGATGCTCACCGCCCAGCATCGCGAAGACCAGGCCGAAACCTTGCTGTTTCGGCTGTTACGCGGCGCAGGCGTACGGGGGTTGGCAGCCATGCCGGTGCACCGTCCGTTGGCGGGCGGGCACTTAGTGCGCCCATTGTTGGGCGTCTCTCGGGCAGAGCTGGAAGCTTATGCCGTGGAGCATCAGCTTCAATGGATCGCAGACCCTTCCAACGCAGACACTCGCTTCTCCCGCAACTACCTGCGCCACCGCGTATTCCCGATACTGACCGAGCGCTGGCCGCAAGCCGTCCCCGGCCTGGCCCGCAGCGCCGAGCACTTGAGTGAAGCCCAGGGCCTGCTCGATGAGTTGGCCAGGATGGATCTGCAAGCCGCCGAACAACCTTCAGCGTTTCCCTGGTTGGGCTTGCCATCCCTGGCGCTTGCTCCGCTGCGAGAGCTTTCCGATGCCCGTCAGCGCAATGCTTTGCGCCATTGGCTGAATCCGCTGACACGCCTGCCCGACAGCGATCACTGGGTCGGCTGGCAATCCTTACGTGATGCCAAGCACGACGCACAACCGTTATGGTCTCTGGCTGATGGGCAATTACACCGTTGCGGTGAGCGCATCTGGTGGTTGCCTTCCTCTTGGTCGGAATTTTCCGATGTGCCGGTGAGCTGGTCTGATGCGCAACGCCCGCTACAGTTACCCCGTAATGGTGAGCTGAGATTTTGCGGCAAGGCGCCCGCAGGTCCGTTGGAGGTCCGGTACCGCCAGGGCGGTGAAATCGTCGATGTGCCAGGCCGCGGTCGACGGGATCTGAAGCGCTTGCTCAACGAAAGCGGTTTACCGGGCTTCGTCCGTGGCAGATTGCCGCTGCTGTATCGAGGAGAATTTTTAGTGGGGGTGCCCAACCTTGCGGGATTGTGGGCGCCGCCCAGTCAGGACTGGCAATTGCATTGGATGCCACAGACCTGCGATCAAGGTTTGAGCTGATAGAGCCTTTCCGGTAGACTACGCTCCCTTCTTGATACAACTTCTGTGGATTCGCCTGAATCGCAGCAGTTGCCGATTACCAAGCAGTCTTTGCTGGGCGATTCCAAAAAATGTGTAGCGATCAACGTACCGGTGTTTCATTGCTGGTCTGTCACAACGCGGCGGTTTTTTTGAAAGGTGCACTGTGATTAATGCAGGTGATCGGGGGCTTCGGCCTCTCTTCGCTTTCCCCGGCGGCTCGGACCGCTTTAACGCAGACTTCTAGGGTTTTTCATGACGCGCTACATATTCGTCACGGGCGGTGTTGTTTCTTCATTGGGGAAAGGCATTGCCTCCGCTTCATTGGCGGCCATCCTGGAGGCGCGGGGGCTTAAAGTCACCATGCTCAAGCTGGACCCGTACATCAACGTCGACCCGGGCACCATGAGCCCGTTCCAGCACGGTGAAGTGTTCGTCACCCACGACGGCGCCGAGACTGACCTGGACCTGGGCCACTACGAGCGGTTCATCCGCACGACCATGACCCAGAACAACAACTTCACCACCGGCCGTGTCTACGAACACGTGCTGCGCAAAGAGCGCCGTGGTGACTACCTGGGCGCGACCATCCAGGTTATTCCGCACATCACTGACGAAATCAAGCGCCGCATCATCAAGGGTGCGGGCGATGCTGACGTGGCGATGGTTGAGATCGGTGGCACCGTGGGTGACATCGAATCCCAACCGTTCCTCGAAGCCATCCGTCAGTTGCGTTTCGAAGTCGGCGCCAAGCGCGCGATGCTGATGCACCTGACTTTGGTGCCATACATCGCCACCGCCGGCGAAACCAAAACCAAGCCTACCCAGCACTCGGTCAAGGAACTGCGTTCCATCGGCCTGCAGCCGGACGTGCTGGTCTGCCGTTCCGATCATCCGATCGACATTTCCTCGCGTCGCAAGATCGCGCAGTTCACCAACGTTGAAGAGCGTGCGGTAATTGCCCTGGAAGACGCCGACACCATCTACAAGATCCCGGGCATCCTGCATTCGCAAGGTCTGGATGATTTTGTGGTCGAACGTTTCGGCCTGCAATGTGGCGGCGCGGACTTGTCCGAGTGGGATGCAGTGGTCGACGCCAAGCTCAACCCTGAGCACGAAGTCACCATCGCCATGGTCGGCAAGTACATGGAGCTGCTGGACGCGTACAAGTCGCTGATCGAAGCGATGAGCCACGCCGGTATCAGCAACCGCACCAAGGTCAACCTGCGCTACATCGATTCCGAAGACATCGAGAACCAAGGCACTGCGCTGCTCGAAGGCGTGGACGCGATCCTCGTACCTGGCGGCTTCGGCTTGCGCGGCGTGGAAGGCAAGATCACGGCCGTTCAGTACGCACGTGAGAACAAGGTTCCGTACCTGGGGATCTGCCTGGGCATGCAAGTGGCCGTCATCGAATTCGCCCGGAACGTGTTGGGCTGGAAAGACGCCAACTCCACCGAGTTCGACAGCAAGAGCGGTCACCCGGTCGTGGGCCTGATCACCGAGTGGGAAGACGCCACCGGTGCGGTCGAAGTGCGTACCGAAGCCTCCGACCTGGGCGGCACCATGCGCCTGGGCGCGCAGGATTGCCTGCTGGAGCCGGGCTCGCTGGTTCATGACTGCTACGGCAAGGACGTGATCGTCGAGCGTCACCGTCACCGCTACGAAGTGAACAACAACCTGCTGCCGCAGATCAAAGAGGCCGGCCTGAAAATCTCCGGTCGCTCGGGCGATGGCGCATTGGTTGAAGTGGTCGAGGCACCGGATCATCCGTGGTTCGTGGCTTGCCAGTTCCACCCTGAGTTCACCTCGACTCCGCGCGACGGTCACCCACTGTTCAGCGGTTTCGTCAAAGCTGCACTGACGCAACATCAGAAGAAGGCGTAAACCGATGGCCCAGAAGATCATTCGCGTAGGCGATATCGAGATTGCCAACGACAAGCCCATGGTGCTGTTCGGCGGCATGAACGTACTGGAAAGCCGCGACATGGCGATGCAGGTCTGTGAAGAATATGTGCGGGTCACCCAGAAGCTGGGCATCCCTTATGTATTCAAGGCCAGCTTCGACAAGGCCAACCGTTCGTCCGTGACGTCCTATCGCGGCCCAGGCCTTGAAGAAGGCATGCGGATCTTCCAGGACATCAAGCAAGCCTTCGGCGTGCCGGTCATCACCGACGTCCACGAGCCTGCGCAGGCGGCCGTGGTCGCCGAAGTGTGTGACATCATTCAGTTGCCGGCCTTTCTGTCGCGCCAGACCGACCTCGTGGTCGCCATGGCCAAGACCGGCGCGGTGATCAATATCAAGAAAGCCCAGTTCCTTGCGCCTCAGGAAATGAAACACATCCTGAGCAAGTGCGTGGAAGCGGGTAACGACCAGTTGATCCTCTGCGAGCGCGGTTCCAGCTTCGGCTACAACAACCTCGTGGTGGACATGCTCGGTTTCGGCATCATGAAACAGTTTGAATACCCGGTGTTCTTCGACGTGACCCACGCGCTGCAAATGCCCGGTGGTCGCTCGGACTCCGCAGGCGGGCGTCGCGCCCAGGTCACCGACCTGGCCAAGGCCGGCATGAGCCAATCCCTGGCCGGCCTGTTCCTGGAAGCCCACCCGGACCCGGATAACGCCAAGTGCGACGGCCCTTGTGCCCTGCGCCTGGATAAACTCGAGCCATTCCTGGCCCAGCTCAAGCAGTTGGACGAACTGGTCAAGAGTTTTCCGACGGTAGAGACCGCGTAAGCCGGGTTTCTCCGGTAGAGTATCCCACGCTAAACGCTCAAGCCTGCGGGCCTGAGTCTTGTCGCCTGCAAGCCTGCCCCGTTGTTCCACCCTTGCGGTCGGTCAAAAGTTTTCCTTCAGCTGCGTCGTTTTCGTCAACTTTGGAGTGTTTACAACAATGGCAAAAATCGTCGACATCAAAGGTCGTGAAGTTCTCGACTCCCGTGGCAACCCCACCGTCGAAGCCGACGTGCTTCTCGATAACGGCATCATCGGCAGCGCTTGTGCGCCGTCCGGTGCTTCCACCGGTTCGCGCGAAGCGCTGGAACTGCGTGATGGCGACAAGAGCCGTTACCTGGGTAAGGGTGTCCTCAAGGCTGTCGCCAACATCAATGGTCCGATCCGTGACCTGCTGCTGGGTAAAGACCCGCTGGATCAGAAAGCCCTGGACCACGCGATGATCAAGCTCGACGGCACTGACAACAAAGGCAGCCTGGGCGCTAACGCCATCCTCGCCGTATCCCTGGCCGCCGCCAAGGCCGCTGCCCAGGACCAGGACCTGCCGTTGTACGCGCACATCGCCAACCTGAACGGCACCCCAGGCGTCTATTCGATGCCCGTACCGATGATGAACATCATCAACGGTGGCGAGCATGCCGATAACAACGTCGACATCCAGGAATTCATGGTGCAGCCGGTTGGCGCCAAGACCTTCTCCGAAGGCCTGCGCATGGGCACCGAGATTTTCCATCACCTCAAAGCCGTACTCAAAGCCCGTGGCTTGAGCACTGCGGTCGGCGACGAAGGCGGTTTCGCACCGAACCTGGCGTCCAACGAAGATGCGCTGAAAGTCATCTCCGAAGCCGTGGCCAACGCAGGCTACACCCTGGGCACCGACGTGACCCTGGCCCTGGACTGCGCCGCCAGCGAGTTCTATGAAGACGGTAAGTACAACCTGTCCGGCGAAGGCCAGGTGTTCAACTCCGAAGGTTTTGCCGAGTACTTGAAGGGCCTGACCCAGCGTTACCCGATCATCTCGATCGAAGACGGCCTGGACGAGTCCGACTGGGATGGCTGGAAGATTCTTACCGACAAGATCGGCGAGAAGATCCAACTGGTGGGCGACGACCTGTTCGTGACCAACACCAAGATCCTGAAAGAAGGCATCGATAAAAAGATCGCCAACTCGATCCTGATCAAGTTCAACCAGATTGGTACCCTGACCGAGACCCTGGAAGCCATCCAGATGGCCAAGGCCGCGGGTTACACCGCTGTGATCTCGCACCGCTCCGGCGAAACCGAAGACTCGACCATTGCCGACCTGGCCGTGGGCACCTCGGCTGGCCAGATCAAGACCGGCTCGCTGTGCCGTTCCGACCGCGTTTCCAAGTACAACCAATTGCTGCGTATCGAAGAGCAACTGGCTGGCAAAGCCAAGTACAACGGTCGCGGTGAGTTTCGCGGCTGAGGGTTAAATGGTAAAAAGTCGGCGGATTGCGTCGGAAAACTCACGACAGGGTGAATTTCGGCGCTAATCTGGTGACTATCTAGCACAAGCCTGGTTCTTCCAGGCTTCGTGCTATCAGTTGCTTCAAAAGTTTTGCATGGCTGTCTTTTTCCACTGGATACCCGATATTCGATGCGCAGTCCCAATTGGTTGTTTCTTGTCTTGCTCTTGCTGCTGGCTGGCCTGCAGTACCGCCTATGGGTGGGGAATGGCAGCTTTGCGCAGGTAAAAGACCTGACCCAACAAATTGCCGATCAGCGTGCCGAGAACGAACGCTTGCTGGAGCGCAACCGCGTCCTCGATGCCGAGGTCCTTGAGTTGAAAAAGGGCACGGAGACCGTCGAAGAGCGGGCTCGCCATGAGTTGGGCATGGTCAAGGAGGGTGAAACCCTCTACCAGTTGGCCCAATGAGTCAGCGTTTGCCGGCCTTCTGGGCCGTGATTCCTGCCGCGGGCGTTGGTGCCCGTATGGCCGCGGACCGTCCCAAGCAATACCTGCAACTGGGCGGACGCACGATTCTCGAACACAGCCTCGGCTGTTTCCTCGACCACCCCTTGCTCAAGGGCCTGGTGGTCAGCCTCGCTTCTGATGATCCTTATTGGCCCGCCCTGGCGTGTGCTGCCGACCCGCGTATCCAGCGCGCAGACGGTGGTGCGGAGCGTTCGGCCTCGGTACTCAACGCACTGCTGCAGCTCAATGCCCTGGGCGCCTGCGATGACGATTGGGTCTTGGTGCATGATGCGGCGCGGCCTAACCTGAGCCGTGATGATCTCGATAAATTGCTGGCTGAGTTGGCGGACGATCCGGTCGGTGGCCTGCTGGCGGTGCCGGCTCGCGATACCCTCAAGCGCGTCGACAAGCAGGGGCGGGTGGTGGAAACCGTCGACCGCAGTTTGATCTGGCAAGCCTATACGCCGCAGATGTTCCGCCTCGGGGCCTTGCACCGCGCATTGGCCGACAGCCTGGTGGCCGATGCGCTGATCACCGATGAAGCCTCTGCGATGGAATGGTCCGGGCAGGCGCCGCGCTTGATCGAAGGGCGCTCGGATAATATCAAGGTGACCCGTCCGGAAGATCTGGAGTGGTTACGACTGCGTTGGGCCAATCGTCGATAGTCAGTTGCACCGGGTCGACTTCATCGCAGGCAAGCCAGCTCTCACATTCGATCACCTTCTCCCCCATGCAGCTCGGTCAAATGTGGGAGCCGGGCTTGCCCGCGATGAGCCCCACCTAGGCACCCATTACTCAAGCGCTGTACTCCGGCCGCTCGGCCAAGCCCTCCTTCAAGAAATCCACCAATTTCCTGACCTTTGGCGACAAATGTCGTTGCTGCGGATACAGCGCCCACACCGCCGTATTCGGTGGTTGATGAGCCTCCAGCAGCGACACCAGTGCGCCCGTGTGCAGGTGCTCCAGCACGTAATAGTCTGGCAGCTGACACAAACCCACACCTTGCAGCGCCGCATCCAACACGGCTTGCCCACTGTTGCATCGCCAGTTTCCCTGCACGCGCTGGGCAATCTCGCGTCCGTCCTGGGCCAATTGCCAAATGTCCGAACTGCCGATCAGGCAATTGTGCCGAGTCAATTCCGACAGGCTATGGGGCCGACCATACCGCGCCAGGTAGGACGGTGAGGCGCACAGGTACATGCGTCGCGGCGCGAGGCGGCTGGCGACCATGCGCGAGTCGTGCAGGCGGCCCAGGCGAATCGCCAGGTCGAGGCCTTCGTGCACCAGGTCCAGCTGACGGTTGCTCAGTTCGATATCCACTCGCAGCTGTGGATACAGGCGCATAAACCGGGTCACCAGCGGCACGATAAAGCGCTCGCCGTAAGCCACGGCACAGGTCATGCGCAACATGCCCTTGGGTTCGCTGGTCAGGTCGCCCACGGCACGCAAGGCCTCTTCGCGGCCATCCTGCAGGCGTTGGCAATGCTGCAAAAAGGTCTGGCCCGCCTCAGTCAAGGTGACCTTGCGGGTACTGCGATAAAGCAGCCGCGTTTGCAGTCGGTCTTCCAGGCGCGCGACTTGCCGGCTGATATGGGATGACGAAACCCCAAGACGCTCAGCGGCGGCGGTGAACTGGCTGCACTCGGCAACTGCGACGAACTCGTCGATGCCTTCCCAGCGGTTTTCCTGCATGGTGATTGTCCCTGTACAGCAATAAAGTTTTGCTTTTGCCTGGATTATTAATCAGTAAGCCATGTTTTACACTCTCAGCCTCAGTTTTTAACCCGATGGAGAAAACCGGATGATCAAGTCTCGCGCCGCCGTGGCCTTCGAAGCCAAGAAGCCCCTCGAAATCGTAGAAGTGGATGTCGCCATGCCCAAGGCCGGCGAAGTGCTGTTACGGGTGGTTGCCTCCGGCGTGTGCCATACCGACGCCTACACCCTCTCGGGCGCCGATCCGGAAGGGATCTTCCCGTCGATTCTCGGCCACGAAGGCGGTGCGGTGGTCGAAGCCATCGGTGAGGGCGTGACTTCCGTTGCGGTGGGCGACCATGTGATCCCGCTGTACACACCGGAATGTGGCCAGTGCAAATTCTGCCGCTCGGGCAAAACCAACCTGTGTCAGGCCATTCGCTCCACCCAGGGCAAAGGCTTGATGCCCGATGGCACAACGCGCTTTTCCTACAAAGGTCAGCCAATTTTCCATTACATGGGTACCTCGACGTTCTCCGAGTACACCGTGCTGCCGGAAATTTCCGTGGCCAAGATTCCCAAAGAAGCACCGTTGGAGAAGGTTTGCCTGCTCGGTTGCGGCGTGACCACCGGTATCGGTGCGGTGATCAACACCGCCAAGGTCAAGCCGGGTGACACTGTCGCCATCTTCGGCCTGGGCGGTATTGGTCTGTCGGCGGTGATCGGTGCGGTCAAGGCCAAGGCCGGACGTATCATCGCCATCGACATCAACCCGGCCAAGTTCGAAATCGCCAAGCAACTGGGCGCCACCGACTGCATCAACCCGAAAGACTACGATCGCCCGATTCAAGACGTGATCGTCGACCTGACCGATGGCGGCGTGGACTTTTCCTTCGAGTGCATCGGCAACGTGCAGCTGATGCGCGCGGCCCTTGAGTGCTGCCACAAAGGCTGGGGCGAGTCGGTGATCATCGGCGTTGCCGGTGCCGGCCAGGAAATTTCCACCCGTCCGTTCCAACTGGTCACCGGTCGCGTCTGGCGCGGTTCGGCGTTCGGCGGCGTACGCGGTCGCAGCGAATTGCCAAGCTACGTGGAGATGGCCCAGACCGGCGAAATCCCGCTGGATACGTTCATCACCCACACCATGGGCCTGGAAGACATCAACAAGGCGTTTGACCTGATGCATGAAGGCAAGAGCATTCGTACCGTCATTCACTTTTGAAGCAGCGGCGAGCGGCAAGCTGTCAGCAGCAAGTGGGTGTACGCCTTACTTGCCGTTTGAAGCTTGCTATTTGCAACTGGGAGCACTCCCATGACCCTGGAAAATATCTCCTGCCAGAAGAGTTTTGGCGGCTGGCACAAACGCTACAAACACAGTTCCCACGTGCTCGGTTGCGACATGACCTTCGCCGTCTACCTGCCGCCGCAAGCGGAGCAGGGCGGCAAGCTGCCGGTGCTGTACTGGCTGTCTGGCCTGACCTGCACCGATGAGAATTTCATGCAAAAGGCCGGCGCCCAGCGCATGGCCGCCGAACTTGGGTTGATCATCGTGGCCCCGGACACCAGCCCTCGCGGGCCCGGTGTGCCGGGTGACCCGGACAACGCCTGGGACTTCGGCCTTGGCGCCGGGTTCTACCTGAACGCCACCCAGGAACCTTGGGCCAAGCATTATCGGATGCATGACTATGTTGTGCAGGAATTGCCGGCATTGGTGGAGGCGCATTTCCCGGCGTCCGATAAGCGCGGCATCAGCGGCCACTCCATGGGCGGGCATGGCGCTTTGGTGTGTGCGTTGCGCAACCCGGGACGTTACCTGTCGGTGTCGGCATTTTCGCCGATCAGCAACCCCATGGACTGCCCATGGGGCCAGAAAGCGTTCTCCCGTTACCTGGGTGAAGAACGTTCAAAGTGGCGCGAGTGGGATGCCTGCGTGCTGATCAGTGAAGCCTCGCACAAGCTCCCGCTGCTGGTGGATCAGGGCGATCGCGACGATTTCCTTGCCGTGCAGCTCAAGCCCGAAGCCCTGCAGCAGGCAGCGAAAGCGGCCAACCATCCGCTGGAACTGCGGCTGCAACCTGGCTACGACCATAGCTACTTCTTTATCGCCAGCTTCATCGAAGATCATTTGCGACACCATGGTCGTGCTTTGCTCGGTTAATGTGAGGCAAAAGTAGGTAGAATCACGCCCTGAATTAAATCGGGGCGTTTTTTTATGCGTATTGGCCACGGCTACGATGTGCACCGTTTCGCTGAGGGCGATTTCATCACCTTGGGCGGCGTGCGCATTGCACACCACCATGGGTTGCTGGCTCATTCCGACGGCGACGTTGTGCTGCATGCCTTGAGCGATGCGTTGCTCGGCGCGGCGGCATTGGGTGATATCGGCAAGCATTTTCCAGACACCGACCCCACCTTCAAAGGTGCCGACAGCCGGGTGCTGCTGCGCCATGTGGTCGGCCTGATCCATGCAAAAGGCTGGAAGGTCGGTAATGTCGACAACACTATCGTGGCCCAGGCACCGAAAATGGCACCCCATATCGAATCCATGCGCGCGCTGATTGCCGCGGACCTGCAAATTGAATTGGATCAAGTCAACGTGAAAGCCACCACCACCGAAAAGCTCGGGTTTACCGGTCGTGAAGAGGGCATTGCGGTGCACTCCGTCGCCTTGTTGCTGCGCGCATGAGTGATCTGCAACTGCTGGGCCCGCGGGCCTATGGCGAGGCATTGGGCAGTGCTGTACTGAAAGCCACGGCCGAAGATTTCCAAGTGGACGAAGTGCTCGATATCCCGCTGACCGGCGAGGGTGAGCATCTGTGGCTGTGGGTGGAAAAGCGCGGCTTGAACACCGAAGAGGCAGCGCGGCGCATCGCCAAGGCCGCTGGCGTACCGTTGCGCACCGTCAGTTATGCCGGGCTCAAGGATCGCCAGGCACTGACCCGTCAGTGGTTTAGCGTGCAATTGCCCGGCAAGGCCGACCCGGACATGAGCGCCGCTGAAAACGACAGCCTCACTATCCTCAAAACCGCTCGGCATAAACGCAAGTTGCAGCGCGGCGCACATTCGGCCAACGGTTTCACCTTGCGCCTGACCCAATTGGTGGCCGATACCGCCGCGATTGACGCGCGCTTGCAACTGATTGCCCAGCATGGCATTCCCAATTATTTCGGCGCCCAGCGTTTTGGGCATAACGGTGGCAACGTCGTTGACGCGCGCGACTGGGCTGCGCGCAAAGCCTTGCCCGAGCAACGCAATGTGCGTTCTCGGCTGCTGTCCACCGCGCGCAGTTTTCTATTCAACAAGGTCCTGGCGGCGCGCGTGGCCGATGGCTCCTGGCAGCGCGCCCAGGTGGGCGACTTGCTGGCGTTTACCGACAGCCGCAGTTTTTTCCCGGCGGGCGAGGCCGAGTGCAACGACCCGCGCCTGGCGATCCTGGACTTGCACCCCACAGGGCCGCAATGGGGCGAAGGCAATTCGCCTGCCGCCGGCGCCACCTTCGAGCTGGAACAGGCGGTTGCCGCCAGCGAAGCCGACCTGCGTGATTGGCTGGTGAAGGCGGGCATGAGCCAGGAACGTCGTATTCTTCGACTGCCCATTGGCGGGTTGACGTGGCATTATCCCGGGCCTGACATTCTGCAATTGGAATTCGTCCTGCCGGCCGGATGCTTCGCCACTGTCTTGGTGCGCGAGCTTGTTGATCTGGTGCCGGTGGGGCAGACGGACAGCCCATGCGTATTCTGATATCAAACGATGACGGTGCCACCGCACCCGGCCTTGCCGCGCTCCATGCCGCGCTGCAGGATTATGCCGAGTGCATAGTGGTTGCCCCCGACCAGGACAAGAGCGGCGCCAGCAGTTCGCTGACGCTTGACCGTCCGCTGCATCCGCACGTTCTGCCCAATGGCTTTATCAGTGTGAACGGCACCCCCACCGACTGTGTACACCTGGCGATCAACAGCCTGTTGGAGCAGGAGCCGGACCTGGTGGTGTCGGGTATCAACCTCGGCGCCAATCTGGGCGATGATGTGTTGTATTCGGGCACCGTGGCCGCCGCCCTTGAAGGGCGCTTCCTGGGGCGCACCTCGTTTGCCTTCTCCTTTGCCTCGCGCCAGCTCGACAACCTGCCGACCGCCGCCCATTTCGCACGTTTGCTGGTCGAGGCCCACGGTTCCCTGGACCTGCCGCCGCGCACGGTACTGAACGTCAATGTCCCCAACTTGCCCCTCGACCATATTCGCGGTATCCAGCTTACGCGTCTGGGCCATCGCGCCCGCGCGGCGGCGCCGATGAAGGTGGTCGACCCGCGTGGCAAGGAGGGTTACTGGATCGCGGCCGCCGGTGACGCTGAAGATGGCGGCCCCGGCACCGACTTTCACGCGGTGATGCAAGGTTATGTGTCGATTACTCCGTTGCAACTCGATCGCACCTTCAGTGATGCCTTCGGTAGTCTCGATGGCTGGCTGGAGGGGCTGCGCTGATGGCTCGTGAACAAGACGATCTGCTGCGTCGCGGCATTGGGATGACCTCCCAGCGTACTCGCGAGCGCTTGATCCAGCGCCTGTACGAAGAGGGGCTTTCCAACGCCCAGGTGTTGGAAGTGATCCGGCGCACGCCGCGGCATCTGTTTGTCGATGAGGCCCTGGCCCATCGCGCCTATGAAGACACCGCGCTGCCCATCGGGCATAACCAGACGATTTCCCAGCCGTACATGGTTGCGCGCATGAGCGAGTTGCTGCTGGCGGCCGGGCCGCTGGACAAGGTGCTGGAGATCGGTACCGGTTCCGGCTACCAGACAGCCGTGCTGTCGCAGCTGGTGGAGCGGGTGTTTTCGGTGGAGCGTATCAAAGTGTTACAGGACCGCGCCAAGGAACGCCTGGTGGAGTTAAACCTGCGCAACGTGGTGTTCCGCTGGGGAGATGGTTGGGAAGGCTGGCCGGCGCTGGCACCGTATAACGGCATTATCGTTACCGCAGTGGCCACCGATGTACCGCAGGCATTGCTCGACCAACTGGCACCGGGCGGGCGCCTGGTCATTCCGGTCGGTTCCGGTGAAGTGCAGCAGCTGATGCTGATTGTTCGTGAGGACGAAGGCTTTTCACGACATGTACTGGGTGCCGTGCGCTTTGTGCCCTTGCTCAATGGCCCGCTGGCCTGATCAATTTGCGCGGCCAGTGAATTCTGTTGGCGCGGATGTGTCTTACGGCGGGGTCTATCAAGTCAACATGATGGGTGGCTACATTCCCCGCGCTTGAACCTCGGTTTCGCGCGGGAGCCAGTAAAACTTCAGCGCCCAGTTATACTTGCGTCATCTTTCAAGCCTGCTATGGGCGTTCATATTCAGTCACCACAAAGGGAGCGGCGGGTGAGTCTCACAGGTCTTGCGCAGCGTATGAGTAAAACAAGTTTTCAGCGACTGGTGCTTGGCCTTGTGTTCAGTTCCGTGTTGGTCGGCTGTTCAAGCTCGCCAAGCAGTGGCGCACGGGTCGTTGACCGTAACAAATCCGCCCCGCAAAAGCCGACGGTCACCACCGGGCAGTATGTGGTACGTAAGGGCGACACGTTATTCTCGATCGCATTCCGTTATGGCTGGGATTACAAAGCTCTCGCAGCTCGAAACAATATTCCTGTGCCCTATACGATACATCCGGGTCAGACGATTCGCTTCGATGGACGCACCGGCTCGGCCCCTACGGCGGTTGTGACAAGCACCGCATCCTCACCTTCGTCCTCCAGTAAAACCACCATCATCACGCGGCCTGCCGGTACTGCGGCCTCGACCCCGGCCAGCAAACCGACATCCACACCGGCGCCGCAACCCCCTGCCGGTCCTGCACCTAGCGGGTGGGGATGGCCCTCAAATGGAGTGTTAATTGGAAAATTCTCTTCAAACGGTAGTTTGAATAAAGGCATTGATATCGCCGGGGATTTGGGACAGCCTGTTTTAGCTGCGTCTGATGGGACAGTGGTGTACGCCGGGAGTGGTCTACGGGGTTACGGCGAACTGGTCATCATCAAACACAGCGATACCTACGTCAGTGCTTACGGTCATAACCGCAGGCTGTTGGTTCGGGAGGGGCAGCAGGTCAAAGTCGGACAGACAATTGCCGAAATGGGGTCAACTGGTACGGACCGGGTGAAACTGCACTTTGAGATTCGCCGTCAAGGGAAGCCTGTAGATCCACTGCAATTCCTACCCCGTCGTTGATGTGTTGCCAGCCTGTTCCTCGCGTAGAAGGAACAGGCTCCAGCGTTGCCAAGGATAAAGGCGTCGCTTGAGCTTGAGGTCGAACTCACCAAAGGACTATAACAATGGCTCTCAGTAAAGAAGCGCCGGAGTTTGACATCGACGATGAGGTTCTCCTTATGGAGAGCGGCATCGCTATGGAATCGATGTCGAATGAGGGACCTGCTACACCTTCAGTTCGAACCAAATCCAAGAACTCCTCCGCGTTAAAGCAACACAAATACATTGATTACACGCGGGCGCTCGACGCGACCCAGCTGTATCTCAATGAGATCGGTTTTTCTCCTTTGCTGACCCCCGAGGAAGAAGTCCATTTTGCGCGCTTGTCGCAAAAGGGCGATCCGGCTGGGCGCAAGCGCATGATTGAAAGCAACCTGCGCCTGGTGGTGAAAATCGCCCGACGCTATGTCAATCGTGGGTTGTCGCTGCTGGACCTGATCGAGGAGGGCAATCTGGGCCTGATCAGGGCAGTTGAAAAATTCGATCCTGAGCGGGGCTTCCGTTTTTCTACCTATGCTACTTGGTGGATTCGTCAGACCATCGAGCGGGCGATCATGAATCAGACCCGAACGATTCGCTTGCCGATCCATGTGGTCAAGGAACTCAATGTCTACCTGCGGGCCGCCCGTGAGCTGACGCAGAAGCTCGATCACGAACCTTCCCCTGAAGAGATCGCCAACCTGCTGGAGAAACCGGTAGGGGAGGTCAAGCGCATGCTTGGTCTCAATGAGCGGGTGTCTTCGGTCGATGTGTCGCTGGGGCCGGATTCGGATAAAACCCTGCTGGACACTTTGACGGATGATCGCCCGACGGATCCTTGTGAGCTGTTGCAGGACGATGATTTGTCTCAAAGCATCGACCAGTGGCTGTCTGAACTCACGGACAAGCAGCGTGAGGTGGTGATTCGCCGCTTCGGCCTGCGCGGTCATGAGAGCAGCACCTTGGAGGATGTGGGCCTGGAGATTGGGCTGACCCGTGAGCGGGTGCGTCAGATCCAGGTGGAAGGGCTCAAGCGCTTGCGTGAGATCCTGGAGAAGAATGGCCTGTCGAGCGAGTCGTTGTTTCAATAGCGGCGCAGTTTGAATGCCTGAATAGGGGAGGGGGCTTGCCCCCGATAGCGGTGTATCAGTCAAAGCAAGTGCCGACTGCTAAGCCGTCATCGGGGGCAAGCCCCCTCCCACATTTTTATCAGGCACCAGTGGGTGCGAATACCAAATCCCGGGCATAAAAAAACCCCGCTTTTAAGGGCGGGGTTTTTTCGACTAAGTCAGTACAAGTTAGATAACTTGAACTTCTTCAGCTTGCATGCCTTTCTGACCGCGGGTAGCGATGAAAGAAACCTGTTGGCCTTCTTTCAGGCTTTTGAAGCCGTCGGATTGGATAGCTTTGAAGTGAACGAACAGGTCGTCACCGGATTGTGGAGTGATGAAGCCGAAGCCTTTTTCATCGTTGAACCACTTAACGGTACCAGTTTGGCGATTAGACATGGTGTATCTCCTTGGACAAAGTTAACTGCGACTCAGGAAAAGCCCTGGCCGAGACTGAGTGCAAAGAGCAGGAAAAATTCTTGGAGATGGTTGGATCGAAATTCAACATATCGTGTAGAGATTCTCAGTGACACAAGCAGCACAGTGGCGCCACCTTAACCCTTTTTCCGGAACGTGCCAATGATATTTCCGAAGGTTTCTCCAATTTCGTGACTGGCGGTGGTATTTCCAGTCACCCGACCCAGTAGCGTGGGCCCTAGCCCCGCTGGCTGGAGCGTATGAAGAGGCCCGCTTTCGTCAAGAAAACCCCCACGCCCTTTGAACCCCAACGCCGGCACCGGTAAGATGCCCCACAGAATTTTTCCACCTCGCTATTCAGGACACCCGCCATGAGCATCAAATCGGACAAGTGGATTCGCCGCATGGCGCAAGAGCACGGCATGATCGAACCCTTCGTCGAGCGCCAGATGCGTGGCGAAGGCGCCGAACGCCTGATCTCCTATGGTGTTTCCAGCTATGGCTACGACGTACGTTGCGCCGATGAATTCAAGGTGTTCACCAACATCAATTCGGCAACCGTCGATCCGAAAAACTTCGATGAAAAGAGCTTCGTCGATATCAAGAGCGACGTATGCATCATCCCGCCGAACTCTTTCGCTCTGGCGCGCACAGTGGAGTTTTTCCGTATCCCTCGCGACGTGCTGACCATCTGCCTTGGTAAGAGCACCTACGCGCGCTGCGGCATCATCGTCAACGTGACCCCGCTTGAGCCTGAGTGGGAAGGCCACGTGACCCTGGAGTTCTCCAACACCACCACATTGCCGGCAAAAATCTACGCCAACGAAGGCGTGGCACAGATGCTGTTCCTGCAATCCGACGAGGCCTGTGAAGTGTCCTACAAGGACCGTGGCGGTAAGTATCAGGGTCAGCTTGGCGTCACCTTGCCGCGCGCTTGATCGAAAGCTCCTACACGTAAAGGGAATTAGTCTGAAGAAAGTGACTCTATTGGGTGTACTGCCCCGATACGTGTGAAGTGTGTCGGGCCACGCTTGAGGAGTACTTTATGAAGATCGACCCCCGAATCAGCGCAGAACTCGCACGGCTGGAGCCCAATCAGATTGGTGTTCTGGCCTGGTCCCTGATGGCCGACCCTGCCTATGCGGGCGGCATCCCCGGCCAACCTGGGCCGGATTATCCGCAGCCCGGTGAGCCCGGTGAGCCTACCCGGCCGGACGAGGCACCCCCCGTGCCCGTTGCCTGAAGCCTTTAGGGTTGGCCTGCATCATCTGACAGACCATACCTCCTGATCGCCAATCACCAGAATCCGGTGGTTGGCGTCCGGTTCCACCCTATAGCCCCCTGTAAACGCCCCGAACGCCGGTAGCAGGCTGACCCGCGGCCCGAGCTGAAAGCAGGGCAAGCGCAGGCTCTGGCGACCCTTGCCGCGCAAGCGATATACCGGATGCACATGACCTGCCAGTACATGGTGGCTGGGGTGAGCGTCCGGTTCGTGTTGCAAGGCAAACGGCCCCATCAGCAACGGTTCTGCTACCACGTCGATGCCGAGGTCGGCCGGCGGGTCACCCGCCCGCTTATCGTGATTGCCGCGAATCAACGTCATGGGCAGTTGGCGATGCTGGGCGCGCCACGCTCGCAGGGCGCTCAGCGTGCCGCTGGCATGGGAGCCGGGGCCGTGCAGGAAGTCGCCGAGGAAGATCACCTGCGCGCAGTCGAATGTCTGCAGCAGTCGGTCCAGTCGCGCCAGGTTGTCGGTGGTAGTGCCTTGGGGAACCGGTTGCCCCAGGCTGCGATAGGCCGACGCTTTGCCAAAATGCGCGTCGGCGATCAGCAGGCAGTGGCGCGCTGGCCAGTAGATAGCTTTCTCCGCCAGCAGCCATAACGTTTCGCCTTCAAGCTGCACTTCGCAATACATCAAGTTTTCCCGTTATCCGCGACTTTTTCCAAATCCTTGACCATCCGCGCGATGCGCTCCGAGAGTTTTTCCGAACTCATGCTTTCGCGCATCCGCTCCACCAGTAGCGGAAAAGCCAGGGGCGTGGGCCGTTCGATTACGTGCAGGTCCAGCGTCAGGGTGCAAAGATGCCCCAACGCCGCTTCCAGGCGGCGGATGTCCAACTCGTCTCGCAATACTTCCTCGCCGGCCTGGGCCAGCAATAGGTTGTGCGGGTCATATTGCTTGAACACTTCAAAGAACAAGCCGCTGGAAGCCTGCACCTGCCGGGTGCTTTTCGGCGCGCCGGGGTAACCGGCGAACACCAGCCCGGCGATACGGGCGATCTCGCGGAAGCGGCGCAGGGCCAGCTCACCGGCGTTCAAGCTGGCCGCCACATCCTCCAGCAGGTTATCCGGGCTCAGCAGCTCAGAATTCAACAGTGCCGGCCAATCCACATGTGTAGCGCTGAGCAGTTCCAAGCCGTAGTCGTTGACCGCAATGGAGAAGGTGACGGGTTGCCCCTGGCTGACGCGCCAGGCCAGCAAACTGGCCAGGCCCAGATGCACTTGGCGCCCCGCGAACGGGTAGAGGAACAGGTGCCAACCCTCCCGTGACTTCAGCGCTTCGGCCAACAAATGCTCGCGTGTCGGCAGGCCCGACCAGCGCAACTGGGTCTGTAGCAACGGCTGCACGGCGCGCATTTCCGGGCCGTCGAAGTGGCCATGGGCGGCAGCATCGAAACGTTCCACCACGGCCTGGGCCAGTTCGTTGGAAAGCGGCATGCGCCCGCCATTCCAGCGCGGTACGGCGGCCTTTTTGGCGTTGCTGCGGCGTACATAGGCAGTCATGTTTTCCACCCGCACCAGCTCTAGCAAACGCCCGGCAAACAAGAAGCCATCCCCAGGTTTGAGCCGGGCGATAAAGCCTTCCTCGACGCTGCCCAGGTTCTTGCCGCCGCCGCCCTTGCTCCAGAATTTCAGCTGAATGCTTGCATCGCTGACGATGGTGCCCACGCTCATGCGATGGCGCCTGGCCAAGCGTGCATCCGGTACACGCCAGATGCCGTGTTCGTCAGGCTCCACGCGGCGGTAGTCCGGATAGGCCGTCAGCGATAAGCCGCCGTGGCGCACAAAGCCCAGGGCCCAGGCCCAGTCGGCGTCAGTAAGGTCGCGATAGGCCCAGGCACCGCGCACTTCCTCCAGCAACGACGTGGGCATAAAGCCACCGCCCAAGGCCATGCTTACCAGATGCTGTACGAGTACATCCAAGGGTTTGTAGGGCGATTCGCGGGCTTCGATGCGTCGCTCGGCGATCGCGTCCTGGGCCGCCGCCGCTTCAATCAGTTCCAGGCTGTGAGTCGGCACCAGCGTCACTCGGGACGGCCGCCCCGGGGCATGGCCGGACCGCCCGGCACGCTGCATCAGGCGCGCCACGCCTTTAGCCGAGCCGATCTGCAACACTCGCTCGACCGGCAGAAAATCCACCCCCAGGTCCAGGCTGGAGGTGCACACCACCGCTTTGAGCTGCCCGTCTTTGAGCGCCCGTTCGACCCAATCACGGGTCTCGCGGGACAGCGAACCGTGGTGCAAAGCAATCAGCCCGGCCCAATCCGGCCGCGCATCAAGCAGGGCCTGGTACCAGATTTCCGACTGTGCGCGGGTGTTGGTGAACACCAGGCAACTGATGCTGGCATCCACCTCGGCCACCACCTGAGGCAGCATTTTCAATCCGATATGCCCAGCCCAGGGAAAGCGTTCGGACACTGGCGGCAGCAACGTGTCGACGTGCAGCGCCTTGGCCGTTTGCCCCTGCACATTGATCCCGCCGCCTTGTGGCACCAGTACTCCCAAGGCGTGGGATTGATTACCCAGCGTCGCGGAAATCCCCCACACCATTAAGTCAGGATGCCAACGGCGCAAGCGTGCCAAGGCCAGTTGCAACTGCACCCCGCGTTTGTTGCCGATCAGTTCGTGCCATTCATCCACGACCACCATGCGCACATGGGCCAGGCTGGCTTCGCTGTCGGCGCGGGCCAGCATCAGGGTCAGGCTTTCCGGGGTGGTGACCAGTGTGGTCGGCTGGCGACGGGTTTGTCGGGCGCGCTCGGCGCTACTGGTGTCGCCGGTGCGCAGGCCGACAGTCCACGGGATTTGCAACGCCGCCAGCGGCGCTTCCAAGGCGCGCGCGGTGTCGGCGGCGAGGGCGCGCATCGGCGTAATCCACAACACCGTCAGCGGCTCGGCCGGTGGCTTGCGTTTGCCGGTGGCCGGCGGTCGCGTAATGGCGAAGCGATTGAGCGCGGCAAACCACAGTGCGTAAGTCTTGCCGGCGCCGGTGCTGGCATGCAGCAAGCCGGAATTTCCCTCCTTGACCGCCGTCCACACGGCTTTTTGGAAGGCGAACGGTTTCCAGCCTTTGGCGGCGAACCATTGCCTGGCGAAGTCGTGGGGTTTTGCCATGCGATGGCTGACGCTCTGGAGGGCTTATTCCACAGACCCTCCAGGCGTCACAAAGGTTTACTTCAAATTACCGCTCAAGAACTGTTGCAGACGCTCGCTCTTGGGGCTGCCCAGCACGTCTTCCGGCGCGCCTTGCTCCTCCACCAAGCCTTTGTGCAGAAACAGCACCTGGCTGGACACTTTGCGCGCGAAGCTCATTTCATGGGTGACCATGATCATGGTGCGGCCTTCCTCGGCCAGGCCCTGGATCACCTTCAGCACTTCGCCCACCAGTTCCGGGTCGAGGGCCGAGGTGGGTTCGTCGAACAGCATCACCTCCGGTTCCATCGCCAATGCGCGGGCGATGGCGACACGTTGTTGTTGACCGCCGGAAAGAAACGCCGGGTATTGATCGGCCACGCGGGCCGGCAGGCCGACTTTGTCCAGGTAGCGGCGGGCGCGGTCTTCGGCGTCTTTTTTGCTGCAACCCAGCACCCGGCGTGGGGCCATGGTGATGTTCTCCAGCACGCTCATGTGGCTCCACAGGTTGAAGTGCTGGAACACCATCGCCAGCCGGGTGCGCAAGCGTTGCAGTTCGGCGTCGTCGGCCACGCGCATGCCGTGGCGGTCGCTGACCATGCGGATCGGCTGGCCGTCGAGGGTCATGGCGCCGTCGTTGGGGGTTTCCAGAAAGTTGATGCAGCGCAGGAAGGTGCTCTTGCCCGAGCCGCTGGCGCCGATCAGGCTGATCACGTCACCGGTCTTGGCCTTGAGCGAGACACCTTTGAGCACCTCATTGTCGCCATAGCTTTTATGCAGGCCTTCAACGGTCAATTTGTACATGGGGCGTGCATCCTCAAGGCGAAAGTAGATAGCCGCTGCGGTAGGCCTCGGTGCCTGCGACATGGCCGATGACCATCCCGGCAGTGGCCATGCGGCGCAGCGAACGGGCGTAAAGCAGGCCAGCCTTGCGGCAGTGCACGGGCGTTACGCGGTCGGAAATAGGGTCGATGATTTCGGCCAGCAATTGCCCGGCTTCCAGATATTCGCCGGGCAGGGCGGCGAACACCAGCAAGCCGCCCACTGGCGTGGCCACCGGTTCTACGCCTGCCAGTGGCGTGGCCGGGTAAGGCAGGTCGGGCAACGGCGAGGCCTGGCCGTTGATGGCACCGAAGCGGATCAAGTAATCGATGATCGCCTGGGCGTCGAGGCTGGCCAGGCCGTGGTTGACGTCGCCCTGGCCGCGCAGTTCGACGGTCACCGCGATGCTGCCCATGGGGATCGGAAACCGCGCGCCGAAGCGCTGCTGCAACTGCCACCACACCAGGGTGAAGCATTCGTCGAACGACTGTCCGCCCGAATCCGTAGCCAGCAGGTTGGCTTCCGAGCCCAGGTAACGTGCCAACGCCTCCACCTGCGGCCAGGCTTGCGGCGTGGTGTACAGGTGCGCCACAGCTTCGAAGTCGCAGTGCAGGTCCAGCACCAGGTCGGCATCGCACGCCAGGCGTTGCAACACCAGGCGCTGGGATTGCAACTGGGTCGCGGCGCCTTGGCCGGCCAGGGCGGAGAGCAGCGCGGCACGGATCACTTGCACGTTGTGCTGCGGATCGTCGCCAAGCAAGGCTTCGACCTGATTACCCACCTCATCACCGAGGTCGACAAACAGCCGATTGAAGTTCTGCCCGCTCTCCAGCTCGTAGCGGCCCAGCGGGGTGTCCATCAGCACCTGTTCCAGGCCCGCCGGGTTAGCGACCGGCACCAACACGAGTTCGCTGCGCAGGTGCCCGGCGGCGGCCAGCTCGGCCAGGCGCGCCTTTAAATGCCAGGCCACCAGCATGCCCGGCAACTCGTCGGCATGCAGCGACGCTTGGACGTAGACCTTGCCTTCGGCGTGTTCCGGGCCGAAGTGAAAACTGTGAATCTGCCGCGCCGTGCCGGGCAGCGGCGCGATCAGTTCGTGAATCCGATGACGCATGAAGGCTCCTTAGTGGCTGGGGCCGAGAAAGGCCAGCCAGCGCCGCTCCGCCAGGCGAAACAGACCGACCAGGGCAAAGGTCACGGTCAGGTAGATCAGCGCGGCAATGCCGAATGATTGAAACGTCATAAAGGTCGCCGAGTTGGCGTCCCGGGCCACTTTGAGGATGTCGGGAATCGTCGCAGTGAAAGCCACGGTGGTCGAGTGCAGCATCAGGATCACTTCGTTGCTGTAGTACGGTAGCGAACGACGCAGCGCCGACGGCATGATCACGTACGCGTAGAGCTTCCAACCGCTGAGCCCATAGGCCTTGGCCGCTTCGACCTCGCCGTGGGCCATGCTGCGGATCGCCCCAGCGAAAATTTCCGTGGTGTAGGCGCAAGTGTTGAGGGCGAAGGCCAGGATGGTGCAGTTCATCGCATCGCGGAAAAACGCATCCAGCACTGGCTGCGCGCGCACGGCGGCAATGCTGTAGATGCCGGTGTAGCAGATCAGCAACTGGATATAGAGCGGCGTACCGCGAAACAGGTAGGTGTAGAACTGCACCGGCCAACGTACCAGCGGGTTGCGCGAGACGCGGGCGATGGACAGCGGGATCGACACCAGAAACCCAATCACCAGTGAAGCGCTGAGCAGCCACATGGTCATCGCCAGGCCGGTGATGTGCTGGCCGTCGCTGTACAGAAACGGGCGCCAGTATTCCTGCAAGAGTTCGATCATCGCACGGCCTCCCGGGCGCCAGCGGAGTAGCGGCGTTCAAGACGGCGCAGGACAAAGTTGGAGGCACTGGTGATCAGCAGGTAGATCAACGCGGCCAGTACCAGGAAGTAGAACAGTTGATAGGTGCTCTTGCCGGCATCCTGTGCGGCCTTGACCAGGTCCGCCAGGCCGATGATCGACACCAGCGCGGTGGCCTTGAGCATCACCATCCAGTTATTGCCGATGCCCGGCAGGGCAAAGCGCATCATCTGCGGGAAGGTCACGTAGCGAAACCGCTGGCCGCGCTTGAGCCCGTAAGCAGTGGCGGCTTCCAGTTGGCCGCGGGGCACGGCGAGGATCGCGCCGCGGAAAGTCTCGGTGAAGTAAGCACCGTAGATAAAGCCCAGGGTGATCACCCCGGCGCTG
This sequence comes from Pseudomonas rhodesiae, assembly GCF_007858255.1. Taxonomy (GTDB): domain Bacteria; phylum Pseudomonadota; class Gammaproteobacteria; order Pseudomonadales; family Pseudomonadaceae; genus Aquipseudomonas; species Aquipseudomonas rhodesiae. Next base: position 194,864 of record NZ_VFEU01000003.1, on the reverse strand, counting down.
AATGGGTCGATCTCGATGTATTCCCATTCCATAAAGTCGGTCAGGCCGGTGAGCCAGGTTTGCAGGCTATAAAAAATCAGCAGCATCAGCACCAGGTCGGGGACGCCGCGAATCAGGGTGGTATAGAGCTGCGCGGGGATGCGCAAAAAGGGCAGGCTGGACAGTTTGGCGCTGGCGCCGAGCAAACCCAGCAACACGCTGACGGCCAGGGACAGTACCGATAACTTGATGGTCATCCAGGTGCCTTGCAGCAATAGCGGGCCGAAACCCTTCAGGCTGAGTGCGCTCAGCCCGAGGGTTTGCAACAGTTCTTCGAACATAAATCGGGACCTATGGCGATAAAAAAGCGCCCCTGCAAACCCAGGGGCGCCCCAGGCATTATTTGCCGCTGTACAGGTTCAGATCGCCAAAGTGTTTCTTCTGGATGGTGGCGTAGGTGCCATCATCGTGTAACGCTTTGATACCTTTATCCAAAAGGGCCTTCAGCTCAGTGTTACCTTTTTTGATACCGATGGCGGTTTTGGACGGCAGCAGAGGGTCGTCGATGGCCGCGCTGACTTCATAGCCGGCGCCGGCTGGCGACTTCAAAAAGCCCAGTTCGGCTTGCAGCATGTCTTGCACCGAAGCGTCGAGGCGGCCGGAAGTCAGGTCGGCATACACTTGGTCCTGGTTAGCATAGGCCTTGGTGGTCACACCGGCTTTATCCAGTACCGCCTTGGCGTAGGCTTCCTGAATGGTGCCTTGCTCATAGCCTACCGATTTGCCCTTGAGGGATTCCGGCGTCGAGTAGCCCGCGCCTTTCTTGAATACCAGTGAGGTTGGGCCGGAGAACAGTTCGCTGGAGAAGTCGATGGCTTTCTCACGCACCGGGGTCACGGTCATGGACGAAATCACGCCGTCGAACTTATTGGCTTTCAGGCCCGGAATCATGCCGTCGAAATCACTTTCGACCCATTTGCACTTGACCTTCAGCTCGGCACAGATGGCATTGCCCAGGTCGATATCGAAGCCCACCAGGCTGCCGTCGGCTGCCTTGGATTCGAACGGTGCGTAGGACGGGTCGACACCAAAACGCAATTCCTTGTATTCCTTGGCCAACGCGGTACCGGCGGCCATGCACAGAGCCAGTGCAGAAAGGGTCAGCAATGCTTTTTTCATTATGTAATCCCTTGAAACCAAGATAAGCGCTTGTGGCGCGATTAGGACTGTTACTGAACGGTGTCAGACGGATCCCAAGTAGCAATTTCTGCACCATAGTTCCGAATGAGCGTTTTAAAAGGCAAGAAGGTGGCGTTGTGAGTGTAGGAGATGCCCAAAAATGGGCATCGATTTTTCAATGCACCATTTTGGGTGATGGGGCTCAGCTCAGCAGGTCTTGCAAGGTGCCGAGGTTGTCGGCGTCTTCCACGTGTTTATCCTGGCGCCACCGCAGCATCCGCGGAAACCGCACCGCAATTCCGCTTTTGTGGCGTTTGGACAGGGCGATGCCCTCGAAGCCCAGCTCGAACACCATGCTCGGCGTCACGCTGCTGACCGGGCCGAATTTTTCCACGGTGGTCTTGCGCACAATGGCGTCGACTTTGCGCATTTCTTCATCGGTCAGCCCGGAATAGGCTTTGGCAAACGGCACCAGGGTGCGCTCGCTGCCTGGCGGCCCATCCCACACCGCAAAGGTGTAGTCGCTGTAGAGGCTGGCGCGTCGGCCGTGGCCGCGCTGGGCGTAGATCAATACCGCGTCGACGCTGAACGGATCGACCTTCCACTTCCACCACACGCCCATGTCTTTGGTGCGGCCCACGCCGTAGAGGCCGTCGCGCGCCTTGAGCATCATGCCTTCCACCCCCAGTTTGCGGGAGTCTTCACGTTGCCGGGCCAAGTCCTGCCAAGTCCTGCCCGTCAACAGCGGCGAGGGCAGTAGCACCGGTTGGTTGCACTGTGCGATTACCTGCTCCAACTGTGCGCGGCGTTCGGCTTGGGAATGGTTGCGCCAATCGTCGCCCTGGTGCTCCAGCAGGTCATAGGCGAGCACTGCCACTGGCGCGTCCTCCAGGACTTTTTTGCTCAAGGTCTTGCGACCGATCCGCTGTTGCAGCAGGGCGAAGGGTTGCACCGCGTCCTTCCACACCACGATCTCACCGTCGATCACCGTACCATCCGGCAGACCACTGACCAGCGCATGCAGCTCCGGAAAACGCTCGGTCACCAGTTCCTCACCGCGGGACCAGACCCACAGGCGCCCCTCGCGCTTGACCACTTGCGCGCGAATGCCGTCCCACTTCCATTCCACCTGCCAGTCGGCGGGGGAGCCCAGCAGGGCGTCGAACTGCTCCACCGGTTGCGCCAGGCCATGGGCCAGAAAAAACGGATACGGTTGCCCGCCACGCTGCGCGTGTTCGTCGGACGATTCGGCGGCGATCAGCTTGAGATAACCCTCGGCTGTAGGACGGTTGGACAAGTCGGTGTAACCCACCAACCGCTGCGCCACCCGTTTGCTGTCCAACTCGGCCATCGCGGCCAGGGCGCGGGTGACCAGCAGTTTCGAAACGCCCACGCGGAAACTGCCGGTGATCAGCTTGATACACAGCATCAAACTCGGTTGATCCAGTTGCGCCCACAGCGCCGGCAAGCGTTCGGCCAGTTCCGTCGGCGGCAGGCCGCGCAAGGGCAGCAGTTTTTCTTCCAGCCACACCGCCAGGCCGTCCTCGGAGGTGTAGGTCGATTCTGGCAACAGCAGGGAAATTGTCTCGGCCAGGTCGCCTACCGATTGGTAACTTTCTTCGAACAGCCAGGGTTCGATGCCCGAAGCCTCAGTGGCCATGTCGCGTAGCAGCCGCGTCGGCACCAACTGCCGTGGGCGCCCACCGGAAAGGAAATACACCGCCCACGCGGCGTCGGCTGGCGGCGCCTGGCGGAAATAGCCCTGCAAGGCGGCGAGCTTGGCGTTGCTGGAGGTGGTGGCGTCGAGGTTGGCGTACAACTCGGCGAAGGCCTTCATGCCGTGACCTCTTCTTCATCGTCCCCATATTCGGTGGTGAACCCTTGGGCATCCAGGCCTTTTTCGCGCAGGTGACGCACCAACACGCCGACGGAACCGTGGGTGACCATCACCCGTTCGGCCCCGGTTTGCTCGATGGCCCACAACAAGCCGGGCCAGTCGGCATGGTCCGACAGCACAAAACCGCGGTCCACCCCACGCCGCCGACGGGTGCCGCGCAGGCGCATCCAACCGCTGGCAAAGGCATCGCTGTAGTCGCCGAAGCGGCGTATCCAGGTGCTACCGCCGGCAGAAGGCGGCGCGATGATCAGCGCCTGGCGCAGCAACGGGTCGTTTTTCTTGAAATCGCCGGCGTATAGCGTCTCCGGGATATAGATGCCGGCGTCGCGATACACCCGGTTCAATGGCTCGACCGCGCCGTGGCTGAGGATCGGGCCGATGCTGGCGTCGATACCATGCAGGATGCGCTGGGCTTTGCCGAAGGAGTAACAAAACAGCACGCTGGCCTTGCCGTTGGCGATATTCCCACGCCACCACTCATTGATTCCCGCAAAGATCTGCGCCTGGGGCTGCCAGCGGTAGATCGGCAGGCCGAAGGTGGATTCGGTGATAAACGTGTGGCATCGCACCGGTTCGAACGGCGCGCAGGTGCCGTCGGGTTCGACTTTGTAGTCACCAGAGGCTACCCAGACTTCGCCCTGGTATTCGAGGCGTACCTGGGCGGAACCGAGCACATGTCCGGCGGGATGGAAACTCAGGGTCACGCCGTGGTGCACCAGGCGTTCGCCGTAGGGCAGGGTCTGCAGGTTGATGTCCTGGCCCAGGCGCGAGCGCAGGATGCCTTCGCCGGGCGCTGCCGCAAGGTAATGGGTGTTGCCGGTGCGGGCGTGATCGCCGTGGGCGTGGGTGATAACCGACCGTTCCACCGGGCGCCAGGGGTCAATGTAGAAATCTCCGGCGGGGCAATAAAGGCCTTCCGGGCGGGCGATGACAAGGTCCATGGGGTGACCGGGGAGGTGGGCTTGTTACTTATGAGGCAGGGGCGAACGCAGAAGTTCTATCTGAGTGCATGGGACGTTCGACACTGAGCAGGCTTGCTGGGGTGAGCCGCCTCACCACAACAAGCCCCCTCTTGCATTTTGCAGCGTTTACTTGCCTGGGGTGAGGGTCAGGCGGGTCTTGCCATACACCTTGTCGAAGTTCTGTGGTTGCATCGGGAAACTCAGGTATTGCGCCTTGAGCGCCGCGTCAATGCCGTTGGCGTAGTGCGGGCTGACCGGGTTGCCGGATTGGCCGATGCCGCCCTGGCCCATCATCGGTTCCGCCTGGCCGAAGTCGACGATCATGCGCAGCGCCGGTACCTGGGTGGTGTTGAAATCCTGGCCCCAGCTGTAGGGCGCCGGGTTCAAGGTGTTGTGATCGCCGCCACTGGCCAGCGGCCCACGGATCACTTGGCCCTGGGCGTTTTTCCAGGTGGTGCTGTGCAATTTGCCCCACTGCCAGGCCTTGTGGTCCGCACCCAGTTGGCTGTCGCCGGCGGTGATGGCGGCCGCCAGGCTGCGCGCGAGGATCGCCGGTTTGTCTTCTTTCTGCGCGGTGCGCACATCGTCCCAGAATGGGCTGTCTTCACGGCCCAGCAGGTGGTCGGCCTGGGCGGAGTAGGACAAACGCGCGTTGCTCACAAAGGCTTTCCAGCTGGCGCTGGTTTCCGGGCCGAGTTCGTCGAGGAAGATCTGCCGCGTACTTTCCTGTAGGAACAGTTCATAGAGCGCAGCATCGGCGGAGGTCGATACCAGGCGACCATCGAAGGCCATCAGGCGGGTCAGGGCTTCGCGGGCCTTGGCCTGCTCGGCAGCGGGTAACGCCTCGATCGCCTGCTTGAGCGGCTGAGCCATGCCTGGCGCCTGGAACATGCTCTTGAGTTTGGCGGCGAAGGGGGTGGTTTGGTCGTACTGCATGGCGATCAGGCTGCGACTGTCATGCTTGCCGGCATTGGCCAATTGCGCCAGGCGTTCGCTGCGCTCAGGGGCATCCCAGGTGTTGGACAATTGCATGCCATAGCCGCGCGGTGCAGTGCGCTGGTTGGCGGTGCCGATCCAGCCTTGGGCCGGGTCCTGGTCATAGGGGTGCAGCATGGCATCGGCGTAGCCGTCCCAGTCGAAGCGCCCATCCCAGCCCGGCGACGGCAGTAGCCCTTCACCTTCGCGGCGATTGGGGAAGCGACCGGTGACCTGCCAGCCGATATTGCTGGCGTCGGCGAAGATCATGTTCAAGGCGATTGCGCGGATTTCCCGGGTGGCGTCCGAGGCTTTGCCGGCATTCTGCGCGCGCGACAGGTCGAAGAAGGCGTCCAGGCTCTTGTCGTCTTTGAAGTCGGCGCTTTGCAAGGCCAAGCCCAAACCGCTGGTCAAGGCCTGGCTGCTATTGAGCAGGGCACCGTGGCGGGTTTCGTAGACGACTTCGCGGATCGAGCGTTGGCCCTTGATGAAGAAGGTTTCGTTACGCATCCCGGCAGGTAGCCATTTTCCGTTGTTTTCGTAGTAAAGCGCGCTGCCCTGGCGTTTGACCTTTTCCAGGAACAGGTCCTGGGTGTCGCCCTTGACCGCGCTCATGCTCCACGCCACCTTGCCGTTGAACCCGGACAGCAGCGTAGGCAGGCCGGCAATCGAGACGCCCACTGCCTGGTACTTAGGTGCGCGAATCTGCACGTAGCTCCATGGCGACGGTGCCTGTGGCTGCGCCGCCAAGTCGTTGGCCAGCAGGCTTTTGCCGGCGCGGCTGCGTTGCGGGCCGATGGCCCAGTTGCTTGAAGTGGTGACCGCCAGTGCATTGAGGCTGCTCAACTGCTGACTGACCGCATCCAACCCCGCCAGACCGGTGATCTGGCCCAGGTTGATGCCCTTGAGTTTGTCGGCTTCGGCCAGCGGGATCGGCTCGTCGGGCGCGCTCGGCGTGAGCCAGGCAAGTTTATCGACGCCGACTTTTTGCCCCAGCACCAAGGAGCCCAGTTCTTCCTGCAGGTTGGCCGACTCGCTGAAATTGAGCAGGCAGAACAGCAGCGCGGAATCTTCCGGTTTCCAGTACTCGGGCTTGTAGCCGGTGTGGGCCAGATCCGGCGGCAGCTTGTCGCGATAACGGAACAGATAGGCGTTGACGCCGCGGGCGTACACCTCGAAGAAGCGCTTGAGGCGCGGCGATGAGGCGTTATACAACTCGCCGGCGCTTTTTTTCAGGTTGACCGCCCGCATAAAGCGGTCCACGTCCAGCACCTCAGGCCCCGACATTTCCGCCAGACGGCCCTGGGCCAGCAGGCGCAGGGTGACCATCTGCTGGATGCGGTCGCTGGCGTGCACGTAACCGAGGCTGAACAGCGCATCGTGGAAGGTGTTGCTTTCGATCAGCGGCATGCCTTGGGCATTGCGGCGTACCGACACATTCTGCGCCAGACCCTTGATGGGCTGCACGCCGGCCACCGGCGGCAAGGTGTCTTGGGTGCTTTGGAGTTGGCAACCAGCCAGGCTCAATGCACTGGCAACTGCCGCGGCAACGCCGAACCGGGGAAGAAAATGTGAGAGGGCTGGCGAGGCCATGGCAAAGCTCCTGCGGGGGGTAGCGTCAGTAAAGGCGCTACGTTAGTGAGCGCGGTGAAACGACGCAAGCAGGAGTTGTGTAATTGCGTAAGCCTGGGGCAAAACAGTGTGGGAGGCGCTGGGCGTCCTCCCACGGGGTCAAGCGAATGTCATGGGTCGCGATCAGGCGCCGTGGCACTTCTTGAATTTTTTCTCACTGCCGCACGGGCAAGGATCGTTGCGACCAACGTCCTTCAGGGCATTGCGCACCGGCTCTTGGTGAGCGTGGCCGCAGTTCGGGCCGTGGACATGGCCGTGGTCGTGATCATGATGATCGTGATCGTGATCGTGGTTGCAGTCAGGACCATGGACATGGGGTTGCTGAGTCATTGATGTCGCTCCGGAATAAAATCGCCGGGGATTATCTCGCCATTGTGGTTCACCTGCACGTCATAACCGATGAATAATCCGGTTTTCAGTTCGCCTTCGAGGCGGTAGGGCACCGGTCTGTCCGGGTTTTTCAGCATCTGCACCACATCGCGGATCTGCGGCCAGAGGTTGGTGCGCACCGTGACTTTGAACACCGCATGGCTGCGCGGCGGGACCGTCAACCATTCATTGGATTCGCCCTCGGTCAACACAAAATCACCCAAGGTCACCTTATAGATCAGGCCGCGCACGGTCAGGTCATCGTCATCGCGGTTGTCCACGCGAAAGAACAGTTTGAATTTCTGCTCAAGCAGTTTGGCGCGCACCACCTCCACCTTCACCAGGGAAACATGAGGCGCTGGCGAATCGTCTTCGAACCACGATGCGCAACCGCTCAGGCCGAGGGTCAACGCCAGCATCAAGCTGTATATCCGGAGCATGGCGTCAGTCCTGTAAGGGTTAAAGGTAGCTGGAACAACACTTCTTGAATTTCTGCCCGCTGCCGCACAGGCAGGCATCGTTGCGACTGGCTTTGATTTGCACCGTAGGATCAATGAAGTACCAGCGCCCGTCATTCTGTACGAAAGAAGACTGCTCGCGGTGGCTATGTTCGCCGGTGCTGTCGTGCCAGCGTGCGGTAAAGGTCACGAATGCGTGTTCCGGCTGCCCGCCGAACACTTCGGAGCTTTCCACTTCGAGACCCAACCAGGTGCTTTGGGCGCTCCACGCGGCGATGGCTTCGCGGTCCAGGCCGGCCTGTTGCGCAGGCAGAGTGGTGGCCACCAGATAGTCCACCAGGCCCAGGACGTAGGCGCTGTAGCGCGAACGCATCAACGCGGTGGCGCAAGGTGCCGGGTGGCCGGCGTGATAATGGCCGCAGCAGGCATCCAGCAGGTTGCCGCTACCGCAGGGGCAAATGGATGTACTCATCGGGATCACCACCAATACTTTCCGAAATTTTCCGGGTTGGCCCAGAACCGGGCGTTGAGCCAGTCGGGCACCTGTTTATAGTCAAGCAGATCGTAGGTGAACAGGGTCAACACCTGCTCGTCGCGCTGGAAACGCTCGCCGGCCTGTAGTGCCAGGGAGAAGAAGTCAGTGTCCTTCCAGTCGCAGGCGGCCAGGTCCACCAGCACGGCGATGCGGCTGGCATTGAGGTTGCGGATGCCGCCGAGCAGGGTCAGCCCTTGCGGTTTTGACAGGTGCTCCAGGCAATCGACCACCAGCGCCAGGTCAAAACGCTGGGCGGCCAGGTCTGCGGGCAGCGCGCCGGGCGCGGCGAAGGACACCTGGCTCTGCGGATGCGCCTTTTCAAAAGCGTCCAGTGCCGGGAACCGGCTGGCGCCCAGCACCAACAGGCGTTGGGGCGAGTGCAGGTCGAGCAAGGCAGCCAGGGCTTGCTGGGGTGTACGGGCAGAATTACCAGCGGTCATCACAGATCCTCACATCAGAACCCTAGAGACTAGCGCGGCTGAACGTGCGGGCCTAGAGCGGGTGGTGGAGAAAAGTCCCGGCTGAGCCCTCATCCTTAATAAATACGGGGGTGTGACGCAGTGGCGCAGTTGAAAAGAGCGGTCTTAACTGCATCCATCGGCCTTCGCCGATCCCCTCAGGAGAAATCAGATGAGCATCATGCGGACAGCTCTACCCTTGGTTCTGCTAACCGGAGTATTGACAGGTTGCGCAGGCTTGCAAAAAACCGACTGGCCCACCTGTGCCGCCGTAGGCGGTGTGACAGGCGCGGCGTTGGGCGCCACCGAAAGTTCGTCATGGGCCGGCGGCGGTGCGTTGCTGGTCGGTGGTCTGGCCGGCGCCTATTGCTGGGTGCATGGCGATGGCGACGAGGATGGCGACGGCGTGCCGGACAGCCGCGACAAGTGCCCCGGCACCCCTAAAGGCGTGCAGGTCGATGCCAATGGCTGCCCGCCCGCGCCGCAAGCAGCAGTGGTCGAGGAAGTGGTGGTGGTCAAGGAAGAAACCATCGTGATTCGCGACGTACACTTCCAATTCGATTCGGCCAAGTTGACGGCAGCGGATAAAACCAATCTCGACACCATTGCCACGCGCCTTAAACAGGAAGCACCGAACGCCCAGTTGCGTGTCAGCGGGCACACCGACAGTGTCGGTAAAGATGCTTACAACCAGAAACTCTCGGAAAAACGCGCCCATTCGGTCACCGAATACCTGATCAGTGCCGGCGTGCCGCGCAGCAGTTTTGTCTCGGTCACCGGGGCGGGCGAGAGCCACCCAGTCGCCGACAATAAAACGGCCGAAGGTCGTGCGCTGAATCGCCGTACGGAAATCCAAATCAACCGCTGACAGCCCTTGCCCCTGTGGGACCCACAGGGGCATTGCCGATCTGCATCGCTGCGTTCTCAAGTTTTTTGATCCTTCACTGGCAAAGCGCCGGTAGAAGTCGTTACTGTGCGTCCAAAGAAAAATTTGAAAACACTCAGGAGCCCCATGATGCGTAAGGTTTTTCTGTTGGCCCTGTTGGTCAGCCCCATTGCCCTGGCCCAGAGCGTCAGTGTGGAAACCAACTCACTGATGCGCCTGCCCAGCAGCACCAGTGTGTTGCAGTTGGAGCGCCTGGACGTGGCGGACTATGGCACCTTGCTGGTGCCGGCCACCATCAGCCAGGTCAGCGTGGACGAGCTGCACCTGGGCCGCGACGCGCGCATCGCCATTGTGCCCGGCAACACCGCGCTGCAATTGCAGGTGCGCCATGCGCAATTGGATCACGGCAGTCAGATCACCTCGCGCGGCGCTCCCGGCACTCACGAAAAACCTGCTAAGCCCGGACGTGACCTGAATTTGCGCATCAATGCCCTGACAGCTGAAGAACTCTCGGTGGATGCCCGTGGCGGTGCCGGAGCCCAAGGCTACGCCGGTCTGGATGGTGCCAACGGCGAAGACCCCGGCTGCACCTGGGGCGCGGCTGGGCGCGGCGCCAATGGCGATAACGGCGGCGATGGCTTGCCAGGCGCGTCGGGTGCGCAGGTGCGAGTGCAGTTGCCGAAAGACTTTCCGGCCCAGCAGATCAAGGTGTGGGTCGATGGCGGCCCGGGCGGCCTGGCGGGCACGGCTGGCAAACCGGGTAAGGGCGGGCAATCCAAGGGTTGTTTGGTGTACCGCGCCGATGGCGGCGAAAAAGGCCGCCCAGGCTTGGAAGGGCAGCCAGGGCCGGCCGGGCCGGCGGGTGCCGTCACTATTGAACGGCTCTGACGTGCCCCCACCTCAATCGGCAAGCCCAGGCTTGCCGTTTAGAACATCGGTCGCGCCGAAGCAATCGCCACCACCAGCAGCCCCACGATCAAGTTGATCCCCACCAATGTGCGAATCTGCCCCAGGGCCGTGGCGCCCGCCGGCCAGTCCTCGGCCGCCACCGCCGTGCGCAGCGCCGGGAATTTCAACGCCTGGATGCGGATAAACAATGCGGTCATCACCAGATACAGGCCCATCATCACCTGCACATAACGTGGCGCGGTTTCAAACCCATTGAAGCGCAGATGCAACAGGCCGACACCGCTGATCGGCAAAATCAGCACCGCCACCCAGACCCACACGAAAAAACGTTGAAACACATTAGCCCACAACTTGAGCCGGGCAGGGCCTTCAAGTGCCGCCACAGCGGCGGGGCGCAGGATCATCCAGGCGAAAAACATACCGCCGACCCACACCAGGGCGGCCAAGACATGCAGGGTGTAAGCGAGGCTAAAGACGGTCATTGCGGTACTCCGTTCTGCGCGGGATTAATTAGCGGGGTATGATAGCCGCCGATCCGAACCACTGAAAATTTATCCAGCGTTTTTTGCGCCCGACTATTCATGATCAGCACTGAACTCAAAACCACGATCCAGGGCGCCTACACGCGTTTTCTCGAAGCCAAGAGCTTGAAACCGCGCTACGGCCAACGCCTGATGATCGCCGAAGTGGCAAAAGTCCTCGGGGATATCGACACCGACGACGAAGGCCGCCGCGAAGGCGAGCCAGCGGTCGTGGCCGTCGAGGCCGGCACCGGCACCGGCAAGACCGTGGCCTACAGCTTGGCCGCGATCCCAACTGCCAAGGCCGCCGGTAAACGCCTGGTAATCGCCACCGCCACGGTCGCCCTGCAAGAGCAAATCGTCTACAAGGACCTGCCCGACCTGATGCGCAACAGCGGCCTGAACTTCACGTTCGCCCTGGCCAAAGGGCGTGGCCGCTATATGTGCCTGTCCAAGCTAGACGTGCTGTTGCAGGAAGGTCACGCGCAAACCGCCACCGCGCAGCTGTTCGAAGAAGAAGGCTTCAAGATCGAAGTCGATGAGGCCAGCCAGAAGCTATTTACCAGCATGATCGAAAAACTGGCCGGCAATAAGTGGGACGGCGACCGCGACAGTTGGCCCACTGCCCTGGAGGATGCCGACTGGGCACGCCTGACCACCGATCACAGCCAGTGCACCAACCGTCATTGCCCGAACTTCGGTCAATGCGCCTTCTATAAGGCTCGCGAGGGCATGGGCAAGGTCGACGTGATCGTCACCAACCACGACATGGTGCTGGCCGACCTGGCATTGGGCGGCGGAGCGGTGTTGCCCGATCCGCGCGACACACTGTACGTCTTCGACGAAGGCCACCACCTGCCCGACAAGGCCATCGGCCACTTCGCCCATTACACGCGGCTGCGTTCCACTGCCGATTGGCTGGAATCCACCGCCAAGAACCTCACCAAGCTGCTGGCCCAACACCCGCTGCCCGGCGACCTGGGCAAGCTGATCGAACAGGTGCCGGAGCTGGCGCGGGAGATCAAGACCCAGCAGCAGTTCATGTTCAGCGCCTGCGAGCAGGTGGCCGACTTCAAGCCGGGCGAAGACGTGGAAGGCCGCGAGCGGCCACGTCACCGCTTCGTCGGCGGTCTGATTCCCGAGCACATGCGCGAAATGGGCATCGAGTTGAAGAAGGGCTTTTCACGCCTGACCGATCTGTTCACCCGCCTCACCGACCTGCTCAAGGAAGGCATGGATGGCGAGGTCAATATCGGCATCGCCAGCAACCAGGCCGAGGAGTGGTATCCGCTGTTCGGCAGCCTGCTGTCCCGTGCCCAGGGCAACTGGGAGTTGTGGACCGCCTTCACCGTCGAAGACCCGGAAGACAACCCGCCCATGGCGCGTTGGCTGACCCTGGCCGAAAGCGGCGCCCTGTTCGATATCGAGGTCAACGCCAGCCCGATCCTGGCCGCCGAGATGCTGCGGCGCAACCTGTGGAATGTGGCCTACGGTGCCTTGGTGACATCGGCCACCCTGACCGCGCTGGGCACGTTCGATCGTTTCCGCATGCGCGCCGGGTTGCCGAAAAAGGCCGTTACCGCCGTGGTGCCGAGCCCGTTCCACCATGCCGACGCCGGCGTGCTGCGGGTGCCGGACCTCAGGGCCGACCCACGGGACGCGGCGGCCCACACCGCGGCGATCATCCGCGACCTGCCGGAGCTGGTCGAAGGCTCCCGGGGCACCCTGGTGCTGTTTTCATCACGCAAGCAGATGCAGGACGTGTTCGACGGCCTGGACCGCGACTGGCGCAAGCAGGTGTTTATCCAGGGCAACCTGTCCAAGCAGGAAACCCTCAACAAGCACAAGGCGCGGGTGGACGGTGGTGATTCCAGCGTGTTGTTCGGCCTGGCGAGTTTCGCCGAGGGTGTGGACTTGCCGGGGGCCTATTGCGAGCACGTCGTGATCGCCAAGATCCCGTTCTCGGTGCCGGATGATCCGGTCGAAGCGGCGCTGGCCGAGTGGATCGAAGCGCGGGGCGGCAACCCGTTCATGGAGATCTCGGTGCCGGATGCCTCGCTGAAGCTGGTGCAGGCCTGCGGTCGCCTACTGCGAACCGAACAGGACCGGGGCACCATCACCTTGCTTGACCGGCGTCTGGTCACCCAACGCTATGGCAAGGCTATCCTTAATGCGTTGCCGCCGTTCCGGCGCGAAATTTCTTAAGCCACCGTGGGCGAATTCGCCCACTTTGTGGTCTATCTCGTCACCGTCATCACAGGCCATCCATCGGCCGTCAGGGAGAACCTTGCTCGTATGATTCGCACGCTGCCCGCTCTTTTTGCCTTGCTGTTCGCGGCGCCTTTAATGGCCGCGCCAGATGGGCAACAAACACTGTTCAACTTCGTCCGACCTGCCGATGTGGTCAAGGTGGCGACCCAGGACGCCAGCCTGCCCCAATACAATGCCGAGCAAACGCCCGAAGGCGAGGTGCTGCGCCGCGTCACCTTCAACCCGGCGGCCGAACCGAGCCTGGTGCTCAGCCCGCAAAGCGGAGCGTGGGACTGGTCGCAGTCCGGAGCCGTGAGCCTGCGTATCCAGAGCGCCATGGACTGGGCGTTGACCCTGTACGTCAAGGTGCAAAGCAATGATGGCCGCACGTTGACCAGCCGCATCGACCTGCCGGCCGGTCCTGCCCAGACCTTGCTGATCCCGCTGCAAGCCAATTCCCCACTGAGCCAGGGCATGAAGGCCGGCCCACCGATGCCGATCAGTGTGAACGGCCAACGTGTGCTGCTGGCCAGCAGCGCCGGCGAGATCGACCGCAGCCAGGTGGTCTCGGTGACCGTGTCGATGCACAAGCCCAACGTGGCCCAGAGCATCCTGGTGGAGCGCTTCGGCGTGCAGGATGTGGAGCCGCTGATCAAAGCGGCCTACAGCGAACTGGTGGATGCCTATGGTCAATCCACCCGTGCGCGCTGGCCGGAAAAGGTCAGCAGCGACGAACAGCTCAAGGCTGCCGCCGTCAAGGAGCAGCAACAATTGCAGGGTTGGCTGGCCACCCGGGACAAATCCGCACTGGACCCTTACGGCGGCTGGAACAAAGGCCCGGCTTTCACCGCCAGCGGCTTTTTCCGCACCGAAAAACGCGACGGCCGCTGGTACCTGGTAACGCCCCAGGGGCATCCGTTCTATTCCCTCGGTGTGAACACCGTAGCCCCGGATAACAGCCAGACTTACGTGGCCGGCCGCGAATGGATGTTCGCCGCCTTGCCCAAGGCCGGCGAGCCTTTCGACAAGTATTACGGCAGCGCGGATCACCGCACCGGCAACGGCTCGGGCGAGGGTCGCAGTTTCGGCGCTGGGCGTTGGTACGATTTTTATGGCGCCAACCTGGAACGCGCCTACGGCACGGCAGGGTTCGACCAGAAACGCTGGGTCAGCCATACCCTCGACCGCCTGCAGGCCTGGGGCTTTAACACCGTAGGCAATTGGAGCGACCCGGACCTGGCCACCGCCGACCGTGTGCCGTACACCTTGCCGCTGTCCATCGTCGGCGACTACACCAGTATCAGTACTGGCACCGACTGGTGGGGCGGCATGCCCGATCCGTTCGACCCGCGCTTTGCCATGGCCACCGAACGTGCAGTGGCCATCGCAGCCCGCGACCATCGCGACGACCCCTGGCTGATTGGCTTCTTCGCCGATAACGAACTGGCCTGGGCCGGCCCCGGTGACGATCCGAAGGCCCGCTATGCCCTGGCCTACGGCACCTTACGCATGACCACCGATGTGCCGGCCAAGCGGGCGTTCCTCAAGCAATTGCGCGACAAATACCGCAACGAGCAAGGCCTATCGAAAGCCTGGGGGATCGAACTGGCCGGTTGGGAGCTGATGGAAGACCCTGGCTTCGAGCCGCCGATGCCCAACTCAGTGCATCCCGAAATCGAGGCCGACTTTAAATATTTCCAGAAAACCTTCGCCGATGCGTACTTCAAGACCATCTCCGACTCGCTGAAATGGCACGCCCCCAATCAACTGCTGCTGGGCGGGCGTTTTGCGGTCAGTACGCCAGAGGCCGTGGCGTCCTGCGCCCAGTATTGCGATGTGTTGAGTTTCAATATGTACACCCTCAAACCCCAGGACGGTTACGACTTCGCCGCCTTGCGTGCGCTGGATAAACCGGTGCTAATCACCGAATTCAACTTCGGCTCGGCCGATCGCGGGCCGTTCTGGGGCGGTGTGACGCAACTTACCAGGGAAGAGGATCGTGGCGCGGCATATGCCAACTTCCTCAAGCAAGCCATGGCCGAGCCGTCGATTGTCGGCGTGCATTGGTTTCAGTACCTGGACCAACCCGTGACCGGGCGTTTGCTGGACGGTGAAAACGGTCATTTCGGTCTGGTGGGCATCACCGATATGCCGTTCCAGGGCTTTGTCGAGAGCGTGCGCAAGAGCAACCTGGCGGCGGTCGAGCAACTGGGCAAGGAAGCGGAAAAGGCCTCTGCCGCCGCAAACCCTCAGGAGAAGGGGGGCGGGCGCCCAGGGCATGAAGGCAAAGGCCCGGGGCAGGGCGCCGGGCATGCCGGCGGTCATGCTGGAAACGGTCATTGATTCAAGGCTGACGGGTTCACAAACCCCACAAGGGCTGGAACAATGTCGGCCACTTTTTATGGCGCTTTACGAGGGGACTTAGGTGCAGATTCAGGGTCATTACGAGCTCCAGTTCGAAGCGGTACGTGAAGCCTTTGCCGCACTGTTCGATGACCCGCAAGAGCGTGGCGCGGCGCTGTGCATTCAGATCGGCGGTGAGAGCGTCGTCGACCTGTGGGCCGGTACCGCCGACAAGGATGGGGCTGAGGCCTGGCACAGCGACACGCTCGTCAACCTGTTCTCCTGCACCAAAACCTTTACCGCCGTCACGGCCCTGCAATTGGTGGCCGAGGGCAAGTTGCAATTGGACGTACCGGTCGCCCGGTACTGGCCGGAGTTCGCGGCGGCCGGCAAAGAAAGCATCACCCTGCGTCAACTGCTCTGCCATCAGGCCGGGCTGCCGGCGATCCGCGACATGCTGCCGGCCGAAGCGCTGTATGACTGGAACCTGATGGTCGACACCCTGGCCGCCGAGGCCCCTTGGTGGACACCGGGCCAGGGCCATGGCTATGCGGCAATTACCTACGGCTGGCTGGTGGGCGAACTGCTGCGCCGTGCCGATGGCCGTGGGCCGGGCGAGTCCATTGTGGCGCGGGTCGCGCAGCCGCTGGGGCTGGACTTTCATGTGGGGCTGGCCGATGACCAGTTTCACCGTGTTGCTCATATAGCGCGTAGCAAAGGCAATATGGGCGATGAAGCCGCGCAACGTTTACTGCAAGTAATGATGCGTGAACCTACCTCCATGACCGCGCGGGCATTTGCCAACCCACCGTCTATTCTGACCAGCACTAATAAACCCGAATGGCGGCGAATGCAGCAACCAGCGGCAAATGGTCACGGTAATGCACGTAGCCTGGCTGGTTTTTATAGTGGTTTGTTGGACGGTAGTTTGTTGGAAGCCGACATGCTCGAACAATTGACTCGCGAACACAGTATCGGACCGGATAAAACTTTATTGACCCAAACCCGCTTCGGCCTGGGCTGCATGTTGGATCAACCCCAACTGCCCAACGCTACATTCGGCCTTGGCGCTCATGCTTTTGGCCATCCTGGGGCTGGCGGCTCGGTGGGTTTTGCCGATCCGGAACATGATGTAGCGTTTGGTTTCGTGACTAATACACTCGGCCCTTATGTACTTATGGACCCGCGTGCCCAGAAGTTGGTCAGAATATTGGCCGGTTGTCTGTAAAACCCTTGCCGTTTCACAATTTTTTGTTACAAAGGCAACTATAAAAGGCGCTGAACGAAATCATGTAACTTTAATGTTCTGTAAGCGTCTGTTTAACGGGTCACCCAGACCCCCGTTTCTTTTCTCATTTTGTGGATATCTCATGTTATCGAACAAGTCCTTGGCTCTGGCGCTCTGCCTCACTATTACCGGATGTGCACAAACTCCACAAAATGATGCCGAAGGCGGGAATTGGTGGTCATTTGGATCGGATAAGACGGCTGCCAAGGACGCAGTAAGCCAGACCGATGCCAAACCGGACGCTAAACCCGCCGCCGGCGCCAAGCCTGCCGCCCCGGCTACCGCGGCTGCCGCTGCGCCTGCACCTGCCACTGCGGCACCGGTTGCCAAGGCCGACACCGGTTCCAGCTGGTGGCCATTTTCGTCCAAGAACACCGATGCCAAGGCCGCTGATGCCAAGGCCGCCGATGCCAAGGCCGACTTGAAAGCCGATCTCAAAGCCGCAGATCCGGCCCCGGCCCCGACCGTCGCCAAGGCCGACACTGAAACTCACTGGTGGTGGCCGTTCGAAAGCAAGCCCAAGCCACTGGCCAAGGTCGATGTGACCAACGTGCAGATGCCCGATCCGAAAATCACCCAGGCTTGGTTGGACGACTATGAGCCGCGCCTGCGTGCCGCCATCAAGGACAGCAACCTGCAACTGGAACGCCGCGACAACGTGCTGGTGGTCATTGCCCCTGTGGATGGTTCCTACAATCCCAAGCGCCCGGCGATGTTGTTGCCGGTGACTTTGGGGCCTTTTACCCGTGTGGCCAAAGCGGTTGAATCCGATCCCAAAACCGCCGTGCTGGTGCTGGGTCACGTTGATGCCACCGGCAGTGCCCCGGCCAGCCAGGCATTGACCAAGGAGCGTGCGCAGTCCATCGCCTCGATCTTCAGCCTCAGCGGCCTCAAGCAGGACCGCCTGATGCTGCGTGGCATGGGCGACCTGATGCCGCGCGCCGCCAACGACAGCACCCAGGGCCGCGCTCTGAACCGTCGCATGGAAATCATGTTTACCCAGCGCACCACCATGCTGGCACTGTTGAGCAAGTACAACTCGGGCAAAACCCCGCCTGTGGCTGAAATGGTCGCAGTGCAGAACGCGCCAGCCCCGGCTGCTCCTGCTGCCAAGGCTCCGGCCAAGAAAGCACCAGCTACCAAGAAAGCCGCCGCCAAGCCTGCAGCCAAAAAGGCTCCCGCCAAGCCTGCCGCGAAGAAGCCTGCGCCAGCCAAAGCCAAGGCCGCTGCCCCGGCTACCAACGACCAGGCGAAAAACTGATCCGCTGAACCAGAAGGATAAAGCCGCATGACCCAGGCACTGGCCGATATGCGTCGTGACTACACACGGGACGGTTTGAGCGAGGCCCAGGCCCCGAGCGAGCCGTTTGCGCTGTTTCACCAGTGGTTTGCCGATGCGGTGAAGACCGAGCAGCCGCCGGTGGAGGCCAATGCCATGACCCTGGCCACGGTCGATCAGGACGGGCGGCCGCACTGCCGTATCCTGTTGCTCAAGGGCTTGGATACCCAGGGCTTTACCTTCTTTACCAACTACGAAAGCGCCAAAGGTCAGCAGCTCGCGGCGCGGCCGTTCGCGGCCATGACGTTTTTCTGGCCGAGCCTGGAGCGCCAAGTGCGTATCGAAGGGCGGGTGGTCAAGGTCACGCCGCAAGAGTCGGACGCGTACTTCCAGGTCCGCCCTCTGGGCAGCCGCTTGGGTGCCTGGGCCTCGCCCCAGAGCCGGGTGATCCGTGACCGTGAAGAACTGCAAGAACTGCTCAAGGTCACCGAGCAGCGCTTCAGCGATACCCAGCCCGATTGCCCCGAGCACTGGGGCGGCTAT
Source organism: Pseudomonas rhodesiae (assembly GCF_007858255.1). GTDB lineage: Bacteria > Pseudomonadota > Gammaproteobacteria > Pseudomonadales > Pseudomonadaceae > Aquipseudomonas > Aquipseudomonas rhodesiae. Next base: position 176,401 of record NZ_VFEU01000003.1, on the reverse strand, counting down.
CGCCTGTTGCCCGAGCGCATCGAGTTCTGGCAAGGCCGCGCCAGCCGCCTGCATGACCGTCTGAACTACCGCCTGCAAGATACTCAGTGGATCCGCGAGCGCCTGGCGCCCTGAGCTTCACCTTTCGTCACTTACGCTGAATGATGCCCTTCACCCCGCAGTCTCTGTTAAAGAGGCTTCGGGCGTGTAGCGCTGGGCGGCGTTCTTCAACCAGTCAGCCAAATCGCGGCGTTTGATCTTCAACTGGCGGGCGCTTTCCAGCTGCTGCAGCATAAAACTGCGTTTGTGCGGATCGTCACCGGCCATCGACAGTGCCAGGTCGCGGTCAGTCCAGCGCCTGATTCGCACGTAGAGCCAGGCGTGGAAATACAGACCGGCAAGGGTTGTGACTAGAATGATGAAATAGTCCATGGATGTCCTGAGACGGAGGGCAGTGCTACCGTTCGTCGAGTTGTCTGGTGCAGGCTGTCTGTACTCAGGCTGAATGAAAGCAGTTTTTTGCCGGGCTTGCCGTGACAGGCGTCAAGCGGCAGCGTTTAATGAATACCTGTCCTTTGGAGTTGATGCTATGCGTAAGTCTGTTTTACTGGTTGCCTGCTTTACCACCTTGTCTCTGCTGTTGGGTGGCTGCGCCTCGAGTCTGACCGGCGACTCGTACTCCCGTGATGAAGCGCGTCGTGTACAGACCGTTCGCATGGGTACCATCGAATCCCTGCGTCCGGTGAAAATCGAAGGCACCAAAACCCCTATCGGCGGCGCTGCTGGCGCGGTCATCGGCGGCGTGGGTGGCAGCGCCATCGGCGGCGGTCGCGGCAGTATCGTCACGGCGGTGATCGGTGCTGTGGCCGGCGGCCTGTTGGGTTCGGCCACCGAAGAAGGTCTGACCCGTACCCAAGGTGTCGAAATCACCGTGCGCGAAGACGATGGCAGCATGCGCGCCTACGTCCAGGCCGTGCAGGAAAATGAAATCTTCCGCATCGGCGACCGTGTGCGCATCATGACTGTTGACGGTACCAGCCGCGTTACCCGCTAAGGGTTAATCAGGCGGTAAAGAAAAACCCCAACCGGGTCACCGGTTGGGGTTTTTTGTGCGCCGTGTACTTGGGTAATCAGGCTTTCTTGCGGCTCGCCATCGCGGTCACGGCATAGCCGATGCAGGCCGCCAGGATCGACCCGGTCAGAATGCCCATGCGGTCTTCACCGGCAAACTCGCTGGCCCCTGGTACGAACGCCAGGGAGCCGACGAACAGGCTCATGGTGAAGCCGATACCGCACAGGATCGCCACACCGAATACCTGGCCCCAGTTGGCCCCTTCCGGCAGCGCGGCCAGGCCGGTTTTGATGGCCAGCCAGGTCAAGCCGAACACGCCGACGGTCTTACCGATCAACAGCCCGGTGGCGATGCCCATCGGCACATGGTGGGTAAAGCTTTCCAGGCTGACACCTGTGAGGGAGACGCCAGCGTTGGCAAAGGCGAATAGCGGCAGAATGCCGTAGGCCACCCACGGGTGCAGGGCGTGTTCCAGGGTCAGCAGCGGCGAAGGCTCGGCGTTCTTGGTGCGCATCGGAATGCAGAATGCCAGGGTCACACCGGCCAGCGTGGCGTGCACGCCGCTCTTGAGTACGCATACCCATAGGATCAGCCCGACGATCAGGTAAGGCGCGAGCTTGATCACCCCCAGACGGTTCATCGCAATCAACGCCAACAGGCATGCGCCCGCACCGGCCAGGGCGGCACCGGACAGGTCGGTGGAATAGAACACGGCGATCACAATGATCGCACCCAGGTCATCAATGATGGCCAAGGTCATCAAAAACAGTTTCAACGACACCGGTACACGCTTGCCGAGCAGGGCCAGTACGCCGAGGGCGAAGGCAATGTCGGTGGCCATCGGGATCGCCCAGCCAGAAAGTGCCGCGGGGTAGTCCTTGTTAATGGCCCAGTAAATCAGCGCCGGCACCACCATGCCGCCAATCGCCGCGGCGCCCGGCAGCACCACTTGGGAGGGCTTGGACAGGTGGCCGTCGAGCAGCTCGCGCTTGACCTCAAGGCCGATCAGCAGGAAGAACAGGGCCATCAGGCCGTCGTTGATCCACAGCAGGGCCGGCTTGGCGATTTGCAAGGCACCGACCTGCGCCACCACGGGCACGTCGAGAAACGCGGCGTAAAGGTGCGACAACGGCGAGTTGTTGACGATCAGCGCCAACGCCGCAGCGGCGATCAGCAGCAGGCCACTGGCGGCTTCGAGCTGAAAGAAACGGGTAAACGTGCTACGCAGAGCCAAGGGATGCTCTCCAATCCAAGTTCAATAGGTGGCTACCCTAACCCGTACCGATAGTTGTTAAAACAAAAGTTATATTCTTATTTGTTATAAACAGCGGTCGACAAAGGCATCGCGCCAAACACTAGCAATTGTGTGTCTGATTGCGTCCTCACTGTATCTGTGTGGAGTGTAGGAAACATCCTAAGATTGCGTTCAAAATCCTTGAGAGATCACCCCCGATGAGTGACCAACGCCCCTGGGCCCGCGAAGCCATTCGCATCATTGAAGCGGATTTCCAGCGCAGCGCCGACACCCACCTGATTCCCCTGCCGTTACCGGGCTTGCCGGGGATCGAGTTGTACTTCAAGGATGAGTCCAGCCACCCCACCGGCAGCCTGAAGCATCGCTTGGCGCGCTCGTTGTTTCTGTATGCGTTGTGTAACGGCTGGCTCAAACCGGGCGCGCCGGTGATCGAAGCGTCCAGCGGCTCCACGGCGATTTCGGAGGCGTACTTTGCGCGGCTGCTCGGCTTGCCGTTCATTGCGGTCATGCCCGCCACCACCTCCCAGGAAAAAATCGCGCAGATCGCGTTCTACGGTGGCAAGAGCCATTTGGTGCAGGATCCGACCCAGATTTACGCCGAGTCCGAACGCCTGGCGCAGGAAAGCGGCGGTCACTTCATGGACCAGTTCACCTATGCCGAGCGTGCCACCGACTGGCGCGCGAACAACAACATTGCCGAGTCGATCTTCCAGCAGATGCGCTTCGAGCAGCACCCCGAGCCGAGCTGGCTGATTTCCAGCCCCGGCACCGGCGGCACCACCGCCACCCTGGGGCGTTATGTGCGCTATCGCCAGCATTGCACCCGCGTGTTATGCGCCGATGCCGAACGCTCGGTGTTCTTCGACTTCTATCAGAGCGGCGACGCCAGCCTGCGCCTGGATTGCGGTTCGCGCATCGAAGGCATCGGCCGGCCACGAGTGGAAGCGTCGTTTCTACCGAAAGTCATCGACGCGATGGTCAAAGTGCCGGATGCGCTGTCCTTGGCCGCGATGCATTACTTGGCCGAGCGCCTGGGGCGACGGGTAGGGGGTTCCAGTGGGACCAATCTGATTGGCGCGCTGATGGCCGCGCAGCAGATGAAAGCGGCGGGGGAGTCTGGCTCGATCGTGGCGATTTTGTGCGATGGGGGCGAGCGCTACGCCACCACGTATTACGATCAGGCGTGGCTGGCGGGGCAGGGCTATGCACTGGACGCCTTGATATCGGCCGTTGCCGCCAGTGTGGAGCGCGGCGAACCGCTGCCCGCCAGCGTACTGCGGGCGAATATTTAAGAGAGCAGCGGCAAGTCAGAGCAGACGCACTTACCGCTTACCGCTTACCGCTTGTTGCTTGCCGCTTGCCGCTTGCCGCTTCATCCCCGTCTGGCCAACATATCCCGCGCCAATGCCTCGGCAATCCGGATCCCGTCCACGCCCGCCGACAGAATCCCGCCGGCATAACCCGCACCTTCGCCAGCCGGAAACAGACCTTTGACGTTCAGGCTCTGCATCGATTCGTTACGAGTAATCCGCAGCGGCGATGAGGTGCGGGTCTCGATACCGGTCAACACGGCATCGTGCAGCGAGTACCCCTTGATCTGCTTCTCGAACGCCGGCAACGCTTCCCGAATCGCTTCGATGGCGAAGTCCGGCAGTGCCAAGGCCAGATCGCCCAGGGACACCCCCGGTTTGTAGGACGGTTCCACGCTGCCCAGGGCGGTGGACGGCTTGCCCGCAATGAAGTCGCCGACCAGTTGCGCCGGTGCCTCGTAGTTGCTGCCACCGAGAACATAAGCGTGGGATTCCAGGCGCTCCTGCAGCTCGATACCGGCCAGCGGGCCGCCGGGGTAGTCCACTTCCGGCGTGATGCCGACCACGATGCCGGAGTTGGCATTGCGTTCGTTACGCGAGTACTGGCTCATGCCGTTGGTCACCACGCGGTGCGGCTCGGACGTAGCGGCGACCACCGTACCGCCCGGGCACATGCAGAAGCTGTAGACCGAACGGCCGTTCTTGGCGTGGTGCACCAATTTGTAGTCGGCGGCGCCGAGTTTCGGGTGACCGGCGTACTTACCCAGGCGTGCGGCGTCGATCAACGACTGCGGGTGTTCGATACGAAAGCCCACCGAAAACGGCTTGGCTTCCATGTACACACCACGGCTGTGCAGCATGCGGAACGTATCGCGGGCGCTGTGGCCGAGGGCGAGGATCACATGCTTGGACAAAATCTGCTCGCCGCCATCGAGCACCACGCCGTTCAGTTGGCCGTCTTCGATCAGCACGTCGGTCACCCGTTGCTCGAAGCGCACTTCACCGCCGAGGGCGATGATCTGCTGACGCATATTTTCCACCACGCCGGTCAGGCGGAAGGTGCCGATATGGGGCTTGCTGACGTAGAGGATCTCTTCCGGCGCACCGGCCTTGACGAACTCGTGCAGCACTTTGCGGCCGTGGAACTGCGGGTCTTTGATCTGGCTGTACAGCTTGCCGTCGGAAAACGTCCCGGCGCCGCCTTCACCGAACTGCACGTTGGACTCGGGGTTGAGCACGCTTTTGCGCCATAGGCCCCAGGTGTCCTTGGTGCGTTGGCGCACTTCCTTGCCGCGTTCGAGGATGATCGGTTTGAAGCCCATCTGCGCCAGCAATAGCCCGGCAAAGATGCCGCATGGGCCGAACCCGACCACCACTGGCCGCTCCACCAGATCGGCTGGGGCATGGCCGACCACTTTGTAGCTGACGTCCGGCGCCGGGTTGACGTTGCGGTCATCGGCAAACTTGCGCAGTAGCGCGGTTTCGTCACCTTTGACGGTCAGGTCGATGGTGTAAATAAAGCACAGTTCCGACGATTTCTTGCGCGCATCGTAGCTGCGTTTGAAGAGGGTGAAATCGAGCAGGTCATCACTGGCGATGCCCAGGCGCTGCACGATGGCAGGCCGCAGGTCTTCTTCGGGATGGTCGATGGGCAGCTTGAGTTCGGTGATTCGTAACATGACGGGATCCGGTGTGCGGCGTCTGGTATGGCCGGCGGTTTTGCAAACCGGCGATTATAAGCCCCAACCTGGGTATCCCGTCATGCTAAAACAGCGCGGGCGCCGATCAATCGTCCCGTGAACCGCCGAAAGCCGCGCAGCCACGCTGGACTTTACCGTTGATCCGCAATTCGGCGCTCATGTGCTGCAGGCTACCGCTGACGCTGTCCACGCAGCGTTGCGGGGCCACCCACAGTTCGATGTGTTCGTTATTGGCTTCGGTCATCAGGTTGAAACGGCCGTCGCCCAACTGTTCTTCCACATAGGGCACCGCCAGCGGTGGTTGGCCTTCGCGTTCGAGCACCATGCCCTTGGCCGCCACGTTCAGGGCCCAGGCCGGCTTGTGGCCGTTGGCGCGCAGGATCATGCGTTTGAAGTCCGGGTCGTTGCAGGCGTCGGTGGAACGTTCCACGCGATACAGCTGCTGCAGCTCCACTTCGCCCTGGGCGCCGGACGCCACGCCGGTAAACTTGCCACGCAAGTCGGCAAACAACGCCCCTTGCTGCCCGGCCAGCGCTGCCGCTTCCTGCAGGATACTGGTACCGCCGGTGTCCTTGACCACGTAGTTGCGCTTGTCGTTGCACGGCTGGAACAGCAGTTTGCCGCCATCGGCCGTGAGTTCGCCCTGCATGCGGGTCAACCCGGCAAGGGAGGGTTTGGCTGGCTCGCTTTCAAACATCTGGCAAGCGGCGAACAAAGGAAGCAAGGCGAACAGGGCAAAGGTACGGGCGGCACGCATAAAGGGTCTCCAGGCAAGTGCCGTCACGTTACGCAGGCTGGCGTTGCATCACAAGCCCACTCGCCAGCTTCAGGCAGTTCTGACAGACACTACAGTCAACCCACGATAAAGGTCTGGCCGGTCTGCAAGCCTTCGACACTTTTTGCGTAGGCCAATGCCACGTCGGCACCGGTGACCGGCTTGTAGCCACGGAAGTACGGCGCATAGCTGCCCATGGCTTCCACCAGCACCGTCGGGCTCACGGAGTTGACGCGCAGACCGCGCGGCAATTCGATCGCGGCGGCTTTGACAAACCCATCGATTGCGCCGTTGACCAAGGCCGCCGAAGCGCCGGTACGAATCGGGTCGCGGTTGAGAATGCCGCTGGTGAACGTAAAGGAGGCGCCATCGTTGGCGTACTCGCGGCCGATCAGCAGCAGATTGACCTGGCCCATGAGCTTGTCACGCAGGCCCAGTTCGAAGTCGCTGTCCTGCATCTCGCCCAGCGCCACGAAGTTCACGCTGCCGGCGGCGCAGATCAGGGCGTCGAAGTTGCCGGTCTGTTCGAACAGCTTGCGGATGGAAGCGCTGTCGCTGATGTCCACCTGGAAATCGCCGCTGTTGCGACCGATGCTGATCACCTCGTGACGCTGAGCCAGCTCCGCCTTGACGGCTGAACCGACGGTGCCGTTGGCGCCAATCAATAGGATTTTCATGTTGCTATTCCTTAAAGGGCTGATTGAAGGGCCAGTCTAGGCTGGCTTTTGCATGGGATAAACGCGCTAATAGGCAACTTTTGGTTTTCAAATGGAAACAATCCATGAGCGAAATGGATGACCTGGCGGCCTTCGCCGTGTTGATCGAAGCGGGCAGTTTTACGTTGGCAGCCGAACAACTGGGTTGCAGCAAGGGGCAACTGTCCAAGCGCATCAGCCAGCTCGAAGCGCAGTTCAGCGTGGTGTTGCTGCACCGCACCACCCGCCGGCTCAGCCTGACGGCCGCCGGCGCGGCGTTGCTACCTCAGGCCCAGGCCTTGGTGGTGCAGGTGGAGCGGGCGCGTCAGGCCCTGGCGCGACTCAAGGACGACCTGGCGGGGCCGGTGCGCATGACGGTGCCGGTTTCCCTGGGGGAAACCTTTTTCGATGGCGTGCTGCTGGAGTTCACTGAGCGCTATCCGCAGGTCCAGATCGAGCTGGAGCTGAACAACCGCTACCGGGACCTGGCCCGGGACGGTTTCGATCTGGGGGTGCGCTCGGGGGCGATTGAAGATGAGCGCCTTGTCGCCAAACCGTTGCTGGCCTGGCACGAAATGACCTGCGCCAGCCCGGCCTACCTGGAACGGCACGGCGAACCGCGAACTCCGGCGGACTTGGCCACGCACCGTTGCCTGCTCAACAGCCACTACAGCGGCCGCGAAGAGTGGCTGTACCACCAGCAACACGAATTGCTGCGGGTACGGGTCAGCGGCACCTTCGCCTCCAATCACTACAACCTGCTGAAAAAAGCCGCGCTGGTGGGGGCGGGGATCGCCCGTCTGCCGTCCTACGTGCTGCCGGCAGAGCTGGCTGACGGACGTTTACGCTGGCTGTTGCGCGATTATCAAACGCGAAGTCAGCCGATGTATCTGGTTCACCCTTACCAGGGCGGCCTGCCGCGCCGCACCCAGGTGCTGGCCGATTACCTGGTGGAGTGGTTCAAGCGCAGCGGCGAGGCTCTGGACCGGCTTTAACGGTAGCGCCGTGCGATCAGGTGATCGATGGACAGACGCCCCGGCCCCTTGGCAACCAGCAGCAAAAGTACGGTGAGCCAGGTGCCGTGGGTTGGATAAGCGTCCGGGTAGACGAACAGTTGAATCACCAGGGTCATGCCGATCAGGGCCAGTGCGGAGAACCGCGTGGCCAATCCCAGCAGTATCAGCAGTGGGAAAAAATGCTCGGCGAAGGCGGCCAGGTGCGCGGCCACTTCCGGCGACAGCAATGGCACCTTGTATTCGCTGCGAAACAGCGGCAGCGTCGAAGCCGCCAGGCGCGGCTCTCCCAGCTCGAAGGTGCCGTTGATCAGGTCAATGGCAAAACCCTGGACCTTGGTCTGCCCGGATTTCCAGAACACGGCGGCGATGGAAAAACGCGCGAGGAAGGCGATCAGGCTGTAAGGGATTTGTTCAAAAAGCTGGATGGCCCGTTTGATCAGGCACTGTGTGCTGGTGTTCATGGCGATACCTTTGAGTCCAGGTGTAAATGAGTGATGGCGTGATGGCTGATTAACAGCGTCAGGCATTGGTGCAGGTCGAAGTCATTGCTGGCCTCCAGGGCCCGTTCTACGGCGGTCTGCAAGGCTTCGCCCTGGGCAAGGCGTTGGATAAAGGTCACTGAACCTGCGTCGATGGCGAACACTTTGACTTCCAGGCCCTGGCGCAGGACCAGTGCGCTTTGGGCATGCCCGGGATCAAGGGCGGCCAGGCCGCCTTCGGTCTGATGCGCCGCCCACACCGCGACCACGGCATACGCCGACGCCATGGTGGCGACGCTGGGGTGCAGCCGTAGGCGCACCGTGCCGAGGTCGGCGCGGGCCTGCAGGGCAGCAAGTACGGTGTGCGGCTCCAGCGGGCGGTCATCGGCGGCGTGGTACGCGCGGACCCGCAGGCGTTCCAAGCGTGCGATATCCGCCAGGTAAGGCACGCTCGCCGCCGGTTCGAAGCCCTGGATAAAGTCGGCGAATGTGCTGCCGTATTCGCTGATCAGCGGGCTGGTGGGCGGGCACGCCTGCACGTAAAGACCGGCCATGGCTCGAAAGAACGCTTCGCCCACCAGGAGCTGCGTCACCGGGTACGCCACTGCCAGCGCGTTGATCAACCCGTTGTGCACTGTGTTGCGATGCACCGCGAAACGGCTGGCCGGGTCGGCGCCGTTGCCACTGAACAGGCCGTCTGGACAGATTTGGCCGGGCGCCAGCAAGGCCTTGGCGAAGGTGGCTTGATGGCTCATGGGCGCACCTGCGTTAACAGCCAATCGGCATGCTGGGCTTCAGCCAGCAGCACCGACAATGCGGGCACCTGATTATCGCGTTCGATCAGTGTCGGTATCGGGCCGATGCGCGCCAGCACCTGTTCATACAACTGCCACACGGCGTTATCGACGGGCGCGCCGTGATCGTCGATCAGCAGGCGATCGCCGAGGCTGTCGCTGTCTTCGGCAAACCCGGCCAGATGAATCTCGCCCACGGCCTGTAATGGCAGTGCATCGATGTAGGCAGACGGATCACGTTGGTGGTTGATGCATGAGACGTAGACATTGTTGACGTCCAACAGCAGCCCACAACCGGTGCGACGGATGACCTCGGTGATGAAGTCGGTTTCAGCCAGGGTGGAACGCTCCAATTGCAGATAAGTCGATGGGTTTTCCAGCAGCATGGGCCGCTTGAGTGTGCTTTGTACCTGGTCAATATGTTCACAGACGCGGTGCAGGGTGGCGCTGTCGTAAGCCAGTGGCAGCAGGTCATTGAGAAACACCGAGCCATGACTGGACCAAGCCAGGTGTTCGGAAAAGGCTTGAGGTTGATAGCGCTCGATCAGTGCGGCCAAGCGCGCCAGGTGCTCGCGATTGAGCGAACCTTCGCCGCCGATGGACAGGCCCACGCCGTGCAAGGACAGCGGGTACTGGTCGCGGATCAGCCCCAAATAATGATGAAACGGGCCGCCGGCCATCATGTAGTTCTCGGCGTGTACTTCAAAAAAACCGAGGTCGGGGGAGGTTTCGAGCACTTCGATGAAGTGCTCGTGTTTCAGCCCCAGCCCGGCTCGGTCAGGCAGGCCGGGCGCCTGAGCCGGTGAGGACGTGTGCGCGAATATAGGTGTCATCGTCAGTACTCAGGCGCGGCCGGGTTTCAGGACTTGGCGTCGAATGCGGCCTCCTGGCCGAAACCGGTCGGCGAGCTGGTGCTAGGGGTTTGGGTACAGGTGCCGGCAGGTACCAGTTTCCAGGCATTGGCCTGATCCTTGGTTTTCGAAGTGCCGGCGCAGGAAGTGCCGGGGCCTGCGGCGCAATCGTTCTTGCCGGCTTCCGCGATGCCATAGCATTTCACGTCGTCGGCGGCGTGGGCGGTGGTGGTCATTGCGGACAGGCTCAGGGACGAGCCAAGGGCGAGGATCAGCGCGGTGGCGGACAGTTTGGTGGTCATTGAATTATCTCCAGCAGTGGGTTGAGGAGCGGGCTTGAATGCCTGCTTGCACCACTAGAGGCGGGAGGACGCAGTTCGTTACAGGGGCGGGAGAATTAACTTCAAATAATGCAAAAAAAAAGTGGGAGGGGTTGCCCCCTCCCACATTGATAGCTCGGTTCATGTAGCAACCGGGTGTTAACCGCCCAGGTACGCCTCGCGCACTTTCGGATCGGTCAACAACTGCTCGCCCGAGCCCTCCATCACCACCCGGCCGTTTTCCAGCACATAGGCACGGTCGGCGATTTTCAGTGCCTGGTTGGCGTTCTGTTCCACCAGGAACACGGTCACACCGTCCTTGCGCAGTTGTTCGATGATGTCGAAGATCTGCTGGATGATAATCGGTGCCAGGCCCAGGGACGGTTCGTCCAACAGCAGCAACTTGGGCTTGCTCATCAGCGCCCGACCGATGGCGAGCATTTGTTGCTCGCCGCCGGACATGGTGCCGCCGCGCTGGCTGAAGCGCTCCTTGAGCCGGGGGAACAGGTGCAGCACCTTGTCCATCTGCTCTTGGTAGTCGCCCTTGTCGGTGAAGAACCCGCCCATGGCCAGGTTTTCTTCCACGGTCAGGCGCGAAAACACCCGGCGGCCTTCCGGCACCACGGCAATGCTCTTGCGCATGATCTGCGACGACGGCTGGCCCACCAGTTCCTCACCCATGTAGCGGATGCTGCCGCTGTAGGCCTGTGGCGAACCGCACAAGGTCATCAACAGGGTAGATTTGCCGGCACCGTTGGCGCCTATCAGGGTGACGATCTCGCCCTGGCGTACTTCCACATTGACGCCGTGCAGGGCCTGGATCTTGCCGTAGAAAGTGGAAACGTTTTCGAATTGCAGCATTTTACGCTTCCCCCAAATAGGCTTTGATCACTTCGGGATTGTCGCGGATCTGCTCCGGGGTCCCGTCGGCCAGCGGCGTACCCTGGTTGATCACCACGATATGGTCGGAAATGCTCATGACCAGTTTCATGTCGTGCTCGATCAGCAGCACCGTCACGTTGTTTTCCTCGCGCAGCACGCTGATCAGCGCCTTGAGGTCTTCGGTTTCCTTGGGGTTCAGGCCGGCGGCCGGTTCGTCGAGCATGAGAATCCGCGGGCGGGTCATCATGCAGCGGGCGATTTCCAGGCGACGTTGCTGACCGTAGGCCAGTGTGCCGGCGGGACGGTTGGCAAACTCGGTGAGGTTGACCTTGTCCAGCCAGTACGCGGCGTATTCCATGGCCTCGCGTTCGCTTTTGCGGAACCCCGGGGTCTTGAACAGGCCGGCAAAGAAGTTGGTGTTCAGGTGACGGTGCTGGGCAATCAACAGGTTCTCGACGGCGGTCATGTCCTTGAACAGCCGCACGTTCTGGAACGTGCGCACCACGCCTTTGCGGGCGATCTCGTGGCCGGCCAGGCCCTGGATCGGTTGGCCGTCCAGCAGGATGCTGCCGCCGCTCGGTTTGTAGAAACCGGTAAGGCAGTTGAACACCGTGGTCTTGCCGGCGCCGTTGGGGCCGATCAAGGCCACGACCTGTTTCTCTTTTACGGTCAGGGCTACGCCGTTGACCGCCAGCAAGCCGCCGAAGCGCATGCTCAAGTTTTCGACTTTCAGGATCTCGCGGCTCATTTGCGCAGCTCCATGTGTGGACGTTGCATGGGCAGCAGGCCTTGAGGTCGCCAGATCATCATCAGCACCATCAGGGCGCCGAACATCAACATGCGGTATTCGCTGAACTCACGCATCATTTCCGGCAGCAGGATCATCACGATCGCCGCCAGGATCACGCCCAACTGCGAGCCCATGCCACCCAGTACCACGATGGCGAGAATAATCGCCGACTCGATAAAGGTGAACGACTCCGGCGTCACCAAGCCTTGGCGCGCGGCGAAGAAGCTGCCGGCGAAACCGGCGAACGCAGCACCCAGGGTAAACGCGGAGAGCTTGATGATGGTCGGGTTCAGGCCGAGGGCACGGCAGGCGATTTCATCTTCGCGCAGCGCTTCCCAGGCACGACCGATCGGCATGCGCAACAGGCGGTTGATCACGAACAGCGCGGCCAGAGCCAGCAGCAGGGCGACCAGGTAGAGGAACACCACTTTGCTCACCGGGTTGTAGGCGATCCCGAAGTATTCGTGGAACGTCTGCAGGCCTTCGGCGGCGTTACGGTCGAACGACAGCCCGAAGAACGTCGGCTTGGGGATGCTGCTGATGCCGTTGGGGCCGCCGGTGATGTCGGTGAGGTTACGCAGGAACAAGCGGATGATTTCACCGAAGCCCAGGGTCACGATGGCCAAGTAGTCACCGCGCAGGCGCAGCACCGGGAAGCCCAGCAGGAAGCCGAACGTCGCCGCCGCCATGCCCGCCAACGGCAGGCAGATCCAGAAGCTCCAGCCCAGATAGTGCGACAGCAGCGCATAGGTGTAGGCACCCACCGCGTAGAAGCCCACATAACCCAGGTCGAGCAGGCCAGCCAGGCCCACCACGATGTTCAGGCCCAGGCCCAGCAACACGTAGATCAGGATCAGGGTGGCGATGTCCACCGCGCCGCGCGAGCCGAAGAATGGCCAGATCAATGCGGCCACGATCAGGCCGACGATGATGTAGCGCTGGGTACGCGGCAAGGTCAGGAATTGGCTGACCTTGGGCGATACCAGTGGGCCACGGTTGCCTTTGAACAATGCGCCGACCTGCTGGGTGAACAGCACGCGCAGGAACATCAGCACCGAGCACAGGGCAATGATGGTCAAGGTCACGGGACCGGTGCCATGCACTTCCAGGTTGATGCCGACAATGCTCAGCTTGAGGCCGAGGACCGGGAATGCCACGGCCCATACCAACAGGGCGCTGAAAAACGCCGATTTAAGATATCTGCTCATACTTTCTCAACCTCCGGACGGCCCAGGATGCCGGTCGGACGGAACAACAACACCAGGACCAACAGGCCGAACGCCACGACGTCCTTGTACTGGTCGCCGAAGATATCGGCGCCAAACGCTTCGGCCACACCCAGCACCAACCCGCCGAGCATCGCGCCCGGGATACTGCCGATGCCGCCCAATACCGCCGCAGTGAAGGCCTTGAGGCCCACCAGGAATCCGGCGTTGGGGTTGATCACGCCGTACTGCATGCTCAGCAGCACCGCCGCGACGGCAGCCAGCGCGGCACCGATCACGAAGGTCAGGGCGATGATGTTGTTGGTATTGATGCCCAACAGGTTGGCCATCTTGATGTCTTCGGCGCAGGCCCGGCAGGCGCGCCCCAGACGGGAGCGAGAGATAAACACGGTCAAGCCCAGCATGGCCACCAGCGTGACCACGAAGACCAGAATCTGCATGTAGGAAATCAGGACTTCTTCCGCGCCGCCCGGGCCGAAGGAGATGCTCCCCGGGATCAGGTTGGGGATGGATTTATCCTTGGAGTCCTGGGACAGCAATACAGTGTTCTGCAGGAAAATCGACATGCCGATGGCGGAAATCAGCGGGATCAAACGGTTGCTGCCGCGCAAGGGGCGGTACGCGACGCGTTCGATACTGTAGCCATAGGCACTGGTTACGACGATCGATGCAATAAAGGCAGCGGTCATCAACAGCGGCAGCGAGTGGATACCCATCATGGCCAGCCCGGCAAGGGCGATGAAGGCCACATAGGAACCAATCATGTAAACCTCGCCATGGGCGAAGTTGATCATTCCAATGATGCCGTAAACCATTGTGTAGCCAATGGCTATCAAGGCATAGGTGCTGCCAATGGTCAGGCCATTAACCAGCTGTTGGAAAAAATGATAGATCTCAGGCATTACAGCGCTCCTAAAAACCCGATACGCATTTCACTGGTGGAGTCATGTTCCGGCCCCGTGCTGTGTTCTGTGAGCACATTTGCACGTTGCGTTTGCCAGCGAACCGCTGGTGACGGTTTTAAGATTTTCAGGTGAGCCAGCGCCCGGATCGCGGGTGACATGGCCCATAAACCTCGTAAAACAAAGCCCACTGCTTTCACAGTGGGCTTGTTGACCAGTAACGCCTGGCTTACTGAGGGGAAACTTCGGTTTTAGGCTTGCCGAAGTGCCACTGGTAGACCACGAACTTGAAGTCTTTCAGGTCGCCCTTTTCGTCAAAGCTCAGGTCGCCGGTAGGCGTCTTGAAAGTGCCCGCGTGGATGGCTGCAGCCACTTTGGCGGTGTCTTCGCTCTTGGCGGCTTTGATGCCACCCGCGATGACTTCGATGGCCGAGTAGGCTGGGAACACGAACGGACCGGTTGGATCCTGCTTGTTCTTGGTGAACTCTTCCACGATGGCTTTGTTGGCAGGGTCGGTGTCGAAGGACTTCGGCAGGGTCACCAGCAGGCCTTCGGAAGCGTCCTGGGCGATCTGCGAGATGGAATCGTTGCCGACGCCTTCCGGACCCATGAACTTGGCGTTCAGGCCTTTTTCCTTGGACTGGCGCAGGATCAGGCCCAGCTCTGGGTGGTAGCCGCCGTAGTAGACGAAGTCGACGTTGGCTTGCTTGAGCTTCTGGATGATCGAGGAGAAGTCTTTATCGCCAGCGTTCAGGCCTTCGAAGACGGCTACTTTTACGCCTTTCTTCTCGAGGGTCTGCTTGACGGCGGTGGCGATGCCTTCACCGTATTGCTGTTTGTCGTGCAGTACCGCAACGACTTTCGGCTTCACGTGGTCGGCGATGTAGTTACCGGCCGCAGGGCCCTGGGCGCTGTCCAGACCAATAGTACGGAAGATCAGCTTGTAGCCACGGGCGGTGATTTCCGGGCTGGTGGCTGCCGGGGTAATCATGATGACGCCTTCGTCTTCATAAATATCCGAGGCGGGTTGGGTGGAGCTGGAGCACAGGTGGCCGACTACGAATTTGACGCCGTCGTTGACCACTTTGTTGGCTACGGCCACGGCTTGCTTAGGATCGCAGGCGTCGTCGTATTCCTTGGCTTCGAGCATCTTGCCGTCGACACCGCCTTTGGCGTTGATATCGGCGATGGCCTGCTTGGCACCCATGAACTGCATGTCGCCGTACTGGGTCACAGGGCCGGTTTTAGGGCCGGCGATGCCGATCTTGATGGTGTCGGCTGCGAACGAATGGCCGGCAACCCCAGCCAGGACCATAGCGGCAAACAGTTTGGAAATCTGCTTAGTAGCCTTATTCATAGTGCTCCACTCTTACTGTTGTATTTTTTATAGTTCTGGCGGCCTTGTGAGCTGCTGAACCGGATCGGATATCTCGGATATCCCCCCGGCAACCGCCTGGCAACTGTACCGGTACAGTGTAGAGCGCCGGTTGATCGCTTGAAAAGCTGGCTGCCAGGGGCAAATCCGGGGGTGTCGCTTAAATGAAAGAAAAAGACAGAATTGCGGCGGGGGTGATACCTGTATCTCGCGCATTCCTTGGCTTTCCTGACACTTTCAATCGATGAAGCATTTGCAACCGGGTTTTTCTGCCTGAAGCGTGACGCTATGATTGCGCCGATTTTTTCTTCAGGTGAACTCCCATGACGCAAGAACCTAGCACCCTCTATGCCAAGCTGCTCGGTGAAACCGCCGAAATCTCCTGGAAGGAGCTTGAACCGTTCTTTGCCAAGGGTGCCCTATTGTGGGTCGACCCCTGCCTGGATTTGATCGAGGCCGCTGAGGGAATGGCCGAGGACAATCGCGACAAAGTCGCTGCCTGGCTGGCCGCGGGCAGCCTCGGCGAAGTGTCTGCGCCGCGGGCATTGGACTTGGTGGAGCGTGATCCAAGCCTATGGGCGGTGGTGGTTTCGCCGTGGATTCTGATCCAGGAAAGGGCGTCGTAAGAAAATTCTGCACGAGAATGGTGCGTTATTTCTGCTCGAAGAAGTGTGTAGCGGAGTAACCGCTGGCGGCGTGATGGCATCTTGCCGTAGAGAAAGGTCACAGCCGAGGGTGACGTGCACGTCACGGGAACAGTTTTAAAGGGCTAGGAAGGCCTGGGCAATTGTTTCCAAGTATGCCAATGAAATGAAGGCCTTCATTCAAAGCGCCATCGCGGACCCGCCGCGATGGCATCGCCTCACGTCAGCCGGTCTTGCCGGTATGGTTGTTCAACGAGATCACCTTGGTCTTTCCGATCCGGTGACGGTAAATCTCACGCAGGTACTTGATCGCCTTTTTCACGCAATCCCGTGACAGGCGAATGTCATTGATCGACACGAACTTCTCTTTGTCGTTGATCAGCTCGCGGTACTTCTTCTCGTACATCGGTTTGATCGCGTACCAGTTGGTATCGAGGATCTTCGCCGGGTTTTCAAACTCATTGAGCAACTCGTCGATACGGTCTTCGTCGAAATCCTCGTGGATGATGAAGTCCAGGATCGAGTTGTCCAGGGTGTCGTCGAAACGATACGGATTGCGCGCAAAGCAGCGTTTGATAAACGCCACGATCAAAGTGAGGAAGTCGTCCGACAGGCACGGGCTCTTGGCGATCAGGGTGGTCAGCGACAGGTTGGCCGACGCGCCGATCACCAGGGCATAGCGCTTGAGCGTGGTGTTGGGGAACAGGCTGTTGAGGTGAGTCTTGAGCCGATTCAGGTCCATATAGGACAGCTTGTAGTCCTTGGGCAGCGAGACGATCGACACCACCGACGAGCAGTTCTTGAAGAAGTGCAGGTCGTGCAGCGCCGCCGCGTCATAGCCGGAGTTCTTGTACTGCTCCAGCGACGCCTTATAACGCTTGGACTCGATAGGCAGCAGGCTGATGCCTTCAATGGCCTGGGTGACTTTATTGAAGTGCGGTAAATCAATGGAGCGGAAGAACAGGTCGTCGATGTTCAGGCGCTGAGGTTCTTTTTCGAACACCTTGAACTTGTCATTCGACGGCGCCGGGGTTTCCGGGACCACGGATTCGGCGTAGGCAATCGCCACCGGGCCGGCCAGGCTCATAAACAGGTCGTTGGCATCCAGGCGAATGGTTTCGCCGATGTCGATACCGGCGCGGCGGAAGTAGTTCTGGTCGTAGTCGGTGGTCACCGCCTGGGCCGTGAGGATGTTGAAGATCTGCTGGGAGATGTACTGGTTGGCGTGTTTCTCCATGGCATTGACATCAATGTTCTGGATATTGCCGTCGTCGCTCTCTTCGGCGTAACGCATGATGTCGTTGGAGATCAGCATCATGGCGTTCCACGGCCGGATGCGGCCCTTCACGCTGGCTTCGCTGCTATCTTCATTGGCGAAGTTGTACGAGAAGTCCCATTCTTCGGAAAGGTATTTGCACAGTAGGCGCCCGGCGTTGATGTGCAAGGCTTCGGACATTTCGCTGCGGTGGTCGGAAATATTCGGCAGTACGCAAATGCCGCTGGTGAAGATCGGCTCGAATACAAAGGCATGTCCGCTCTTGCTGTCGTGCTCGTCGGCGGGTTTGGTGTCGAACGTTTTGTTCATGTACGAGTGTTGTTGGGCCAGGCCGAATTCGGACGCCATCCCCGAGCCGGTGCCGCCGCCGGCGCTGAAAATCGAAAAGTACAGGCGCGACTGGTTGGCTTTGATGCCGCAGGAGTCGATGAGGTACGAGTGGATCATCTTCCAGTCGGGGCTGGAGAAACGCTGGGTATCTTTGTTGAGGATGATCTTGGCCAGGTACTGGCCGAGGATCGGGGCGTTACCGGCGCCGCCGGCATGCACTTCCGACAGGTCCATGATTTTCATTTTGCTGTAGTCGCGCAGGAAGCCGCTCTTTTCGTTCTTGCGCGAGAAGCGAATGCGCCCGGCGATGTCCTTGTCCAGATCGCCCAGCATTACCAGCGGTTCCACCAGGAATACCGGTTTGCTGGCCTTGCCGTTGCCCAGGCGCAGGTTATTGCGAATCCATTGGGCTGGGCTGTAACCCTTATCGATCGACTTGTCTTCGGTGCTGAATTCGTTCAGGTAAAACTTGCGCGCGTTGTATACCAGCTCTGCCACATCCAATGCGATGTTCGAACCGCAGCGGCCCAGGCCGATCAGGCACACCGAGGGGAATTCCTGCTCGCTGTGCTGCTCGCCATCGCCTTCGGCGTGGGGCGGGCGCGGGAACACCATGTCGCGCAGGCCGTCGAGGTTATCGAGGATGCGGTCGGTGTTGGTTTCGGTGAAGTACAAATACTGCTGAGTGGCCAGCGCGGAGGGGGTGCTCAATGACTTTGAACCTGAGGTTTTTTCCGCAGGAGCTGTGAGCAACACGTCGGATACCACGTTGGCAGAGTTATTTTTAGAAGTCATTGTGCGCCATGTGCCTGGGCGGATGGCTGAGGTGAATCAAAAGGCCATCACGGAATGGGAGTTCGCGACTTTACAGTGCGTCCTTGTCCTGCGCCGTTGAACTTGAGGCTGAAGCACTCAAGAAAACGCTACTGCGGACTCTGATGAATCGGCCGTTCGTCGGCGATCTTTAGGGAAATGATGGCGAACTGCCAAAGATCGATAGTCAGCGGATGGGCCTTACGATCGAACTCGCGCCGCTGCGGCTGGGCGAAGGCTCCTTCACATGCGCTGACTCCTTGCTGGCGACCGCACGCATCCCGTGGAGGGGGTTGCGCCGCTCTATGCCCTGAACCACACCAATGATGTCACTGACGGCCACCGCCGGGCTTAACAGGTAGCCCTGGATAAAGTCGCAGCCCAGGCCATGCAGCAGTTCGAATTGGCTCTGGGTTTCCACGCCCTCGGTCACCACATGAAGGTGAAGGGTATGGGCCATGCCGATGATCGCCTGGACGATCTCCAGATCGGCGGTGGACTTGGGAATGTCTTGGATAAACGAGCGATCGATCTTCAATGTGTTGAGCGGCAAGCGTTTGAGATAAGCAAGGGAAGAGTAGCCGGTGCCGAAATCGTCAATGGCCAGTGACACGCCCAGTGAGCGAATTTGTCGCAGTAGCGCCAAGGTGCTGCTGATATTGCCCATCAGCGCGTTCTCGGTCACTTCCAGCTCCAGGCGATTGGCGGCCAGGCCGCTGAAGCGCAGGGCATCTTCGATTTCATCCGCCAGTTCATCCCGCGCCAGGTTCAGGGCCGAGCAGTTCACCGAGAGGGTCAGGTCAGTGTAGCCCCGGTCCGTGAGCAGGCTCAGGTCATGACAGGCCTGGCGCAACACCCAATGGTCCAGCTCGGCGATCAGGCCGTTGTTTTCGGCAATCTCGATAAACCGATCGGGCGCAAGCAGCCCATGCTGTGGATGCTGCCAGCGCACCAGGGCTTCCAGGCGACTGACTTTGCCCAGTTTCATGTCGAAGATCGGTTGGTAGAACAGTACCAATTGGGTTCCCGTGCGCAGGGCGTTGCGCAGTTCTTCTTCCAATTGCAGTTCGAGAGTGGCGCGGGCCTTCAGGTTGGAACTGAAGAAATTCAGGCTGTTGCGCCCCGCATCTTTGGACTGATATAGCGCCAGGTCGGCAGTTTTGAGCAGTTCCTCGCATGTCTGGCCGTCATCGGGAAACAGGCTGATGCCGATGCTGGTGGTCATCACCATCCGACGGCCAGCCAGTTCCACCGGTTCTTTCATTTTTTGCATGATGCGCTGGGCCAGATGCCGCGCTTCGTCGCGGTGGTGAATGCTGATAAGGATGCAGAACTCGTCGCCGCCGAACCGGGCGACCACGTCGGCATGGCTGCGCACCGAGCTTTTGATATGGCTGGCCAGCACTGTCAGTAGCTGATCCCCGGCGTCATGGCCGAGGCTATCGTTAATGCGTTTGAAATGGTCGATATCGAGGAAGATCACCGCCATCATGCCGTGGGTGACCGTTTTTTCCGCGACTTTCTCCGCAAAGATCTGGTTGAACCCGCGACGATTGAGCAGGCTGGTCAGCGCGTCGTAATGGGCCACCTGCTGCAACGAGGCGCGGGCCTGATCCAGTTCGCTGAGCAATGCGTTGACCCGGCGCAGGTCGCGTTCCTTGTGCTGCAGCTTCTTATCCGCCAGGGCCGCGCTGATGCTGCTGCCGATCACCAACAGCGTGATGACGGCCACGGAAAGGCCCAGTTGGATAGGGTTGTTGTCCAGTCGCAGCGAAAGGTCCGCACCCGTTGGCACCATCAATTGCAATGCCGCCATGCCGGTGAAGTGCATGCTGATAATGCCCGCCCCAAGCATCAGGCTGGCCGCGTATTTGAGCAGTTGATGGAAGATCCCGGCGCCGGTGCGCAGATAACTCGACAACAACAACGCCGCCAGGCTGGCGCCGATGGCGATCCCGATGGAGCCCAGTAGCAGCCATGAGTCGAAATACATTTGGGCTTGGGAGCGCATGGCCGACATGCCGACGTAATGCATCAAGGCAATGCCGAGGCCCATCCACACGGCTGCCAGCAGGTACTGATGCAATCGCACCGTCGTGTGACTGAGGGTTTTCATGGCGAACAGCGAAGCGACGAGGGCGATCAGCAGAGATGCGAAGGTCGTCAGCAGTTCATAGTGGATCGCGATGGGGGCCTGGAAGGCCAGCATGCTGATGAAGTGAGTCGACCAGATGCCGCCAGCCAGACAACCGGCGCCGAGCCAGCGCCAGTGGCGGCGGGCAGTGGGGGCTTCGACATGGCCGACCCGTTCGGCCATGTCCAGCGTGCCGAACCCGGCCGCGCAGGCGACCAGATAAGCCAGCAGCACCAGGAATGGGTTATGACTGCAGTTGAGTAATAAGTGCCCGTTCGCTGGAAGGTCGGTGAAAAAGTGCAGACCTAGCCATTCCATAGCATGTCCCGTCATAGCGTCACGTCACTGCCTTCGGCGATGACCTATGAGGTCGAGTATAGAAGCCTCGCAGGATTTTCCATGGCTAATGGCACTTTGCTCTGAACCGTTTCGGCATGCTGCCCATAGCGTTTGATGCTAAGCGCTGATGGGCAGGTCTAATTCGAACGGTGCTGGCAGCGGCGCCAGGCCGAACGCAGCGCGCGCAGCATCGCAGTCGACGTTCTGCACGCCCTGGCTCCAAGACGATTCGAACTCGCGGCACACACTGGAGCGTTGTTCATAGATGGTGCACCGGGTGCCTTCTCCTACCTGGCCTACAAGGCTGCAGCACCGCGCGGGTT
This sequence comes from Pseudomonas rhodesiae, assembly GCF_007858255.1. Classification (GTDB taxonomy): domain Bacteria; phylum Pseudomonadota; class Gammaproteobacteria; order Pseudomonadales; family Pseudomonadaceae; genus Aquipseudomonas; species Aquipseudomonas rhodesiae. Next base: position 155,121 of record NZ_VFEU01000003.1, on the reverse strand, counting down.
TTTGATCGGTGCCGATCATCGCCACGCGGGTGGGGTTGATCTGTACCACCAGATCATCGGGCACCGTACCCCCCGACGAGGCGCACTCGCCCCAGAAGAACGACACGCGAAAATAGGAACAGCAGGCACCGCAACTCAGACACGGACTGGCTTCGGACATGGGCGTCATCGATACGAAAAGTGGGATAGGGGCACTACGGGAAGGCTCGCCATTCTATCCACGCCATCGCCGTTGGGAAGAGGGGGGCGCATATATATTTTGTGTGGGTTAAGTCCCGCAGCGCCGGGTGAAATTACGTCCTATCAGCTTTACGAATCATTACAGACAACCATCGCCAGCGTGACTATGTTGCAGGAACCTGAGCAGGATGCAGCGGGCATCGCAGCTCTCATAACAATAAAAGAGACGGACCCATGCAGAACTCGACCCAAGCGGCGAATGCCTGGCGCATTCTGTTCCTGCTGTTCCTCGCCAACCTATTCAACTTCTTTGATCGCACCATCCCGGCGATCATCATCGAACCCATTCGCATGGAATGGCACCTGAGCGACTTTCAGCTCGGCATTATCGGCACCGCCTTCACCATCGTCTATGCCATCGCCGGCCTGCCCCTTGGGCGTCTGGCCGATACCGGTTCGCGCAGCAAATTGATGGGGTGGGGCCTGTTTGCCTGGAGCGGGCTGACGGCGGTCAACGGCCTGGTGGGCAGTTTCTGGAGTTTTCTGCTGGTGCGTATGGGCATCGGCATCGGCGAAGCCAGCTACGCACCGGCCGCTAACTCGCTGATCGGCGACCTGTTCCCGGCGCACCGCCGCGCCCGTGCCATGGGGATCTTTATGCTTGGGCTGCCACTGGGGCTGTTGCTGGCGTTCTTTACCATCGGGGCGATGGTCAAGGCGTTCGACAGCTGGCGCGCGCCGTTCTTTATTGCCGCAGTGCCGGGGCTGATCCTGGCGGTGTTCATGTTCTACATCAAAGAGCCCAAGCGTGGCGCGGCGGAGGCCGTGCAGGTGTCCCAGACGCGTGTCGACCGCCCGATCCGCCGTGTGCTGGCGGTGCCGACGTTCCTGTGGCTGGTGCTGGCCGGGCTGTGCTTCAACTTCGCGACCTACGCGTGCAATTCGTTTCTGGTGCCGATGTTGCAGCGCTATTTCCTGCTGCCGTTGCAAGACGCGGCGGTGGCCACTGGGGTTATTGTCGGTGTGACCGGCCTGGTCGGCCTGACCTTGGGCGGTTGGGTGGCCGACAAGATTCACCAGCGGATTGCCAATGGCCGTCTGTTGTTCGCCGCCTGCAGCCTGATTATTTCCACCGTCACCACCGCTTGGGCGCTGCACGCCGGGCGCATTGAAATCGGCGTATTTGTCGCGTTGTTCAGCGTTGGCTGGTTGTTTGCGTACAACTTCTACACCTGTGTCTACACCGCGATTCAAGACGTGGTGGAGCCGCGCCTGCGGGCGACGGCGATGGCGCTGTTTTTTGCTGGGTTGTACCTGCTGGGCGGCGGCATGGGGCCGATTGTGGTGGGCGGCTTGTCCGACTACTTTGCCCATTCGGCGATGTATGCGGACGGGGCGCAACAGATGACGGAAGCCTACAAGGCCGTGGGGTTGCACGACGCCATGTACCTGATTCCGGTGGCGCTGTTGTTGACGATGCTGTTTCTGTTCCAGGCCTCGCGCAGTTTTGTGCGGGATGCCAAGCGGATGAAGGAAGGTTTGAGTGCGGTTGAAGTGCCGGCTGTTGCCGCGACCGCTTGAGACTGAGGTGATGCCATCGGGGGCAAGCCCCCTCCCACATTGATCAGTGATCGACATGACGGCTCGGTCAACTGTGGGAGTGGGCAAGCCCCCTCCCACATTGATCAGTAATCGACATGACAGCTCGGTCAACTGTGGGAGTGGGCAAGTCCCCTTCCACATTGATCAGTGATCGACATGACAACTCGGTCAACTGTGGGAGGGGGCTTGCCCCCGATAAGGTCACCAGGGCAGGAGAGTCATCAACCCGCCACCAGCACCCGAATTGCTTCCAGGCGCAGCGCGGCTTTGTCGAGCATGGCCAGGCCTTGCTCGCGTTGCTGGCGCAGGGCAACCAGTTCGCTGTCGCGCACGGTCGGGTTGACCGCTTGCAAGGCGGTCAGGCGCGCCAGTTCTTCATCGGTATCCGCCGCCAGGCGACGTTTGGCTTCGGCCACGCGTTCGGCGTGGCGCGGGGTGATCTTCTCTTCACCGGCGTTGATGCGCGGGGTGAGTTGATCGCGCTGGGCCTGTACGAACTTGTTGGCGCTGGCCCGTGGCACGCTTTCCAACTGATCGTTAAGGGTTTCGAACGACACGCGACCGGCCAGGTCGTTGCCATTGGTGTCCAGCAGGCAGCGCAGGGCCGCCGGTGGCAGGTAGCGACCCAGTTGCAGCGAACGCGGCGCCACCACCTCACTGACATACAACAGTTCAAGCAGCACGGTGCCGGGTTTGAGCGCCTTGTTCTTGATCAGCGCCACGGCGGTGTTGCCCATTGAACCGGACAGCACCAGGTCCATGCCGCCTTGCACCATCGGGTGTTCCCAGGTGATGAACTGCATGTCTTCGCGCGACAGCGCCTGGTCGCGATCGTAGGTGATGGTCACGCCTTCGTCGTCGCCCAGGGGGAAACTGGCGTCGAGCATTTTTTCGCTGGGCTTGAGGATCAGTGCATTTTCCGAATGATCTTCACTGTCGATACCGAACGCATCGAACAGGGTTTCCATATAGATCGGCAGTGCGAACTGATCGTCCTGCTCCAGGATGGCTTCCACCAGCGCATCGCCTTCACCCGCGCCGCCGGAGTTGAGTTCCAGCAGGCGGTCGCGACCGGTGTGCAGTTCCTCTTCCAGACGCTCGCGCTCGGCACGGGCCTCGTCGATCAGCGCTTGCCACTCGCCATCGTCAGCGTTTTCCAGCAGCGGCAGCAGGCGCGGGCCGAACTGATGCTGCAAGGCGTTGCCGGTCGGGCAGGTGTTGAGGAAGGCGTTCAGCGCTTCGTGGTACCACTGGAACAGACGCTCCTGCGGGCTGGTTTCCAGGTACGGCACATGCAGTTCGATCACATGTTTCTGGCCGATTCGGTCCAGACGGCCGATCCGCTGCTCCAGCAGGTCCGGGTGGGACGGCAGATCGAACAGCACCAGGTGGTGGGCGAACTGGAAGTTGCGGCCTTCACTGCCGATTTCCGAACAAATCAACACCTGGGCGCCGAATTCCTCATCGGCGAAGTAGGCGGCGGCGCGGTCACGCTCAAGAATGTTCATGCCTTCATGGAACACCGTGGCCGGAATACCGGAACGCACGCGCAGCGCGTCCTCCAGGTCCATGGCGGTTTCGGCGTGGGCGCAGATCACCAGGACCTTGGTGCGCTTGAGCATTTTCAGCTGGTCGATCAGCCACTCGACCCGTGGGTCGAAACGCCACCAACGGTTTTCTTCGTCGATATCCGGCTGCGACTGGAAGCTGACTTCCGGGTACAACTCGGCGTGCTCGCCCAGGGGCAATTCGAGGTATTCGTCCGGGTTCGGCAGCGGGTAGGCGTGCAACTTGCGCTCCGGGAACCCCTGCACCGCGGCGCGGGTGTTGCGGAACAGCACACGGCCGGTGCCGTGGCGGTCCAGCAGCTCACGCACCAGACGGGCGCTGGCATCGGTGTCGCCATCGTTGACGGCGGTGAGCAGCGCTTCGCCTTCGTTGCCGAGGAAGCCGTGGATGGTCTGGTGTGCGGCCGGCGACAGACGACCCTTGTCCAGCAGTTCCTGCACTGCTTCGGCCACCGGGCGATAGTTTTCGCTCTCGGCACGGAAAGCTTGCAGGTCATGGAAGCGATTCGGGTCAAGCAGGCGCAGGCGCGCGAAGTGGCTGTCCTGGCCCAGTTGCTCCGGGGTTGCGGTCAGCAGCAGCACGCCGGGAATGACCTCGGCCAGTTGCTCGACCAGCGCGTATTCCGGGCTGACCTTGTCTTCATGCCACACCAGGTGATGGGCTTCGTCGACCACCAGCAGGTCCCAGCCGGCGGCGAACAGCGCGTCCTGGGCTTTCTCGTCGTCCACCAGCCACTCCAGGGCCACCAGTGCGAGCTGGGTGTCTTCGAATGGGTTGGTGGCATCGCTTTCGATAAAGCGTTCTTCGTCGAACAGCGCAACCTGCAGGTTGAAGCGGCGGCGCATTTCCACCAGCCATTGGTGCTGCAGGTTTTCCGGGACCAGGATCAGCACGCGATTGGCGCGGCCCGACAGCAGCTGGCGATGGATCACCAGGCCGGCTTCGATGGTTTTGCCCAGGCCCACTTCGTCGGCCAGCAATACCCGCGGCGCGATACGGTCAGCGACTTCACGGGCGATATGCAGTTGGTGCGCGATAGGCTGCGCACGCACGCCGCCCAGGCCCCACAGCGAAGATTGCAGTTGGCGGCTGGTGTGTTCCAGGGTGTGGTAGCGCAGCGAGAACCAGGCCAGCGGGTCGATCTGCCCGGCGAACAACCGGTCGCTGGCCAGGCGGAACTGGATGAAATTGGAGAGTTGGGTTTCCGGCAGGGTGACCTGCTCGTTCTGCCCATTGAGGCCGTGATACACCAGCAGACCGTCGACGTCGTCGACTTCCTGCACGGTCATTTTCCAGCCTTCGAAGTGGGTGATGGAGTCGCCCGGCGAAAACCGCACGCGGGTCAGAGGCGCATTCCGTAGCGCATACTGGCGGGTGTCGCCAGTGGCCGGATAGAGCACGGTCAACAAGCGGCCGTCCTGTGCCAGAACGGTGCCTAACCCCAGCTCTGCTTCGCTGTCACTAATCCAGCGTTGCCCCGGTTGATACTGCTGCGCCATGCTGCCTGACTCCCGCCGTGAAAAAGCCGACTATCTTAACGGAACAAGGTCCACCGCCCAAGGACTCTGACAAAAACTACGCCGTTTGCATGCCGCCTTGGGCGCTGAATCGACGGGTGGCGGGCACTTGCGAGTGTCGACTGGGTCACAGCTTCGAACCGTGGCGCTCAAGTCGCTCCGCACTACGCCGACAGCCTGAGATCAGGAGATGAAAATTTATGCTGCCACCCATGTTGCCCGTCAGCGTTGTGCCGGTCACGTCACAACTCGATCCGGTGCGCCAGAAGCCGGATATCCCGCCCGTGGTGCCCGTGCAACAAGGCTCCAACGAAAGCACGATCGATCTGAAAAAGGGCGATGCCGAACAATCCACTTTTCTGCTGCGCGAAGAACAACGTCGTCAGCAGGAACAGCAGAAGCGTCGGCGCGAGGCGGATGAAGATCCCGAGCAGCACCTGGCCATTCCCGGCGATGTGCTCAACGCCGACAACACCGTGCCGGTAGTGCCACTGATTGAAGACGCGCCGCGCCAGGGCCTGTGGGTGGACGTCGAAGTCTAGCGGCGCAGCGCCCGCAGGGCGTTTAGCAGGACCTCGATATCGCCATCGTCGTTGAGCGGGCTGACGGAGATGCGTGCAATGCTGGACAGGCCCCGTGCCTGCATGTCCAACGGAGTGTAGGCCACACCGTTGGCGCCAATGTTGATGCCCTGCAAGCCCAACCGCCGTTTGAGTTCGAACCCATCCCAGTCGTCGAGCGTGAAGGCGATCAAGCCCGATTGATGCTCGCCCAAGTCATGCAAAGAAATACCCGGAACCTCACGCAATGCCTGGCGGATTCTGGCACTTAGCTGCGTAACCCTTTCCCACACGCGCTGAATCCCAAGCCGGTTCATCTCCTGCAACGCATTGCCCAATCCGCCCAATAAGGCATAGGACACTTCGCTGGTTTCAAACCGCCGGGCGTCGTCGCGCAGCTCGAAACCTTCGGCACCCCACGGCGCGGAAAACACGTCGCGCTGAGCCGGGTTCAGGCGCGGCAGGAATGCCGGTCGCACATACAACAGTGCCGTACCCCGTGGTCCGCGCAGGTGCTTGCGCCCGGCGGACTTGAGTACATCGCAGTGCAGTGTCTGCACATCCACCGGCAGTTGGCCGACGGCTTGGCCGGCATCAATAAAGTAGGCAATGCCATGGCGCCTCGCCACGTCGCCGATGGCCTGGGCAGGGTTGATCAGGCCGCTGTTGGCGGGCAGCCAGGTCAAGTCGATCAGCTTGACCCGTTCATCGATCATCCCCGCCAGCGCCAGCGGGCACACGGCGCCGCTGGCATCACAGGGGATCACCTCAATGCGGGCGCCCGCTTGCACGGCCACTTGCATGCTTGCCAGGTTGCCGCCCCATTCATGCCGCCCCACCAGAATCCTGTCCCCCGGTTGCCATGGGCCGAGGGCCTGGAATGCCAGGTTCCAGGCACTCGAGCCGCTGCTGGCGAAGGCGATGGAGGAGGGTGGGGCGTTGAGCAACTGCGCGGCGGCGCGCCGGGCATTGTCCGCCAGCGCGGCACCCTGCTCGCCGGCTTCCATCGGACCGTCGTGGGCCTCGCGCTGCAGTTGCTCGATGATGGCGTCCAGGGTTGCCTGGCTGGGTAGGGACGCGCCTGCATGATTGAAGTGCACCAGGCCCGCTTGGCAGCCCGGTGTGGCCTCGCGCAATTGGCGGATCTCCAGCGGACTCATGGCCGCACCTCGAAGATCGCGTCAACCTCCACCGCCACGCCGGCGGGCAGGCTGGCCACGCCCACCGCAGTGCGCACATGCCGGCCCTTTTCGCCAAGAACGTTGACCAACAGGTCCGACGCGCCATTGGCCACTGCGCCTTGGCGTTGAAAATCGCTGCTGCTGGCAATGAACACCCCCAGGCGCAGGATCCGCACCAGCCGCGACAAGTCATCGCCCAGGGCATCGCTCAGTTGCGCGAGCAGTCCCAGGGCTGCCAGTTCGGCCGCCTGAATGCCTTCCTCATCGCTGAGGGACTCGCCCAATCGGCCCACATAAGTAGGCTTGCCGTCCACCAATGGGATTTGCCCGGAGATAAACAGGTGCTGGTGGCTGACAACGTGATTGATGTAGTTGGCAATCGGCTGGCTGGGGGAGGGCAGCGTCAGGCCCAGAGCATTTGCGCGGGCGCGGAGGGAGTCGCTCATGATCAAGCCTCTTATGAGTGGGAGGCGTGAGCATGTTGGTCTTGATCGACAGCGACAAACGGATAGATCTCACCCGACGTATCGAAATAACTCACGCGTCAGTGCAGGCGTTCTTCAGCCACGCGACGAAGGATTCAGCCGCTGGGCTGATGCCACCTTGCGGGGCGATCAGCCAATAGCCGATGTCGCTGTGATAGGGCGGCCAATCGAAGGCCGGCACCAGGCTGCCGTCCTGCAAACGGCGTTCGATCAAGCGGTGACGCCCCATGGCAATGCCTTGTCCGGCCACAGCGGCTTCGACCACGATGTTGTAGTCGTGCAACAACACGCGGGGGTGTGGCTCAAGGTCTACATGGTAATGCGCGGACCAATCGGTCCATTCGAACGGTCGGTGCGAAGTGGCCATCAGCAATGGGCCATTGGGCACCTGGCTGGCCTTGAACGCGGGGCTGCACACCGGGGAGATCACCTCGGTCATCAGCCGGCTGGCCTGGACGTCGGCCCAGTCGCCCTTGCCGTAGCGGATGGCTAGGTCGACTTCGGCGGCGGCGACGTTGGCCAGTTGAATGGCTGGCAGCAACTCAACCTGAATAAGCGGGTAGCGGTTGAGAAAACCGGCCAGACGCGGGGCCAGCCACAGAGTGGCGAATGAGGCCAGCAGGCCGATGCGCAATACCGTCGTGTGCGGCGCAACTCGTTGCGCGCGGGTGGCGGTGGCGATTGCATCGAGGGCCGGACGGATAGTGTCGTAGTACTGTTGGCCATCAGCGGTCAGATCAATCGCACGGGTGCGTCGGATAAACAACGCTTTACCCAAGTGTTGTTCGAGTTTCTGCACTTGATGACTCAGCGCGCTTTGGGTCACTGACAATTCGGACGCTGCCTTGATAAAGCTCAAGTGCCGTGCCACGGCTTCGAACGCGCGCAGCGCCAGCAACGGCGGAAGGTCTTTGTGCAGTGCCACCTGAATGCACCTCGAACGGTTGGGCAGAAGCGCCGATTTTGGTCGATGGCCTGCCTTTTGTCGTCCGCTGATTTGCCGTGGGGCGGGGTTGGCCGCATTATTGGGGCATTCCCGCCACCACAAAAGCCAAGCCATGAGTGATGAACCCAAGCTGATCGACCTGAATGCCGAACGCGCCAAGCGGGTGCATGACCTTAACGAGAAACGTCTGAATGAAGTTCGCCAGGCATTCGAACAGGCCATGCCCCTTGGAAAAGCCAAGAAGAAACCGAAAAACAAACCTAAAAAGCGTTGAAATGGCCTGCATCTATTGATGCAGGTCAGTTATTTCCCTCCTTTACGCCCCGTCGCGGGCGACATTGATCCCCGTCAATTTTCCAATGTGCCTTCTCCATTAACTTAGCCCCATCGCAACAGGGCAAGCACAGGAGGCCGGTCATGTTTATCGATAATGTGGTGTTTGCCGGAGTGCTGACGGTCAGCCTCATGGTGTTGTTCTTTGTAGGGTTTGGAATTTTTATCTGGAAAGACTCGCATAAGCGTAAAAAACCTTAAGTCTTTCCGGATTACATGAGCACGCAAGGCATTTTGGGCGACTTCGGTCGCCCTTTTTTTTGCCTGTTATTTAAGCCTGGCATTAATGCGCAGCCATAAAAAAAGGTGCGGTCCTCCTGCGAGGCCGCACCTTTTTTTATTCAGCGCAGGGTGATCAGCTACCCAGCGCCTTGGACGCCAGCCAGAACAACCCGGCCGACAACGCCACCGTCGCCGGCAAGGTCAGCACCCAGGCCATCAGGATGGTCTTGACCGTGCCGCCTTGCAGGCCGCTTTTGTTGGCAACCATGGTGCCGGCAACGCCCGACGACAGCACATGGGTGGTCGACACCGGCAGGCTGAAGATGTTGGCCAGGCCAATCATGCTCGCCGTGGTGATCTGCGCCGACATGCCTTGGGCGTAGGTCATGCCTTGCTTGCCGATCTTCTCGCCGATGGTCAGCACTACGCGCTTCCAACCGACCATGGTGCCCAGGCCCAGGGCCAATGCAACGGCCAGGATCACCCAGAACGGTGCGTACTCGGTGGTGGCGGTCAGGTCTTTGCGCAGCTTGTCGAGGTCGGATTTCTCACGGGCATCCAGGCCTGGCAGCTTGCCGACTTTCTTCGCGGTGTCGTCCAGGCAAAGCAGGTAGCGACGCACTTCGATACGTTGATCGGCGCTCAGCGAATGGTAGTCGGACACACCTTTCAAGGTGTTGACCAGCGCGTTGATGGTCGGCTCGGTCTGTTGCGGGTTGCACTGGAACTTGCCCGGCAGGTCGTCCTTCATGCTTTTGCCCAGGGCCAGGAACTCGCCGAGGGTTTCGTTATTGCGCTGATAGAACTGACTCAAATGCACGGTGGCGTCGCGGGTGCGTTCGATCTGGTAAGTGGTGCTGCCCAGATCGAGAACGAACTGCGCCGGTACGATACCGATCAGCACCAACATGATCAGGCCGATACCCTTCTGACCGTCGTTGGAACCGTGCACGAAGCTTACGGCCATGGCTGAGATCACCAGTACCAGACGGTTCCAGAACGGCGGGTGCTTCTTGTCGTCGAGCTTGCGGCGCTGGTCCGGCGTCTTGTGCATCTTCGACAGCGGGCGCCACCACTTCAGGCCGATCAACACCAGGGCTGCGACCAGGAACCCGGCCATCGGCGAGAACACCAGAGAGGCACCGATATCGATCGCTTTCTGCCAGTTCACACCGTCAGCCAGGGGGATGTCGTTGATCAGTGCGTTGGCCAGGCCGACACCGAGGATCGAGCCGATCAAGGTATGGGAACTGGAAGCAGGGATGCCGAAATACCAGGTGCCGAGGTTCCAGGTGATCGCCGCCGCCAATAATGAGAAGACCATGGCCAGACCATGGCCGGTATTCACATTGATCAGCAGCTCCACCGGCAGCAGATGCACGATGGCGTAAGCGACACCCACACCGCCGAGCAACACGCCGAGGAAGTTGAACACCCCGGAGAAGAACACGGCCAGGTGTGGCGGCATGGCTTTGGTATAGATGACTGTGGCCACCGCGTTAGCGGTGTCATGAAAGCCATTGATGAACTCGAAGGCGAGGACAAAGGCCAGGGCGAGCAACAGGCTCACTAGAACCCACGCATCCAGTCCGCTGAATAAATCGATCATGAAGGTTTTCTGACCCGGTCGTAAGGGGGCGCGATTATGCCAGAAAACCTCGGTAATCGATGCACTAGCTGCTCATCGGTAACATTCATCAATGAAAAAATACCCAGGGACGGCGTGTATCCCAGGGATTCCGGGGCTTTGGCAAGTGTTTGATTTATAAAGCAGAGGGCGTGCGAGGAGGGGGAATGTCACCAAAATGTCATATCGGAAACATTTGTATGAAATTTTACTGGAAGTGGTGAGGTACCAAGGAGCCGGCTGCTAGCCATACGCCAGCAGCCAAGGCCACACCCAGGCTGTAACCGAATCGCTTATGGCTCTTGGGCCTTGAGTTCCTGTTCTATCTTTTGGATTTCCTGGGCAAACGCCTGATCCAGCAGGCTGGCGCGCTTGCGCCACGGTTTGCGCTCAGGTTCAGGCTGGGCGGCGTAGGTGGTGACTTCCCCGCCGTAAACGTCCTTGTAACGTTGTTCCTGGCGCTCAAGTTCCGCGCGCAGTTCATCTTTCGTCACATTGTTACCTAAATGAGTTGAGTGTATTTAAGTTCAAGCGTCATGCCTGATGGCCGCCCCGGATTGTTCAAAGTTGAACCGGTGTCGTGTTCAAGTTTGAAAATACAGAAGACAGACCGTGGCGGTCATTTCAGGCAAGTAGTTGCGCTCGGTCATGCACTGCCTGTGCACGATTTCGGGCCCGCTTGCGCTAGCAACGTCGAATGGGCCTGAGCACAGGGTGCATTATAGCCGCGCATCTGAATAACACTATCGGCATAGAGTTAAAAAGCTTCAAGGATGTGTGAACATCTTGTGATACCCGCGTGTGAGTATTAATAAAAGTCTAGCGTCAGAAAGTCCGCAACTGCTTTAACGGCGAACATCGTTTTGTATAACTTTGCGCAGCATCATCAGGTTTGAGCGCTGGGCCTGCCGGGCAGGAATACGACGAGTTGCGATAATCGAATACCCGTTCGATAATCGCCCGGCGTCGTCGCCCCAAGCTTGTATCGCGCGGCCGGCGCGGCTTGTAATACCGGGCAAACCTCCCCTGCGGCTGACAATAAGAGAAGGCATCGAGATGAATGATCAATTGCGCAATTCTTTCGCGTCCGTAGCCCCTCCGATCGTTGCCTCGCCGGCAAAACGCATCCAGGCGTTTACCGGTGATCCCGACTTTATGACCTCCCTGGCCCGCGGCCTGGCCGTGGTGCAAGCCTTCCAGGAGCGCAAACGCCACCTGACCATCGCCCAGATCAGCCATCGCACCGAAATCCCGCGTGCCGCCGTGCGCCGTTGCCTGCACACCCTGATCAAACTCGGCTACGCCACCACCGACGGGCGTACCTATTCGCTGCTGCCCAAGGTTCTGACCCTGGGCCACGCGTACCTGTCGTCCACGCCGCTGGCGGTATCGGCACAGCCCTATCTGGATCGCATGAGCGAGCAACTCCACGAAGCCTGCAACATGGCGACCCTCGAAGGCGATGACATCCTCTATATCGCCCGTTCGGCCACCACTCAGCGCCTGATCTCCGTGGACCTCTCCGTCGGCGGGCGTTTGCCGGCGTACTGCACCTCCATGGGTCGCATCCTGCTGGCGGCGCTGGACGATGCGTCGCTGCAGGACTACCTCGACCACGCCGATCTGCAAACCAAGACCAGCCGTACCCTTACCACGCCTCAAGCCTTGTTCGAATGCCTGCAACAGGTACGTCAGCAGGGCTGGTGCATCGTCGATCAGGAGCTCGAACAGGGCCTGCGCTCCATCGCCGTGCCGGTGTATGACGCCTCCGGCCAAGTGCTCGCGGCGCTGAATGTGAGCACCCACGCCGGGCGGGTCAGTCGCAGCGAGCTGGAACAGCGTTTCTTGCCCAGTATGCTCAGCGCCAGCCGCGAGCTGAGTGCGCAGCTGTTTGCCTAAGTGTTCGGTGACCGCACAGATCCCGATCTGATCAATTGACGGTGTTTCCCCCGGCTTATTAATGTGCGGCAGCGCTGTTCCAGCGCCCTTTAATAAGAATGACGGCCCCAGGCCGTCAGCCCGCCATCGGTGTGGAATAAAAATAATGAATCAGCCTTCTGTCGGTACTTCTCTGGACGTGCAGTCCTTTATCAATAGCCAGCCACTGTCGCGCTATCAGTGGCGCGTGGTCATCCTGTGTTTCCTGATCGTGTTTCTCGATGGCCTCGATACGGCGGCCATGGGCTTCATCGCGCCGGCTTTGTCCCAGGACTGGGGCATCGACCGCGCCAGCCTTGGCCCGGTGATGAGCGCCGCGCTGATCGGCATGGTGTTCGGCGCCCTGGGCTCCGGCCCGCTGGCCGACCGTTTCGGGCGCAAAGTCGTGCTGGTAGGCGCGGTGCTGGTGTTCGGTGCATTCAGCCTGGCTTCGGCCTACAGCAGCAGCGTCGATCAGTTGCTGGTGTTGCGTTTTCTCACCGGCTTGGGCCTGGGCGCGGGTATGCCCAACGCCACCACCTTGCTCTCCGAATACACCCCTGAGCGCCATAAGTCGCTGCTGGTGACCAGCATGTTCTGCGGCTTCAACCTGGGCATGGCCGGCGGCGGGTTTATCTCGGCCAAGCTGATCCCCGCGTTTGGCTGGCATAGCCTGTTGTTGATCGGCGGCATTCTGCCGTTGATCCTGGCCGTGGTGCTGCTGGTGTGGTTGCCGGAATCGGCGCGTTATCTGGTGGTACGCAACCGTGGCACCGACAAAGTGCGCCGGACCCTCTCGCCCATCGAACCCAATCTCGTCGCCCAGGCCACCCATTTCAGTGTGCCCGAACAAAAAACCGTGAAGGCACGCAACGTGTTCGCGGTGATCTTTTCCGGTACCTACAGCGCCGGCACCTTGTTGCTATGGCTGACCTACTTCATGGGCCTGGTGATCGTGTACCTGCTGACCAGCTGGCTGCCCACCCTGATGCGCGACAGCGGCGCGAGCATGGAGCAGGCCGCGTTTATCGGCGCGCTGTTCCAGTTCGGAGGTGTATTGAGCGCGGTCGGCGTGGGCTGGGCAATGGACCGGTTCAACCCGCATAAGGTCATCGGTACGTTTTACCTGCTGGCCGGTGTGTTTGCCTACGCGGTCGGGCAGAGCCTGGGCAGCATCACGCTACTGGCAACCCTGGTGCTGATCGCCGGGATGTGCGTCAACGGCGCGCAATCGGCGATGCCTTCCCTGGCGGCGCGCTTCTACCCGACCCAAGGCCGCGCCACTGGGGTGTCGTGGATGCTTGGCATCGGGCGTTTCGGCGCGATTCTCGGGGCCTGGATGGGCGCCACGCTGCTGGGCCTGGGCTGGAACTTCGAGCAAGTGCTCACCGCCCTGGTGATTCCCGCCGCACTGGCCACCACTGCGGTTGTGATCAAAGGCATGGTCAGCCATGCCGACGCGACCTGATCGATAGCCTGCCAACAATCAGTTCGATAATCGAACGCTTAGTCGATTATCGGATTGTTCGGCCCATTTGCCCGGCTTAATCTGCAAGCACTCGGCGCGCCCTCAGCGCCTTTTTCGATCAACACCGGGAGCCCGACCCCCATGGCTGAAATCCTTGCCCTGCGTGATGCGGTAAAGCAATTCGTCAACGACGGCGATACCGTCGCAATGGAAGGTTTTACCCACCTCATTCCTACGGCAGCGGGTCATGAAATCATTCGTCAAGGCAAGAAAGACCTGACGCTGGTACGCATGACACCTGACCTGATCTACGACCAGTTGATCGGCGCCGGTTGTGCCCGCAAGCTGATTTTTTCCTGGGGCGGCAACCCCGGCGTAGGCTCCCTGCATCGTCTGCGCGACGCGGTCGAAAAGCAGTGGCCGCAACCGCTGGAGATCGAAGAACACAGCCACGCCGACCTGGCCAATGCTTACGTAGCCGGGGCCTCCGGCCTACCGTTCGCGGTGCTGCGCGCTTACGCCGGTTCCGACTTGCCCAAGGTCAACCCGCTGATCAAGAGCGTGACTTGCCCATTCACCGGCGAAGTGCTGGCAGCGGTGCCGTCGGTGCGCCCGGATGTCACGGTGATTCACGCGCAGAAGGCCGACCGCAAGGGCAACGTGTTGCTCTGGGGCATTCTCGGTGTACAGAAAGAAGCCGCGCTGGCCGCCAAGCGTTGCATCGTCACCGTGGAAGAAATCGTCGACGACCTGAACGCGCCGATGAACAGCTGTGTGCTGCCGACCTGGGCCCTGACAGCGGTGTGCCATGTGCCCGGCGGCGCGCACCCGTCCTACGCCCATGGCTACAACGAGCGGGATAACCGTTTCTATCAGGCGTGGGACCCTATCGCTCGCGACCGTGAGACCTTTACCGCATGGATCGACGACTACATCCGCGGCACTGCCGATTTCACTGAGTTCCAGGCCAAGCTGGCCGCCGCACCGGAGGCCAAGTAATGACCTATTCGACCAATGAGATGATGACCGTCGCCGCCGCGCGCCGCCTCAACAACGGTTCGGTGTGCTTCGTCGGCATCGGCCTGCCCTCCAAGGCCGCCAACCTGGCGCGCCTGACCTCATCGCCGGACGTGGTGCTGATCTACGAGTCCGGCCCGATCGGCGCCAAGCCGTCCGTGCTGCCGCTGTCCATCGGTGATGGCGAGCTGGCGGAAACCGCCGACACCGTGGTGCCCACTGGGGAAATTTTCCGTTACTGGCTGCAAGGCGGGCGCATTGACGTGGGCTTCCTCGGCGCGGCCCAGGTCGACCGTTTCGGCAATATCAACACGACCGTGGTCGGCGATTACCACCAGCCCAAGGTGCGTTTGCCGGGGGCCGGGGGTGCGCCGGAAATCGCCGGCTCGGCCAAGAGCGTGTTGATCATTCTCAAGCAGTCGGCGCGATCGTTCGTCGACAAGCTGGACTTCATCACCTCGGTCGGCCATGGCGAAGGCGGCGACTCGCGTAAACGGCTGGGTCTGCCAGGCGCAGGGCCTGTAGGGATTATTACCGACCTGTGCGTCATGGAGCCGGAGGA
This sequence comes from Pseudomonas rhodesiae, assembly GCF_007858255.1. Classification (GTDB taxonomy): domain Bacteria; phylum Pseudomonadota; class Gammaproteobacteria; order Pseudomonadales; family Pseudomonadaceae; genus Aquipseudomonas; species Aquipseudomonas rhodesiae. The sequence continues at coordinate 139,935 of NZ_VFEU01000003.1, read as the reverse complement.
GGGCACCCATGAGTTCGTGGTCACCGCGCTGCATCCCGGCGTGACCCGTGAACAGGTGGTGGCCGCCACCGGTTGGGCGATTCGTTTCGCCGAACAGGTCAGCACCACCGCCGAACCCACTGAGGCCGAGCTGACCGCGTTGCGCGACCTTGAAGCCCGCACCGCCGCCGCCCACGGCCAAGCCCCGGGAGAAGCCTGATGCGCGAGGTATTTATCTGCGACGCCATTCGCACCCCCATCGGCCGCTTTGGCGGTGGTTTATCCAGCGTACGCGCCGACGACCTGGCGGCGCTGCCGATCAAGGCGCTGATGGCGCGCAACCCGTCGGTGCAATGGGACGCGGTCGATGAGGTGTTCCTCGGCTGTGCCAACCAGGCCGGCGAAGACAACCGCAATGTGGCGCGCATGGCGTTGCTGCTGGCCGGCCTGCCGGAGAGCGTGCCGGGCGTGACCCTCAACCGTTTGTGCGCCTCGGGCATGGAGGCCATCGGCACTGCGTTTCGTGCCATTGCCAGCGGCGAGATGGAGTTGGTGATTGCCGGTGGCGTCGAGTCGATGTCCCGTGCGCCCTTCGTGATGGGCAAGGCCGATGCCGCGTTTTCGCGCAACATGACGCTGGAAGACACCACCATCGGCTGGCGCTTTATCAACCCGTTGATGAAAGCCCAATACGGCGTGGATGCGATGCCGCAAACCGCCGATAACGTGGCCGACGATTACAACGTCTCCCGCGCCGACCAGGACGCGTTCGCCCTGCGCAGCCAGCAACGCACGGCTGCCGCGCAGGCCGCCGGTTACTTTGCCGAGGAAATCGTGCCGGTGCGGGTCGCCCATAAAAAAGGCGAAACCGTGGTGGAACGCGATGAACATCCACGGGACACCACCCTGGAAGCCCTGGCCAAACTCAAGCCGGTCAACGGCCCCGACAAGAGTGTCACCGCCGGCAATGCCTCGGGGGTCAACGACGGCGCGGCGGCGCTGATTCTGGCGTCCGCCGAGGCTGTGCGACAACACGGTTTGACGGCCCGCGCCCGCGTATTGGGCATGGCCAGTGCCGGTGTAGCCCCGCGCGTAATGGGCATCGGCCCGGTGCCGGCGGTGCGCAAACTGTTGGCCCGTCTGGACCTGGCAGTAAGCGATTTCGATGTGATCGAGCTCAACGAAGCCTTCGCCAGCCAAGGCCTGGCCGTACTGCGTGAACTGGGCCTGGCCGACGATGCGCCGCAGGTCAACCCGAACGGCGGCGCTATTGCCCTTGGCCATCCATTGGGCATGAGCGGCGCGCGGCTGGTCTTGACGGCCCTGCATCAATTGGAAAAAACCGGCGGCCGCAAAGGCCTGACCACCCTATGCGTGGGCGTCGGCCAAGGCCTGGCCCTGGCGATCGAACGCGTCTGAGTCTAATAAGAGAGGATGGCTCCATGAGTGATAAGCCCGGTTACCGGCGCCCCCAGGCGGGCACCCAGCCTGAATACCTGCATCCGGCGTACCAGTCGACGAACCTGCGTTCGCCGTCCAAGCCGTTGGTGTTTCTGCCCCATTCCTTGTCGGAAATCACCGGCCCGACCATCGGCGCCGAGCGGGTCGGCGAGAAGGACAACGACCTCACCGCCCAGCATGACGGCGAGCCCCTGGGCGAACGCATCATCATCCATGGCCGCGTGCTGGATGAAAACGGCCTGCCGGTGCCCGGTATTCTGGTGGAGATCTGGCAGGCCAACGCGGCCGGGCGCTACAACCACCCGCGCGACCTGCACGATGCGCCGCTGGACCCCAACTTCACCGGCACCGGGCGTACCGTTACCGACGCCGACGGCTGGTACCAGTTCCAGACCATCAAGCCCGGCGCCTATCCGTGGGGCAACCACCACAACGCGTGGCGTCCGGCCCATATCCACTTTTCGCTGTTCGGCCCCAGCGTGCTCACGCGTTTGGTGACCCAGATGTATTTCCCCGGCGACCCGCTGCTCGAATACGACCCGATCTACAACTGCGTGCCGGACACCCGTGCCAAGGAACGCCTGATCGCGCGTTTCGATCTGGAAAAAACCATTCCGTCCTATGCCCTCGGCTACCGCTGGGACATCGTCCTGCGCGGCCGCGATGCCACGCCGATGGAGAAATAAGATGACACTCAACGCAACCACGTCCCACACCGTCGGGCCGTACTACCACATTGGTCTGACCTGGCTGAACCGCGAAGACCTGACCACCCCGGCCACCCTAGGCGAGCGCGTGGCGATCAGCGGGCAAGTGGTGGATGGCAAGGGCGAGGTCGTCAATGACGCCATGCTGGAAGTCTGGCAGGCCAACGCCGCCGGCAAGTACGACCACCCCGAGGACGAGCAGGACAAAGCCCTCGACCCAAGTTTTGAAGGCTTCGGCCGCGTGCCGGTGGACGCCGAAGGGCGGTTTCGCTTCACCACCATCAAGCCGGGCAGTGTGCCGGGGCTCAACGGCACGACCCAGGCACCGCACTTGGTGATATTGGTGTTTGCCCGTGGTCTGGTGAAGCACTTGCTTACGCGGATTTATTTCGATGGTGAAGCACTGAATGGGGATGACCCGTTGCTGGCCTGTGTGCCCGCGGAGCGCCGGAGTACCTTGGTGGCCAAGCCGGACGCGCACGGTGTGTATCAGTGGAATGTGATTTTGCAGGGGACCGATAAGGAAACGGTGTTCTTCGATTATTGAGTCGTTTGGTAGGGCCTGATCGGGGGCAAGCTCCCTCCCACAGTTGTTAGGCGGTGCGGTCAAGATGTGGGAGGGGGCTTGCCCCCGATCAGGCCGTCTCAGGCACCGCTTTCGGAACATGGCTGTTGCAAAGTGTGTCTAGGCTATAACCGTTCCCACTGAGTGAAAACACTATGACCACCACCAGTCATTACACCGGCGAAGAACGCAGCAAGCGCATCTTCGCGATTGTCGGTGCCTCTTCCGGCAACTTGGTCGAATGGTTCGACTTTTACGTCTATGCCTTCTGCGCCATTTATTTCGCTCCGGCGTTTTTCCCATCGGATGATCCCACCGTTCAACTGCTTAACACCGCCGGTGTGTTCGCCGCCGGGTTCCTGATGCGGCCGATCGGCGGCTGGCTGTTTGGTCGAGTGGCCGATAAGCATGGGCGCAAGAACTCGATGATGATCTCGGTGCTGATGATGTGCGCCGGGTCGCTGGTTATCGCCTTTCTGCCCACCTACAAGGATATCGGCGCCTGGGCCCCGGCATTGCTGCTGGTGGCGCGGTTGTTCCAGGGGTTGTCGGTGGGCGGCGAATACGGCACCACGGCCACTTATATGAGTGAGGTGGCGCTCAAGGGGCAGCGCGGCTTCTTCGCCTCGTTCCAATACGTGACGCTGATCGGCGGGCAATTGCTGGCCGTGCTGGTGGTGGTGATCCTGCAACAGCTGCTCAGCGAAGAGGAGCTGCGCGCCTGGGGCTGGCGCGTTCCGTTCGTGATCGGCGCGATTGCCGCGCTGATCTCCTTGTTGCTGCGTCGCACCCTGAAAGAAACCACCAGCCAGGAAACCCGCCAGGACAAAAACGCCGGCAGTGTGGCCGCGCTGTTCCGTCATCACAAAGCCGCGTTTATCACAGTACTGGGCTACACCGCCGGCGGTTCGCTGATTTTCTACACATTCACCACCTACATGCAGAAGTACCTGGTGAACACCGCCGGCCTGCACGCCAAGACCGCCAGCTTCATCATGACCGGCGCGCTGTTTTTGTACATGTGCATGCAGCCGTTGTTCGGCATGCTCTCGGACAAGATCGGCCGACGTAACTCGATGCTCTGGTTCGGCGCGCTCGGCACGCTGTGCACGGTGCCGATCCTGTTGACGTTGAAAACCGTGACCAGTCCGTTTCTGGCATTTGTGTTGATTTCCCTGGCACTGGCGATTGTGAGTTTCTACACCTCCATCAGCGGCCTGGTGAAAGCCGAAATGTTCCCGCCCCATGTTCGCGCCCTCGGCGTCGGGCTGGCTTACGCCGTGGCCAATGCGCTGTTCGGCGGCTCGGCGGAATATGTGGCGTTGGGCTTGAAGTCCATGGGCATGGAAAACACTTTCTACTGGTACGTGACTGGCATGATGGCGGTGGCGTTCCTGTTCAGCTTGCGTCTGCCGAAACAGGCGGAATACCTGCATCACGATCTGTAAGGACTCAGTTATGACGTTGCGCACGAGTAACCAACTGTTCGACGCCTATTTCACCGCCGACAGCATGGCCGAGGTGTTCTGCGACCAGGGGCGCTTGCAGGGCATGCTGGATTTCGAAGCCGCTCTGGCCCGGGCGCAGGCGCGCGTCGGGTTGATTCCGCCAGCGGCCGTGGCACCGATTGCCCAGGCGTGCCTGGCATCGCTGTACGACGTGGATGCCCTCGGCATGGCGATTGCCTCGGCGGGCAACTCGGCGATCCCAGTGGTGAAAGCCTTGGGCAAATTGATTGCCAGCGAGGACGCCGACGCCGAGCGCTATGTGCACCTGGGCGCCACCAGCCAGGACGTGATGGACACCGGCCTGGTCCTGCAACTGCGGCGTGCCTTGGTGTTGATCGAAAGCGACCTGGCGCAATTGGGCGATGTGCTGGCCGCGCAAGCCCAGCGCTATGCCGCGGTGCCATTGGCCGGGCGCACCTGGTTGCAACATGCGACACCCGTGACCCTGGGCATGAAAATCGCCGGATGGCTGGGCGCGGTGACGCGCAGCCGGCAACGTCTGGCCGAACTCAAACCGCGTTTGCTGGTGCTGCAATTCGGCGGCGCCTCCGGCACGTTGGCGGCGTTGGGCGAACAGGCCATGCCGGTGGCCGAAGCCTTGGCCGCCGAACTGCACCTGAGCCTGCCCGATCAACCCTGGCACACCCAGCGTGATCGCCTGGTGGAGTTCGCCAGTGTGTTGGGCCTGATCGCCGGCAGCCTCGGCAAGCTGGGGCGGGACATCAGCCTGCTGATGCAGACCGAAGCGGCGGAAGTGTTCGAACCTGCCGCGCCGGGCAAGGGCGGTTCTTCCACCATGCCGCACAAACGCAACCCGGTGGGCGCCGCCGTCCTGATCAGCGCCGCCACTCGTGTACCGGGGCTGGTGGCCACGATGTTCAGCGCCATGCCCCAGGAACACGAGCGCAGCCTGGGCCTGTGGCATGCCGAGTGGGAAACCCTGCCGCAGATTTGCCGGTTGGTTTCCGGTGCCTTGCAGCAGGCGGTATTGCTGAGCCAGGGCTTGGAGGTCGACCCGGCGCGCATGGCGCGCAACCTCGAATTGACCCAGGGCCTGGTGCTGGCCGAAGCGGTGAGCATTGTGCTCGCCCAGCGCCTGGGCCGCGAAACCGCGCACCATCTGCTGGAGCGATGCTGTCAGCGGGCGGTCGCCGAGGGGCGCCATCTGCGCGCGGTATTGGCGGACGAACCACAGATCACCGCCGAACTGTCCGCCACGGAGCTGGATCGCCTGCTCGACCCGGCCCATTACCTGGGGCAGGCGCACACTTGGGTCAGCCGCGCCGTGACCGATCATTTTGCATTGACTGCCTGAGGAGACTGCTGTGGCTTTTGTACAACTCGCCGAGGGCGACCTGCACTACCAACTGGAAGGCCCGGTGGATGCGCCGGTGCTGGTGCTGTCCAATTCGTTGGGCACCAACCTACGTATGTGGGATACCCAGATCCCGGCGTTCACCGAGCATTTTCGCGTGTTGCGCTATGACACCCGTGGGCATGGCAAATCGCTGGTGACCGAGGGGCCTTACAGCATCGAGCAATTGGGGCGCGATGTGCTCGCGCTGCTGGATGGGTTGCAGATTCGCCGCGCGCATTTTTGCGGGTTGTCCATGGGCGGCCTGATCGGCCAATGGCTGGGCATTAACGCCGGTGAGCGCTTGCAGCGTCTGGTGGTGTGCAACACCGCCGCCAAAATCGGCACGCCCGAGGTGTGGAACCCACGCATCGAGACGGTGCTGCGCGATGGCGCGGATGCGATGGTGGCTTTGCGCGATGCGTCGATTGCGCGCTGGTTCACCCCCGACTTCGCGGCCGCCAACCCACATCAGGCCAAACTGATCACCGACATGCTCGCCGCCACCGCGCCCCAGGGCTACGCGGCCAACTGCGCGGCGGTACGGGATACGGATTTACGCGCAAACCTAGGGTCGATCCAGGTGCCGACCCTGGTCATCGCCGGCAGTGAAGATGCCGTCACGCCGCCAGCGGGTGGGCACTTTATCCAGCAACAGGTCAAGGCTGCCGAGTACGCCGAGTTCTACGCCGCGCACCTGTCCAATGTGCAGGCCGGTGCTGCGTTCAGTGACCGGGTGATTAAATTCCTGTTGTGCCGCTAAGGAGCTTTTCGTGGACGAGAAACAACGTTACGCCGACGGCCTGCAAGTGCGTCGTGAAGTGCTGGGCGATGCCCATGTCGACCGCAGCCTCAATGCGTTGACCGAATTCAACAGCGAGTTCCAGGAGATGATCACCCGTCATGCCTGGGGCGATATCTGGACCCGACCGGGCTTGCCCAGGCACACCCGCAGCCTGATCACCATCGCCATGCTGATCGGCATGAACCGCAGCGAAGAACTCAAGCTGCACCTGCGCGCCGCCGCCAGCAACGGCGTGACCCGCGCCGAGATCAAGGAGGTGCTGATGCAGAGCGCCATCTACTGCGGGATTCCGGCGGCGAATGCGACCTTTCACCTGGCCGAGTCGGTGTGGGATGAGCTGGGTGTGGAGTCGCGGGAACCGGTTTGAACAGGGGGTTCCCGCGCAGGCGTGGAGGGCTCGGACCTCAGGTCTATGGATTCTCAAAGACACGTTTGCGTAACGGCAGACCCATCTCCCGCTTCAGGGCATTTTCGGTGAAGGGGGGCGGGTTGGTCGTGGTCGGGGCGGTGTTTGGGTCACCATCAAAGTCAAAAGGTGCTGAGGTGGTTTGCAGGCCCACGGCTTGCCGTTCCAGATTCGGCTCCTCGGTATTATTGTTGGCCGAGTCCGCCGTATTGCCCGGCACAAATGTGCCGGTGGCACCGTTGAACGCGTGGGCCATTTCATGGGCCAGGCCGGTGATTGGGCTGGAAGTTTCGTTATACATGGACAAAGGGTTGTAGAGGATTGTGCCGCGGTCAGCCTTTGCTCCCGGCTGACCGTCAACGATGAAACCTTGCTGTGAAAGCGTGAGCGAGTCCAAGTCACCTCCCGCTTCAAGGTGTTGTCCAATGGATGTGTTGTTGAAACCGTACAGCATGTCATCGCGGGCGCTTAATTCACGGAGGGTAATGGGGGCGTTGTTTTGCTCGGCCAGTTCGTCGGCCTTCTGCAATACGCCTTGGCCGGTCGGCGACATTCGCAACAGCTCCAGATTGTCCTCGAAGTTTTGTTTGAACTCGGCAGAGCCCTCTACTCGAAAGGCTTTTTTTCCGGCGTTACTGGGCTCTACATCGATCCGGCGTGAGTTGAGCGAGCTAACCACGTTGTCTGAGGGCTTGGCGTAGATCGTCGTATTGTCGTGGTAGGACCTGACCCTGTTGCTACCACGGCCGCTGTAGATGACCGCGCTGTCGTGGCTGACCATCAGGTTGTTACCACCGCCACCGTGCATCACGGCGTGGCGCTTTCTAGCGACCATTGTGTCGTCACCGTTTCCGCCGTCCATATGCACCATGCCTTTGGCGAGAGGCGTTACGGCATACATCCTATCGTTGCCATTACCGCCATACAGTGCAGTGCTACCGCTGCCCGCGACCAACAGGTCGTTGCCGTCCTCGCCCGAGGCCGCACCGCGCCCACTGCCCATGACGATATAGTCGTCTCCTGCGCCACCCCTGATCTGAGTAGTGGCGCCACCGGCATGGGCGTAATCGTTACCGGCGCCCAGGTCGATGCGGATGAGGGGGGTGGTGACGTCGGGGGCAATCACTACAGAGTCGTTGCCGCCGTGGGTTTTGATATGCAGGGGTTGGAACTGCCCCAGGTCGGGGCGCGCGTGTAACTGGAGGGTGTAGGCCTTTGCGTTGACGGTGGCGAGCAACTTTCCGTCGGTGCCCTTGGTGATGTGGATGTTGTCTGCGCGGTTGCCGGTTTCCAGCACGATCTGGGTGGATATCAGGCTTACGTCGCCTTTTTTTGTCGCTGCGAATTCGAAATCCTGGGAGATTTTGACGTTCTTGTCTTGGAACAAAACTTCGTTGTTGATGTAGTTTTTTTCTCCGATTCTGCCAGCCGGAGAAGGCCGGGAGGCGGCGGTGAATGCATCGGAGTCAGGGCGTTTGTACTTGATCTCAACGGACGGCTCTGGCGGCGTCGTTGATGAATGGCCGGAGTAGGTCGTCGGGCGAGATGTGCTTGCGGAAATAGTCATACTGAAGGCTCGGGGTTGTTAACGGATGTGCCTTATCAGTTGGTTTGCACATAAGTCCCGTTCCGCGTGGGGTCTCCTCGATTGCTTTTCGCGATGTTTATTAATGCCACTCGGCTTTGGTTTTAGTGCGAGTCCGCATCCCACACCCAATTCCACACGCCCGGCAGGTGTACGGTGTCATTCACGTCCTTGACCGTACGGGCCAGGGCGGCGCGTTCCAGTGCTGGGTGGTCGGTGTAGAAAGGTTCTGCGGCGGTTTTCATGCCGTTGATGCGGGCGCTGTCCAACAGGATCTGCAAGTACTCCTGCAGGTGCCGCGCGGTGTAGCGGTTGATGTCGTGGAAGGTCACCACCACCGGGATCACGCCGTCCACCGTGGGCAATTCGCCGAGGGCGATGCGCTCGCGCACCACCGACAGTTGCCGATACAGATTGGCGCGGCGGCGTGGGCTGGCATTGAAACCCCAGATCTTGCCGTCATTGGCGCTCAGGTCCGTAAGCAGTACCTGCATACCGTGGCGTTGATAGGCGGCAAAGGTGCGGCGGTCATAGTTCCAGAACGGCGGGCGCACCAGGCGCGGCGGTGCGCCGGTGATGGCGGCGATATCGGCCGCACCCTGGGTGAGGGTGCGTTCCAGTTCGGCATCGTTGAGCCAGCGGTGATTGGTGTGGAAGGTGGTGGCGGTGTGAAACGCCAGCACATGCCCGCCGGCGTACTCGCGTTCCATGGTCTTGCGACCCCGCGAACTGCCGCCTGCGCGCGCGGATTCGGTCTGTAAGAAGAACACCGCCTTGATGCCCGGCAGCACCGGGTTGTGTGCCAGGTCGGCGATCACCGAGCGGGTCGGGTTGTTATAGCCCGAAGCACTGGGACCGTCATCGAAGGTCAACAGAAAGCGGATTGGCGCCTGGGCTTGCAGGCGTTGTTCGGTCTGGGGCGTCAAGGCGATTGGCGCGCTGATGCAGCCGCCGAGGCTCAAGGCCAGGGCAAGCACGGCAGCGGCGAAAGCAAAGGGTTTCATGGTGGGCACGGGCTCGGCAAAGAGGCCGCTGCTGGGCGGATCAGCAGCGGCAGGCGCGCACCATACAGCAAGTGCCGCGCCGGTTTACAGCAGACTGATCGGGTAACTGACGATCAGCCGGTTTTCATCGAACTCGTTGTTGCTGTAGTCGCGGCGCATGCTGGAATTGCGCCAGCGAACCGTCAGGTTCTTCGCCGCGCCGCTTTGCACGGTGTAGCCCACTTCGCTTTCGCGCCCCCATTCCTTGCCATCGGTGACGATGCCGCTGTGCACATTACTGCCGCTGATATAGCGGTTCATCAGGGTCAGGCCCGGCACGCCGAGGGCGGCGAAGTTGTAGTCGTGGCGCACTTGCCAGGATTTCTCCTGGGCATTGTCGTAGCTTGAGTTGTAGCTGTCGTTGGCCAAGGTACCGCCGCTTGTGCCGTTGACGCGCATCCACGCGCTGTCGCCGCTGAGCTTTTGCAGGCCCACGTAGAACGTGTTGCCGCCGTATTTGGCCGAGAGCAGGCCGGACCAGGTTTTATTGTCCAACTCGCCCGCGCGGGCGCTGCCGTCTTCTTTGCCATAGAAGAACCCGAGGTTAGCGCCCAAGGTCCAGTCGCCCACGGGCTGGCTGTGGATCAGGTTGACGAACTGTTGGCGGTAAATGTCCTTGAGTTGAGCGTTCCACAGGCCGATCTGGGTGCGCTTGTCGTTGAATACGTATTCGGCGCCTTGGAAGTTGAAGCGGTCCGAGGTAAAGGCCGTTTTGCCCACCATCGACATGTCCGACAGACTGCTGTCGTCGCGCGGGCTGTTAGCGCGGAATTGGCCGCCGTAGAGGGTCAGGCCCTCGATTTCCTTGGATGTGATCTGCCCACCGCGCAAGGTTTGTGGCAGGGAGCGGCCATCGTCGGCGCGCAGGATCGGCAGCACCGGCATCCACTCGCCCACCTTCAGCTCGGTCTTGGACAGCCGTGCTTTGAACGCCACGCCCAAACGCCCGAAGTCATCCGCCGGGCGGCCGTCGTGATCCAACGGCAACAGCTGGGTGCCGCCGGTGCCGCGTCCGCCGTCGAGCTTGAGCGAATACAGCCCCAGGACATCCACGCCGAACCCCACCGTGCCCTGAGTGAAACCGGATTTGGCGTCGAGGATAAAACTCTGCGTCCACTCCTGGGCGCCACCCTGGGTTTTGCTCGGGTTGGTGAAGTTACGGTTGAAGAAGAAATTACGCAGGTTGAGGTTGGCGCTGGCGTCTTCGAAAAAACCGTGGTCTTCGGCGACGGCAGGCAAGGCAAGACTGGCGACAGCGGTGGCCAGCAACAGCCGGCGCGGGTGGAAAGTGCTCATGGTATCGAACCTGTTGTTATTGGGGTTATGCAGGTGGCGGCCATGGTGCGCGGCGGTGCGTGGGCGGTTCAATCGGGGGAGGGCGGGTTGTGGGCGATGATCGAACGCAAGTTGCCGGGCGCGCAGGCCCGGCAGGCTCAGCGTTTGGGCAGGTCGATGTGGGTCCAGGGGAACGCCGGCAGGTAATGCTGGGCCGCGATGATCACGGCCACCATCACCACCAGGAACACCGCTTGCCATGGGCTCCAGAACGCCCAATGCAGGCCGTTGAGCCACGGGTAGCCTTCGCTGAAGCGTTGGCTCATATGACCGATGCGTTTTTTGTGCAACAGGTTGATCAACACCATGCCGGCATAGGTGAACGCGCCGAGGACGCCGAGCATCAAGGCGCAGGCCACCAGCATGATCGCTTGCGGCACGCCGTGGCGGATCACCAGCCAATAGTCGTTGGGGTTGAGTCGCTTGGGGATCAAGCGCTGGCTCAGCCACAAGTCCAGCACTCTGTAGGTCGAACTCATCCCGGCCCAGAACTGAGTGACGCGAAAACCGATACCGGCCGGCACCAGTGCCATGAACATAAAGATCGACACCGACATCAAGCCCAGCTTGTCGGGCCTGGAATGGGCGATGCTCAGGCCGATACCCAGGGCGAACACGGCCCACAACCGGATAAACACTTGGGTGTAGATCGGCCGTGGCACGAATTTGCGCCAGAAGAATAAGTCAGGCTGAGGCAGCCGCTCGATCAGTTGCGGATAACGCCAGGTCAGGGTCTCGGCCAGGTGCTGGCAGGCGTTCCATTCGTTTTCGCCGAAGGTGTCGATGATGCGTTTTTGTTGAGTGGTGGACATCGGCGTCAGCAATAAGCGCGCGGCCAGAGCGTCGGCGGAGTTGCGTCGGGTGTCCTGGGCTTTTTCTTGCAGATGAGTGAAGAAACTCTCCTGCTCACAACGCGACACCAACTGGCGCCACATCCACGCCGGTTCCGGGTACACCCCTTTCTGATCGTCCCAACCAAATGTCTGGCACACCCGTTCGAACAGCGGCACGCTCCATTGGGTGTCATGCAGCAATTGCAGAACGATGCGTTGCCACTGTTGCTGCAAGTCGAATACCTGTAACCAGGCTTGGCTGTTGTACTGGGTCAATTGGCTGATGAACTCGCGCTCGGCCTGTTGCTCCAGCAGTTCTTGCAAGGTGCGGCGATAGTCCTGCAACAGTTCGCCGGTCAGCGCCTCGTATTGCCAAGGGGTCATCGCTACCTGCTGCCACGGCGTCAGCCATTCCAGGTGCTGCGCGGCCCATTGGGCGATGGCGCTGCGTTCGCCGGGGGCATTGAAACAATGGCGCAACAGGCCGGCCTGGAACGCGTCGGCGCAACCCTGTTGCCGAGCCTGCGCCCAGCGTTCATCGAGGTTATGGGCATTGAGGCCGCAGATCAGCGCCTCGGCAGGGTCTGGCGCGGGGGCGTCGAACGGCGCCGGGCTGAGGGGGCGCACGTCCATCAGTTCGGCCAGATCGCGGAGGTTGTCGGGGGCCGCTTCGGCCAGCGGTGCCTCGACGGCCACTGCCTCGGCGTTGTCCATGCGCCAGCGCGCTTCGCTCAGCGCTTCTTCATAGGCCTCGCGCAGGCGCTGGAAGCCGGCGGCATCTTCATCCGGGCGGCAGCTTTTAAGCAGCCGCGCATAGCTGCGTTTGATGGTGCGCTCGTCGGCATCTTCCGGCAGCTGCAGTACGGTCCAACAATCCATGGGATCTTTCCTCAGCGCCAAAAGCCGTTATCGAGCTGCTCCAGTTGCCGGGTCAGTTCGCTGCGGGCTTCGCGGATGCGGCGTTCGTCCTGGGTGTCGAGCACCTGCTGGAACTGAGCGGCCCAATGCCCGAGTTGTTCGCGCAGCTCACCCAGGCTTTCCTGATAGAGCCGTTCAAGGCGCGCGGTCAGGACGGTGTTGACCTGCTGGTCACGCGGATGAATCTTCAGTAGCGCCAGGGCTTGCAGGCGTTGCTGGATTTCCTGCGGGCTGAGCACACCTGGGTTGTTTTCGATCACCAGGGAATGTTGCTCGCCGGTCAGCGGGATATTCACCTGGGCTTCCAGCAGGCCGTTGTTGTCGTAGGTAAAGCGTACGTCCAGGGAGACTTCACCTGCCTTGCGCTTGGGCACGGCGATTTCCAGTTGGCCCAGTTCGATGTTGTCTTTCACCAAGCGGCTTTCGCCTTGATAGATCTTCAGCAGCACGCGGCTCTGGTCATCGTGCAGGGTGACCACACTTTTGACCCGGCTCACCGGCACGCTGCTATTGCGTTCGATCAGGGGCAGGTAGTGGCCGCTTTCGATATGGCCGCCGTATTGGTTCGAGGTTTCGATGCCCAGGGTGTAGGGGCACACGTCGGTCAGCACCACTTCTTCCAGCGCGGCGGAACGCGCTTTGAGGGCGGCCTGGATTGCGGCGCCGTGGGCCACCACTTGGTCGGGGTCGAGGCTGATGGAGGGAAAACGCCCGAACAACCCGGCGGCGAGTTTGCGCACCAGCGGCATGCGCGTGGTGCCGCCCACCAGCAGGATTTCATCCAGGTCACTGACACGAATGCGCGCATCGCGCAGGGCCCGCTCGATTGGCGCGCGCAGGCGCTCCAACAGCGGCGTGTAGAGCTTGGCCAGCTCCGCTTGAGTGATGGTTTTGACCCACTGTTGGCCATCGACGCGCAGGGTGAAGTCGGCGCTGTCATCTTGGCCCAATGCCTTGCGTACGCGCTCGGCCTCGCGGCGCAAGGCGTGCAGCACGCTGCTGGTGGGCGGAAAGCCTTGGGCGTTGCGCTGGCTGTCGACGAAATGCTCCAGCAGCAGCGTGTCGAAATCTTCGCCGCCCAAGAAATTGTCGCCGGCGCTGGCGCGCACTTCCATGACCCCTTCGAACAGTTCGATGATCGACACGTCAAACGTGCCGCCACCGAGGTCGAACACCAGGAACGAGGTTTCTTTGTCGCGTTGATGCAGGCCGTAGGCGAGGGCGGCGGCGGTGGGTTCGTTGATCAGTTTTTCAACGTTGAGCCCGGCCAGCTCACCGGCAATGCGCGTGGCTTTGCGTTGGCCGTCGCTGAAGTACGCGGGCACGCTGATCACGGCTTCGGTGACGGTGTGGCCGTAGGTGCGCTCGATGTCTTCTTTCAGGCTTTTGAGCACCAGTGCCGAGAGTTCTTCCGGGCGGAATGAACGGTCGCCCAGGCGCACTTCGGTGGCGCTGCCCATGTAGCGCTTAAACAGCGACGTAGTCAGGTGCGGGTGAGTGTGCAGGCGCTCCTTGGCGGCCTGACCGACCAGCACGCGCCCCTGATCATCCAGCCCGACTACGCTCGGGGTGAGCAATTGGCCAAGGGCATTGGGCACCAATTCGGCGGCGTCACCGCGCCAGACCGCTGCGAGACTGTTGGTCGTCCCCAGGTCGATTCCTACGATCATTACGACAAGCTCCCTCTGTGGTCTGTAAGAATCTGTAACCAATTTTCCCGAAAGGTTGAACGCAAAGCAAGACGGTGGCCGCTGACCCGAGCGGGCTGGCGGTTTTTGTCGTCGCGAACGGGCTGCTCAACCTTTCAACCTTACGTTTCACCGCTGCGGTGTCTACTGTCAGGGTTGACAGTAGAAGAAGGGTTTTTCAGGGCGTAGTTTTGTGGTGGTCACAGTAGATGTTGAAGCACGCGAGGGAGGAAAACTCATGAGCTTCGGAAAAGATATAGGAGAGATCTTAACGTCCGGGGACAGGTTCGAGGCGAACTTGATCATTGATCACGGAGAGCCGGTGCCGATTAAATTTGACCACCTTGAGCTGGAGTCCTACATCAAGGGGTTGCAACTACGTATTCGCCTCGGCATCGAGGATAACCCCGGCTCCAAGAATGAGCTGACTCTTGAGGCCGACAAGGGTGAGCTGAAGGCACCCATGACATATCCGATCGGCTCGGGCCAGTTCATCCGTGCCCATTTTGGTCTGGACGGTTATGTGGAGTACCTCCCTTCATCGTATTGGGGAAGTTTGACCGTCAACCGTCTCGAAACAGATGAGGCTAATAATAAAACTTCGATGGATCTCAGCTTCTCAATCGGTTGGAAGGCCACTGATGGCCGAGAACTGGAGGTCGATTGTTCAAAGCTTGAGATCAGCCAATGAGTTCATTGTGATACTGAGAAAAATGCGCATAAAAAAACGCCTCCTGTCAGGGAGGCGTTTTTCTTGACGACGGCGTTATCAGAACGCCTTGAACGCCGGCGCTTCTTCTTTCAGCGGTTCATTCTTTGCAGTCTGCTCGTTCCAGCCACCGCCGAGGGCCTTGTACAGGTTGACCTCGCTGGTCAACTGCGCGAGGCGGTCGGTGATCAGCGATTGTTGCGCGCTGAACAGCTGGCGCTGGGCATCGAGGAACGTCAGGTTGCTGTCCACACCGATGCGGTAGCGACGCTCGGCCAGGCGGTAGTAATCCTGGTTGGCCTCGACGAAACCGCGTTGGGCTTCCAGTTGCTGCTTGTAGGTCGCCCGCGCGGCAAGGCCGTCGGAGACTTCCTGGAAGCCGGTCTGAATCGCCTTCTCGTAGTTCGCCACGTTGATCTCTTTCTGGATCTTCGAGTAGTCCAGGCTGGCGCGCAGGCTGCCGGCGTTGAAGATCGGGATGTTGATCTGCGGCGCGAACGACCAGGTGCCCGAGCCGCCTTTGAACAAGCCGCCCAGGTTCGGGCTGGCGGTGCCGGCGCTGGCGGTCAGGCTGATGCTTGGGAAGAACGCCGCACGGGCTGCGCCGATATTGGCGTTGGCGGCCTTGAGGTTGTACTCGGCCTGCACAATGTCGGGGCGACGTTGCAGCAGGTCCGACGGCAAGCCGGCCGGCACTTCGCTGAGCAGGTCATCCGACAGCGGCTGGCTGGCCAGATTAGCCGGCAGGCCGGTGCCCAGCAGCAGGGTCAGGTTGTTTTCGTCCTGGGCCACCTGGCGGGTGTAGCGGGCCAGGGACACCCGAGCGTTTTCCACCGAGGTGCGCGCCTGGCTGAGGTCGAGGGCCGAGGCCACGCCGACTTCGTTGCTACGCGAAGTCAGCTTGTAGCTCTGCTCGAACGCGGCGAGGGTGTCCTGGGTCAGCTTGAGCAGTTCTTTGTCGGCCTGCCAGGTCAGGTAGGCGTTGGCCACGCTGGCCACCAGGCTGATCTGGGTGCTGCGCCGCGCTTCTTCCGTGGCGAAGTACTTTTGCAGGGCTTCTTCACTCAGGCTACGCACGCGACCGAACAGGTCCAGCTCGTAGGAGCTGATCCCGAGACCGACCGAGTACTGGCTGGCGATCCTCGATTCGCCGGTCTGCGACAGGCGAGCCGGGGTGCGCGAGCGCTCACCGCTGCCCGTGGCCGAAACGGCCGGGAACAGGTCGGCGCGCTGGATGTTGTACTGCGCAGCGTAGGCATCGATGTTCAGGGCCGCGACACGCAGGTCGCGGTTGTTCACCAGTGCGGTCTGGATCAGCTGTTGCAGGGCAGGGTCATGGAAAAACTGCTTCCAGCCTTGCTCGGCAGCAGCCTGACCCGGCGCCTGGGCCGACGAATACGCCGGCCCCTGCGGGTACTGCGCTGCTACCGGCGCGTCGGGGCGCTGGTAGTCAGGGATCAGCGAGCAGCCACTGAGCACGAAGGCTGTGACGGCTAGGGAAAGTAGCGACTTGCTCATTGGCCAGCCTCGTTAGAAGTTTGCTTGGTTTCGGGTTCTCTGCGGTTGCCGATGGCCGACACGGTAGCGAAGAACAGCGGCACCCAGAAGATCGCCAGGACAGTGGCGGTGATCATGCCGCCAATGACGCCGGTACCGATGGCGTGCTGGCTGCCTGAACCGGCGCCCGAGGAGATCGCCAGGGGCAGTACGCCGAGGATGAACGCCATGGAGGTCATGATGATCGGCCGCAGACGCATGCGAGACGCTTCGATAGCCGACTCGACGATGCCTTTACCCTGTTCGTGAAGCTCTTTGGCGAACTCCACGATAAGGATGGCGTTTTTCGCCGCCAGACCCACCGTGACCAACAGGCCCACCTGGAAGAACACGTCGTTGGACAGCCCGCGCATGCTGGTGGCGATCAACGCACCCACCACGCCCAGCGGTACTACCAACACCACCGCAATCGGGATCGACCAGCTCTCGTACAGTGCCGCCAGGCACAGGAACACCACCAGCAGCGACAGCGCATACAACGCCGGTGCCTGGGAACCGGACAAGCGTTCTTCGTACGACAGACCCGTCCAGGCATAGCCCACGCCCGCCGGCAGTTGCTTGGCGATGCGTTCCACTTCGGCCATTGCTTCACCGGTGCTGTAACCCGGTGCCGGGGTGCCGAGGATTTCCATCGCGGCCACGCCGTTGTAACGCGAGAGCTTCGGCGAACCGTAGATCCACTTGCCGGTGGCGATGGCCGACAACGGCACCATCTTCCCGGAGTCGCTGCGCACGTACCACTTGTTCAGGTCTTCTGGAGACATGCGGCTGGCGGCTTCACCTTGCACGTACACTTTCTTCACGCGACCACGGTCGATGAAGTCGTTGACGTAGCTGCCACCCAGGGCAATCGCCAGGGTCTGGTTGATGTTGGATAGGGAGATGCCCTGGGCGCTGGCCTTCTCGTCGTCAACGGTGAGTTCGTATTGCGGCTCATCGTTCACGCCGTTGGGGCGCACACCGGCCAGGATCTTGCTCTGTGCCGCCATACCCAGGAACTGGTTGCGCGCGGCCATCAACTTCTCATGACCGACACCGCCCTGGTCTTGCAGGAACACGTCGAAACCGGTGGCGTTACCCAATTCCAGTACCGACGGCGGCACGATGGCGAATACCATGGCGTCCTGGAACGTCTGCATGAAGTAACCCTGGGCGCGCTTGGCGATCTCGAACACCGAGGTGGACGCATCACGCTCGTCCCACGGCTTGAGCATCACGAACGCCAGGCCGGAGCTTTGGCCACGACCGGCGAAGTTGAAGCCGTTCACGGTAAACACCGATTTGACGCCTTTGCCTTCGCCCGGCTCACCTTCTTTATCGTTGAGCAGGAAGATACGCATGTCGTCGATGACTTTCTGCGTGCGTTCAGCGGTGGAACCGACCGGTGTTTGCACCTGGGCAAAGATCACGCCCTGGTCTTCGTCGGGCAGGAACGCCGCCGGGATGCGCATGAACAGCCAGATCATGCCGGCGAAGATCAGCAGGTACACCAGGAACGCCGGGATCTTGTGCTTGATCATATTGCCCACGCCGCGCTCGTAGCTCACTACGCTACGGTCGAAGGTGCGGTTGAACCAGCCGAAGAAACCACGCTTGGGTTGGCCGTGCTTCTCGGGATCGATCGGCTTGAGCATGGTGGCGCACAGCGCCGGGGTAAAGATCAGGGCAACCAGTACCGACAGCGCCATGGCCGAAACGATGGTGATGGAGAACTGTTTGTAGATCACCCCGGTGGAACCACCGAAGAACGCCATCGGCAACAGTACCGCCGACAGTACCAGGGCAATACCTACCAGGGCGCCCTGGATCTGGGTCATGGATTTGACCGTCGCTTCTTTAGGCGACAGGTGTTCCTCGGCCATCACCCGCTCGACGTTCTCTACCACCACGATGGCGTCGTCCACCAGCAGGCCGATGGCCAGGATCATGCCGAACATGGTCAGGGTGTTGATGGTGAAACCGAACGCCGCCAGGATGCCGAACGTCCCCAGCAATACCACCGGTACGGTCATGGTGGTGATGATGGTGGCGCGGAAGTTTTGCAGGAACAGGAACATCACCAGGAACACCAGCACGATCGCTTCGACCAGGGTGTGCACTACACCGGAGATCGATTCGGTCACCACTGGGGTGGTGTCATACGGCACCACCGCCTTCATGCCAGGCGGAAAGAACGGTTCCAGCGACGCCACGGTGGCGCGGATAGCCTTGGCGGTATCCAGGGCGTTGGCGCCGGATGCCAGTTTGATCGCCATACCGGAGGCCGGCTTGCCGTTGAACTGCGCGCTGATGCTGTAGGTCTGGCCACCCAGCTCGATGCGCGCGACGTCCTTGAGGCGAACCTGGGAGCCGTCGGTGTTGACCTTCATCAGGATGTTGCCGAACTGCTCGGCGGTCTGCAGGCGTGTCTTGCCGATGATGGTGGCGTTCAGCTGGGTGCCGGGCAGGGCAGGCAGGCCGCCCAATTGGCCGGTGGCCACCTGTACGTTCTGTGCGGCGATGGCGGTGCTGACGTCGACCGGGGTCAACTGGTAGTTGTTCAGCTTGGCCGGGTCGAGCCAGATACGCATGGCGTACTGGGAGCCGAACACCTGGAAGTCACCCACGCCGGCTGTCCGCGAGATCGGGTCCTGGATGTTGGACACGATGTAGTTGGACAGGTCGTCCTTGGTCATGCTGCCGTCTTCGGACACCAGACCGATCACCATCAGGAAGTTCTTCACCGACTTGGTCACGCGGATACCCTGTTGCTGCACTTCTTGCGGCAGCAGCGGGGTGGCCAGGTTCAGCTTGTTCTGCACCTGCACCTGGGCGATGTCGGGGTTGGTACCCTGGTTGAACGTTACGGTGATGGTCATGCTGCCGTCGGAGTTACTGTCCGAGGACACATACCGCAGGTTGTCGATACCGTTGAGCTGTTGCTCGATCACCTGCACCACGGTGTCCTGCACGGTTTGTGCGGACGCGCCTGGGTAGGTCACCTGGATATCGATGGCGGTCGGCGCGATGGCCGGGTATTGGTTGATGGGCAACTTCAGGATCGAGAGTGCCCCGACCAGCATGATCACCAGGGCAATCACCCAGGCGAAAATGGGACGGTCGATAAAGAATTTCGACATGGGTTACTCCCCTTTGCCAGCAGCGGCAGCAGGAGCAGCGGTACCGGCGGGCTTGGCGTTGTCCGCGTCCTTGACCTTGACCTCGGCGCCCGGCTTGACGTACTGCAAGCCTTCGGTGATCACACGGTCACCGGCGTTCAAGCCTTTTTCCACCAGCCAGTAGGCGCCGGCGGTACGGTTGGCCACCAGCTCGCGTTGCTCGACCTTGTTGTCCGCATTGACGATCAACGCCGTCGGAGTGCCTTTGAGATCGCGGGTCACGCCTTGCTGCGGTGCCAGGATCGCCTTGCTGTTCACACCGGCTTGCAGTTGGGCGTGCACGAACATGCCCGGCAACAGGGTGTGATCGGGGTTGGGGAACACGGCGCGCAGGGTCACGGAACCGGTGGTCTGATCGACCGACACTTCGGAAAATTCCAGTTTGCCGTCGTGCTTATAGTCGCTACCGTCTTCCAGGGTCAGCTTGACCTTGGCGGCATTGGCCCCGGCTTTCTCCAGTTGGCCGCTTTCCAGGTCGCGGCGCAGTTTCAGCATTTCGGCTGAAGACTGAGTCACGTCGACGTAGATCGGGTCCAGTTGTTGGATCACGGCCATGGCATCGGCCTGGCCATTGCTGACCAGTGCGCCTTCGGTCACCGAAGAACGGCCGATACGCCCGGAGATCGGCGCGAACACTTTGGTGTAGCGCACGTTGATCTGGGCGGTTTGAACGTTTGCTTC
The DNA here is from genome assembly GCF_007858255.1 of Pseudomonas rhodesiae. Classification (GTDB taxonomy): domain Bacteria; phylum Pseudomonadota; class Gammaproteobacteria; order Pseudomonadales; family Pseudomonadaceae; genus Aquipseudomonas; species Aquipseudomonas rhodesiae. The sequence continues at coordinate 119,643 of NZ_VFEU01000003.1, read as the reverse complement.
GGCGGTCATGCGATTGGCGACGGCAGTGTCGTATTCCTGACGGCTCACGGCCTGCTCATCCACCAACTGCTTGTAGCGGTCGCTGATGGATTTGGTCTGGCTCAGGCTGGCCTGGGCGCTTTTCAGGGTGGCTTCATAGACCGACGGGTCGATCTGATAAAGCTGCTGGCCTTCCTTCACGTCCGCGCCTTCCTTGAACAGGCGCTTGAGAATGATGCCGTTGACCTGCGGGCGAACTTCCGCGATGCGGAAGGCCGTGGTGCGGCCCGGCAGTTCAGACGTCAAGGTGAACGGTTGCGGTTGCAGGGTGACGACGCCGACCAGAGGGGTTTGAGCGGGCGGAGCCGCTTCTTCCTTTTTACATCCGCTGAGCAGCGATGCCAGGGCGACGGCAGTGACCAGAGCGGTAACAGCTGGCTTAAGTTGCATGAAGATCCTCGGGTCAGGCGCGCAGGGTGCGCACAAGAAGTGTGGAAGGGTAAAAAACAAGCCGTGAGTAGATAAGTAGCTTGCTACGCAATATACTTACGTTCATGGTTGTTTGTAAACTCTTGACAGGCTTTGCGGATTGTTGACAAAGCAATGTACAAAGCCTCGATTTTAGTACGTTCGGTGCCCATGACGGCGTCGTCCCAAAATTATTCAGATGATCGTTAACATCTATTAACACTGCGTTAACGATAGTCCCACGTGTTCTGATTGAGGTTTTACTGCCATGGTTCGTCGCACCAAAGAGGAAGCTCAGGAAACGCGCAGCCAGATTCTCGATGCCGCCGAGCAAGCCTTTTACGAGCGCGGCGTTGCGCGCACCACGCTGGCAGACATCGCCGCGTTGGCCGGCGTGACGCGGGGCGCTATCTATTGGCATTTCAGCAATAAGTCCGACTTGCTCCAGGCCCTGCTCGATACGTTGCACGAGCCGCTGGACGAGTTGGCGCGGGCCAGTGAAAGCGAGGATGAACTCGACCCGCTGGGCTGCATGCGCAAACTGCTGATTCGTTTGTTCCATCAAGTGGCCCTGGATCCGAAAACCCGACGCATCAATGAGATCTTGTTTCATAAGTGCGAATTCACCGACGAAATGTGCGACATGCGTCGTCAGCGTCAAACCCACAGCCTGGAATGCAACCTGCGTATCGGCCTGACGCTGCGTAACGCGGTCCATCGCGGGCAACTACCGGAAAACCTCGACACCACGCGGGGAGCCGTGTGCCTCCATGCGTACATCAACGGGCTGATCGGCCAATGGTTGCTGGTACCCGACAGCTTCCAATTGCAGCAGGAAGCCGAACGCTGGGTAGAGGCCGGGCTGGACATGCTGCGCTTGAGCCCCAGCCTGCGCAATTGAGACAAAATGCGTAATTGCGTCCAGTTGTGTCAACAGTAAAGTCTAAGGACGGTCAATCGTCCTTCTGACTTATTCGTGGGGTGACTTTATATACGGGCTGGCCGGCGCTTGATAGGTAGCCGCCTAAGTATTTTGTAGGGATTTTGTTGCAATGCTGTGAAGGAATGTTACCTAGGGCAAAGTGAGAGGGGGCGTGCCCCCGATAGCAGAGTGCTGGGCAGCTTATAGCCGACCCACCGCTATCGGGGGCAAGCCCCCTCCCACATTTGCTTAGTGTTTTAGGCGATTACAGCGGCAGGGTCGGGTAGTCGATATAACCGACCGGGCCTTTGCCATAGAAGGTTTCCGGATGGGCTTCGTTCAGTGGCGCATCGGCCTCCAGACGAGCCGGCAGGTCCGGGTTGGCAATGAAAGGCACGCCGAACGCCACCGCATCCGCTTTACCCTCGGCCAGCCACGCATTGGCGCTGTCCTTGGTGAAGCGTTCATTGGCGATGTACGCGCCGCCGAAGGCTTTTTTCAGTTGCGGGCCAAGGCTGTCCGCGCCTTCTTTTTCACGGGAGCAGATAAACGCGATGCCGCGCTTGCCCAGCTCAGTGGCGACATAAGTAAAGGTTTCTGCCAGGTTGGCATCGCCCATGTCGTGCGAGTCGGCGCGGGGTGCCAGGTGCACGCCCACGCGGCCGGCGCCCCAGACTTCAATGGCCGCGTCGGTCACTTCCAGCAGCAGGCGTGCACGGTTTTCCAGGGAACCGCCGTACTGGTCGGTGCGCTGGTTAGTGCTGCTCTGCAGGAACTGGTCGAGCAGGTAGCCGTTGGCGCCATGGATTTCCACACCGTCGAAACCGGCGGCCTTGGCGTTCTCGGCGCCGGTACGGTAAGCGTCGACGATGTCGGCGATTTCAGCCGTTTCCAGGGCGCGCGGAGTCGGGTAGTCGGCCAGCGGACGCACCAGGCTGACGTGGCCCTTGGGTTGGATCGCACTCGGCGCCACTGGGGTTTCGCCGTTCAGGTACGACGGGTGGGAAATGCGCCCCACATGCCACAGTTGCAGGAAAATCTTGCCGCCGGCGCCGTGCACGGCTTTGGTCACGTTGGCCCAGCCGCGCACCTGGTCGTTGGACCAGATGCCGGGGGTGTCCGGATAGCCCACGCCCATCGGCGTGACGGAAGTGGCTTCGCTGAGAATCAGCCCGGCAGACGCACGCTGCACGTAGTACTCGGCCATCAGCGCGTTGGGTACGCGACCGGCGTCGGCGCGGCAGCGGGTCAGCGGGGCCATGATGATGCGGTTCGATAGCTCCACGTCACCCAGTTTGATCGGATCGAAAATAGTCGTCATCGCACAATACCTTCTCTAGTTACTTGGATCAGTTGGTCGCAGGGGCCAGGTCGGCATCGCCGCTCTGACGGAAAGTTATCAAGGTCACCAGCAGGGCAAGGATCGCCAGGGCAGCGGCCGCCAGCGGCACACTGGTCAGGCCGAAACCATGGGCGATCACGCTGCCACCGACCCAGGCGCCGAGGGCGTTGCCGATGTTGAACGCGCCTATGTTCAAGGTGGACACCAGGTTCGGAGCGGCCTTGCCGAAGGTCACCACGTTGATCTGCAGCGCCGGCACGGCGGCGAACGCGGCGGTGGCCCACAGGAACAGGGTAATCTCGGTGGGGATCACGGCGACGCTGGTCCAGCTCAGTGCGGTGGACACCACCGCCATGCTGATAAATACGCCAATCAGCGTGGCCGCCAGACGTTTATCCGCCAGTTTTCCGCCGATGATGTTGCCCACGGTCAGGCCCAGGCCGATCAGCAGCAGGGTCCAGGTCACGCCTTTGGGCGACACCCCGGTGACATCGCCCAACAGCGGTGCCACATAGGTAAAGAGGGTGAACATGGACGCGGCGAATAGTGCCGTCATGCTCAGCGACAGCCAGATACCAGCACCCTTGAGGGCGGCCAGTTCGGCGCGCATGTCGAGCTTTTCTTCATCGCGCTTGGCCGGCAAGAAGCGGATCAGCCCGATCAGCGCCACCACACCGATCACCGTCACGGCCCAGAAGGTCGAGCGCCAGCCGGCTTGCTGGCCCAGCGCGGTGCCCAGGGGCACGCCGAGGACATTGGCCAGGGTCAAACCGGTGAACATCAGGGCTACGGCCGAGGCCCGCTTGTTGGCCGGCACCAGGTTGGCCGCCACCACCGAACCAATGCCGAAGAACGCGCCGTGGCATAGCGCGGTGACCACGCGGGCAAACATCAGCACGTTGTAGTCGCTGGCCAGTGCGCAGAGCAGGTTGCCGATAATGAAGATCCCCATCAACGCGACCAGCGCCGCCTTGCGTGGCAGTTTGGCCGTGGCCAGTGCCATAAATGGCGCGCCAATGGCCACGCCCAGGGCGTAACCGGTGACCAGCCAACCGGCGCCAGGTATCGATACGCCGAGGTCTGCCGCCACATCGGGCAGCAGGCCCATGATGACGAACTCGGTGGTGCCGATGGCGAAGGCGCTCAAGGCCAGGATGAGGAGCGAGAGGGGCATTTGTGGATCCTTTTTACAGCGGTTCAGCGCTGAGTTCAGTGATAAGCGCCGTGAGGAAGGCTTGGATCGCTTCCTCATTGCGTTTGAAAAAGTGCCACTGCCCGGCCTTCTGGCTGCTGATCAGACCCGCCCGTTGCAAGGTGGCCAGGTGGGCCGACACGGTCGACTGGGACAAGCCGCAGCGCTGGTCGATCTGCCCGGCACAGATGCCGTACTCGTGGTTGTGCAATTGCTCGGGGAATTGCACTTTTGGGTCTTTGAGCCAGTTGAGGATGTCTCGCCGTACTGGGTGCGCCAGGGCTTTTATTATTTCGTCGAGGTCGATGGACATGGCAGTGCTCGGTGTCGTAAAGCGTTATATCGCGATGAGGCGAACTTTAAATCGGTATATCCCGATATACCAATACGATTTAGCTCTGAGATCAGCTCAAATCGGTATATCGGGTTATAACGATACGTTGGCGGCAGTGCTAAACTGCGCGCCATGAATTATCTCGCACATCTGCACCTGGGCGGCCAACTTCCTGCGCAACTGCTGGGCAGCCTGTATGGCGACTTCGTCAAAGGCCGTCTGCAGGGCCAGTTCAGCCCATCCATCGAAGCGGCGATCCAGTTGCATCGCTCGATCGACCGGTTTACCGACAGCCATCCGTTGGTGGGGCAGGCGTTGTCGCGCTTCAGCCTGACCCGTCGGCGCTATGCGGGGATTGTTCTGGACGTGTTCTTCGATCACTGCCTGGCGCGGGATTGGACCTTGTATGCCGACCAGCCGCTGGAGCACTTCACCTCGCAGGTATACCGCGTATTGGCTGCCGAACCGCAGTTGCCCGGGCGCTTGGCGCAGATTGCGCCGTTTATGGCGGCCGATGATTGGTTGGGCTCGTACCGTGAATTTGCGGTGATGGAGCAGGTGTTGCGTGGGATTTCGCGGCGGCTGACGCAGCCTGAGGCGTTGGGGCAGGCGATGCGGGAGTTGCGACTTTTATATGAACCGTTGAGTGAAGACTTCCGGCGCTTCTACCCTGAATTGCAGGTGTTCGCACAGTCGCAACTGACAACATCAAACTAAATGTGGAGGAGGGGGCTTGCCCCCTCCCACATTTGTTTCAAGCTGCGAACGCTGGTCGTGCCGCTACTTGTTCTACCTCCGGCACCGGCCCAAACAACACCTTCTGTACCGCCTGCTGCGCCTGGTAAGCCAGCGCCGCGCGTTCCTGCCCGGCGCACGCAATCGGTGTGAGCACATGAATTTCCACATCGCCCTGGTCATTGGCGAACAACCGCATCAGGTGCGAGAGCAAGTCGTCATCGCCGATAAACGGCGCCAGGGGATCGACCTGTCCGTCACGCAGGTAACGGATCGCCACCGGTTGCAGCGACACATCCGCATCGATGGCGCTGGCCAGCAGGCGCCCGTGGAAGGTGCGCAGGCTGCGACCGTCGGTGGTGGTGCCTTCGGGGAACATCAGCAGCGGGTGCTGTTGTTCCAGGTGGCGGGTCATTTGTTTGCGGATTAGTTGGCTGTCGCCCGAACCCCGGCGGATAAACAGGCTACCAGCCTTGGCCGCCAGCCAGCCGGCCACCGGCCAGGTGCGCACTTCGGCCTTGGACAGGAACGACATCGGCGCCACGGCGCCCAACAGCGGAATGTCGGTCCAGGACACGTGGTTGCTCACCCACAGCATCGGCTGCGTCGGCAACTCACCGTGTACCGTTACGCGAAAGGGTAGGGCGTTGGTCAGCCTCGCCATGAAAAACCGCGACCAGCGTTGGCGCCGCACCATCGAGTTGGCGATGCCCAATCGCTCGAACACACCGAACACGCTGGCCATGCTCAAGCCCAGCGCCACCACCAGCAACACCCGGGCGATGCGCCCGTACACGCGCAGGCGGCTCATCACATGGCCGCCTTGAAATGGCGCGCATACCGTGGGCACAACTCGTCGCGCTTGAGCAGGATAAATACGTCGGCCACCTGGAAATCCTCATCCCAGCACGGCTCGCCGCAGATCTTCGCCCCCAGGCGCATATAGGCCTTGAGCAGCGGCGGCATTTCGGCGATCACGTTGGACGGCAGATCCAGGGCCGGCAGCGGTTTTTTCGGTTCGGCGCGCAGGTGCTCGTTGCACAGATAGCGTTCGCGCAGACGCTGCATGATCGCGTGGGCCTGGATGCCGCCGTCGTGCATGGGGATGCTCGCGCAGCCCATCAAATAGCTGTAGCCGCCCTGGTTGAGCACTTCGGCCAACTCACCCCACAACACGGCGATGGTGCCGCCGTTGCGATAGGCCGGGTCGACGCAGGTGCGGCCAATCTCCAGGATCGGGCCTTTGAGATGGAGCAAGCCATGCAGGCTGAATTCTTCTTCACTGTAGAACCGCCCCAGAGTGCTGGCGGCCTGGTGGTCGAGCAAGCGCGTGGTGGCTACCAGACGACCGGTGTTCAAGTCCCGCACGCCGATATGGCTGCAGTGCACATCATAATCATCCATGTCCAGGCCATGTTCCGCGCCTTTCAGCTTGGCATTGAACTCGCCGCTGAATACGTTGAACCGCAGGGCCTGGGCTTCCTGCAAAGCCTGGGCGCCGATCAGGCGTTCGGCTTGCAGACGGCGTTCATTGCCGGTGTCGCTGATGCGGGCGATCTGAGTCATGGCGAGTCTCCGAGTGCCGGCCACGTTTCGGCCGGTCGACTTTGTTGTCCAAACTCAGGCTATGGAGGCCCGGTGTCATCTCCATGAAGTTATGGTGACGCTTGGATGACAGGCACTGTGTCGTCAATCTGTCATCCACCGACGCTAGGCTCGCGGGTTTGAATGCCCCGTTGAGTCCGCGTCTATGGTCAAAGGCTTGTTGTGCGCCGTGCTGCTGTTAATCACTATTAACGGCCATGCTGAGACCTGGCCTGACCAGGAGTGGGCCAAGGGCACGCCCCTCACCGGCGCCGCCCTCGACGCGCTGGACGCCTATGCCTTTGCACCGCGCGACGACGCCACCCGCCAAGGCATTCGCACCGATGCCTTACTGGTGATCCGCGACGGTAAAGTTATTTACGAACGCTACGCCGCGCCCACCAGCGCCAGCACGCCGCACCTGACTTGGTCAGTGAGCAAAAGCCTGATGGCCTGCGTGCTGGGCGTGGCTTATGGCGACAATCGCTTCAAATTGAGCGACCCGGTGGCGCGTTTCTACCCGCCGATGAAGCAGCACCCGACGGTGACCATGGCCGACCTGCTGCACTGGGCCTCGGGCCTGGACTGGCAGGAAGACTACGAATTCGCCCCGCTCAAATCCTCTGTCGTGGCGATGCTCTACACCCGAGGGCGCGCGGATATGGCCGAGTTCGCTGCGAACAGCGACACCTTCAGCGCACCGGGCCGGGCGTTTCGGTATTCCAGTGGCGACAGCAATCTTTTATCCGCTGCTCTTAAAGGCATGCTTGGCCACAAGGCGTACATGAGTTACCCGTGGGATGCGCTGTTCACACCGCTGGGTATTCGCAATGCCACCTGGGAAACCGACGCCGACGAAACCTTTGTTGCCTCCTCCTATGCCTACCTCACCGCTCGCGATCTTGCGCGGGTCGGCCTACTGATGGCGCGGGATGGGCGTTGGAAGGACCAGCAACTGCTGCCCAGGGACTGGGTGGCCTTCAATCGCCAGGCGTTCGATAACTACAAAGCCGGCCAGGACGAAGCCACGCCCGGCGGCCATTGGTGGCTCAACCAAGGCACGCCAAGGCCTTGGCCCGATGCCCCCGCCGACACCTTCGCCGCCCTCGGCCACTGGGGCCAGGCGCTGTATGTGATGCCCGAGCAGCGCCTGGTGATCGTGCGCTACGGCGACGATCGCGACGGCAGCTACCGCCACAACGAACTGCTCAAACGCGTGCTTGCGGCGGTGCAACCATGATCCGTCGTCGTCCGTTCACCAGCCTGTTTCTATTGCTGTTGCTCGCGCTGTTGGGGTGGGTTTGGCACGAGCGCGTCAACCTGCAAGCCTTCCCCGATATCATCGCGGCGTACACCGCCAAGGAATATTGCTCGTGCCGCTATGTCGCGAATAACCCGGCGGCGTATTGCCTGGGGTACGTAAAACAGTATCTGCCGACCAGCGCGTTCAATGACAACCCGCTGCGTAGCGAAGTAACGGCCAGTGGCTTGGGGCGCACCCATACGGCGCGTTGGTTGGGGGAGCGCCAAGGCTGTCGCCTGAACCCCTGACACAAGATCCCCTGTGTGCGGGCTTGCCCGCCAAAGCTGTCTGTCAGTAAAGATGTGCCGACAGGCTCACCGCATTTTCGCGAGCAAGCACACTCCCACATTTGGATTTGCGCCGTGCGTGACATTGCGCTTAAGGTTCGTGCAGGTTTTTCGCCCCGCGAGTCCTTAATGTTCAATGTTTCGTTTATCAAACCCCTGGCTTTTGTCCTGCTGGCCGCTGTCGCCGTGCCCGCCCACGCCGACTGGTACCTGGACAACGAGTCCTCGCGCCTGTCTTTCGTCACCACCAAAAACACCGAGATTGCCGAGGTCCAGCGCTTCCTGGTCTTGCACGGCAAGGTCGACGACAAGGGCGCGGCGCAGGTGCAGGTGGAGCTGGAGTCGGTCAACAGCGGCATTCCGCTGCGCGATGAACGCATGCGCAATCAGTTGTTCGAGATCAAGACCTTCCCCGAAGCGCTGATCAGCGCACAGATCAACCTGCAACCCATCAATGACCTGGCCCCGGGCGCGCAACTGGAGTTACGCCTGCCCCTGAGTGTGACCTTGCATGGCAAGACCCAGACCTACAGCGCCGAACTGCTGGCTACGCGCCTGGATGACCGACGCTTCCAGGTGGTGACCCTGGAACCGGTGGTGCTGCACGCCGAGGATTTCGACCTGGCGCCCGGGGTTGCCGCGCTGCGCAAGACGGCCGGGCTCAAGTCCATCAGTTTGTCGGTGCCGGTGGGTGCGGTGCTGATCTTCACGGCGCGCTGACATGGGCGGCGCGGTGTTCCCGTGGCGCAGCGCCAACCGTTTCGAGTTGTTGATCGACGGCCCGCAGTTTTTTCCGCAGATGCTGGTGGGCATTGCCCGCGCCGAACGGCAAGTGGATCTGGAGTTGTACCTGGTAGAGGCCGGCGCGTGCGCCGAGGCAATGGTGCAAGCGTTGGTGCTCGCCGCCGAGCGCGGTGTGCGCGTGCGGTGCCTGTTCGATGACTACGGCAGCCTGGCGTTCACCCTGTCGCTGCGCAAGCGCTTGACCGACGCGGGCGTGGAGCTGCGTTTTTACAATCGCCTGAGCTGGCGTCGCTGGATGCGCAACCTGTACCGCGACCACCGCAAGCTGTTGCTGATCGACCAGCATGTGGCGGTGGTGGGTGGCACGGGCGTGACGGACGAGTTCTGGACACCGGGCCACGACACGGCCGAGTGGCATGAAGTGATGGTGCAGATCAGCGGCCCGCTGGTATTGGATTGGCAGGCATTGTTCGACCGCCAATGGCACGCCAACGCGGCGCGGCGCGCGTGGAAACCGGCCACCCATTTTGGCTTGCCGCGTCTGCCCAAAGTACCCGCCAGAGGGCCGGGGCTTGGCCGCGTCGCGTACGCCGACGCCCGCCAGCACCGCGATATTCTGCAATCGCTGATCCGCGCGCTGAACAACAGCCACCAGCGCATCTGGCTGGCCACTCCCTATTTCCTGCCGACCTGGGGCGTTCGGCGTGCCTTGCGCCGAGCGGCGGGGCGCGGCGTGGACGTGCGCTTGCTGCTCACCGGGCCCCGCACCGATCACCCGTCCGTGCGCTACGCCGGACATCGGTATTACCCGCGTTTGCTGCGTTCAGGCGTACAGATCTTTGAATACCAGCCGTGCTTCCTGCACCTGAAGATGGTGCTGGTGGACGACTGGGTAAGCATCGGCTCGTGCAATTTCGATCACTGGAACCTGCGCTTCAACTTGGAAGCCAATCTGGAAGCACTGGACCCCGAGCTGACCCAGGCGGTGGTGGCGAGTTTTACGGCGGATTTTGCCCAGAGCCAAACGGTGAGCCTGGAGGCGTGGAAAGCCCGGCCATTGTGGCGACGGGTCAAGCAGCGCGTCTGGGGGTGGATAGATCGGTTGGTGGTGAACTTGCTGGACCGGCGAGGCTAGCAAGAACACTGAGATCAAATGTGGGAGGGGGCAAGCTCCTCCCACATTTTTTGACCGGGTCAGGCTTAGAGCAGTTCGAAGCTCTGTTGCTGTACATCCTGAGAGTCCAGGCCGATCTGCACATTGAACTCGCCCGGTTCAGCGGCGTACTTGAGCTGTGTGTTGTAGAACTTCAAGTCGTCTTCGGTGATGGTGAAGTGCAGCGTGCGCTCTTCACCGGCCTTGAGCATGACTTTCTGGAAGTTCTTCAACTCCTTGATCGGGCGGATCATCGAGCCGGCCACGTCCTGGATATACAGCTGCACCACGGTTTCGCCGTCGACCTTGCCGGTGTTTTTCACGGTGACGCTGGCGTCGAGCTTGCCGGTCTTGTTCAGGGTGGTGGACGACAGGGCCATGTCCGACAGGCTGAACGTGGTGTAGCTCAGGCCATAACCAAACGGAAACAGCGGCCCGGTGGTGTCATCGAAGTACTGCGAGGTGTAGTTACCCGGTTTGCCGGGTGTGAAGGGGCGGCCGATGGTCAGGTGGTTGTAGTAGGTCGGAATCTGCCCTACCGAACGTGGGAAAGTGATCGGCAGTTTGCCCGACGGGTTGTAGTCGCCGAACAGCACATCCGCAATTGCATTACCGCCTTCGGTGCCGGCGAACCAGGTTTCCAGAATCGCATCGGCCTGTTGGTTCTCTTCCAGGATCGACAGCGGGCGGCCGTTCATCAGCACCAGGACCAGCGGTTTGCCGGTGGCCTTGAGCGCCTTGATCAGGTCGCGCTGGCTTTGCGGGATGTTCAGGTCGGTGCGGCTCGACGACTCGTGGGACATGCCACGGGACTCGCCCACTGCGGCGACGATCACGTCGGCCTGCTTGGCCGCTTGGACCGCCTCGTCGATCATGGCCTGGGGCGAGCGCTTGTCATCCACCACTTCCGGCGCATCGAAGTTAAGGAAATTGAGGTAATCGACTACGGCTTTGTCGTTGGTGATGTTGGCGCCGCGGGCGTAGATCACTTTGCCTTTTTCACCGATCACGGCGTTGAGGCCGTCCTGCAGAGTCACCGATTGCGCCGGGCGGCCGGCGGCGGCCCAACTGCCCATCATGTCGATAGGCGCCTTGGCCAGTGGGCCGACCAGGGCGATGGTGGCGGATTTCTTCAGGGGCAGGGTGTCGTTGTGGTTCTTCAACAGCACCAGGCTGCGACGGGCGATGTCGCGCGCCTCGGCGCGGTGCAGGCGGCTGTCGGCATAGGTGTCGACCGGGTCGTCCTCGGCCTTGCCGATGCGCAGGTACGGGTCCTTGAACAGGCCCATGTCGTACTTGGCGCCTAGCACTTCGCGCACGGCGTTGTCGATGTCGCTCTGTTCGATCTCGCCGGACTTGAGCAGTCCCGGCAGTTCTTTGCCATACAGCGAGTCGTTCATGCTCATGTCGATGCCGGCCTTGATCGCCAGCTTCGCGGCTTCACGCCCGTCCTTGGCCACGCCGTGTTTGATCAGTTCGAAGATCGCGCCGTGGTCGCTGACGGTCAGGCCCTTGAAGCCCCAGTCCTTGCGCAGCAGGTCGTTCATCAGCCAGGTGTTGGCGGTGGCGGGCACGCCGTTGATCGAGTTGAGCGCCACCATCACACCGCCGGAACCGGCCTTGATCGCGGCGTGGTAGGGCGGCAGGTAATCCTGGTACATCTTGACCGGGCTCATGTCGACCACGTTGTAGTCGCGACCGCCTTCCACCGCGCCGTACAGGGCGAAGTGCTTGACGCTGGCCATAAGGCTGTCGGCATTGGCCGGGCTGGTGCCCTGGAACGCCTTGACCATCACTTCGGCGATGCGCGAGACCAGGTAAGTGTCTTCGCCGAAGCCTTCGGAGGTGCGGCCCCAGCGCGGGTCGCGGGAGATGTCGACCATCGGCGCGAAGGTGATGTCGAGGCTGTCGGCGGCGGCTTCCTGGGCGGCGATGCGCCCGGAGCGGCCGATGGCATCCATGTCCCAGCTGGAGGCCAGGGCCAGGCTGATTGGGAAAATGGTGCGGTGGCCGTGGATCACGTCGTAGGCGAAGAACATCGGGATCTTCAGGCGGCTGCGCATGGCCGCGTCCTGCATCGGACGGTTTTCCGGGCGGGTGATGGAGTTGAACGTGCCGCCGATGCGGCCGGCGGCGATTTCCTTGCGGATCAGCTCGCGGGGCATTTCGGGGCCGATGCTGATCAGGCGCAACTGGCCGATCTTTTCATCCAGGGTCATCTGCTTGAGCAGGTCGCTGACGAAAGCGTCCTTGTCCTTAAGCGCAGCAGGCTTTGTTTCTGCCCATACGGGGTGACTGGCCAGAGTGGCAACAAGGCCGAGCAAACACAGCTTTTTCATGAATATCCTTTTTCGGCTCACTGCACAGCGCTTGCGCTGATCGGCCAAAATGTGGGGAGCGTCTATTGTTGTTCGGGTGTTGTTCAGATAAATGCAGCACACTCTGAACTCTTATTCGCGCTGGGCATCTTTGTAGCTGATTGGCTCGATGCGTACCAGTGGTGGCGGATTATGCCCCAAGCGCGCGGTTTATAGGGCAGGTCATCCAATTCCATCCAGTTTGGGCAGGAGATACACCATGCAAGCAGCACAGGTTAACCGCTGGGGCCTCAAGGCCGCGGCTCTGCTATTGATCAGCACGGTGCTGAGCGGTTGCGGCATCAACAACATTCCCACCCTGGACGAGCAGGCCAAAGCAGCCTGGGGCCAAGTGCAGAACCAGTACCAACGTCGTGCCGACCTGATCCCCAACCTGGTGGAAGTGGTCAAAGGCTATGCCGCCCATGAGCAGGACACCCTGACCGCCGTGATCGAAGCGCGGGCCAAGGCCACGTCGATCCAGGTCGATGCCAGCACCCTCGACAACCCGGAAAAACTCAAGCAGTTCCAGCAGGCCCAGGACGGCTTGACCGGTGCCCTCAATCGCTTGATGGTGGTCTCCGAACGCTACCCGGATCTGAAAGCCAACCAGAACTTCCTGGCCCTGCAATCTCAACTGGAAGGCACCGAAAACCGCATCGCCGTGGCGCGCCGCGACTTTATCCAGGCCGTGCAGGCGTACAACACCGAGATCCGCACCTTCCCGGGCCGCCTGTGGCACAGCGTGATGTACAGCGATTTGCCGATCCGCGCCACGTTCGAAGCCACCAGTGTCGATGCCGATAAAGCGCCGCAAGTGAAGTTCAAATAAGGCTGCACTGAGGTGTCGATGCGTTTATTAAGGATAGGCCTGGCGCTGTGGCTGTTGGCCTGCGTGGGCGTGGCCCAGGCGGCGTTGACCTTCCCGGCGCTGACCGGGCGGGTGGTGGATAACGCCCAAATGATCGACCCGGCGGTGCGCGCGCAGTTGACCCAGCAGTTGCAGGCGCTGGAGCAGAAGAGCGGCGATCAGATCGTGGTGGTTACCGTACCCGACTTGCAAGGCGTGCCGATCGAGGACTTCGGTTATCAATTGGGGCGCCAGTGGGGCATCGGCCAGAAGGGCAAGGACAACGGCGCGCTGTTGATCGTTGCCCGCGATGAGCGCAAGTTGCGCATCGAAGTCGGCTACGGCCTGGAAGGTGTACTGACCGATGCGCAGTCCTGGGTGATCATCAATCAGGTGATCGCGCCCAAGTTCAAGGCCGGCCAGTACAGCCAGGGCATCAGCGACGGTGTGGCCGCGATGATCCAAGTGGTCGGCGGTGAACCGCTGGCGGTGCCCGCCCATGTGGCGGATGGCAACTTTGCCAAGGATAATCCGCGGCTCTCCATTGGCCTGTTCGTGTTGCTGATCGGCGTGTTGTGGCTGTGCAATCGCTTGGGCCTGCCGGTGGGCGCGATCCTGTTGGCGATCCTCAGCAGCAGCGGACGCGGCGGTGGCGGCGGCGGAGGGGGCGGTGGTTTCCGGGGCGGCGGCGGTGGCTTCGGCGGCGGCGGGGCCTCGGGCGGATGGTAATGACAATAACGAGAAAAGAGCATCTACAACCATGGCACTACTGAGTGAACACGAACAACGCCAGGTCGCCGAAGCGATCGCCCGGGTCGAGCAGCAGACCGACGCCGAGCTGGTGACGGTGCTGGCCGCCCGTGCCGATGACTACGCGTACATCCCGTTGTTGTGGGCCAGCCTGATCGCCCTGGTGGTGCCGGGCGTGGTGCATTACCTGTCTGGCTACCTGACCATGTACACCTTGCTGTTGGCGCAGTGGGCGACGTTCATTGTGCTGTGCCTGGTGTTTCGCTTGCCCAAAGTCACCACGCGCCTGATCCCACGCTCGGTGCGGCATTGGCGCGCGTCCAACCTGGCGCGTCGGCAGTTTCTGGAGCAGAACCTGCACCACACAGTGGGCAGTACCGGGGTGCTGATTTTTGTCAGCGAGGCTGAGCGCTACGTGGAAATCCTGGTGGATGAAGGCATTTCCAAGCGCCTGGACGACAGCCGTTGGGACGCCATCGTCCAAGCCTTCACCCAGCAGGTCAAACAAGGCCAGACCCTGGCCGGGTTCATTGCCTGCATCGAGGCCTGTGGCGAGTTGCTCAAGGTGCATGTGCCGGTGACCCAGGCGCGCAATGAACTGCCCAATCGCCTGGTGGTACTTGAGTAGCCCAAACACCGCGATCAAAAAGTGTGGGGGCTTGCCCCCGATGGCGGCGTGTCAGCTGGCTCATCCATTACTGAGCCGGCCTGATCGGGGGCAAGCCCCCTCCCACATGGCGCTGTGCTGAGTGAGCGAATTGTGTTGCAAAGGCCAGGTTTGCAGCAGTCCAGCGCCACCCCCAACACCAAGCCCGGCACAGATAAAACTGTGGGAGGGGGCTTGCCCCCGATGGCGGCGTGTCAGCTGGCTCATCCATTACTGAGCCGGCCTGATCGGGGGCAAGCCCCCTCCCACATGGCGCTTTACTGAGTGAGCGAATTGTGTTGCAAAGGCCAGGTTTGCAGCAGTCCAGCGCCACCCCCGACACCAAGCCCGGCACAGATAAAACTGTGGGAGGGGGCTTGCCCCCGATGGCGGCGTGTCAGCTGGCTCATCCATTACTGAGCCGGCCTGATCGGGGGCAAGCCCCCTCCCACATGGCGCTGTGCTGAGTGAGCGAATTGTGTTGCAAAGGCTAGGTTTGCGGCAGTCCAGCGCCACCCCCGACACCAAGCCCGGCACAGATAAAATTGTGGGGGCTTGTCCCCTCCCACATTTAGCCCCAGCAGTGTTCAAGTGCAGTACCGTTGATCAAATAACTCCGTGCCCTGAGCCTCCATCCCCCCTAAAATGCCCGGCATTCCCAGCCCGAGGCGTTTTTGTTCATGTCCGTCACCGCTCAACCCGCCCGCCCTGCGCCGGATCATCACGCCCAGTTCATCGAACTGCTCGGCGAAAGCCTCGCGCACAATGCCTTTATCAAGCTGGTGCTGGCCAAGTACGTCGGTGACGAAGCCGAGCTGCAACGGCTGATCATCAAACCGGTGACCGTCAAGGAGCAGGCGTGCCTGTCCTTTGTGTACCGCTACAAAACCCGCGACATCACCAAGAACCTGCCCCTAGCCGAAGGCGTCGCGGCCATTGCCGCACTGTTGCCGACGTCGTTCAAGAACGCGCACTTGCTGGCGCTGACCGACGAAGCCCAGCTGGAATACAGCAAGAAGAACAAAAGTTCGCTGTTCAAGAGCAAGCCGCAGCAACTGCGTGAGGCGCCGTCGGCCGAGCATAACCGCGAAAAAAATCGCTTCCTCGACCTGAGCCGGCCGTTTCTGGCCGACCTGGGCGTGACCGATGCCAAGCAGGCGCTGATCCCATCGATGTCGCGCAAGTGGAAGCAGATCAACAAATTCATCGAGGTGTTCAGCCATGCGCTGACCTCGTCGCCGCTGAAACTCGATCAGCCGGTGCGGGTCGCCGATTTCGGTTCGGGCAAGGGCTACCTGACGTTTGCCATCCACGATTACCTGCGCAATACCCTCAACGCTGAAGCCCAGGTCACCGGCGTCGAACTGCGCGAAGACATGGTGACCCTGTGCAACAGCGCGGCTGCACGCCTGGAACATCCCGGGCTGGTGTTCAAATGCGGCGATGTGCGCAGCGTGGCGCCCAGCGAGCTGGACGTGATGATCGCGCTGCACGCCTGCGACATCGCCACCGACTACGCGATCCACACCGGCATCCGTTCCGGCGCATCGATCATCATGTGCTCGCCGTGCTGCCATAAGCAGATTCGCCTGCAGATCCAGAGCCCGGCGCTGCTCAAGCCGATGCTGCAATACGGTCTGCACCTGGGCCAGCAGGCGGAAATGGTCACCGACAGTCTGCGTGCGCTGTTCCTCGAAGCCTGTGGCTACGAGACCAAAGTGTTCGAGTTCATCTCGCTGGAACACACCAACAAGAACAAGATGATCCTGGCGGTCAAACGCGCCGAGCCGGTGGATAACGCCTCGTTACTGGAGAAAATCCAGGCCCTCAAGGCGTACTACCACATCACCGAGCACTGCCTGGAAACCCTGCTGCGCGCGGATGGTTACCTGGGCACCCGCCGTTAAACTGCGCTGGGCTTGGGCACTGGCGCAGGCTGCACCGCTGTCTTGCGCCCCAGCATCACCGTCACGATCACCCCGCAGGCGAACACCCACGTGATCGGCTCGATCTGTTCGCCGAAGAACAGCGCCGAGAACGCAATGGTGAAGAAGATCTGCAGCAGTTGAATCTGGCTGACCCGTGCGATGCCGCCCATGGCCAGCCCGGCGTACCAGGCGAAGAAACCGAGGAACTGCGAGAACAGCGACACATAGCCGAACGCCCACCAGGTGCGCGCCGAGATCGCGCCCTGATGCTGCGCCGCCAGGTACCACACCGGGCCGATCAGCAACGGTGTCGACAGCACCAATGCCCAGCAGATCACCTGCCAGCCGCCCATCTCCTTGGCCAATCGGCCGCCTTCGGCATATCCCAAGCCGCCCACGGCAATGGCGCCGAGCATCAGCAGGTCGCCGGCTTGAATACTGCCGGCGCCGGTAATCAGCGCATAACTGAGCACCAGCCCACTGCCCAGCGCTGCGCAGGCCCAGAAGGCTTTGGACGGTCGTTCATGGGACAGCCACGCCGCATACAGCGCCACGCACAAGGGTTGCAAGCCGTTGACCAGCGCACCGTGGGACGCCGGTAAGGTTTGCATGGCCCAGGCCGACAACACCGGAAAACCCAGGATCACCCCGGCGATCACCAGGCCCAGGCCGCGCACTTGACGCCAAGTGGGCCAACGCTCGCGGCGCCACAGCAACAGCGCTGCCGCCGGCACCGCAGCGAATAACGCGCGGCCCAGGCCGTTGAGCAACGGGTGCATGTCCTGCACCACGATGCGGGTGAAGGGCAGGGTCAGGCTGAAGATGATGACGCCCAGCATGCCGAGGGCCATGCCGGTGTTTTCGCGCGAACTCATAAGGGGGGGCCGGAATCAAGAGAGCTTCATGGAATGCCCATCTAGCCACAACCCCCGCCGATCAAGGGCCTACAGCTGCGTGCGGATTTATCCGTACAGTTGTTCAGAAAAAACGCGTGACGCTGATCTTCGCATCGCGGCCCTTGGTGTAGGCCCGGTCGCCGCTCAGGGCCGGGCGGTAGTTATTGTTGAACATATTGTCGAGGGTGAAGTTGACTTCGGTGCCCTTGAGGTAAGCCTGCTGCGGTTTCCATTTGGCGAACAGGCCCTGGGTGTTGTAGCGCTTGTTGTTGTATTGGTCGTAAAAGGTATCGCCGACGCTGCTGCCGGGGCCGCCGGAGTATTTGTCGCTGGGCAGGCGGTCGGTGGCGCCGATGAACTGGCCCATCCACCCTACTTGGGCATCCCACGCCGGAATATGGGTGCCGAGCACCAGTACCCATTTGGTCGGCGGGATGTCCCGCGCCGATACGTTCGGCCCCCAAGGGTTGGTGTAGGCGCCTTCATGCTGGCCGGTGGTGTAGGCGTAGGACACCGAACCGAACAGGTACGTGGAGTTATAGAACGATTCCACCTCGAAACCCTTGATGGTCACGCCGCCGATATTGCGGTAGTTGGATATCGGCCCCGGCGGGCAGGCCGTGGAAATCGTGCCGCCATTGATTGCCTGGTTCTGGCAGCCGACGCCGGTGGCCTTGAAGATTTCGTCTTCGACTTTGTTGTGGAACAGCGTGGTACGCACTTGCAGACTGTCGTCCTGGGCGATCAGGTTATCGAAACTGGTGATGTTGCCCACGGTGATCGACGTGATGCGTTCCGGGTCCAGATCGACGCTGGTGGCGGTGCGACTGCCCACGCCCTGCACTTCATATTGTTCGTCGATCACCGGGGCGCGCCAGGTCTGACTCCAGTTGGCGAACAGCCCGACCTGCGGGGTGACGGTCCAGAACACCGCCAGACGGGGCGACCAGCCGGTGTAGGTGCGGTCGCTGTAGTCATGGCCGACTGCCGGGTTGGGGTTGCTGTAGTACGGCGCATCGTTGGCCTCGCCACGGTTGCGCACATGGTCGTAGCGCAAGGACGGAGTGACCGTCACGTCGCCAAGGGTTACCGCATCCTGAATGAAGAAACTGTTGGTATCGACCTTGCCGTGAGGCATGAAGCCCGGCTGGAAATGCCCGTAGTTGTAGCGCGGCGTGTTGTAGGTGGCGCCAGGCATCCACATCTCGGTTTCCCGCGTGTGTTTGCGGATCTGCGTGCCGACGGTGACCGCGTGCTGCAGCGGCCCGGTGTCGAACAGGCTGACGTTGCGGATGTCGAGGTTTTTGTCGGTGTAGGCGGTGTCCATCCGGCGCCCGCCGCTGGCCAGTTGGAAAAACGCCGTGGCGGTGCGCTCGTCGGTTTGCTCGGTGTCGGACTGCGAATATTTGACGGTCAGATCCACCAGCGGGTTATCCAGGGGCTGGTATTCGTACTTGCCGGACCAAGTGGTGTCGACCGTATCGCGGTTGGCCAGGAAACGCTTCAACGCGCCTTCGTAGCCATAGCGGTCAATATTGGCCTGGGTCGGTGGCGTGGGGTAGCTGGCGGCGGAAAAGGGCGTCCAGCGATCGCTATGGGAACGCGAGTAGGACAGGCCCACGCTGTGTTCATCGGTGAAGTGCGCATTGACCTTGAACAGCTGCCCGTCGACGTTCTGCGCAGAGTTGGGCAGGCGCTGGGGGTTGATCGGGTACTGGTTATTCTCGTTGGGCAACTTGCCGGCAACCTTCATGTCGTCGCCATCGCGCTTGGTCAGGTAGGCCAGGGCGTCGAAACGGCCGTCGTCGGTGCGACCGAACACGGCACTGCTGTAGACCTGCTCGTGGTCGTTACTGGAGTAACCGTACTTGAGCATCGCGCCGCTGTTGCGACCGTCTTGCAGCAAGTCCGGGGCGTCCTTGGTGGTCATGTTGACCGTGCCGCCAAAGCCGCCGTTACCAGTGAAGGGCGAGTTGGGGCCTTTCTCTACTTCGATGCTCTTGATCAGCTCAGGCTCGATAAACACCGTGCCCTGTTGGTAGCGTTCGAAGCCGCTCTTGGTGGCGCCGTCGACGGTGAGCGGCACGTCTTCGGCATCGCCGAAACCGCGAATGTTGATGGTCTGGCCACCGGGTTTGAGCGAGCCACCTTGGCTGACCCCGGGCAGGGTCTGCAGCAGGCTGGGAATGTTATTGGCTTGGTAGCGCTCGATATCCGCCTGGCTCAAGGTGGAGCGGCCGACGGTGCTGGAGTCGACTTCATTGCCGGTGCCGATCACGCTCAGGGCTTCCAGCTGGATGGCGCCGCTGGTGGTGGTCCTGGCCTCTTCGGGTTTGACCACGTAAGTGCTGCCGACTTTGATCAGGATGAACTCGCCATTGGACAGCAAGTTGCGGATTGCCGTCTCTGCGCTGTAGTCACCGTTGAGTGCCGGCGCCTGCACGTTCTTGAGCTGGGCCTCGTCGAACAGCAACTGGATTTTGGTCTGCTGCGCCACTTGGCTCAGGGACGCGGCCAACGGCTGGGCGGGCAGGTGCAGGGTGAACGATTCGGCCTGGGCGCCGAGGCTGAATGCCAGGCAGGTGACGGCAAGGGTCGGTCGAAACAACGGCAGAGCAAGGCAAGGCGCGCGAAACATGAAATCCCCCAGGGTGGCTAAATGGCCAAAAAGGCGTGCGTATCAAACGCAGACGGGAGGAAGACGGGGCTGCAGAAAAAATCCACACATGCGAATGCAAAATATTCTCAAGTGTGGCGCTCTGCGGATTAACGGTTCGGTTCGATCCTGATCGCGCCGTCGGCCAGGATCACGGTTTTCACTGGCAGCAGCGCGGGCAGGGCGTTGAGTAGCGCATCGGGGTCATTCACATCCAGGTTGCCCGATACCTTCAACTGCGCCACCGCCTGACTGACCTGCAACGGTGCCTGAGGGCGGTACAGGCTCACTTCGTCGATCAGGCTGGCCAGCTCGCGATTGCGAAACGCCAGGTGCCCGCTGCGCCAGTCCGCCACCGTTTCGTCGGTGAGGGAGGATTGCACCAGCGTGCCTTTGGCGTAGTTGTAACCGGCGCGTTGCTGCGCCCCGAGCATGGCGACCGGGCTTTTGGCCGTGGGTTCGAACGCGACCTGACCGTGGGCAACGCTGACCACCAGTTGTTGCGGGCTGCGGCGCACATCGAAACCGGTGCCGACCACCCGCACGCGGGCTTCCCCCGCCTGCACGAACAATGGCCGTTCCTTGTCGGCGGCCACTTCGATATACAGCTGGCCCTGATCCAAGTGCACGATGCGCTGGTGGGCGCTGAAGTCCACGCGCAGGCGGGTGTTAGCGTTCACGTACAGCGTGCTGCCATCCGGCAGGTTCAGGGTGCGCGTGCCTTTGGCTTGGGCCGCCACCTGGGTGTGATACAGCTCGCGGGGCGCGCCGAGGTGCGTCGCCATCACCGCGCACAACACGGCGGCGGCCACCGCCAGCGCCGGACGCCACGGGGACGATTTACGGGGCGCCAGCGCCACGGGTTTGTTCAGTTGCTGCAATTGGGCCAGGTCGGCCCACAATTGTTCGAACTCGGCATAAGCACGGGCATGTGCTGGCACCGCGTACCAGGCTGCGAAGGCCTTGCGGTCGGCACGGCCGGTGTCTTCACGGTTGCGTGCAAACCAACTGGCGGCTTGGGCATCGATGGAATCGCTGGCTTCGATATCCAGGCTGTCGGTGTCGCTCAGGCGGTTCATTCTGGCTGCTCCGTGCCGGGGTCGTGTTGAAGGCGTCGCTTGCAATGCAGCAGGGCAAAGGCAATGTGCTTTTCCACCATGCTGGTCGAAATGCCCATGCGCTCAGCGATCTGCGCCTGGCTCAGGCCTTCGAAGCGGTGCAGCATAAGGGCTTCTCGTCGGCGGGGCGAGAGTTCGGCGAGGACTTCTTTCAACTGTTCCAGGCGTTGCAGGCGCAGGGCGGCGGCCATGGGTTCGTTTTGCTCGTCGGTGAGTGCCTCGCAGGGCTTGTCGGCTTGTTCGCCATGCACGCTCTGGCGCACCTTTTGTTTGCGCCAGTGGTCACGCAGCAGGTTGCGCGCCATCTGGAACAGAAACGCCCGAGGCTGCTCGACCTTGGCTCGGTCGCGGTAATCCAGCCATTGGGTGAACACGTCCTGAGTCATGTCCGCCGCGTCGCTGACGTTGTCGGTGCGCTTGCGCAGGAAATGCAGAATGTCTGCATAAAACCCGCGAAAGGCATCGGCCGACAGCGGGTCGGGCTTGGGACGAGACATGGATATCCTTCTTGACGACGTAGGCTGTGGAAAACGTCGCGAATGATATCGAGAACTATTGTCATTTGTCTCCAGGTAAATACCAGACGCCTGTTCAGGCTGGCAATACGGGGTGCTTAGCCTTTACTCCTACGAGCTGGTAAACGAAATCCCACTTCGAAGGAACACAATCATGGCTGGATGGTATGAGTTGAGTAAAAGCAGCAACGGGCAGTTTCGTTTTGTGCTGAAGGCGGCGAACGCAGAAACCATTTTGACCAGCGAGCTTTACGCCACCCGCAGCGCTGCAGAAAACGGCATCGCTTCCGTGCAGACCAACAGCCCGCATGACGAGCGCTATGAGCGAAAGCTGGCCCAGAACGGTAAGCCGTACTTCAACCTTAAGGCGGCCAATCACCAAGTGATTGGCACCAGTGAGCAGTACTCTTCAGAAGCGGCGCGGGACCAGGGTATTGCCAGCGTCAAGAGCAATGGCCCAAGCACCACGATCAAGGACAAGACCTGACGTTTGCAGAGGTATAGCCAACGCCCCGGCTCGCAGGAACCGGGGCGTTTTGATTCAAACGGCTTCCAGCAAGCCCTTGAGTTGATTGCGTGCGTTATCGCCCAGCGGGAACACCGGTAACCGCGGGTCTCCCACCTCCAAACCGGTCAAGCCCAAGCCCGCCTTGATCGTCGCCGGCAGCCCGCCCTTGAGGATGAAGTCCAGCAACGGCAACTGTTGATAGAACAGGGCCTGCGCCTGGCTCAGGTCATTGGCCAGCACCGCGTCATACAACGCCAGGTTCAGCGCTGGGATCAGGTTCGGCGCCGCCGTGCACCAGCCCTTGGCGCCGGCCACGAAGGCTTCAAGCGCCAGTGGGTTGCAGCCGTTGTAGAACGGCACATCGCTGCGACGGCGCAGCTGATGCATGCGCTGG
The DNA here is from genome assembly GCF_007858255.1 of Pseudomonas rhodesiae. GTDB lineage: Bacteria > Pseudomonadota > Gammaproteobacteria > Pseudomonadales > Pseudomonadaceae > Aquipseudomonas > Aquipseudomonas rhodesiae. The sequence goes on along the minus strand of NZ_VFEU01000003.1, from coordinate 96,982 downwards.
ATATCGCCGGTGCTCTCCTTGACCATGGTCACGTTGTCGACCTGTTCCACGATACGCAGGATCAAGTCCACCGACATGTCCGTACCGCTGGTGGCCGGGTTGTTGTAAAGCATGATGGGCACGCCGATGCTGGCGCCGATCGCGGCGTAGTGGGCGAGGATTTCGGCTTCGCTGAGTTTCCAGTAGGAGGCAGGCAGCACCATCACGACGTCGGCGCCATGGGCTTCGGCGTAGCGCGCGCGGCGCACGGCTTTGGCGGTGGTCAGGTCGGACACGCTGACGATGGTCGGCACGCGTTTGCCGACTTTTTCCAGGCTGTAGGCGCTGACTTCGTCCCACTCGGTGTCGCTCAGATACGCGCCTTCTCCGGTGCTGCCCAAGGGCGCGATGGCATGCACACCGCCGGCGATCAAGCGGTCGATGGAGCGGCCGAGCGCGTCGAAGTCGATGCGTTGCCCATCGGCACTGAACGGGGTGATGGTGTAGCCGATGATGCCGTGAATGTTGAGGCTGGACATGGGAATTCTCCGGTCAAAAAGGGGGGCTTCAGTTCAGGCAATCGACGTGCTGGCGCAGGGTCTGCCGTGCGTAGTAGTTGAACGCGGCGCCGTGGCGCTTGGGTTTGGAGATCCAGTCATGGGCCTCGCGCCCCAGTTCCGGCAAGATCGGTTGGATCGTCCCGGCCGCCATTGCCAGCAACTGCAACTTGGCCGCGCGTTCGATCAACTGCGCGATCACGCAGGCCTCCTCGATGGCTGCCCCGGTCGACAACTGGCCGTGGTGCGAGAGCAGAATCGCGCGCTTGTCCCCCAGGGCCGTGGTGATGATTGCCCCTTCCTCATTGCCCACCGGCACACCCGGCCAGGTTTGCAGGAATGCGCAGTCGTCGTACAGCGGGCAGAGGTCCATGTGCGAGACCTGCAACGGCACTTCCAGCATCGACAGCGCGGCAACATGGGTAGGGTGGGTGTGGATGATGCAATTCACATCCGGGCGGCCACGGTATACCCAGGTGTGAAAGCGGTTGGCCGGGTTGGGAATGCCGTGGCCTTCCAGCACTTCCAGGTCTTCGTTGACCAGCAGTAGGTTGCTGGCGGTGATCTCGTCAAACCCCAGGCCTAACGGCTGGGTGTAATAGGTGCCTGGCATTGGTCCGCGTGCGGTGATCTGCCCGGCCAGGCCGGAGTCGTGGCCATGGTCGAACAGGATGCGACAAGTGAGCGCCAGCTTTTGCCGGTCGGTCCACGTATTATCCGCCAGGGTGTTTTGCATCTGGGTCAGTGCATGCTTGACCAGTTGGTCTTTGGGGAGCGCTAATGTCTTGGCCATATCGGTGTCCTTTGAGGGTTGCAATGGACGTCGGATTTGCTGGTCTCCCGCTGCTCGCAAGGTCGTTGGGTGAACGCAAATGACACTAAAGATGCTATATGACACAAAGTGTCATTGGCAAGCACGGCTCATCGTTTCCTGCATGGATTAAACGCAGCGCATGTCTATCCGTTTGAAATTATTGAGAAAAAAACTTGGCGTTACGTTGGAGACCCTGGCGGAAAAGTCCGGGATGACCAAAAGTTACCTGTCCAAGGTGGAGCGCGGGCTCAACACGCCGTCCATCGCCGCCGCGCTGAAATTGGCCAAGGCCCTCAACGTGAACGTCGAGGAGTTGTTCAGCGAGGAGCGCGCAAGTCTCGACAGCTACAGCCTGGTGCGCAGCCATGAGCGCCCCGACACGTCACCGGGCTATGCCGTGCTTGCCCACCAGGTCAGCGAACGCAGCCTGTTGCCCTTTATCATCTACCCGCCCGCGGAGTTCTCCGACAAGACCTTCAAGGAACACGTGGGGGAAGAGTTTCTGTTCGTGCACGAAGGCCAGGTGGAAGTGGATTTCATGAACGAACGCGTGATCCTCGAGCGCGGCGATGCGCTGCATTTCAACGCGCAGAAGCCGCACCGCATCCGCTCGGTGGGGCCGGTGCAGGCGCAGCTGTTGGTGGTGGTTCACAGTACTGATGAGTGAGGTTCTTGCAGTAAGCAGGGCTGTCCCGCGCTGGACCGCGAAATGGCTCCCAAGCCAAGCGCCCGCCAGGTAACCACGTTGTCTGGAGTGGGGCTGCTCCACAGCCCAGCGCAGGGCAAGCCTGCTCATCACAGCGTACGCATCAGCCTTTGAGATGTGTGTAGAGTCCTGTGTCAGCCAGCTCATGGGTAACTGACACGCCGCTATCGGAGGCATGGGTATCTACATCTCTTCGGTGAAAACATCACCAGAAAAATGCGGTTTTAGTGGTGAGCAGGCTTGCCCTGCGCGAGGCAAGCCCGTTCACCACAACGCTATAGGGCCGCTTTAGGATATCTATGTCTCCACGGGGACCGACAACGCCGAGTTACCCAATGCATGGGTGCGCGCCGCATAGAACTTCAGCGCGACTCCAGTGCCGTCGAACAACTGCGAATACCGGCGCTTCTGCTGACGAATGAACCCTTCACTGCGCCCCGACACCGAGATCGCCAATGTGCTGGGGCGGGCGTGGCGAATCGCGTCCACCAGGTGGCTGTCCTGCGTGCCCAGCTCGTGGCCGAAGACGCACAACGCACCCTGATGGTTGAGCAGTTGGGCGTAACAGTACGACAGGTAATCCGAACTGCGGATGGTCTTGAGCTTCTCCTGAACGCTGCCTTCGCTGACGAACAGCGGCACATCGTCCAGGGTCTTGAGGGTGTTGTTGATCGCGAAACTGCTGAGCAGGGTGCTGTCGGTACTCGGCAGTTTGCGCGCGGTGCCGTCGAGGTTGCGCACCAGATGCAGGCCGCCATGCAGGTAGAGGATACGCGTGGCGTCGGTGCGGGTGTCACGTAGATCGAAGCAAGCTTCGGCGCCGCGAAACAGGTCATCGATGCCCGGGGCGTGCAGGATCGCCCAATAGTTGAGCAAGTCGTAATTGCTGGTGAACACCGTGGGGTAGCGGGCCAGCTCGCCATTGATCGCCGCCAGGGTCGAGGGCTGCACCAGGCGCCATGGGATATGCACGGCGTGGATGGTATTGATCAGCGCTTCCTTGATCGCGTAATAGCGATTGCGTGGCGCGGCTGAGCTGACTGCCAGCGCTTTGTTGACCCGGCTGGTGGTTTTCAACGCGCCCAGGGCTTGCTCGAAGCTGCGGGTCTGTAACGCATCAAACACACTGAGTTCGGAGGCGCTCAAGGGTTTTTCTTCGACGGTGCGGGCGTTTTCGAACAGTGAGTCGTAGGCAAAGTCTTCCCAGATCGCCCGGCTGGCGCCGTTGCCGATCAGTATCGCGCTGAAGTCGTGGGTGCTACCCAGCGCGCTCCAGTCTTCAAGGTGGGCGTCAATATCCTGGAAATCCTTCATTGCGGCGGGTCTACTCAAAATCGGCTGGGCGGTGACTTTATCACGAGCCGGCGTTGATCTTGATCAAGGTGCGCCAGGCGGCTGAGGTTGATGCTGTACCTATAACGTCATCCGAGGATTCGCCATGAGCAGCACTTTCTTTATTCCCGCCGTCAACATCATGGGCACCGATTGCCTCGACGAAGCCATGAACGCCATTCGCAACTATGGTTTTCGCAAGGCCCTGATCGTCACCGACGCAGGGCTTGCCAAGGCCGGCGTGGCCGCGATGATCGCCGAGAAACTGGCGATGCAGGACATCGACTCGGTGATCTACGACGGCGCCAAACCCAACCCCAATGTGGAAAACGTCGAGAAAGGCCTGGCGCTGTTGCAGCACAGCGCCTGTGACTTTGTGGTGTCCCTGGGCGGCGGCTCGCCCCATGACTGCGCCAAGGGCATTGCACTGTGCGCCACCAACGGTGGGCATATCGGCGACTACGAAGGTGTCGACCGATCCAGCAAACCGCAACTGCCGCTGGTGGCCATCAACACCACCGCCGGCACCGCCAGCGAAATGACCCGGTTCTGCATCATCACCGACGAAACCCGCCACGTGAAAATGGCCATTGTCGACCGTAACGTCACGCCGCTGCTGTCGGTCAACGACCCATCGCTGATGGTCGGCATGCCCAAGGGCCTCACTGCCGCCACCGGCATGGACGCCCTGACCCACGCCATCGAAGCCTACGTGTCCACTGCCGCCACGCCGATCACCGACGCTTGCGCGATCAAGGCCATTGAACTGATCAGCGCCAACCTGCGCCTGGCCGTACGTGACGGCAGCGACAAAGTTGCGCGGGAGAACATGGCCTACGCGCAGTTCCTCGCCGGCATGGCCTTCAACAACGCGTCCCTGGGCTTCGTGCACGCCATGGCGCACCAGTTGGGCGGTTTCTACGATCTGCCCCACGGCGTGTGCAACGCGGTATTGCTGCCTCACGTACAAAGCTTCAACGCCAGCGTCAGCGCCAAACGCCTGAGCGACGTCGGCCGCGCCCTGGGCGCCGATACCCAAGGCGTCAGCGATGAAGAGGGCGCCCAAATCGCCATCGCCGCCATCCGCAGCCTGGCCCACGACGTGGAAATCCCCGCCGGCCTGCGCGAACTGGGCGCCAAGTTGCAGGACATTCCCCTGCTGGCCACCAACGCACTCAAGGACGCCTGCGGGCTGACCAACCCACGCCGGGCCGATCAGCGTCAGATTGAGGAGATCTTTCGCAGCGCGTTTTGAGAGGGGTAGGCGTAAGCCGCAAGCGTTAAGCTATAAGTTGCCAAGGTGTGATACTTACACTGCGATCACTATGTGGTTTATAGCTTGCGGCTTAACGCTGAGGTCCCTTTATGAGAGTTCTGTTATTCGGCGCCACTGGCATGGTCGGCCAGGGCGTGTTGCGCGAGTGCCTGCTGGCGGCGGATGTGCAGGAGGTCGTCGCGGTTGGCCGTACGCCGCTGCCTCAGGTGCATGGCAAGCTGCATCAGGTGTTGCACGCCGATATGCTGGATTTCCAGCCGTTGGAAAATCTGTTGCAGGGCTTCGATGCGTGTTTCTTCTGCCTGGGTGTTTCTTCGGCGGGCATGAGTGAAGCGCGCTACACCCATCTGACTTACGACCTGACCCTCGTCGCCGCCAGTACCCTGGCGCGGCTCAATCCGCAGATGACGTTTATCTACGTGTCCGGCGCCGGCACCGACAGCACCGAGATGGGCAAGTCGATGTGGGCGCGGGTCAAGGGCAAGACCGAGAATGCTTTGCTGCGCTTGCCGTTCAAGGCGGTCTACCTGTTCCGCCCCGGGGTCATTCAGCCGTTGCATGGCGTGCGTTCCAAAACGCCGCTGTATCAGGCGTTCTACAGGCTGTTCGGGCCGTTGCTTTCGCTGGTGCGTCGGATAAAACCCGAATGGGTAGTGAGCACCGAGTCATTGGGGCGTGGGATGCTGGCGGCGGTACGCCATGGCGCGCCGCAGGCAGTGGTGGAACAGGCCCAGATCCAGCGTCTGGCCAGCGAGCGTGTGTGATGTTGCACAAGAGCCTGGTGCGGCGCCTGGACCTGATCACCCTGCAGCTATTCGTCGCGGTGTTCGAAGAGGGCACGCTGACCCGCGCCGCCACTCGTGAAGCCATCGCAGTGTCCGCCGCCAGCAAACGCTTGATGGAATTGGAGCAGGTGCTCGGAGTCAGTCTGTTTGTGCGCCGGGCCAAAGGCATGGAGCTGACGGCAGCCGGCGAGACCCTGCTTCACCATGCGCGCAGGATGCTGTTCAACGTCGAAAAAATGGGCCTGGAGCTGGGCGAACACAGCCATGGTGTGCGCGGTTATGTGCGGATGCTGGCCAATCTGTCCGCGATCATTCAGTTCCTGCCCGAAGACCTGCGGGATTTTTCCGAGCTGCACCCTGAAGTCAAAACCGATCTGGAAGAGCGCCCCAGCAACGGCGTAGTGCAAGGTGTACTGGACGGGGTGGCGGACCTGGGAATCTGCTCCTGCGACACCGACACCAAGGGCCTGCCCAGCGTGACCTATCGCCACGACAAACTGGTGGTGCTGATGCCGGCCGATCATCCGCTCGCGGCCCGGCCGGCCCTGGCGTTCGCCGACACCCTGGGCAGCGATCACATCGGCCTGCACGCCGCCAGCTCGATCAACATGCGCACCCATGCCGCCGCGCGCGAGGCTGGCCAGATGCTGCGCCTGCGCATTCATGTGCCGGGGTTCGATGCGATGTGTCGCATGGTCCAGGCCAAGATGGGCATCGGCATCCTGCCGCGCAAAGCCTATGAGCTGTTCGGCCGCCCGCTGGGCCTGCACGCCGTGGCGCTGACGGACGCCTGGTCGGACCGCAGTCTGATCCTGGTCGTACGTGATGAAACACAGTTGTCGCCCGTCAGCCGTTTACTGTTCGACTACCTGAGTCTCTCAGTGCCTTCCCTGGAGCGGCCTGACAGCCTAGTCCTACGGAAAAATCCCTGAGCGTTCGCGTTTAACGAACGTTCCTTGCCAACTGACGGTTGGATTTCTCCCGCGGCGGTCCTCTAGCCTTGGTCACTATTCCAAGAATAAGAGGGACTCCCGATGACGGCTCCACTAAGCGGAATCAAGGTGATCGAGATCGGCACGCTGATCGCAGCGCCGTTTGCCGCGCGGCTGATGGCAGAATTTGGCGCCGATGTGATCAAAATCGAATCCATGGGGCAGGGCGATCCGCTTCGCAAATGGCGAAAGCTGCACGAGGGCACTTCGCTGTGGTGGTACCTGCAATCGCGCAACAAGAAGTCCCTGGCCCTGGACCTCAAGTCCAGTGAAGGCCTGGACCTGATCAAGCAACTGCTCGGCGATGCCGACGTCCTGATCGAAAACCTGCGCCCCGGCGGCCTGGAAAAACTCGGCCTGGGCTGGGAGGTGCTGCACGCGCTGAACCCTAAGCTGACCCTGGTGCGCATCTCCGGCTACGGCCAGACCGGGCCGTACCGTGATCGTCCGGGCTTTGGTGCCATCGGCGAGGCCATGGGCGGCATTCGCTACACCACCGGCAACCCGGAATCGCCTCCGGCGCGGGTCGGGGTGAGCCTCGGCGATTCCCTGGCCTCGTTGCATGGAGTGATCGGCGCGTTGATGTCGTTGCTGCGGGTCAAAACCGGCCAGGGCGAGGGGCAGATCGTCGATGTGTCCCTGGCTGAAAGCGTGTTCAACGTGATGGAAAGCCTGGTGCCGGAATACGACATGCTCGGCCATGTGCGCGAGCGCAGCGGCGGTGCGTTGCCTGGCATCGCGCCATCTAATACCTACCCGACCGCCGACGGTGCCTACGTGGTGATCGCCGGCAACAGCGACCCGATCTACAAGCGTCTGATGCACGCCATCGGCCGCGCCGACCTGGCCGACGCGCCCGAACTTGCTCACAACGACGGCCGCGCCGCCCAAAGCGCCGTGCTGGACGCGGCCATCACCCGCTGGACCAGCAGCCAGCCCATCGACCGCGTGCTCAGCGCCCTGGAGGCTGCCGAAGTGCCGGCCGGTCGCATTTATTCAGTGGCGGATATCGTCAGTGATCCGCACTACCAGGCCCGCGACATGCTGCTCGATGCCCAGTTGCCCGGCGGTGTGTCGGTGAAGATGCCAGGCATCGTGCCCAAGCTCTCGCAAACCCCCGGCGGCGTGAATTGGCAGGGGCCCGCGCTGGGTCAGCACACCGACGAAATCCTCGGCAACCTGGGCTTGGGTGGTCCTGATATCCAACGCTTGAGAGATTCGGGGGTGGTGCAATGATCCAGCGTTATGACGACCCGTTGATCGTGCAGGAAGTGTCGCCGCGCGATGGCCTGCAGATCGAGCCGACCTGGGTCGAGACCGCCGATAAGATTGCCTTGATCGATCAGTTGTCCCTCGCCGGTTTTTCCCGCATCGAAGCCGGCTCGTTCGTGTCGCCCAAGGCCATCCCGGCGCTGCGCGACGGCGAGCAGGTGTTCCAGGGCATCGAACGTCGGCCGGGGGTGATCTACGTGGCGCTGATCCCCAACCTCAAGGGCGCTCAGCGTGCTATCGAATCCCGCGCCGATGAATTGAACCTGGTGATGTCCGCCAGCCAAACCCACAACCTGGCCAATATGCGCATGCGCTGCGAAGCGTCCTTGGCGGCGTTCGCCGATGTCGCGCGGTTCGCCGCCGAGCATCCGGTACGTCTCAACGCCAGCATCGCCACCACCTTTGGATGCCCGTTCGAAGGCAAGATCGACGAAGACCGGGTGCTGCAGATTGTCGAGGCGTACCAGACGCTGGGTATCCAGGGCATCAGCCTGGCCGACACCACCGGCATGGCCAACCCACGTCAGGTGACGCGCCTGGTCAAACGCGTGTTGCAGCGGGTTTCTGCGCGGGATCTGACCCTGCATTTTCATAACACCCGCGGCCTGGGCCTGTGCAATGTGCTGGCGGCCTATGACGCTGGCGCGCGTCGCTTCGATGCGGCGCTCGGCGGCCTGGGCGGCTGCCCGTTTGCGCCGGGGGCGTCGGGCAATATCTGCACTGAAGATTTGGTCAACCTGTGTGATGAAGTGGGCATTCACACCGGTATCGACCTGCCGCACCTGTTGCAGTTGTCCCGGCGCTTGCCGGCGCTGCTGGGTCACGAATTGCCCGGCCAGGTGGTCAAGGCTGGGCGTAATTGCGACCTGCATCCACCACCGGCGTACACCGCCGCGTTGTAACGCTACACCAGACAACAAAAACAATCGGACGCCGTAGAGCGATCCGCTGGGAGAAAACAATGAGCACCAATACAGTAGAGACCGGCGCGCGCCCGGTCGGTGATGTCGATCCGGTCAAAGCGGTGGTTCACAAGGTTGCGTGGCGCCTGATGCCGCTGATCATGGTGTGCTACCTGTTCGCCTTTTTCGATCGCATCAATATCAGCTTCGCCAAGTTCCAGCTGCAGGCCGACCTGGGCCTGAGTAACACCGCCTACGGTCTGGGCGCGGGGCTGTTCGTGATCGGCTACGTGATCTTCGAGGTGCCGAGCAACATGATGCTGTACCGGGTCGGCGCGCGCCGCTGGATCGCGCGGATCATGGTGTCCTGGGGCCTGGCCACGGCGGCCATGGTGTTCGTCACGGCCGAGTGGCAGTTCTACGCCCTGCGCTTTCTGATCGGGGCGATGGAGGCCGGGTTTGCCCCTGGCGTGCTGTATTACCTGACCTTGTGGTTTCCCCAGGACTTCCGTGGGCGTATCACCTCGATGCTGTTTCTCGCCTCGGCGTTTTCCGGGCTGGTAGGCGCGCCGTTCTCCGGCCTGGTGCTGGAGCATATGGACGGCGTGCTGCAAATGCGCGGCTGGCACTGGCTGTTCCTGCTCGGCGGTCTGCCGTGCGTGGGGCTGGCGTGGATGGTACTCACCCAATTCAAGGACCGCATTGAGGATGCGCCCTGGCTCAGCGCCGAAGAGAAAACCTTGCTGGCCAGCCGCATCGCGGTGCACGAAGTGCACAAGAAAGGCTCGCTGCTGCAAGCCTTGCGGATTCCCGGATTCCTGATGTTGGGACTGATCTACTTCCTGATCCAGGTGGCGTCCTACGGCCTCAACTTCTGGGCGCCGCAATTGATCCGCAGCGCGGGTATCGAAAGCGCGGTGGTGATCGGCCTGCTGACCGCCATTCCGTATATCTGCGGGGCTATCACCATGGTGGTGGTGGGGCGTTGGTCGGATGCCACCGGCGAGCGGCGCAAGTTCGTTAGCGGCTTGGTGGTCATGGGCGCGGTCGGGTTTTTCTGCGCGGGCATCTTCGATGATCAGCAGGTGTTTCTGATTATAGCGTTGGGCCTTTTGGGCGCCGGCATCATTGCCTCGATCCCGACGTTCTGGACCTTACCGCCCAAATTGTTGGCCGGTGCCGGGGCGGGCGCGGCGGGCGGGATTGCGCTGATCAACACGCTGGGGCAACTGGGTGGGATCGTCAGCCCGGTGATGGTGGGACGCATCAAGGACATCACCGGCAGCACCACGCCGGCGCTGTATGTGATCGGCGTGTGTGCGTTGATCGCCGCTGCGTTGCTGATGTGGGGCCTGCCGCAGAAAATGCGCACGTCCGACAAGCGCTGACGCGGGTTCACGCGGACGCCAGCGCTTTGGCTGGCGCGCCGCCGAACTGAATCAACGCCACACCCCCCATCAGCAACAACGCCCCGACCACCCGGGGCGTTGTCAGCTGACGCTCTGCCAGACCGAACAGGCCGAAGTGGTCGAGCATCAGCGAGGCCAGCATCTGCCCGGCCAACGCCAGCGCGACAAACCCCGACGCGCCCAATTTGGGCAGCAGCATCAGTGCCAGGGAAATAAAACACACACCAAAGGCACCACCGGCCCACATCCACAGGGGCGCCTGGGTGATAAAGGCCAGGCTCGGCAACGGTAGGCGCAGCGCCAATATCACCGGCAGCAGCACCCCAATGCTCACCAGCAGCGAGGCCAGCGTGGCCCACAGCGGGTGGCCGAGGCCGCGCCCGAGGTTGGCGTTGATCGCGCTCTGAAATGGCACCACCGCGCCGGCGATCACGGCCAGCACTATCAGCCCAAGCCAATGCAAAGGGGTCATCTCGAATCTCCTGAATGGTTTCGCTGGACTCTAGGGTATTCGTCACGCAAATTTAAATTCCAAGTTCTTATGATGAGCATGCAGCTGATGAATGATCTGCGTCGCATCGACCTCAATCTGCTGGTGATCCTCGATGCGTTGCTCACTGAGCAGCACGTCACCCGCGCCGCCGAGCGCCTGCACCTGAGCCAGCCGGCGGTCAGCCATGCGCTGGCGCGTTTGCGCGATGTACTGGATGACCCGTTGCTGGTGCGCCAAGGCGGCACGCTGGTGCCCACGGCCCGGGCCCTTGAGCTGGCTACGCCGCTGGCCGAAGCCTTGGCACAGGTGCAGGCGCTGCTGGCACCGAATCAATTTGACCCAGCATCGGCCAAGCGCCGGTTTCGCGTGGCGATGTCGGACTACAGCGCGGCGATTTTCCTACCGAGCCTGGTGCGCACTTTGCGCAGCGAAGGGCCCGGTATCGATCTGCAAATCGTGCAAACCAGCCGCGAAGGCATGGTCGACGGCATACTCAACGGCGACCTCGACCTGGCCGCCGGTGTGTTCCCCGATATCCCTGGGGAACTGCGCACCACGGCGCTGTTCGATGAGCACTACACCTGCCTGATCGATCGCGACAGCCTGCCGGACAACGCCACGCTCGACCTGCCCACTTACCTGGCACGCCCCCACGTGCTGCTGGAAATGCGCGGCAGCGGCACCCCGGAAATCGAGCGGGCGCTGAGGGCGATCCGCCAGCGCCGACATGTGGCGATCAGCCTGCCGCACTGGGGCGTGGCGCCCCAGTTGATCCTGGGCACGGACCTGATCCTGACGGTGTCTGCCCGTGGCGTGCAGAACGTTGATCATCGGCAATTGCTCACCCTGCCACCGCCGTTCGCTATTCCATCGTTTGCCTTCGAACTGGCCTGGCATGCGCGGCGGGGCGGGGATACGGGGCTGCAATGGCTGATTGGGCGTATACAAGCGGTGGTGGGTTGAGATCCGCTCGTTTCATAATCTGCGCTCGCACTGTTGGATCTTGCTCAAGCTATTGCGCCGAGGAAATATCATGCTTTCTGGCTTCAACCACCTGACTCTGGCCGTCACCGACGTGCCGCGCAGCGTCAATTTCTACCATGATGTGCTGGGGCTTGAGCTTGATGCCACGTGGGATAGTGGCGCGTATCTATCATTGCCGGGGTTGTGGTTGTGCCTGTCCCTCGACAGCTCATGCGGGTCGGAGCCGGCTGCGGACTACACGCATTATGCGTTCTCGGCTGAGCCTCAGGGGTTCACCGCGCTGGTCGAACGTCTGCGTACCGCCGGTGTGCAGGAATGGCGCGATAACCGCAGCGAGGGCGCCTCGTTCTATTTTCTCGACCCTGACGGCCATAAGCTCGAAGTCCACGTCGGCGATCTGGCGTCGCGCCTGCGAGCCTGTCGCACGCGGCCTTATACCGGCATGACGTTTTACCCGTAAGGCCGGAACGTGCAAAATCCTTGCACCCTTCACTGATCAGAGTCGCGCCATGACCCCTTCCTTGCTGCTCGCTGTGCTTGCTTCGGGTTTTATCTACGGGATTACCCCTGGCCCCGGTGTACTGGCCGTGTTCGGCATCGGTGCCGCCCGTGGTCGGCGGGCCGGGGCGGGTTTTTTGTGCGGGCATTTGCTGGGTGACGTGGTGTGGTGCAGCACTGCGTTGATTGCCATCGTCGGTGCGCGGGAGGTGGGCAGCAGCGCCTTCGATGTGCTGGGCGTGCTCAGCGGTGCGTATCTGTTCTGGCTGGGCTGGCGCGCGATTCGCACCCAGCGTCGCAGCAGCGATGCTCCCGAGGGCGCGGCGCGGCATCCGTTCTGGCACGGCATTCTGTTCGGCTTGACCAACCCCAAGGCCTACCCGGTGGCGGTGGCCACCTTTACTGCGTTGTTGTCCAGCCGTGCCGAGCTGCTGACCTGGTCGATGCTGCCGTGGTTGATCGTGTTGAGTTTTATCGGCGGGTTGCTGGCTTATGGGATTCTGGTCGGCGTGGTCGGCGCTCACGGGGTGCGCACCCTGTACCAACGCCATGAAATCCTTATCACCCGTCTCTGTGGCGTGATGTTTATCGGCTTCGCCATTAACGCACTGGCCCATGCCTTGCCCGGCTTGTTTGGCAGCAAAGCGGCCTGACGAGCCGATGACCGTTCGTCGCACTGGTAAGTTTTTTCTAAACCTTTACTCCTGTGAAAATTCGAATTCAGGGCGGGGCCTGTGCCCCGCCCTAATTTTTGCTCTGGAGGAACCCATCATGAGCCGCATGGCTATCCGGTTACGCACCGCCAGTTTCGCGATGCTGCTGGGCCTCGGCGCCAGCAGTGCTTTCGCCCAGTCGCCTGCCGAATTCATCGAGAAGGCGTCGGCCAAGGGCATGGCCGATATCGAAACCAGTCGCATGGCCCACGCCAAAACCTCGTCCCAGGAAATCAAGGACTACACCATCGAAGTCATCAACGAGCGCACCCTGGCCAATCAGCACCTGGCGGCGATTGCCAAGAAGCTCGATCTGCCTGTGGCCCCGCGTGAACAGATCGTGGATAAAGCCGAGACCTTGATGCCCGAACTCAAGGACGGCGACTCTTTCGATGCCGCCTACACGGCCCAGCAGGTCAAGGAGAACGAAGAGGCCATCGCGCTGTTCAAGCAAGAAGGTGCCGCCTCGGATGTACCGGAAATAAAAGCGCTGGTGGATGAAACGTTGCCACGCTTGGAAGAGCGTCTGCAAAAGGCCCGCGCGCTGGCCTCGACCTATGGCAAAGGTCATCAAGGCGATGGTTGAAACCTAAGCCTGAACCGAAAAACGGCGGCTGGATCACATCCGGCCGCCGTTTTTTTATGCCTGATTCAGGTCGGTTTTACTCGGCGCCGCATCGTCGGCGGCGTGCCCGCAGCTGCTGTTGAGATTCATCGAGGCCGTTTTGCCGATGCTGCGGTATTCCTGGCGCAGTTTTTCCAGCTCTTTGCGGTCAAGGCCGTCCAGGCTCAGTACGGCATTCTGTGCATCCTTGGTCACCCGCAGCAGTTCGTCGATCTTGATGTGCAGGATGTCGTTATCGCGGTTTTGCGTATTCTGAATCAGGAACACCATCAGGAACGTGATGATGGTGGTCGATGTGTTGATGATCAGTTGCCAGGTGTCGTTGTAATGAAAATACGGCCCGCTCAGGCTCCATAGGCCGATCAACGCGACCGCCGCGTAGAACGTGCGCGCGCTGCCCGCCCAGCGAGACAGAGATTGGGAGACTGCAGAGAATTTCATGACCGGTTTCCTTAAAAAATACAGATGATGAAATTCAGACCGCAGCCGCGCTCTAAAATTTATTTTTACAATTTTGCGATTGAATGCAGCGGAGTACTTGTCCGACACGTTTTCGGAGTGGGCCTACGGTTCCCTGCTGCCAGGCACTCAAGACTGGGCTTTTCCACCGGATATGTCCCATGCACCTCGATGCCCCTTGTGACCTGCACACACTCTATCGCCGCACCGAAGATTATTTTTTTGCGCTGTTATGCCTGCTGCATCGGCGCTTCAGTGCCGATACCTGCGCCTATTTCACCGCGCAAAAATCAAGCCCGTTTAACGTCATGTTTATCCGTGTCGGTAGCCACACGCCGGATGACGCAATGGGGGCCGCCCTGGACCTGATGCGCCATACCTCGCTGGAAATCCGTGCGGTGCTTCACGAGCAAAAGGTTGCGGCTCTTTACGAGGTGCTTACGAGCCTGGGTTTTCATGCGGCTGAAACGACGACCGCGATGGTTTTGCGACTGTCGGACTTTGTATCGTTGCCAAGTGAGCGCGCAGAGCAAGTGGGGCTAACCCGGGATTTGAATGAATGGATCGTTCCGGTGGGCAATGCGTTTTCGCTGGCGCCCGAGGTGGCGGCGCATTATCAGGCGCGGCATCAGCAAGCTCTGGATACGGAGCAAGCCCTTTATCACTTCAGCTTGTCCACCGAAGGGCAGATCCGCTGTTCGTTGACGTTATCCATGTGCGAAGGCGAGGCTCGGCTTAGCGATGTGGCCACCCTGGCGGATGTTCGGGGAAAAGGGTATGGCACTCGATTGATTCAGGCGGCCCTGCTTCACGCCGCGAGTCTGGGGGCTCAACGATGCTTTCTGGAGGCTACAGCGAGTGGCATTTCGGTGTATCGAAAGCTGGGGTTCGAACCGTTATACAACTGCCAGGCCTTTGTCCGAGGGCCCATCTTGCCCGCTTGATCAGAAGCTCTTTGTTGTCTGGCCGCGATCCTCAAGGGCCAACAGATACTGCTTGGCCTCCAGCCCGCCGGCAAACCCGGTCAAACCGCCTGACGCACCGATGACGCGATGGCAGGGGGCGATGATCGAAATGGGGTTTCGACCATTGGCCGCGCCCACGGCGCGTACCGCGCTTGGGTTGCCGATTTGCTGGGCGATCTGGCTGTAGCTGCGGGTTTCGCCGAAAGGGATGGTCAACAGCGCCCGCCACACCTGCTTCTGGAAGTCGGTGCCGGTGAACTCCAGTTCCAGCTCGAACCTATCGCGCCGGCCCGCGAAGTATTCCGTCAACTGGCGCTTGGTTTCCAACAGCACCGGGTTGTCGTCAGCAGCGCGTAACTCGCCGAGTCGAACCCGATTGGCGCGTTCGGTTTCCCACAAAATGGCACTGAGCTTGTCGTGGCGGGCCACCAGGGTGAGCTGGCCGACGGGGGAGGGCATGAACATGTAGTCGTAGGACATAGGCGAACTCCTGGGAGGGCGACAGTTTAACGGCGCATCCCAACAGTAGCGCCAGCAGACTAAGCAGGCACTACGTTTCTTGCGCTCGAATTTGCGCCCCTCTAGAAATTCCAATACACCCAGTTGGAGTAATAGGGGGCTACGTACCACCAGGCGATCAGGAACGGCACCTTCACTATCGTCGGTTGCCCTACGGCAAACAGCGAGAGGGTATTAAGCACAGTGACGACCAGCGCAAACAGGCTGGCGCGCCGGCTGGCGTGGCGTCTGGCAAATCGTACGCCATACACCGACCCCGCAAGGGAGGCCAACACCAGTAGCAGCCCAAACGGCACCGGCAACCTCAGGAACGATACCAGCAAGGGCAGCACCACCACCCAGCCCACCACCTGATGCAGGATGGGCCTGGGCGTGGTTTGTGGGTATTCAGGCATGGCGGTCATCTTGCTTCCGGGGGCAGGGGTGGCATCATCCTTACCGGAATCTTTCAGCGCATCCAGATTTTTCCGAATGTGAGTGACCGCTGCTAGAAGGTCGCCTCCAGGGAAAACCGCACGCGCAACGCTTCGATGGGCCCATCGCGTACCCCGCACATTTCGTCATGGGCGCACTGTTGCACCAGCACGCAGGGGAAGGGTGCCACGCCTTGCAGCAGGTCGCGCAAGTGTGTGGTGGAGCGGATACGCAAAGGCTGGCCGTCCTCGCCCAACAACGTCATCTCGCCGTGAACCAGCCTGATGCGTGCCACATAGAAACCGCCCTCCAGCGACAGCAATTCCAGTTCGCGGACTTCGCCTTTTGCAGCCACATCCGACAGCATTTGCATATTCATCATTCATCCCCACGCCTGTCAGGCAGGCTGAAAAACCCGTTTATTGGCGACGGAAAAACAGCGTGACCTGGCCCCATTCCACGCCGAACTTGGACATGCTGGAGCGGTTGATCAGGGTGTCTTCGTCCATCAGGTACATCCAGTCGTCGAAGCTGACTTCATACACCGAACCGTCCACCGGCAAGTTGAGCCGATAGCGCCAGCGCAACGCGTTGCCCGCCACCTCACCGATCGCCTCGCCGACCACATCGCCGGCGCGCCCACGCCAGCGCCCGGGGCCGTCCGGGGTGAGTGTCCATACGCGACGCTGGCGGGTGCCATCGCTGTACACGAAGCGCTCATCGAGAATCAGCTGGTTGCCCTCGCGCCGGCTGTCGATCTGCACTTCAAAGCGCTTGGCTACTTCGCCGGAACGTTTCTCGAAAATGCCCCAGGCCTTGACCGGCTTGCTGAAAAAACGCTCCAGATCCAGCTTGGGTTGCTGATCGGCATAGTGATCCACCCCCACGCCCGTGCAACTGCACAGACTTGCGACCAGCAATAGAGAAACCAGTAAACGCACCATGGCGGGGCTCCGTGATCGTGCGAGGCGAAGTGCCCCTATCGCCATTGATACTTGTACAAAATAATTGATTTGTACAGGTTTGCGCTGCGTCGTGATGCGCAAAGGTCGCAAGATCGGGTGGTATCACTGAATTTCGCCCATAAAAAAACCGGCCACCAAGGGCCGGTTTTCTTATGCACCCCCGTCAGCAACGGCGTGACGGGGAGCGAATCTGAGTGGAGCGGGTGAAGGGAATCGAACCCTCGTTATCAGCTTGGGAAGCTGGAGTAATGCCATTATACGACACCCGCTCAGAGCGGCTGACTTTGTACCAGATGTGCGCTGGGATTTGAAGTTTTTCTTTGGAAAATGTGCAGGTTGCGTGCATCTGTCGAGGTGACGAACGGGCTTCTTGCCGGCTTACCATGGCGAACACGTGCGGTCGCCATGGTAAGCCGGCAAGGCTTCTGCGGTTCAGAGTGCGAACGCATGTTGCGTTTGGCCTCGGTCGTAACGCGGCCGGTTGATGCGCTGCTCCGGTTTCAAGAAACCCACCACGGCGTCACGGCTGTCCCGACACGCGGCTTTGTGTTCCATGTCCAGAAAGTGACCGGTGGCCTGGATGCTGCTGAAGCTGCTGTTCTTCACGTATTGACCGAACAGCCTGGCATCGTCGGCGCTGGTGTATTCGTCCCATTCGCCGTTGACGAACAGCACCGGAATGTCGATCTGCTTGGCCGCCTTGAGGTAGCACAACCGGTCGCTGTCGAGCACTTGGCTGATGTGGAAATGCATCTGCCCGTATTCATGCTCGGCCAGGCTGCTCACATGCTTGTGGTTGAACCGTTTGAACAGCGAAGGCAGGTGTTTGCCGATGGTGCTATTGACCAAGTGGCCGACGCGGTCGCGGTCGAGGTTACTCAGGTAATCGACGCCGCGTTCCAGGTAGTCGCGCATGGGCGCATTGATCACCGGTGAGAATGAGCTGATCACGGCTTTTTCCACCCGGCGCGGGCGCTGGGAGAGGGCGACCAGGGTGGCGGCGCCGCCCCAGGAAAACGACAACACATGTTCGGCGGCGAAGTGCTCGATCAGCTCCAGCAGGATCTGGCCTTCGACGTCCTTTGTGAGCATATGCTCATGGCGGTTATGGAGTTTGGAACGGCCGGCGTAGGGTTGGTCGTATAACACCACATTGAATTGCGGGTGCAGGCTTTTCACGGTTTGGGCGAAGGATGCCGTGGTGGCCATCGAGCCGTTGACCAGAATGATGGTCTTTGCAGCGGCATCCGCGCGATAGAACTCCGTGTAAACCCGATACTGACCCTGTATATCCAACACAGCGATTTCTGGCCTCATGTCGTAAGACTCCTGGCAAGCGGGTAGGGCGCGCAGAACACTCTGCACGAGCTTTGTGACAGGTAGGCATACGCCTGGAAAAGGAAGGCCCATGTCGGTCCGATAACGGCTGGCCGGCGGGTGTTGTTATGGCGGGCAGTTTGCCTGGAGGGCCCGTGGATCAAGCGCGGGCAGGGCAAGGTGGGTCTTGGAGGTTATAGGCGACTCGTCAGTCATATTGCGGCTGACGGTTTGATTCAAGCAGCAGACTTCGAATGCCGCAAGGCGCTCAAATAGGTTTTTGCAGTCCCCGGCTGAATGGTCGTCAGACCTGTCTGATTTCTGCGTCGGTCAATGCCCGGTACTCCCCCGGCGCAAGGGTCGCGTCCAGCACCAGCGGGCCCATGCGCTCACGATGCAGGTCGATCACTTTATTGTCGAAATGCCCGAACATGCGTTTGACCTGGTGGTAGCGGCCCTCGACGATGCTCAACCGCGCGGTCCTCGGCCCCAGCAGCGTCAGTTCGGCGGGTTGGGTGGTGAGGTCTTCGAAGGCAAAGTACAAGCCTGCGGCGAACGTCGGCGCGTACTCGGGGCCGATGTCCTGTTGCGTCTCGACCCGGTACACCTTGGGCAACTTGGTCTGCGGTTGGGTCAGCCGGCGCGACCATTGGCCGTCATTGGTGATCACCAGCAAGCCCGTGGTGTTGAAGTCCAGCCGCCCGGCAATATGCAGCTCGCCCTTATCCGGCTCATCGAGCCAATCGAGTACGGTCGGGTGTTCAGGATCCGACGTCGCGCTCACACAGCCCCTGGGTTTGTGGAGCATGAAATAACGCGCCGGTTTGCCCGCCTGCAGCACCTCATCGTCCAGGCATACCCGGCTGAATTCGCGCACTTCATGGTGAGGATCGCTGACGGCAACGCCATCGACCCGGATCCGCCGCTCCACCAGTAACAGGCGTACTTGTTTTCGATTGAAGCGCGGCAGGTTGCTGAGGAAACGATCGACACGCATCAGGATCGCTCGGCGTCGCGCAACTGTTGGTCGACCTGGGCACAGCGCGGGCAAAGGCAGGCTTGGTTACGCAGGGCGTCCGGCAGGGCTTGCAGCACCGCCGGATCGATGGTGACGCTGTAGCACCAGCAGGCTTGGTCGACGCGGCGAGGGTCGGCCAGGGCGCAGTCGTTGCGGGCGCCGCAGGCGGGGCAGAGGGTGGGCGTGGTCATCGGTCGGTTCGGGCGGTATCGGGCAAGGAGCCGGTCCATTCCGGCGTGCCTTGCACGATACAGGGCCGACCTTGCCTCGGCTACTCAGAGCTGGAACTTGCTGACCAGCACATTGAACGAGGTAGCCAGGCGCGACAGGTCCTGGCTGGAGGCATTGGTCTGGTGCGCGCCGGCCGCTGTCTGAGTGGACAGGTCCTGAATGTTAAGCAGGTTGCGATCCACTTCACGGGCCACCTGGGCCTGTTCTTCCGATGCGGACGCAATGACCAGATTGCGTTCGTTGATCTTGGCCACGCTGGCGGTAATGCGTTGCAGCGCTTCACCGGCACTTTGCGCCAGGGTCTGGGTATTGTTGGCCCAGGTCAGGCTCTTGTTCATTGCCGCCACCGCGCCGTCGGCGCCCACCTGCACTTCGCCGATCATTTTTTCGATGTCGACCGTGGAGGTCTGGGTGCGATGGGCCAATGCCCGCACCTCGTCGGCAACCACCGCAAAACCGCGACCCTGCTCACCGGCCCGCGCCGCCTCGATGGCAGCATTGAGTGCCAGCAGGTTGGTCTGGTCGGCGATGCTGCGGATCACATCGATCACCTTGCCGATCTCGCGCACCTGGTTGGCCAGGTCGACGACCGATTGCGTCGAGTCGTTGATCTCCACCACCATCGACGACATGCCGGATACCGCCTGCTCCACCTGCTGGCGGCCGTCTTCGGCTTCGGCGGTGGCCTGGCGCGAGGCTTCGGAGGTGGACACGGCATTGCCGGCCACTTCGTCCACCGCGGCGGTCATCTGGTTGACGGCGGTGGCAGCCTGTTGGATCTCGTCATTCTGACGGGTCAGGCCACGGGTGCTTTCATCAGTGACCGCACTCAGTTCTTCGGCGGCCGAGGCCAGTTGATCCGAAGCATTGGCAATTTCCATCAGGGTGCTTTTCAGGCCGCCCTGCATGTCCGACAGTGCCATCAACAGTTGCCCGGCTTCGTCGGTACGTTCGGTGAGGATGGCGCGGGTCAGGTCACCACTGGCAATGCGTTGGGCGCTCTGCACCGCTTGTGCGATGGGGCGGGTGATCAAGCGCGTAATCAGCACGCCCACGGTGATGGCGATGATGAACGCCAGTACGATGCCACTGATCATCCACGTCAAGGCGCTGTTGCGCAGCTCGTCGGCGGCGATGGCGCCTTCTTTGATCTGGCGGTTGTTGGACTCGATGATCACGCGGATCAATTCGCGGGCCTGGCGGAACAGTTCGTTGTTGGTGGTGTTGAGTTCAGCCCGAGCCTGATCGATCTTGCCGCTGTCGAGCATCGCTGTAATGCGTTCGGCACTGCTGATATAGCTCGGCAGCACTTTATCCAGTTTGTCACCCGCTGCCCGTTCGTCATCTGCCAGTGGCGTTGCGCGGTAGGTGGCGTAGGCATCCTGGCTGCGCTTGAGTTCGTTGGCGATGTCTTGGCGTACGCGGTCGCGGTCTTGCTGGGACACATCGCCCTGGCTGGCGTCCATCAGGCGGTACAAGCCTCGGTTGTGCGCGACGATCCCATTGAGGGTGGCGGCCGTGGTGCTCACAGATACAAGGTTGTTGGAAAACGTGAGTTCCAATGCCGTGGAGAGCCTGACCACGCCCTTGATACCCAGCAAGCCAACCCCGAGGGTGACCAGCGCACACAGTAAAAATGAAAGCAGCAGCTTGGTTGAAATTTTCATGGTTCGAATCCGGGGATGTTAGCGAAGGATGCACGCTAGAGCCTCCCTGGCTGTGCGCGACATCATAGTGACATCATGGTAAAGCGAAGAGTTTCAACATCCAAAAATTAACTGAAACGTTAAAGCTCAACATTGGATTCGAGCTGCGGAAGGGCAGCGTCCATAGGCAGTTAACAGAGGCGGCCTAGGTGTATCAAGTTGTTACAGGAACGCACCAGATTCCGTTTTTGATGTCAGATACTTCGTCATTCAGTGAAAGCTGAATGCCGCCCTTCAGCGTCGCTGAAGGTGCTCTTTCGCGGTCCCAGGAGGCCGCCATGTATCGACGAATGCTGCTCAGCGCTTTACTCGGTCTGACCCTTTCCGCTTGCGTGCCCTATTACGAGGGAGGCCAGAGCTACTACCGTTCCGAGGTCTATACCTCACCCGCGCCGACGTACTACTACGGGGGCGGCTCGGTGTATCAATACCGGCGTGATTACTACCCTGCGCCCCGTTACTACGCACCGGCACCGCGTTATTACTCTGCGCCGCGCTACTACCAGCCGGCCCCGCGCTATTACTCTGCGCCGCGTTACTACCCGTCCGGGCCGCGCGCCGGCTACCGGCCTTATCCCAATCAGGGCTGGGGGGATCGCGGTGGGCATGACCGTCGAGGCGACCGTGGCGATCGTGGTGGCGGACGCGGCGGTCATTGGTAAGTTTCCCACTATCGAGCGGCGCATCTAGCGCCGCTTTTTTTCGCCTGCCGTTTGTCGGAACTGTCATATTTGACAGGTATCCTCCGCGCTCCAGATGTATTTCACTCACAGGGATCAGAGTGCCGGTCAGGCATGGAGCGTCCAGTGATTAAGCGATCGATCTGCCTGCTTGTGGTGATGACCTGCGGCGTTATGCACGCGAACGCGAAGCAGGGGTGTCCGTACGCGTCCTCCGTTCAATTAAAAGAGGGGCGTTTCCAGGTGCGCGATGGGCAGCTCCTGTGGCAAAGCCCGAAAGTTAAACAACTGGATTTCGTCAGCGGATTCGTCGGCGCATTGTTCATCCCTGCCCAGGGACAGGCGCGGGAAAACGGCTACGTTGAAAAGTGCATCTACCGAACCAACGGCGATCAAGTAATTGCACTGCGTTATGGCGGCTCGGAGGAGGTCGACAGCGTGTCGCTGACCAGCAGTCTGCATTGGCGCCTGGCCAAGGATCCCTTCGGCCAGGACGTGTATATCTGCGATGACAGCCAGCCCGATAACTGCTCCTTCACCATCGACCGCTCCAAGCGCTGAGCTGTCAAAAATCGGAAAGGTCTGCCAGAGGATGCCTACCTTCCCACGCCTTGTTGAAGTGCGCCTGCACCACGGCGTCCGGGATCGCATTGATATCCGGCCAGTGCCAATGAGGCGTCTGGTCCTTGTCGATCAACCGCGCACGCACGCCTTCGGCGAATTCCGGGTGACGGCAGCAATTGAGGCTGAGGGTGTATTCCATCTGGAACACCTGGGCCAGGGACAAATGCCGCGCGCGCTGGATCTGCTCCCACACCAAGTGCGCCGTCAGCGGGCAACCTTCACTCAACGTTTTGCCCGCGCGGTGGAACAGCGGGTCGGCATGCTCGCGCAATGCACTCAGGGCGCGCCACGCACAGCGCACATCGCCCACGTCCAGCCAAGCGTCGATCTGCGCGCGACGCGGCAGCCATTGCGCGTCGGGTTGCTGGTCGTGCGCCTCCTGGGCCAGGGCCTTGAGCAGGCTGTTGAGCTGCATCGCGGTCTGTTCCTGCCAATTCAATTGCAATAGGCCCTGGAGCAACTGATCTTGCTGGTCGTCCCGTAGGAAACGGTCGGCCAAACCCAGGTCCAGCGCATCACGCCCATTGATATGCGCTCCGGTCAGGCCCAGAAACAAACCGAGTTTGCCCGGCAGGCGCGACAGGAACCAACTGGCCCCCACGTCCGGGTACAGGCCGATGCTGATTTCCGGCATGGCCAGCCGGCTGCTGGGCGTGACGATGCGCACCGTCGCGCTTTGCAGCAGGCCCATGCCGCCGCCCAGCACATAACCGTGACCCCAGCAGATAAGCGGTTTGGGGTAGGTGTGCAGGCGATAGTCGAGGCGATATTCGGCGGCAAAAAACTGTGCGCCAAGGGCGGGTACTTCGCCCGGGTGTTCAAGGCACGCCTGGGCCAGGCTGCGTACCTCGCCACCGGCGCAGAACGCCTTGGCGCCGTTGCCGCGCAGCAACACACAGACGATTTGCGGGTCTTTGGCCCAGGCCTCCAGGCGGTCGCCGAGGGCCAGGATCATCGGCAGGGAGAGGGCGTTGAGCGACTTTTCAGCGTCCAGGCTGGCGATGCCGATACGGGCACCGCCGCTGCCGGTGAGTTCTTCGAAGTGCAGATTCATCGTGACCTCAATCGAGAAAGTGAAGGATCAGTATGATCCTTTGGTGGGAAAGTGCCGGTGGTGTGTCAGATCAATTGACAAGCGGGGGCGGCTTTCCTAGGGTTCGCCTCATTCTTTTTTTACAAGACACTTCAACGATGACCGACGGCGACCGCATCAAACTCGAACCCAGCTGGAAACACGCCCTGCGCGATGAGTTCGACAAGCCCTACATGGCCCAGCTGCGCGAATTCCTGCGTCAGGAGCATGCCGCCGGTAAACAGATCTACCCGCCTGGCCCGCTGATTTTCAACGCCCTCAACTCCACGCCGCTGGACAAAGTAAAAGTGGTAATCCTCGGCCAAGACCCTTACCACGGCCCCGGCCAGGCCCATGGCCTGTGCTTCTCGGTGCAGCCGGGGGTGCCGGCGCCGCCGTCGCTGGTCAATATCTATAAAGAACTCAAGCGTGACTTGAACATCGACATTCCCAACCACGGCTACCTGCAGAGCTGGGCCGAGCAGGGCGTGCTGATGCTCAACACCACCATGACGGTGGAGCGTGCCAACGCCAACGCCCATGCCGGCAAGGGTTGGCAGTTCTTTACCGACCGGATTATCGAAGTGGTCAGTGAGCACCAGCTGCACTTGGTGTTTCTGCTGTGGGGCGCCCACGCCCAGAGCAAGCAGAAACTGATCGATGCCACCAAGCATCTGGTGCTGACATCGGTGCATCCGTCGCCGCTGTCGGCGTATCGCGGGTTTATCGGTTGTGGGCATTTCAGCCGCGCTAACAAGTTTCTTGAGCAGAGCGGCGAAACACCGATTGAGTGGCGATTGCCGCCACTCTAAGGCCAAGCCTATTCAAAAGGTGGGAAGGTTTAGAGGGTTTCTGGCTGACGATTCCAATACCTGAACAACGGCTCCGCCAGAAACAGCACAAACAACAAGCGCATCACCTGCATCGCCGTCACTAGCGGCACTGACAGTTGCAGGGTTTCGGCCGTAAGACTCATCTCGGCAATGCCACCCGGCATCATGCCCAGGGTCAGCGAGCGCAGGTCCAAGTGGGTGAGGGCGCTCAGGCCCACGGCGGCCAGGGTCGCCAGCGCCATGGTTAGAGCGGTGCCGACTAAAGTACGAGCCATGAACGATGGCGCGCGACGGAAGAACTGACGGTTGAAATGGCAACCCAGGCCGCTGCCGATCAGCCATTGGCCGATCTGGCTACCGCCGTCGGGCAGGCCGATATGCAAATCCCAGACAACGCTGGCGGTCGCGCTGACCAATAACGGGCCGAACAACCATGGGTTTGGCTGACGCAGGCGCTGCCAAACCCAGGCCACCAGGGCTCCCAGCGCAAACAGCATCGCCAGCCAGGCCCAACTCACTGGTGCCGGATGAAACTGCGGCGCGCCGCCCCCCAGCACATACTTGAAGATCGCCGGTACGCACAGCACCACCGCCAGCACGCGCAGGCTCTGCCCCGCCGCGACACGGCTGAGCACCGCGCCGTTGCGTGCGCCGAGGTTGACCATCTCACCGGACCCGCCCGGCATGCTGGAGAAAAACGCGGTGGCGCGATCTTCACCGCTGCGGCGCATCAGCCACACGCCCACCACGCTCGACAGGCTGGTGACCAGCGCGCCGAAGAAGATCAGGCCGAAGTGGCTCATCACCTGCTCGATCACCACTGGGGTGAAGTGCAGGCCGATGCCGATCCCCACCACCCATTGGCCGCATTTACGCCCGCCGGGAATCTCCGCCAACTGCCAGGGCGTGATGCAACGCACCAGAATGATCGCCAGCAACGAGCCGACCATGTACGGCAATGGCCAGCCGATCAGGCTGGCCAGGTAACCGCCGGCCAGGCCGACCAGCGGTGTTCCCCACCAATGTTTAAGGGTGACCTCAGACATTGGCCACAGCGCGGCGCTGTTGGGCGCGCTTACGCCAGATCCGCAGCAGCGGCACGAACAACATGATCGCGGTCAGTACCCAGACGCCAAAGGTGATCGGGCTCGACCACAGAATCTCCAGTGCACCGTTGGAGATCGACAGCGCACGGCGCAGGTTCTGCTCCATCAGGCCGCCGAGGATAAAGCCCAGCAGCACCGGCGACAGCGGGAAGTCCAGCTTGCGCAGGATGTACCCGAAGATGCCGATCCCGACCATCAGGAACAGGTCGAAAGTGGTGGCATGCACCGCGTACACACCGATCGCGGTGATGATGGCGATCACCGGCACCAGCGCCCAGTTCGGCACGGCGAGGATGCGCGTGAAGATCCGGATCATCGGGATGTTGAGGATCACCAGCATGATGTTGGCGATAAACAATGAAGCGATCAGGCCCCAGACAATGTCCGGTTGCTGTTGGAACAGCAGCGGGCCGGGGGTGATGTTGTACAGCGACAGCGCGCCGATCATCACCGCAGTGGTGCCCGAGCCGGGTACGCCCAGGGTCAGCATCGGCACCAGAGCGCCGCAGGCGGATGCGCCGATCGCGGTTTCCGGCGCGGCGAGGCCGCGCATGTCGCCCTGGCCGAACTTGCCGCTGGCACCAGCCATGCGTTTCTCGGTCATGTAGGCCACGGCCGATGCCAGCGTTGCACCGGCGCCCGGCAACACGCCCATGATGAAGCCCAGCAGGCCGCAGCGGATATTCACCACGAATACCGACGCCGCTTCCTTGACGTTGAACATCATGCGCCCGGTGGCCTTGACCGCTTCCTGGCCACGGTGGGTTTTTTCCAGCAGCAACAGGATCTCGCTGATGGAGAACAGGCCCAGCACCAGCACGACGAATTGGATGCCGTCGGTGAGGTGGATGTTGTCGCCGGTAAAACGGTACACGCCGCTGTTGGCATCAATGCCGACCGCCGACAGGAACAAGCCGATCAACGCCGCGACGAAGGTCTTCAACGGCTTGTCACCGGCCATGCCGCCCAGGCAGACAATCGCGAACACCATCAGTACGAAATATTCCGCCGGGCCGAAGGCAATCGCCCATTTAGCCAGCAGCGGCGCAAACAGCACCATGCCGCAGGTGGCGATGAACGCACCGATGAACGAACTCCATGCCGACAACGACAGCGCCACACCGGCCAGGCCTTTGCGGGCCATCGGGTAGCCGTCCAGGGTGGTCATTACGGTGGAAGCTTCGCCCGGGATGTTAAGCAGGATCGAACTGATCCGGCCGCCGTATTCGCAGCCCAGGTACACCGCCGCCAGCAGGATCAGCGCCGATTCCGGCGGCAGGCCCAGGGCGAACGCGATGGGGATCAACAGCGCCACACCGTTGATCGGGCCCAGGCCCGGCAGCAGGCCGACCACGGTGCCGATCAACGTGCCGCACAGCGCGGTCACCAGGTTGTAAGGGGACAGCGCCACGCCGAAGCCCTGGCCCAAGTAGCCAAAAGTATCCATATCAGTTCTCCAGAACGTCGAGCAGGCCAAGGGGCAACGGCACATCCATGACCTTATCGAACAGCAGGTACAAACCGATGGCCATCAGGGAGACGATCACTACGCTGGGCATCCAGCGGCCGCCGTACAGGCGCGCCATCGGGATGCCGATCAGCATGCTGCTGAGGATGAAACCCAGCGGTTCGAAAGTGGCGGCGAACACAATCAGCAGGACCACGCAGAGGCTGATCTTGATCAGGGTTTCGCGATCCAGCGCCGGTTCTTCTTCGGTGTGCTTGGTGGCCTGCGGGCGAATCAGCATGTAGATCAGCGCCAGGCTCATCAGCCCGAGTATCAGCAGCGGGTAGGCGCGGGGCCCTACCGGCTCGTAGGAAAACGACGCCTGATAGGGCCAGGCCATCAGCGCCAGACCGGCACAGGCCAGCAGCAGCGCGGCCGCGAATATGCGTTGTAAGAGCATGTTGAACTCCTGGGCCATGCCTGGGGTTTTGCCAGGCATGGCCGCGCGACAGAGGGGGCGATTACTGGATCAGGCCGAACTCTTTGGCCAGCACTTTGTAGTCAGCCACCTGTTTCTTCACATAGGTGTCCAGCTCCGGGCCGGTCATGGCAAACGGGAACAGCTCGCGCTGGTCACGCAGCTTGGCGAACTCTTCGGAGGCCAGCAGTTTGTCGAACGCGTCTTTCCACCAGGCGTACTCGGCATCGCTGACTTTTGGCCCGAGGTAGAAGCCGCGCACCACTGGCCACACGATGTCGTAGCCTTGCTCTTTGGCTGTCGGGATATCCTTCATTTCCGGCTCGTCCAGACGCTGCTCGGAGAACACCGCCAGCAGACGCATGTCGCCGCTGAGGATGTGCGGCATGGAGTCGGAGATGTCGGTACTGCCCACTTGAATATGACCACCAAGCAGGGCCGTGGCGATTTCACCGCCGCCTTCGAGGGCCACATAGCGCAGCTCGCGCGGGTTGATCCCGGCGGCTTTGGCGATCAGGGCGGTTTGCATCCAGTCCTGGCTACCGACGGTGCCGCCGGAACCGATCACCACGCTGCCCGGATCTTTCTTCAGGGCTTTGACCAAATCATCGAGGGTCTTGTAGGGCGAATCGCTTTTTACCGCGATGGCGCCGTAACTGGTGCCGACCGCGGCCAGCCAACGTACGGCGCTTTCATCGAAACGCCCGAACTTGCCCTGGGCCAGGTTCAGCAGCGAGCCGCTGGACCAGGCCACCAGCGTACCGGCATCCGCCGGACGCTGGGCGACCACGGCGTTGTAGGCCACCGCGCCTACGCCGCCGGGCATGTAGGTCACGCGCATCGGTTTGCTCAGCAATTTTTCGTTGACCAGTGCGCTTTGCGCCAGTTTGCAGGTCAGGTCGAAACCACCGCCGGGGGAGGCCGGGGCGATGCATTCCGGGCGCTTGGGCTCGTCAGCGGCCAGCAATTGACCGGCGAACAACATGCAGCCGGCGGTGAGGGCCAATTTACGCAATGAAAGGGTCATGAGTGTCTCCGTCGTTTTTGTTATGAGGTTCTACTGCCAGGCACTGCTTACCAGAGCGCGACGCTGTAGCTGACCAGCAGGCGCATTTCATCCGCATCGCGGGCTGAATAGTTGGAGCGGTAAGTGGCGTTACGCAGGCGCACGGCCACGTCCTTGAACGTGCCGGTCTGCACCACATACTTGATCTCGCTGTTACGCTCCCATTCTTTGCCGGTGTCGCCGTTCCTGAGCTTGATGTTGTCACCGGACAGGTAACGGCTCATGAAACTCAGGCCTGGGATGCCCAGCTTGGCGAAGTCGTAGTCGTAGCGCGCTTGCCAGGAACGTTCCTCGGCACCGGCGAAATCGTTGATCTGTACAAAGTTGACCAGGTACGGGTCGCTGCCATCCACATACGGAAAGGCACTGTCACCGGACATGTGCTGGTAACCGGCGCTGAGCTTGTGGCCGTTGAGGGCATAGCTGAACAGACCGTTGAGGGAGGTGTTGTCGATCTTGCCGCCTCGGGCGCTGCCGGTGTCGTCGCTGATGGCCAGGCGCAGGTCGGCGCCGAAGGTGCCTGGGCCCATCGGGCGCGCGGCCACCAGGCCAAGGAAGTGTTGACGGTAGACATCATCGAGTTGGGCGAAGTGGTAGCTGCCGGTGATCTTGTCGGCGAATTTGTAGTCCACGCCGCCGAAGTTGAAGTGCTTACCGGTAGCCCCGCTGAGGAAGCGGCTGTTCTTGTTATTGAGGGCGATATCTTCGTAGTTGGTATCGTCGCGGTCCTTGGCTTTATCCAGGCGGCCGCCGGTGAATACCAGATTCTTGAATTCCTTGGACGTCAGCAACCCACCATTGAAGGTCTGCGGCAGAATGCGCCCGTCGTTGGGTTTGAGGATCGGCAGCTCGGGCATTAGCGCACCGATTTTCAACTCGGTGGCGGAGATTTTTACTTTGCCGGTCAGGCCCAACTTGGAGTATTCGTCGGCGGCGCGGCCGTCATCATGGGTCGGCAGCAGTCCGGTGCCGGTGCGGTCGGGGCTGGAGTCGAGCTTGATCCCGAGCATGCCCAACGCATCCACGCCAAAGCCCACGGTGCCATCGGTGTAACCCGACTGCAGGTTGAGCATAAAGCCCTGGGCCCATTCGTCGCGCTTGGATTGCTGGGCACTGGTGCCGTCGCGAAAGTCGCGATTGAAGTACATGTTGCGGGTTTCCAGGGTCGCGCTGCTGTCTTCGAAGAAGGCGGCTTGGCTGAGCGGCGTGAAGCCGGCAAGGGCGGCGGCGCTGGCAAGGGTGGTTTGGGTCAGGCGGGAAAAACGAACAGACGGACGAGCCTGGGGCTGTGTCGACAGCATGGTGATGCACTCCGATATTGTTTTTATTGTGACGAAAACGCATCGAGGCGTTTTTCGGGCACTGCGGATCAGGCAGCTGGGTGGGCAAGGCTCACCGTGAGCTGGATGCTAAAGCGCGAAGCTTTCACTAACCTTTCAGTCACCTTTCAATGTTTTCGGGCTTCACAGGGCACCGGGCGCCTGTAAACTCCCCGCCAAAGCGTGGCATCGACCACTCCTGAATGAGGCAGAAAACCATGCGTGTCCTTCTGGTTGAAGACCATTTGCAACTCGCCGACAGTGTGGCCCAGGCGCTCAAGAGCACGGGTTTGACCGTCGACGTGCTGCACGACGGCGTTGCCGCCGACCTGGCCTTGAGCAGCGAGGACTACGCGGTGGCCATCCTCGATGTGGGGCTGCCGCGCATGGATGGTTTCGAGGTGCTCGCACGTTTGCGAGCCCGTGGGAAAAATCTGCCGGTGCTGATGCTGACCGCGCGAAGTGACGTCAAAGACCGTGTGCATGGCCTGAACCTGGGCGCCGACGACTATCTGGCCAAGCCTTTCGAACTGACGGAACTGGAAGCACGGGTCAAGGCCCTGTTGCGTCGCAGCGTGCTGGGCGGCGAGCGCCAGCAAACCTGCGGCGTGCTGGTGTACGACTTGGACACCCGGCGCTTCACGTTGGGTGGCGAACTGCTGACATTGACCTCTCGGGAGCAGGCGGTGCTTGAAGCGCTGATCGCGCGTCCGGGCCGGGTGATGAGCAAAGAGCAACTGGCCTCCCATGTGTTTGGCCTGGACGAGGAAGCCAGCCCCGATGCGATCGAAATCTACGTGCATCGCCTGCGCAAAAAACTCGATGGGCAACCGATCGCCATCGTGACGTTCCGCGGCCTTGGCTACCTGCTGGAAGCCCGCGATGCATAAGCCCAGCAGCCTGCGCTGGCGCCTGCTGTGGAACCTGGCGCTGTTGCTGGTGCTGTTGATGTTGGCCAGCGGCATGAGCGCCTACTGGAACGGTCGCGAAGCAGCCGATACCGCCTACGACCGTACGCTGCTGGCGTCGGCACGAACCATCGCGGCCGGCCTGACCCAGGTGGACGGCACTCTCAGCGCCAATGTGCCCTATGTGGCCCTGGACACCTTCGCCTACGACAGCGCCGGGCGCATTTACTACCAGGTCAACGACATCGATCAGAAGCTGATATCTGGTTACGAAAACCTGCCCGGCCCGCCGCCCGGCACACCGCGTACCGATGATTACCCGGCCCTGGCGCGTTTCTACAACGCCAAGTACCAGGGCCAGGAAGTGCGGGTGGTCAGCCTGCTTAAAGCGGTTTCCGAGCCGAACATGAACGGTATGGCGGAAATCCGCGTGGCCGAGACCGACGAAGCAAGGGTCAGCATGGCCCGTAGCCTGATGGCCGATACCCTGCTGCGCCTGGGCATGCTCGCGATCGGTGCGTTGCTGCTGGTGTGGTTTGCCGTGAGCGCCGCGCTCCGCCCGCTGGATCGTCTGCGTAAAGCCGTGGAGGAGCGCCAGCCCGACGATCTGCGGCCGTTGCCATTGGTGGAGGTGCAACATGAATTCGGCCCGTTGGTCAGCTCACTCAATCACTTCACCGAGCGCCTGCGCGGGCAATTCCAACGCCAGGCGCAGTTTATCGCCGATGCGTCCCACGAACTGCGCACTCCGCTGGCAGCACTCAAGGCCCGTCTGGAGTTGGGGTTGCGCGTCGAAGACCCGGCGACCTGGCGCAGCACCTTGGAAACCGCGGCTCAGGGCACTGATCGCCTGACCCATCTGGCCAATCAGTTGCTGTCCCTGGCGCGCATCGAGAACGGCGCCCGGGCGATTGCCGAAGGCGGCGCGCAGTTGTTGGATCTGAGCCAGTTGGCCCGCGAACTGGGCATGGCCATGGCGCCCCTGGCCCATGCGCGCGGCGTGGCCCTGGCGCTGGAAGCCGACGAGCCGGTGTGGCTGCGCGGCGAACCGACACTGTTGAACGAACTGCTGAGTAACCTGGTGGACAATGCCCTGGCGCACACGCCGCCTGGTGGCAACGTGATTCTACGGGTGATGGCGCCGGCGGTGCTGGAAGTGGAAGACGATGGCCCGGGCATCCCGCTGGATGAGCGGGATCGGGTGTTCGAGCGGTTCTATCGGCGTAGCCAACAGGGCATGGGCTCGGGCCTGGGCTTGGCGATTGTCGGGGAAATATGCCGGGCGCATCTGGCGCAGATCAGTCTGCATGACGGCGAGCGCGCTGGGTTGAAAGTTCGGGTGAGTTTTATCGCCGGTTGATCAGTAGAACATCGAACGCGCTTCATCCAGCTCTGCGCGCAGGCTGTCGCTATAGGGGTCTACGCGCAGCTTTTTCATCGCGGGGATCTCGGAAACTACCACGTTTGCCAGAGGGTGATGGGTGCCGCGATGGCAGTACAGCACGGCAATTTGCACCAGATCGATATAGTCGAGACGGTCGGAGTCGCGCTCGAAGTTCAGGTATTGCCCCGGCAGTTTCGCCAGCATCTCGGGAAAGTCCCAGCCGCTGAGTAACTTGTCGCCCAGCTTAGGGTGGATGCTGTCGATCACATGATTGAGGCTGACCGGGTCTGCCAGCAGCTCGTAGTGGTCTTCGGCGTAGGTGAGAATCGGCAGTACGCCGATCTGGTGCACCAGGCCACCGAGGGCCGCTTGGTCCGGCTTGAGCTGGCTGTGGCTGCGACACAAGGCATAGCTCACGCCCGCCACTTCCAGGCTGCGGCGCCAGACGTCGCGCATTTTCTGTTCGACGACTTCGGAGCGGGCGTGAAAGATCTGCTCCATCACCAGGCCAATCGCCAGGTTGCTGCTGTAATTGGTGCCCAGCCGCGTGATGGCGGTGTGCAGGTCGGTGACTTCCTGCGTGGCGCGCAGCAGCGGGCTGTTGACCACTTTGATCAGGCGCGCGGACAGGGCGGTATCGCGACCGATCACTTTGCTCAAGTGGCTGATGCTGATTTCCGGGTCTTCGGCGGCCTGACGAATCCCCAGGGCCACTTCCGGTAATGTCGGCAGAACCAGGTCATCGTTATCGATGGCCTTGACCAAAGCCTGTTGGACTTTTTCCGCCAGCTTGTTCATTCATGATCTCTAGGGTGTTGCAAAAAAGTACGGCGACTAACGCTGGATCTCTCGATCACGGTCGAGGGTATAAGGCAGGTCAAGCAGTTGCAGACCCGGGCCTTCAAGCATGCCTAGATGCACATCGCCACTATCGGCAGCTTCGGCTTGCAATACGGCCAGAAGTTCAATGACCTGGTCAGCTTTTGCTGCGATCACCACTTCACCGATCGAGCTGTTGTGGCTACGCGAAAACAGAGGAGTGCCTGGCTCGGGCATTTGCGCCGAATCAAGGCTTAAGCGGTACAAGCGGCGCTTGAGTTTGCCCAGGTACTGCATACGCGCGACGATTTCCTGGCCGGTGTAGCAGCCTTTCTTGAAACTCACACCGCCCACGGCTTGCAAGTTGAGCATCTGCGGGATGAACAGCTCGCGGGTTTGCGCCATGACTTGGCCGATACCGGCGCGAATCTGGCCCAGCAGCCATTCATTCAGATCGGCAGAGTCAAGGGTTGAACTCAATTGGGCTTTGACGGCGTCGGCTCGATCCGAAGGTACCCAGAGTTCGCTGCGGCCGGGTGAGACCCGAATGGCGATCAAGTGCTCATTGCGGGCTACGCTGTCGGTCTCGGCCGGTAGCTCAAGCCCGAGGCTGGCCAGGGCCGAATCCGCATTCACCAGACCGAAGCGGACCCAAGCGGCACTTTCGTCGGTCAGCTTGGACTTGGAGAACACCGCGTATTTTTTCAGGTCGGCCAGTTGCGGTTCCAGCAGCTCGGCCGCCATCGCCAGCAACACCCCATCACCTTGCAACAAGATGCGAAAGCTCGACTGCATGCGCCCTTTTTGCGTGCAGCGCGCGCCCAGGCTGGCCTGGGTATCACTCAGGTAATTGAGGTTGCAGGTCAATTGGCCCTGCAGGAATTTGGCAGCATCGGCGCCGCGGACGGCGAGGACACCTTCGTGGATCAGGGGGCAGAAGAAAGCAGAGTCAGCCATGGTTCATCGCAGGTCAAAAAGTCATGGGTGCATCATAGAGGGGCGCCCGGCAAATGGATAGTTTCCGTAGGGGCGACCAAAGCCGACTGTTCCACTGCTGTCGGGCCTGTATACTTGCGCTCTATTTGAGGAGCGCTCCATGGTCGAAGATGTAGAACTCAATCGCCTCTACTGGCACAGCCGTCGCGGCATGCTTGAGCTGGATGTGTTGCTGGTGCCTTTCGTCAAAGAGGTTTATTCCACCCTTAATGAAGTGGACCGCAAGGTGTATGTGCGTCTGCTGGAGTGCGAAGACCAGGATATGTTCGGCTGGTTCATGGAGCGCGCCGAGTCGGACGATCCGGAACTGCAGCGGATGGTTCGGATGATTCTGGACCGTGTCCAGCCTAAGTAATCGCTTCGAATGCCGCTGGCAGCCGTCACGGCGGCTGCTGGCGGCGTATCTGTTCGCCCAACTGTTCGCGTTGGGTGCGTTGGCATTGATTGATCTCGCTTTCTCAACTCTGGCGATAGTGCTGTGTCTGGGGCATGCCGCCTGGGTGTTGCCGCGACACATTCTGTTGTCACACCGTTCGTCGATTCGTGGCCTGCGACGCGATGAGGACGGCTGGCAATTGTTCAGTGAGCAGCGTGGCTGGCACGCCGTGCAGTTGTGTCCGGACAGTCTGGCGTTGCCCCTGATTGTGGTGCTGCGATATCGGGTCAAGGGGCAGTGGTGGGCGCGTTCGATCTGTGTGCCCAAGGACGCGCAGGCGGCGGATACACACCGGCGCCTGCGGGTACGCTTGAAGTTCAGCCGGCGTAGGTGGCTGGCACCAGGATAGTGTCGCGGGCTTCGGGGAGCATCTGCGGGTAGTCGAGGGTGTAATGCAGGCCTCGGCTTTCCTTGCGTTCCATGGCCGAGCGGATCATCAGCTCGGCCACCTGGGCCAAGTTGCGCAACTCGATCAGGTCACGGCTGACTTTATAGTTGCTGTAGAACTCGTCGATTTCATCCAGTAGCAACCGCACCCGATGTTGTGCCCGTTGCAGGCGCTTGTTGGTGCGCACGATGCCCACGTAGTCCCACATGAAGCGCCGCAGCTCATCCCAGTTGTGGGCGATGATCACGTCCTCGTCCGAGTCGGTGACTTGGCTGGCGTCCCAGCGGGGCAGGGCGGCCGGCACCGGAATTCGTGGCAGTTGCTCAAGGATATCCGCCGCCGCTGAGCGGGCATATACGAAGCACTCAAGCAGCGAGTTGCTAGCCATGCGATTGGCACCATGCAGGCCGGTGAAGCTGGTTTCACCAATGGCATAAAGGCCGGGTACGTCAGTGCGGCCATGCTGGTCAACCATTACGCCGCCGCAGGTGTAGTGCGCGGCCGGTACGACGGGTATCGGGCCTTTGGTGATATCGATATTGAAGGCCAGGCAGCGCTCGTAGACGGTGGGGAAGTGCGTCTTGATGAATGCCTCGGGTTGATGGCTGATGTCCAAGTAGACGCAGTCGATGCCCAGGCGCTTCATTTCATGGTCGATGGCGCGGGCGACGATATCGCGCGGGGCCAGTTCGGCTCGGGGGTCGAAGCGCTGCATGAAGCGTTCGCCGTTCGGCAGTTTCAAGTGCGCGCCTTCGCCGCGCAGCGCTTCGGTGATCAGGAAACTCTTGGCCTGCGGGTGATACAGGCAGGTCGGGTGGAACTGATTGAACTCCAGGTTGGCCACTCGGCACCCCGAGCGCCAGGCCATGGCGATGCCATCGCCGCAGGCGCCGTCAGGGTTGCTGGTATAGAGATAGACCTTAGCCGCGCCGCCCGACGCGAGAATGGTGAAGCGCGCGCCGTAGGTGTCGACCTCGCCGCTGCCGCGGTTGAGCACGTAGGCGCCGAGACAGCGCTCGCCTTCCAGGCCCAGGCGCTTTTCGGTGATCAGATCGACGGCGACGCGTTGCTCCAGCAGTTCAATGTTGGGGCGTTGACGGGCCTGATCCAGCAATGTCCTGAAAATAGCCGCGCCGGTAGCATCGGCGGCATGAATGATGCGGCGATGGCTGTGGCCGCCTTCACGGGTCAGATGGAACTCGAAGCCGCCGTCGTCGGCGCTGGCGTGTTCGTCACGGGTGAAGGGTACGCCTTGATCGATCAGCCATTGGATCGCTTCGCGGCTGTGCTCAACGGTGAAACGCACCGCTTCTTCATTACACAGCCCGCCACCGGCGTTGAGGGTGTCTTCGACGTGGGACTGCACCGTGTCGGTGTCATCCAGCACGGCGGCAACACCGCCCTGGGCCCAGAATGTCGAGCCGTTGGCCAGGTCGCCCTTGCTCAGTACGGCGATGCGCAGGTGGCTGGGGAGGGTCAGGGCAAGACTCAATCCGGCTGCGCCGCTGCCAATCACCAGAACATCGTGTTGAAACTGTTGGCTCATTTGAAGGATTCCGCAAAAAGCGATCCAAGGGCTAGTGGCGCTGACGGGACGCCTGGATCGGCGAATCAAAGGGTCACACGGCCCACTAGTATATAGAGGGGGGGAGCGGCACAATAGCCAGGCATTCGTGGCAATGTGAGATTACGGTGCGCGGCTTGGGTATAATCCGTCGGTTATTGGATTGGGAACTTTTTGCATAAGCCCCGACTCAATAGCAGGTTGCCCGAAAGCTGGGAAAACGTTGAGTTTATTGGCCCGTCGGGAGCATTGGACGCGTCAGGAAACCGACGACAAGATTATTCGCGCAGCCGGCGTTGCCCGCGCTGCGTTTTTCGTGTGTGCCAAATCAGTGCATGCCGGAAACTTGCTTGGAGGGGGAGAACTTTTGCGAAAAGTCCGAGTCTATGTTTGCAAGCCTGATCGTTTAGTTATGCAAGCCTCCTTCAAGTACAACGAGGAGTGTTCATGCTAACCCAGGAAGAGGATCAGCAGCTGGTCGAGCGCGTAC
This sequence comes from Pseudomonas rhodesiae, assembly GCF_007858255.1. Classification (GTDB taxonomy): domain Bacteria; phylum Pseudomonadota; class Gammaproteobacteria; order Pseudomonadales; family Pseudomonadaceae; genus Aquipseudomonas; species Aquipseudomonas rhodesiae. Next base: position 60,441 of record NZ_VFEU01000003.1, on the reverse strand, counting down.
AACGCGGCGACAAGCGCGCATTTGATCTGCTAGTGCTGAAATACCAGCACAAAATTCTCGGGTTGATCGTGCGGTTTGTGCACGACACCCATGAAGCGCAGGACGTTGCACAGGAGGCCTTTATCAAGGCGTACCGTGCACTCGGTAATTTCCGCGGTGACAGTGCGTTTTATACGTGGCTGTACCGCATCGCCATCAACACGGCGAAGAACTATCTGGTGTCTCGCGGACGCCGCCCACCAGATAGTGATGTAAGTTCAGAAGATGCAGAATTTTACGATGGTGATCACGGCCTCAAAGATCTCGAGTCGCCGGAGCGTGCATTGCTGCGCGACGAGATCGAAGGAACCGTTCATCGCACAATTCAGCAACTGCCAGAAGATTTGCGTACGGCGTTAACTTTACGTGAATTCGACGGTCTGAGTTATGAAGACATTGCGAGCGTCATGCAATGTCCGGTGGGGACTGTTAGGTCACGGATTTTCCGGGCCCGGGAAGCCATCGACAAAGCCTTGCAACCGTTGTTGCAGGAAAACTAAAGACAGCGGCGACAGCCAAGAGAGGAACCGCCATGAGTCGTGATGCCCTGCAGGAATCGCTGTCCGCAGTGATGGATAACGAAGCGGATGAACTGGAACTTCGTCGAGTGCTCAACGCGTTCGATGATGCCGAAACCCGTGATACCTGGTCTCGTTACCAAGTCGCTCGGGCGGTGATGCACAAGGATCTTCTAATCCCTCGTCTGGATATTGCTGCGGCCGTTTCTGCCGCGTTGGCTGATGAAGCCGTTCCGGCAAAAGCTGTTCGCGGTCCGTGGCGTAGCCTGGGTCGCCTTGCGGTTGCTGCCTCGGTGACTGTTGCCGTGCTGGCGGGTGTTCGTCTTTACAATCAGGACGAAATTGCCGGTGCCGAACTGGCCCAGCAGACTCAGCAACCGGTCATGGCCGGTCCTCAAGTTAAAGGTCCGGCAGTATTGGCCGGCTACAAGGAAAGTTCCGACGCCGCCGGCCCTATGGCCAACGGTGTATTGCAGGGGCAATCCGGTTGGCAGGATCAGCGTCTCCCAGGTTACCTGCGCCAACATGCACAGGAATCGGCCCTGAAAGGCACTGAAAGCGCATTGCCGTACGCTCGCGCCGCTAGTCTGGAAAACCGTTGAACCGCTAAGGAGCTATATGCGCGCCATACCGCTCCTTACGCTTTTGCTCAGTGGTTGGTTGGTACTTCCCGCCCATGCCGATGAAGCCCAAGAGTGGCTGAGTCGACTTGGGCGCGCAGAGCAGCAGCAAAGCTTTGAAGGTACGTTCGTGTATGAACGTAACGGCAGCTTTTCCACCCATGACATCTGGCACCTTGTCCAGAATGGACAAGTCCGAGAGCGGCTTTTGCAGCTTGATGGTTCTGCTCAGGAAGTGGTGCGAGTGGATGGCCGCACGCAATGCGTGAGTGGCACATTAGTCGCCGGCCTTGGCAATTCTCGAGAAGCCCCTTCCCGCGCGCTCGATCCCTCGAAACTCAATCAATTCTATGAACTGGCCGTGATCGGAAAATCCCGTGTTGCTGGCCGTGACGCTGTGATTGTGTCCATTACCCCCCGTGACCAATACCGCTACGGATTTGAGCTACATCTGGACCGTGAAACGGCCTTGCCGCTCAAATCGTTATTGCTCAACGATCAAGGGCAGTTGCTGGAGCGCTTCCAGTTCACCCGCTTGAATACATCGACTCTGCCTGACGATCGCAACTTGCGGCCGAGCAAGGATTGCACGCCTATCGGAGCGGTAAATGACAGCCATTCAGAGGTACAGCCGACCCAAGCTTGGCACTTGGAGTGGTTGCCACCGGGGTTTGAATTGACGAGCGCCACTGCGCGAGCGGACACCCGCACCAAGACCACCATCGACAGTTTGATGTATGAAGATGGTCTGGCGCGATTTTCGGTATTCCTTGAACCCATCAGTGAGGGGGGCGTGACGGAAAACCGTACGCAGCTAGGCCCCACTGTTGCGGTCTCCCGTCGCTTGAATACGGTTGACGGTGAAATGATGGTGACGGTTGTTGGAGAAATCCCTATCGGTACCGCCGAGCGTATTGCGCTTTCGGTGCGCAGTGAAAAAAAGGCAACCGCTAAGCCCTTGCCGTGAGTTGTTAATCCTATGTTCATCCTGACCTTTCAATTTACAACCACTCACGCTTGTTTGCCGAGAGTATGAAATGTCTGGACCAGGATTTTCACTTGCAAAAAACGTCAATCTTTTTTATAGGTCAGAGCTTGTCGGCTCTGGCCTTGTTTTGTTCGCGGAACAAAAACGGCGGTCGCAGTTTCCGGCGTTTCTTGAACCCTGTCGCTCAACCCTGCTCGTCGTAACGGGAGCTGTATGTCGATACCTCGTTTGAAATCCTACCTATCCATAGTCGCCACGGTACTGGTGCTGGGTCAGGCTGTGACCGCGCAAGCGGCTGAGTTGCCTGACTTCACCCAATTGGTTGAGCAAGCCTCGCCGGCCGTGGTGAACATCAGTACCACGCAAAAGCTGCCTGATCGCAAAGTGTCGAACCAGCAGATGCCGGACCTTGAGGGCCTGCCGCCGATGTTGCGTGAGTTCTTCGAGCGTGGCATGCCACAGCCGCGTGCGCCCCGGGGGGGCGGCGGTGGTCAACGTGAAGCTCAATCTCTGGGTTCGGGCTTCATTATTTCGCCGGACGGCTACATTCTCACCAATAACCATGTCATCGCCGACGCAGACGAAATTCTCGTCCGCCTGGCCGATCGCAGTGAGCTCAAGGCCAAGTTGGTCGGTACCGACCCACGCTCCGATGTGGCCTTGCTGAAAATCGACGGCAAGGACCTGCCTGTGCTGAAGCTGGGCAAATCCCAGGATCTGAAGGCCGGCCAGTGGGTCGTCGCCATCGGTTCTCCATTTGGCTTTGACCACACAGTCACCCAAGGCATCGTCAGCGCCATCGGTCGTAGCCTTCCTAATGAAAACTATGTGCCGTTCATCCAGACCGACGTGCCGATCAACCCGGGTAACTCCGGCGGCCCGCTGTTCAACCTGGCTGGCGAAGTCGTGGGGATCAACTCGCAGATCTATACCCGCTCCGGTGGGTTTATGGGCGTATCGTTCGCTATCCCGATCGATGTGGCCATGGACGTATCCAATCAGTTGAAAAGCGGCGGCAAGGTCAGCCGTGGTTGGTTGGGCGTAGTGATCCAGGAAGTGAACAAGGATTTGGCTGAATCCTTCGGCCTCGATAAGCCGGCGGGTGCGCTGGTGGCGCAGATCCAAGACGGTGGCCCCGCCGCCAAGGGTGGTCTGCAAGTTGGTGACGTGATCCTGAGCATGAATGGCCAGCCAATCATTATGTCCGCCGACCTGCCGCATTTGGTCGGCGCACTCAAGGCTGGCAGCAAAGCCAAGTTGGAAGTGATTCGTGGCGGCAAGCGCCAGAACGTTGAGCTGACTGTCGGTGCGATTCCTGAAGAAGGCGCCACCCTCGATGCCCTGGGCAACACCAAGCCAGGCGCCGAGCGCAGCAGCAACCGTCTGGGGATTGCCGTAGCCGAGCTGACGGACGAGCAGAAAAAAGCCTTCGACCTCAAGAGCGGCGTGGTAATCAAAGAGGTGCAGGATGGGCCCGCTGCGTTGATTGGTCTGCAGCCGGGCGACGTGATCACTCACCTGAACAACCAGGCGATCGAAAGCACCAAGCAATTCACCGATATCGCCAAGGCGTTGCCGAAGAATCGTTCGGTATCGATGCGTGTCTTGCGTCAGGGCCGTGCGAGCTTTATCACCTTCAAGCTGGCCGAGTAACCCGCCAGCTCAATAAAAAGCCCCGCTTTCGTTTAACGAAGGCGGGGCTTTTTTGTGGGTGATGGGGTTAGCTCATCATGCCTTTGACCAGTCTTTCCTGCTCGATCAACTCACGCTGGCGTGCGTCGATACGTGACGACAGTGGGAAGTTGTTGCCGGCGCGACGCTTGGCAAAGTCCAGTTGCTGAATGGCCTGCTGGAAATCGCCCACCAGTGCGAAGTATTCGGCACGAGCCTGGTGCAGGCCGATGATGTTGCCGGACAACCCGCGGGTCTCCGCGACCTGATACCACACATCCGGGTCATCCGGGCGCGATTTGAGCAGCCCATCCAGCGCCTTTTCCGCATCGGCGGTGCGATTCTGCTTGAGCAGCAGGTCGACCCGAACTTGATTCAGCGGGTAATTGCTGGGGTATTGGGTCAACATCCTATCTGTGCGTTGCTGGGCGTCGGGCAGGCGGTTGTTGATGATGTCCAGCTCGATCTGCGCCAGGTTGTAGGTGATGTCGTTGGGTGCCTTGGCCAGCAGCGGCGCCAGGTTTTCCCGTGCTTCCTTGAGTTTGGTGCCCTTGATCTGCGCGATGGCCAGGCCGTAGCGCGCTACATCGTTCTTTGGGTTCTCGTCGAGTTGCGCCTGGAAGCGTTTGGCGGCGAGGCCAGGGGTGTCTTCGTATTTCAATTGCACCCGTGCACGTATCAATTGGTAGCGCAGGCTGTCTTCCTTGCCGCCTGGTTTGGCCTGTTCGGCACGGTTACGGGTGTCGGCGATCCGTGACTCAGTTACCGGGTGGGTCAGCAGGAATTCCGGCGGTTTGGCATCGAAGCGGTATTGGCGCATCAAGCGCTCGAACATGGTCGGCATGGAGCGTGGGTCATAACCGGCTTTTTCGAGATTGACGATACCGATGCGGTCCGCCTCTTGTTCGTTCTGCCGGGAGAAACGACGCTGCTCTTGGATCGCGGCGGCCTGGGTGCCAGCGATCGCTGCGATGCCAGCATCGCCTGCGCCCGCTGCGGCAGCAATAATGCCGCCCAATAGCGCAGCCATCATCGGCACCTGCATGCGCTGTTGCGCTTCAACGCCTCGTGCGAAGTGGCGTTGGGACAAGTGCGCCAATTCGTGGGCCAGCACCGAGGCGTATTCTCCTTCGGTCTGGGCGTTGAGAAACAGCCCGCCGTTGACCCCAATGATCCCACCCGGTGCGGCAAAGGCGTTCAGTTGCGGGCTGTTGATCAGGATGAATTCCAGGCGCCGGTCGTTGACCTGGCTGGTCTCCACCAGTTTGTAGACACTGGTCTCGACATAATCCTTGAGTTGCGGGTCGTTGAGTTGCGACACCTGGCCCCGCAAGTACGCCAGCCAGGCGCGGCCCAGTTGGTACTCCTGCTGCGGCGAGACAATGGCAGAACTGGCGTCGCCCAGCGACGGCAGGTCATCGGCGAAGCCTGGGGAGGCCAGCAGGCAAGCCAGCGTCAGCAGGGTAGGGCGCAAAAAATTCATGCACAGGGCCTTTCGACAAAGAGCTTACTGTAGCCGGACACTGAGCTTCGGACCAGATATTCTAAGCACCCCCGAACGCTTGACCCGGAGTAAACCTATGACCGACACCGTCGCTTTTGACGCCGAACTTGATGCCAGTGGGCTCAATTGCCCGTTGCCCTTGCTCAAGGCCAAGTTGGAGCTCAACCGAATGGCCAGCGGTGCGGTGCTCAAAGTGATTGCCACCGACGCGGGCTCTCAGCGTGATTTCCGCACATTTGCCAAACTGGCTGGGCACACCCTGTTGCACGAAGAAGACGCCGCCGGTGTGTACCGTTACTGGTTGCGCAAGGCCTGAACCGTTTGTTCCCACAGCCCGAGGTTGATTGATGTTCAAAGTGTTACGTGACTGGATTCAGCGCTACTTCTCCGATGAAGAGGCGGTGGTGCTGGCGGTCTTGTTATTCCTGGCCTTTACGGCGGTGTTGACCTTGGGTGGCATGCTGGCTCCGGTGCTAGCGGGCATGGTGTTGGCGTATCTGATGCAGGGATTGGTGACGACGTTGGAGCGCCTGCGCGTACCCGGCGGGGTAGCGGTTGGGTTGGTGTTCGCGTTGTTCATGGGCCTGCTGGTGGTGTTTATCGTGGTGGTGTTGCCATTGCTCTGGCATCAGCTGATCACGCTGTTCAACGAATTACCGGGGATGCTAGCCAAGTGGCAATCGCTGTTGCTCCTGTTACCGGAGCGTTATCCCCATCTGGTATCGGATGAGCAAGTGCTGCAGGCCATCGAAGTGGCGCGCGGTGAAATCGGGAAATTCGGGCAATGGGCGCTGACGTTCTCCCTATCCAGCCTGCCGTTGCTGGTCAACATCATGATCTATTTGGTACTGGTGCCGATCCTGGTGTTTTTCTTTCTCAAGGATCGCGTAATGATCAGTCGCTGGGTACGCAGCTATCTGCCGCGGGAGCGGGCGTTGATTACCCGTGTGGCGCAGGAAATGAACCGGCAGATCGCCAACTACATCCGTGGCAAGGTGATCGAGATCTTTATTTGTGGCGGTGTGACCTACATCGCCTTCATCGCCCTGGACCTCAACTATGCCGCGTTGCTGGCATTGCTGGTCGGCGTGTCAGTGGTGGTGCCGTATGTGGGCGCGGTGGTGGTGACGGTGCCGGTGACGTTGATCGCACTGTTCCAGTGGGGCTGGAGTGATCAATTCATCTACCTGATGGCGGTGTACGGGATCATCCAGACCCTGGACGGCAACGTACTGGTGCCGCTGCTGTTTTCCGAAGCGGTCAACCTTCATCCGGTGGCGATTATCTGCGCGGTGCTGCTATTTGGTGGGCTGTGGGGGTTCTGGGGGGTGTTCTTTGCAATACCCCTGGCCACGCTGTTCAAGGCCGTGCTGGATGCCTGGCCGCGACAGGAGCCGGTGGTGGCGCCGCTGTTGTAGGGGCGAGCAAGCCCGCCCCGCAGCGTTTGCTCAGGCCTTGTTCAAGGCTTGGGCGGCGGCCAGGACGGCATCTACATGGCCTGGCACTTTGACGCCCCGCCATTCCTGACGCAGCACGCCATTTTTGTCGATCAGGAAGGTGCTGCGATCCACTCCCAGGTATTCCTTGCCGTACAGCTTTTTCAGCTTGATCACATCAAACAGCTGGCAGACTGTCTCATCTTTGTCGCTGATCAGCTCAAAAGGGAACTGCTGCTTGGCCTTGAAGTTCTCGTGGGACTTCACGCTGTCGCGCGACACGCCGAATATTTCCGTATTGGCTGCCTGGAACGCCGCGTGTTGGTCACGAAAACCCTGGCCCTCGGTGGTGCAGCCTGGTGTGCTGTCCTTCGGATAGAAGTAGATCACCACTTGCTTGCCCTTGAGGGCGGCCAAGCTGAAGGTCTGGCCACTGGTGGCCTGGGCTTCGAAGTCGGCTACGGGTTGGTCGATGACTACCGCCATGGGTACTTCCTTACATTGGGTTCTGTGGGCGCCACGGTTCGATCAGGGCGTCGAGGTTCAACGCATCGGCGAAATCCAGGAACTGATCGCGCAGCCAGCTGATCTGCACTCCAGCCGGCAAAGTGACGGTAAAGGTGGCGTTGAGCATGGTGCCGCCGGTCTGGGGCGCCTGGTAGGTGTCACAGGTCAGGTTCTCCAACTCGACGTTATGGTCGATGAAGAACTGGCACAGTTCATTGACGATGTCCGAGCGGTAGGCCGAACTGACGTAGGCAACGTATGGCAGGGCCTGTGGGCGATTCTCCAGAGCGGCGCTGCGTACCACATTAACGGTGAAATCATGCTTCTTGGCCAGGCCCGGCAGGCCAGTCTCCAGGCGCGCCAGAGCGTCCCAGCTCCCGGAGATCTGCAACACCAGGGCGCTGCACTCGCCGTGGCGGGTCAGGCGAGAGGTCACTACGGCGCAGCGGTTTTCATGGCTGGCGCGGCACAGGACGTTGGTCAGCTCCATGGGGTTGGCGCCGAGGGCACTGATAACAAGGAATTGTTCGCGAACTGTGGGGGTGGACATGCAGCCTTCCTAAAGCGATGAGCGGTCGATACCGAGAGGGCCGTATCGATCAAAGGATCAAGGGTAGCGAAAAGCGTCGCCAAGGGCTAGGAGGTGGCGTTTTCATTGCGTCGTTCTGCGGTTTTCAGTGCTCGTCAAACCGTGCTCAGGCCCGATGATGGCGTTGATCGATGTTTAGTTGCGTCAGAACGCATCCTCACGCGGTACTTCGCTTGTGCAAGCATCTTGGCGCCAGTACCATTACGGCTCTCTTTTTCCGGCAGGAGCGGTTGCATGATTGCGGGCAGTATGGTGGCACTGGTCACACCCATGGATGCACAAGGTCATCTCGACTGGGACAGCCTGGGCAAACTGGTGGACTTCCACCTGCAAGAAGGCACCAACGCGATCGTTGCGGTCGGCACCACGGGTGAATCGGCCACGCTCGATGTGGAAGAGCACATCCAGGTCATCGAGTTCGTGGTCAAGCGCGTTGCCGGTCGTATCGCGGTCATCGCCGGTACGGGCGCCAATTCGACGCGTGAGGCGATCGAACTGACCAAAAACGCCAAGAAAGCCGGTGCCGATGCCTGCTTGCTGGTGACCCCGTACTACAACAAGCCGACCCAGGAAGGCCTTTACCAGCACTTCCGCACCATTGCCGAAGCCGTCGACATTCCGCAGATCCTCTATAACGTGCCGGGCCGTACCGCCTGTGACATGAAGGCCGAGACCGTGATCCGCCTGTCCACCGTGCCGAACATCGTCGGCATCAAGGAAGCTACTGGTGACCTGCAGCGCGCCAAGGACATCCTGGCCGGCGTGAGCAGTGACTTCCTGTTGTATTCCGGTGACGACGCCACCGCGGTCGAGCTGATTCTACTGGGCGGCAAAGGCAATATCTCCGTGACCGCCAACGTGGCCCCCCGCGCCATGAGCGACATGTGCGCCGCCGCACTCGCCGGCGATGCCGACAAAGCCCGCGCGATCCACGAGAAGCTGATGCCGCTCAACAAAGAACTGTTTATCGAATCCAACCCTATTCCCGTGAAATGGGCTCTGTACGAGATGGGCATGATGCCGGACGGTATCCGTCTGCCGCTCACCCGCCTCAGCGAAGCCTGTCACGAACCGCTGCGACAGGCCCTGCGCCAGTCCGGCGTCCTGGTTTAATTGAGGAAGCACTACGCATGAAGCGATTGGCCGGACTTTCCGCACTTGCCTTGATTATCTCCAGCACCAGTGGCTGCGGTTGGATCTGGGGCCCGGAAGGCTACTTCCGTGACCGCGGCAGCGATTATCTGGAAGCACAAGCAACCAAACCGATGCAATTGCCGCCGGACGTCAATGTCGCCAAGCGCCTTGACCCGTTGCTGCCGATTCCACGCAACGTTGCCGATGACACCGCCAAAGGTGAGTTCGTGGTACCACGTCCACAGCCGATCACGGCCGTGGCCGATGCCAGCGACTACAGCCTGCAAAAAAGCGGCGACTCGCGCTGGATCGTGGCGCAGCGCCCACCTGCCGAAGTCTGGCCGGTGGCGGTGCAGTTCTTCCAGGACAACGGTTTCCGCATTGACGAACAGCGCCCGCAGACCGGTGAATTCACCACTGCCTGGCAGCAGGGCAATGAGTTGTCCGCCAGTATGGCTAAGCGCCTGCAGGCCGGCGGTGTCGCCTCCGACAGCGAAACGCGCGTCCGTGTGCGCATTGAGCCAGGCGTGCAGCGCAATACCAGTGAAGTCTATGTGGTGAGCGCCGAGCGTCCTGCCGGCAGCACAGCCAACGTCGATTTCACCAACCGCTCGGTCAACACCGGTGTCGACTCGGCATTGGTCGATGAAATGCTGGCCAGCATGAGCCGTATTTCCGAGAAGGGCGGTTCGGTTTCCCTGCTCGCTGCGCGAGATTACGATACCCCGAGCCGCGTCAGCCTCACCGAGGACGGCAGCGGTAACGTGGTGCTGAACCTGGGTGAAGACCTGGATCGTGCCTGGGCCAGCGTAGGCCGCGCGTTGGAGCAAGGCCCGTGGCGTGTTGAGGACATCAACCGGAGCCTGGGTCTGTACTACATCAACGTGGCGGAAAAGGCCGAACGTAAAGACGACGAACCGGGCTTCTTCGGCAAGCTGTTCGGCAGCAAGCCGACCAAGGAAGAAGTCGAGACCCGCGCGGAGCGTTATCAGGTGCGTTTGAGCAAGGTTGGCGACGCGGTGCAAGTCACGGTCGAGAAGAACATCAACACCGTAGCGCCAGCTGAAACAGCGCGCAAAGTGTTGGGCGTGATTCAGGACAACCTGGGCTGATCCGATGCGTTTTGCCGTTCTCGGCAGCGGAAGCCAAGGGAACGGCACGCTCGTCGCCCATGACGACACCTATGTGCTGGTCGATTGTGGTTTCTCGTTAAGAGAAACCGAGCGGCGCTTGCTGCGCCTGGGGGTTCACCCTACGCAGCTGAGCGCGATTCTGGTGACCCACGAACATGCCGACCATGTGCATGGCGTGGGTTTGCTGTCTCGGCGCTACAATCTTCCGGTGTATCTGAGTCGCGGTACCTTGCGCGGGATGCGCAAACCCATTGAGCCTGCGGGTTTCCTGGCCGGCGGCGAGACCTTTCGGATCGGTGCCTTGAGCATTGATGTGGTCGCCGTAGCGCATGACGCCCAGGAACCCACGCAGTATGTGTTCAGTGATGGCGAGCGACGTTTTGGCGTGCTCACTGACCTGGGTTCGTATTGCGCCAGGGTGCTGGACGGCTACCGGAATCTCGATGCCTTGATGATCGAGTCCAATCACTGCCGTGACCTGCTGGCTCGTGGTCACTACCCGTACTTTCTCAAGCAGCGGGTGGGCGGCGAACTGGGGCATTTGAACAACCACCAGGCGGCGTACCTGGTGTATGAGTTGGGCTGGCAAGACCTGCAACACCTGGTCCTGGCCCACTTGAGCAGCAAGAACAACCTGCCGACGCTTGCCCGGCAATGTTTTGTCGACACCCTTGGGTGCGACCCGGACTGGCTGCAACTGGCCGATCAAGATTCAGGGCTCGACTGGCGACATATCGCCTAGCCCACCTCACTCAAAGCGGAGCCCATCATGGAAAAACGTGAAGAACTCTACCGCGGCAAAGCCAAGTCGGTGTACAAGACCGACGACGCCAACCGCCTGATCCTGCTGTTTCGCAACGACACCTCGGCGTTCGACGGCAAGCGCATCGAACAGCTCGATCGCAAGGGCATGGTGAACAACAAGTTCAACGCCTTCATCATGCAGAAGCTCGAAGCGGCCGGTATTCCGACCCAGTTCGACAAGCTGCTGAGCGACAACGAGTGCCTGGTCAAGAAACTGGACATGATCCCGGTCGAGTGCGTTGTGCGTAACTACGCCGCCGGCAGCCTGGTCAAGCGCCTGGGTGTGGAAGAGGGCATGAAGCTCAATCCGTACACCTTCGAGCTGTTCCTGAAGGACGATGCCAAAGGCGATCCCTTCATCAACGAATCCCACGTCGTGGCCTTCGGTTGGGGCACCGCTGAGCAACTGGCGCGCATGAAGGAGTTGTCCCTCAAGGTCAACGACGTGCTGAGCAAGCTGTTCGACGACGCTGGCCTGTTGCTGGTGGACTTCAAGCTGGAATTCGGTGTGTTCCACGACGGTTCCATCGTCTTGGGCGACGAATTCAGCCCGGACGGCTGCCGCCTGTGGGACAAGGCCACCAAGAAGAAGATGGACAAAGACCGCTTCCGCCAGGGCCTCGGTGACGTGATCGAAGCCTACGAAGAAGTCGCCAACCGTCTTGGCGTACCGCTGTAATCGACGCAAGCATCTGATAGCACGGAAAAAAATCTCGTAAGAGCTTTGCTTCCATGAAACAGGCTGTTATGATGCGCGCCGTTGGAGAGATGCCAGAGTGGCCGAATGGGACGGATTCGAAATCCGTTGTACCTTCACCGGTACCTAGGGTTCGAATCCCTATCTCTCCGCCATCATTGAATAACCAAAAGCCCCTGAAAGGTTTAATCCTTTCAGGGGCTTTTGCGTTTCCGATGGCTTCATTTTAGAGGTGGGTTGTGTCCAGTGCGAGCACCAGCGTCCTTCACTTAAACACTAGCCCCTCACTCCCCAAAGCCTGCGCCATTTGCGCAAACTGCGGCAGCCGCGCGACATATTCCGTTTCGAACGCCAAATACCGATCCTGCGCCGCCACGTAACGGATCTGCGGTTTAACCCGCGGGATGTCCTTGGAGGACAGTTTCAATACATCGTTGCTGCACTGGTTCCACAACCACGCCAAGGTGTGGGCGCCGAAGGTTTGCGTGTGATAACTCCATACCCACCAATCACCGTGGCCACGGGCAACGTCCAACCGACCGTGAAAGGTGCGCAGGGTGATGACTTGCTTGGGCTGAGTGATCAGCAGGCGCGTGTCCTGGCGCACTTCGCTGCCGAAGCCGTCCAGTACCGCCTGGGTGCTGGTGCCGGTGATGAAGTTAAAGCGCCATGCTAGCAGTACGCTTTCCTGGTAGCCGGGGTGTTCGGGGTTGGGGCGCGCGCCTTCACTGAATAACAGCACCTCATCGCCTCCCAGGTAAGCGGTGGCTGCGCGCAATTGATAGGCTTCAGCCGGCATCGGTTTGGCGGCAATGGTGACCGGTTGTGCAAGGTATTGACTCCAAATCCAGCAGCACGGGCCGTTGTGCTGCATAAACAGCAAACGGTTGGGGCCGATGGGCAGGAGGGTCAGTTCATCGGGGTGTTCGAAAATGATCTCGCTGGTCTGCGCGGTGATGCGCCAGATCCGCGTCAATGCCCCGGGTTCGTAGAGGCGTTGACGCTCGAAGACCTGATCCTCGACCACCACGCAGGGATCTTCAAACGCCGGCCATTGCGTCTCGACGGGGCCGAAAACTTCAACGCTGTTGCCCTTGCGGATCTCGTACTGATAGCGATCATCCGAACGGTACGCGCCGCGCGTTACCTGACGTTTCCACAGGCTGCGTTGAACGTTGGCATCGATCAGTTGCAGATCGGCGCCGTCCACGCCGTCTTTGCGGAGTTCGAGCATGTCCTGCTCGGTAGGCGGCCAGGCGTTGTAATCGATCAGGAAGCATAACCAGCTATCGTCCTCCTGCTCAGTGATCGCGGCCCAGCCGTTGCGATAGTTGCCTTCGTGCACATACGTTGGGCCTGGGTATTCATGTACGTCCTGCAGCCACTGGAGCTTGCTGCGTTTGGGCTTGGCTGCGGGCGGTATTTGCGCTTGGATGAGTGTCGGCTTGAAATGCAGGGCTGTCTTCTGTCCGCACCAATGTTGGGTAAACCGCTCGCGCTGATTGGCGGGGACAATCACCGGGCGGTAATCGTCACCCCCCGCGTCGAGGTTCCACAGGTCGAAGCCTTCGCGCGCCAGTGCAGTGGCCAGCGCTTCGAAGCACACCTCGGGCATTTCATTGCAGAGTTCATCCAGCAGCGTTTCGAAGGCCGCGCCGGAAAACACGCTGATGTGGGGGTAGACAGGTGGCAGCAGTGACAGCCATTCGCCGCCGGGGGTTTTCCAATCGATATGCACTAACGGGTTAAAACCAGCAGTCATCACATCAGCCTCCCCCTGGAATTTTGTACCTGTGCATCATAGAGCAAGAATGCAAGGCCAAGTGGCCGAGGCTCAATACAGCCGCTCGCGCAACATGGTGTTCGGGGTTGTGCTTCTGACCGGTTTGAGCACGGTGGTGCTGGCCTGGTTGTTGACGCGCAGTATGTTCGGTCCGCTGGGCCAGTCGATGCGCGCCGCGCAAGCGTCGCTCGGGGCGATCTGACCCAGACCTTGCAGGTCAGTGGCACCGATGAAGTGACCCGCTGGTTCGTGGGGCGCTTTTGCGCTAGTTCACGGTGACGTCCTTCACGATCTCGATATTGATCGCCTGCCACTCACCGCCCGGACCTCTGACCCGTTCGTAAGTCACGATTTGTCCAGGGCGCAACGCCGGCCCACCGTCATAGCTGAAGAAAATCTCTTGCTCACCGTAGGGATTTGTCTCGTTGCTGGTGGGAATTGCAGTCTGTGGAGTTTCAATGGGCATGGCCGTTCTCCTTTTTCAGTGCAATACGTGGCCGGTTATGGCCGGTAAGCGTGTGGGGGTTATTTTTCGATTTGGACTTTGTCCGCCTGCAGGCCTTTTTGTCCTTGCACGGTCTCGAACGTGACCTTTTGCCCTTCGGTCAGCGTTTTGAAGCCGGTGCCCATAATCGCTCTGAAATGCACGAACAGGTCAGGCCCACTCTCCGGGCTAATAAAGCCGAAGCCCTTGGTTTCGTTGAACCACTTCACAGTGCCGTGTTGTCTGTCGCTCATTGCTCATATCCTCGAAACCCTGGTGTCCACCGTCAGTCGAGTCGACCTGACGACGGTATCCATAATCAAAGTTCCGATGAGGCTGGGCGTCAACGCGCCACAAGACCGGCGGTACTGTCATTATTGACAGGTTCGCCGCCCTTGGAAATGCGCCAGACTACGCAGTTAAGGCCTGGAAAATCAGGTTGAGGACCCAGGTTTGGACGGTTCCAGCCCCTGGTGAATTTTTTCCAGCAATTGATCGATATGAAATGGCTTGGTGATCAGGTCCATGCGTTCGCCGAGAAACTCCTGTCGGTTCGCCGCATTCTCGGCGTAACCGGTCATGAACAGGATTGGTAACTCCTGGCGCAGAGCCCGCGCGTGATCGGCCAGTTCGCGGCCGGTCATGTACGGCAGACCGAAATCGGTGAGCAGCAAGTTAATCGTCGGGTCGGCTCGTAGCATGGCGATGGCTTCGTCGCCGTCCGCCGCCAGGCTGCAACGGTAACCGGCATCCACCAGCACTTCGGCCACGAAACCGCGCACTGACGGCATGTCTTCGACCACCAGGATATGTTCGCCGTGACTCACGCCCGGCATCGCCTCGACCTTGGTGGCCAGGGCTGGGGGGCCGTCGGCAGCGGGCAGCATGATGGTCACTTCGGTGCCCTGGCGGGTCACGCTGCGGATCTGTGCGTCGCCGCCGGACTGGCGCGCGACCCCGTAGATAGTCGACAGGCCCAGGCCGGTGCCTTGGCCCAGCGGTTTGGTGGTGAAGAACGGGTCGAACACTTTGTCGATGACGCTGGGTTCGATGCCCACACCGTTGTCGCGTACCGACAGGGCAATGTACGGGCCGTTTTCCAGCTTGGGGTTACCGGTGGAATACGCCGGGTAGGTGGTGACCCAGATGATCCCGCCTTGTGGCAGGGCGTCCCGGGCGTTGATCACCAGGTTGAGCACGGCGCTTTCCAGTTGGATCGGGTCCACCATCGCCACAGCCGGGTTGTTGGTCAGCTCCAGATTCAGCGCGATGTGCTCGCCGATGGTGCGCATCAGCAACTCTTCCAGGGAACGGATATGCGCGTTGATATCGGTAGGGTGCGTATCCAGTGGCTGCTGGCGCGCGAATGCGAGCAGGCGGTTGGTCAGCCCGGCCGCGCTCAGGGCGGAGTTCAGCGCGGCGTCGGCGTAGCCCAGTACTTTGTCGGTGCGCTGGCTCTGGATGCGTTTTTTGATCAGTTCCAGGCTGGTGATGATCCCGGTCAGCAGGTTGTTGAAGTCGTGGGCGATACCCCCAGTGAGCTTGCCCAGCGCATCCATCTTCTGCGCCTGCAGCAATTGGGCTTCGGTGCGCGCCAGTTGGCTCGCGGCGTTGGCCAGTTCGGCCTGTTGATGCCGTTCGCGATGGCGATGCTCGGTCACGTCTTCAACAAACACCAGGCTCAGGCCGGCGCGGCGGTACGGTGAAATCTGCCACTCGGTCTCGCGCAACTGGTCGTCGACCTTCATCAGCAAGGTGCCTTTCCAGCGTTCACCAGCGGCCAGGCGCAGGCACAGCTCCTGGATCACGGCCAATTGATCGGCGGCGAAGCATTCCAGCAGAGCGTCCGGGTTGAGGTTGTCGTGAATCAGTTGAGCGAAGGCGTGGTTGCACTCGTGGACTTTGAGCTGCGCGTCCATCACTGCGATAGGCGCACTGATGTTGAAGAAAATCTCACGAAAGCGTGCCTCGCTCTCGCGCAAGGCGTACTCGGTATCGCGGACCCGCAACAAGGTGCGCAGGGTGGCCAGCAGTACTTCAGGGTCCACCGGGTGGATCAGGTACGCGTCGGCGCCGGCGTCCAGGCCGGTGATGATATCGCCGGTCTCGATCGAGGCCGCCGACACATGCACCACCGGCAGCAACGCGGTGGCGGGGTCAGCGCGCAGGCCGCGAACGATATCGAAGCCGCTCATGTCCGGCAGGTTGACGTCCAGGATCAGCGCATCGATGGTACGGCTGGCGATCAGGTCCAGGCCGTCCTGACCGGTGCCCGCTTCCAACACTTGGTAGTGATGGTTCTCCAGGCGCCGGCGCAGGGCGTAACGCGTGGCGGCGTTGTCGTCGACGATCAGCAGTTGGATGTCACGTTTCATCGACGGTCTCGTTGGCGATGGAAAGGGGAATGACCACAAAGAACAACGAACCCACGCCGGGCGTGCTTTCTACCCCAACCCGGCCGCCCAGCAACTCGGCGAAGCGCTTGCACAGCGACAGCCCCAGCCCGGTGCCGCGCAGGCGCTTTTGCAGCGGCGAGTCGATCTGCGAGAAATCCTCGAACAGGTTGCTATGCAGTTCGATGGGGATGCCAAGGCCAGTGTCCTGCACCGCGAAGCGGATCTCCCGCTCGTTCTCCATGCGCGCCGACACCCGCACCTCGCCCTGCAGCGTGAACTTCAGCGCGTTGGAGATAAAGTTGCGCAGGATCTGCGCGAGCTTTTTGTCATCGGTATAAAGCTTGGGGAGGCCGGCGGGCTCTTCGAAGATCAGGTCCACCGACGACGCATCCACGATCGGCCGGAACATGCCACGCAGGGCCGAGAATAGGTCGAACATATCGAACCAGGCCGGGGAGATGCTGATGCGCCCGGCCTCGATCTTGGCCAGGTCCAGCAGATCGTCGACCATCTCGCGCAGTTCTCTCGCCGAGCTGCGGATAAAGCCCACCTGGGTGTGTTGCTCGGGGCTGAGTGGGCCGTCGAGCTCATCGTCCAGCAGGCTGGTGATACTCAGGATCGAGCCCAATGGCGTGCGGAACTCGTGGCTCATATACGACAGGAAGCGGCTCTTGAGGTCCGAGGCCTGGCGCAGTTGATCGGCTTGGGTATCCAGCTCGGCATACAGCGCCAGCACGCCTTGGTTGGTCTCGTCCAATTCGGCGCGCAGCGCATCGGCCTCTTGACGCAAGCGCTGGACTTCTGCGGCGAGCGAGGCAGTGGTATCAGCCATCGATGGCCTCCAGGGCAATCACGAAAACGGTGACGTCATCCCGGCCGCGACAGAAGTCACGGTGCAGGATGGCGGCGATCAAAGCCGGGTGGCGGTGCGTCAGCCCGGGGTAGTCGGCCAGGTTCCAGCGTGACTGCAGGCCGTCGCTGAACAGGATCAGCAACTGGCCGCTGACCTCAGCGTAGTCGAATGGCTGCGCCTTGCGAAACTGCACGCCGACGATACCTGGATGAGACGCCAGACCGCGGGACTTGCCAGGGCCGATCAAGCTGGCGCCGATATTGCCTACGCCGGTAAAGCGCAGGCTGCCGGTCGCCGCGTTGTATTGCGCCACGGCCACGGCGCCGCCACGGGTACCGCTCATGCCGGCGTGCATATCTGCCATCAGCAGCGTCGCTTCGTCAAAGGCGCCCCGTGCGAACACCTTCTCACCGTCCCGCGCGGCGCGTTCGGCTTCGCTGCCATGGCCCAGCCCATCGCCCACCATCACACTGAAACGGCCGGGTTCGATTGCCAGGTGCCAGGCATCGCCGCAGGCCGGGTCGTCATGCAGGGAGTGTTGGCTGACCCCGTAGCGTATGTCCTTGGCCGTCGAGGCTCTCGGATACAGGCGCGCGAGCATCGCCGTACCGCGTGGGTCGGCGTACACATCGAACACCTGGGCCACCCGTGAAATGGCGCCCATGCCGATGCCCTGGGTACCGCCGGTGGAAAACCCGTCCACCAGGCAGCTGTCCAGGTCAAAGCCCTGGCCGCGATCCACGGCGATCATCTCCACGCCGCCGTTGCCGGTGGCGCGCAGGTGCAATTGGCCGTGGGCGGCATGCTTGAGGATATTGCTGCTCAGCTCGGTGGCCACCAGGGCCACGCGACCGGCGTCGGTTTCGTCGAAGCCCAAGTGTTCGGCGAGTTTCTGTGCGGTACGTCGGGCGTGACCAATCTGGCTCACATCCTCGATCAACAACACCTGCGTGAGAGCGCTGGGAATATTCAGGACCATCGAGTGATCGTCACGCGGGTGCCCTGGCCGGGTGCGGTGTCCAGTTCGAATTCGTCCACCAGGCGCTTGGCGCCGGTCAGCCCCAGGCCGAGCCCGCCGCCGGAGGTCCAGCCGTCGGTCATCGCCAGTTTGATATCGGGAATGCCCGGGCCTTCGTCGCGAAACGTCAGACGAACGCCGGAGCGCAGGTCTCTCTCGACTATTTCCCAATCCATATACCCGCCGCCGCCGTAGACCACCGTGTTACGCGCCAGCTCACTGACGGCCGTGACCAATTTGGTCAGGTCGATCAGGCGCATGCCGCAATCCTGGGCCAGTTTGCGGACCAGTTGTCGAGCCAGCACAACGTCCTGTTCGATCAGCACGGGATGAGTGCCATTGCTGGCCAGGGTCATGAGTTTTCTACCCGCTCGCGCAACAGCTTCATGCCGCGTTCGACATTGAGTGCGGTGGCGACTCCAGGCAAGGTCATGCCCAGCTCCACCAGGGTAATGGCCACTGCCGGCTGCATACCCACCAGCACGGTCTGTGCATCCATGATCCGCGAGAGCCCGGAGATGGTGCCGATCATGCGGCCGATAAAGGAGTCGACCATGTCCAGCGCCGAGATATCGATCAAGACGCCACGCGCCGAGGTGCGGTTGATGCGTTCGGACAGGTCGTCCTGCAGCGTCAACGCGAGCTGGTCGTGCATATCCACCTGAATGGTCACGAGCAGAAACTCGCCCATCTGCAAAATCGGGATGCGTTCCATGGTCAGACGGCCTTGGTCACGGTCACGCCCAGACGCTTGAGGGACAGGGCCAGGGCGTCGGCGAGATTGGCCTTGGTGACGACGCCTTGCAGGTCAAGGCCCAGGTGAACGATGGTCTGGGCGATTTGCGGACGCACACCGCTGATGATGCAATCGGCGCCCATCAGGCGAATGGCCGTCACGGTCTTGAGCAGATGCTGGGCCACCAGGGTATCGACGGTTGGCACGCCGGTGATGTCGATGATCGCAATTTCCGCGCCGGTGTCGACGATGCGTTGCAGCAGCGATTCCATCACCACCTGGGTGCGCTGGGAATCCAGGGTGCCGATCATCGGCAGGGCCAGCACGCCGTCCCACAACTTGACCACCGGCGTGGACAGTTCCAGCAGTTCTTCCTGCTGGCGTTTGATCACCAGCTCGCGGGACTTCTGGAAGGTACGGATGGTGTGCATGCCCAAGGCATCCAGCAGCTCGGAGATTTCCCATAGCTGTTCGGCCAGTTGCGCTGGCTGCTCGGCATATTCGCGTTGCAGCAGGGCGAAGAGCGGGCCTTTGAGGGCAAAGATGAAACTGGCGGTCTGTTGCGAGTCTTGGCCGACCAGTGCGCGGCTGTGGGACAGCTTTTCCAGGAGTACGCGGGTTTCGGCCCAGTTCTCGTGGTTAACATTCTGCGAACCGCCCTGTTCCAGGGCTGCAATCAGTGTGTTCAGGAAGTCGTTGGCCTGTTGTTTCAGGTCGGCTTCCTTGACGTTGCGGGTGGCACCCGAGGCTTCGAGGCTTTCGATCCATGTGGTCAACAAGCTGAGTTTGTTGCTTTGCAGCGCCTGAACGGTAGTCGCGTGAAGTGTCGCCATGGGAAAGCTCCTGGATGCCTGTTATATGCTGCGCGCAATCTATACCAAAATGTGTGGTTTGAAACGGTTTACGCTAATTATTCCGGGGGATGTCTACAAAGTGCGTCGCGCCACGTTCATGGCCCTCGGGTACTATAGATCGCCCCCCCTAGTCGGCCAGTGTTTCCCGTGATTATCAATTTCGATCTCAATGACCTTCAGGCCTTTCGTGCCGTGGTGGACAAAGGCAGTTTCCGCGGCGCTGCCGAGGCGATCCGCATCTCCCAACCGGCCTTGAGCCGCCGCATCGAAAAGCTCGAATCGGCGCTGGACGTGAAGCTGTTCGAGCGCACCACCCGGCGTGTCAGCCTGACCATGGTGGGACGCGCTTTTCTCCCGCAGGTCGAACGCATGCTCGACGACCTGGACCTCGCCCTGATGGGCATCAGCAACGTGGCATCGACGCGCATGGGCAACGTCACCATCGCCTGCGTGCCTTCTACCGCGTACTACTTCATGCCTCACGTGATCTCCGAATTCCACAAGCTCTACCCGAAGATTCGTCTGCGGGTGCTCGACGCCAGTGCCGGCGAGGTGTGCAGTGCGGTAGAAAGCGGCGAGGCGGATTTCGGCGTGAGTTTCAGCGGCAGCCTGGCCGATGAGGTGGAGTTCGAACTGTTGCTGCAAGAGCGCTACGTATTGGCGTGCCGGCGTGACCATCCGCTGGCCGGACGCGCCAGCGTGACGTGGGCCGAAGCCTATGAGCACGACTACATCAGCGTGGACAAGACCTCGGGCAACCGGTTTCTGCTCGACCAGGCCTTGCGTGGCGTGCGCGTTAAGAAGCTGAGTATTTGCGAGACCCACCACGTGACCACCATGATCGGGCTGGTAGAAGCGGGGCTGGGGGTGGCGATGGTGCCGTCGATTGCGATGCCAGCGTGCGAACACCCGATTCTGGTGAGCGTGCCGCTGGTGGAGCCGCAGGTGATGCGCAATGTGGGCTTGATCAAACGCCGCGGGCGGACTTTGCCGCCAGCGGCGCTGGAGTTGGAGCGCTTGGTGCGCGAGATGCCGTTTCGGTCAGCGTGACACCGAGTCCAGGCCGGTGGCCTGCACCGCCGGTTGCACCTCGGGGGAGGCGAGGAACTGCAGCAGCGCCTTGGCCTGCTTAGGGTGTTCGGCGTTCACCGGAATGCCCGCGGCGAAGCGCGTTACCGATTGCACGTCTTCAGGGATCTTGCCCACAAAGGTCACGCCCGGTACCGGCAACAGTTCCGCCACCTGCTGCAAGCCCACAGCGTAATCACCCTTGGCCACCTGCTCGGCCACCGGCAGGCGTTCGATCATGGTGCCCTTGGCCGGCATACCGAGTTTCTTGAACAACTCTTTTTCCACATACACGCCGCTGGCACTGTCGGAATACGCCACGGACTTGGCGTTGCTGAGCACCGCCTTTAGCTCGGCGTCGGTGCCGATCGCCGGTTTCGGCTGCCCTTGCTTGACCACCAGGCCAATGCGCGAGTCGGCCAGTTCCACCCGTGAAGCGGGGTCCACCTTACCTTGCTTGATCAACTCATCCAGGGCATAGCCGACCATGATCACCACGTCGGCATGTTCGCCGCGGGCCAGGCGGTTGGGAATCGCTTCCGGCGCCTTGCCCATGGACGGGCCGAGAATGGTGTCGAGGGTGTCGCCGCTGCGCTGGGCATATTGCGGGCCCAGCACTTTATAAGCTGCGGTGAAGCCGCCGGACGTCATCACCTTGAGCTGTTCGGCCTGGGCCGTCAGTGCCAGGGCGCCGAGGGCGAGGGCGGTCAGGGTTTTGAACATTGACTTCATCACACGGCCCCCTGCATTACTTGACCACGGGCGTTGGCGCGGCGGTACAGCGCCAGGGTCGAGCACAGCGCACACAGCGCGGCGAACATCATCCAATAGGCCGGCGAGGCTTTGTCTTCGGTGATGTGAATAAACCAGGTGGAGATCGCCGGGGTGAAGCCGCCGAAGATCGCGGTCGCCAGGCTGTAGGCCAGGGAGAAACCCGCCACACGCACTTCCACCGGCATGATTTCGGTCAGGGCCGGGATCATGGCGCCGTTGTACATGCCGTACAGGAAGGAGAACCACAGCAGGGTTTCCAGCATATGCGCAAAGCTCGGCGCGTTGACCACGTAGGACAATGCCGGATAGGCCGTGAGCACGGTCAGCGCAGTCATGGCGATCAGCACCGGTTTACGACCGAAACGGTCACTGAGAGTGCCGCCGATGGGCAGCCAGACAAAGTTGGAAATGGCCACCAGCAAGGTCACCAGCAGTGCGTCGGAAGTGCTCAGTTGCAGCACGGTCTTGCCGAAGGTCGGCGCGTACACGGTGATCAGATAGAACGCGGTGGTGGTCATGGCCACCATCAGCATGCCGCCGATGACCACGGTCCAGTTCTTTACCAGGGTTGCCAGCACTTCGCGCATGGTCGGGCGGTGCTTGCGGTTGGCGAATTCTTCGGTTTCCTGCAAGTTGCGACGCAGTACAAAGATAAACGGGATGATGACGCAACCCACCGCAAACGGAATGCGCCAGCCCCAGTCGGCCACCACCGACGGTTCCATCCACACGTTCAAGCCATAACCCAGCGCGGCGGCGACCACGATGGAGATCTGCTGGCTGCCCGATTGCCAGCTGGTATAGAAACCTTTGCGGCCTGGCGTGGCCATCTCGGCCAGGTACACCGACACACCGCCCAGTTCCGCGCCGGCCGAGAAGCCTTGCAGCAGGCGACCGAGCAGCACCAGCAGCGGCGCCCACAGACCAATGCTGTGATAGCCCGGCACCAGCACGATCAACAGCGTACCGCTGGCCATGATCGATAGCGTCACGATCAGGCCTTTGCGGCGACCCACGTCATCGATATAGGCACCCAAAACGATTGCACCCAGGGGCCGCATCAGGAAGCCTGCGCCGAACACGGCGAAGGTCATCATTAATGACGCAAACTCATTAGCGGCGGGGAAGAACGCGGCAGCAATGTAAGTGGCATAGAAGCCGAACAGAAAGAAGTCGAACTGTTCGAGGAAGTTACCCGAAGTAACGCGCAATACCGCGCCCACTTTGGAGTGGGCAGAGTCAGGCCGGGTTGAGCTAGTCATGGTGTTGTGTCTCCAGCGTTCTTTTTAAAGTGCTTGTTTCGCTTAAGACTTGGGATAGTGGCTGACACATTTAGAAATGATAAGTGAAAATTTTGGATTTATTGATGCGTCATAGCTATCAATCAAGCGGGCGGCCAAACCCTTTGTCCTGATCTATGCTTGTAGCTGTGTCCAATTCTTTGGGAGGGGAGGTGACAATGGGCAATGAACCGAAGCACCACGATGAACCGGAGCAGGAGCAGCCCCGGCAGCGCTACGAAGAGGAAAAACCGCAGACCTGGAAACATCCCGACGACGGCACGGAGCTGTCCGAGCGAGATCAGGAAATACCGCTCAAACCCTGATGACCCGGCCTGACCAGCACCGGCGGGCACCGACCTGCCGGTGTGTTTGGCGGCAATGCGCATAGACGCCCGCCGCGGCGCTTTCTACACTGCGGCTCGTCTAGGGCAAGGGGCAGGCGCCGATGAATCGCAATGAATTACGCAAGGCCGACATCAATCTGATGGTGGTTTTCGAAGCACTGATGCTTGAGCGCAACGTCACGCGGGTGGCGGAGAAGCTGTTTCTGGGCCAACCCACCATCAGTTCGGCGCTCAACCGATTGCGTACGCTGTTTAACGACCCGTTGTTTATTCGCGTTGGCCATCGCATGGAGCCAACTGCGCGGGCCGAGGAAATCATTCAGCACCTGTCACCGGCCCTGGATTCGTTGTCGTCGGCCTTGAGCCTGACCCACGATTTCGACCCGTCCATCAGCACCATGACGTTTCGCATCGGCCTGTCCGACGATGTGGAATTCGGCCTGTTGCCGCCGCTACTGCGCGCCTTGCGCCAGGAAGCGCCGAAGGTAGTGTTCGTGGTGCAGCATGTCGACTACTGGCGCATTCCCGATCTGTTGGCATCCGGCGACATTACCGTCGGCATCACCCAGACCCGTGGCCTGCCGGCCAATGCCAAGCGCAAATTGTTGCGTCATATCCGTCCGCGGCTGTTGCGCGCCGATGCCTCGGACACGCCGCTGACCCTCGATGAATATTGCGCACGGCCTCATGTGCTGGTGTCCCACACCGCCAACGTGTCGGGGTTCGCCGATGAGTGGCTGGCGGAAATCGGCCGCAAGCGTCAGGTGGTGTTGTCGGTGCCCCAGTACAGCGCCTTGCCAGCGCTGCTGGCCGGCACTGACTTGATCGCCAGCCTGCCGGACTACGCCGCCGAGGCCATGGCCGTGTCAGGCAATCTGTTCTGCGAGCCATTCCCGTTCGAAACGCCGACCTTGGATCTGTCGATGGTCTGGCTCAGCCATGTGGACACCGACCCGGCCGAGCGTTGGGTGCGTTCGCGCTTGGAAGCGTTTATGGGGGATCGCGGGCCGGTGAACCCAGCCTGATGGTTTTATCCGTGTTATATCTACGCGTCTTCCTACAAATAACTCGGAGCGATCAATGCCGCATCTGCACCTGGAATACACCGCGAACCTCACCGACCTGGCCGTCGAGAAAACCCTGTTGCGGCTCAATAACGTGCTGATGGCGTCCGGGCAGTTCGGTTCCGAGTTCGATATCAAAAGCCGCGCGTTGAAGGTCGAGAGTTTCCAGGTCGGCACCTCGCTGAGCCCGCGGGCCTTTATCGCGGTGAAACTGTCCTTGCTCAGCGGGCGCTCGCCTCAGGTTAAAAAGCAGTTGTCGGAGAGCCTGTTGGCGGCCTTGCAGGACGTGGGCGAGTGGCCGGCAGATATGCAGGTGCAACTCAGCGTGCAGTTGGTCGATATGGATCGCGAGTCCTACAGCAAAGTCGCCATCGGCTGATCACTGCCCCTAAGGTACGCGGGCGTCAGAGCAAGCCTTGCTCGGCGCAGACCTTCACCAGTTGTTCCCGGAACCAGGCATTGGCGCGGTCTTGCCCGCTGCTTTCATGCCACTGCATATCCAAAGTGAACCCCGGCAAGCCGTTGGGGGCTTCGCAGTGGCCGAAGGTGGTGGCCGGTGCCAGCAGTTTTTGCACGCGGCGGGGCAGGGTGACGACGTAGTCGGTGCCGCTGATCATCTTCAAGGCCGCGCTGTAGCTGTTGGCCCGCGCCACGACCTGGCGTTTGTGCGCCTGGCGCCCGAGCCAACCGTCGATCATGTTGGTATCGGATGTCCAGGGTGTTGGAAAAACATGGCGGCGTTCGACGAAGGATTGCAGGCTGAACGCCGATTCCCGTGGCGCGGCGTGTTTGTCGAACACACAGACCAGGTCATCCTCCAGCAGCATCTGGGTCTTGAAGTCTTTATGGGCGCGGTGGAAATGCGGGCCGAAACAGATCACCAGGTCCAAGCGGCCTTCGCGCAGGTCGTCGGCGGGGATATCGGTTTCCAGCTTGCGCACATTAACGATCACCGGCAGGTCGGCGCGATCGAATTGCTTGAGCAGGCGCGGCAGGATCAGCTGTTCGAAGTATTCCGGGGCGCACACATTGAAGGTCACCGCCTGCTGCCTGGGGTCGAAAGCCTGACCACCGGCGTGGCACAGGTTGATGCTTTCGAGGATCTTCTGCACATGCTCGTACATGGTGGTGGCCTTGTACGTCGGCCGCATGCCCGCGCGGGTGTTGATAAACAGCTCGTCCTCGAAACTGGTGCGCAGTTTCTTGAGGCTGTAGCTCACCGTGGACTGGCTGACAAACAGCGTTTCTGACACCTCGGTAACGCTGCTCTGGTCATAGACGGCGATAAACACCATCAAGTCCTGCATATCGAGTTTTCTGAGCAAGTTACTGTTTAACATCAGTTTCGTCCGTAAATCCCATGTACCGAATTCAGTACAAGACAGCGCAAAAGATTAACGGAACGGTCGTACCAATAGAAAGCTCTGTAGGGCGTTTCTATGTTTGTGGTGGGACATAAACTGTTGGCAATACGACCTCAGCGGAAATGGCGCGCGTAATGCTTCGGGTCGAAGCGCGTGACCATCAGCAGCATCACCACGATCACTCCGGTCAGTGCCCACCAAGCCCATTCGAAGCTGCCCAATCGGTCGCGAATCATCCCGGCGATTAGCGGCGACACACCGGCGATCAGGTAGCCGATGCCCTGCACAAAGGCGGTGAGGCCGCCGGCGCGGCGCGGATTGTCCAGGTGATCGAGGGACAGGATCAGGCTCATCGGGAACAACCCGCCGATGCCCAGGCCGAGTAGGCATGGCCACAGCAGGCTCACGTGTTGCGGTGCCAGAATCAGGCCGCAGAAACCGAGGATGATCAGCACCAGCAACGTCGCCACCACGCTGCGTTTATCCTGGCGGCGGTTGGCAATGGCCGGCGTGATCAGCCCCGACACCACTTCCATTGCGGTGAGAAAGCCCAGCACCAGGCCGGCGTTCTGTTCGCTCCAGCCTTGTTCCACGTAGTACGGCGCCAGCCAGGCGAGTACACAGGTGTAGGACGCGGTTCCGAGGCCGAAAAAGATCGCCAGCAACCAGGCGCGTGCGTTGCCGAAAAAGCGTTCCTGCGTGTCGGAGCCGGCCTGGGGCACTGGCGGCAGCGTCGAGCGCTGGGCATACCAGAACACCAGCGCCAACACGGCAAGCATCGCCCAGATGGCCAGGCCGATGCGCCAACTACCGGTCTGCACCTGCACGAACGGCGCGAATGAAGCGGCCAGCGCGGCGCCGCCCATGATCGCCGTGACGTACAGGCCCATGAACAGCGAGACGTTCTGGTTGAAGCGGGTCTTGATCAGCGCCGGCATCACCGCCTGGATCAGCGCAATCCCCACCCCGGCGGCGATGGCGCTGACGATCAGCTCCAGCGCCGAGTCCAGCCACAACCGCGACAACGTCGCTACGCCGATCACCCCCAGGGACAACACGATGCTGCGGTGCTCACCCACCCGCTTGGCCAGGCCCATGCCGAAAAACATCGCCAGCCCCATGGCCATCACCGGCAGCATGGTCAACAACGCCGCGCTGCTGAAACTCAACGGCACATCGCCGCGAATCGACGACAACAACGGCCCGACCGCCGCCATCGAAGGGCGCAGGTTAAGGGCGACCAGCACAACACTAAGCATCAGCCAGACGGCGGTAGTGGGTTTTGCGTGAACGTTTTCCATGGGCAAGCCTTGAGTGAACAAGCGCAGATCAGGCCATGGCGGGTGGCGGCGGAGCAAATGAGAAAGTCGCAAAGGCTATTGAAAAATTGCGCTGGGGTTAATGGGCTTGGTCCTTTCCTTGCCCCCTCGGCTCACATCGCCTTCATCCACAGCCCCTGATCGATTTCAATCAACGTTGGCCCTTGCCGTTGCACGGCGTTGTGCAAGGCAATGCGTAGCTGCTCAACGTCGTGTGCGCTGTCAGTGGCACTGCCAAGGGCCTTGGCCACGCCGATAAAGTCCGGGGTGTAGATGTCCACGCCCACCGGTTCGATGGCGCGGTTGAGCATGTAGCGCTTGATCTCTTCATAGCCCTGGTTGTTCCACAGCAGCACGATGATCGGCGTGCGGGCTTCCACGGCACTGGCCAGTTCCGGCAGGGTGAATTGCAGACCGCCGTCGCCGATCAGGCACACCACCGGCCGGCCATCGCCGCGTCCGAGCCAGGCGCCGATGGCGGCGGGCAGGGCATAGCCCAGGGTGCCGTAGCCGGTGGAGGCGTTGAACCAGCGACGCGGATGGTCGAGGTTCAGGGTCAGGTTGCCGCTGTACACCGGTTGGGTGGAATCGCCCACTAGCACGGCATCGGGCAAGGTCGCCAATACCGTGTTGAGGAACAGGGTCTGCGCGCGGGTGGCGGCGTCCCAGGTCGGCGCCAAGTCAGCCCACAACCGTGCGACGCGGTGCTGCCCCCAGTGTGGATCGCGGGCAGGCAGTGGCGTGAGGTTCAGTTCGGCCAGCACGGCCTCGGCGGCGATCCGCGCATCGGCCACCAACGCCACGGCGGGCCGATAGTTGCGCACGGTCTGGTCCGGGTCGATATCGATGCGCAGCAAGGTGCCAGGAATCTCGAAGCCGCCGGCGAAGGTGGTGTCGTAGTCGGTTTCCGCCAGCTCCGTGCCGATGGCCAGCACCACGTCGGCTTCGGCCACCAGGGCGCGGGTAGCGGGCAAGGTTTGGGTCGAGCCGATCAGCAGCGGGTGCGCGGCTGGCAGCAGGCCCTTTGCGTTGATGGTCAACGCGACCGGCGCGCCGAGGGTGTCGGCCAGTGTGGTCAGTGCCGCAGCGGCTTCAATGGCACCGCCGCCGGCCAGGATCAACGGACGCTTGGCTGTGGCGAGTAAGCGACCCATCTGCACGACGGACGCCGGTGCGGCACCGGCGCGGGCCACGCTGATCGGCGCGCAGCCCAGCAGCGCATCGGCGTTTTCCACCAGTACGTCCAGGGGGATTTCAATATGCACTGGGCGCGGCCGCCCGGCCTGGAACAGCGCAAACGCCCGCGCCAGCACACTGGGCAGTTCCGCCGCCGACATCACGGTCTGGGAAAACGCCGCCACCCCAGCCACCAGCGCACTCTGGTTCGGCAACTCATGCAACTTACCGCGCCCACCGCCCAGCTGACTGCGCGACTGCACGCTGGAAATCACCAGCATCGGGATCGAGTCGGCATAGGCTTGGCCCATGGCCGTGGTGATATTGGTCATGCCGGGGCCGGTGATGATGAAACACACACCGGGCTTACCACGGGTGCGCGCGTAACCGTCGGCCATAAAACCGGCACCCTGTTCGTGGCGCGGGGTGATATGGCGGATGCTGGAACGGGCCAGGCCGCGATACAGCTCCACGGTGTGCACGCCGGGGATGCCGAACACATGGTCCACGCCATAGCCTTCCAAAAGGTTGACCAACACTTCGCCGCAGGTCGCCATACAGGTCGCTCTTGTGAGTGAGAGAAGGCGGTATTGGAACGGTTGGCCCATGGCGCCCACAATCGATAAAACGTCATACTCGCCATGTTCCCACGTCATGGCTCATCGCATGAAACGCCTTCCGCCGCTGCCTGCGCTGCACACCTTTTGGGTCACGGCCCACTGCTGCAACTTCACCCGCGCCGCCGAACATCTGCATATCACCCAGGGCGCGGTGAGCCGGCAGATCGCCGGGCTGGAGCGCCACTTGGGCTACCCATTGTTTCTGCGCCAGGCGCGAGGCTTGAGCCTCACGGAGCAGGGCCGCGCGTGGCAGCACTGCGCGCAGCAGGTGTTTGGCCTGATCGGCGACGCGGTGGAGCACATCGGTCGGCGCCAGCAAACCCTGCAACTCAAGGCCTCCACCTGTGTGATGCGCTGGCTGCTGCCACGCCTGATGCAATGGCAACGGGAACGCCCGGATGTGCCGGTTGAACTCACTACCACCGTGGCCAACACCGTGGACTTTCTTCGCGAGCCTTTCGATGCGGCAGTGATTTACGCGCCCATCGCCGCGCAGCCCGCCGAGGTCCGGCATTTATTCGATGAACGACTCACCCCGGTCTGCGCCCCGGCCTTGCTCGCGACGCTGCGCACACCGGCGGACCTGCAACACCAGGTGCTGCTACATCCCACGCGAGACGAGCGGGATTGGACGCTCTGGCTGAAGGCGGCGGATGTGCGCTTGAGCATGCTCAGCCAAGGTCATCATTTCGAAACCCTGGACTTGGCGATGACGGTGGCGTCCCAAGGCTCTGGCGTGGCGATCGGCGACTGCGCGCTGATTGGCGAGGATGTGAAGGCAGGGCGGCTGGCCATGCCATTTGAACGGCGGGTGCCGACGGGGATGGGATATTACCTGGTGTCTGCGCCGGGTACACAGCCACTGCCGGAGCTTGAGGCATTGATGAATTGGCTGCAGAGCCAGGCCCACTCTTCAGATCAGGGGTGGGGCAGCGGTACTTGAACTGACCGATCGATCGCCATCGGGGGCAAGCCCCCTCCCACAGTTTTGATCTGGTTTCCTCAGTCCATGTGGGAGGGGGCTTGCCCCCGATAGCGATGAATCAGTCAATACATCATTCAGTAACCGACCGTAAAACGCTGGCGCGGGTGCTGATGCTTTTCCACTTCATCGATCATCGCGATGGCGTAGTCGGCAAAGCTGATCCAGCTGCGGCCTTCGGCGCTCACCAGCAAATGGTCCTGACCCAGGCGGAACGTGCCGGTGCGCTCGGTCTCGACAAATTCCGCCGACGGCGACAGGAAGGTCCAGTCCAGTTCCCGTTCCTGGCGCAGGGCCTCCAGGAACTCGGCGCCGGCGCTGGCTTCGGCTTTGTATTCGGCCGGGAAGCCCTGGCTGTCGATCACGCGGCTACCGTCCGGCAACAACAGTGAGCCCGCGCCGCCCACCACCAGCAGGCGTTTGACCCCGGCTTTTTTCACCGGACCGAGCACCGCCGCAGCGGGCAAGGTGGCGAAGTGCGCCGCGCTGATCACCACGTCGCAGCCGCTGACGGCCTGTTGCAGGGCCTCGGCATTCAGGGCGTCGACCTGCTTGACGCTGACGCCGTCGCGCGCCGGCAAGGCGTCGGTATTGCGGGCGATGGCGACCACGCTATGGCCGCGACGCAGGGCTTCTTCCAGCAGTTGGCTACCGGCACGACCGGTGGCGCCAATGATTGCGATCTTGCTCATGATGTTCTCCAAGTAAAGGTCAGGTTCTACAACGGTTCACCACTTCATTTCGCCCTTGGCGACTTTGGCGCTCAGCTCCAGCGAGCTGTCGTCGGCGAGGGTCGGGTAACGCTTTTTCATGGCCGCGATCAGCGCGGCGGAGTCCTTGGCCTTGGCGGTTTCCAGGTCAAAAGCCTTGATGTAGTCGGCGGTGAAGGCCACCGACGCCAGCGACGGCGTGCCCAGGTAGTGCCCCGGAATCACCGTGCGCGGTTGCAGCTGTTGGATGCGTTGCAGAGTCGCCAGCCAGTCTTTGTGAGACTGCGCGCTTTGGGTGTCGGCCATCCACACATGAATGTGCTCGGCGACCACCACACCACCCACCACAGCCTTGATCGACGGGATCCACACAAAGCTGCGATCCGGCTGCGGGCCGTCCAGGCCGATCACCTCCAGTGTCTGGCCTTCCAGGCTCAGGCTATGACCTTCAAGCACCTGGGGCACGATGATCTTGGCCGGTTTGTCGGCGCCCATTTTCGGGCCCCAGTAGGCCAATTTGCCGGCCTCGGTGGCTTTGATGTGCTCGACCACCGGTTGTGGGGCCAGCACTTTGGCGTCGGGGAAGGCCGCAGTGAGGGTGTCGAGGCCGAAGTAGTAGTCCGGGTCGCCATGGCTGATGTAGATGGTGGTCAGGTGCTTGCCGCTGGCGCGGATTTTTTGCACCAGTTGCTCGGCCTGGCCTTTGCCGAATTGTGCGTCCACCAGGATTGCGTCCTTGGCGCCGCTGACCAGTACCGAACTGACCGGGAAAATCGCTGCTTCACCGGGGTTGTACAGGTCCAGGCTCAGGTCGGCCGCTGTCGCATGGGCCGCGAAAGCCAGGGCGGCGCTGGCCAGAGTCAGGCGCTTGAAAATTGAGAACATCGGGTAGCTCCAGCATCGATTCAAAGAATGCACAGAGCTTAGTTGCACCAAACCAGACTAAAAATGCGATGCTGGAACATAGTTTGTTTCTAAAAGCGGACAGATCATGGATCGTCTTCAAGCAATGCGTGTGTTTGTCACCGTGGTCGACCTGGGCAGCCAATCCGCCGCCGCCGATCATTTGGACTTGTCGCGCCCGGTGGTATCGCGCTACCTGGCCGAGTTGGAGGATTGGGTCGGCGCGCGCCTGCTGCACCGCACCACGCGCAAGCTCAGCCTCACGGCGGCCGGCAGCGAAACCCTGCCCCGTTGCCGGCAAATGCTGGAGTTGAGTGCCGATATGCAGGCCGCCGTCAGCGAACCGGACGATGCGCCCCGTGGCCTGTTGCGCCTGAGTGTGAGTACCTCGTTCGGCCAGGCGCAACTGGCCGAGGCCATCGCCGAGTACGTCAAGCGCTACCCGTTGGTCACGGTCGATCTGCAGATGCTTGACCGCACCGTCAACCTGGTGGATGAGCGCATCGATTTGGCGATCCGCATGAGCAACGACCTGGACCCCAACCTGATCGCCCGGCGGCTTACGGTTTGCCGCTCGGTGGTGTGCGCCACCCCGGCGTACTTGCGTGAGCATGCGGCGCCGCACAACGTTGAGGACCTGGCGCGACACAACTGCCTGACCCACTCGTATTTCGGTAAGAGCTTGTGGCATTTCGAAGAGCGGGGCGAACCTGTCTCTGTGCCGGTGAGTGGCACCATCACCGCCAACGAGGCCAGCACTCTGCTGCGTGTCACTCTGGCCAGCGCCGGGGTGGCGATGCTGCCCAGCTATCAGGCCGGCGACTACATCCGCCGTGGCGAACTGGTGCGCCTGCTGCCCAGCGCCGAACCCCGGCAGATGAACATCTATGCGGTCTACGCGTCGCGCAAGCACATGCCTTCGGCGCTGCGCAGCCTGCTGGATTTTCTGGTGTCGCGCTTTCCCGAAGAGCCGGCGTGGGATGAGGGTTTATACGCGACATAAACGGGTTGAATGGCGTCCAATAATGGCATCCTGCCCCGGCTGACCTATGCTTTAAACAGCACCGTGTATATCTGTGCAGAGGTCAGTGCCATGAGCATCAAAACCCGCAAGTACCTGATGATTTTCGCCCTCAGCGCGTTGGTCAGTGCGCTCTACGGGACGGCCGCCTACCGCGTCGAGCAGACCCGCATGCAACCGACCTTTGCGATCAGTTGCCATCAGGATCAGTGCATTCCCCACAGCGGCAGTTTCAGCGCGCTCAGGTAGGCTGCTGCGCTTTTAACTGTTCACGAAATGCCTTGGGTGAGAACCCGACCCGGCGGCGGAACAGCCGCGAGAAATTGGTCGGGTCGGAAAAACCCAACACCTCCGACATCTCATTGATGGTCATGCTGGTGTACGTCAGCAGGCGCTTGGCTTCCAGCAACTGGCGGTCATGCATGATCTGCAGCGCGGGCTGCCCGGCCAATTCACGGCAGGTACCGTTCAGGTGCGACACCGAGATCCCCAGTTTGTGGGCCAGGTCCTCGATTTTGGGATGCTCGCGGTAGTGCTGTTCCACCAGCTGAGTGAAGCGTCGGAAATACTCACGACCCCGTGGTGCCCGTGGATGGCGGCGCTGGATCGCCTGGCGGCTGATCCACACCAGCAGCACGCTGACCAGGGCGTGCATCAGCATGTCCCGTGCCGGTTGCTCATCGGCGTATTCATCCTGCAGGCGCGCGAACAAGCTATTGAGGTAATCGCTGTCCTTGCCCGCTGGGTAATTGCCCAACGTCTGCAAGGCATCGACCGTTGAACCCAGTTGCGCCTGCATGTGGTCCACCAATGGCGCGGCAAGGGTCACCACATAGCCTTCGACATCTTCACTGAAGCGAAACCCATGCACGCACAGCGGCGGAAGGACCTGCAGCGTGGCTTCGTTGAGTGTGGTGCGCTGACCTTCGATTTCCAGCTGGGCCTGGCCTTTGTGCACATACAGCAACTGGCACAGATCCGCGTGCCGGTGGGGCTGGATCTCCCACTGGTATTCCCGGCTGCGTCGGGAAATAGTTTCGCAGTGCAACAAATCGGGCGTCGGCCATTGCTGACTTTCCCCGTAAAGCTTGAAGACCGGAATCGCGGTTTTGGTCATGTTTTCAATCCGATACTCAGGATAGGGGTGCGGTAATCGCCCCGATTGGTAAAAAGCGCAGGCTTTGGCGCAGTTTTCACCTTCTTATGCCGTGCACTCAAGTGAAAAATGTCAGCTACAAGATCAATGACAACTCTTTCACTCAATCCGTTCGAGTGGAACTTGCGGGCGATAAAAATAATGAAAACCCTAAATACCCAAGTCGCCATTATCGGCGCCGGTCCGTCCGGACTGTTGCTCGGTCAGCTGCTGCACAACGCCGGCATCCAGACCTTGATCCTTGAGCGTCAGAGCGCCGATTACGTGGCGGGACGCATCCGCGCCGGGGTGCTGGAGCAGGGCATGGTTGACCTGCTGCGCGAGGCCGGCGTGAGCCAGCGCATGGATCGCGAAGGCATGGTGCACGACGGCTTCGCGCTGGCGCTCGACGGTCAACTGACCCCTATCGATCTCAAGGCGTTGACCGGCGGCCAATCGGTGATGGTTTATGGCCAGACCGAAGTCACCCGCGACCTGATGGCCGCGCGCGCGGAAGCGGGCGCCACCACCCTGTATGAAGTGCGCGACGTACAGCCCCATGACCTCAAAAGTGATCGACCCTGGCTTACCTTCGAACACCAGGGCCAAGCGTTTCGGCTGGAGTGCGATTACATCGCCGGTTGCGACGGTTTTCACGGCGTGGCACGTCAGTCGATTCCGCCTGAATCATTGAACATCTTTGAACGGGTCTACCCCTTCGGTTGGCTGGGCATCCTCGCCGACACACCGCCGGTGCACGAGGAACTGGTGTACGCCAAGCACTCTCGCGGGTTCGCCTTATGCAGCATGCGGTCGCCGACCCGCAGCCGCTATTACCTGCAAGTGCCGGCGGACGAAGACCTGGAGCAATGGTCGGATGCGCGCTTCTGGGAGGAACTCAAACGGCGCTTGCCTGCGGCATTGGCCGAGCAACTGGTTACTGGGCCGTCCATCGAAAAAAGCATCGCCCCGCTGCGCAGCTTTGTGGTGGAACCCATGCAGTACGGGCGCTTGTTCCTGGTCGGCGACGCCGCCCATATCGTGCCGCCCACCGGGGCCAAGGGTTTGAACCTGGCGGCCAGTGACGTGAGTACGTTATTCAGGATCTTGCTTAAGGTTTACCGCGAAGGCCGCGTGGATTTGTTGGAGCGCTATTCCGCCATTTGCCTGCGCCGCGTGTGGAAGGCCGAGCGGTTTTCCTGGTGGATGACCTCCATGCTGCATACATTCGCCGAAGCAGATGGCTTCAGCCAACGCATCGCCCAAAGCGAGTTGGAGTATTTCGTCGGCTCCGAAGCCGGGCGCAAAACCATCGCAGAAAATTACGTCGGACTTCCTTACGAGGCTATTGAATAGCCTGCTATCGTATTGCGCATTGCCGTGGGCGCCTTTCCCACGGCCTTGCTCGAAGGTTCCTGCGTGACTCAGCTTAATCACTCGACCCCACCTGTTCCCGCCGTGCGCAGTATTCTGATTGCGCTGATGATGGCCATCTTTCTTGGCGCCCTCGACCAGACCATAGTTGCGGTGTCCATGCCTGCCATCTCGGCGCGCTTCCACGACGTCAACCTGCTGGCCTGGGTGATTTCCGGCTACATGGTGGCGATGACGGTGGCGGTGCCGATCTACGGCAAGCTCGGCGACCTGTACGGGCGTCGGCCGATGATGCTGATTGGCATGGGGCTGTTCACCCTGGCCTCGCTGTTGTGCGGCATGGCGCAAAGCATGGAACAACTGGTGCTGGCGCGGGTGCTGCAGGGGATCGGCGCCGGGGGCATGATCTCGGTGAGCCAGGCGATCATCGGCGACATCATCCCGCCTCGCGAGCGCGGGCGTTATCAGGGCTATTTCAGCAGCATGTATGCGGTGGCCAGCGTGGCCGGGCCGGTGTTGGGCGGTTACATGACCGAGTACTTGTCGTGGCGCTGGGTGTTTCTGATCAATTTGCCCCTGGGCGCTGGCGCCTGGTATGTGGCCCATCGCACTCTGGTGGGGCTGCCGGTGCCGCAACGCAAGCCGATCATCGATTACCTCGGCACTGTGCTGATGATCGTTGGCCTGACCGCGTTGCTGCTGGGCATCACCGAAATCGGCCAGGGCCATTCGTGGCGTGATTCGCAGGTGTTGGGGCTGCTGGGCGGTGCGCTGGTGGTGCTGACGCTGTTCGTGTGCCATGAACGCCGCGCGCGCGAACCGCTGCTGCCGATGCATCTGTTTGCCAACGCCAGCGCGGTGCTGTGCTGGTGCACGATTTTTTTCACCAGCTTCCAGGCGATTTCCCTGACGGTGCTGATGCCCCTACGCTTTCAGACCGTGACCGGCGCCGGTGCCGACAGCGCCGCTCTGCATCTGCTTCCTCTGGCTATGGGCCTGCCGATCGGTGCTTACTGCGCCGGGCGCCGCACGTCGGTGACCGGGCGCTACAAACCGATGATCCTCAGCGGTGCGCTGTTGAGCCCGCTGGCGATCCTCGGCATGGCCTACAGCGCGCCGCAGGCGGTGGGGTTGACGGCGGTGTTTATGCTGTTGTGCGGGATCGCCGCCGGCATGCAGTTCCCCACCTCCCTGGTGGGCGCGCAGAACTCGGTGGCACAGCTGGATATCGGTGTAGCCACCAGCACCACCAACCTGTTCCGCTCCTTGGGCGGTGCGGTGGGGGTGGCCTGTATGTCGGCGCTGCTACTGGCGTTGCTACAGGATTCCAGTTTCGCTCACCTGGCCAGCGGCGCACTGGTGGCCGAGGGCGCGTCCGGCAACGTGCTGCTCGACGGCCTCAACGCCGCCCCCGGCCCGGCGCAAGACACCCTGCGCGCGGAACTGGCGGTGACGTTCCGGCATTTGCTGATGGTGAGTGCAGCGGTGTCGTTGCTGGGGCTGGCCGCCGCCGTGGCCATGCCTGATCGCATACTGCGCGGGCGTGAGGACAAGGCCAAGTAACGGGAACCCTGAACGACAAACTGTGGGAAGGTTTATTCCCTCCCACACATGCATGCAGTCCAATTCAGATCACGGGCTGTAGTAGCCCACCGCAACCATGAAATGCCCGGCCTTGCGCACATACACATGCTTGTTCTCGATTTTGCCGGTCACCGGGTTTTTCCAGCGGTATTTGTATTCGCCCTGATCCTGCTCCGCCATCATCTTAAGCATCGGTTCGCCCACCGGTTTGCCGTCCGGGTCCTTGACCTTGCTGAAGTCGGTGTTGATCAGCCGCAATGTGGTGCCGTGGGCCACGTAGCGGTGGGTATTGAGGTCGACCACAAACACGTACAGGTCATCCTGTAGAAAACCGCCCTGCAGTGAGTTGATCGCCTTGAGTGTGCCGGTCTCGTCCTTGAGTAACGCGTTCACCGCTTTATTGCGCAGCGCCCGCGCTTGTTCCGGCGTGGCCCTTGGCAGGTAGTAGCCCACCGCCAGGATGCGTTCGCCGACGCGCTGGTAGAACACATGTTTGTGCTCGACCTTGCCGTCGTTCCAGTTCTGCCAACGATAGTCAGCCTGCTGGATGCCCTGGCCTTCCGGCACCTTGAGCGCTTGCTTGAATGACTCACGCAGGTCCGGCCCGAGCACCTCGGACACATCGCGGCCGATCAACGCTGAAGACGGGCCGCCACTGGCCAGCAATACGCCTTTGGTGTCCACCACGAACACATAACGGTCATGGTCGACAAACTCGCCCTGGCGACTGAACGCGGCGAACGCCTTATCGCCATTGCTCTGGTAATAAACCAGGGCTTTTTCCAGCAGCGCCTTGGCCGCCTGGGCGTCTTCATCCCGAGCGGTATCGGCATGCACCTGACTGAAACCCAACAGCAGCAACCAGGTGATGCGCAGCAGTCCCTTCATGAGCCAATCCTCGTTCTTGTTGATGTGAGCACAGCGTAGACGCCTATGGCTCAGGGCGCCGCCAGCCATTGATTGACGATGCCTTGGTACACCCCGGTGGCCACACTCAGGTGCAACCATTGGTCGACATAGCTTTTCCACGCCACGTCATCGCGGGGCAGCAGGAAGGCTTTTTCGCTGTACTGCATCTGCTTGTCCGGGTTGACCGCGCACAGCCCCGGCTTGAGTTTCTGCTGGAAGCGCGCCTCGCTGGCATCGGTGATCATCACGTCGGCCTTGCCCGCCAGCAACTCGTCGAAAATCGTCACGTTGTCATGCAGGCGAATCTGCGCTTTGCCCAAATGCGTGCGGGCGAACACTTCGTTGGTCCCGCCCGCCGGTTCGATCACCCGCACCTGGGGCTGGTTGATCTGCTCGACGCTCTGGTAACGCTGCACGTCGGCGCAGCGCACCAGCGGGATCTTGCCGTCGACCCCGAGGGACTGGCTGAAAAAGGCTTTTTTCTGGCGCTCCAACGACACTGAAATGCCGCCCACCGCGATATCGCAGCGTTGGGCCAGGAAGTCTGGCATCAGGGTTTTCCAAGTGGTGGGCACCCATTGGATCTTGGCGTTGAGGCTCTTGGCCAGGGATTCGGCCATGGCAATGTCGATGCCTTCGTAGCCGCCATCGGCGCGCAGGGAGGTGTAGGGCTTGTAGTCGCCGGTGGTGCACACGCTGAGGGTGCCACGCTGCAACACTTCATCGAGGCGCGACGGGGCGGTGTCGGCCAGAGCCGGCGCGGCGAGGCTGGCCAATACACCGAGGGCTAATAGAGCTTTCATGCAGTCGCGTCCTTGGGGCGGGGTCGGGCGGCCATTATTTCCAGCGCGGGGCAGGGTGGCAAGGCGTGACGATTGTTTAGCCGGGCTGCAACCATACTCCGCCAACCGTGAATTTAACCGGCGCTCGCGGCATGTGAGGCTGGCGCGCATCCCACCAGTGTGATTCGCCCATGGCCGCTTCCCCCGACGCCCACCTCGCGACACTGCCGTCTGCGCTGGCGTTCTGGGCGCTGTTCCATTGCCGCCACGCGCGCCCGCCGGATACCGCTCTCCTACGTTGATTGGCCCATTGGATGACGCACGCCTGTGCCCATCTGCCCGGCGGCGCCCGCGCGCCTGCCAGACCCCTACGTATGAGAGCCCCCATGAGTGTTTTCGCCAGCCTGCACGAAGCCCAGTCCTTTCTTGAACACAACCCGGACATCGAACTGTTCGAGCTATTTATTCTCGACAACAACGGTGTGCCCCGCGGCAAGCTGCTGCACCGCGATGAACTGCTGGCGGTGTATGAAAGCGGCCGCCCGCTGCCCAGTACCATCCTCGGCCTGACCATCAACGGCGACGACGTGGAAAACTCCGGGCTGGTTTGGGAGGTCGGCGATATCGACTGCCGCGCCTACCCGATCAGCGGCAGTTTGCAGCGTATGCCGTGGCGGTTGATCCCCACGGCGGCGGTGCAGGTCAGCATGCACCCCAGCGAAGGCCTGCCCGCCACCGTGGCCGACCCGCGCCAGGTGCTGGCCAAGGTGATCGACGCACTCAAGGCCGACGGCTATTACCCGGTGATGGCTGCCGAGCTGGAGTTCTACCTGCTCGATCAGAAACCCGACAGTCATGGCCGCCCGCAACCGGCGCTGGATCAGGACGGCGGCCGGCCGCGCGCGACCCAGGTCTACGGCCTGCGGGAACTGGAGCAGATCGAACCCTTCCTCGCCGACCTCTACAGCGCCTGCAAACTGCAAGGTATTCCGGCGCGCACGGCGATTTCCGAATATGCTCCGGGGCAGGTCGAGATCACCCTGGAGCACCGCTCCGACGCTCTGCAAGCCATGGACGAAGCGGTGCGCTACAAGCGCCTGGTCAAGGGTGTGGCACACAAACACGGCATGACCGCCTGTTTTATGGCTAAACCGTTCGACGACCTGGCAGGCACCGGGCTGCATATGCACGTCAGCCTGGCGGATGCCGAAGGCCGCAATTTATTTGCCAGCGCCGCCGCCGATGGCACGCCGCTGTTGCGCCACGCGGTGGGCGGCATGCTCAGCACCTTGCTGGATTCGCTGCTGATGTTCTGCCCCAACGCCAACTCCTACCGGCGCTTCCAGGCCAACAGCTATGCGCCGTTGGCCGCCACCTGGGGGGTGGACAATCGCACCGTCAGCCTGCGTATTCCCGGCGGGCCAGCGCCCTCGCGGCATATCGAACATCGCATCTGCGGCGCCGACGCCAACCCGTACCTGGCCGCCGCCGCGATCCTGGCCGGCATCCATAGCGGCATTCGTGAGCAGCGCGACCCCGGCGCTCCGGTGGAAGGCAACGGTTACGCCCAGGCCAAAGAGCGGTTGCCCACCGACTGGCTCACCACCCTGCGCGCACTGGAAGGGTCGCATTGGGCGCGGGAAGCGTTCGGGCCTGAGTTTCTCGGCGTGTACCTGGCGGTCAAGCGCGCCGAATACCGCCAGTTCATGGGGCAAGTCGGTGAACAGGATTGGCGCTGGTATTTGCATCAAGCATGACGGGATTAACGGTAGTGTCTTCGACCTTTTTTTCACGTTGCCGCCGTTAAGCTGCCAATCAAGGTCGTTCACTACCGTTTCACCCAGATGAGCCCATAGATGTCGTCACAACCTCCATCCTCCATCGAGATTGAATACGCCGAACGCTGTGGTCGTGAGCACGCCCGTGTCTGCGGCGATACGCGCCCGCCTGGGCTGCGCCGGCGTCTGGTGGCGTGGCGCGACGCCTGGCTGGTGCGCCAGGCGTTGAAAGTGGCCGGCGAGCCGGGGCTGATCCTCGACCTGGCCTGCGGCTCTGGGCGGTTTTGGCCGGTGCTGGCCGAGCACGTCAACCGGGTGATCCTGGCCTCGGATAATTCCCAGGCCATGCTCGACCATGCTCGCACCCACTACCCGGCGTCGTTGCTCAAGCGCGTCAAGACGTTCCAGGGGTCGGCGTTTTCCATTGGCTTGTCGGAAAACGCGGTGGATTGCATCTTCTGCCTGGAATTGTTTCGTCATGTGCCCGACAGCGAAGGGCGCCTGGCGTTGCTGCGCGAGTTTCATCGGGTCAGTCGCGACACCGTGATTGTTTCGGTCAACTCCCGCGCCGTCGTCGAGGCAGAGTTTCGTCAGGCGGGGTTCAACGTGCTGCATCATCAGGAATTCGTGCCGGGCTCGGCGGTATGGCGGGTCTACGTACTGCGTAAGAGATGATAACTCCCATCTGTCGGACTATTCTTCAACTCCTGTCTGAGTTTTCATGATCGGCTGTGCACTGTGGATGCTCGCAAGCCTCTTGCGCGATATATACTGCGCGCCATTCTTCAAGGGAGAGCCGTGTGGCCATCGATATTCACTGGATCTGCGACAACGATAGCCTCGGCCAGCATTGCGCCGAATGGCAGCAGTTGCCATTCGTCGCCCTCGACACCGAATTCATGCGGGTCGATACCTTTTACCCCATTGCCGGGCTGATCCAGATCGGTGATGGCGTTCGCGCCTACCTGATCGATCCCCTGACCATCGACAACTGGCAACCCCTGGCCGCCTTGCTGGAAAACCCAGCCGTGATCAAGGTGGTGCATGCCTGCAGCGAAGACCTCGAAGTACTGCTGCGCCTGACCGGCAGCCTGCCGGTGCCGTTGTTCGACACCCAACTGGCGGCGGCTTACCTGAACCTCGGTTTCTCCATGGGCTATTCGCGTCTGGTGCAAGCCGTGTTGGATATCGAGCTGCCCAAGGGCGAAACCCGCTCGGACTGGCTGCAGCGGCCCTTGTCCGAAACCCAGATCAGCTACGCCGCCGAAGACGCGGTGCACTTGGCCGAGGTCTACACACGCTTGCGCCCACGGCTGTCGGACGACAAATACGCCTGGGTATTGGAGGACGGTGCCGAACTGGTGGCCAACCTGCGCCGCGAAGTCGACCCGTACGAGGTGTACCGCGAAGCCAAGCTGGCGTGGAAACTGTCCCGCGCGCAACTGGCCGTATTGCGTGAGCTGTGCGCCTGGCGCGAGCAACAGGCCCGTGCCCGTGACCTGCCGCGCAACCGCATCATTCGTGAACATTCGCTCTGGCCCCTGGCCAAGTCCCAGCCGGATAACCTCGCCGCCCTGGGCAAGATCGAAGACATGCACCCGCGCACCGTGCGCCAGGACGGCCAGTTCCTGCTGGATCTGATCAAGCGTGCCGGCAGTGTGCCCGCCGATCAATGGCCGCCGGCCATCGCCGAGCCGTTGCCGGTGGACGCCGCCGCGCTGATCAAGCAACTGCGCGCCCTCGGCCAGGCCGAAGCCGAACGCCTGGACATGGCGCCGGAGCTGATGCTGCGCAAGAAAACCCTCGAAGCCCTGGTTAAAAGCGGCTACCCCGATGGGCCTTACCAATTGCCAGACTCGCTGCGTGGCTGGCGCCGCGAGTTGATGGGCCAGGCGCTGCTCGACAGCCTGGCCACTGCCGGAGAACAGCCTTGAAACGTATTTGCTCCATCTACCGCAGCCCCAAACGCGCCGGCATGTACCTGTACGTGCTCAAGAGCGATGCCCTCGAACGCGTACCCGAAGGTTTGGTGAGCGTATTCGGCAAACCGGTGCATGCCTTCGACCTGGTGCTGACGCCCGAGCGCAAGCTGCAACAGGAAGACATCCACCAGGTACTGGAAAACCTCGACAAGCAGGGCTACCACCTGCAAATGCCGCCGGCCGAGGACGAGTACATCGAACACTTGCCCGAAGAGCTGCTGCGTCGCAATGACCCGATGTGATCGGTAGGTGCCCTGTCCGGGGCACATTTTCAATGAAATCGTATGAGTTGGCGGTGGCCGTAAGGATGCGGGCGGCCGTCTGCACTGTTTTTGAAAGGTTTGAACCATGCGTGTTCTGATTGCTGAACAGGATCACCCGCTCTATGCGCGACTGCTGCGCGAAGCCGCGCCGGACCTGGAGGTGCTGACCAGCGGCGACTCCGCCGAGTTATCGCGCCTGGCCGCCGATTGCCCGGTGTGGCTGGGCCAGCCGGACCTGCTGGCGACGC
The DNA here is from genome assembly GCF_007858255.1 of Pseudomonas rhodesiae. Taxonomy (GTDB): domain Bacteria; phylum Pseudomonadota; class Gammaproteobacteria; order Pseudomonadales; family Pseudomonadaceae; genus Aquipseudomonas; species Aquipseudomonas rhodesiae. Next base: position 17,994 of record NZ_VFEU01000003.1, on the reverse strand, counting down.
TGTTGCGCCAGGGCCATCAGCCGCAATGGCTGCAATCGACCTGGGCCGGCATCACGCCACTGTTGGCCGATGGCTTGCCGCGCAACTATCGCCTGACCCGTGCGGTAGGCATCTATGGCCAGGTGATGGCCGAGTTTGTGCTCACCTATATGCTTGGCCACGAGCGTGAAGTGCTGGCACGTCTGGTCAGCCAGGTCGAGCGCAAGTGGGACAACCGCATGGGCCAGAGCCTGGCGGGGCGCACGGTGCTGATCGTCGGCTGCGGGGATATCGGCCAAAGCGTGGCGCAGTTTCTGCTGCCGTTCGGCGTCAAGTTGTACGGCATCGCCAGCACTGCGCGGGAGCAGGCGCCGTTTATCGAAGTGGCCGGCCTGGACCAACTGGGGCGCTTGGTGGGGGAGGCCGACTACGTGATCAACCTGCTGCCGAACACGCCCAACACCCACGACCTGTACGACGCGGCGCTGTTCAAGCAATTCAAGCCGACCGGGCTGTTTATCAACGTCGGGCGCGGCGTGGCGGTGGTCGATGCCGACCTGGTCGAAGCCCTCAAGGAAGGGCATCTGGCGGGTGCGGTGATCGATGTATGCCGCCAGGAGCCGTTGCCGCAGCGCCATCCGTTCTGGACCGCCTGGGGCCTATTGTTGACCGGGCACAGTTCGGCGCCGACCTCGCCGCCGATGATGGTGGATTTGTTTATCGAAAATTTACGCGCGTATCAGGCCAGTGGGCCCTTGCGCGGCACCGTGAGTTTCGACCGCGGCTATTGAATACACAGGGTCGCGGCCGTTCGGCCATGCGGCGGTCGAGGGTGGGGCTCACGGAGTTTAAAAACGTCTGCTCACACTCAGTCGATTTCGCCGTTTATCGCCCTGTGTGAGGCTGGCGCTCTTTGCCAAAAAGAGTGCCCGCCCATGCTCAGTTCCGGTGCTGTTTCCTCATCTTCTGGCGTTACTCCGTTATTCCCCGCGCCGGCTGCCGACGCGGTCATTCCCCCGTCCCAGGTACCGGCGGCGTTGCCCACCGCTAATGCTCACCTGCGCACGGCGTTGGGCGACCGGCATAACTGGAAAGTCCTCGGGCAACAGCTCGCAGCCATGGCGACCCGGCTTGGCCCGGCGGCCACGCCACAGGCTGTGCAGGCTGCGTTGCGGCAGACACGGATGGACCTGCATCCCGACTCCTCAAGCCTTGCGCAGCTCGGTGCCGCCCCAACACTTGAGGCTTTTATCCAGGCCAACGGTCTGCGCCTGCCGGCCAGGTTCTTTCACCTGACAAGCCTGGCGGACGCGGTCAGCGAGCGCGCCCTGGCGCATCCCTTGGGTAATTTCGGCGGTGGCCTGTCCTGGCCTGTCGCGCTGACGAGCGATGCACAGCGCAAATTGCTGCGCGCCGCCACCGACTATGCCGCGCGTCACCCGAATAATCCCCAGACGGGCCCCAGTGCAGGGGTGCTGGAGTACCTCAACGGCAACCGTCCGCTCCCCAGCGATGCCGCCGACGATCCGGCGAAGGCGTTGCAAATGCTGGTCGGTTCCGCCCGTGGCCAGGCACTGGGCCAGGCCATGCAGCAACAGTTGAATGGCATCGCCACCGACACCAGCGTCAACGATTACACGCTGGCGGCCATCAACGTGGTGCTCGATCCCCAATCGGTCGCCGCACCTCGTCGCAATACAGTCGCAGGCTTCGATTTGGCTCTGCCGCGCTACTGGGGCAGGCCCATCGCCGAGATACGCGCCGGGCTGAAGCAGCATTTGGTGGACAGCGGCCAGACCAGCGCCGGCATGGCCAATGTGGGCGCCTACGCGCTACTGGCCCGCACCGCCCCGCAGCTTCTGGTCAAGGATCTGCCTGACAACGTGACCTTTGGCAGTCCGGCCTGGGTCAGCCTGTCGATTGCGGCGGCGGCCATTGAGGCCCAGGCGCCGGGGTCGGTGCCGAATATGACGTTTGCCCAGGTCATGCTCCAGGCCAAGCGTGCCGCCATGACCGATCCGCTAGTCACCCAACACGCCCAGAGCGCCGCTTTGCTGGATTGGGGCGTGGTCAACGGCGTGGTGTCGGTCAAACCCGACGAGCGCTACACCCCAGCCGAGATCGAGCGGGTCAGAACCGCTTTCAATCGCCAGTTGGATGAGCGTGTGCAGGCTTCCAGCCTGGTGGAAACCGAGCTGCCGAACCGCAAGGAGATTGCGTTGGCCAAGCTCAAGGAGCGGTTCGGCGAGGGCCTGCCCTTCGAGGCCAAGCGCCTGAGCGTCAAAGACCCGAGGCCCGGATTCGACCAGCCACTGTACGACCCGAACCGCGCGCCAGCGGGGCTGCATTCGATGCTCGATATTGCCATGGGCGGGTTGCACAACTATGCCTGGGAAACCCGCGACCCACGCCTGAGCAAGGCGATCAAGGGCAAGTCCCTGAAGCTGGACGCCCATGGGGTTTTCAATAACCAACTCAACCAGGCAATCGCTGCGCGCAAGCAGGGCATAGGCACGACCATCAAACACCTGGTGGCGCAATTGCCGTTGGCTGATCGACAAAACCTCGAATATGGAAAACTCGAATTTTTCCAGAACCATACATACGCGCTGGGGCTGGGCTTGACCGGCAGGACCCTGGAGCACAAGAACCCCACGCTACTGATCAAGGCCACCCGGCCCCATGGCGTCAGCGTTTACGCCCTGGATCTGAAGCAAGGCGCTATTCGAACGATGCCGGCTTCGTTGCTGACCCGCGAGCGTGAGCGCGAGGCCAACCGGGTCTTCCCTATCGAACCCTTCACACCGCGGCATAACAGCGGTGCTGCGCCGAATCGGATAGAGCAGACCGTTCCGTCAAGTTTTGAGAGTGCGCGAACACAGTTCATCGCCGACGCCTTTGTCGAACATTTGGATATCGACAATGACGAAGCGGTCAAGCAGGCCAAGGGCGTCACGACCTACGATCGGCAGATGGAGAACGAATGGAAGCTGGCGGATTTTTTCCTGAATCTGCTGCCGCTCCGGTCGGCGATCGGCAATTTTAAGCAGGGCAATTACCTGGATGGCGCATTGGACCTGGGTATGGATGTCTTCGGTTTTGTCACCGCCGGCGCAGGGGCCTCAACCAGGTTGGCGAAAGTGGGCGCCACGGCGGCGTCTGCTGGGGTCAAGGCGTTGAAGGTGGCCAGGATCATCGGCACTACCGCAATCGGTGCATTCAACCCGGCCAGTGGCCTGGGCGATTTGATCGGTCAAGGCGCGGGTTTGATCCGTCGGGGTGGCAGTTACCTGCTGGGCAAGGCGTTGAGCGGGGTCAATCAGCTCAAGGGCGCCGCCGGCAGCTATGACCTGTTGAAGACGGTCAGCAAGCAGTACGACGCAGCGGCAACCGGCACGTTCAAGGTGGCGGGCCAGGCAGTCGAGGGGGGCGCGGTACTTAATAACGGTCGTTGGTATGCCTTTGATGTCGACCACCTGCGCCCATATGGGCCCCCGCTGGAGGAGTTCACCGCGCAGACCAAAGCGGTAGGCGGGGCCTTGACCACCGTAAGACGCGATCCGGGTAGCGAGCTGAGTAACCTAGCCCTGAGGCAGTACAGCGTGCCCGAGTCCAGGATTGCCGGGCTTACGCGCAACAGTCGAGGGGTTTATACGGGAGCGGATGGCCATCTGTCCTTTATCCGCCAAACCGACAGCACCGGTGCAACCGCTGTGTATGAGGTTCGGCAAGTCACCCGTACCCAAGACGGTGCGGTGCAGGCGAGGATTTACCACAACAATCGCCAGACGCCGGTGATGGTGCAGCATGTCGAAGGCGACCTGTGGCTGCGGCTGGGGGCTCGCGGCGGTAATCCACCTACGGTTGCCGAGGATCTCGGGCCCATCATCGGCGCAGGTGGCGAAGGCACAATTTACGAAAGCCTTGACGGCAAGAGTGTCTATAAAGAGTTCGTTGATCCCGTCCGTGGCTATATCCCCAGTTATGTGCAGATAGAAACTGACTGCCTGAACACCTATTACGGCGCTGGCTTTGCAACGGCGATTATCGAAGGCGAGCAGGCCTATATAAAAATGGGCAAGTTGGATGGCGTTGCGCTCAGCACCGTCGGCGGCCGCAGCTTGCCGCCGCAGGCCAGAACCTTACTGGAGGACGCACTGCGGCGAATGGAGGAAAAAGGCATCTATCACCAGGACTTGCAGCTCAAGAACTTCCTGTATTCGGCCCGCGATAAAGTGGTGTATCCGGTGGATATCCAATCGATGCCGGCGGAGTTCGTAGTCGGCCCCGTTCTGGATGCCTACAACGACATGAAGAGCACCTTGCTTTGGCAGTTCAGTGGGTTGATTGGCTCATGACACGACGGGGGCGGGCGTAGGTTTGAGCCCAGGTGGCGTCACAGCACGCCCTGCCGTTGAGCGGCAGGGCGTACGGGCTTACAGGCTGAAATCACCTTCGGATACCAACTCGCTCAACGGCCGGCGCGGGCTCGGCAGTTCGCGGCCTTGCAGGTATTCCGGCAGGCTCGATTTGTCGCCCAGCTTGCCCACGGCCACCGCCGCATGCAGTGCGTACCCCTGGGGAATCTTCAACTCTTTACGGGTCAGTTCCTGATCGAAACCGGCCATGCCATGGGTGTACCAACCGCTGAGGCTGGCTTGCAGTGCCAGATGGCCCCAGGCCGAGCCGGTGTCGAAGGTGTGCCACAGCGCCGGGGTTTCCTCGCTGGCGCCAGGGGCAATGAAGTCGGTTTTCGAGGCGATGATCACCAGGGCCGAGGCATGCTGTGCCCAGCCGCGATTGAATTCATTGAGCAGGCCCAGAAAGCGCTCCCAGTCCGGCGTGTCGCGGCGTGCGTAGAGAAAGCGCCACGGTTGGGAGTTGTAGGCTGATGGCGCCCAGCGTGCGGCCTCGAAGAAACTCAGCAAGGTCTCCTTCGGGATGCTCTCGCCGGTAAACGCGCGGGGCGACCAGCGTTCGGTGAACTGGGGATGGATCGGGTAGTCGGCAACGCGGGTCATGGGCGGGCTCCTGATGGTCAATTCGGCGCTCCAAGCTACTGCGCGCCCGCTAGACTGACAAGTCTTGCAACACCGCCAGTCGTAAGCGCTTGGCCCCGAGGGGCGAGGGCACTAGACTGGCGGCCTTTTCACAGACCGATACCGATGCAGACCCATGGCCGCCAAAGTCGAACCCTTCTGGATACGCAAAACCCTCGATCAACTCGACCAGGAGGAATGGGAGTCGTTGTGCGACGGCTGTGGCTTGTGCTGCCTGCAAAAGCTTGAAGACGAAGATGACAACAGCGTTTATTACACGCGCATCGCCTGCAAGTTGCTGGACCTGAAAACCTGCCAGTGCACTGACTACCCCAACCGCCGCGCCTCGGTGCCGGACTGTATCCAACTCACGCCAGGCCAGGCCGACCAGTTCAAGTGGCTGCCGCCCACCTGCGGCTATCGCCTGGTGAGTGAGCGCAAGGATTTGCCGCTTTGGCACCATCTCGTCTGCGGTGACCGCGACGCCGTGCACCATGAACGTATTTCCCAGTCCGGGCGCATGCTCAGCGAAGGCAGCGTGCCCGAAGACGACTGGGAGGATTACCTGATTTTCCGCGCTGGCTGAGGGGAGTGTGTATGACAGTTGCAGCCAAGTGGGCGGCAGGTCTGGTGATGCTGGCCATCAGCGGCGCGGCGTGGAGCGCCAGGAAAGTCGACCTGGACTACCACGTCAAACTGCTGCCGCAGACCGAACAGGCCGAGGTGCGTATCAGCCTGTCCCAGGGCTCGGCAGTGCGCAGTCTGGATTTCGATTTGGGCAGCGGCGGCGACTACAGCGACTTCAAGGCTGAAGGGCAGTGGAAAGTCACTGGTCACCGTGGCCTGTGGCAGCCCGGCGCGGACAAAGCCAGCCTGACCTACCGGGTCCGCCTTACGCATACACGCAAGCCGGGTGTGTATGACACGCGGCTCACGCCGAGCTGGGCGGTGTTTCGCGGCGAGGATCTGGTGCCGCCCGCGCGGCTCGATCAGCAGGACGGGGTTGAGTTGATCTCGCGCCTGGTATTCGACCTGCCGGCCGCCTGGAAGAGCGTCGAAACCGCCTGGCCACGGATCGGTAAGAATAAATTCCGTATCGACAATGTCTCGCGCCTGTTCGACCGTCCCACTGGCTGGATGCTCGCCGGCAACCTGGGCAGTCGTCGCGTGCGCCTGGGGGAGACCGACGTCACCGTGGCGTCACCAAAGGGGCAGGCCATGCGGCGCATGGATGTGCTGACGCTGCTGACTTTTGTCTGGCCGCAGGTGGAAGCGGCATTCCCGCGCCACCCGGCGAAACTGCTGGTGGTGGGCGCCAGTGATCCGATGCGCCGAGGTGCATTCGCGGCGCGTGACTCGATCTTTCTCAACAGCCGCACGCCGTTGGTCAGCGAAAACGGCAGCAGCCCGTTGTTGCGCGAGGTGGTGCAGGCGGTTGGTCGCTTCAATGACCATGACACCAGCGACTGGATCAGCGAAGGGTTGGCGGAGTTTTACGCCATCGAATTGCTGCGCCGTGGCGGTGGTATCACCGATGAGCGCTACGCGGCGATTCAGGCGCGGCTGACCAAGGAAGGCAAGGACGTGACCAGCCTGCGCGGCGACCATGTCAGCGGTGCGACGGTTTCCCGGGCGGTACTGGTGATGCAAGAGCTGGATCGCGAGATCCGCGTGAAAACCCACAACAAGCGCTCACTGGATGACTTGGCACAGGCAGTAATGCGCGCCGATAGCATCACCACTGCGGAATTTGTGCAGTTGGCCGACAGCATCATCGGCGAATCGTCGGTAGTGCTCGACTCCAAGCTTTTACGCTGATCCTCAGCCCTGCACGCACAGATTTAACTGTGGGAGTGGGCAATGCTCCTCCCACAGTTAAATCTCCACGACGTCGAAACGCTGTATCAGTCGGCAGTCTTAACTGCTTTCTCCGCCGCCACTTCGGCACGGGTCTTGAGGTTCTTCAACTCTTCACCGGCGCGCTCGATCTTTGTGCGCACGGCGTTCATTTCCTGGCGGCCTTGTTCCAGTTTGTCCTTGAGCGAGCTGTGCCCGGTGAAGCCGCGCGCCAGGGCGACGCCGCCGATTGCCACTTGGATCAGGCCGAAAATCCCGCCGCGGCGCAGGCCTTTGCCGACCATCACGACGCCACCGGCCACGGAGCCGATGCGCTCCCAGCCGTGTACGTTCTGGGTGGGCTGAGTCTGGAACGGCGTGTGTTCGATGACAGGGCGCAAGGTTTTGCTGTCGCTCATGATCTCTCTCCAACAAGGGCAAGTGTCTGCAACTGACTGCTCGCAGACGCTGGATGTTCCGAAAAAATCAGTACTTGGGGCCCGAACGGGTGTTGTTGCCCTTGGCCAAGCGGTCGTACAGCACCACGTTGACCGTGGCGGCGAGGTTCATGCAGCCGGTGGTGGGGATGTACACCACGTCTTCGCACCAGTCGCGGATGTCTTTATCCAGGGAGCCGTCTTCCGGGCCGAAGATATACAGCGCGCGGTCGGGATGGGTGTACTCCGGCAACGGGCGGGCGCCGTCCACCAGTTCCACGGCCACCGGAATGCAGCCCAGCGGCAGGATTTTTTTCAGGTCATCGATGCCGATCAGCGGGATGTCGTGATGGACCTTCTTGGTGTCGGTGATGAAGTCCCGGGCGCGCTCGTAACGCACGCCGGTGTAAAACACCGAAGCCACGCCATAGCAGCCGGCGGCACGCATCACCGAACCGACGTTTTCGGGGGATTTGGGGTTATACAGACCGATGCAGCTGTAGCGTTTATTGCCCACGGGGAAGGGTGCCTTGAAGAAAAGCGGTGATTATACGGCTTGGAGGGCATGTATTGCTTGGGCCCGCGTTATCGGGGGCAAGCGCCCTCCCACATTTCGCTTGTGAGCCCGCTAGAAATGTGGGAAGCGGGAGGGAACAGGCGACGGCAATGTTCAGTCGTCTTTCTTCATCAAGCCCGCCAATGCCGCGAACGGGTTGTGGGTGGCCTTGGCAATCGTCGGGCTGCTGGTCGAGCCTTCGCCGAAGTACTGCTGGTCGGTATAACGCGAGTGTTCGTTGTCGTGGCAATACAGGCACAGCAATTCCCAGTTGGAACCGTCCTGGGGATTGTCATCATGGTTGTGGTTGCGGTGGTGTACCGTCAGTTCACTCAGGCGCTTGCCGGAGAATTCGCGGGCGCAGCGGCCGCATACGTGGGGGTACATCTTCAGCGCTTTGTCGCGGTAGCCCATTTCACGGTCGCGCTGGGCATCGGCGAGGATGCGGTCCAGCTTGGCGGTGTGGGAGGGCGGGTTAGTCGAGCTCATCATGGCTCCTGGCTATTAGGTGGGTCACGGATAGGGTTGATTCTAGCTGCTTGAGGGCAGTCACTGCACCTGGCACCGATAGACCGCTATCGGGGGCAAGCCCCAACCACAAGGGGATTCAGCCCTTAAGCTTTTCCGCAATCCAGATGGTATGCCGCGTGCCTTTGTTGCCATGGGCGAACACCTGCACTTCCTCGGCCTTGAAGCCGGCCTTGCGCAGTTTATCGCTGAACAGCTTATCCGCACTGGCCGACCACACCGCCAGCACCCCCTTGGGGCGCAGCGCCTTGGCGCAGGCGGCCAGGCCACCGGCGGAATACAGCCAGCTATTGGCCTTTTGCGTCAGGCCTTCGGGGCCGTTGTCGACGTCGAGCATGATCGCGTCAAACCCTTGGGGCTCGGCCTGCAGTACCTTGGCCACGTCTTCCTGGCGGATCACCGTGCGTGGGTCCAGCAATGGCCGGCCGGATTTTTCCCCCAGCGGTCCACGGTTCCATTCCACGACCCCAGGCACCAGTTCGGCCACCACCACTTCGGCATTTTTGCCCAGATGCTTGAGGGCCGAGGCCAGGGTGAAGCCCATGCCCAGACCGCCGATCAACACCCGCGAGTTCGGGCGGCCGGCAACTTTGCGGCAGGGGATCTCGGCCAGCGCGTCCTCGGAACCGTGCATGCGCGTGTTCATCAACTGGCCACCGTCGCCGCCCTGGATCTTGATGACAAAATCCTCGCCGTATTCGAACAGGCACAAGGCACCGCCGTTGTCAGGGATTGGGGTGGTGTCCAGCAGAACGAAACGTTTCATGGAAATCTCATTGGGAAGGGCATTCTTGCGCGGTTGGGAGTAGCCTTACGACATTCCGGTCAGGCCATGGAGCCATCGATGAAGTGCAGCATTCTAACGGTCATTGTGTTGAGCGCGCTCGCATTGGGTGCGGCGCAGGCTCAGGAGTTGCAAACCGTACCGGTCGCCCCCGCGCCAACTCCCGGCGCACCGGGCACGCCAACGCCCACCCTGTATCCCCAGGTCACCCCGCCGGTGGTGCCCAAGACCAACGGCTCGCCGCCCCTGGCGCCCATCGTCTTGCCCGCACCGCCAAAAGACCAGACAGTGCCCGGTTTGCAGCAGAACGACAGTAAACCCAAGACACCCGGCGGCTAGAACTGCTGCGATAGCAGTTGCCCGTCAGCCATGCGCAGGCGCTTGGACAAGGCAATCGCAATCGCGCGGATAATCTTGGCAGCGACCCGTGGCGCTTCGTTGAGCATTTTCTCCAGGGAGTCCTTGCCCAGGTTCAACAGCACGCAAGCACTGGCGGCCACGCAACTGGCCGAGCGTCGCTCGCCGTCGAGCACCGCCATCTCGCCAAAGGCCCGGCCGCTGCGCAGGGTGGCGATGGTCACGGGTTGGCCGTCGTGATGAGCCTTCTGCACCGCCACTTGGCCGCTGTGGAGGATGCACATGAAGGTGCCCGCATCGCCTTCGAGAAAGATCACCTCGCCCTGGGCAATGGTGCTGATGTTGAAGTAGCCGGCAGCGATATGAAAATCCTCCGGCAACAAAGGATCGAACAATCCGCAGTCCATGAGCATGTCGCGGATTTCATTATTGAGTTGTGTCGGTGGTGGCATGGCAGCAATTGGGTCCATCAAAACAGGGGCGGTCCTGTGTTCAGACCGAACCGCCGCACTAAGTTCCTAAATCAACCCGAGCGCCTTGAACACAAATGCATATTCGAGCGCTACGTCACGTAATCCCTGATAGCGACCGCTCATTCCACCGTGACCGGCGCCCAGTTCGGTCTTGAGCAATAGCAGGTTGTCGTCGGTCTTGGTGTCGCGCAGCTTGGCCACCCACTTGGCCGCTTCCCAGTACTGCACGCGACTGTCGTTGTAGCCGGCAATCACCAGCATGGCCGGGTAAGCCTGGGCGCGGACGTTTTCGTACGGCGCGTAGGCTTTGATGCGTGCGTAGACATCCGGGTCTTCGGGGTTGCCCCATTCGTCGTATTCGGTGACGGTCAGCGGCAGTTCCGGGTCGAGCATGGTGTTCAGCACATCCACGAACGGCACTTCGGCAATCGCCGCCTGGAACAGCTCGGGACGTTGGTTGAGTACCGCGCCGATCAACAAACCGCCGGCACTGCCGCCGCTGATGACCAGTTGCTTGGACGTGGTCAGGCCCTGGGCGATCAAGTGTTCGGCGCAGGCGATAAAGTCGCTGAAAGTGTTCTGCTTGTGTTCCTGCTTGCCGTTGCGATACCAGGCCTCGCCCAACTCGCCACCGCCGCGCACATGCGCAATGGCAAATGCGACGCCCCGGTCCAACAGGCTCAGGCGCGCATGGGAGAACCACGGGTCCAGGCTCGAACCGTAGGCGCCGTAGCCATACAGGTACAACGGTGTCGGCTTGCCCACCTGATCGCGCTTGACCACCAGGCTGATCGGCACCTGGGTGCCATCGGCCGACGTGGCCCACAGGCGCTGGCTCACATAGTCGTCGGCATTGAACACGCCGAGTACCGGGGTTTCCTTGAGCACCTGTTGCGCGCCACTGGCCAGCTCCAACTGCCGCACTTGGGCCGGACGGTTCAGTGCTTCGTAGCGCAGACGGATGCGGTCGCTGGGAAACTCCAGGCTGTTTTGTACGTAGAGGCTGTACGCGGCGTCGGGCAATTCCACACGGTAGGCCGCCAGGTCCTGGGGATGCACTTCGATCACCGGCAGGCCGCCGATGCGCAGGCTCAGGGTCATGGCGCGGGCGTTCAGGCTCACGCCGTCGAGCATCACGTCGTCGCGGTGCGGGATCAGGTTGTGCCAATCGGCTTCGGTAGGCACGTCGCCGGTGTCGGCGGCGACGAACAGCGCGTAGTTGATGCCGTCGCGGTTGCTGCGGATAAACCAGGTCCACTGGCCATTGAGCTGGCCGTGGTCCACATCGTATTCGTGATCCTCCACCCGAGGCGCCAGGCAGGTGAAGTCCAGGTGCGGCTGGTTGGCGTCCAGCGCCCAGATTTCGCTGGTGGTCTTGCTGCCCAGGGCCAGCAGCAACTGGCGTTCGGAGCTTGAGCGGTAGCAATGCAGGAAGAACCGTCCGTCAGGCTCGTGGAACACTTCCTGCGCCGCCGTGCCATCCAGGCGATAGCGATACAGCTTGTGCGGGCGGTGGGTGTCGTCCAATTCGCCGAAGAACAGGGTCAGGCTGTCGTTGGCCCAGGTCATGCTGCCGTCGCAGTGATCGAATTCCAGTTCGCTGACTTTGTCGGTGGCCAATTCCTTCACGAACAGGGTGTAGATCTCATCGCCACTGGTATCGAGGCTGTAGGCCAGGCGCTGATGGTCGGGGCTGATGCTGAACGCGCCGAGGGAGAAGAAGCCGCCGTTGGCCAGGGCGTTCGGGTCCAGCAACAGTTCTTCGCTGCTGTCATCCACCTGGTTGCTGTCGTCGGCGGGGCGACGGCAGCGGTAGTGGCGCGCATATTCGTCACCGGCGGTGGTGCGCGTGTAATACAGGTACGGGCCCCAGGGGGAGGGCAGGGACAGGTCGGTTTCGAGGATGCGCCCCTTGATCTCGTCGAACAGGCTTTCGCGCAGGGCCGCTTGATCGGCGAGCTGGGCTTGCTGCCAGGCATTTTCCGCTTTGAGGTAATCAAGCACTTCGGCGCTGTCACGCTCTTGCAGCCAGGCGTACGGGTCCTGGCCGCGGGCCTTGCGGGCAATCGGGGCGGCAGTGATGTGGGTCGATGACGGCATGGATCACTCTCTGTCTGGCGGAAGGTGGCGGGCATTGCAGCCGTGACACGCAAAAGCCGTTATGATAGCCGTCTGTTTGCCAACCTTGCCATGGACACCATGACCGAGAACGACTATCTGACCGCTTGGGGCCTTTACGCCTTCGCCGCTTTGGGCTGCCTGTTGGTGTGGTGGCGCATGACCCGCTGGATCTGGCGCTGGCTGCGCGAGCCGCTGCAACTGCTGATGGCGGTGCTGTTGTTCAGCCCGACCATTGTCGACCCGGTCAAGACCCAGTTCGCGCCGGCCGTGGCCATTACGGCGATGGACCTGGTGCTCAAGGTCGGCAATAACGCCTGGCGTGCCATCTCCGATTTGTTCATGTACACGATGATCGCGTTCGGCGTGTACCTGGTGTTCGTGCTGATCCGCTGGCCCATCGAGCGTGCCGCCAAGGCGCGCCGCGAGCGCAAGGCCGCCACCGACGCCGCCCTGGCCGCCGAAGACCAGGACGATGACGAACCTTTCCGGCGCCCGGCGCCCGTCAGCGGTATGCGAGTCGAACCGCGTCTTTAACGTTGTAAGCCCTGCAGCGAGAGCCCTGGCATGTGTGAATTATTGGGCATGAGTGCCAACGTCCCCACCGATATCGTGTTCAGCTTTACCGGGCTGATGCAGCGCGGTGGGCGCACCGGGCCGCACCGCGACGGTTGGGGTATCGCGTTCTACGAAGGCCGTGGCCTGCGTCTGTTTCAGGACCCGGCCGCGAGCAGCGAATCGGAAGTCGCCCTGCTGGTGCAGCGTTATCCCATCAAAAGCGAAGTGGTGATTGGCCATATCCGCCAGGCCAATGTCGGCAAGGTGAGCCTGGCCAATACCCACCCGTTCGTGCGCGAATTGTGGGGGCGCAACTGGTGTTTTGCCCATAACGGCCAACTGGCGGATTTTGCCCCGCGAGCCACGTTCTACCGGCCGGTGGGGGATACCGACAGCGAAGCGGCGTTCTGCGATCTGCTCAACCGCGTGCGCGAAGCCTTCCCCGAGCCGGTGGGCATCGAGCAAATGCTGCCGGACCTGATCGCCGCTTGCGCCGAGTACCGCAGCAAAGGCGTCTTCAACTGCCTGCTCAGCGATGGCGACTGGCTGTTCTGCTATTGCTCGACCAAACTGGCCCAGATCACCCGGCGTGCTCCGTTCGGCCCGGCGCGCTTGAAAGATGTCGACGTGATCGTCGATTTTCAGGCCGAAACCACGCCCAACGACGTGGTTACGGTGATTGCCACCGAACCCCTGACCGACAACGAAAACTGGACCCGCTACGAACCGGGTCAATGGAGCCTATGGCGACGCGGAGAATGCGTCAGCCAGGGCATTACCGAGTAAGGACATCGACTATGTTGCTCAGCTATCTGCGGTTGGTGCTGTTTGCCATTGGCCTGTTGGTCGGTGTGCAAGTGCCGGGGTTTATCAGCGATTACGCCAAGCGCGTCGAAGCCCACCTGATCGAGGCCCAGACCAGCCTGCGTGGCTTCGAAACCACGGCGCAGCAGTTCTTCAAGGGGGACATGCACGCCCTGGTCGAGCATTACCGCGCCAGCGATGACCCGGTGTTCCAGAGCGATGCCAGCAGCCTGGGCGCTTTGCTCGATCGCCAAGTGGCGTTGGACAAGCAATTCCAGGCCATGCAGGGCCCCTGGTATATCCGCGCGCTGCAAGTGGCGGTGGCCGCCGACCCGGATATCCGCCAGGAAACCTGGAACGGCTACAGCTACCAGATCCTGCTGACCCCCGAAGCCATGGGCTGGGGCCTGGGTGGGGCGATGCTGTTGTCGTTCGGCCTGGAATGCCTGTACCGCTTGATCGACTGGATCGTGCTGGGCGGCAAGCGCCTGCGCCAGAGCCGGCCGATTGAAGAGCGGGACCTCAAGGGCCTGTAACGCCCATCTCGAGCAAATGTGGAAGGGGGGCTTGCCCCTGATAGCAGTGGATCAGTCAGCCGAACTGTCACTGACGCTATCGCGGGCAAGCCCGCTCCCACATTCGTATCCGGTTTATTCAGTTGCCAGCACCATCCGCTCTTCGCCGACTTCCTCGGCATACCGGGCCACTACTTTCTGGCATAACCCCACGATCTCCTCCACCAACTCCACACCCACGCGCCACGACACCACCACTTGCAGGTTCGGCAAACGTTGTTCCATGGGCAGCATCAGCAGTTCACCGCGGGCCAGTTCTTCGCCGACCAGCACCGGCGGCAGCGCGCCAATCCCGAAGCCGTCGCGCAGCAGGCGAGTGATCGCCGACACTGAGTTCACGCAGTTCATACGCGGCGCAGCAACGCCGTTGGCTTGCATCAGGCGGATCACGTCCTGGTGCGGGTGGGAATTTTTCGAATAAGTGATGATGCGTTCCTGGGCCAGGTCGGCAAGGGAGGCATAGTCACGGTTATAGATCGATTGGCTGGCGACGATCCAGGCCATCGGGTGGCTGCCCAGTTCCAGGCTGCGCACGGTTTCCAGGCGCAGCAGGTCGGTTTGCAGGATCAGATCGAGAAAGCCTTTTTGCAGCTGATCGCTGAGGTTCAGCGCGGTATCGGCGACCAATTCGATTTCCACCAGCGGGAAATGGTCCATCAATTCCGCCACCAACGGGCTGAGCCAGGTGTGGATCACCGTGTCCATGGCACCGATCCGAATCCGTCCGACCTTGCTGCTGGTGGTCTCCAGGGATTGTTTCAAACCTTGCAGGGTCACCATCATCTGCTCGGCATAGTCGAGCACCTTGACGCCTTCCGGGGTCAGGCTCACCCCCCGGGAATCGCGCAGGAACAGCTTCACCCCCAGTTCGCTTTCCAGCACGGCGATGCGGCTGGAGATCGACGCCTGGGTGGTAAAGAGCTTTTCGGCGGTCAGGCGAAAGCTCTTGAGCCTGGCGACCCAAACGAAGGTTTCGAGGAACTTCAAATTCATGGGATCAACTTTTTCTTATGCTTGGATCGGTTTTTATTAGTTGGACGCCGCATGGGGCGAGCGCCAAAAATCGAGTCGTTCCACGATAAGCGGCGTGGGGGTGCCAGGACAAGTTGCGTGTCCGACGGTAAAAATCCCACACTACAAAAAAACAAAGCCTACAGGAGCGACCACCGTGAGCCGCCTGCTACTGAATTGTGATATCGGCGAAAGCTTTGGCAACTGGACCATGGGCCTGGATGCCGAGGTCATGCCGTTCATCGATTGCGCCAACGTGGCCTGCGGGTTTCATGCCGGCGACCCGAGCATCATGCGCAAGACTGTCAGCCTGGCGCTCAAGCATGGCGTGCAAATCGGTGCGCATCCGGCGTACCAGGACCTCCAAGGGTTCGGTCGCCGCTCGATGGCTTACAGCCCTGAAGAAATCCAGGACCTGTTGCACTACCAGATCGGCGCTCTCGATGGCATTTGCCGTGCCCAGGGCGCTCGCGTCAGCTATGTCAAACCCCACGGTGCGTTGTACAACGACATGATGGCCAAACCCGCCCAACTGCGCGCGGTGATGCAGGCCATTGCGGCCTACGATGCCAGCTTGCCGTTGATGCTGCTGGCCACCCGTGATAACAGCGCAGCCCAGGTGATGGGCGACGAATACGGCCTGACCTTGTGGTTCGAAGCGTTCGCCGACCGTGCTTACGACAGCCACGGCCACCTGGTATCGCGCCAACTGCCGGGCGCAGTGCATCACGACGCTGACACCGTGCTCCAGCAAGCCCTGACTATTGCTCGCGGCGAGCCGCTCACCGCCAGCGATGGCAGCGCCCTGGTGTTGCAGGCCAATACCTTGTGCGTCCATGGCGACAACGCCAGTTCCATCGCCGCCGTGCAACGTATCCGCGCGGCGTTGACGTCAGCATGAAGCCACGCATTGAAGTGGTGGCCATCGATTGCCTGATGGTGCGTCTGTTCGACGTGATCGCCGAAGCCAATATGCCGTGGATGCTCGCCGCTACCCAACGTTTGCGCAGCGCTTTCGGCACGGCGTTGGTGGATCTGGTGCCGTCCTATACCACCTTGATGGTGCATTACGACCTCACCGCGTTGAGCCCGGCCGAGGCGCGGCACCGCATCGATCAAGCCCTCGCCGACCTGCAACCCCAGGCCCAGGGCAGCGGCCAGTGCCATGTTTTGCCGGTGTGGTACGACCTGCGCGTCGGCCCGGAACTGAGCGTGCTCAGCCAGCGTAGCGGCTTGACGGTGGACGAGGTAATCCGCCGCCACAGCGCCCACGAATACCAGGTGTTCGCCCTTGGTTTCGCTCCCGGATTCGCCTTTATGGGCTTGGTGGATGAAGCCCTCGCCACTCCGCGCCTGAGCACCCCGCGCAAACGCGTGGCGGCCGGCAGTGTGGGGATCGCCGAGCGGCAGACGGCGGCCTACCCAGTGGTGTCGCCGGGCGGCTGGAACCTGATCGGCCGCACCCCAGCCAAACTCTTCGACCGCGAGCGCGACGGCTACAGCCTGATGCAGCCCGGCGACACGGTTCGTTTCCAGGCGGTGGATCACGCTGAATTTATCCGCTTGGGTGGCGATGACACACCGCTGGAGGCGCAGCCATGAGCCGCTTATCGATCGAGGCCAGCACCCCGCTGTGCCTGTTGCAGGACGCCGGGCGTTTTGGCGTGCGCCACTTGGGCGTCACCCAGGGCGGCGCGCTGGATTGGGTGTCGATGGCGTGGGCCAATTGGCTGCTGGGCAATGCGTTGAACGCAGCGGTGGTGGAAATCACCCTCGGCGGCTTCACCGTAAAGGCCGAGGACTATTGCCTGCTGGCTCTGGCCGGTGCAGACCTGGGGGCGCACATTGACGAGCGCGCCATCAGCCCTGGGCGCAGTATTGTCCTGCAAAAGGGCCAGCGCCTGCGCTTTACCCAACCGTCCGACGGTGCGCGGGCGTACCTGGCGGCGCCGGGCGGGTTTGATGCGCCGACGGTGCTGGGCAGTTGCGCGACGGTGGCCCGTGAAGCACTCGGAGGTGTGGATGGCTTGGGCAACGCACTGGCCGCAGGCGGTCGGTTGAGCTATTCCGGAACCGGCGGTGCCCTGCAGGAGTTGAGTCAGCCGGCGTTGCCAACCGGCGGCCCACTGGACGTGATTGTCGGCGCGCAGATCGGCCAGTTCAGCGGCCAGAGCCTGTTCGATGCGTTCAACACCGACTGGGCCTTGGACAGCCGTGCCGACCGCATGGGCATGCGCCTGCTGGGCACGCCGTTGCAGTATCAGGGGCCGTCGTTGATCTCCGAAGGGATTCCGCTGGGGGCGATCCAAGTGCCGCCGGATGGGCAGCCGATCGTATTGCTCAATGATCGCCAGACTATCGGCGGCTATCCACGGTTGGGCGCGCTGACACCCTTGGCCTTAGCCAGGCTGGCGCAATGTCTGCCGGGGCAGAAAGTACGACTGGCGCCGGTGGTGCAGGAAACGGCGCATCGGCAGCACATCGAGTATTTGCGCCGCTTCCAAACGGCGGGACGGGCTTGCTCCCGATAGAGTTCGGTCAGTCCATTCGTCAGTGACTGCACCACCGGAATCGGGGGCAAGCCCCCTCCCACATTGGATGTCGGTATTAAAAGTATCTGCGCCGCTTCCAACTTTGGGAGGGGGCTTGCCCTCGATGACGGCGCGTCAGTGACAGAGGGGCTAGCAGACTGCTAAAGGGGGCAAGCCCCACCCACATTGGATGTCGGTATTACTTGGAGAAAGCATTTGCGCCGCTTCCAAACTGTGGGAGGGGGCTTGCCCCCGATGACGGCGCGTCAGTGACAGAGGGGCAGGCAGACTGCTAAAGGGGGCAAGCCCCACCCACATTGGATGTCGGTATTACTTGGAGAAAGCAATTGCGCCGCTTCCAAACTGTGGGAGGGGGCTTGCCCCCGATGACGGCGCGTCAGTGACAGA